>JAKFEE010000055.1:0-191860 GCA_036675815.1 Rhodospirillaceae bacterium
GTCGCCCTCGACCACCGCCTTGCCTTCGGCCAAGAGGCGCAGGGCCAGCGGGTAGATGCGGTGCTCGACCTCGAGCACGCGGGCGGCGAGGCTGTCGGCGGTGTCGTCGCCCAGCACCGCCACGGCGCCCTGGACAATGATCGGGCCGTCGTCGAGCTCGGGGCGCACCACATGCACGGTGCAGCCGTGCAGGCGCACGCCGGCTTCCAGGGCGCGCTCATGGGTGTGCAGGCCCTTGAACGCCGGCAGCAGCGACGGATGGATGTTGATCAGGCGGTCGCGCCAGCCCTCGGTGAAGCCCGGCGTGAGCAGCCGCATGAAGCCTGCGAGGCAGACCAACTCGACCCCGGCGGCGCGCAGGGCGGCGTCGACGGCGGCGTCGAAGGCCTCGCGGCTGGGATAGTCGCGGTGCGCGATGACCTGGGTGGCGACGCCGGCGCGCTCGGCCCGCTCGACGGCGTAGGCGCCGGGGATGTTGGAGATCACGACGGCGATCTCGGCCGGGAAATCGGCGGCGGCGCAGGCGTCGAGCAGCGCCTGCAGATTGCTGCCGCGCCCCGAGACCAGGACGCCGACCTTCACGCGCGCCATGCGTCTTCCGCCTTGACCACCCGGCACTCCGCCTCGCCTGGATGGGTGAGGATGCGGCCGATGCGCCAGACGCGCTCGCCGCCGGCTTCCAGCAGGCGCTGGGCCTCGTCGGCCTTCTCGGGCGCCGCCACCACCACCATGCCGATGCCGCAATTGAAGGTGCGCGCCATTTCCTGGGCGGCGACGCCGCCTTCCTTCTGCAGCCAGGCGAATACCGGCGGCAAGGCCCAAGCGCTTGCGTCGATCTCGGCGGCGGTGCCCTTGGGCAGCACCCGCGGCACGTTCTCGATCAGGCCGCCGCCGGTGATGTGGGCCAGCGCCTTGACCGTGCCGGCACGCACCGCGGCCAGGCAGCTCTTCACATAGATGCGCGTCGGCGTCAGCAGCGCCTCGGCCAACGGGCGGGCCGGATCGAACGGCGCCGGCTGGGCATAGTCGAGGCCGGAGCGCTCGACGATGCGGCGCACCAGCGAATAGCCGTTGGAATGGATGCCGGACGAGGCCAGGCCCAGCAGCACGTCGCCGGGCTTGACGTCGTCGCCGGTGAGGATGGCGCCGCGCTCGGCGGCGCCGACCGAGAAGCCGGCGAGGTCGTAGTCGCCCCTGGCGTACATGCCCGGCATCTCGGCGGTCTCGCCGCCGATGAGGGCGCAGCCGGCCTGGCGGCAGCCCTCGGCAATGCCGGCGACGATGTCGCGGCCGGCGGCGACATCGAGCTTGCCGGTGGCGAAATAGTCGAGGAAGAACAGCGGCTCGGCGCCCTGGACCACCAGGTCGTTGACGCACATGGCCACCAGGTCGATGCCGACGGTGTCGTGCTTGCCGGCGTCGATGGCCACCTTGAGCTTGGTGCCGACGCCGTCGGTGGTGCCGACCAGGATGGGGTCGGTGAAGCCGGCGGCCTTGAGGTCGAACAGCGCGCCGAAGCCACCCAGGCCGGCATCGGCGCCGATGCGGGCGGTGGATTTGGCCAGCGGCTTGATGGCCTCGACCAGCGCCTCGCCGGCGTCGATGTCGACACCCGCGTCCTTGTAGGTCAGGCCCTTGGCTTTGTCCTCGGTGGAAATGGCGGCCTCGCGTCGCTTTGGGTGGCTGTGAAGGCGGTGAACATACCCGATCTGTCCGTCAATTCAACGATCGCCGTCGTGGTCCTGGCCGATACGGCGGTGACGGGGCGCCGCCGAACGATCAGTTTTCACCGCGCGCCGATTGTGGCTAGATGGGGCCAGCCCAACAAAGCGGAATACCATGCTGCTTCGCGCTTTCCTCGCCCTTTCGCTCGCCGTCGCCGTGGCCCTGGCCACGCCGGTCCACGCCCAAGACGCGGCCTACATCGTGACCGGCGTGCCGGTCGACGTGACCGCCGCCAACGCCGCCAAGGCTCGTGAGCAGGCGTTCCTCGACGTCCAGAAGATCGCCTACCAACGCTTGATGGAGCGGCTGGTGCCGGCCAGCGAGCACGCCCGCGTGCCGCAGCCGTCGGCGATGGAAATCGAGGCGCTGATCCGCGACGTCATCCTCGAGGGCGAGAAGGCCTCGGCGGTGCGCTACATCGGCACCTTCACCGTGCGTTTCAAGCCCGAGGCGGTGCGCGGCGTGCTCGCCAGCCTCGACCTGCCGGCCGTCGAAGCGCGGCGGGTACCGCTCGTCGTCGTGCCGGTCATGGTGACGGACGAGGCGCGGCTGCTATGGGATGAGCCCAACCCGTGGCGGCATGCCTGGGGCCGGCTGCCTTCGGACGGCCTGATCCCGATCTTCGTGCCGCTCGGGGAGCTGGCCGACGTTATGGCCGTCAATGCCGACCAGGCCACGGCGCGTGATCAGGCGGCGCTGGCGGGCCTCGCCGCGCGCCATGCGACGACGGACACGCTGGTGGCGGTGGCGACGCTGTCCCCGGGGGCGGGCGGAGCGGAGGTGGTGCGTGTCGAGTACTCGGTGCACGGCGCCGGCCAACAGCAGGGCGACATCCGCATCCAGGGCAAGCCGGGCGAGGCCCGCGAGACGCTGCTGCGGCGTGCGGCGGATGCCGTCGTCGACGAATTGCGTGAGGACTACAAACAGGATTCCATCGCCAGGGGCGCCACCGGACCGGCGCAGGTCGATCAGGCATCGGCGCTGCTGCCGCTATCCGGCGGAATGCCGGAGTGGCTGGCGCTGCGCGAGCGCCTGAACCGGCTGCCCCTGCTCAAGGGCTATGACGTGGTCTCCCTCAACCGGCACGAGGCGGCGCTGACCTTGCATTATGTCGGCGGGCCGGCGCATCTGCAGGCCTCGCTGGCTCAGGCCGGCTTCGTCGTCGCTCCCGGTGAAGGCAACGTTTGGTTGATCCGGGCCGGCGGCCCCGGGAGCGGTCCCACCCAGTGATCATTGCCAATCTCCCCAACATGTTGACGCTGTGCCGGCTGCTGTCGGTGCCGGTGACGGTTTGGCTGATCGTCCAAGGCCACATGACGGCGGCGTTCTGGCTGTTCGTCGCCGCCGGGGTGACCGACGCCGTCGACGGCGCCATCGCCCGGCTGTTCAACGCCCGCTCGGTGCTCGGCGCCTATCTCGACCCGCTGGCCGACAAGGCGCTGCTGGTCAGCATCTATGTCGTCCTCGGCTGGCTGGGCCATCTGGATAGCTGGCTGGTCATCGTGATAGTGTTCCGTGACTTCGTGATATTGGGCGGCGCCGTCTTGATGCTTTTTCTTTCGCAATATTCCGCGGTCGACCCTCTGTACATCAGCAAGGCCAACACGTTCCTGCAGATCCTGCTGGCGGCCATGCTGCTGGCCAATCTGGGGCTGGGCGTCGGCGACGAGCGGATCGTCGGCCTGCTCGTCTACGTGGTGGGGGCGACGACGATCCTTTCCGGCCTCGCCTACATCGTCGTCTGGGGCCGTCGCCTGGCGGCGCCCGCTCGACGTCCGAACCAGCAGTGACGCGCGAAACCAAGATCCGGTTCTGGGTGGCGGGTCTGATCCTCCTGGTCGTGGCGCTGTGGCTGCTGCGCGACATCCTGTTGCCCTTCGTCGCCGGCATGGCGGTGGCCTATTTCCTCGACCCTCTGGCCGATCGCCTGGAACGCGCCGGGCTGTCGCGGACCTGGGCGACCAGCATCATCACCGTCGCCTTCGTCGTGCTGCTGTTGCTTGCGCTGGTGCTGCTGGTGCCGGTCCTGCAACAGCAGATCATCGACTTCATCGGCGCGGTTCCCGGCTATGCCGACAGCCTGGCGAAGCGCGCGCAGCCATTGCTGGAACGCATACAGGAATATCTGTCGCCTTCGGACGTCAAACGCCTGCGCGAGGCGGTCGGCAATTTCGCCGGGACCGCGGTCGCCTGGTTCGTCCAGGTACTGAAGAACGTGCTGCTGGGCGGGGTGGCGCTGTTCAACGTCCTGTCGCTGCTGTTCATTACGCCGGTGGTGGCGTTCTATCTGTTGCGTGACTGGGACCGGATAGTGGCCAAGGTCGACGGCTGGCTGCCGCGTGCACACGCGGACACCATCCGCGCCCAACTGAACGAGATGAACACCACCCTCTCGGGGTTCCTGCGCGGGCAGGCGACGGTGTGCCTGATCCTCGGCACCTTCTACGCGGCGGGCCTTACCGTCGTCGGCCTGGATCTGGGACTGATCGTCGGCCTCGTCTCCGGGCTGGTGTCGTTCATCCCCTATCTCGGGACGATCAGTGGTTTCTTCATCGGTGTCCTGCTGGCCATTGCCCAGTCGCATGAATGGACGCTACCGGTGATGGTGGCGGCGGTGTTCGCCGTCGGCCAGGTCATCGAGGGAAATTTCCTCACGCCCAAACTGGTCGGCGACCGCGTCGGCCTGCATCCGGTCTGGGTGATCTTCGCCTTGTTGGCAGCCGGATCCTTGTTCGGCTTCGTCGGCATCCTGCTGGCCGTGCCGGTGGCGGCGGTGATCGGGGTGTTGACGCGCTTCGCCCTTCAGCGCTATCTCGCCAGCCCCCTCTATCGCGGCGATGGCGTCTCGCGCCTCGAACCATGACCCTGCCGGAACGTCAGCTTCCCCTGGATTTGGGACACCGCCCGGCGCTCGGCAGCGCCGATTTCCTGGTGGCGCCGTGCAACGCCGAGGCCGTCGCCTGGCTCGACCGCTGGCCGCAGTGGCCGGCGCCGGCCTTGGCCGTCTATGGCGCCGCCGGCTGCGGCAAGAGCCATCTGGCCCAGGTCTTCGCCGCGCGCACCGCGGCGCCGGTGGTGGCGGCGGCCAGCCTGCATCCCGACGACCCGCCACGGCTGCTCGCCGGCGGCTGCGCCGCGGTGATCGAGGATGGCGACCGCGGTGTCGACGAGGTGGCCTTGTTCCACCTGTTCAACTTCGCCAAGGAATCCGGCTGCACCTTGCTGCTGAGCGGCCGCATGCCGCCCGCGCAGTGGCATTTGACGCTGCCCGACTTGCGCTCGCGGCTGAATGCCATCCCGGCCATCGGCATCGCGCCCCCCGACGATGCGTTGATCGCGGCGCTGTTGATCAAGCTGTTCGCCGACCGCCAGTTGCGCGTCAGCCAAGAGGTGGTGGCCTATCTGCTGACGCGCATGGAACGCAGCTTTGCCGCCGCCCGCGCCGTGGTCGCCGCCGTCGACCGCGCCGCCCTGGTCGAGAAGCGCGAAATCACGGTGCCGCTGGTCCGCCAGGTGCTGGAGCGCGGAGATCCGGCTCCGAAACTTTCCGGCGGACCTGGAGATCCACGCTTTTATTGACACACCTCACGATCATGCCACATGTAAGTAACGTGGCTTCGGCTGAGGAATGTGGCATGACTCAAACGCCACCTACCGAGAACGGCGCCGTGATTCCCGAGCCCATCGACGCGGCTATTCGCGGTGCCCAAGCCCTGTTGCGCCGATACGTGCCAGAGGGCTCTCGCCTAATCGACGAGCTGATCGCCGAGCGTCACGAAGCGGCGAAGCATGAGTGAGGCCGTGCTCGATGCTTCGGCTGTCCTCGCAGTTCTGCTTGGCGAGCCGAGGTCCGCCTGATTCGCGCCGGCCGCCCGTAGCACGGAGCGCGGAGCTCCAGCCCCGCAACGCGTTCGCGGAGTGCACCCCACGACATGACATGCGCGTGCCGAGCCTATATAAAGGATGAGCCGGATGCCCTGGGCCGGCCGGGAGATCCACGTGCGCCGCATTGCCAAAGTCATCGCCATCGAAACGCCGTCGCGCGAACGCTACATCAATCGCGAACTGTCCTGGCTTGCCTTCAACACGCGCGTGCTGGAAGAGGCGCTCAACCTGCGCCATCCCCTGCTCGAACGGCTGCGCTTCCTGTCGATCTCGGCGGCCAATCTCGACGAGTTCTACATGGTGCGCGTCGCCGGCCTCAAAGGGCAGGTCACCGCCAACATCGCCACGCTGAGCCAGGATGGGCTGACGCCGGCGCAGCAACTGTCCGCCATCAACAAGGAAGCCGGCGAGCTGCTGATGAAGCAGCAGATGTGCTGGCGCCAGTTGCGCCAGGAACTGCGTGTCGCGGGCGTCGCGGTGATCGAGCCGGTGGAGCTCAGCGACGAGGACAAGGCGTGGCTCGACCAGCGGTTCATGGACCACATCTTCCCGGTGCTGACGCCGCTGGCCATCGGGCCGGCGCACCCGTTCCCGTTCATTCCCAATCTCGGCTTCGCCATGGTGCTGCACCTGACCGGGCGCGACGATGGCGAGGCGCTGCGGGCCTTGGTGCCGCTGCCCCATCTGCTCGGCCGCTTCGTGCGGCTGCCGGGTGAGGCCATCCGCTTCATCCCGATCGATGACGTGGTGGGGCTGTTCCTCGATCGGTTGTTCCCGGGGTTCAACGTCGAGTCGCGCGGGGTCTTTCGGGTCTTGCGCGACTCCGAGATGGAAATCGACGAAGAGGCGGAAGACCTGGTGCGGGTGTTCGAATCGGCGCTGAAACGGCGGCGCCGCGGCAATCCCATCCGCATGACCGTCAACGCCGAAATCCCGCAGGGCCTGCTGGATTTCGTCATGGAGGAGATGGGCGTCGCGCCCGGCGACGTCTTCCTTCAGGACGGCCTGCTCGGCATCGTCGACACCGAGCAATTGCTGATCGACGACCGGCCCGACCTGTTGTTTCCGCCGTACAACGCGCGGTTTCCGGAACGTATCCGCGATTTCGGCGGCGATTGCTTCGCCGCCATCCGCAAGAAGGACATCATCGTCCACCACCCGTTCGAAAGCTTCGACGTGGTGGTGCAGTTCCTGCGGCAGGCGGCGCGCGACCCGCAGGTGGTGGCGATCAAGCAGACGCTGTACCGCACCAGCCACGACAGCCCGATCGTCAAGGCGCTGATCGAGGCGGCGGAGGCCGGCAAGTCGGTCACCGCCATGGTCGAACTCAAGGCCCGCTTCGACGAGGAGGCCAACATCCGCTGGGCCCGCGACCTCGAACGCGCCGGCTGCCAGATCGTCTACGGCTTCGTCGAGTTGAAGACCCACGCCAAGATATCGCTGGTGGTGCGGCGCGAGGGTGGCGGGCTGACCTCGTATGTGCACTTCGGCACCGGCAACTACCACCCGATCACCGCCAAGATCTACACCGACCTGTCGTTCTTCACCAGCGACCAGGCCCTGTGCCACGACGCCGCGCGGGCGTTCAACTTCATGACCGGCTATGCTCAGCCGGGCGATCTGGAAAAGCTGACCATTGCGCCCCTGGGCTTGCGCGGCAAGATCATCGCGCTCATCGACGCCGAGATCGAGCACGCGCGGGCAGGTCGGCCGGCGATGATCTGGGCCAAGATGAACGCCCTGGTCGACGGCCGGATCATCGAAAAGCTGTACGAGGCCAGCCAGGCCGGCGTGCAGATCGATCTGGTGGTGCGCGGCATCTGTTGCCTGCGTCCAGGGGTGCCGGGCATGTCCGAGAACGTCCGCGTCAAATCGATCGTCGGCCGCTTCCTCGAGCATTCGCGCATCATCTGCTTCGGCAACGGCCAGCGGCTGCCGTCGACCCAGGCCAAGGTGTTCATCTCCTCGGCCGACTGGATGCATCGCAACATGGACACGCGCGTCGAGGCGCTGGTGCCCATCGAGAACCCGACGGTGCACCAGCAGGTGCTCGAGCAGATCATGGTCGCCAACCTCAAGGACACGGCACAAAGCTGGATCCTGCAGCCCGACGGCGCGTACCGGCGCATGCCGGCGGGCGAGGGGGCGTTCAGCGCCCACACCTATTTCATGACCAATCCCAGCCTGTCGGGGCGCGGCAGTGCGCTGGATCGCGCCAAGGCGCCGAAGCTCATGCTCGACGTGCCGTAGAACTCGGGCCGGAGGGGGAAACGCAGCGTGCCCATGAGATCGCGGCATAAGCCGGTCGCCGTCATCGATATCGGCTCCAACTCGATCCGCCTCGTCGTCTACGATGGCAATGCGCGCACGCCGCTGCCGATGTTCAACGAGAAGGCGGTGTGCGCGCTGGGGCAGGGGATGGGGGCCAGCGGCCGTCTCAATCCCGATGGTGTGCCCATGGCCCGGCAGGCGGTTGGGCGGTTCGTGCGCCTGGCGCGGGCCATGGAGTGCGACCGGCTCGACATCCTGGCCACCGCCGCCGTCCGCGACGCCGTCGACGGCCAGGATTTCGTCCGCCAGCTCGAACGCGAACTCGACGTCGCCATCGCCATACTCTCGGGAAGCGAGGAAGCCGAGCGCGCCGCCCTGGGCGTCCTGTGCGGCATT
Organism: Rhodospirillaceae bacterium; assembly: GCA_036675815.1. Taxonomy (GTDB): domain Bacteria; phylum Pseudomonadota; class Alphaproteobacteria; order Rhodospirillales; family Magnetospirillaceae; genus JAKFEE01. Next base: position 8,278 of record JAKFEE010000055.1, read on the forward strand.
CCCGATGCGGCCGGCCTGGTCGCCGATCTCGGCGGCGGCAGCTGCGAGCTGGTGGAGGTGGGTGCCGGCCGCGCCGGTGACAGCGCAACGATGCCGCTGGGCGTCCTGCGTTTGGCCGAGGCCTCCGGCGGCAATCGCGAGGCGGCGGCCAAGTTGATCGAGCGTCGTCTCGCCGAGATCCCCTGGCTGGACCGGGGACGGGGCCGTGCCCTCTACGCCTGCGGCGGCGCCTGGCGCGCGGTGGCCCGGTTGTGCATCGCCCAGGCCAACCATCCGATCCGCATCCTCGACAATTACAGCCTGGATTGCGCCGAGGCCGAGCGCATCATCGATTTGATCTCGCGCATGAGCCGCAAGTCGCTGGAGAAGGTGCCGGGCATCTCCAAGAAGCGTTTGGCCAGCCTGCCCATGGCGGCGCTGCTTCTCGAGCGGATCTTGCAGGCGGTGCGCCCGTCGCGGCTGGTGTTCTCGGTCTACGGCATGCGCGAAGGGCAGTTCTTCAAGCGCTTGCCACCACGGCTGCAGGCCGAGGATCCGCTGCTGTCGGCATGCCGGCAGATGGCGCGCTCGGCCGGGCGCTTTCCCGAGCACGGCCACGAAATCATGGACTGGATGTCGCCGCTGTTTCCCGACGAGGGTGCGGCCGAGCGGCGCATCCGCTTCGCCGCCTGCCTGATCGGCGACATCTTCTGGAACGAGCATCCCGACTACCGCGCCAGCCAGGGCTTCCTGCGTACGCTGCGGCTGCCGTTCGTCGGCCTCGGCCACCAGGATCGCGCCCGATTGGCCCTGATCATCCTGACCCGCTACCAAGGCGACGACAGCCACCACGTGGTCCAGGATGCGCTCGCCATGCTCCAGGGCGACGGTGATTTGCGCCGTGTCCGGGCGGTCGGCCATGCCCTGCGCTTGGCGCACACCCTGACCGGCGGCGTCCCCGACTTGCTGCGCCGCACGGCGTTGGGGCCGGCCGGCGACGCGCTGATCCTGCAGGTGCCGGCCGACGACCTCGCCCTGCATACCGACGTGGGCAATCGGTCTTTGGCGCGCCTGGCCCGCGCGCTGGGGTGCGAGCAGCACACGGTACGGGTGGTCTGATCACCTTGTCGATGGCCTGGATTGCGGCCACATCGATTCGGTGAAGGAGGAACCGATCATGGCCGCTCACGAGGCTGACCTGTGGGAGAACCCCATCGGCACCGATGGCTTCGAGTTCGTCGAGTTCGTCGCGCCTGAGCCTGCCGCACTCGACGGCGCCTTCCGTCGCCTCGGCTTCACCCCCGTTGCCCGCCATCGCTCGAAGGACGTCACCCTGTATCGCCAGGGCGAGGTCAATTTCATCCTCAATGCCGAGCGTCAGGGTCCGGCCGCCGCCTTCGCCGCCCAGCACGGGCCGGGGGTCAACGCCATCGCCTTTCGCGTGCACGACGCGGCGGCTGCGCAGCGTCGGCTGATCGCCGCTGGCGCCCGTGGCGTCGACGGCCCGATCGGGCCGATGGAGTTGCGCCTGCCGGCCATCGAAGGCATCGGCGGCTGTCTGCTGTATCTCGTCGACCGCTACGGTGAGTGCAGCATCTATGACGTCGATTTCCGCCCTCTTGACGATGTCGATCCATGGCCGAGGGGTGTGGGCTTCATCCGCATCGACCACCTGACCCACAATGTCCGCCGCGGCAACATGGCGAAGTGGGCGGGCTTCTACGAGCGGCTGTTCAATTTCCGCGAGGTGCGCTACTTCGACATCGAAGGCAAGCTCACCGGCCTGCGCAGCCGCGCCATGACCAGCCCGTGCGGGCGCATCCGTATCCCCATCAACGAAAGCGCCGACGACAAGTCGCAGATCGAGGAGTTCCTGCGCGAATACCGCGGCGAGGGCGTCCAGCACATCGCCCTGGCCACCGACGACATCGTCGCCACCGTGGCGGCGCTGGAGGCCAACGGCCTGGCGTTCCTCGACGTTCCCGACACCTATTACGAACAACTCGATCAGCGCCTGCCCGGCCACGGCCTCGACCTGGCACCGTTGCGCGCCCACAACATCCTGGTCGACGGCGCCCCCGCCGCCGGTGGCGGCTTGCTGCTGCAGATATTCACCCAGACCCTCGTCGGCCCGATCTTCTTCGAGGTGATCGAGCGGCGCGGCAACGAGGGCTTCGGCGAGGGCAATTTCAAGGCGCTGTTCGAGTCGATGGAACTCGACCAGATCCGGCGCGGGGTGCTGAAGGCGTGAGTTTCGATCCTGTCGCCCTCGCTAGCCGGCTGATCCGCTTCGACACGGTCAACCCGCCGGGCAACGAAACGCCCTGCGCCGCCTTCCTCGGCGATGTTCTCGCCGAGGCCGGGTTCCGCGTCGCCTATCACGAGCTCGCTCCCGGCCGCGCCAGTCTCGTCGCCGCGCTGGGCGATGGGTCGGGCAAGCCGTTATGCCTGACCGGTCATCTGGATGTGGTGCCGCTGGGCAACGCGCCGTGGTCATTCGCGCCGTTTTTGGGCGAGGTTCGCGACGGCCGGCTGTGGGGGCGGGGCGCCAGCGACATGAAATCGGGCATCGCCGCGCTCACCGTTGCCGCCGTGGCCGAGCGCCACAGGCTGCGCGCCGGCCCCGGCGTGGTGCTGGTGTTCACCGCCGGCGAGGAGACCGGCTGCGAAGGCTCGGCCCATCTGGCCGCGGCCGGGGCACTGGGCGAGGCCGGCGCCGTCGTCGTCGCCGAACCCACCGCCAACCGGCCGCTGCTCGGCCATAAGGGGGTGCTGTGGTTCAAGGTGCGCACGACCGGCGTCACCGCGCATGCCTCCACGCCCGAGCAGGGGCGCAATGCCATCTATGCGGCGGCGCGCGCCGTGACGCGGCTGGAGGAGTACGCGTTCGACGTACCTTGCCACCCGGTGATGGGGGCGCCCAGCCTCAACGTCGGCACCATTTACGGCGGCCTCAACGTCAACAGCGTTCCCGATGCCTGCGAGATCGGCGTCGACGTCCGCAGCGTTCCGGGCATCGATCACGCCGCGCTGCTCGATCGCCTACGCGAGCGGCTGGGGCCAGAGGCCGAGATCACGGCGACGATCGATGCCGGCCCGGTGTGGTCGGAGCCCGAGCATCCGTGGCTGGCTCAGGTGTTCGCCGCCGTCGCCGCCACCACCGGCATGCCGCCGCGCATCGAGGCGGCCAATCTGTTCACCGACGCCGGCTATCTGGTGCCGGCCTATGGCCATCCGCCGGCGGTGATCCTCGGCCCGGGCGAACCGACGATGGCCCACAAGACCGACGAATGGTGCGCCGTCGACAACATCCACCAGGCGGTCGAGATCTACCGCAGCATCATTCGCGACTGGCGGTAATCGCCCGGAGCGCGGAGCTCCAGCTCCGCAAAACACAGGCGGAGCTGGAGCTCCGCGCTCCATCTGACGGCTACTCGACCACCGATCCCCACAGGTCGTACTCGTCGGCCTCGTCGATCTCCACGCGCACGATGTCGCCGGGGCGCAGCTCGGTCTCGCCATCGAGGAAGACGTTGCCGTCGATCTCCGGTGCATCGCCCTTCGAGCGGCCGGTGGCGCCGTCGTCGTCGACCTCGTCGATGATGACCTCCAGCGTCCGGCCGACCTTGGCCGCCATGCGCCGCTCGGAGACCTGGCGCTGCACCTCCATGAAGCGCTGCCAGCGTTCGTCGGCCTCGTCCTCGTCGACATGGTCGGGCAGGTCGCGGGCGGCGGCGCCCTCGACGTTCTCGTATTTGAAGCAGCCGACGCGGTCGAGCTCGGCTTCCTCCAGCCAGTCCAGCATCTGCTCGAAATCGTCCTCGGTCTCGCCGGGGAAGCCGACGATGAAGGTCGAGCGCAGGGTGAGGTCGGGCACCATGTCGCGCCATTGGCGGATGCGCTCCAGCACCTTTTCCTGATGGGCCGGGCGGCGCATCGCCTTCAGCACCGTCGGGCTGGCGTGCTGGAACGGGATGTCGAGATAGGGCAGCACCTTGCCCGCCGCCATCAGCGGCATGATCTCGTCGACATGCGGGTAGGGGTAGACGTAGTGCAGCCGCACCCAGATGCCCGAATCGCCCAGGGCGTCGCACAGCTCGGTCATGCGCGCCTTGACCTCGCGGCCGCGCCACGGGCTGGCGGCGTGCTTGAGGTCGACGCCATAGGCCGAGGTGTCCTGCGAGATCACCAGCAATTCCTTGACCCCGGCCTGGGCCAGGCGTTCGGCCTCGGTCAGCACCTCGGCGGCCGGGCGGCTGACCAGGTCGCCGCGCAAGGAGGGGATGATGCAGAAGCTGCAACGGTGGTTGCAGCCCTCGGAAATCTTCAAATAGGCGTAATGGCGCGGCGTCAGCTTGAGCCCGGCCGGCGGCACCAGATCGAGGAAGGGATCGTGCGCCGGCGGCACCACCTGGTGCACCGCCTCGACCACCGCCTCATACTGGTGCGGGCCGGTGACCGCCAGCACGCCGGGATGGACCTCGCGGATGCCCTTCTCGTTGACGCCCATGCAGCCGGTGACGATGACCTTGCCGTTCTCGGCCAGGGCCTCGCCGATGGCCTCCAGGCTTTCCTTCTTGGCACTGTCGAGGAAGCCGCAGGTGTTGACGATGACGCAGTCGGCGCCGTCATACGAGGCCGACAGGTCATAGCCTTCGGCGCGCAGCTTGGTGAGGATGCGCTCGGAATCGACCAGCGCCTTGGGGCAACCGAGGCTGACGATGCCGACCCTGGGGGCGGCTTTGGCGAGGGGCTTGTTCATCAAGGGGGCGTCCGGGTTCGTGGCGCCGACCAAGTAGCCTGTCGGTGCGCTTGGTTCAAGTGCGCAAACACTGCGGCCGACCGCCCCCTTGCGGATCGGTGTGCTGGACACCTAACGTAGTGAGACATCACTACATCGGGGGCGAAGGTGACGGACGCGATTGTCAGCGCGACCGAGGCGAACCGCCAGTTTTCCCGACTGCTGCGCAGCGTCGAGGCCGGTGGGCGGGTGACTATCACCAAGGACGGCAAGCCGGTCGCGGTGCTGGTTCCAGCCGGAGGCGCCATTGGCGCAGAGGATGCCAGGAAGCGGATGCTCGATCTGATGGACAGCGGTCTGCCGCTCGGCTTCGGTGGCGGCGTAGACCGCGACGAGGCGCATCGTCGGTGATCCCAGTCCATCCGGCGGGATTGCCTGATGTTGTCGACGCGATCCGCGTCCACCGTGACTCCATTACATGTAACAAATAGGCCATTCCCCTTTGTCGGGCAACGTCCTACCATCCCGTGGCGGCCCACAGGAGACGAGGCGATGCGCATAGCGGTGATGGGGAGCGGCGGCGTCGGCGGCTATTTCGGCGCGCGGCTGGCGGCCTCGGGGAACGATGTGTGGTTCATTGCCCGCGGCGCGCATCTCGAGGCCATCCGTCGCGACGGCCTGCACGTCGCCAGCGCCCTCGGCGGCATGCACATCCAGCCCGCCCGGGCGACCGAGCGGCCCGAGGAGGTGGGGCCGGTCGACATGGTGATGTTCACCGTCAAGCTGTGGGACACCGAGACGGCGGCGGAACGGCTGAAGCCGCTGCTCGGGCCGGACACCGGCGTCGTATCGTTCCAGAACGGCGTCGACTCGGCCGAACGGCTCACCCGCATCCTCGGCCCCGGCCGTGCCGTCGGCGGCGTCAGCCACATCGCCGCCGCCATCGAGGCGCCTGGCATCATTCGCCACACCGGCACCCTGGCCCGGCTGAGCGTGGGCGAGTGGGACGGCAGCGAGAGCCGGCGCGTGGCCGGCTTTGTCGCGGCGGCGAAGGCCGCCGGCATCGACGTCGTTCACGCGGCCGACATCGGCCGCACCATCTGGGAGAAGTTCGTCTTCCTGGCGCCGTTCAGCGGGGTGACCTCGCTGCTGCGCCAGCCCATCGGCGCCGTGCGTGGCGACGACGACGGCCGCTGGCTGTATCAGTGCGCCGTCGAGGAGGCGGTGGCGGTGGCGCGCGCCAAAGGCATCGCCTTGCCCGAAGATCAGGTGCAGCGCGTGCTTGCCTTCAGCGACGGCCTGCCCGTCGAGATGAAGTCGTCGATGCTGGGCGATCTCGAACGCGGCGGCCGACTCGAACTGCCCTGGCTGTCGGGGGCGGTGGTGCGGCTGGGGCGCGAGCTCGGCATCGCGACTCCGGTGCATCGCACCATCCTCGCCGCCCTGAAATTCGTTCAGCCAGAGCGGACGCCATAGACCGAACAGCGGCTAGTCTTCGCCGGACCCCTGGCGCCCGTCCTGGGCGCCAAGGACGAAATAATATAAAAATCCACCCATTTGGGAGAGTGGTCGCACCACTCGCCGCGGGATAGTATTGCCCGGTCTTTGACTGCTGTGTCGGCAGCCTTTTATTGCGGAGAGGCCATGAGCAACCGTGCGTTGGTGCTCATCGCGCCAATATTGCCTCGATCGAAGCGCAACTGCGGACGGTGTGCGGTCCTGCCGCCGCCGGCGAACCCGTCGCCCTCCGGCCGGCCGCGTTCGAGCGGGTGAGGCGGCGGTTTCGGTCGCGGCCGCAGCCACCCGGCCAAACAAGAAATCCCACGGGAGGACATGCAATGAGCAAGACTCGCAAACCGGAGAAGCAGACCGGCCGCCGCCAGTTCATCAAGGCGGCGGCGGCGACGGCGGCCGGCGGTGCCGCCGCCGTCGCCATGCCCAACGTATCGCGGGCGCAGACGGCCGTGCTGAAGATTCAGGGGGCCTGGGGCGCCAAGGACATCTTCAACGAATTCGCCGAGGACTACGTGCGCCGCGTCAACGAGATGGCCGGCAATCGGCTCAAGCTCGAGTATCTGCTGGGCGGCTCGGTGGTGAAGCCGTTCAGCGTCCACGACGCCGTGCATTCCGGCATCCTCGACGGCGGTCACACCGTGTCGGCCTACTGGTACGGCAAGCACAAGGCGGCGTCGCTGTTCGGCTCGGCCCCGGCCTGGGGGTGGGACGCGCAGATGCTGCTCGGCTGGTACTACTATGGCGGCGGCCAGGATCTGTACACCGAGCTCATGGACAAGATTCTGGGGCTCAACATCGTCGGCTTCCTGTCGGGGCCGATGCCGACCCAGCCGCTCGGCTGGTTCAAGAACCCGGTCGAGGCGCTCGACCAGATGAAGGGGCTGAAATACCGCACCGTCGGCCTCGCCGCCGACCTGATGCAGGCCATGGGTGCGGCCGTGGTGCAGTTGCCCGGCGGCGAGATCGTGCCGGCGCTCGAGCGCGGCGTCATCGACGCCTTCGAGTACAACAACCCGACCTCCGACCGCCGCTTCGGCGCCCAGGACGTGGCCAAGGTCTACATGATGGGCAGCTACCATCAGGCGATGGAGTGCTTCGAGATCATCTTCAACAAGGCCAAGTTCGAAGCCCTGCCGGCCGAGCACAAGGCCATCCTGCGCTACGGCGCCGAGGCGGCGTCGTCGGACATGGCGTGGAAAGCCTATGACAACTACTCCAAGGACCTGCAGGCGCTGATCGAGAAGGACGGCGTCAAGGTCGTGCGCACGCCGGAATCGGTGTTGAAGGGCCAACTCGACGCGTGGTCGAAGATCCTGCCCGGGCTGATGGAAGACAAGTTCTTCGCCAAATGCGTCGACTCGCAGAAGGCATGGGCCAAGCGCGTCGGCTTCTTCGAACTCAACAACCGTCAGGACATGGAATTGGCCTACAACCATTTCTTCGGCCAAGCCTGAGCGCCGCCGGTGTCCGGGGGCGGCGCTCCGGCGTCGCCCTCCTTCCCCTCCAGGGCGGCGGAAGCGATGGCATGAATCCCTTTGTTGCCTTCATCGAGCGGCTGAGCATGTGGATGGGCAAGTCCTTTGCCTGGTGCATCATCATCCTCACGTTCGGCGTCAGCTACGAGGTCTTTGTCCGCTATCTGCTGCGGGCGCCGACCTCCTGGGCCTACGACGTCAGCTATCTCATGTACGGCGCCCTGTTCATCATGGCCGGCCCCTACACGCTGTCGCGCGGCGGCCACGTGCGTGGTGACTTCATCTGGCGGCTGCTGTCGCCGCGCCGGCAGGCTGCGATCGATCTGGTGCTGTACTTCATCTTCTATTTCCCCGGCATCCTGGCCCTGGCCTATTCCGGCTACGGTTTCGCCCAGATGTCAGTGGCGATGAGGGAGGTCAGCATCTTCAGCCCGGCCGGCATCCCCATCTGGCCGATGAAGGTGCTGGTGCCGGTGGTGGGTGTGCTGCTGCTGCTGCAGGGCATCGCCGAGGTCATCCGTTGCGTGCAATGCCTGCGCACCGGCGATTGGCCGCCGCGCCTGCATGACGTCGAGGAAACCGAGAAGCTGCTGATCGAGCAACGGGCCGCGGACCTGGAGCGGAACGCGCCTCGCGGAGGCGCGGCATGACCGACCCGCAAGTCGCCATCCTGATGATGACTCTGTTCATCGGCATCATCATGCTGGGTTTCCCCATCGCCTTCACCCTCATGGCGATGGGGGTGATCTTCGGCTTCTACGCCATGGGCGATCGCATCTTCATCCTGTTCGTCCAGAACACCTACGACGTGATGGCCAACGAGGTGCTGGTGGCCGTGCCGCTGTTCCTGTTCATGGGCTACGTGGTCGAGCGCGCCCGCATCATCGATCGCCTGTTCCACAGCATGCACATCGCCACCCGCCACATTCCCGGGTCGATGGCGCTGGCGGCGCTGGCCACCTGCGCGCTGTTCGCCACCGCCACCGGCATCGTCGGCGCCGTGGTCACCCTGATGGGCCTGCTGGCGTTCCCGGCGATGCTCAAGATCGGCTACGACACCAAGCTGTCGGCCGGCGTCATCTGCGCCGGCGGCTGCCTGGGCATCCTCATCCCGCCCAGCATCATGCTCATCCTTTACGGGGCCATGGCCGGCGTGTCGGTGGTCAAGCTCTATGCGGCGGCGATGTTCCCCGGTTTCATGTTGGCCGGCATGTACATGCTCTACGCCATGGCGCGGGCGCTGTGGAATCCCAAGCTGGCGCCCAAGCCGCAGATGGAGGAGGCGGTGCCGCTGCAGCAGGTGCTGATCGAGCTGCTGACCTCGTTCGTGCCGCTGACCGCGCTGATCCTATGCGTCCTCGGCGCCATCATCTTCGGCCTGGCGACGCCGACAGAGGCGGCGGCGGTGGGCGCCCTCGGCGGTCTGCTGCTGGCCGCCGCCTATCGAACCCTGTCGTGGGACAAGCTCAAGGAATCGGTGTTCCTGACCGCCCGCACCTCGGCCATGGTGTGCTATCTCTTCGTCGGCTCGGCCACCTTCGCCGCGGTGTTTTCCTACCTCGGCGGCCACCATGTCTTCGAGCAGTTCGTCATGAGCCTCGAACTGACGCCGGTGGGCTTCCTCATCCTCGCCCAGATCATCATCTTCCTGCTCGGCTGGCCGCTGGAGTGGACCGAGATCATCATCATCTTCGTGCCGATCTTCCTGCCGCTGCTCGATAACTTCCACATCGACCCGCTGTTTTTCGGCATTCTGGTGGCGCTCAACCTGCAGACCTCGTTCCTGTCGCCGCCGATGGCGATGGCCTGCTACTACCTCAAGGGCGTGGCGCCCGCCCACGTCACTCTCAACCAGATCTTCGCCGGTTGCATGCCGTTCCTTGGCCTGGTCTTCGTGGCGATGATCCTGATCTACCAGTTCCCCGAGATCGCCCTGTGGTTGCCGGACGTCCTGTACGGCCGTTGACCGCGGCGGAGACGAACGCGTGCCGGATCAGCCCTGCACCCAGGGCAGACCGGCCGCCTTCCAGCCGCCGACGCCGCGGCGCTTGGCCGTATCGAGCTGGCCCTCGAAGCCATCGATGATGTTGTAGCAGGTGGCGAAACCCTGCGCGGTCAGGAACTGCGCGGCCGCCCGCGAGCGGACCCCGCTGCGACACAGCAACAACAGCGTGTGCTCGGGGGTGATCCCGGCCGCGGCCAGTTCGCCGAGGAACCCCGGGTTGCGCGCCATGCTCGGATAGAGCTGCCACGACGCCTTGACCAGCGGGCGCCCCGGCGCCGACAGGTCGGGCAGGCCGACGAATACCCATTCGGCATGCGTGCGGACGTCCACCACCGCCGCCATCGCGTCGCGGTTCAGGCGGTCCCACACTTCGGCCGGCGTGAGATCGCCAGCGTATGCGTTGTTGTCCGTCATGTCGCCTCCTTAAACAACGTAGCTATCATGTTGTTTTGGTAAATTCAACAGGGCAATTGACACAATCCATTTCACACATCAACATGGCGTCCATGGCGGGATATACCGCACAAAAGTGTAAAAAGAGGGCGGCATGACGGACATCGGTTTCGGAAAGCTCGGCAGCTCGGCGGTCGAGCCATTGGTTCGGCTGTCCGACTTGGCAGAATACGAGGAGGCCTACGCCCACTACAAGGCGGGCGAGTGGGATGACGAGCGCTGGACGGGCTTTCGCGTGCGCTTCGGCGTGTACGGGCAGCGCCAGCCCGGCGTGCAGATGGTGCGGATCAAGATCCCCGGCGGCATCATGACGCCTGATTGGCTGCGCGCCATCGCTGCGGTCAATCGCGAATTCGCCACCGGCGACGCCCACATCACCACGCGCCAGGACATCCAGCTGTATTCGGTGCCGCTGGAGCGCACGCCGGAGACGCTGGCGACGCTGTACAAGGCCGGCATCACCACGCGCGAGGCCTGCGGCAACACCCTGCGCAACATGACCGGCTGCCCGCTGTCGGGGGTGTGCCCGCGCGAGCACGTCGATGCCGGCGCCGTCGCCCAGCAGTTGGCGCGCTCGTGGCTGCGCGCGCCGCTGGTCCAGCACATGCCGCGCAAGGCCAAGGTGTCGATCTCGGGGTGCAGCGTCGATTGCGGCGACTCGGCGATCCACGATCTGGCCTTCATCGCCACCGAAGTCGACGGCCAGCAGGGCTTTGCCGTCTATGCCGGCGGCGGCCTCGGCCCGACGCCGCGCCGGTCGGTGAAGATTCTCGACCTGGTCGACGAAACCCGGCTGTCGGCGGTGGTCGAGGCGATGGCGCGCCTGCACCAGCGCTACTCGGATCGCCGCAACCGCAATGCTTCGCGCATCAAATTCGTGCTCAAGCGCTTCGGCGAGGAGAAGTTCCGCGAACTGTTCCTCGAGGAGTACGAGCGCGTGCGCAGCCTGCCGCAGCGGCCGTGGAAACGCCATCAATGGCGCCAGCCGCAGGACGTGGCGGTCGCCCGCATGCCGGTCGGCGTCGTCGACCAGCACGACGGTTCGGCGGCCATCATGGCGACGCCGACCCTGGGCCTGTTGTCGTCGGAACAGTTGGAGCAACTGGCCGATATCGCCGAGGCGGCGGGGGTGCAGCAATTGCGCACCACCCGCGAGCAGAACATCGTCCTCTTGGGCATTGCCCGCGACAAGGCGCAGAGTGTCGCTCAGTCCCTGCGGGCGATCGGCATCGATGTCCCCGAAAAGTCCGAGGACTACGCCAGCATCATGTCGTGCCCCGGCACCACCACCTGCCGCATCGGCATCACCAATTCGCAGATGTTCGCCAAGCAGTTGGTGCGCGAGGCCGAGGGCGATGCCAACGCCAAGGCCGTCTCGGTGCATGTCTCCGGCTGCCACAACTCGTGCGGCTCGCACCACACCGCCGACTTCGGCCTGCATGGCATGGCCAAGAAGGTCGATGGCCGGCCGGCGCCGCATTACCTCCTGCACATCGGCGGCAGCGGCCGGCGCGACGGCGACATTGCGCTGAGCGGACCGCTGGTGCCGGCGCCCCTGGCCAATCAGGTCATCAAGGTGCTGCGCGATTCCTACGCGGCACAGAAGCTGCCCGGCGAGACCGTGCGCGGCTGGGCGGAACGCTTGGGCCAGGACGGCCTGGCTGTTATCCTCAAGCCGATCACCGACAAGGACAATCCCGGCATGTACATCGACTGGGGCGGCGGCGAGTTCCAGGGCGCGCCGACGGTGCGCGGCGAATGCGCGGCCCCCTTCGCCAACGACGACCTGTTCGCCGATCTGGCCGATGACGCGCTGATCCGCGTCGACCGCGCCACTTTCGCCGGGCGTTGGCAGCAGGCCTTGGCGGCGGCCGAGGAGGCGACCGTCATCGCCGCGCGCCGGCTGCTGGCCCACAACGGCACCATGACCGCCGATGGCGAAGCGACCATGGTGGTGCTCGAAACCCTGCGGGCCACCAGCGTCGGTGCGCCCGAGATCATCGACACCCTCGATGCCGTTCTCGCCGAGCGCTCGGCGGCGTTGTCCAGCGGCCGCATCGACGGCTATCGCGAGGCACTGGCGCTGTGGATCGACACCGTTCGCAGTGCCGTCGTCGCGTCGCCGACCCTCGACGACGACCTGTCGGCGTTCGCGGCGCTGTAGGAGGAGGGGAGATGACCGCCATTCCGGCACAAAGCCTTTCCGGCGATCGGCTCGCCGCCTTGCGGCTGGCCTACGGTCACCTCGACGGCCGCGACCTGCTCTCGGTGATGATCACCCGCGAATTCGCCGGCAACATCGCCGTCACCTCGTCCTTCGGGGCCGAGGCGGCGGTGCTGCTGGACCTCGTCGCCCAGGTCGATCCCAACACGCCGGTGATCTTCATCGACACCGACGCCCTGTTCGACGAGACCGTCCAGTACCGTGAGCAGTTGGTGCGGCGCCTCGGCCTCACCGACATCCGCATCGCGCGACCGCAGCCGTGCGATCTTGCCGCCAGCGACGAGCTGTGGCGCACCGATCCCGACGCCTGCTGCCATCTGCGCAAGGTGCTGCCGTTGGCCCGCGCCGCCGCCGGCTGTGCCGCCCTCATCGACGGCCGCAAGGCCTTCCACGGCGGCGAGCGCGGCGAACTGCAGACCCTGTCGCTCGGCGCCGGCGGTGTCATCAAGGTCAGCCCCTTGGCGCGGTGGAATGCCGAGCGCATCGCCACGGCCATGGAGGAACGCAAGTTGCCGCGCCACCCGCTGGTCGACCAGGGCTATCGCTCGATCGGCTGTTGGCCGTGCACGCGTCCGGTGACGCCGGGCGAGCCGGCGCGGGCCGGCCGCTGGGCCGGCAAGGCGAAGAGTGAATGCGGCATCCACACCTACATCGGAGAAGGGATATGAGCGGGGAGTCGGCCGCGGCGCGGCATCTGGACGCTCTCGAAAGCCAGAGCGTCCACATCCTGCGCGAGGCGTTCAACCGCCTCGACAAGATCGCCATGCTGTGGTCGATCGGCAAGGATTCCAACGTCATGCTGTGGCTGGCGAAGAAGGCCTTCTTCGGCCACGTGCCGTTCCCGGTGATCCACGTCGATACGACCTACAAGATCCCCGAAATGATCACTTTCCGCGACCGCATGGCCAAGGAATGGGATCTGCCGCTGATCGTCGGCAAGAACGAGGCGGCACTGGCCGCCGGCATGAGCCCGGAGCAGGGCCGGGTCAACTGCTGCGGAGCGCTCAAGTCCGCCGGGCTGAAGCAGGTCATCGCCGCCGGCGGCTATACCGGCATCATCGCCGGCATCCGCCGCGACGAAGAGGGGACGCGCGCCAAGGAACGCGTGTTCAGCCCACGCAACGAGCAGGCGGAATGGGACGTGCGCGATCAGCCGCCGGAGTTCTGGGACCAGTACAAGACCGACTTCGCCCCGGGCACGCACTTGCGTATCCATCCGCTGCTGGCGTGGACCGAACTCGACGTGTGGCGCTACATCGCGCGCGAGAACATCCCGGTGGTCGAGCTTTACTTCGCCAAGGACGGCCGCCGCTATCGCTCGCTGGGCTGTGCCCCGTGCACCGGCTCGATCGCCAGCACGGCCGGCACCGTCGAGGAGATCATCGAGGAGCTCGAGATCACCAAGGTGCCCGAGCGCGCGGGGCGTGCCCAGGATAAAGAGTCCGAGGACGCCTTCGAGCGCCTGCGCGCCGCCGGCTACATGTAAGCCTTTCATTTCTTCGTCATTCCCGCGAAAGCGGGAATCCATGGCGCAGCCGCCATGGGAGTGGGCCTGAGCATAAGAACCTTGCCTCGACATGGACCCCCGCTTACGCGGGGGTGACGCCTCGAAGGTTGGGGAAAAGAGAGGGAAGCATCATGAGTGACGACACCCTGAAGATCGTCATCGTCGGCCATGTCGACCATGGCAAGTCGAGCCTGGTCGGCCGCCTGCTGCACGAAACCGGCGCCCTGCCCGAGGGTAAGGTCGAATATGTGAAAGAGGTCTGCGACAAACGCGGCATGCCGTTCGAATGGGCCTTCGTCATGGACGCCCTGCAGGCCGAGCGCGATCAGGGCATCACCATCGACACGGCGCAGATCCGTTTCGAGTCGGCTCGGCGGCCCTATGTCATCATCGACGCGCCCGGGCACAAGGAATTCCTCAAGAACATGATCACCGGCGCCGCCTCGGCCGATGCCGCGGTGCTGGTGGTCGATGCCGTCGAGGGCGTGCAGGAGCAGTCGCGCCGCCACGGCTATCTGCTGCACCTGCTGGGGCTGCGCCAGATCACCGTGGTGGTCAACAAGATGGACGCCGCGGGCTGGGATCGCGATCGCTTCGCCGCGGTCGAGGCCGAGATCCGCGGCTATCTCGCTGGCATCGGCGTCGTGCCGACCCACGTGGTCCCCATCTCGGCGCGCGACGGCGATAATGTCGCGAAGCGCTCGCCGCGCGCCGCCTGGTACGAGGGGCCGACGGTGCTGGAGGCGCTCGACGCCTTCCGTGGCGGCGCGGCGGCCAACGAGCAGCCGCTGCGCCTGCCGGTCCAGGACGTCTACAAGTTCGACACCCGCCGCATCGTCGCCGGCCGCATCGAGGCCGGTCGCCTGCGCGTCGGCGATACCTTGCTGTTCCTGCCTGCCAACAAGACGGCGAAGGTGGCGACCATCGAGTCGTGGAACGCGACGACGCCGGCCATCACCGCCCAGGCCGGCCAGTCGATCGGCATCACCCTCGACGAGCAGATCTTCGTCGAACGGGGCCAGGTCGCCGTTCACCTCGACGCGCCGGCGCAGCTCGCCAATCGCTTTCATGCACGGCTGTTCTGGCTCGGCAATGCGCCGCTGGCCGTGGGCAACCGCTACAAGCTCAAGCTGGCCACCGCCGAGCATCAGGTCGAGGTGGAGGCGATCGAGAAGATCATCGACGTCACCGACCTGTCGCAGGCCGACGGCACGCGGGTCGAGCGCAATGCCGTGGCCGAGGTGGTGCTGCGCTCGCGCAGCCTGCTCGCCCTCGACCGCTTTGCCGACAGCCCGCGCACCGGCCGCTTCGTCCTGGTCGACGGCTACGACATCGTCGGCGGCGGCGTCGTCGGCGAGATCGCGCAGCAGCAGGTGAAGTCGGGGGACATCACCGCCGTCGAACACCGCATCAGCGCCGAGCAGCGCTGGCAGGCCAACGGCCATCGCGGCGGCATCATCTGGCTCACCGGCCTGTCCGGTGCCGGCAAGTCGACCATCGCCATGGAAGTCGAGCGCCAGCTGTTCCGGCGCGGCTATCACGCGTTCGTCATCGACGGCGACAACGTCCGCCACGGCCTCAACGCCGATCTCGGGTTCAGCCCGGCCGACCGCAGCGAGAACATCCGGCGCGTCGGCGAGGTGGCCCACTTGTTCGCCCAGGCCGGCACCCTGGTCATCACCGCCTTCATCAGCCCGTACAACGCCGATCGCGACCGGGTTCGCGCCATCGCCCCCGACCAGTTTCACGAGGTCTACGTCAAGGCGGCGGTGGAAGAGTGCGAGGCGCGCGACCCCAAGGGGCTGTATCGCAAGGCAAGGGCCGGGCGCATCCCCGAGTTCACCGGCGTCAGCGCGCCCTACGAGGAGCCGCAGGCGCCGGAGTTGATCATCGACACTGGCCATGCCAGCCCCGAGGCCAGCGTTGCCACGCTGCTCGACTATATCGTCCGCACTTTCGCCCTCGGCCGCGGCCATGCTGCGGATCGCACGGGATGAAGAGCCAAGTAGCGGTGTGACAACGTCATTCCCGCGAAAGCGGGAATCCATTCCGCGGTCGGAAGTGCTTAAGCGGTATGCGCGGCCTCGGGAATGGACCCCCGCTTCCGCGGGGGTGACGACTAAGGGCGGATAACGGCATTTCTTCACATGCCCGCTTCTGTGGGCATGACGGTTTCTTGTCTTTTATTAGCCCCAAAACGCCCTAAGCTCTCCGGAGGCGCCGCCTTCGGAGAGCTTCGATGACCGTCGAATCGATCAGGCATTTCGACGACCGCCGCGCGCGGATCTATGATGACATCATTCGGCGGGTGGTGCCGGGTTACGACGTCCTGCACCGCCTCGTCGCCCTGCAGCTGCAGCAATGCCTGCCAGCCGAGGCGCGCGTGCTCGTCGCCGGCGTCGGCACCGGCGCCGAGATCGCCAATCTGGCGCCGACGGCGCCGCGCTGGCATTTCGTCGGCTGCGACCCTTCGCCCGACATGTTGCGTGCCGCCGCCGACCGCGTGAGGGGCCTGGGCGGGCGTGTCGAGCTGGTGGCCGGCGGCGTCGACGCGGTGCCCCTTGCCCCCCAGTTCGACGCGGCGACGCTGGTGTTGGTCCTGCATTTCCTGCCCGACGACGGCGCCAAGGCGGCGCTGCTGGCGCAGATCGCCGCGCGGCTGAAGCCTGGCGCGCCGCTGGTCATCGCCGACCTGCACGGCGATGCGGGCGAACGGACGTTCCAGCGGCTTTTCGCCCTATGGCGGACTTGGCAGCTCGATGCCGGCATTCCACCCGCCGACGTCGACAAGGGCTTTCGACAGATCGTCAAGGATATCCACTTCGTGCCCGAGCCGCGGCTCATGCAGCTGCTCGGCGACGCCGGATTCGCCGGTGTCGAGCGCCTATGGGGCGCGCTGCTGTTTGGCGCCTGGGCGGCCTGGCGGGGCTGAGCCGCTCAGGCGATCACGCCGCCATGCCAACGCCGGTGCAGCACTGCCGCGGCCACGGCACCGGCGCCGGCGGTGCCGGCCATCGCCAGGAACGACGCGCCGCCCAGCGTGCCGTAAAGCGGCCCCGCCAGCAGCATGCCGAGTCCCGAAGCGACGCCCAGGGTTACCGTCGAATGCAATGCCTGCGCCCGTGCCGACAGGCGGTGCGGTGCGGCGCGGTTGATGAAGTGCATGGCGCCCAGGTGCATGCAGCCGAAGGTCGCGGCATGGAGCCATTGCGCCGCGGCCAAGGCCAGCGGGTCGGTGGTGCCCGCCAGCAGCGTCCAGCGGAGGATGCCGCCGACACCGGCCAGGAGCAGCAGGCGTGCGGGACCCAGACGAGCGATGACGGTGCGGCTGAAGGCAAAGAGCACGATTTCGGCGATCACGCCCTCGGCCCATAACAGGCCGATGACCGTTCCCGACAACCCTGCCGCCTGCCAATGCAGGGTGGCGAAGGCGTAATAGATCACGTGACTGACCTGGACCAGGCTGGCCGTCAACAGGAACAGCAGAAACAAGGGATTGGCGAGGAGCAGCCTGATCGGCGGCGGCGGCTCACCCGTGGCGTCGCTGGTGGTGCGGATGTCGGGCACGTTCAGGCAGGCCAGCCAGGTCAGCACCAAGCCGCCGGTGACCAGCCACAGAATCAGATCGGGCGAAAAGCGCGCCAGCAGCCAGCCGCCAACGGCGGCGGCGGCGATGAACGTCAGCGATCCCCACAACCGGATGCGGCCGTAATCGAGCCCGTGTCGCGCCGCCTGCATCATGGTCAAGTTCTCGCCGATCGGCATCATTCCGGCGAAGAATCCGCCGCTGAGCACGGTGACCGCCAGGATTCCGGCGAAGCCGTCGACGATGCCATACAGCAGGAAGGACAGAACCCCGCCGGCCGCCAGCATCACCATCGGGCGCCGGCGGTCGCCACGTCGGTCGACGAGCAGGCCGACGAGGGGATTGGTGACGATCTTGGTGAAGAAGGTCATCGCCAGCAGGAGGCCGATCTCACCTGGCGTGAGACCTTGCGCCTTCAGCCACAGCGGCCAATACGGCAGATGAATGCCGATGGCGGTGAAAATGGCGGCGTAGAACGCGGCGAGGCGCAATGAAGTGCGGGCGGGCATGGGCATGGGCGCGATGGAAGGTGGCGCCACTCTGATCGGCGGCTCCGGCGCTCGCAAGGGGCTTGTCGGCTCGGCCCATTGTCCACAATGCGGAAGCGTCGGCGGCATGCCGGAATCGGCGTCACCGTGTGCTCGGGAAATCGCCAGATCCGGGAAAACTATTGAAAATCAATGCCTATCACCAATGGCTAGGAAATAGGCAGGACCTGCAAGCCCGCATGTCAACCCGTGTCCCACACCCTGCTCCACAGGCTTATGCACAGATTCTGTGGGTAAGCCCGACGAAGCCGCCATTGCCCCGGATGGGCGCGGACGGCGGCTGATTCGCTGGGGTCCGGGCAAGCGAAAACGCCTGGCCCCATTGGGCCAGGCGTTTCGTCAAAACAGTGTTGCCGTGGTTTACTGAACGGCGGTCACGCCGCGGCGGTTCTGCGACCAGGCCGCCTCGTTCGAGCCGACGGAAACCGGGCGCTCCTTGCCATAGGAGATCGTCTTGATCCGGTTGGCGGCGACGCCCTGCGACACCAGGTAGTTCTTCACCGAGCTGGCGCGACGCTCGCCGAGGGCCAGGTTGTACTCACGGGTGCCGCGCTCGTCGGCATGGCCTTCGACTACGACGGCGGCGTTCGGATACTGCTGCAGCCACGCGGCCTGCTTGTCCAGGGTGGCGCGGGCATCGCTGCGCAGGCTGTACTTGTCGAAATCGAAGAACACGCGATCGCCGACATTGGCCACCAGGTCGGCCTGGCTGCCGGGCTGCACGCCCGCGGGGGCGGCAATGGCGCCCTGGCCGGCGCCGGCGGTGGCGCCGGTGTCCTGCGGGGCCGTTTCACAAGCGGCCAGAGCAGCGGCGACGGCGACGACGGTGAGAATACGCTTCATCATTTCTGGTAACCCCCTTACAGGCGGATATGAATCGTCCTGATACTAGAAGAACGACGTTGCCTGGCCATCCTGGCCGCCGGCCGCGACTACAGCGCGCTTTGGACCCGGCTGTAACCGCACGTTTCGTGTCGGGCGGACTATACGGAATCGCGTATTGCAAGGCAAGCGCATGCGAGGTGCTGTGTCGCGCTTTCGTGTTATTGTGGCCGCATCGTGACTTGGCTGCAACACCCGGCGCATAAGAAGAACGCCGGCGACGATTTCGCCGGCGTTCGGACGCTCAGGGGTAGAGCTTCATGGGGTGAGCGGCGACCATGCCGGGTCGGAGGCATCCAAGGGAGTCGTCAGCAGGCGCTCGTTGACGCCGGTGACGTCGATCGTATACAGGCGATGCGATTCGCCCCGGCCAGCCGAATCGCCGCGGGTCTGGCGATAGAACATCAGCACCCGGCCATTGGGCGCCCAGGTCGGGCTCTCCACCAGATACCCCGAGGCCAGCAGGCGTTCGCCCGAGCCGTCGGGGCGCATGACGCCGATGTAGAATTCGCCGCCCTTCTGCTTGGTGAAGGCGATCAGGTCGCCGCGCGGCGACCACACCGGCGTGCCGTAGCGGCCGTCGCCGAAGCTGATGCGCTGGGCATTGCCGCCACTGGAATCCATGACGTAGATCTGCTGCGTGCCGCCACGGTCCGATTCGAACACGATCTGCGAGCCATCGGGCGCATAGGACGGGCCGGTGTCGATCGAGGGATTGTCGGTCAGCCGGCGCGAGCGCCGCGTGCGCAGGTCCATCTCGTAGATTTCGGAATTGCCGTCGGCGGCCATGCTCATGACCACCTTGTTGCCGTCCGGCGAGAAGCGCGGGGCAAAGGTCATTCCGGGGAAGTCTCCCAGGACCTCGCGGCGGCCGGTATCGATCTGCAGGATGTAGACGCGCGGCCGGTTGCGGAAATACGACAGGTAGGTGATCTCGCGCATCTGCGGCGAGAAGCGCGGCGTCAGCACCAGGTCCGAGCCATCCGTCAGGAACTTATGATTCGCCCCGTCCTGATCCATGATGGCCAAGCGCTTGACGCGCTTGTCCTTCGGGCCGCTCTCGGCGACATAGACGATCTGCGTGTCGAAATAGCCCGATTCCCCGGTCAGCCGCTTGTAGATGGCGTCGGCGATCAGATGGGCGATGCGGCGCCAGCCCTTGGCATCGGCGGTGTAGGCCTGCCCGGTGAGCTGCACCTCGGCCATTACGTCCCACAGGCGGAATTCGACGCGCAATCGTCCGTCCGGCAGCTGTTCGACGCGGCCGTTGACCAGGGCCTGGGCACTGATCGCCTTCCAGTCGGCGAAGCGGGGCTGCACCTGCAGCGCCTGCGCCGTCTGGATGAAGGACCGCGGGTCGACGGGGCGGAACAGGCCCGAGCGCTCGAGATCGGCCGAGACGACGCGCGACATGTCGCGGCCGAACTCGCTTTCCTTGACATTGAGGCCGGTGAACTCGGTAATGGCGATCGGCAACGGCTGCATATGGCCGCGGGTGATGTCGAGGCGTAGTTCGGCCACGGCCGGCGGCACCACGGCAATGGCCAGCACGATGCCGGTCGCGGCGGCGACGGCGAGGGAACGGAGGCGGTAAAGCACGGTCATCTCCCGACGATCATTTCTCTGGGGTTGAAGGTCAGCGTCATCGATTTCCATTGGTCATACTTGTCGCCCGGCAGGCCCTTGAGCGGGCTGCAGATCAGCACTGCCCGCCGCGCGCTCTCGGCGGCGGTGCGCCAAAACGGATCGGCCTTGGACTCGACGATCTGGGCGCTTTGCACGGTGCCGTCCGGGTTGTAGAAGGCCCGCACTTCGACCACCAGATTCTCGGCGTCCTTGGCGCCGGCCGGAACGTTCCAGCAGCGCTGAATCTGCGAGATGATGGCGTCCTTCACCGTGGCGCTGAGCGGTTCGGCCGAGTTGTGCATCGTCGAGCCGCGCTCGTGCGCATTGGGCAGGTTGGCGGCCATTTGCTTCTGCGGCTCGGGGCTCGGCGGTTTCGGCTGCTCCTTGAACTTCTCGATCGTCTTCAGCAACTGGTCGAATTCGTCCGGCGGCGGCTTCGGCTTGGCCTTGGGCTTGACCTCGGCCAGCTTCGGCGGCTGTGGCTTGGGCTTCGGCTCCGGCTTGGGCTCCGGCTTCGGTTCCGGCTTCGGTTCCGGCTTCGGTTCCGGCTTGGGCTCCGGCTTGGGCTCCGGCTTGGGCTCCGGCTTGGGCTCCGGCTTGGGCTCCGGCTTGGGCTCCGGCTTCGGCTCCGGCTTGGGCTCTGGTTTCGGTTCGGGCTTCGGCGGCTCGGGCTTGGATTCTTCCTTGGGCGGCTCGGGCTTGGGCTCCGGCTCTTTCACCTTCTTTGGCGGCGGATTCGTCTTGTCGGCGATCTGCACCACTTCGACCACCATCGCCTGCTCGATCTCGACCGGGTCGCGCCACAGCTCGGGCAAGCCGAACAAGGCCAGCAGGAACACGACGAGATGCAGAAGGCCCGAGAAGACGAAGCCGTTGCGCATTTCCATGATGTCAGCGGGCGCCCTTGCGCCCAGCCCCTTGCGGTTGTTGGGTCACCAGCGCCACCTTGGTGAAGCCGGCGGCGCCCAAGGTGCCCATGACCTCGGCGACACGGCCGTAATTCACGTTCTCGTCGCCGCGTACGAAGATGCGGGTGTCGGTCTTCTGCGCCACCACCGCCTGCAGGCGCGGCGCCAGTTCGGTGAGGTCGACCGCGGTCTCCTGCAGCCAGATGCTGCCGTCGGACTTGACGCTGACCGACAACGGCTTGTCGTCGCCTTTCAGCGCCTTGGCCGAGGTTTTCGGCAGTTCGACCTGGACACCGGCGGTGAGCAGCGGCGCCGTCACCATGAAGATGACCAGCAGCACCAGCATCACGTCGACCATCGGGGTGACGTTGATCTCGCTGACCGGCCGAAAGCGCCGTTGATGGCGCCGGCCGCCGCCTCCGAGCGACATCGCCATGGCTCAGGCCTTCTCTTCGAGCTGGCGCGACAAGATGGCGCCGAACTCGCCGGCAAAGGCTTCCAGCCGCTTGGCATAGCGGTCGAGGTCGTTGGACAGCTTGTTGAAGGCGATGACCGCCGGGATGGCGGCGACCAGGCCGAGGGCGGTGGCGAACAGGGCCTCGGCAATGCCGGGGGCGACCACCGCCAGCGAGGTGTTGTTGGTGCTGGCGATCGACTGGAAGCTGTTCATGATGCCCCAGACCGTGCCGAACAGGCCGATGAACGGCGCCGTCGAGCCGACCGAGGCCAGGAAGCCCATGCGCGCCTCGAGATTGTCCATCTCGCGGCCGACGGTGATCTGCATGACGCGGTCGAGGCGCTGCGGCAGGCTCATCCGGTCGGTGAGGCCGCGGGCGGCCGAACGCCGCCATTCACGCATGGCGGCGACGAATACCGCCGACATCGGGTCGAGCGGCCGGTTGCCGATGCGGTCGTAGAGTTCCTCGAGCGAATTGCCCGACCAGAACGACTCCTCGAACTGGTTGGCACGACCGAACAGCTTCCGCAGGCGGATGGCCTTGTCGAAGATGATCGCCCAGCACCAGAACGAGGCGGCCAGCAGCATGATCATCACGGCCTTGACGATGAAGTCGGCCCGCAGGAACAGGCCCCACATCGAAAGATCGTGCGAGCCGGCCAGGGCTACCGTGTCGACGACGGTCGGTTCCATGATTACGTCCGATTAGTGGTGAGAAGATTTTGAAGCTTGGTGCGCAGGCTCGCCGGCACCCGCGCCGGGCGGCCGTTGCGCTGAACGCAGGCGAGTTGCAGGGTCATACGGCAGACGTCAAGATCGTCGGTCGGGCTATAGACGACCTGGTCCATGTCGATGGTGGCGCCGCCCAGGGCGACGACCCGCGAGCGCACCTCCAGGCAGTCGTCCAGGCGCGCCGGGCGGCGGAAATCGGCCTCGCAGCGGCGCACGGCGAAGGCCATGCCGTCGTCGCCCGCCATCAGCCGCGAATGCTCGAGGCCGAACAGCCGCATCATCTCGGTGCGGGCGCGTTCGGCGAAGTTCAGGTAGTTCGAGTGATAGACGATGCCGAAGGCGTCGGTGTCTTCGAAATACACCCGGATGGGAAAGACATGGATGCCGGTGCGCAACAGGGTTTGCAGGTCGGTCATTGCATTTATTCCGTCATTCCCGCGAAAGCGGGAATCCATGCCGCAGTCGTCTCCATGCCGCCGTCGCGGAAACGCGGACTGGATGCCCGCTTCCGCGGGCATGACGGGTGAAACAGCCTCATTCCTCCGTCTCTCCCAACAGGTCGAGCTGCGGCGATTCCGACCGCAGCGGTTGCAGGCCGATGTGGCGGAAGCCGGCCGCCGACAGCATGCGGCCGCGCGGCGTGCGCTGCACCAGCCCCTGCTGCAGCAGGAAGGGCTCGACCACCTCTTCCAGGGTGTCGCGCTGCTCGGCCAGGGCAGCGGCCAGCGTCTCGACGCCGACCGGGCCGCCGGCATAGTTCTCGGCGATGCAGAACAGATACCTGCGGTCCATGGCGTCGAGGCCGGCAAGGTCGACGCCCAGGCGGTTGAGCGCGGCATCGGCCACCGCGGCATCGACGGGGAGGGTGGCGGCGACGGCGGCGAAGTCGCGCACGCGCCGCAACAGTCGCCCGGCCACCCGCGGCGTGCCGCGCGAGCGCCGCGCGATCTCCATCGCGCCGTCGGCAGTGATGTCGAGGCCGAGGACACCGGCACCGCGCCGCACGATCAGCTCCAGCTCGGCCGGTTCGTAGAACTGCAGCCGCACCGGAATGCCGAAGCGGTCGCGCAGCGGCGTGCTCAGCAGGCCCGAGCGCGTGGTCGCGCCGATCAGGGTGAAGGGCGCCAGGTCGATGCGCACGCTGCGCGCCGCCGGGCCCTCGCCGATGATCAGGTCGAGCTGGAAATCCTCCATCGCCGGATACAGCACCTCCTCGATGGCGGGATTGAGGCGGTGGATCTCGTCGATGAACAGGACGTCGCGCGGCTCGAGATTGGTGAGCAGGGCGGCGAGGTCGCCGGCCTTGGCGATGATCGGACCCGAGGTGGCGCGGAAGCCGACGCCGAGTTCGCGGGCGACGATCTGCGCCAGCGTCGTCTTGCCGAGGCCGGGTGGCCCGAACAGCAGCACATGGTCGAGGGCATCGCCGCGGCCGCGCGCCGCTTCCAGGAACACCTCGAGGTTGGCGCAGGCTTCGCGCTGGCCGGTGAAATCGGCCAGGGTCTGCGGGCGCAGACTCGTCTCGGCATCGCCGGGTGCCTTGTCGGGACTGACGATGCGGGTCACCGGCTGAGCTCCCGCGCGCCAAGCTCCTTGAGGCCGGCGCGGATCAGCGCCGGCACGGTGGCCGCTTCGCCCAGGGCTGCGGCGGCCTGGATGACCACCGGATGCGCCTCGAGGCGGCGATAACCGAGATTGACCAGGGCCGACAGCGCATCTTCGACGATTCCGCCGGTTTGCGCGGCAACCGAGATCGGCGCAGCCCCCGGCGCCGCCGGCACGAACGGCGTCGCCACCAGCGCCGCCTTGTCCTTCAGTTCGGCGACGATGCGGGCGCCGAGCTTCGGCCCGACGCCGCTGGCCCGGGTCAGCGCCGTCTTGTCCTGGGCGGCGATGGCCGCCATGAGTTGCTCGGGCGACAGCACCGTCAGGATGGCCAGCGCCACTTTGCTGCCGACGCCCTGCACGGTGGTCAGCAGGCGGAACCATTCCTTGTCGCCGGCATCGGCGAAGCCGTAGAGGTGGATGTGGTCCTCGCGCACATGCGTCTCGACGTGCACGGTCACGGCGGCGCCGACGGCGAGGCGGGAGAGGGTGCGGCCCGAGCAGAACACCAGGTAGCCGACGCCGCCGACGTCGATCACCGCCCAGTCGTCGCCGAGGCCGTCGACGATGCCCTTGAGTCTGGCGATCACGACAGCGCCTCATGCAGGTGTCGGGCGGTGGCGCGATGGTGGGCATGGCAGATGGCCACCGCCAGGGCATCGGCGGCATCGGGGCTGGCCACCAGGCAGCCGGGGAGCAAGGTGCGCACCATCACCCCGACCTGGTCCTTGGCAGCGCGGCCGGTGCCGACGACCGCCTGCTTGACCAGCGTCGGAGCATATTCGGCGACGGGGATGCCGGCGGCGGCCGGGGCGAGCAGCGCCACGCCGCGCGCCTGCCCGAGCTTCAGGGTCGAGGCGGGATTGCGGTTGACGAAGGTCTCCTCCACTGCCGCCTCGCTCGGGCCATAGCGTTCGATGATGGCAACCAGGCCGCCGTACAGTTGCGCCAGACGCTCGGCGAGGCTGAGGGAATCGTCCGAGCGCACGACTCCGTCCGCGACCGGGCGCAGGCGGTTGTCGGCCACCTCGATCACCCCCCAGCCGGTCACACGCAACCCGGGATCCAGCCCCAGCAGCCTCATCCGTTCTCCATCCAATCTTTCGTCATTCCCGCGAATAAAGTTAGTGAAGGAATTCCCTTTTCCGTCACCCCGCGGAAGCGGGGGTCCATATTTGAACCGCACAGCGCCCGAGTAACCGAACGTTGTGCGGTTCAGCGATGGATTCCCGCTTTCGCGGGAATGACGAAACAATTGACCGCTTCCTTCACACGCTCGAAAGCGGGAACCCATGGCCGTGCCGGTACCGGCCTCGTCGATCAAGGCTCGACCTTGCACAGGCATGGACCCCCGCTTTCGCGGGGGTGACGAAATCCCACCCCTAGGCCAACCGCTCCATCACGTCGTCGGGAATCTCGAAATTCGCCTGCACCCGCTGGACGTCATCGTTGTCTTCCAGCACGTCGAGCAGCTTCAACAGCGCCTGCGCCGTCTGTTCGTCGCCGATCGGCACCGTCGTCTGCGGTTTCCAGTCGAGACGGGCACTGGTCGGTGCGCCGAAGCGGGTCTCCAGCGCCTCGCGCACCGCGCCCAGATCGTCGGGGCTGCAGGTGATCTCATGGCCGTCCTCGGTCGACTCGACGTTCTCGGCGCCGGCCTCCAGCGCCGCCTCGAACATGTCCTCGGAGCTGGCGACCTCGACCTTGTAGTGGATGGCGCCGATGCGGTCGAACATGAATGACACGCTGTTGGTCTCGCCCAGATTGCCGCCGTGCTTGCCGAAGGCCGAGCGGACCTCCGAGGCGGTGCGGTTGCGGTTGTCGGTCAGCCCCTCGACGATGATGGCGACGCTGCCCGGGCCATAGCCCTCATAGCGCACTTCCTCGAAGTTGGTGTCGTCGCCGCCGCCGCTGCCGCGCTTGATGGCGCGCTCCATCGTGTCCTTGGGCATGTTGGCTTCCTTGGCCGCCTGGACGGCGGCGCGCAGGCGCGGATTGGCGGCGGGGTCGGGCAGGCCGGTCTTTGCGGAAACGGTCAATTCGCGGATGATCTTGGTGAAGACTTTGGCGCGCTTGGCGTCCTGAGCCCCCTTGCGATGCATGATGTTCTTGAACTGCGAATGACCGGCCATCGACGAAACCTTCTGTGGTGGAGAAGCCCGTTGTGCCTATACCACATGCGGAGAAAACGTCCAGCGAGCAGGCGCCCCATCTTTCGAGGAGCGTAGCACGGCAATATGGCGAGAATGCGATGCCGCGCCGCCGGATCGTTGCGGGTTCTTGGTAGCGCGGAAATGGTAAAGAAAAGGGGAAGGCGAGGGGCTATTCGGGGATCGACGGCGGCAACCGGCCGCCCAGGCGCACCGGCGCCACGAATCGCGCCAGGCCGCTGGTGTCGTCGGTCTCGACCAGCACGCCGCACACGGTTGCCTCGCCGTCGGCCGGCGACAGCCGCTCGCCGGGGATCTTGCGCACGAAGCGCTGGATGGCGATCTCCTTTTTCATGCCGATCACCGAATCGTAGTCGCCACACATGCCGGCGTCGGTCTGATAGGCGGTGCCCCCCGGCAGGATCTGCGCATCGGCGGTGGGCACGTGCGAATGGCTGCCGACCACTAGCGAGACGCGGCCGTCGCAGGTGTGTCCGACCGCCATCTTCTCACTGGTCGCCTCGGCGTGGACGTCGACGATGATCGCATCGACACTGGCGCGCACGCGGTGGCGGGCTAGCTCGGCCTCGACGGCCTGGAACGGGTCGTCGAGGGGATCCATGAACAGCCGGCCCATCACCTGCAAGACCAGCACCTTCCTGCCGCGTGGCGCGGCGAAGACGCCGGCTCCCCGTCCCGGGGTGCCCTTCGGGTAGTTGAGCGGGCGCAGCAGGCGCGGCTCGCGATCATAATGCGGCAGCACCTCGCGCTGGTCCCAGGCGTGGTTGCCGGTGGTGACGACGTCGGCGCCGGCGGTCAGGAAGTCGTCACAGATTTTCGCGGTGATGCCGAAGCCGTGGGCGGCGTTCTCGCCGTTGACGATGACGAAATCGAGGCGTAGCCGGTCGCGCAGGCCGGGCAGGGCGTCGACCACCGCATCACGGCCGCTGCGGCCGACGACATCGCCGATGTAGAGAATCCTCATGGCCGCACCCACCGCGTGTCCAACACCGACTCCTCCGTCACGATCCAGTCCAAACGCTCGTCGTGGCCATCATGCGGCACCGCCGCGATTTGTTGCGCCGAATAGGCGATGCCCACGGCGGCGACCATGCCGGCGCGCCGCAGTCCCGCAAGTGTGCGGTCATAATAGCCGCCGCCATAGCCAAGACGCCAGCCGGCGGCATCGAAGGCCAGCAAAGGCACCAGCACGACCGTCGGCTCGATCACTGGGGCGGATGCCGCCGGATGGCTGGTGCCATGTGCCCCCGGTTCCAGCGGCTCGCCGGGGCGCCACAGGCGGAATTCCAATGGCTGGCGCCGTTCGGCGACCACCGGCAGGGCGACGTCGACCACCACCGCCGACAGCGCCGCCAGGAGCGGGCGCACGTCGAGCTCGTCACCCATCGGCCAGTACCCCGCCACCACCGCCCCGGCCGGCGGGGGTAGATGCTGCAGGAACAGCCGGCGCACCGAAACGGCCGCCGCGGCCGCCCCTTTCAGATGGGCGATGCGCCGCTGCGCGACGGCATTGGCTCTCAGGCGCTTCTTGTGATCGTCGGCAGGAGTCATCGAAGGGTAGGAGTGGGGCCACCTCGGCCGTTGGCGTGATGCTCGTCCTCTCGTGGCCTGCCAAAGCAGGTGGGCGCCATGTGCCGAGACCACGGCCTCGGTAGGGACAGCTCCCTAGAGGATCGGTATTGGCCCCGGGGACGTGTGCGGACCTGACGAACCAGGCAGCCACCACTCCTACCCGGAATCTAGGGCTTCTGCAGCCGCTCTGCAATGCCGTCGATGCGCGCCGCCAGCGCTTCGATGGTCGAGGCGAGGGCTGCGTCGAGTTCGGTGCCCTGCGCATCGGCGCCCGGCGCCGGTGGCGCCTGCCGCGCCTGCGCCTCGGCCAACTCGTCGGACAGCAGCAGGCCGGTCATCACCAGCAGCAGCGGATCGCCGACTTGCCCGACGGCGGCGGCCAATCGGCGGACGCGCTGGTCGAGTTCGCCGGCGCGATTGCGGACCCGGTCCTCCTCGCCGTCATGGCAGGCGATCTGGTAGGCGCGGCCGTTGATCTCCACGGTCACCACCGCCATGGCCTCAGTCCTCCAGCGCGGCTTGCAGGCGGTCGATGGCCCCGTCCAGCCGCTCGGAGACTGCGGTGATCACCTGCTGCAGCGCGGCGTGTTCGGCGCGTGCCGCCGCCAGTTCGGCTGCCAGGTGGCTATCGCCGCCCTGATGTATCGCCAGGGCACCCTCGAGGTGCATCACCGACTGGGTCAGGCTTTCCAGCGCCGCCTTGGTGCGCGGGAGTGACATTCCACTGTTGCTCAAACACCATGCTCCTTCGTCGGCCGCAGGATAGGCGGGGCTCCGGCAGGCGTCAACGCGCGCCCATGCAAACGATCCATGCGCCGGCGCCTTTACAGGCGGCGGGGCGGGGCACATCCTGCGTGGCCATGAGCCGCATCGTCGTGCATTGCCGCGCCCATGCCGAAGCCGCCCTGGCGGCGGCGGCGGCGCTCGTCCGCCCGGTCACCCTGATCAGCCCCGCGGCGGCGGCCGGCTATCTCGGCGCCGCCTATTTCCAGGCGATGGTTCGCCAGGCGGCGGCATGCCATCCGGCTGTGCATAGCGCGGTGCTCGACTGCGGCCACGCGCCGGGGCGCGCCCTCGGCGCCTTGCGCCAGGGGGTGGCGGCGGTGGTACTGCGCGGCGAGGAGCAGGTGCTGGCGCGCATCGCCGACATCGCGGTGCAGCGCGGCGCGCGGCTCGAGGCCGCCGACCTGCCCGCCCTCGACCTGGGAACGCTGCCGCCTGCCGCCTGGGGCGGTGCTTGCCATGATTGGCTGAGCCGGACGGACCAGACGGATCAATTGCAAAGCGGCTGAGGCTGTCCATCTGCAACAGAGCCCCATCGCCAACCGGAGGCCTGGCAATGAAGTTCAGCGAACGCGTCAAGCAGATCATGGACTGCTACGAGAGCGACACGCCCGGCACCAAGGCCCATATCGCCCGCATGCTGATGCAGGGCAAGCTCGCCGGCACCGGCAAGCTGGTGATCCTGCCGGTCGACCAGGGCTTCGAGCACGGCCCGGCGCGCAGTTTCGCCCCCAACCCGGCGGCCTACGACCCGCATTATCATTTCCAGCTGGCGATCGACGCCGGGCTGTCGGCCTATGCGGCACCGCTGGGCATGATCGAAGCTGGTGCCGATACTTACGCCGGGGCCTTGCCGCTGATTCTCAAGGTCAACAGCGCCAACAGCCTGCACCGGGACAAGCAGGCATCGACCCAGGCGATCACCGCCTCGGTCGATGACGCCCTGCGCCTCGGCTGCGCGGCGATCGGCTTCACCATCTATCCCGGCTCTGATCGCGCTTACGAGATGTTCGAGGACTTGCGCGAACTCGCTGGCGAGGCCAAGGCCAAGGGGCTGGCGGTGGTGGTGTGGTCCTATCCGCGCGGCGGCGATCTCAGCGCGAAGGGCGAGACGGCGCTCGACATCGCCGCCTATGCCGCGCATATGGCGGCGCTGCTGGGGGCGCATGTCATCAAGGTGAAGCTGCCCAGCGACGCCCTGGAACTGGCCGAGGCGCGGAAGGTCTATGAAAAGTACCCGATCGACATTTCGACGTTGACGGCGCGGGTGCGCCACGTCGTCCAGGCCGCCTTCAATGGCCGGCGCATCGTCATTTTCTCGGGCGGTGCCGCCAAGGACGACCTCAATGCCGTCTACGACGAGGTGCGCGCCATCCGCGACGGCGGCGGCTTCGGTTCGATCATTGGCCGCAACACCTTCCAGCGCCCGCGCGACCAGGCCCTGCAGATGCTCGACCAGATCATCCGCATCCTCAAGGGCGAGGCCTGAGGGGCGTTTGCGGAGCTGGAGCTCCGCGCTCCCGGTCCTCTCCATTTGAAGCGCGGACCTCCAGGTCCGCACGTGCGCTCTCTTAGCTACAGCGTCGCGACCAGGAAGCCGGCGACGCCCAGCGACGCCGCGACCGCCGCCACCAGGGCGGCACGCGGCAGGGCACCCTGCCGGTACATGGCCACGGCCACGACCAGGATGGCCGTGCCGGCGACGATCAGCGCAATTTGCGAATCTTTCATGAACCCGGCTCAGCTCCTGACTCAGGCTTGGTGAAAGGTGCGGAACCACTCGATGAACTTGGGAACCCCGACATCGATCGGCGTCGTCGGACGATAGCCGAGGTCGCCGGCGATGGCGTCGATATCGGCATAGGTCTCCTTGACGTCGCCGGGCTGCATCGGCTCGAACTGGTATTCAGCTTTGCGGCCAAGGGCTTGCTCGATTAGTTCGATGTAACGCATCAGCGGCTCGGAGCGGTGATTGCCGATGTTGTATAGGCGATAGGGCGCCATTTGGCCGTCGTCGGCCGGCGCATGGTCGATCACGGCGAGAACGCCGGCGACGATGTCGTCGATGTAGGTGAAGTCGCGGCGCATGTCGCCGTTGTTGAAGACGCGGATCGGCTTGCCGTCGAGAATCGCCTTGGCGAACAGATAGGCGGCCATGTCGGGGCGGCCCCACGGCCCATAGACGGTGAAGAAGCGCAGCCCCGTGGTGGGAACGCGGTAGAGGTGGCTGTAGGTGTGGGCCATCAACTCGTTGGCCTTCTTCGACGCCGCATACAGCGACACCGGATTGTCGACGCGATCCTCGACCGAGAACGGCAGCTTCTTGTTGGCGCCATAGACCGAGGACGAGCTGGCATAGATCAGGTGTTCGCATTTGGGGAGATGGCGCGCCATCTCCAGGATCACCAGGAACCCGTCCATGTTGGTGTGGGCATAGGCGTAGGGATTGATCAACGAATAGCGCACTCCCGCCTGAGCCGCGAGGTTGACCAGGCGGGTGACGTCGGGGTGGTTCGCCGCCACGTCCTCCATGGCGGCGCGATCGGCAATGTCGGCCTTGACGAAGTGGAAGCCGGGGAAGCGCTGTAATTGCCCCAGCCGCGCCTCTTTCAGCGTGACGTCGTAGTAATCGTTGAGATTGTCGACACCGACAACGTGATCGCCGCGCTCGAGCAGGCGCAGACAGGCGTGCATGCCGATGAAGCCGGCGGCACCGGTGACCAGGACCTTCATCTCCAACTCCCTGTTGCCGGGCTCTGATATATCGCAGCCTCCGGCCGAAATCATCCCTGACAGCCGCCCGGCGCGCCGTATGCCCGCCTGGACGCAATAATCACATAACCACGCCGGGGCGTGCGGCAATTTAGCATCGGCCGCGCCCTACCGGTCGTAGCAAACTGTCTTTTCTCTTCAATATGTTGCGAGCGATTGCCGACCGTCGATCTCGGCATTACCTTGAGGGGAGGCCCTTTGGTGGGCCTCTCGGGCGCCCTGGGAGGAGCCGGCAATGACGATCGCCACGCGCGTCACCCTCGACGACAAATATGCTCTTTCCGCCGGCCGCATCTACCTGAGCGGCACGCAGGCGCTGGTGCGCCTGCCGATGCTGCAGCGCCAGCGCGACCTGATGGCGGGGCTCAACACCGCCGGCTTCGTCTCCGGGTATCGCGGCTCGCCGCTGGGTGGGCTCGACAAGGAATTCTGGAAGGCCGGCAAGTTCCTGGCGGAAAACCACGTGCGCTTCCAGTCGGGCATCAACGAGGACCTCGCCGCCACGGCGATCTGGGGTACCCAGCAGACCGCCTTGTTCCAGGACGGCCTGTATGACGGCGTCTTCGCCATGTGGTACGGCAAGGGCCCCGGCGTCGACCGCTGCGGCGACGTGTTCAAGCATGGCAACGCCCAGGGCACGGCGAAACATGGTGGCGTATTGGTTCTTGCCGGCGACGATCACGGGGCCAAGTCGTCGACCCTGCCGCATCAGAGCGAATACGCCTTCATGGATGCGCAGATGCCGGTGCTCAACCCGGCCAGCCTGCAGGACCTGCTCGATTTCGGCCTGATCGGTTTCGCGCTGTCGCGCTATTCCGGCTGCTGGGTGGCGATGAAGGCCATCGCCGAGATGGTCGACAGCTCGGGGTCGATCGACGTCAGCCCTGACCGGCTGCGCCTGGTCGAGCCCACCGACTTCTCCCTGCCGGCCGACGGCGTGCATCTGCGCTGGCCCGACACCGCGCTCGGCCAGGAATACCGGCTGATGCGCCACAAGCTGTACGCGGCGCTGGCCTTCGCCCGCGCCAACAGGATCGACCGCGTCGTCGTCGATGCGCCCGAGCCACGCTTCGGCATCGTCACTACCGGCAAGGCCTATCTCGACGTCATGCAGGCTCTCGAGGACCTGGGCATCGACGAGCGCCATGCGGCCGAGATTGGTCTGCGCGTCTACAAGGTCGGCATGAGCTGGCCATTGGAGCGCGACGGCGTGCGCCACTTCGCCGAGGGTCTGGACGAGATCCTGGTGGTCGAGGAGAAGCGCGCCGTCGTCGAGAACCAGCTCAAGGAGCAGCTCTACAACTGGCGCGAGGACGTGCGCCCGCGCGTGGTCGGCAAGTTCGACGAGGACGGCCAGTGGATTCTGCCCTCGGCCGGCGAGCTGACTCCGGCGCGCATCGCCCGCGTCGTCGCCGCCCGCATCGACCGCTTCTACACCAGCCCGCGCATCAAGGAGCGGCTGGAGTGGCTGGAGAAGAAGGAGGCCAGCCTGGCCACGGGGCAGGCGCCGGTGCAGCGCATCCCCTATTTCTGCTCGGGCTGCCCCCACAACACCTCGACCAATGTGCCGGAAGGCAGCCGCGCCATGGCCGGCATCGGCTGCCACTACATGGCCACGTGGATGGACCGCAGCACCATCGGCTTCACCCACATGGGCGGCGAGGGCGTGCCCTGGGTCGGGCAGGCGCCGTTCGTCAAGACCAGGCACATGTTCCAGAATCTCGGCGACGGCACCTATTTCCATTCGGGATCGCTGGCCATCCGCGCCTGCGTTGCCGCCGACGTCAACATCACCTTCAAGATTCTCTACAACGATGCGGTGGCCATGACCGGCGGCCAGCCGATCGACGGCACTCTGACCGTGGCGCAGATCACCCATCAGCTCGAGGCCGAAGGGGTGAAAAAGATCGTCGTCGTCAGCGACGAGCCCGACAAATACGGTGCCAAGCCGGGCTTCGCCGATGGCACCACCATCCATGACCGCCACGAGCTCGACAAGCTGCAGCGCGAGCTGCGCGAGTATCAGGGCGTCTCGGTGCTGATCTACGACCAGACCTGTGCCGCCGAGAAGCGCCGCCGCCGCAAGCGCGGCACCATGCCCGACCCGGCCAAGCGGGTGTTCATCAATGAGCTGGTGTGCGAGGGCTGCGGCGACTGCAGCGTCAAGTCGAATTGCGTCTCGGTCATCCCCGTCGAAACCGAATTCGGCCGCAAGCGCGCCATCGACCAGTCGAGCTGCAACAAGGACTATTCCTGCGTCGACGGCTTCTGCCCCAGCTTCGTCACCGTCCACGGCGGCGCGTTGCGCAAGCCGGCGGCGCAGGGCGCCAAAGCGGGCGCCTGGCCGGAGCTTTCCGAGCCGATCCTGCCGGCCAGCGCCGAGCCCTACGGCATCGTCATCACCGGCATCGGCGGCACCGGCGTCGTCACCATTGGCGCCTTGCTGGGCATGGCGGCGCATCTCGAAGGCAAGGGCATTTCGGTGCTCGACATGACCGGGCTGGCGCAGAAGAACGGCGCCGTGGTCAGCCATGTGCGCATCGCCGACGATCCCGCCGCCATCCACGCCGTGCGCATCGTCGCCGGCGGCGCCAATCTGCTGCTGGGCTGCGACGAGATCACCGCCGCCGGCTTCGAGGCGCTGTCGAAGGCCCGCGCCGGCCACACCCGCGCCATCATCAACGGCCATCAGACGATGACGGCGCAGTTCACCCACGACCCCGACATGGTGCTGCCGACGGCCGAGCTGTCGCGCAAGATCCGCGAGGCCGTGGGCGACGATGCCGCCGATTTCGTCGACGGCACCGCGCTCGCCACCGCGCTCATGGGCGATTCGATCGCCAGCAACCTGTTCATGGTCGGCGTCGCCTGGCAGAAGGGGCTGATCCCGCTGTCGGCCGAGGCCATCAACCGCGCCATAGAACTGAACGGCGCCGCCGTCGAGCAGAACAAGCAGGCCTTCCTGTGGGGCCGCCGCACCGCCGTCGACGAGGCCGCCGTGCGGGCGGTGGCGTTGCCTCACGACGCCCCCGACGACCAGCGGTTCTCGCGCGGCCTGGACGAGGTGATCGCCCGCCGCGTCGATTTCCTCACCGACTATCAGAGCGCCGGCTATGCCCGCCGCTATCGCCGGCTGGTCGATGAGGTGCGCCAGAGCGAGGCCGACAAGACCGGCGGCGAGGCGCTGACCGACGCGGTGGCGCGCTCGCTGTTCAAGCTGATGGCCTACAAGGACGAGTACGAGGTGGCGCGCCTGTTCACCGGCGCCATCTTCCGCCAGGAACTGGAGGAGCAGTTCGAGGGCGACTATCGCCTGGAGTTCCACCTGGCGCCGCCGTTCCTGTCCAAGCCCGATCCCGACACCGGCGAGGTCGGCAAGCGGCGATTCGGCCCGTGGATGATGACGGCCTTCCGCCAGCTCGCCCGGCTGCGCCGCCTGCGTGGCACGCCGCTCGACGTCTTCGGCTATCAGGACGAGCGGCGCCTGGACCGCAATCTCGTCGCCGACTACCGCGACACCGTGGCCGCGCTGATCGCCGGGCTGACGCCGGAGAATCGCGACCTGGCGGTGCGGATCGCCGCGCTGCCGCAGAAGATGCGCGGCTTCGGCCACGTCAAGGCGCGCAACGTGCGCGAGGCCAAGGCCGAGGAAGACGCGCTGATGGCCGCGTTCCGCAATCCGCCGGCGCCGCGGCGCCAAGCGGCGGAGTGAGCTGGGTGCCGGGTGTGGGGTGAGGAGCGCGGAGCTCCAGCTCCGCATTCCGCGTGCGGAGCTGGAGCTCCGCGTTCCAGCCCTTCAGGCGAAGCCCAGGAACAGGGCCAGCGCGCGATTGACGGCCACCATGGTGGCGTCGCCGATTCGGCCAAATGAGGCGCCGATCTTGGCGCGTCTCACCGTGATGGCCTTGTCCACCATGATCTGTGAACGCATACGCAGGCCGTTTTCCGGGGTCGGATCGACGGTCAGACGAAACAACGGCGCTTCCACAAGGGTGCTGGACACCAGCAACACCGTCACGGTGGCGTGCGCATCGAATTGATCGGACTGGATGACCAAGGCGGGCCGGGGTTTCCCGAATTCCCCCTGTACGGCGATGGTGACGAGATCACCTCGCCTCATTCGGTCCAGCCCTCCACATCGGTGAGGGCTTCGTCCATGACGGCCTGCAAGTCGGGATCGGCGGCATCGGCGATGGCCGCGCGCTTGGACTGGCGCCGGCATTCCTCGGCAAAGCCGGGGCGGCGGGTATCGGGCACCCAGATCTGCAGTGGGCGGAGACCGGCAGCCCGAAGGCCGGCCCGGTGCTGCCTGACGCGGCCGGCACTCTTCGATACCATGCTCATTACCTGAATGAAGGTTACATGTAACAGATAGCCAAGAGCCTCCCAGGGTTCAAGACGGCCGAACTATTCGGTTAAAAATCCCTGCACGAAATCGTTGCCAACGGAGCCGTGATTCGCATAGCCTGTGTGCACACCTGATCCGAGGCACAAGATATAGCGCTGCGGCACAAGCAGCGTCGGGGGGCCGAGGCGGGGCAACACCATGCAGACAGGGGGACGCATGCGGATCACGCGCCAGTTCACGACCGAGGGCGAGTCGGCCTACGCCGGCATCGAGTTCCGGACCGCCATCAGCGAGATCCGCAACCCCGACGGCAGCGTCGTGTTCAGCCAGTCCGACATCGAGGTGCCGGCCTGCTGGTCGCAGGTCGCCTGCGATGTCCTGGCGCAGAAATATTTCCGCCGGGCCGGCGTGCCCGCCGCCGACGGCTTGAGCCCGGTGGCTGAGGACGGCGTGCCGGAATGGCTGTGGCGCAAGCAGGCGGCGGCGGGGGCCGAGACCCTGGGCGAGCGTTCGGCCAAGCAGGTATTCGACCGCCTGGCCGGCGCCTGGACCTATTGGGGCTGGAAGGGCGGCTATTTCGACGCCGAATCCGACGCCCAGGCCTTCTACGACGAGATGCGCTTCATGCTGTGCGCCCAGATGGGCGCGCCCAACAGCCCGCAGTGGTTCAACACCGGCCTGCACTGGGCCTACGGCATCGACGGCCCCGGCCAGGGCCACTACTACGTCGACCACAAGTCGGGTGAGCTGGTGCGCTCGAACTCGGCCTACGAGCACCCGCAGCCGCATGCCTGCTTCATCCAGTCGATCCAGGACGACCTCGTCAACGAGGGCGGCATCATGGACCTGTGGGTGCGCGAGGCGCGCCTGTTCAAATACGGCTCGGGCACCGGCACCAACTTCTCGGCGCTGCGCGGCGAGGGCGAGCGCCTGGCCGGCGGCGGCAAGTCGTCGGGGCTGATGAGCTTCCTCAAGATCGGCGACCGCGCCGCCGGGGCCATCAAGTCGGGCGGCACCACGCGGCGCGCCGCCAAGATGTGCGTGGTCGACGTCGACCACCCCGACATCGAGGCCTATATCAACTGGAAGGTGGTCGAGGAGCAGAAGGTCGCCGCCCTTGTCACCGGCTCGAAGCTGGCCAACAAGCACCTCAAGGAGGTGATGGCCGCCTGCACCAACTGGGACGGCGCCGCCGCCTCGGACGAGCGCTTCGATCCCAAGGCCAACAGGACGCTGAAGAAGGCGATCATCGCCGCCCGCAAGGCGCTGATCCCCGAGAACGCCATCCAGCGCGTCATCCAGTTCGCCCGGCAGGGCTACAAGGACATCGACGTCCCGGTCTACGACACCG
Organism: Rhodospirillaceae bacterium; assembly: GCA_036675815.1. Lineage (GTDB taxonomy): Bacteria > Pseudomonadota > Alphaproteobacteria > Rhodospirillales > Magnetospirillaceae > JAKFEE01. The sequence continues at coordinate 45,518 of JAKFEE010000055.1, forward strand.
ACTGGGATTCGGAAGCCTATCTCACCGTTTCCGGCCAGAACTCCAACAACTCGGTGCGCGTCACCAACGCCTTCCTCGAGGCGGTGGACAACGACGGCGACTGGAACCTGATCCGCCGCACCGACGGCAAGGTGGCCAAGACCGTCAAGGCGGCCGAGCTGTGGGAGCAGATCGCCGAGGCCGCGTGGGCTTGCGCCGATCCCGGCCTGCAGTTCGACACCACCATCAACGAGTGGCACACCTGCCCCGAATCGGGGCGCATCAACGCGTCGAATCCGTGCTCGGAATACATGTTCCTGGACGACACGGCGTGCAACCTGGCCTCGCTCAACCTCATCGCCTTCCGCAAGGCCGACGGCTCGTTCGACACCGAGGGCTTCCGCCACGCCTGCCGGCTGTGGACGGTGGTGCTGGAGATCAGCGTGCTGATGGCGCAGTTCCCCGCCGCCAAGATCGCCCAGCTGTCCTACGAGTACCGCACGCTCGGCCTCGGCTGCGCCAATATCGGCGGCCTGCTGATGGCCTCGGGCCTGCCCTACGACTCCGAGGCCGGCCGCGCCTACGGCGCCGCCATCACCGCGCTGATGACCGGCGTGTGCTACGCCACCTCGGCCGAGATGGCGGGCGAGCTGGGGCCGTTCCCCGGCTTCGCCGCCAACCGCGCCGCCATGCTGCGGGTGATGCGCAACCACCGCCGCGCCGCCTATGGCATGGCCGAGGGCCATGAGGGCCTGTCGGTGGCGCCGGTGCCGCTGGATGCCGCCAACTGCCCCGACGCCGACCTGGTGGCCGCCGCTCGCGGCGCCTGGGACGAGGCGCTGGCCCTGGGCGAGGACCACGGCTATCGCAATGCCCAGGTCTCGGTGATCGCCCCCACCGGCACCATCGGCCTGGTCATGGACTGCGACACCACCGGCATCGAGCCCGACTTCGCCCTGGTCAAGTTCAAGAAGCTGGCCGGCGGCGGCTACTTCAAGATCATCAACCGCATGGTGCCCGAGGCCCTGGTCACCCTGGGCTATGACGACGACGCCATCGCCGAGATCATCGCCTACGCCGTCGGCCACGCCACCCTGCGCGACGCCCCCGGCATCGGCCAGGAGGCGCTGCGGGCGCGGGGCTTCGACGACGACGCCCTGGCCAAGGTCGAGGCGGCGCTGGCCAGCGCCTTCGACATCAAGTTCGTCTTCAACAAATATACCCTGGGCGAGGAGTTCTGCGTCCATACCCTGGGCCTCACGCCCGAGCAGCTCAACGACCCCGCCTTCGACATGCTGGCCGCCCTCGGCTTCAGCCGCCAGCAGATCGACGCCGCCAACACCTACGTCTGCGGCGCCATGACCCTGGAGGGCGCGCCGTTCCTGAAGCCCGAGCACCTGGCGGTGTTCGACTGCGCCAATCCGTGCGGGCGCATCGGCAAGCGCTTCCTCTCGGTCGAGGCCCACATCCGCATGATGGCGGCGGCGCAGAGCTTCATCTCGGGCGCCATCTCCAAGACCATCAACATGCCCAACAGCGCCACCATCGCCGACTGCAAGGATGCCTACCTGCTGTCGTGGCGCCTAGGCGTCAAGGCCAACGCCCTGTACCGCGACGGCTCCAAGCTCAGCCAGCCGCTGCAGGCGGCGCTGATCGACGACGCCGACGAACTGGTCGAGGAACTGGCCGAGGCGCCGATGGCGGCGCGCGCCGAGATCGTCGCCGAGCGCATCGTCGAGAAGGTGATGACCGCGGCGCGCCGGAAGCTGCCCGACCGCCGCAAGGGCTACACCCAGAAGGCCATCGTCGGCGGGCACAAGGTGTATTTGCGCACCGGCGAGTACGAGGACGGCAAGCTCGGCGAGATCTTCATCGACATGCACAAGGAAGGCGCCGCCTTCCGCGCCATGATGAACAACTTCGCCATCGCCGTGTCGATGGGCCTGCAATACGGCGTGCCGCTCGAGGAATTCGTCGAGAGCTTCACCTTCACCCGCTTCGAGCCGTCGGGCATGGTCGAGGGCAACGACACCATCAAGATGAGCACCTCGATCCTCGACTACATCTTCCGCGAGCTGGCCATCAGCTATCTCAACCGCAACGACCTGGCGCATGTGCAGCCGCACGACCTCACCCCCGACGCCATGGGCAAGGGCATGGCCGAGACCCAGGCGCTGCCCGCCGCCCAGCAGCTCGGCGCGGTGGTGCAGAAGGTGGCGAGCAAGGGCTATGTCCGCTCCAGCTTCTTCGTGGTCAAGGGCGGCGCCGCCGGCAACGGCAACGGCAACGGCGGCGGCATGGCCACGGTGAGCGGCGCCACCACGACCCTGGCGGCGGCGTCCTCGGCCACCAGCATGCTCGGCGACGCCGAGGAGCTGATGCGCGAATTCGACGCCCGCGCCGAGGCCATCCGCGAGGCGCGCATGAAGGGCTACGAAGGCGACGCCTGCGGCGAATGCGGCAACTTCACCCTGGTGCGCAACGGGACCTGCATGAAGTGCAACACCTGCGGGGCGACCAGCGGGTGTAGCTGAGGGGGGAGGGCGTGCTCGCCGGAATGGCTAGACGACAAGAGGGCTGCCAACTGCTTCGGCAGCCTTCTTTTTTTGGGGCAGGTCTCAATCTAACCTGCTCTTCGCGAGGAATACTGTTCTGGAGTTACGATGTCAGAGGTTTCTCTCCTATCGATCCTTCACATCAGTGACTTCCACTTCACGAGGCGCAAGCTTCGCGAGCAGCAGATCGTTGTTGACGCGCTCATTAAGGACCTAGAGACGCTTTGCATTGGGCACCGTCGGCCCGACCTGGTCGTGTTCACGGGCGATCTCGTCCAACGAGGTGGCGTCGACAGTCATGAGGATGCCTATGACTGCCTGCTGTCACGAGTCGCGCAGGCGACTGGCTGCAGCGATGAACGTATCTTTATCGTGCCTGGCAATCATGACCTAGCACGGGGGGTAATCGATGTCAGCGTGGACACCCATCGTGAATGGCGTGCGGCAGCTGGAGATATGGATGCCATCAACAGCATGTATGAGGCGGGAGCGTTCGAAGATGTTGGCAAGACCAAGTTTGCCGCCTACGGAGAGCTGGAGCGCTATTTGAGTGACGGCATTGTCAAGCATCGTAATAGATTCGTGACCGTATATCGTATAGCTGCCATAGATATCGATATCGTAGTAATAAATACGGCGATGTTGTCAGTAGGTGGCCATGAGATATTCGAAAAGGACCAAGGTCTGCTTGTCGTCCCGGAATACGCTCTCCTAGAGGCCAAGAGCACACTCAGTGAGTGCTCTTACAGGATCTACGCGACTCACCATCCCATAGATATGCTAAGTGAGGCGGGCGCCCGGATGCTGAGGCGCTCTATTGAGGAGAATGCCGACGTTCATCTTTTCGGGCACATGCATGATCCAGAGGCAAGGAACATAATCGGGTTCAAGGGCGAACTCTTTTCCGATCAGGCTGGAGCGATATTCACCCAGAGATCTCAGGCCTACATTGGCTATTCGCTTATCTCAGTGGACCGGGAGAGCAAGCTTTACGAGACGCATCTCCGGACCTATTTCAATGATCGGAACGCGTTCGATGAGGCAATCGATGTCCTGCCTCAGGGGCGCTTCTACTCGTCCCAAGAGGCACGACAGTTCTGGCGAAAGATCGCTACTCCCGTAGATGATCGGGTTTTCCGAGAGCATCTTGCCGGACCCTGTCTAGATGCATTGAAAGTGGAGATCGAGGCATCCGAAGCTGATCGGGAGGCTCACGAAAAGTTCGTGCCGCCTCCAATGAAGCGAACTTTTGTGCAAGCCGTTCTTGGCGATGCGGCTAAGAGCACGGTCGAGATTCCGGTACAGTTCGAGGCGCTGGCGGGCGATGATAACAACGTTATTATCTACGCCTCAGCCGAGTATGGCCGCACTACCGTTCTTAAGGAACTTGTCTATCGCTTGATGGCCGATGCGGCATCCGTTCGTTTCCCCAGATTGCCTATTATGGTCGATTTTGGCGACGTAAAGCACAATTCCGGCAATTTACTGCGCCTAGTCCGGAGTCGTGCTCCCGAGCCGCCGGACGGCATCGACGTGGAATCGCTGCTGAAGCTCGGCCATATCTGCCTCTTCTTTGACGACGTGGTGTTCTCTGACGCCAAGCGAATGGCGATCCTCCGGGATTTCGTGGCAGCCTACCCCAAAGCCCGCTACGTAATCTCAAGCGCGAAGAGCTCGGCCGCTCCTTACGGCGCACAGGTCAACCCTGAGATGCCGATCCAATTCGATTTTATAGAGCTTTGCGTGTTGCGGCGGCGGGATATGCGCCAACTTGTCGTCAAGTTCAATGCCGGCACTGACGTGGATACCGTCCTGGATCGACTGCAATGTGAGTTCCAGGAGATTAACCTGCCCTTTACGGCTGCGAACGGCACGATCTTGATGTCAATTTACGAGGAGCAGAGTGGCTTTAAGCCGATCAATCGCTCCGTCCTGATCGAGCAGTTCATCGATACCACGCTGCGCAAGGCGGCCGTAGAGCAGAGTCGGCGCGAGACGTTCGACTATGCGAACAAAACGGCGCTCCTAGCCGATGTAGCGGCCTGGATGGCGGAGCAAGACGAATATACTCCCTTTACCGAGACCGTCCGGACAAGAATGAAGGAGTATTTGGATCGCCTCGGACTCAATGCCCCGCTCGATGATCTTATGGCCGAGTTCCTGACGGCCAGGATCTTCGTAAAGAAACCAGAGGATCGCCTCAGCTTCCGATATCGGGCGGTTCTTGAGTATTTCATTGCCATGCAAATGGGTGTTGACCCGCAATTTAAGGCATGGCTAATGGAAGAGCAGCGTTATTTACAGTTCGTGAACGAGATCCAATACTACGCTGGCAAGCTTCGTAATGATGCGGAATTGGTTGACGAGATTGGCCATCGCTTCAACGTAATTGTTACAGATATTCAGGTGGCGGACATCCCATTTGATATTGACAGTATAGCAGACGTAAAACTTCCAAAGAAGGACAGTGAACTTACAGATGACCTGTTAGAGCGGCATCTCGCGAAGCCGCTGAGTGAGGAGGAGCGGGACGCCGAACTTGAGGCCGAAATTCCTCATGACATTGAAAACCGGCAGGAAGTATTCCGGCCGAATATCCAAGACCCGCGCCAAAAGTTGCTGATGTCACTTTTTCTCTACTCAGGCGTTGTAAAGAACATGGAGCTGATCGACGATGCGCGGAAGCGGAAGCATCTCGCTGAACTTTGGCGAGGTTGGTCGATCTTCTGGCTCCTCTCTTTGATGATTGTGCCTGAAATCGCGCGGCACCGTCGCTTCCGGATCAACGGCGTCCTCTACGAGCTCAGCGCACCTCAAGGTATGTCGGACGCCGAGTTGGCAAGGATAATATTGCTGAACGTCCCGACCGGTGTTTCGAAGATGGTGTCGGCTACGCTCGGGACAGAGAAGTTGGTACGGCAGCTTGTCGAGCCAGGACTTGATGCAGCTGGTCAGCCGCTCGCCTATGAGTTCTTGCGCGCCAGCTTGGTAGCCGATCTCAAGCTCTCGGCAACCCCGGCCGCGTTTAAGGTAGCCTTCGATCACCTTCGCAACAGCCCTTATCTTACAGAGGCAATGGTCTGGAAGGTGGCAGACCTCCGTAGGATGAATAGAATTTCGGAGCGGCATCTCGATTCGATTGCTGCACCCTTGGCAGGCGCGATTGCGAACCTTAAGGGCGGGTCCAAAAAGCAGCGTAACGAAGAGAGGGGCCGTCAGATACAGCGTCTCCAGCAGGAGAAGCTTATGCTTAGGATAAAGCGGCAGATGGACCGAGATTAGTGTGCGGCACGCGCCGCCCAGAAAATCGCCGGAGGGAAATGCCGCCTACGGCATCAACTGGCCGAGAACAGAATAGCCCCATCGCTTGACCCCCGCCGTCGCTGCCCGCTATCGTCCGCACCGCAAGATCCATAACCCGAAGAGAGGGATAGAATGAACCAGCCGATCAAGCGCGAGCCGCCGCCGTTCATGTATGCCGTCGAGGCGGTGCTTGGCCTGCAGCTCAAGGGCAAGCCGGTGACCGAGGAGACCGTGCGGGCGTGGCTGGACGTCGCCCTGGGCGGCAATGCCGACCGCATCGCCCCGGTGATGTTCCATGCGCGGCGCATCATCAACGGCCCGGCGCCCGAGGGCCAGGACGCCCGCGCCCACGCCGGCTGCGGCTGCGCCGCCGGCTGAGGCCGGATCTCTCCGCTGACGGCGGGGAGGGCAGAATGAAGAGAGGCCCGGGCGGCAGCGCCCGGGCTTTTTCTTTGCCCGGTCGGGTGGCCGGACTGCCGGCGCCGGGGCAGGGGGGGCACGGATGGACACGGATCAATACAGATGAATACGGATGGGCGCGGGTCGGGGCGCCGATCGTTATGCCGCCCTTGGGCGGACGACAGAGGCGATGTGGTCGCCGTCCTTTGCTTGGGTGACCGCCAGGTCATAAGCCGCCTGCAGGTTGAGCCAGAACCGGGCCGAGGTGCCGAAATAGGCGGCGAGGCGCAGGGCCGTGTCGGCGGTCACGGCACGCTTGCCGGCGACCACGTCGGCCATGCGGCTCTGGGGCACGTCCAGCGCCCTCGACAGGGCGGCCACGGACACGTTGATCTCGGCCAATTCGTCGGCCAGGAACTCGCCGGGGTGCATGGCCGGGAGGCTGAGGGTCTCAATGGTAATCGACGATTTCGACGTCATGGGCGTCTCCCTCGTGGAACGTGAAGCAGATCCGCCATTGGTCGTTGATGCGGATGCTGAACTGGCCTTTCCGATCGCCGCCCAACGCCTCGAAGCGGTTGGACGGCAGGCGCATCAGATCCTCGATGCACGTGGCCTCGTTGAGGATGGCCACCCGCCGCTGCGCCCGACGCTCGAAGGCCTGGAACTCGGGGACGCGTTGCCCCAGCAGAAACCTCGCGGTGCGCTTGTCGGCGGCAGACTTGATCACGGGCAGATGCTAACCCGCATCGCGCTACCCGTCAAACGGATATCTTTTTTCGGATAGTTTCGGGGCGCTGCCCTCACCCCGGCCCTCTCCCGCAGGCGGGAGAGGGGGCGCGGCGGGGGGCGCCTCTGGCCTTGCGGAGGGGCCGTAGGGGCCGGTTCACGCCCTGCGGCGCAGTTTGACCGCGGTGCCGTTGGCCGAGACCATCAGCATGGTCTTGTTGTCGCCGCCGATGACCTCGTAGTCGAGGTCGACGCCGACGATGGCGTCGGCGCCGAGGTCGCGGGCGCGGCCGGCCATCTCGTCAAGGGCCAGTTGCTTGGCCTCCTGGAACTGCTTCTCGTAGGAGGCGGTGCGGCCGCCGACGATGTCGCGGATGCCGGCGAAGAAGTCGCGGAACAGGTTGGAGCCGAGCACGGCGTCGCCCGAGACGATGCCGAGATAGGCGGCGACCTCGGCGCCGTCGACGCCGTCGGTGGTGGTGATGATCATCGGCCGGGCCCTTTCGTTGGTGCGAAGGCCGTCCAGTTGGGCCGAGGACGGCGGCCGCTGTCAATCCTTGGCGCCCGCGGGCTTGCGCGACGGCCGCGCTGCCGGCATGGTGGCGCCATCTGAACGCCAACCCTTCAGGATGCTGACCTGCCCATGTCTGACTGTCCCTGCGGCTCGGGCCGCGCCCTCGACGCCTGCTGCGGCCCCATCCTCGCCGGCGCCGCGGCGGCCACCCCGGAAGCGCTGATGCGCGCCCGCTACACCGCCTTCGCCACCGGCGCCGTCGACTTCCTGCATTCGACCCTGGCGCCCGAGGCGGCGGCCGATTACAGCCCGGCCGAGACCGAGAAATGGGCGCGGAACTCGGAGTGGAAGGGCCTGGAGATCGTCGACACCGCCGGCGGCGCCGAGGGTGACACCAACGGCACCGTCGAGTTCATCGCCCGCTATCGCATGAACAACCAGGACTTCGCCCATCACGAGCTGTCGCGCTTCCGCCGCGAGGGCGGGCGCTGGCTCTATGTCGACGGCCTCATCCCCAAGCCGGCGCAGCGCATCGTCGAGAACAAGGTCGGGCGCAACGACCCGTGCCCGTGCGGCTCGGGCAAGAAATACAAGAAGTGCTGCGGCGCCAACGCCTAGGTCTACCCACTCGGAAAAGCCCCGGGGACGGGCGATGGTGCTAGGCTGTAAGCCATGCGCGGCCGCCGTCTCATGCTGTTTGGCCTAGGCCTATTGCTTGCCGTCCTGCCGGCGGCCAGTCATGCCGAGCGGCTGCCGCCCGGAGCCGACCCGCGGCTGCCGCCGTCGCCGCGGCCGCTCGAGGTGCCGCGGCTGCCGCCGCCCGGCGGCCAGTTCAGCCTGGGCGAGGAGTTGCGCGCCGAACAGCGCCTGCGCGAGGTCGAGCGCGACCTGCTGACCACCGAGCACCACATGGACCGCGGCAGGGGCGACGCCCAGACCCTGCGCGACCGCGGCATCCTGCGCGGCGAGCGGCAGCACCTGCGCCAGCGGCTGCAGCGCTGAGTCCACCTTGCGCCGGCGCCGCTTCGGCGGCACCATGGCCGGCCAAGCAGGGGAGGACGCGATGGAGACGTGCCGCGGCGTGGTCTATCCGCACCAGTGCGATGCCATGGGGCATCTTACCACCAAGGAATACCTGACCTTCTTCGACGTCGCCGAATGGCATTGCATGGCGCTGCTCGGCTTCGACGCCCGCCTGATCCACGACGAGCGTATCGGCATGGCCGACGTGCGCCACGTCATCGACTACCGGAAGGAACTGCTGGCCGGCGATCTGGTGCGCTGCGACAGCGCGGTCTTGCGCGTCGGCGGCAAGTCGATCACCACCGCCCACAACCTCTACGACGCCACGACCGGCGATTTGTGCGCCAGCCTGGAATGCGTCACCGTGCAGTACGACCTGGCGCGCCGCCAGGCCATCCCGCTGCTCGACGGCATCCGCAGCAAGGCCGAGGCGTGGTTGCGCGGCGACGGCCGATAGAGCGGGATGAAGACTGGCGCAATTGGAGCGCGGATCTCCAGCTCCGCATTCCGCTTGCGGACCTGGAGGTCCGCGCTCGGTTTGACGGACTAACGCGCCAGGGGCCTATTCATCCTCGAGCACGTCGCTGGCGGCGGCGATGGACACGCCCGAGCCGTCCTCGGTCTCGATGACGACGACGTCGCCGACGATGCGGCCTTCGCCCTCGGGCAGGGTGTTGAAATAGTGCCAGATGAAGGCGACCGAGATGGTCTGGTCGATCTGGTCGTCCTCGTCCAGGTCCTCGTCGGGGGTCTCGGCGAGGTCGCGCAGAATCTCGAAGGATTCATCGAGCATGTCGTCGACGTCGAGATCCTCCTCCTGGCGCAGGTTGGAGATGATGTTGTCGTACTCCTCGTCCTCCAGCTCGTATTTCCACTGGTTGTCACCGGACTGGAAGTAAACCGTCTTCATCATGCGCTCCGTCGAAGGAAAGGGGGCAGGGGTTGCCGTGGTACCAACCGGCGCCTTCGCCTCGCGCCGCCTGCAGTTGCGCGACCATTCCGCATTCGCCGGCAAAATGCAAGGGCGGCCCGCTGTGCAAAAGGGCTGGAAACGCCGCCTAGGCCGCGTTATCCCAGATGGGTGCAGCACCAGAGGGGACGATGTCCGACAAGCCCGCCTACATCCTGACCATCACCTGCCCCGACACGGTGGGCATCGTCGCCGCCGTCTCCGGCTTCCTCACCGAAAACGACGCCTTCATCACCGAGGCGGCGCAGTTCGGCGACCCCATCTCCCGGCGCTTTTTCATGCGCATCGTCTTCCAGCCGGGGGCCTTGATGCCGCCGCGCGCGGAGTTCGAGAAGAAATTCATGGGCATCGCCCAGCGCTTCCAGATGATCTGGCAACTGCATGATGGCCAGCGCCGGCCGCGGGTGCTGATCATGGTGTCCAAGTTCGACCACTGCCTGAACGACCTGCTGTATCGCTATCGCACCGGCGTGCTGAAGATCGAGATCCCGGCGGTCATCTCCAACCACCGCGAGCTGGAACGCATGGTGGAATGGCACGGCATCCCCTTCCACTACATGCCGGTGACCGCGGACGGCAAGCGCGAGCAGGAGCGCAAGGTGCTGGAGATGGTCGAGCGCCTGGGTGTCGACCTGGTGGTGCTGGCCCGCTACATGCAGATCCTGTCGACCGAGATGTGCGAGGCGCTGAAGTGGCGGGCGATCAACATCCACCACTCGTTCCTGCCCAGCTTCAAGGGGGCCAAGCCCTATCACCAGGCGCATCTGCGCGGGGTCAAGATCATCGGCGCCACCGCCCATTACGTCACCTCGGATCTCGACGAGGGGCCGATCATCGAGCAGTCGGTCGAGCGCGTCGACCACACCCACACGCCCGAGGAATTGGTGGCCATCGGCCGCGACATCGAGAACGTCGTGCTGTCGCGGGCGGTGCGCTATCATGTCGAGCACCGCGTGCTGATGAACGGCCACAAGACGGTGGTGTTCAAATAGGCGCCGTCGCCCGGTGCCCGGCGGGCGGGCGGCAATCCTGGAGGGGCGATGGGGGACGAATCGCTTGACCGTATCCGGCTGCTGGCGGCGCTGTCGCCGGCCGAGCGGGCCGGACTGGTGCGTGCCTGCCGCTGGAAGCGCTATGCCGCCGGCGAGCAGATCATCGACCACCAGGGTGAGACGCGCGAGGTGTTCTTCGTCGCCGAGGGGCGGGTGCGCGTCGCCAATTACTCGCTGTCGGGGCGCGAGGTGACGCTGGTCGACATCGCCGCCGGCGACCATTTCGGCGAACTGGCCGCCCTGGACGGCGCGCCGCGCTCGGCCAGCGTGACGGCGGTGGAGGCGACGGTGACCGCGGCGCTGCCGCACGAGCACTTCGTCCGCCTGGTCACCGGCCATGCCGAACTGGCCCATGCGGTGATGCAGGCGCTGGCCGGGATCGTGCGCTCGGCGACCGAGCGGATCATGGATCTGTCGACACTGGGCGCCAACAATCGCGTCCATGCGGAAATGCTGCGCCTCGGGCGGCTGGCGACGACGGACGGGACCACCGCGATCATCAAGCCCATTCCGCCCCATGCCGACATCGCCAGCCGCGTCAGCACGACGCGCGAGACGGTGGCGCGCGTCCTCAACGACCTGGCGCGTGCCGGCGTGGTGACGCGCGAGAAGGAGGCGCTGGTCATCCATGACCTGCGTGAGGTCGAGGGCCTGGTGCAGGACGTGCGGGGATCGAACTGATGGTGACGGCCGTCACAGTCACCGACGCCGTCCTTCAGCCAGGATGGGCGATGGTGCCGGCGCATTTCCCGCGGCATTCGCCTAATCTCCCAAACCTATGGCCGGGCTTGCCCGGCCATTTCTTTTCGTGAGGCGAACGACGGAGGCAGGGATGCGGGCATGGCTGTGTGCCGCCGGGGTCAACGGCCTGCTGGCCGTGGCCCTGGCCGCGGCGGCGCAGCACGCGCTGGGCGCCGCCACCGCGGCGGCGCTGCTGGCCGGCAAGGCCGCCGAATACCAGATGTATCACGCGTTGGCGCTGCTGGGGGTGGCGCTCCTCGCCGAGCGCCGCGCCGGGTGGCTGGTCCATGCCGCCGGCGCCGCCTTTGCCGGCGGCATCGTGCTGTTCTGCGGCAGCCTCTATCTCATGGCCTTCGGCGGGGCGCCGGCAACCGTGGTGACACCGGCGGGCGGCGGCCTGCTGATGCTGGGATGGCTGCTGCTGGGGTTGGCGGGGCTGGCCGGCCGGCGGCAAGATTGCTGAAATATTACGGTGATTTGACACACCGCCGGAATTTGAGGATGATCGCGCCACCTGTAGAGGAGTGCGGCGCAGATGCATTGCGCCGGAGGAAGTTTAACCTCGGATATTCGGATGCCGAAGACCATCTTGATCGTTGAAGACAACGATCTAAACATGAAATTGTTCAACGATCTTCTGCAGGCGCACGGCTACCACACCGTGCAGACCAAGGACGGCCGCGCGGCGATCGGGCTGGCCCGCGAGCATCGGCCCGATCTGATCTTGATGGACATCCAGCTGCCCGAGATATCGGGGCTGGAGGTCACCAGGATGCTCAAGGAGGACGATGAGCTGCGATCGATCCCGGTGATCGCCGTCACCGCCTTCGCCATGAAGGGCGACGAGGAGAAGATCCGCGAGGGCGGTTGCGAGGGCTACATCGCCAAGCCGATCTCGGTGGCCAGCTTCCTGCAGACCATAGCCAAGTTCCTAAACTAGAAGAGAAGCGCGGACCTCCAGGTCCGCCCTTGGTTGCGGAGCTGGAGCTCCGCGCTCCAAGCGGGAGCCGGAGCTCCCGAAAAAACAACGCCCGCCGGTCGGGGCGGGCGCTGCAGCAACAGATCCGGTGTGGCGGCGCTATTTGATCTTGGCTTCCTTGAAGGCCACGTGCTTGCGCACCACCGGGTCGTACTTGCGGAACTCGAGCTTCTCGGTGGTCTTCCGCGGATTCTTCTTGGTGGTGTAGAAATAGCCGGTGCCCGCGGTGCTGAGCAGCTTGATGAGGGTCGTGGTCGGCTTGGCCATGGCGGAGAGATCCCGGGTCGCTTGGTGAAAGAAGTTCAGGCGGCGCAGGATACGGGGCGCGCCGCCGGTGTCAAGAGAGATTAGACCTAGTGCGCCTGGATGGCGGCCTCGGTGGTGGAGGCGTGGCCGGCGCGGCCGGCGCCGGTGGTGGTGTCGCCGCCGCTGGGCAGCGAAACCGCCAGGACGCGGGCGTAGAGCTGCCGGTCGCGCAGCAGGTTCTCGGCCAATTCGCTCTCCTCGGGGTCATAGCCGTGCCGCTCGGACGGGCAGGTGGCGCGCAGCTGCTTGCGCAGGTCCTTCTGCTCGATGGCCGAGGCTCGCCACAGGGCCAGATTGGCGGCCACCGGCGAGCCGCCAGCGCTGATCGCGGTGATCATGCCGTCGACCTTGGCCGTCCCGTCGCTGGTGCAGATGGTCGGCAGCACCCCCAGCCCATGCAGGGCATAGCCGGTGGGGCTGTGGAAGCGCGACCAGGTCAGCGTCATCTCGCCGTCGTTGGGCATGCGGATCACCGTCTGCACGGTGCCCTTGCCGTAGCTGTTGGTGCCGATGACCACGGCGCGCCCCGAATCCTGCAGCGCCGCCGCCAGGATCTCGCTGGCCGAGGCCGAGCGGCCGTCGACCAGCAGCACCAGCGGCAGGTCTTCGGCCAAATCGCCGGGGCTGGCATCATAGCTCTGGCTGGCATGGCGGTGGCGGCCCGCGGTCGAGACGATGCGGCCGTGCGCCATGAACAGATCGGCCATGGCCACCGCCTGATCGAGCAGGCCACCGGGATTGCCGCGCAGGTCGAGCAGAACCCCGTTCAGCCGGCCGCCCAGTGCGGCGCGCGCCTCGCGCACCGCCTGTTTCAGGCTGGAGGCGGTCTTCTGATTGAAGCCGCTGATCTTGATGTTGGCGATGCCATCGTCGAGGGTCATCGCCACCGTCGGCGGAATGACGAGGTCGCGGCGCACCGCCACCGTCTCACTGCGCCGGCTGTCCTTGCGCACCACGGTCAGCGTCACCCGGCTGCCGATGTCGCCGCGCAGCATCTCGGAAACCCTTTCGATTTCCATCCGGGTGACGGCGGCGCCGTCGATCTGGGTGAGAATATCGCCGTCGTGCAGGCCGGCTTCGCTGGCCGGGCTTTCGGAAATCACCTCGGTGATCTCCACGCCCTGCGGGCCGATCTTGTCATAGCGCACGCCGATGCCGGCGAAGCCATTGCGGTTGGCGCGGTTGTTGCGGGCCTCGCTCGGCGCGGCATAGCGTGAAAACGGGTCGAGGTGCGCCAGTGTGGCGTCGAACACCGCTTCCAGCACCTCATCTTCGCTGGCCTGGTGCATCTTGTCGGAGGTGCGGCGAGCGTCGGTGATGGCGGCCAGGGTCAGTCGCGCCCAGCCCGCGGCGTCGTTGTCGGCGGCGGCGGCATAGCGGGCGACGGCTTGGCGACCGGCGGTCAGAACCACTTTGTCGCCCTGGCGATCCGCCGCCAGCGTGTCGTCGATACGGGAAAAGCCGCGGATGCCTTCCAAAGCCGCTTCGGCGATGGGCACCCGGTCGAGATAGCGCTCATTGATCGCACTATACCCAAAGGTCAGCGTGCGTTCCGCCTCGGGCGGGGTAGCGAAGGCCGTGGGTATGAAGGTCAGGGACTCGCCGATGCTGGACCCGCCGACGGGGGTGCAGGCACCGGTGGCAACCACCGTTCCCGCAATGATCCATCGTGTTAGAGCAGAAAGCGCCACTGATGTCACCTAGGGGTATGTCCAAAGCAATAGCCCCCAGAGTATGAACAAGCCGGCGCCCACAGGTACAGTATTTTTGCTTACCTCTTAGGTAGCAGAACAGAAGAGTAGAGAGGGAGGCGGGAGTCAGCGCCTGCCGCGCGAGCGATGGCTGTTCTTGGCCATCTTGCCGCGGCCGGCCGGGGCCTGCCGTTTTGCTGTACTGGCCTGCAGCAACTGAAAGACCAGGCTGCCGGTGAGGGGGTTGGCCTCGGCGAGCAGCACCTCGACCGTGTCGCCGAGCTGATGGACCTGGCCGCTGCGGCGGCCGATCAGCGCGTGGCGCGTTTCGTCGTGGACGTAGTAGTCCTCGCCCAACGTGGAGACCGGCACGATGCCGTCGGCACCGGTCTCATCGAGGCCGACGAACAGGCCGAAGCGCGTCACCCCGGTGATGCGCCCGGTGAAGCTGGCACCGACCTTCTCGGCCAGGAAGGCGGCGGTATAGCGATTGACGGCGTCGCGTTCGGCCCCGGCGGCGCGGCGCTCGGTGATGGAAATGTGCTCGCCGATCTCATCGAACCGACCGACTTCCTCCTCCGACAGCTTGCCGTGGCCGAGGCCGAGGCCACGGATCAGGGCGCGGTGCACCAACAGGTCGGCATAGCGGCGGATCGGCGAGGTGAAGTGGGCGTAGCGGGCGAGGCCCAGCCCGAAATGGCCGATGTTCTCCGGGTTGTACTGCGCCTGCGCCTGGCTGCGCAGCACGACCTCGTTGACCAGGTGCGCCTGCGGCGTGTCCTTGGCCTTCTCCAGGATTTGGTTGAAATGCTGCGGCCGCAGCACCTGGCCCTTGGCCAGCGACAGGTCGATGGTCGAGAGGAAATCACGCAAAGCGTCGAGGCGCTCGTGCGCCGGTTCGTCGTGGATGCGATACATGCAGGGCTGGCGCAGGCGCTCGAGTTCCTCGGCCGCGGCGACGTTGGCGGCGATCATGAAGTCCTCGATCAGGCGATGGCTATCGTAGCGCGGCTGCGGCCGAACCTGCAGGACGCGCCCCGTATCGTCGAGCACGACCTTGCGCTCGGGAAGGTCAAGCTCCAGGACGCCGCGGGCCTGACGCGCCTCAAACAGCGCCTGCCACGCGCCGTACAGCGGCTTCAGCACCGGATCGAGGAGGGGGGCGGTCAACTCGTCGGCATCGCCGTCGATGGCCTTCTGCACCTGGGTGTAGGTGAGGCGCGCCGCCGAGCGCATCATGCCGCGCACGAAACGGTGGCGGCGCTTGTTGCCTTTGGCGTCGAACCACATGTGCACCGCCATGCAGCCGCGGTCTTCCCGCGGCTTCAGCGAGCACCAGCCGTTCGACAGCTCGAACGGCAGCATCGGCACCACCCGATCGGGGAAATACACCGAATTGCCGCGCTCGAAGGCGTTGCGGTCGAGCGCGTCGAACGGGCGCACGTACCAGGCGACGTCGGCGATGGCGACGATGACGTGCCAGCCGCCCTCATGCTCGGGGTCGGGCTCGGCGAACACCGCGTCGTCGAAATCGCGCGCATCTTCGCCGTCGATGGTCACCAGCGGGATGCGGCGTAGGTCGGTGCGCTCGCCGATCGGCGTCGCCGCCGCCAATTTCGCCTGTTCCAGCGCCGCTTCCGAGAACTCGGTGGGGATGCCGGCGGCATGGATGGCGATCAGGCTGATCGCCTTCGGCTGGTCCATGCTGCCCAGCCGTTCGACAACCTTGGCCGAGCGCAACCCCAACGGCCGCCCGGGCAGGACCTCGCACAGCACCAGTTCGCCCGGTTCAGCGCCGCCGTGCTCGCCACGCGGGATGATGTACTCGCTCTTCTCGCGCCGGTCGGTGGGCGCCAGCCGGCCGCCCGCGGGGCCTTGGCGGTAGATGCCGAGCACGGTCGCCGGTTCGGCGGTGATGCGCCGGATCGGCCGGGCTTCGTAGATGTCGCCGCGCAGCCGGCGCATGCGCGCCTGCACGCGATCGCCGATGCCCAGCGGCGCCTGGCCGCGACGCTCGGGCGCCATATAGATGCGCGGCGGCCGCTCGGCCTCGCGCCACACCAGGGGCTTGGCCATCAGCTCGCCGTCGCTGTCGGTGCCGGTGATTTCGACCACCATGACCTCGGGCAGGCTGCCGGGCCGGCCGAAGCTCCTGCGCCGCCCGCGTTCGATGGCGCCCTCCACCTCGAGCTCCTTGAGCAACTGGCGCAGCACCGTGCGGTTGGCGCCGGTGAGGTTGAAGGCGCGCGCCAGCTCGCGCTTGCCGACCTGGCCCGGCGATTCGCGGATGAAATCGAGCAACTGCTGCTTCGACGGCAGGGGAACGTGCTTGGGGGCGCTCTTGGTCATGGTCGTCCTCGTTTCCCCTCGCTGGCTCGTCACCCCCGCGAAAGCGGGGGTCCATGCCGGGGCAATCGCCAGGCCCACTCACGAGGCCCTGTGCGTCGTTGCGATGGATTCCCGCTTTCGCGGGAATGACGGCGAGAACTGAGGCACCCTCGCTTGCGGGCGAGGGGAGGCGGGTCAGCCCTTGCTCGCCACCTTCTTTTTCGCCGGCGCCTTTTTGGCGGCAGCCTTCGGCTTGGCGGCGGCCTTCGGCTTCGCTTCGGCCTTGGCCGTAGCCGGCTTGGCCTTCTTGGCCGCCGTGCGCGCTGGCTTGACGCCGTTCTTTTCGGCTTTGGCGCGCAGCAGCGCCAGCGCCTCGTCGAGGGTCACCGCCTCCATGTCCATGGTCTTGGGCAATGTCGCATGCAGCTTGCCATGCGAGACATAGGGGCCATAGCGCCCGCTTTGCACGGTGATCGGCTTGGCGTCGGCGGGGTGCTCGCCGAGGACCTTTGCCGGCCCGCCCGCCGCCTTGCGCGGCGCCTGCGCCAGCAGGTCGACGGCGCGGTTGAGGCCGATGGCCAGCACGTCGTCACCGGGCGGCAGCGATTTGAAGGTGGTCTCGTGCTTGATATAGGGGCCGAAGCGGCCGATGCCGGCAACGATCGGCTTGTGCGTCTCGGGGTGCTCGCCGACCGGGCGCGGCAGTGCCAGCAGCCGTAGCGCCGTGTCGAGGTCCAGGCTGGCGGGGTCGAGCCCCTTGTATAGCGACACGCGCTTCGGCTTGGTCTTGCCCTCGGCCTCGCCGAGCTGGACGTAATGGCCATACGGACCCTTGCGCAGCGTCACCGCCAAGCCGGTGTCGGGGTCGGTGCCGAGTTCGCGGATGCCGCCGTCGCCAGCCTCGGCCTGGCCGTCCTCGCCTTGCACCGCCAGCGGCCGGGTATAGCGGCAGTCGGGATAGCGTGAGCAGCCGATGAAGGCGCCGAACTTGCCGAGCTTCAGCGACAGGCGCCCCTGGCCGCAGCTGGGGCACAGGCGCGGATCGCCCGAACCGTCGTCGGGGAAGAAATGCGGTCCGAGGTCCTCGTCCAGCTTGTCGAGCACCTCGGATACCCGCAGCTCCTTGGTGCCTTCGACCGCGGTGAAGAAGTCCTGCCAGAACTGGCGCAGCACCTGCTTCCAGTCGATACGGCCGCCGGAGACGTCGTCGAGCTGGTTCTCCAGATCGGCGGTGAAATTGTATTCGACGTAACGGCGGAAGAAGCTTTCGAGAAACGCCGTGACCACGCGGCCGCGGTCCTCGGGCAAGAATCGCCGATTGTCCAGGCGGACGTAATTGCGCTCCTGCAGAACCGATAAAATCGAGGCGTAGGTCGAGGGGCGGCCAATGCCCAGTTCCTCCAGCTTCTTGACCAGGCTGGCCTCGGTGTAGCGCGGCGGCGGCTGGGTGAAGTGCTGGTCGGCCGAGACCTCGCCCCGCTCCAGCGCATCACCTTCGGCGACGTCCGGCAGCAGGCGCTCCTTCTCCTCGCCCTCGGCCTCGGCCGCGTCGTCGCGGTCCTCCTGATAAAGCTTGAGGAAGCCGGGGAACGTGACCACCGAGCCGGTGGCGCGCAGCACGATCTGCTTGTCGGCCGAGGCGATGTCCACCGCCACCTGATCGAGTTCGGCGCTTTCCATCTGGCTGGCGACGGTGCGTTTCCAGATCAGCTCGTACAGGCGCAGCTGGTCGCGGTCGAGATGGCGGGCGACGTCCTCGGGCCGGCGATTGAGGTCGGTGGGACGGATGGCCTCGTGCGCCTCCTGGGCATTCTTGGCCTTGGTCTTGTAGAGGCGCGGGCTGGCCGGCACATAGTCGGGGCCGTACTGGCGCTGGATGAGGTCGCGGCACGCGGCCACCGCCTCCATCGCCATCTGCACGCCGTCCGTTCGCATGTAGGTGATCAGGCCGACGGTCTCGCCGCCGATGTCGATGCCCTCGTACAGCCGCTGCGCCAGCTGCATGGTCCGCGCCGCCGAAAGGTACAGCTTGCGCGACGCTTCCTGCTGCAGGGTCGAGGTGGTGAAGGGCGGGAACGGGTTGCGCTTGGCCTTCCGGCGCTCGACGTCGGCGACGGCGAAGCGTTCGGCCAGGATCTTGGCCTTGGCCGCCTCGGCCTTGGCCTGATCCGACAGATCGAATTTGTCGAGCTTCCTGCCGTCGAGATGGGTCAGCCCGGCGGTGAGGCGGCCGCCGCGCAGGGTCTCGAATTCGGCGGCCACCGTCCAGTACTCACGCGAGCGGAACAGCTCGATCTCGGATTCGCGCTCACAGATCAGGCGCAGGGCCACCGACTGCACGCGGCCGGCCGAGCGGCTGCCGGGCAGCTTGCGCCACAGCACCGGCGACAGGGTGAAGCCGACCAGATAGTCGAGGGCGCGGCGGGCGAGATAGGCGTCGACGAGATCCTGGTGCAGCTCGCGCGGGTTGCGCAACGCGTCCAGCACCGCCGTCTTGGTGATCTCGTTGAAGACGATGCGCTTGACGTCCTTGCCCTTGAGCGCCTTGCGCGCGTCCAGCACCTGGCGGACATGCCAGGAGATGGCCTCGCCTTCGCGATCGGGGTCGGTGGCGAGGTAGAGGCCGTCGGCTTCCTTCAGCGCCTGGGCGATCTCGCGGATATGGCGCTCCGACTTGGGGTCGGTGTCCCAATCCATCGAGAAGTCGTCTTCCGGGCGCACCGAGCCATCCTTGGCCGGAAGGTCGCGGATGTGGCCGTAGCTGGCCAGGACGGTGAAGTCCTTGCCGAGATACTTGTTGATGGTCTTGGCTTTCGCCGGGGACTCGACGACGACGACTTTCATGGGCCCGCTTCGTGCACCGGGTGCTCCCACGGGTCCGATCACCGCAGCAGCGACACCTTGTTTCCCGGGTGGCGCTCGAGACGTCCTGCCAGATCCAGTTCCAACAGGACCATGGCCACCACGGAGGGTGACAATTGGCACTGGCGGACGATTTCGTCAACTACAACAGGGGTCGGCCCCAGCGCCGTGCCGATGAGCTGGTGTGCGTCGGCCAGGTCGACGGCGCCGTCAACGGGCCTTGCCGCAGCGCCGAATCCATCGTCGCGGGGCTCGGCCAGCGGCTGATGCATCAGTCCGGCGATCGCTTCGACGACATCGGCGGCGCCTTCGACCAGGACGGCGCCGTCTCGGATCAACCGATTGGGGCCATGGCTGCGCGGGTCGAGCGGCGATCCGGGCACGGCCAGCACCTCGCGGCCCTGTTCCGCCGCCAGCCGGGCCGTGATCAGCGAGCCCGAGCGCGGCGTCGCCTCGATGACGACGACGGCCAGCGCCACGCCCGAGATGATGCGGTTGCGGCGGGGGAAATGGCTGGCCTGCGGCACCGCGCCCGGCGGCATTTCCGACACCGCCGCGCCCTCGGCGATGATGGACTCATAGAGGCGCCGGTTTTCGGGCGGATAGATGACGTCGACGCCGCCGGCCAGCACGGCCACGGTGCCCGCCGCCATCGCCCCCTCATGGGCGGCGGTGTCGATGCCGCGCGCCATGCCCGACACCACGGTCAGGCCTGTCGCGCCCAACTCGGCCGCCATGTCGCGGGCGATGCGGCAGCCGCCGAGCGAGGCGTTGCGGGCGCCGACCAGCGCGACGGCGGGCCGTGTCAACAAATGCGGATTGCCGCGCACGTACAGCAGCGGCGGCGCGGCGTCGACCGCGCGCAGCGCCGGCGGATAGCCGGGCTCGACGCAGGCGAGAATGCGCGCCCCAGCCTTGTGGACGGCATCCAGCTCATGGCGGGCATCGGCCGGCGAGGGGATGGCGATGCTGCGGGTGCGACCGCCGCGGCGCGCCAGCTCGGGCAGGGCGTCCAGGGCCCGCGCGGCACTGCCGTAACGGTCGACGAGGCGGTGAAACGTCACAGGGCCGACGTTCTCGCTGCGGATGAGGCGCAGCCAGTCGATGGTTTCGGCCGGGCTGAGGGTGCGCTGCTGCGAGGTCATGACCTCCAGTTGTGTTGGAGGCCCCGTCGCCCGTCAACAAGCGGTAGGTCAGCCTTTCTTTTGGCCGATGCGGGTCTCCGTGCCGGCGGCGAGGCGGCGGATGTTGTCCTGATGGCGGAGAAAGGCGAGGAGGGCGAGGCCGGCGGCCATGGCGGCATGATCCGGGCCGGCCAGGAACCACGAAAAGCCGGGGGCGGCGGCGAGGGCCACCAGCGCCGACAGCGACGAATAGCGGGTGGCGGCGGCGACGATCAGCCAGGTCGCGCAGGCGGCGAGGCCGACCGGCCAGGCGGTGGCGATGAGCACGCCGATGGTCGTCGCCACGCCCTTGCCGCCCTTGAAGCCGAGCCAGATGGGGAAGTTGTGGCCGAGCACGGCGGTGAAGCCGGCGACGAGGGCGGCATCATGGCCGACCAGCCATAGCGCCAACAGGGCGGCGATGGCGCCCTTGCCGCTGTCCAGCAGCAGCGTCGCCAGCGCCAGGCCCTTGCGGCCGGTGCGCAGGACATTGGTGGCGCCGATGTTTCCCGAGCCGACGTCGCGGATGTCGATGCCGACCATGCGGGTCAGCACCAAGCCGAAGGGGATCGAGCCGAACAGATAGCCCAGCGCGGCAACAAGCAGCAGGTTCATCGTGCCCCAGAGCGGAATGAAGACCGGCGGAATCGATTCGGGCGCGTGGCTCTCGGGCCGCCCGGAGCGCGGAGCTCCAGCTCCGCATTCCGCGTGCGGACCTGGAGGTCCGCGCTCCATTGGATACGGATCAACCTAGATCCACCTAGCCGTGTCGGTACACGGTGCGGCCGTCGATGACGGTGCGCAACACCAGACCCTGCACGGGCCGCCCGTCGAAGGGTGAGTTCTTCGACTTCGACCGGAAATTGTCGGCGACGACCTTCCACGCCCGGTCCGGATTGAACAGCACCAGGTCAGCCGGCGCGCCCTTGGCCAAGCGCCCAGCACCCAACTCGAGCAGGTCGGCCGGGGCGACGGTCAGGCGCCTGAGCACCTCGATCAGCGACAGGTGGCGGTTGTGGTGGAGCTCGAGCGACACCGCCAGCAGGGTCTCCAACCCGACGCCGCCGAACGCCGCCTGGGCGAAGGGTAGGCGCTTGGAATCCTGGTCCTGCGGTGCGTGGTCCGAGGCGATGGCGTCGATGGTGCCGTCGGCGAGACCGGCCACCACCGCCTGGCGGTCCCTCTCGACGCGCAACGGCGGCGACAGCTTGGCGAAGGTGCGGTATTCCGCCACCGCCAGTTCGTTCAGGGCGAAATAGGGCGGCGCCGTATCGCAGGTCACCGGCAGGCCGCGCGCCTTGGCGCGACGGATGACGTCGATTCCTTCGGCGGTGGACACGTGGGCGGCGTGGTAGCGGCCGCCGGTGATCTCCACCAGGCGGATGTCGCGCTCCAGAATGATGACCTCGGCCATCGGCGACATGCCGGCGAGGCCCAGGCGGGTCGCCATTTCGCCCGCGGTCATCTGGCCGCCTTCGGCCAGAGTCGGCTCCTCGGGGTGCTGCATGATCAGCTGATCGAAGGTGGCGGCGTACAGCAGCGCCTTGCGCATGACACTGGCGGCGGCAATGGCCTTGGTGCCGTCGGTGAAGGCGAGGGCGCCGGCCTCGGCCAGCATCCCCATCTCCGCCAGTTCCTTGCCGGCCAAGCCCTTGGTGGCGGCGGCATAGGGATAGACCTTGGTCAGGCCGATCTGGCGGGCACGGCGCGCCACGAACTCGACGGCGGCGACGTCGTCGATGACCGGCGAGGTGTTGGGCAGGCACACCATGCTGGTGACGCCGCCGGCGACGGCCGCCTCGCCGCCGCTGTGCACCGTCTCCTTGTGCTCCTCGCCGGGCTCGCGCAGTTGCACCCGCATGTCGACGAGGCCGGGCGCCAGGCACTGGCCGTCGCAGTCGACGACCTCGATGCCCTCGGGCACGCCGTCGGCAAACAGGGCGGGGCCGAAATCGGCAATGATCTCGCCGTCGATCAGCAGGGCGCCGGCAGCGTCGAGGCCGCTGGCCGGATCGAGCAGCCGCGCGTTGACATAGGCGACACGGGGCAGCGGCTGGCGGATGGGCATCAGGCGTCTCCCCGCAGATTACGCGCCAGCACGTCCAGGCAGGCCATGCGCACGGCGACCCCCATCTCGACCTGCTCGCGGATGACGCTGCGTTCGTAGTCGTCGGCGAGCTCCGAATCGATCTCGACGCCGCGGTTCATCGGGCCGGGATGCATGATCAGGGCATCGGGCTTGGCCAGCGCCAGCTTGGCATAGTCCAGGCCGAAGAAGCGGAAGTACTCGCGGATCGACGGAATGAAGTTGCTGGTCATGCGCTCGCTTTGCAGCCGCAGCATCATGATGATGTCGCAGTCCTTGAGGCCGACGCGCATGTCGTGGAACACCTCGACGCCCAGGCGGTGTGCCTCGGCCGGCACCAAGGTCTTGGGGGCGATGATGCGCACCCGCGCCCCCATGGTGTTCAGCAGATGAATGTTCGAGCGGGCGACGCGCGAATGCAGGATGTCGCCGCAGATGGCCACCAGCAGGCCCGACAGGCCACCCTTGCGGCGGCGGATGGTCAGCGCGTCGAGCAGGGCCTGCGTCGGGTGCTCATGGCTGCCGTCACCGCCGTTGATGACGGCGCAGTCGACCTTCTGCGACAGCAACTGCACCGCGCCCGAATCGGGATGGCGGACGATGAGGACGTCGGGATGCATGGCGTTCAGCGTCATCGCCGTGTCGATCAGGGTCTCGCCCTTGGCCACCGAGCTGGTGGCGACCTGCATGTTGATGACGTCGGCGCCCAGGCGCTTGGCCGCCAGCTCGAACGAGGTGCGCGTGCGCGTGGAATTCTCGTAGAACAGGTTGATCACCGTGCGGCCGCGCAACACCGCCTGCTTCTTTTCGGCGCCGCGGTTCTGCGCGACATAGCCGTCCGAACGGTCGAGCAGAAGGGTGATTTCGGGCGGCGTCAGCCCTTCGATGCCGAGCAGGTGGCGGTGCGGGAAGCTGGGGTCGATCATGGCGCGGACTATACGTCCGGCGGGTGGCCCCCGGCAAGACGTGCGGCTGCTCCACTTTGACTCCCGGCATAGGCGGCCAATGCCCCGCCGCGCTACCCCGGGCGTTCGTGCTAGCCCCCTTGACCGGCGATCAGCCCCACCGCCCCCGCTCGTCAATGCCACCGTCTGCTCACGAGCGCTTGTGCCGGGGTGGTGCCATATTTCCGTGCTTCATCGGCACGGAGACTGCGCATGCGGCGAACCGCAGGTTGGCTGGCCCTGGCGGCCGTCGGCATCGCGGGCTTAGCAATGGTGAGCACCGGCTGGGCCAAGCCCGAGCCAGCGCACCTGACACCGGTGCCGATGCGGGCATGGCGCATGCCGGGGGCGCGCACACTGGAGGCCGACCTGGGCCGCCACACTCTTCGCTTGCCGCTACAGGCGGTGAGGGACGTGCAGGTGGGACGCGGCGGCGATGGCGAGCGGGTGGTGATGGTGTCCGCCGTATTTGCCTTGTCCGGCCTGAATGGCGGCGGCGACGAGGCGCGTCCGCGCCTGCTGGCGCTGCGGCTGTACGCCGATATTCCCCCGGGGATGATGGAGCGGCAGGCCCATACCTTGGCTCTGTCGCTGCAGCGCAGCCTCTATCGGGACGTGACGCAAGGCGGCTGGCAGGGGTTGCAGCTCTATGCCATGGCCGATCCCCGCCAGCCGCCGCTGATGGAAGGCTTCTTCGAAGCCAACGGCCGTCGGCGCTACGTCGAGTGCCGGCTGGCCGGTTCATGGCCCGATTGCAGTGCCACTTATCAACGCGACGACGGCCTGACCGTCGAGTACACCTTCGATCTCGTCCATCTCGGCCACATGGCCTGGCTGGATGCCGAAGTGACGAAACTGCTGACCAGTTTCGTCACGCGCTGATTCAGATCACCTTGCCCGTACGCAGCGCCGCCACTTCCGCATCGCTCATGCCCAGCACTTCCTTCAGCACCGCCTCGGTGTGCTGGCCGAGCATGGGCGGCGCCTGGCGGTAGCTGGGCGGCGTCGCGCTCATCCGGATGGGGCTGGACACCAGCGACACCGGCTGCTGCGCCAGCGGGTGCGGCACCTGCGTCGTCATCTGCCGGGCGCGCACCTGCGGGTCGGCGAAGGCATCGGGCAGGGTGTTGACCGGCCCGGCCGGCACGCCCATCGGCTCCAGCCCGTCCAGCCAGTATTGGCGCGGATGCCGTGCGGTCAGAGTCTTCATCATCGGAATCAGCACATCGCGGTTGGCCACGCGCGCCGAGTTGGTTCGAAAGCGCGGGTCCTCGGCCCATTCCGGCATTCGGGCGAAGGCGCAGAACTTGGCGAACTGGCCGTCATTGCCGATGGCCAGGATCAGATGGCCGTCGGCCGCGGGGAACACGCCGTAGGGCACGATGTTGGGATGCTCGTTGCCGCGCCGCAGCGGCGGCCGGCCCGAGATCAGGTAGTTCTCGGCCTCGTAGCTGAGCCAGGCGAGCTGGCAGTCGAGCAGGGCCATGTCGATGTGCTGGCCCTGGCCGGTGTGCTCGGCGTGGCGGATGGCGGCTAGAATGGCGATGGCGGAAAATGCGCCGGTGAGCAGGTCGGCATTGCCGATGCCGACCTTGACCGGTTCGCCGCCGGGTTCGCCGGTAAGACTCATCATGCCGCCCATGCCCTGGGCGAGGAAATCGTAGCCGGCGCGGGGCGCATAGGGGCCGGTCTGGCCGAAGCCGGTGATCGAGCAGTAGACCAGGGCGGGGAATTCGTCCTTGAGCTGGTCATAGGATAGCCCGTAGCGGGCGAGATCGCCGACCTTGTAGTTCTCGACCAGCACGTGGCAGCTCGCGAGCAGCTGCCGGATCAGGTCTTGGCCCTCGGGCTTGGTCAGGTCGACGGCGACCGAGCGCTTGTTGCGATTGGCCGATAGATAATAGGCGCTCTCGCCGGTGTCCTTGCCCTCCGCATCCTTGAGATAGGGCGGACCCCATTTGCGCGTGTCGTCGCCGAAGCCGGGGCGCTCGACCTTGATCACGTCGGCGCCGAGGTCGCCGAGAACCTGGGTGCAGGTGGGCCCGGCAAGCACACGGGAAAGGTCGAGGACGCGCAGCCCGGCGAGCGACATGGTCATGGCCTCATCCTATAGCCAAGGTGACGGCAAGAGGAATCGTGACGATGGCCAGCAGCGTCTGGGCGGTGATGATGGTGGCCATCAGTTGCGCATCGCCGTTCATCTGCCGCGCCAGTACGTAGGCCGAGGCTGAGCATGGCAGGGCAGCGTAGAGCACGGCGGTGCCGGAGGCCAACGGCGGCAGATCGGCCAGGCGCGTGCCGAGGAGGACGATGCTCGGCAGCAGCACCAGCTTCAACGAACTGGTCAGCAGCACCGGCAGCCCGGCGCCGCGCAAGGCCGACACATCGAGACCGGCGCCGACGGCGAGCAGGCCGATGGGGAGCGCCGCACTGCCAAGGATCTTCAGGCTGGGGGCGATGCCCGGCGGCAGGTCGAGGCCGCTGCCGTTCCAGGCAATTCCAAGGATGCAGGCGAGAATCAGCGGGTTGGTCGCGATCGGCAGCAGCAGGTGCATGACGCCCCGCCGGCGCGCCGCGGCGTAATGCAGCATGCCACCGACGCTGAGCAAATTGACCAGCGGCACGACCACGGCGATGCAGATGGCGGTCAGGGTCAGCCCTTCCGCCCCCCACAGCGATGCGGCCGCCGCCAGCCCGATATAGGTATTGGGCCGGATACTTCCCTGCAGCATCGAGCTGAACGACCGCCCATCCATCTGCGGCACCAGCCCGCGGCCGGCGATCATGCTGGCCGCCGAGGTCAGCGTCGCCACCGCTACCGACCCGGTCATCGCCGCCCACGGCAAACCCTCACCACGCGCCTCGGCGACGTTCACGAACAGCAGGGCCGGAAAAGTGACGTAATAGGTGAGTTTTTCGGCGGGCGGCCAGAAATCGTCCGGGGCAAACCGCAGGCGCCGCAATGTGAAGCCCAGCAGGATCAGCACGAAAACGGGTACCAGCGCGGCGATGACGGGCATCATGCCGTCAACGCATAGGCCAAACTCCCACGCTGCGCAACAAGCCGAGAGGGCGAAGGGCGCGTGCCGCAGACGGTCGCGGCCGCGCCCCGCCCACGCCGTTGCAGGTCAACGATAATAGCGCGACGATCTGGTGGACTCGGTGGCGTCGCGACGGCTGCCGCGGCTGGGGTAATCTTGGTCGTAACCCGGGGGGCTGTAGTCCTCGTCGTAGGTGTTCGGCCGGTGGCGCTCGCGGCCGACCATGGATCGCCCGCGCTCCCACGCCTCGTCGGCCATTTCGCGCCCCCGCTCCCACGCATCGCCCATCATGCTGCGGCCGCGCGACATCAGTGGCTCGGCGCCGCTGCGGATACGCTCCGAACCCTCGCGGACACGATCTCGCATGCCATAGGCGTTCTTGTTCCACATTTGCGCCGCCAGCCAGCCCGCACCCACTGCCAGCAACAGCGTCGCCATCGAGTTGCTCCGGCGCATCACACTCTCCTTTCGCAGCAGCACCGTGCATAGAACAGCGAAGAAGGGAGTTTCGTTCCGTCAGATGAAGCGGCCGGCACGCCATCGGCTCAGGCGTTCATGCATGCGTCGCGTATGACCGCCACGCCAATAGATCTTGTCGCAGGACGGACAATGCATGAGGGCGCCGTCGACGCCGAGGCCAAGCAGTCGCGGCGGCTCGTGCGGGTGCGGAAGCAGTTCGGTGTTGCAGGACAGGCATCGCGAGAACGGCCGCCGCAACCAGTCGACGCCCAGCGCCGGCGTCAGCTGAGCCGCCCACTCTTCGAGGCGGTCCCCACGCAAGGCAAACACCCGGCCGGCCGCCAGCCGTCGCGCGCCGATGGCGCCGTCGCGGGTAAGGATCTTGCGGTCTTCGGCAATGGCCTGTTCGACCACCAGGCGGTCGCTGGCCCCGCGCTCGGGCTGCGAGGTGTCGTAGCCGGCGGCGCGCAGCCAGCGCCCCAGGCCCACCACCATTTCATCGCAGAGGAAACGCATCCGAATGATATAGGAGCCGCCATTGGCCGCCGCTACTTGTGCACAGCCGCGAATTCGCCGGTCGCCGCAAGTCATCGCCGCGGTCTATTCATGCGCGGCCCAGCAGAGTGCGAGAGATGCGGCGGCGATGCAGCACGGCTGGTGGCCCGTGCGATCCGACGGCGGCACTGCGAAACGAGGAAAAACCAACAAGTTTTCGACAGACTTATCCACAGGCGGCTGGACGCCCTCGTACTATCCGTTCGTGTTAATGAGGTCCGCCGATACTTGGCCGTTGCCTCAGCCCCGGACTCGGCGCGCCTCTCGTCGGTGCAGGATCACGCCGGCGATCAGGACGCCGACGCTGACGATGGCGACGACGATGGTGGCCAGCGCGTTGATCTGCGGCGACACACCCAGCCGGACGCTGGAATAGATCGCCATCGGCAGGGTGGTGGCGCCGGGGCCGGAGACGAAGCTGGCGACGACCAGATCGTCGATGCTCAGGGTGAAGGCGAGCAGCCAGCCCGCGGCCAGCGCCGGGGCGATGATGGGCAGGATGACCCGGCGGAACACGGTGAGCGGCCGGGCGCCCAGATCGACGGCGGCTTCTTCCAGCGCCGGATCGAGCTGCTGCAGCCGTGACTGCACGACCACGGTGACGTAGGCCATGCTGAAGGTGATGTGGGCGATGGCGATGGTGGTGGCGCCGCGGCCGGCGGGCCAGCCGACCACCTGCTCGAGGGTGACGAACAACAGCAGCAGCGCCAGCCCGGTGATCACCTCGGGCATCACCATGGGCGCGGTGACCATTCCGGTGAACAGGGTGCGGCCGAAGAAACGGCGGAAGCGCACCAGGACCACCGCCGCCAGGGTGCCGAGCACCAGCGCGATGGTGGCGTTGACCACCGCTATGCGCAGCGACAGCCAGGCCGAGGACAGCAATTGGTCGTTGCGCAGCAACTCGCCGTACCATTTGGTCGAAAACCCGGTCCACACCGTGACCAGGCGCGACTCGTTGAACGAATAGACCACCAGCGACAGGATCGGCGCGTAGAGGAAGGCATAGCCGAGCACCAGTGCGCCAAACAAGACCGTGGCGCGGCCGTTCATGACTGCTCTCCCAATTCCTCGCGGCGGGTGCGCTGCAGCAGCGCCAGGGGCAGGGCCAGCAACAGCAGCAGCGCCACCGCCACCGCCGAGGCCACCGGCCAGTCGCGGTTGTTGAAGAAGTCGGTCCACAGCACCTTGCCGATCATCAGGTTGTCGGGGCCGCCCAAGAGGTCGGGGATGACGAACTCGCCGACCGCCGGGATGAACACCACCAGCGATCCGGCCAGGATGCCCGGCCATGACAGCGGCAGGGTGATGCGCAGAAATGCGCGCAGCGGCCGGCAGCCGAGATCGGCGGCCGCCTCCAGCAGCGACAGGTCCATCTTTTCCAAGGTGGCGTAGAGCGGCAGCACCATGAACGGCAGGTATGAGTAAACGATGCCGACGTGGATGGCGAAGCTGCTGTGCAGCAGGGGCAGGGGCTCGCTGGTCGCCCCCAGCCAGATCAGCAGGTTGTTGAGCAGGCCTTCGTTCTTCAGGATGCCGATCCAGGCATAGACGCGCAGCAGGAACGACGTCCAGAACGGCAACACGATCAGCATCAAGAGCGGCGTGCGCAGGTTTGGCCGCACCCGTGCGATGGCGTAGGCCATGGGGTAGCCGATCAGCAGGCACAGCAGCGTCGACAGGCCGGCGACCTTGACCGAGTTGAGGAACGCGGCGAGATAGAGCTCGTCCTCGATGATCAGCGTGTAATTCGCCCAGTTGAGTTGCAACTGCGGCCACCATCCGTCCCAGCTCAGCACCGGCAGGTAGGGCGGAATGGCGTTCTGTGCCTCGGACAGGCTGATCTTGACGACGATCAGGAACGGCACCAGGAAGAACGCCACCAGCCAGGCGTAGGGGGCCAAGCCGACCAGAGTGCGGCCACCCCTCATCGCCTCAGCACCAGCCCGTTCGCCGGGTGCCATGACAGGAACACGCGATCCTCCCAGGTCAGGCGCTGTTCGGCGGTGTGGCGCAGATTCGCCTGGGCGACCTGCACCGTCTTGCCGCATGGCAACGCCACCCGGTAGATCGAGCTGCCGCCGAGATAGGCGATGTCGCGCACCACGCCTTCGGAGATGTTGAAGTCCTCCTCCGGGCGCAGGCGCGAGGCTTTCATCTTTTCCGGGCGCACCATCACCGTCACCGGGGTGCCGGGGGCGACGCTGGCGGCATGAAAGATGCGCAGTACGCCGGCCTCCTCGGTGCGCACCGCCACCTCGTGCGGTTCGTTCTCGACCACCACGCCGTCGAACATGTTGGCGGTGCCGATGAAGTCGGCGACGTAACGGGTTGTGGGATACTCGTAGATCTCGGCCGGGGCGCCGACCTGCTCGAGCCGGCCCTCGTGCATGACGGCGATTCGGCCCGACATGGTCATGGCTTCTTCCTGGTCATGGGTGACCATGACGAAGGTGATGCCCAGCCGCTCCTGCAGGTTGACCAGCTCGAACTGGGTCTCTTCGCGCAGCTTGCGGTCGAGGGCGCTCAGCGGCTCGTCGAGCAGCAGCACCTTCGGCTGCTTGGCCAAGGCGCGGGCCAGGGCGACGCGCTGGCGCTGGCCGCCGGACATCTGGTGCGGCTTGCGCTTCGCCAGGTGGGGCAGCTTGATCAATTCCAGCATCGCCTGCACCCGCTCGGCGATGACGGCGCGCGGCAGCCGCTCCTGTTCCAGGCCGAAGGCGATGTTCTGCGCCACGGTCATGTGCGGGAACAGGGCATAGGACTGGAACACCGTGTTCACCGGCCGTGCATAGGGCGGTACACCGGCCATGTCGACGCCGTCGATGATGATGCGGCCGCTGCTCGGCATCTCCAGCCCGGCCAGCATGCGCAGCAGCGTGGTCTTGCCCGAGCCCGAGGCGCCGAGCAGCGAGAACAGCTCGCCGCGCCGAATTTCGAGATCGACGGCGTTGACGGCGGCGACGCCGCCAAAGGCCTTGGACACGCCTTGGATGCGGATGATCGCGTCGGTGGTGGGCATCTGGCGGCTAGTACGTCGTCTTGACCCGGGTCCAGGCACGCGTGCGCGCCCGCTCGAAGGCCGGCGGCGCCGGCGGCACCATGACCAGCTTGGCCTGAACGTCGGCGGCCGGGTAGATGACCGGATCACTCTTGAGCGCGGGATCGACGAGCGCATCGGCGGCCGGGACGGCATTGGCATAGCCGGTGGCGTTGGTGATGGCGGCGATGATTTCCGGCTGCAGCAGGAAGTTGATAAACTTGTGGGCATTGTCGGGGTGCGGCGCATCCTTGGGGATGGCCATGACGTCGATATTGACCAGCGCACCTTCCTTGGGAATGACGATGGCGATGTCGGTGCCCGCCTTGGCGTCGCGGGCGCGGGCGCGGGCCTGGACGAGGTCGCCGACATAGCCGTGCGACAGGCAGACATCGCCATTGGCGAGATCGTTGATGTAGCTCGACGAGTGGATGTAGCGCAGCGTCGGCCGAATCTTTTCCACCGCGGCGGCGGCGGCCTTCAGGTCGTCCTGGGATTGGCTGAGCGGGTCCTTGCCCAAGTACAGGAGCGCAGCCGGGAATACCTCGGTGGCCGTATCGAGCAGGGTGACGCCACAAGCGCGAAGCTTGCCGCTCCACTGGGGATCGAACAGCAGCGCCCACGAATCGGTCGGCGCGCCCGGCGCCAGTTCCCTGATCTTAGCCTGATTGAAGCCGAATCCGGTCGCAGCGATCATGTAAGGCACGCCGTAGCGGTTGCCCGGGTCCGCCTGTTCCAGCGTCTTCAACGTCGTCGGTGACAGCGAGGCGGCATTGGGGATCTTGGCACGATCGAGCGGCAGGTACACGCCGGCCTCGATCTGGTTGGCGAAATAGGGCGACGCCGAGGGAAAGACGACGTCGTAGCCCGAGCGGCCGGTCATCAGCTTGGCTTCGAGCACCGTGTTGTCGTCATAGACGTCGTAGTTGACCTTGATTCCGGTCTCGGCGGTGAATTTCTCCAGCGTGTCCGGCGCCAGATAGTCCGACCAATTGTAGACGTTCAGCACCTTCTCTTCTTCGGCTCGCGCCGGCAAGGCGACGGCGAGAGCGGCGAAGGCGGCAACGAGCAGATGGGCGCGCACTGATATCCCCCCGGGGCGAGCATGAGCGGGAGGATATTCTGGTGGGGCCGGGGCGGAGTCAATGCGCTCCGCGTGAGGGGCGCCAGCAAGTGCGCGATCGCGGCGGGGGCTGCCAGGCGCCGCCCGCCGTAATCGCGCCATAGGTCAGCGATTGATGCGAGCCTTCGACTCTAGGATTTGCCCGGACCGGCCATCGACGGTGAACCGGGCGCTGGAGCCGGCATCGTCGCGGGCACGGATGCGGTATGCGCCATTCTTCCAATCGAGTTCGGTGATGTCCCAATACCCTGCCAGGGCGACCGTCTCGATGGCGGCAGCGGCATTCACGGCCACCGACGGGTCGGGCTGGGGCGCAGGGGCGGGGGCCGCCGACAGAAGCGCGCCGCTGATCGGGTCGATCTCGACGTCGACGATCTTGCCCTCGGCATTGCGCACTTCCGCTTCGTAAACACCGTCCTCGAACTCTACCTCGCGCACGTCATAGCCGAGGCCGACGAGTTGATGGACGATGTAGGTGGGCGGCAACACGTCGGCGCTGGGGGTCTCGGCCGCGTGCACGGCAAGCGCGGTGCCCAGGCCCAACGCTGCGGCGGAAATGATGATGGTGGTCTTCATGGAGGCCTCCCTTTTTGAACCGGCCCCACTATGCGAGCGAGCCAATGACGCCGCGCTGAACGGCGCGTTCACCCACCGTTCAGCAATGGCGCGTTAACCCGTCAGCACGGTGAACGCGACGCCGTCCCCGGATGTTGTGCCACTGATCTCAGCAGCCAGGGAGGGCATCGTGAAGCTTTTCGTTACCACCGCGGCGTTGACCGCGCTCGCCATCGGCACCGCCTGGGCGCAAGGCGCCGGCCCGGCCCAACTGGCGGCGACCGAAACCCAATCCTTCGGCAAGATCGTCACCGACGACGAGGGGCGGGCGCTGTACATGTTCACTGCCGACAAGAAGGGCGAGTCGAGCGCCTGCGACGGCGCCTGTGCCCAGGCGTGGCCGCCGCTGCTCACCCGGGGCGAGCCCAAGCTGGGCGAAGAGGTCAAATCCGACCTGGTGGGCTCCATCACGCGCAAGGATGGGACCAAGCAGGTCACCTACAATGGCTGGCCGCTTTACTATTTTGCCCGCGACACGGCCGCCGGCGAAGTCACGGGCCAGGACAAGCATGGATTCGGCGGCGAATGGTACGTGATGTCGGCCGCCGGCGACGTGGTCAAGGGCGACGAACAGAAGGCCGAGGCCGACAAGAAGTCGCGTTAGACGGAGTGACCGGAGCGCGGAGCTCCAGCTCCGCAACGTGTGTGCGGACCTGGAGGTCCGCGCTCCGGCTCACGCCATCACACGTTCAGCAGCAGATATTCGCGCTCCCAGCTCGAGACGACGCGCTGGTAGGCGTCCCACTCGGCTTCCTTCACGGCGGTCATGGCCTCGACGAAATCCTCGCCGAGCAGTTCGCGCAGCGGCCGCGCCGCCGAGAATTTGGCCAGCGCGTCGGGCAGATGGCGCGGCAACGAGTGGGCGCGCGTATAGCCCGAGCCGTCGATGGGCTTGCCCGGGTCCAGCTTCTCCATGATGCCGAGATAGCCGCAGGCGAGCGAGCCGGCGAGGGCCAAGTACGGATTGGCGTCGGCCCCGGCCAAGCGGTTCTCGACCCGGCGCGCCTTCGACTGCGACACCGGCACACGCAGGCCGACAGTGCGGTTGTCGCGTCCCCAGTGCATGTTGATCGGCGCATCGTAGTCGGGCACCAGCCGGCGATAGCTGTTGACGTTGGGCG
The DNA here is from genome assembly GCA_036675815.1 of Rhodospirillaceae bacterium. Classification (GTDB taxonomy): domain Bacteria; phylum Pseudomonadota; class Alphaproteobacteria; order Rhodospirillales; family Magnetospirillaceae; genus JAKFEE01. Next base: position 79,096 of record JAKFEE010000055.1, read on the forward strand.
CGAACAACAGCATCGCCGACGGCAAATACTTGCGCAGGCCGCCGATGTAGGAGCGGAAGAACTCGGTATCCTTACCTTCCTCGTCGGCGAACAGGTTGCGGCCGGTCTCGGCATCGAGGATGTTCTGGTGGATGTGCATGGCGCTGCCGGGCTCGTTCTCCATCGGCTTGGCCATGAAAGTGGCGTAGACGTTGTGGCGCAACGCCGCCTGACGCACCGTGCGCTTGAACACGAACACCTGGTCCGCCAGGTTCAGCGCCTCGCCGTGGTTGAAATTGATCTCCATCTGGGCGGCGCCGGCTTCGTGCGACAGCGTGTCGAGGTCGATGCCCATGACCTCGCAGTAGTCGTAGACGTCCTCGAACAGCGGGTCGAACTCGTTGACCGCGTCGATGCCGTAGGACTGGCGGCCGATCTCGGGGCGGCCCGAGCGGCCGGCCGGCGGCTGCAGCGGGTTGTCGGGGTCGGTGGACACCTTGACCAGATAGAATTCCAGCTCTGGCGCCACCACCGGCTCCCAGCCCTGGGCGCGGTACAGCGCCAGCACCCGACGCAATACGTGGCGCGGCGAGATTTCCACCGGGCGGCCGTCGGCATAGGCGCAGTCGGCGATCACCTGGGCGGTGGGCTCGTCATACCAGGGGACCAGGCGCATGGTGGCGGCGTCGGGGCGCAGATAGATGTCGCCGTTGGCCTCGGAGGTGACGTCTTCCTCGGGGTATTCGCCGGTGACCGTCTGCACGAAGATGCTCTCGGGCAACCGCAGGCCGTCGCCTTGAAAGCTGGAGATGAAGCGCTGCGCCGGCAGAATCTTCCCGCGGGCGATGCCGGAGACGTCGGGCACCACGCATTCCACTTCGGTGATGCCGCGGTCGCGGATCCATTGTTCGATTTCGCTCATGGTGCCTTGATGTCTTCCGCCGAAAGTGACGACGCTATGATAGCCAAGATGATGGCCCCAACGAAGCCTGGCCGATACCCGGGATTGGCGACGCCGCTATACAGCGATTTCGCCACCGCCGCATCCACGCGGACGAGGTGCCCTCTGGATGAGAATGGTGATGCCGACGATGGGGTCATGTGGGCTGGAGCTGGCCTCGGCAGCCGAGCAGCGCCAACGAGCGCTCCTGCAGCGGATATCGATCCCCCGCCGGCAGGATCGTGCCGGCGGCGTCATGCTCGGCGGCGGTGTCGATCAAGATTTCCCAACCGTCGCTTGCCGGCGGCAGGGCAAAGGGCACCGGCTCATGGTGCGCGTTGAGCAGCAGCAGGAATGCGCGATCCGGCTCGGCGAGGCCGCCGCTGGTGGTGAAGTAATTGTCGCCGGGATCGCCGGTCAAGAGCATACCAAGGGTCCGCGCCTCGGGGAACTGCCAGTCGTCGTCGGTCTTCTCGCGGCCATCGGGCACCAGCCAGATGACGTCGGGGTGGCCGGCGCCGCGGCCGCGGAAAAAACGTGAGCGGTGAAAGGCCGGGTGCTGATGGCGTAGACGGGCGACGCGTTGCACGAAGCGCAGCAGATCCTCGTCGCTCTCGCGCCAGTCGATCCAGCTGATCTCGCCGTCCTGGCAGTAGCCGTTGTTGTTGCCGCCCTGGCTGTTGCCGATCTCGTCCCCGGCCAGCAGCATCGGCACCCCCTGGCTGAGCAGCAGCGTCGCCAGCATGTTGCGTTTCTGCCGCGCCCTCAGCGCCAGGATGGCCGGATCGTCCGTCGGGCCCTCGGCGCCGCAATTCCAGCTATCGTTCTCATTGATGCCGTCCTGGTTGTTCTCCAGGTTGGCCTCGTTGTGTTTCGCGTTGTAGCTGACCAGGTCGGCCAAGGTGAACCCGTCGTGGGCGGTGATGAAATTGACGCTGGCCCACGGCCGGCGGCCGCGGTGATTGAACAGGTCGGCTGAGCCGGTCATCCGCGACGCCAGTTGCGGCACCTGGCCGGCATCGCCCTTCCAGAAGCGCCGCACCGTGTCGCGGTATTTGCCGTTCCATTCCGACCAGCCCGGCGGATAGCCGCCCACCTGATAGCCGCCCCAACCGAGGTCCCACGGTTCGGCGATCAGCTTGACCGAAGACAGCACCGGGTCCTGGCGGATGGCGTCGAAAAAGGCGGCGCCGGGGTCATAGGCGAAGCCCTCGCGGGCCAGTGACGAGGTCAGGTCGAAACGAAAGCCGTCGACATGCATCTCGGTCACCCAATAGCGCAGCGAATCGAGCACCAGCTCCAGCACGCGGGGATGGCTGACGTCGAGGGTGTTGCCGCAGCCGGTCGAATCCCAGTAATAGCGCGGGTCGTCGGGGACCAGCTTGTAGTAGCTGACATTGTCGATGCCGCGGAAGGACAGCGTCGGGCCGAGATGATTGCCCTCGGCGGTGTGGTTGTAGACGACGTCCAGCATCACCTCGATGCCGACGTCGTGGAGGCGGTTGACCATGACCTTGAATTCGCTGATGCGGCCGGTGGCCAGGTACGCCGGATGCAAGGCGAAGAAGCCGATGGTGTTGTAGCCCCAATAATTGCGCAAGCCTTTCGCCACCAGGTGCCGGTCATCGACATAGGCGTGGATCGGCAGCAGTTCGACGGCGGTGACGCCAAGCGCCTGCAAGTGCTCGACCACCTCCGGCCGCGCCAACCCCGAAAAGGTCCCGCGCGCCACCTCGGGGACGTCCGGATGCTGGCGGGTCAGGCCGCGAACGTGGCATTCATAAAGAATCGAGCGGTTCCACGGCACCTTGGGCCGCCGTTCGTCCCCCCAGGTGTAGGCGGTGTCGACCACCTGGCTTTTCGGCATAGCCCGAGCATTGTCGCGTCGATCGAAGGAGAAATCCTCGCGGGCGCTGCCGATGCGATAGGCGAAGTGCGCGTCGGTCCAGTGCACCCTGCCAACGATGCTCTTGGCATAGGGGTCGAGCAACAACTTATGATGGTTGAAGCGGTGGCCGCGTTTGGGATCATAGGGGCCGGACACGCGATAGCCGTACAATTGGCCGGGCATGACGTCCGGCAGGTAACCGTGCCAGACCTCATCGGTGTATTCGGGCAAGACGATGCGGGCGATCTCACGATTCCCGGCGGGGTCGAACAGGCACAACTCGACTTTTTCGGCATGGGCGGAGAACAGGGCGAAATTGACCCCGAAGCCGTCCCAGGTGGCACCCAGGGGGTGGGGATTGCCCGGCCAGATGCGCGCGCGCGTTACCATCATACCGAGATGGTGGCGGTGCCTTACCCTGCCAATGCGCGCCAGACAGGCTCAGAAGCGGCAACTCGGACGTAATACCGGGGCGCCGCCCCTGGGGAGATGTGCCGACGCCGGCGACTGCCCATCATCCTCAAGGTGCCAACAATCGAAAGGGGCTGATATGTTCCGAGCCGTCGGTACCCATGAAGCCGCCAGCGAGCGCGGTGTCGTCGTCGCCTACATCGACCGCAAACAGATACGCTATTGCCGACGCGACCATGAACTGGTGTTGCCCCGCGAGGTGATCCGCGGCCGCGACCTCGACCCCGCGCAGGCCGTGTTCCTCGACGCGCGGGCGCGGTGGGCGCCGCCGCATCAGGACGAACCCATCGGCGATCAGGAGCGAGCCGCCATCGCCAAGGACATCGTCGCCGCCTGCCGCACCTTCGGCATCGAGACGGAAGTCGTCGGCGCCTGAGGTCATCCGGCCAGGCTGGACCAGTGGCAGAGAGCGTCACGGAGCGCGAAGCTCCAGTTCCGCAAGACACAGGCGGAGTTGGAACTCCGCGCTCCGGTCGTATTCACCCGGCCGAATGGAGGGGACCATGGATCTGGGGCTGAAGGGGAAATTGGCGCTGGTCATGGGCGCCTCGCGCGGACTGGGGCGCGGCATTGCCGAGGCGCTGGCGGCCGAGGGCTGCAATCTGCTGGTGTCGGCCCGCAACGCCGCCCGTCTCGACGAGACGGCGGCGGTGATTCGCGGCCGCCACGGCATCACGGTCGACACGCACCCCGCCGATCTCGGCGATCCGGCTGCGGCCCAGGCCTTGGGCGACCGCGCCCAGGCGCTGGGGGGCGTCGACATCCTGGTCAACATTTCGGGCGGCCCGCCGTCGTCGGGGGCGCTGGGGGTGCCGCCGGCGACGTGGCGGCAGCATTTCGAAAGCATGGTCGTGGGCTTGGTCATCGTAACCGAGGCGGTCGTGCCCGGGATGCGGGTGCGAAAATGGGGCAGGGTGCTCACGGTGACCTCGTCGGGGGTCATCCAGCCCATCGCCACGCTCGGCCTCGCCAACGCCCTGCGCGGCAGCCTCGTCACCTGGTCGAAGACCTTGGCCGGCGAAGTCGCCGCCGACGGCGTCACCGTCAACGTTCTGGTTCCGGGACGCATCGCCACCGAACGCGTCGGGGAGCTCGACGAGGCGGCGGCGCGGCGTCTGGGGGTCGACGTCGCCGACATTCGCGGCCAGTCGGCGGCCAGCATCCCGGCCGGCCGCTACGGCTCGGTCGCGGAGTTCGCCGCCGTGGCGGCCTTCCTGGCCAGCGAAAGAGCCAGCTACGTCACCGGCCACATGATGCGGATCGATGGCGGATTCATTCGTGCCGTCTAGTACTTCGGTAAGGCTAGGCCCACTCCCGGCCCAGGATTAGCCTGAGAGAAAGCCTTTTCGGTCAAGGAATTGAGGCGCGGAGGAGACGCACAATGAAGAACCGTTTCGCGGCCGTTGCCGCCGCCGCCGTTCTGTCCGCCGGCCTGGCGGCACCGGCCGCAGCCCAGGAGTTCATCAACATTCTCACCGGCGGCACCAGCGGGGTGTATTATCCGCTCGGCAATGCCCTGGCCGGTATCTACGGCAAGGCCTTGCCCGATGCCAAGGTGGCGGTGCAGTCGACCAAGGCCTCGGTCGAGAACCTCAATCTGCTGCAAAGCGGTCGCGGCGAGGTCGCTTTCACCCTGGGCGATTCGCTGTCCGCCGCCTGGAAGGGCAACGAGGAGGTCGGCTTCAAGAGCAAGCTCGACAAGCTGCGCGGCATGGCGGCGATCTATCCCAATTACGTGCAGATCGTCGCTTCGGCCGAGTCCGGCATCAAGACGCTCGCCGACCTCCGCGGCAAGCGCGTTTCGGTCGGCGCGCCCAAGTCGGGCACCGAACTGAACGCCCGCGCCATCCTCGGCGCCGCGGGCCTGTCCTACGACGATCTCGGCAAGGTCGAGTACCTGCCCTTCGGCGAGTCGGTCGACCTGATGAAGAACCGGCAACTCGATGCAACGCTGCAGTCGGCCGGGCTGGGCGTCGCCTCGATCCGCGACCTGTCCAACTCGGTTCCCATCGTCATCGTTGCCATCCCGAAGGAGATCGTCGCCAAGGTCGGCGATCCTGCCTACATGGCAACCATCATTCCGGCGGGGACTTATCAGGGCCAGGACGAGGACATCCCCGGTGTCGCCATCCAGAATTACCTGGTCACGCATGTCGGGGTCGCCGACGCGACGGTCCATACGATGTTGAAGGCGATGTACGACAATCTCGACCAGATGGCCGCGGCCCATGTCGCGGCAAAGGCCATCAAGCTCGACGCCAATGCGGCGGCAAGCCCGGTGCCGCTACACCCGGGCGCCGAGAAGTTCTACCGGGAGGCCGGCGTGCTGAAATAGGCATGAGGACATGGACAGGGCCGAGCCGCAGCGCATCATCGACAAGGAAAACCCGGCGGCGGCCCATGGCTATCTCATGGGCAGCGCCGCCAGGGCGGCCTTCGCCATCGGCGTCGCCTTTTCGATCTTCCAGCTATGGACCGCGACCTTCACCCCGCTGTCGAGCCAGGTGGTGCGTTCGGTTCACGTGGGTTTCCTGCTGGCGATGGCCTTCGCCATGTTCGGCTTCCGCTCGCAAGACAGTCGCGCGCGGGTGCCGTGGTGGGATTGGCTGCTGGTGGCCGTGAGCTTCGTTCTCGGCCTTTATCATCTGATGTTCGAGTACGACATCCTGCTGCGCGCCGGCGACCCCAACACCGCGGATCTGATCGTCGGCGCGATCGTCATCGCCCTGCTGCTCGAAGCGTCGCGGCGGATCATGGGCTGGGGCCTGCCCATCCTCTGCGGCGTGTTCATTCCCTACGCCTATTTCGGCCGCGCGCTGCCCGAGTTCATCGCGCATCGCGGCTTCGGTCTCGATCAGATCATCGACCAGCTGTTCCTCGGCACCGAAGGCATCTACGGCACGCCGACCTTCGTGTCGGCCACCTACATCTTCCTGTTCATCCTGTTCGGCTCGTTCCTGGAACATGCCGGCATGATCAGGCTGTTCACCGACGTCTCGCTGGGCCTGGTCGGGCGGTCCAAGGGCGGACCGGCCAAGGTGGCGGTGATCTCGTCCGGGTTCATGGGCACCATCAACGGCTCGGGGGTGGCCAACGTTCTGACCACCGGCCAATTCACCATCCCGCTGATGACCCGCTTCGGCTACCGGCCAGTGTTTGCCGGTGCCGTCGAGGCCACCGCCAGCATGGGCGGGCAGATCATGCCGCCGGTGATGGGCGCGGTGGCCTTCATCATGGCCGAAACCATCGGCGTCCCCTACAGCGAGATCGCGCTGGCCGCGACGATCCCGGCCATCCTCTATTACGCCAGTGCCTTCTGGATGGTGCATCTCGAGGCCGAGCGCCGCAACCTCGTCGGCCTGCCCAAGGAGGAATGCCCCAGCGCCATCCGCGCCCTTCGTGAAAGCTGGTATCTGGTGCTGCCCCTGGCGGCGCTGGTGTACCTGCTGTTCGCCGGCTTCACCCCGCTGTTTGCCGGGGTCATCGGGCTTGCCTGCACGGCGATCCTGATCCTCGGCCACAGCTTGGCCGAGGTGCTGAGCAAGGCGCTGCGCCTCGTGTTCTGGGTCGGCCTGGGACTGGCGGCGGCGGCGCTGGTGAACAGCGGCGTGCGCACGGAGTTCGCCGCGGCCGTCCTGGTCGGCGGCCTCGCCGTCGCCGCACTGTTGCTTGCCCGCGGCCGCGTCACCCTCGGCGTGATGCTGCAAGGCCTGGCCGATGGCGCCAAGAACGCCGTCGGTGTCGGCATCGCCTGCGCCCTGGTCGGCATCCTCATCGGTGTGATGACCATGACCGGGCTGGCGTCGAGCTTTGCCGGCATGGTGGTGGACCTGGCCGGCGACAACCTGTTCCTGGCCCTGGTGCTGACGATGATCGCCTGCATCGTGCTGGGCACCGGCATTCCCACCATCCCCAATTACATCATCACCGCATCGATCGCCGCGCCGGTGCTGCTGAAAATGGGCGTGCCGCTGATCGTCTCGCACATGTTCGTCTTCTATTTCGGCATCATGGCCGATCTCACGCCGCCGGTGGCGCTGGCGGCCCTGGCCGCGGCGTCGATCGCGCGCGAGAGCCATATCCGCATCGGCTTCGTTGCCACCCGCATCGCCATCGCCGGCTACGTGGTTCCGTTCATGGCGGTCTACGACCCGGCCCTGATGCTGCAGGGCGGCAACTATCTCGACGCCGCCTACATGGCGCTCAAGGCGCTGCTCGGCATCGGGCTGTGGGGGGCGGCGGCGACCGGCCATTGGAAGCGCCCGCTCAGTTGGCCGATGCGCGGCCTGGCCGTCCTCGGCGCGGCGCTGCTGGTGACGGCAACGACATGGACGGACATCGTCGGCTTCGCGTTGGCGGCGGTGTTCGCAGGTTGGGAGCTCATGCAGTGGCGGCGCTTTGCCTCACAACCGGGACCGTCGCGGTAACGCTGGCGCTGTCGTCCTTCACCCTGTCGTGGACCCATTCGATCGAGAAGGTGGAATGGCGCGAGGATTGGCGCATCGAGGGCGGCCTGCTCATGCCGGTGGCGGCCTGGGTGCGCGGCAGCGGTACCGGTATGGATCCTGGCGCCGATGCTGTCCTCATCGACGGCTGGTGGCGCTATCGGCCGGAGGTCGGCGCGCAGGAGCAACTGGCCCTGGCGCGTTCGCCGTTCGCCGAAGACTATCGGCTGTGCTGGGGCGGGGGCTGCCGACCGCTAGGCGACATCGTTCCGCTGCCGGCGCGGCCCGACGTCACCATCGTCAGGCCGTGCCCCGGCCATAGCCGGGCACGGTGATGGTATTACTACGACCGCCCGGTGCGCCTCTCTCCCTCGGTGATCTTAAACCGATCGCAGGCATGGCTCAGATAAGCTGGTATGCCGTTGACGAGAATGGTTCTGACATGCTGCGCCAAGGTCAAGGCCGGCCTGATGCGGACGTCCTGTGCGCTGCCCTTCAACGCGGCGAGCGGAACCCCGCTGCGTGCCGTTGCCGACAACTATCTGGCGATCGTCGGCGGCCTCGGGCTGTTTGGCGGCAATGGCTCGGCGCTGGTGTTGCGGCCGGGCCTCGCCGTGACCAGCGCCCATGTGGTGGCCCATCATGGCCGTTGGACGGCTTTATCGAGCGTGGGCCAGGTGCAAGTCATGGTGCGGGCGGTGAGCCAGAGGCTGGATCTGGCCGTGCTGTCGGTGCCGGCTCATGTCGGGCGGTTGCTGGCGATCCGTGATGCCGAAGCCGGTGAAACCGTGTGGGCGATGGGCACCACTACCGGCGGCAACGCGCCGACGGCGGTGGGCATCGTCGAGACCACCTCGGCCCGGGTGTGCCTGGAAGCCGATTGCGACAGCGGGCCGTTCCAGGAGGGCCTGATGTTCGCCGCACCTGCCGGCCCCGGCTATTCGGGCGGCCCGGTCGTCGACAGGTGCGGCAACGTCGTCGGGCTGACCGAGGGCATCTACACGCGCATGTTCGGCGAATGCCCGGCCCGTTGGCCTTTCCAGCCGCGCATGTTCGCCTATCGCATGGCCGACGTCCTGCGTGAAGCGGAGCGCCTGCACGGCGCGACGTCCAACTCAGTCGGGCAGGCGCCGGGGTGGGCCGACGCTGACGTGGCCGGGTACGCGACCGAACGGCTTCGGCGGCAGTGACAAGTGTGACGCATCGGCGGCAGGCTTGGCGAAATAGTATCCTTGGCCGTAGTTCACCTGGATCTCCCGCAACAAATGGACCGCCTTTTCTTCCTCGACCATCTCCCCGATGGTGCGGATGCCGAGGTCCATGCAGAGCGACACCATGGCGCGCAGGAAGGGTTTGCCGTGACGCGTATCGAACGCGTCGAGAATGTAGCTGCCGTCGATCTTGACGAAATCGACGGTGAGGGCGCGCAGATAATGGAAGGTGGCGGCGCCAGCGCCAAAGTCGTCGAGGCAGAACCGGCAGCCGAGGCCACGCAGCGCCTGCACCACCTTGTTGGCCTCGACCAGATTGTCGATTTCGGCCGATTCGGTGATCTCGATCAGCAAACGCGGGATCTGCCACCGGTTCTCGCGCAGCAGCAGTATCAGGTCGCCGACGAAGCGGTGATTGGTCAGCGACTGGCCCGACAGATTGATGGCAAGATGGCTTGCCGGCGGGATTCCGGCATTGTCGCGCAGGACCTGCATCGCCTTCTTGCACACGACCCAGTCCAGTTCGTGGACGATGCCGACGTCCTCGGCAAAGGAGACGAAGTGCGACGGCAACACGTGGCGGCCGCCCTGAGCGATGCGTCCCAAGGCCTCGTAGTGATGCGTGGTCCACCTGTTCATGCAGACGATGGGCTGAAAGGCGAAGCAGAATTGCGAGCCGCCGATCACGGAGCGGAAATTCGCCACCTTGGTCAGCGTCTCGCTCATTGCTGCCTTGTAGCCATGGCTCAGCGAGGCGATGTCGAAGGTCTCGCTGTTTTCGGCGAATTTGTTGACGATGTAGACCAGGGCCTTCGACAGGTCCTGGGTTCCGAGATCGGCGTCCAGGGGCAGGGTGCCGAGGCGCAGCGAGGACAGACCGTCGCGGTCGAACTCGTCCAGCGTCTCGCGCAGCCGCCCTTCCAGGGACGGCGTATCGACGGCGGCATCGTGGATGATGCCGAGCGCGCCGTTGTCGAGCAATGCGATCGAATCGCCACCCACCGACCAGGCGCGCAAGGTGCCCTGGATGGCGTCCATCATGGCGGCGTTGCGCTCGCCTTCCTCGGAAACGGACAGGAAGGTGACATTGTAGAACTCGCCGCCCCGCTTGGCCTCGAGGACGCGCTCGCTGGCGAGGCTGGCGAACCGTTCGACGCTCATCGGCCCGCTGCTGCGCCGCTCCTCAGGGGTGCGATTGCGGCTGACGCTCAGATGCAGAACCCCGTCCTCGGCGCGTCGATTGATGGCGGAAACGAAGCAGGGAACGGCTGTCTCACCATTGAGGAAATCTACCCGCAGGCGTTCGAGCCTGCTGCCCGCCCGCAGCCGGCGCAGTGCCTCTGCGATCATCACGCGGTCGCTGTCATGAATGACGGCAAGGAAGTCGCGTCCGTCCAGGTCATCGCCGGACCAGCCGACGACCTTTTCCGTGACGCCGGCGGCGAACGTGATCTGCGCGGTTGCGGAAATCTCCACCAGCATGTCCGCCCCGGCAAAGGCGAACGCCAGGAACCGGTCCCGTTGCGCGCGAAGTTTGTCCCCCGCCGTCAGAGCTGCCGTCATTCCCCATCCCCCAGCCGAAGGGATTAGGATAAGTGGGCCTGCCCCCCTGACCAAGGGCTGAAATCCGCGGGAAATTGTAGGTTTTTATCGGAAATGTTGCTAATCGGACTCGTGCGGCAGCGGTGACTTGGGCGTCGTCGGCGTCCGCAGGCCGGCCGGCTTGTTCTTCGCCTCGTTGCTGAAGCGGAAACGGCCGAACAGCACGCAGCCTTTCATCCCCGGATCGCAGGGCGTGTCCTTGACCTTCTTGCAGATGCCGTTCATCTCGTTGGGGCAACCCCAGCCGCTGCTCATCGCAACCTCACTCCCAATCACATACAACCGGCCGAGGCTCAGTGCAGCCAGACGAGCCTGTCGTCCTCGTCCATGGTCAGCACGGCCAGCACCGCCAGGGCCTGCGCCAGCTCGCTGCGACTGAGCGCGGCCGGGTTCTCCGGCAGCTTGGCTCGTCCACGCACGGCCGACCGGTCGTCCCGGTCGGCGAGTTCATCCACCAAGGCAAAGGTGTCGTTGTCATCGACCATCAGGAGCACCCAGGTATCGCCACTATACGGCTGCGGTGATAGTAGAGGTACTGCTTTGGTGCCGGTGTTTCCAGCGATCCAAGGGATAAGTGCGAAAGAGGCCCTTGCGCCCCGCTATTTCGTGCCGAACAGGCGGTCGCCGGCATCGCCCAGGCCGGGAAGGATATAGGCGTCCTCGTCCAGCCGGTCGTCGAGCGCCGCCACATAGACCGGCACGTCGGGATGGGCGGCGCTGAACACCGCCATGCCTTCCGGCGCCGCGATCAGGGCGAGGAACAGCAGCTTGCCCGGTTCGGCGCCGTGGCGCTTGACGACGTCGACGGCGTGCACGGCAGAATTGCCCGTGGCCAGCATCGGATCGACGATGATGAAGGTGCGGCCTTGCGGCTCGGGCAGCTTGACCAGGTATTCGACGGGACGATGCGTGGCCGGGTCGCGGTACAGGCCGACATGGCCGACCCGTGCCGCCGGCACCAGTTCGAGCAGGCCGTCGGCCATGCCCATGCCGGCGCGGAGGATCGGCACGATGCACAGTTTCTTGCCGGCGATCACCGGCGCCCGGGTTTCGACCAGCGGCGTGCGGATCGACTCGCAGGCGAGGGGCAGGCCGCGCGTCACTTCGTAGCCCATCAGCAGCGCCACCTCCTTCAGCAGCGCGCGGAAGCCGCGCGTCGAGGTGCGCACGTCGCGCATATGCGTCAGCTTGTGCTGGATCAGCGGGTGGTCGAGGACGTGCAGGTTGGGGAACTGGGGGTGCTGCGCCATGCCGGGCCTCCCTGGGCTCCCTCCACCCACTCGGCCGGGTTGGCCGTGAGGCGCAATCACATGAAACCATGCTTCAGGGCGGCAGGGTGCGAGTTTTCGCCGAATTCGGCAAGCCAAATTGGCTAGGTTCCGCCCGTCGTGATGGTCGCCGCTTGCCGTTTTCGCTTCCCGGATGGATGGCCCGCCGGCGGATCCCATCAGCCGGCGAACAAACTCCGCGGCCCATTGTTACCACGGGCATTGTCCTGGGAGACCCAGTCACGATGAAGCCGGATGCGCTGATCGACGACGCCGCGCGGCAGAGCTTTCCCGCCAGTGACCCGCCCGCCTTCATGGCGGGCGCGGTCGCAGGGGCACCGTTTCACGAGCATGGGGAAGAGTACGCGCACCGCATCCGAGAACGGGCCTATTTTCTCTGGGAGCGTGACGGCCGGCCGGAAGGCCGCGCCACCGAGCACTGGCACGCCGCCGAGCGCTGGGAGCGGGAGGAACGATTCGGGAAAACATGATCGCGCCCCGCCTAACGCGCCGGAAAGCCGACGAGGAGAGGGACCATGAGCATCATCGATGGAGCAGTGGCTCTCGTAACCGGCGCCGGTCAGGGCATCGGCCGCGCCATCGCGCTCAGGCTGGCCAAGGACGGGGCGCACATCGCCCTCGTCGACCTCAAGGACGACAAACTGGGCGCCGTCGCCGACGAGGTGAAGGCGCTGGGCCGGAAGGCAACGACGTTCAAGGCCGACGTCGCGCAGCGCGGCGACGTCTATGCCGCGGTCGACCACGCCGAGAAATCGCTCGGCGGGTTCGATGTGATGATCAACAACGCCGGCATCGCGCAGGTCCAGCCGCTCGCGGACGTGACACCCGAGGAAGTAGACAAGATCCTGAAGGTGAACGTCCACGGCGTGTTGTGGGGCATTCAGGCCGCCGCGAAGAAATTCAAGGCGCGCAAGCAGAAGGGCAAGATCATCAGCGCGTCCTCGATCGCGGGACACGACGGCTTCGCGATGCTGGGCGTCTACTCGGCGACCAAGTTCGCGGTGCGGGCGCTGACGCAGGCGGCGGCGAAGGAATACGCGCGCGACGGGATCACCGTCAACGCCTACTGCCCGGGCATCGTGGGCACTGACATGTGGGTCGAGATCGACAGGCGATTCGCCGAGATCACCGGCGCGCCGGTGGGTTCAACCTACGAGAAGTACGTCGAAGGCATCGCCCTCGGCCGGGCGGAGACGCCGGAGGATGTCGCCGCCTTCGTCTCGTTTCTGGCGGGTCCGGATTCCGACTACATGACGGGTCAGGCCCCGCTCATCGATGGCGGCCTGGTGTACCGATAAGCCCGAAACCGATCGAGGACAGGAGACTGAGATGGCCGAATACCCGATCGCCGTGATCGTCGGCAGCCTTCGCCGCGATTCCTTCAACCGCAAGCTGGCGAACGCCATCGTGAAGCTGGCGCCGCCGGAGCTTTCGTTCAGGCAACTGCGGATCGACGACCTCCCGCTCTACAACCAGGACGACGATGCCAATCAGGCCGATCCGGTCAAACGGTTGAAAAGTGAGATTGCCGCCGCGCGCGGCCTGCTGTTCGTTACCGCCGAATACAACCGCTCGATCCCCGGCGTGCTGAAGAACGCGATCGACCATGCCTCACGCCCCTATGGCCAGAGCGCCTGGGCAGGCAAACCGGCCGGCGTGCTGGGGGTTTCGATCGGAGCGATCGGTACGGCCGTGGCGCAACAGCATCTGCGTGGCGTCCTCGCCTATCTCGACGTGCCGACGCTCGGCCAGCCGGAAGCCTTCATCCAGGCAAAGGAAGGCTTGTTCGACAGCGCCGGCGACATCGGCCCGGACAGCAAGGCGTTCCTGCAGGGCTGGATGGACCGTTATGTCGCCTGGGTAAAACAGCCGGCCGCTTGACACTTCACCGGAAATCCACCGGCGGGGCGCGTAAAGTGGGGAGAAGTGACAGGTCCCCCCCGCTTGCGCGGGGGTGACGAGACAGAAAAGACCAGCCGGTTGCGCTATTCCGCCAGCTTGGTCTTGAGGATGTCGTTGACCATGGCCGGGTTGGCCTTGCCCTGGGTCGCCTTCATCACCTGGCCGACGAAGAAGCCGAACAGCTTGTCCTTGCCCGACCTGTACTCCGCCACCTTGTCGGGATTGGCGGCAAGAACCGCGGCGATGGCGGCGTCGATGGCGCCGGTGTCGGTGACCTGGCGCAGGCCCTTCTCCTCGACGATGATGGCCGGCGCCTTGCCGGTCTCGACCATCAGCTCGAACACCTCCTTGGCGATGCGGCCGGAAATGGTGTTGTCGGCGATCAGGTCGATGAGGCCGCCGAGATTGTCGGCCGTCACCGGCGGGTTCTCGATGGTCTTGCCGGTGCGGTTCAAGGCGGCGAAGAAGTCGCCCATCACCCAGTTGGCGGCGAGCTTGGCGTCGCGGCCCTTGGCCACGGTTTCATAGAAATCCGCCGGCGCCTTCTCGGCCACCAGCACGCCGGCGTCATAAGGGCTGAGGCCGTAGTCGCGCACGAACCGCGCCTTCTTCTCGTCGGGCAGCTCGGGCAGGGTGGCGCGGATGCCCTCGATCATCCCCGGATCGAGCTGCAGCGGCAGCAGGTCGGGATCGGGGAAATAGCGGTAGTCGTGCGCCTGCTCCTTGCTGCGCATCGACCGCGTCTCGCCCTTGGCGGAATCGAACAGCCGGGTTTCCTGACTAATGGTGCCGCCGTCCTCGTACACGTCGATATGGCGGCGCGCCTCGTATTCGATGGCCTGCTGCAGGAAGCGGATCGAGTTGACGTTCTTGATCTCGCAGCGCGTGCGCAATTCCGTCGATCCGACCGGGCGCACCGAGACATTGGCGTCGCAGCGCATCGAGCCTTCCTGCATGTTGCCGTCGCAGGTGCCGAGATAGCGCAGGATCGAGCGCAGTTTGGTCACATAGGCGCCGGCCTCCTCGGGCGAGCGCATATCGGGCTTGGAGACGATCTCCATCAGCGCCACGCCCGAGCGGTTGAGGTCGATGTAGCTCCTCGACGGATGCTGGTCGTGCATGCTCTTGCCGGCATCCTGCTCGAGATGCAGGCGCTCGATGCCGATGGTCCGGGTCGAACCGTCGGGCATGTCGAGGATGACCTCGCCCTCGCCGACGATGGGCAGCTCGTACTGGCTGATCTGATAGCCCTGCGGCAGGTCGGCGTAGAAGTAGTTCTTGCGCGCGAACACCGAGGTCAGGTTGATCTTGGCCTTCAAGCCCAGGCCCGTCCGCACCGCCTGCTCGACACAGACGGCGTTGATCACCGGCAACATGCCGGGGAAGCCGGCGTCGACGAAGCTGACCTGGCTGTTCGGGTCATTGCCGAACTCGGTGGCGGCGCCCGAGAACAGCTTGGAGTTGGAGATCACCTGGGCATGGACCTCGAGGCCGATGACGACCTCCCAGTCGTGCTTGTCGCCCTGAATGACGTAAGCCATCACACCACCTCCAAATCGACAAATCCCCTCGCCCGCTGGCGGGAGAGGGCGGGGCCCGCCGCGCAGCGGTGGGAGGGTGAGGGATGCGCCGGATGGGCCGGTGCGCGGCCCTCACCCCGACCCTCTCCCGCAAGCGGGCGAGGGAGACGAGCCGTCATCATCCCTCAGCCCTCCACGCCGGCCGGCAGCGCCGTGAAACCGGCGGCCTGTTCCATCACCTCGGCGACCTTCAGCACCGTTTCCTCGTCGAAGGGCCGGCCGATCAGCTGCAGGCCGAGCGGCAAGCCCTCGGCATTGAGGCCGGCGGGCACCGAGATGCCGGGCAGGCCGGCCAGCGAGGTCGGCACGGTGAAGACGTCGTTGAGATACATGGCGATGGGATCGTCGGTCTTCTCGCCGGCGGCAAAGGCGGCCGAGGGCGCCGTCGGCGTCAGGATCACGTCGACGGCCTTGAACGCCTCGGCGAAGTCGCGGGCGATCAGGGTGCGCAGCTTCTGCGCCTTGGCGTAATAGGCGTCGTAATAGCCGGCCGATAGCACATAGGTGCCGATCAGGATGCGCCGGCGCACCTCCTTGCCGAAGCCCTCGCCGCGGGTCTTGGCGTACTGCTCGTCCAGGGTCTTGCCGGGCACGCGCAGGCCGAAGCGGACGCCATCGTAGCGCGCCAGGTTGGACGACGCCTCGGCCGGGGCGACGATGTAATAGGTGGCCAGGGCGTATTTGGTGTGGGGCAGGCTAATGTCGACCGGCGTCGCACCGGCCGCCTTGAGCCAGTCGATGCCCTGATCCCACAGCTTGGCGATCTCGGGCGACAGGCCCTCGGGGCGGTATTCCCTGGGGATGCCGACCTTGAGGCCGCGGATGTCGCCGGTCAGCGCCTTCTCGAAGTCCGGCACCGGCATCGGCGCCGAGGTCGAATCCTTGGGGTCATGGCCGCACATGGCGCCGAGCATGATGGCGGAATCGCGCACCGTACGGGTCATCGGCCCGGCCTGGTCGAGCGAGGAGGCGAAGGCGACGATGCCCCAGCGCGAGCAGCGGCCGTAGGTCGGCTTGATGCCGACGATGCCGCAGAACGCCGCCGGCTGGCGGATCGAGCCGCCGGTATCGGTGCCGGTGGCGCCCAGCGCCAGGCGCGCCGCCACCGCCGCCGCCGAGCCGCCCGACGAGCCGCCGGGCACCAGCTTGGCATCGGAGCCCTTGCGCTTCCACGGGTTCTCGACGCCGCCGTAATAGCTGGTCTCGTTGGACGAGCCCATGGCGAATTCGTCGAGATTGGCCTTGCCCAGGAACACCGCGCCGGCCCGCTTCAAATTGGCGGTCACCGTGCTCTCATAGGGCGGCGTGAAGCCGTCGAGGATATGGCTGGCGGCGGTGGTGCGCACGCCCTCGGTGCAGAACAGATCCTTGATGGCCAGCGGAATGCCCTCGAGCGCGCCGACGTTGCCCGCCTGGCGCCGCTTGTCCGATGCGGCGGCCTGGGCCAGCGCCAGCTCCGGGGTCTCGGTGATATAGGCGTTGAGGCCCCGCGCCTTGTCGATGGCGCCGAGATGCGCCTGCGCCAGCTCGGTCGCCGAGAAATCGCCCTTGGCCAGGCCGTCGCGGGCCTGGGCGATGGTCAGGTTCGTCAGCTTGCTCATCACTCGACCACCTTCGGCACCAGGAAGAAGCCTTCGTCGGCCTCGGGCGCATTGGCCAGGACCTTGTCCTGGTAGCCGCCATCCTTGACCGCGTCTTCGCGCTGGGGCAGCGACAAATCGGCCACCGAGGTCATCGGCGGCACGCCGTCGGTGTTTACCTCCGACAACTGCTCGACGAAGTCGATGATCTTCGATAGCTCGCAGGCGAGATGCTCGAGCTCGTCGTCGGGCACCTCGATGCGCGCCAAGTGCGCGATGTTGCGGACGGTGTTCTTGTCGAGCGACATGGGCTCAAGGGTCTCCGCGCCTGCAAGGAAAGGCGGGAACCTAGCATCGGGGACAGGGGGAGGCAAGGTGGGGAGAAGTGGTCTGCCGACCGGCCCCATGCAAGATTGTGCCGTTCGGCCTGGAACCACTCGCCGCCCCGCTCCGTTGGCTATGGGAACCGTTCGGAAGGGTGGTGCCATGGCAACCGGACAGCCGTCGCAGGGCGTCGCAACGTGGCCGGAGGAGTCACGGGAGGCGGCGCAACTCGTCATCGATCAATACGGCGAGCCGGACGAGGCGACTGCCACCCAACTGATCTGGCACCAGCGCGGCCCATGGAAGCGGATCATCGCCTCGAAAGCCTTCTATAGGCATGACTTCCCGGCGCCGCATTTCGATTCGGTCGAGACGGTCATCGACTACAAGGTGCCGGTGGATAAGTTCACGCCGCTCGCCGCCTTCGATGGCAGTATCGTCGTCGAGCGCACCGTCGGCGAGGTCTCCGCGCGCTGCCATGACGAGGAGGCCAATCGGCTCGCGCTCAATCTCATGCATGACATCGTCACCGGCGCCAAGACCGTCGAGGAGGCGCGGCAGTATTACGCCAAGGAGTTCGCCGACTACCGACGCAAGATGCCGACGCCATACATGGACAAGCTGCATTTTGCCGCGGCCGCCGGTGACTGTGCCGATCCCGACATACGCATCCTTTCGGACGAGGATATCCGGCAGGCCAGCGAGGAGGGCAAGGCGCGCGGTTAGCCCGGCCCTGGTCGAAATCCGCCGATGGCCCGCCGGCTCATCGCAGCCCGCGGCCCGGCGCGATCTCGGCGTAATCGACCGCCGGGTTGGCGCGCAGCCGGTCGAGGACGGCATCGGCCGCCGCCGTCTCGACTTGGGCGATGCAGACCAGGCGGAGGTCCGCTGCGCGTGCCGCGGGCATCACCTGCACCGCCGAGCGCACCCCCGGCAGCGCGCGCACCGCTTGCAACACCCGCGTCATGTCCGGCCCGGAGGCGCCGGGCTTCATCTGGAACTCAATGTCCATGCGATCATGCCAACAGTGCGTCGAGATTGAGCCGCCCGGCGCCGTAGTCGGCATCATGATCGGCGCCGCGCATCGCCGGCACCTTGTCGGCACTGCCTTGTAGTGCCTCCTTGGCCTCGCCCGGCGTCATCCGCCCCCTGTTGGCGATCAGCAGTGCCGCCGCGGCGGCGACGCGCGGCGTCGCCATCGACGTGCCGTCCCAGCAGCCGTAGTTGACCTCCCGCCGGGCGGGCGGCTGCGGTCCGGACGGCCCGTCCAGATCCGCCTCGTACGTCGGCAACGTCGACCAGATCCCTTCGCCGGGGGCGGCGATGGCGCAATGCTCGCCACGCGTCGAGAACCAGGTGCGGGTGTCGTCGACGCCGGTGGCGGCCACGGCGATCACCCCGGGGATGGCCGCCGGGTAGGACGTGGGGCTGCCCGCATCGCCGCCGTTGCCCATGGCGGCGACGACGATGGTGCCGCGGGCCAGCAGCCGGTCGAAGGCGCGCCGCTCGGCGGTGCTCGGCTCGCCCGGCCCGCCGATGCTGAGATTGACGACGTCCATGCCGGCCTCGGTGCATTCGTACAGCGCCCGCAGATACATGGCGTGACTGGCGTAGAACTCCGGGTTGTCACCGAATGTTTCATCGGGCACGTCGTCGAAGATCTTCCAGGCGTGCAGGTCGCAATTGCAGATGCCGTGAACGCCGACCGAATTGACCAAGGCAGCGATGGTGCCGGCGACGTGGGTGCCGTGCCCGACCAGATCGAGCCGGGAGCTGGGGGCCGCCGCATCGGGATTGCGGTAGGTGTACTGCCGCGGCCGCGGCAGATCGGGGTGCAGGTCGTCGAGGCCGGTGTCGAGCACCGCCACCTTGATGCCGTCGGCGTCCCTGAATCCGGCTCTCTGGCGCGCCTGCCACCAGCCGATGCGCTTCAGGTTCCACATGGCGCTGTCGGCGGCGGGCGGCAGGGCGGCGGCCACGCTGGTGGCGGCCCGGGTGGCGCAGAGATAGCGCACCGGTGCCCGCGACACCGACAGGATCTGCGGGTCCGATGCCAGCGCCAGTTGCAGCTCGGGCAGGTCGACCTGGGGTTCGAGCTCGATGACGTTGACCCGCGGCTCCATCGCCGTCGCCGACGGCTGCGCCAGATACGTGGCGATGCCGAGGCTGCCGCGCCGCGGCACGGCGGCATCCGGCTTGGTGATCGGCACGACGCGCTTGATCATGCCGGCACGCTCATAAAAGGACAGGGCCGACATGCCGGGGCCGGCGGCAGCCGCGGCGATGCCGGCGACGGCGATGTGCGGACTGAGCGACGGCCGCGTTTCCACGACCAGCATGCCGTCATGGTACTTGGGGGCGCCAGTGCTGTTGAAAATGCGATTCATCGCTTCCTCCCGTAGTGTGAGAGAGGCATGGTTGCAATGCACGCAGTACGAGTCAAAAGAATAATCGGATAAACCGAAAAGTAGTGGAGGCGCCGACACCTCGGCCGGCGATGGCGGTGCCTGGGCGCGCTTGCGCTGTCTCGGCGTCGCATCACCGGCTATGGTAGGCGCTTTCCGAATAGGGCCAAGGCCGCCATGCCAGTCGTCGAACCGCGCAACCTCAAGCCTTCGCTCGGCCGCGATCAGCGGCTGATGGGTCTCGATCTCGGCACCAAGACCATCGGTCTGGCGCTGTCCGATGTCGTGCGCACCGTCGCCACCCCTTACGCCACGATCCGTCGGGTCAAATTCACGCCGGATGTCACCGAACTTCTCAAGATCGTCGAACGCGAGGGCGTCGGTGGGCTGGTGGTGGGGCTGCCGGTGGAGATGTCGGGCGACGAGGGCAGTCGCTGCCAAAGCGTACGTGCCTTCGTCTCCAATCTGCTCAAGCTGCGCGATCTACCGGTGAGTTTCTGGGACGAGCGGCTGTCGACCGCGGCGGTCACACGCACCTTGCTCGAAGCCGACGCCAGCCGCCGGCGCCGTGCCATGGTCGTCGACAAGATGGCCGCTGCCTACATCCTGCAGGGCTTGCTCGACGCTACGTGACGCGGACGTTACGTGACTCGATTGCGGGGTTGGGGTCCCGGCGGGGGCAGGGGGGATGCCCCCGCCGGGGCGAAGCGAGGCGGCACAGGGGGGAGTGACGCCGCCTCTCAGGGGAAGTTCCCGGCGGGAGCAGGGGGGATGCTCCCGCCGGGATGAAGCGAGACGGCACAGGGGGGATGGGGGAAAGCCGCCTCGCAATCTCAAGCCTCACATGGGCCGGCAATCTTGCTAGTGCCAGACCCTTCGGGGAATTTTTCTTCAACTCCTTGAGCTATCCATTCGCTGGGGACCTTTTTACCGGCCCTCATTCCCCGGGTCCTTGTTCTTACGCAAATTAGTCGGGATTTTCCTGATCGATCGTCTAGGTCGAACGGCGCAAAGCCGCGGTCATCGCCGCAAATGACAGCAGCATCGCGACCGACCATACCATACCGGCATACATGGTCATTGGCCCGGGGGCGCCGACAAACGGCAGCGCCAGGCGCATGATGGCCGCCACGCTGACCAGGGTGATCGCCGCCGTGGCCGCTGCCGAGAAGCGCACCGTGAGCCCGCGGCGCTGCAGCACGGTCCGCATCATCATCGCCAGGCTCAAGGTGCCGAGGGCGCCGACGGTGATGCCGTGCAGGGCGTCGGCCACCGGCAGCCAACCCAGTGCCTGCGCCGCCCCCTTGGTCAGGAGGCCGAGCCCCAGCCAAACATAGCCGAGATGCAGGCTCCACATCGCCGGCACGTCCAGGGTCCAATGCGTCTTCCAGCGCGCCAGGCGAACCAGGGCACTGATGCCGGCAACCGCCGAGCCGATGCCGCCCAGCAGTGGCAAGGTCATGGCCACGTCGGCGGCGGTGGCGACGATCAGCCCGGCGATGCCCGTCCATTCCAGCCACGGCTGCACCCGTTGCGGCAGGAAGCCGCCCTTGTCGCGGACCACCCCGGCGGTGGAGGCGGGGATTACCCGGCCGCCCATGACCAGCATCAGCAGGGCCAGCAGGCCGACGGCGAGCATGATGCCGCGCCGTTCACCATCCGCCACCAGCCCCAGGGCCCCCAGCTGGTAGACGAGTTCGGCCAGCATGAAAGTGCCGAGCAGCGGCCCGAAGATCATGTTGTGTGCGGTGCGGGCTGCGCGCATGAACGGCCAGCCGGCGAAGACGAACACGCACAGCGGGAAGGCCAGGGCGAGCATCGCCGTCGCCGCGCTGGCCGGGACGGCCAACACGCCTACCAACCGCGCCGCCAGCCACACGCTGAACGCCAAGGCCAGGGCCGGTCGATTGACTTTGGTGAACAGGAAGCCACCGACCACGCCCAGGCCGTAGCCCATCACCATCTCATGGGCGTGATAGGCCAAGGGCTCGCCGGCGGGCCATGGCAGCAGGCCGGCCCAGGCCAGCGCCCACAGCGGCACCGCCACGGCGGCGAAGGCCGTGGCGGCAAGGAAGAAGGGGATGAACGCTTGCGGGTAGCGGCCGCTGCGGGTGGCGCGACTTACGCCGGCGCCTTGTTGCCCGCCTTGCGCGACAGGGTTCGTGCCCGCGTTGCGCGTATGGTGAGCGTCGCCGTGGTCAGCAGGAACAGGATGATGGCGATGGCGTTGCAAAGTCCCCCCTCGCTGCGCAACCAGTCATTTTCCAGAAGGTCCCCCAGCAGTCGCGTCGCCACCGAAAGATGCAGGACGACCAGGGGCACGTAGAAAAACCAAGTATAGGGCACGACCACGCGCAGCACCGCCGGCAGGATCACGGGTGCGTGCCCGAAGACCATGGCGAAGACGAAGCCGACGAACAGGCTGTGGAGGATGGCGTCGTAGACGTAGCCGGCTTCGGGCAGGCCATAGATCAGCGCCAGCGCCCCGGCCACCGCCAGCCATAGATAGCCCGAGAGCAGGCAAACCGCCATGAAGCGCGTCAGCCCGGTCTGGCGGATGGTGCGCCGGGCGATGTCATGGCGGACCAGCCACAGGGCCAGCAGCAGCAGGCCGGTGCCGAACAGGCCGCCACCAAGGGCCGCGTGGAATGGCTGCACGAAGGCGGCGAGCAGCAGCAGGGCCAAGGGGATGGGCGCGGTGATGGCGCGATCGCGCGACGGCGGCAGGAAACGGCTGAGTTCCAGGCGCTCGCCGGCGATGGTCAGCACCAGGAAGGCCGACCAGAAGACAACGACGGAGTTCACGGAAAAGCCCGTCAGCCACAGCACCGTGCCGAGCAGCCACGACGCGGCGCCAAGGCCGAGCACCAGGGTGAACAGCGCCCGCTGCTTGAACAGGACCACCGCGGCCATGGCGGCGAAGATCGCGCTGCCCAGAGCGAACAGCACGGCACCGACATCGGCATGGCCGGCGATGACGGCGATGCCGCCGATGCCGCTTGCCAGCGGTCCCATGTAGCCCCAGGCGCGGTCGAGGGCGACGGCGCGCTCGAGGCCGATGACCGTGCCGAAAAAGGCACAGACCATCAGGGGGCCGTGCACGACGGCAAGATCGACCATCGCCGCCGGCAAGGGCCAGCCAATGCGTGCCTCGCCGGCGAAAATTCCGGCGAGGAGGCCAATGGCGCCGAGAACGAAGAGAGGGATGCGCTCGCGGGCGACCACGGCGGCGTCAGCCCGGCCAGCCGAGTTGGCTCTTGGCGTCCTCGGTCATGCGGTCCGGCGTCCAGAACGGCTGGCTGAGCAGTTCGACATCCACCATCGGATCGCCGCAGTGGCGGCGGATGGCGTCCATGGCGTCCTGGCAGATCGAGCCGCCCTGCGGACAGGCCGGTGTCGTCATGATCAGCCCCACGTAAACACGATCGTCGCTGATATTCAGCGTCTCGACCAGGCCGAGATCGACGATGTTCACGCCGACCTCGGGATCGAGCACCGCTTTCAGCGCCTCGGTCACGTCTTCTTCGGTCATTGTTGGGTCTCCCTGGGCTCCGCCGCCGCATTGAGGTCGGCGAGCAGCGCGTCGAGCGCAAGGCCGTAAGTCTTGGCGACATCCGCTATCGTTTCGAATGGCGCCATGTCGCAACCAACGCAATTCAGTTTGTGGCGCACGAATACCGCCATGGTGGGTGGCCAGCGCCGCATCACTTCGTCCACCGTCAGATCGCAGCCGATCATATGGTTTCCCCACACCGTGAAGGCGGCATCATATCCACGTTGACGATGTGGAATCATTGCGCCGGCGCAAATGTCTTAATGCAAATGTTGAGGAATCGATCAGTCGTGGAGCTCTTCGGCGATTTGCACCAGCCCGTGCGGATTGCGGATGATGATGCGCTGGCGGCCGCCCTCGATCAGCCCTTCCGATTCCCAGGCGCTGAGAGTTCGGCTGACGGTGTGCAGGGTGGCGCCGGTCATTTCGGCGATGTCCTGGCGCGACACCGGGAAATCGATCAGCACCCCCTCCTTGACGCGCTTGCCGGCCTGGCGGGCCAAGCGCAGCACGGCGCGGGCGATGCGGCGCTCGACGCGCTCGGTGGCGAGTTCACGATAACGCGCCTGCAGCGCCTGGAATCGGCTGCCAATGGTCTCCAGGGCGTTGAGGGCGATGCGGGGAAAGCGCTCCATCAGGGGCGTCATCACCTTGCGGTCCCATTCCAGAACGGCGCTGTCCTGGACGGCGGTGGCGGTGCCCGGATAGCCGGTCTTGGAGAAAATCGCCGCCACCGCCAGCATCTCGCCGGGGCCGACGTAGTGCAGCACCACCTGATGGCCTTCCGGCGTCAGTTGTGCCACCTTGAAGCGGCCTTCGAGAACGATGAAGCAGGCGCGCGCCTCCTCCCCCTGGTCGATCAGCTCTTCACCCCGGGTGAGTCGGCGCAGCGACGCCGATTGGGCGACCACGTCCATGGCTACCGCGTCCAACCCCAAGAAAAGCTGCGCCGTTGGTGGGATTTGCCTGCCGTCCATCACCGCTCCTAAGATGCCCAGGCACAGCATACGGTGTCGGGCGCCGAAGGCAAGGCGCGCTCTATGCGAATCGATATATCACCTTGGGAAGGGGTCGGCTGGTCGCCGGGTCTAGACAGTGTCGGCGGCGATTCGCTAAGCTGCTTAATCCAACCGCTGTGGTGGGAATAGGGTATGGTGAAGGCGACCACGGGACTGTCACGCGGCGGCCGGGCGCTGGGTTTTGCCCTCGGCTGGTTGTGCGTCGGGCTGGGCTTGGTCGGGCTGGTGATGCCGGTGCTGCCGACGACGCCATTCCTCCTCGTCGCCGCCTGGGCCTTCGCGCGCAGTTCCCAGCGCTTTCACGACTGGCTGATCCATCATCCCCAGTTGGGCGGGCCGGTGCGAGCCTGGCGCGAGCACGGTGTGGTGTCGACGCGGGCCAAGGTCGCGGCAGTGTCGACGATGACCGCCAGCCTGGCCTATGTGACGGTGTTCATCGCCGACGACTGGCTGCTGCCGATGGCGGCGGCCACCCCGATGGGCGCCACCGCCGTATGGCTGCTGACCCGCCCCGGCCGGGCACCCGACAACACCTAGAGAACCGCCGCCGCCTCCTGTAATCTCGCGGCTCCGCTTCGATTGCAGGACTGTCATGCTTACCGACTGCCTTGCCGGGCTCCGCGTCCTCGACCTGTCGCAATACATTCCCGGACCCTTCGCCACGCTGATGCTGGCCGATCTCGGCGCCGAGGTGATCAAGATCGAGCCGCCGGCGGGCGATCCCATGCGCCAATTCGGGCCAATGGCGTCTGACGGCGTCAGTCCCTTCTATGAAGCGGTGAATGCCGGCAAGACGGTCGTCCGGCTCGACCTCAAGGGCGGCGACGCGGCGCTGGTGAGCGAACTGGTGGCCAAGGCCGACGTGCTGCTCGAATCGTTCCGCCCCGGCGCCCTCGAGCGGCTGGGGCTGGGCGCGGCGCGGCTGCGGCAGCTCAATCCGCGCCTGATCCACTGCGCCCTGTCGGGATTCGGCCAGACCGGGCCGTGGCGGCTGCGCGCCGGCCATGACCTGAGCTATGTCGCCCTGACCGGCGGCCTGTCGCGCATGGGCCCCGAGGAGGCCCCGACCATCCCGTTCCCGCCGCCGGCCGATCACGCCGGGGCGATGCAGGCGGTGGTCGCCATCCTGGCCGCACTGGTGCGCCGCGCCACCACCGGCGAGGGCGCCAGCTTGGATGTCAGCCTGTACGAGAGCGCCTTGGCCTGGCAGTACATGACTCTGGCCGGCGGCGGTCAAGACCGCGGCCGCGACCTGCTCAACGGCGGTGCCGCCTTCTATCGCATCTATCGCACGGCCGATGGCAAGTTCCTGGCGGTGGCGCCCATCGAGGCGAAGTTCTGGCGGGCGTTCTGCGAGGCGGCGGGGCGCCCCGACCTGGTGGCGCGCCAGGGCGAACCCCTGCCGCAGATCGAATTGATCGCCGAGGTGGCCGCCACCATCGCCAGCCGGCCATTGGCGCACTGGGTGACGGCGATGGCCGATGCCGACTGCTGCGTCGAGCCGGTGCTGGAGCCGGGCGAGGTGGCTTCGCTGCCGCATGTCCAGGCGCGCGGCCTGCTCGGTGCGTCCGGCCAGGTCCTCACGCCCATCCTGCTCGATGGCGCGCCGCCATCGAAGCGCGTACCGGTGCGCCACCTCGACGCTGCCGCGATTCGCGCCGCCTGGGCCTGAGTTTCGCTTGATCCAGGCCCGGGGTCGAGCGCGGACCTCCAGGTCCGCAAACGCCATGGAGCGTGGACAGTCCGCACAGAAATGCGGAGCTGGAGCTCCGCGCTCCAAGGTGGCCCGAGAGCTAGCGCGTCGTGGTGCGGCCGCCGATGAGGAATTTCAGCAGTGCCAGTACGACGAGCACGAGAACGACGATGATGGCGATCCATAGCCAGCCGGCATCGGCCTCGGGTGTCTCGGCAGAACTCCCGCCTTCGGGCGCCGCTTCGCGGAGGGTCGCCGTCGTTTCGCTGCGCGGTGGTGCTGGTGGAGCGGCGGCGGGTGTGGTGGTAGAGGTATCGCCCCGGCCCGCCGACGATGTGGGCGGTGCAGCCGGCGCTGCCTTGGTCGCGGCTGGCGGGGGCGGGCTTTCCTGCGGGGCCTGGGTCTGGGCGAGGGCCGGTGGTGTCCAGCCGAAGGCGCCGATGGCGATGGAGCGAACCAACAGATGCATGGCGTAACTCCCGCTGATGCGTCATCGAGCGAATGCGGAGCGGCACCGGCTGGTTCCATGCTTCCGCTTTCGAGGCAAGGCCGCCATGTTGGGGGAAGGAGAGATGCGATGCGCATTGTCAGCACCACCATCCACGTCGGCAGCCATGGGCAAGGCCTCTACGAGTTCACCGGCCAGGTATCGGGCTGGCTGACGGCCGAGGCCGTGGGGGACGGCCTGCTTACCTTGTTCGTCCAGCACACCTCGGCGTCGCTCGTCATCCAGGAGAACGCCGATCCCGACGTGATGGCGGACCTGCAATCCTTCTTCAAGCGCTTGGTCCCCGAGGAACAGCGTCTTTATCGGCACCGCGCCGAAGGCCCCGACGACATGCCGGCGCATATCCGGGCGGCGTTGACCGCCGTCCAGTTGTCGGTACCGGTGATCGGCGGCCGCATGGCCCTGGGCACCTGGCAGGGCATCTATCTGTTCGAACATCGATCGCGGCCGCATGATCGGCGCGTCGTCGCACAGGTGATCGGATCATGAGGCGAATTCTGGTTCTGGGCGCCCTGCTTGCCGCCACCGGTGCAGCTAAGGCGGATGACGGCGATGAGATGCGCGCCCTACGGGTACTGACCGCGCTCGACAAGACCTGCGTCGAGGCGCGATCGCGCCCCCAGGCTGTGCGCAAGCTGGTGGCGCCCGGCCAGGCACTGGCCCTGCCGCCGATCGAGGGCAAGGCGGCGCAGGATCTGCTGGCGGGACGCTCGGGAGCCGCCTGGCGCCTGCCGCCACAGCTCGGGCAAGCGACGCTGGCCATGACCGACGACGGCGTCTGCACCGTGTTTGTCGACCGCATCGACGGCGGGGTGCTGCTCGGCGTCAACGACGGCTGGTGGGAAACCCATCCGACCTATCGGGCCAAGCTGACCGGCGAGGGGCGCGGCGCGTTTCTCAGCCGGAATTTCGATCTGACGCCGCGCCAGGGGACCAAGGCCCCCGCCCTCGAGCTGACCATCTCGGTCAGCGAGTCGGCCGACGCCCCTTATCAGGCGGCGCTGTCGGTGAGCCGTTAGGCTATTCGGCCGGCGCCGTCTGGGCGGCCGGCGCGGTCTTCTTTTCGTTGGGCAGCAGTGTGGCGGCGATGGCGACGACGGCGGCAGCGGCGGCGAGGATCACGAACAGCAAAGACAGACTGCCGGTGGTGGCCAGGATGAACGCCACCAGCGGCACACCGAGCCCGGAAACGCCGAAGGTCAGGATGAACTTCATGCCGAAGGCGGTGCCGCGCCATTTCGCCGGGCTGTAGCGGGCCAGCAGCACGTTCTCGACCGGGATGCCGCCCATGTTGAAACTGACCATCAACAGGCCCACCACCAGCAGCGGCAGCCCGGCCATCTCGGCCGCCAACCACAGCAGCGGCACCTGCAACAGATAGGCGACGATGTAGATGCGCTTCAGCGGGAACTTGTCGGCCAGGTGGCCCGACAGGATCTGCGACAGCCCGGCGATCAGGTAGATCACGCTGACGGCGCCGGCGACGCCGAGCACGCCGACGTCGCCCAGGCGGTCGTCGAATAGCTTGGGCAGGGCCGGCTGCGTCGCCTGATAGATGAGGCCGCCGCACAGCATGGTGACCGACAGCACGATGCCGGCGCGCCAGGTGTCGCTGCGCGACGCCGGCGGTTCGGGCTTGCGGTCGACCTTGACCTCGACCAGTGTCCCGCTGCGCACCAGCCAGAGAAAGACCGCGGCGGTGGCCAGGACCACGGCGCCGGGGACGATGAAGGCGGCGCGCCAGCCCAGCCATTCCGTGAGCACACCGGCCGCCAGCCCCGCCGCCGCCGGCCCCAGTCCGCCGAAGACGCCGTTGATGCCCATCGCCTGGCCACGGTTGACGGCATTGCGCGTCAACCAGGCGATGCCGACCGGATGGTAGATCGAGCCGAACAGGCCGACCAGGGCCAGGGCCAGCGCCAGTTGCACCGGCCCCTGGGCGAGCCCGGTGAGCATCGCCGAGACGCCGAGGCCGACGAAGAACACGCCCATCATGCCGAGGGTGCTCCAGCGGTCGCCGATCCAGCCGGCAAAGGGCGCGGCGACGCCGTACAGCACCTTGCCGGCGACGATCAGCAGCAGCACGTCCTCGTAGGGCATGCCCATCTGGGCCGGCAGCACCAGCGCGACGATGTAGAAGATCGGCTCGAAGACGTGGGCAAAGGCATGGCCCAGCGACGAGAAGGCGAGGGCAGCGCGGGCGGAGGCGTTCGACATGGTGCTACCGATATGGCGTCGACGCCGCATCGTGCCACCCCGGCCCCCGCCGCTTCAAGCGCCTTGACCGAATGCGGGGGTGAACTCGGTCAGCCCGCCAATCGGCCCTTCATCTCGGCCGGAGTGAGGATCGGGATGGGAAAGAGGCCCGCCAGCGCCAGCAGGTCGCGATCACCGGTAACCAGGGCTTCGGCACGACCGGCAAGCGCCAGTTCCAGGAAGGGGCGATCAAACGGGTCGCGGCAGTCCGGGACGGTGGGGGGCGGCGCCGGGATGGTCACCGTTTCGCACCAGGGCAGATACTCGGCCAGCAGATCCTCGCGTTCCGCCGCATCAAGGGCGAATTTCGGATAGCACAGAACCCGTAGCAGTTCCGCAGTCGTGTCGCGGCTGGCGAGGGGACGAATGGCCCCATTCTGCCAAGCTTCCCGCAGCCAAGCTGCCGCGCCACGGCGAAACAGCAGCGCCGACAGCAGCACGTTGGTGTCCAGCACCAAGCGGGGCGACATCACCCCTGACGGCGCGCCCAGGCCACGGCCTCGGCAACATCCGCCTCAGACAGGCCTATCTCTTCCAGCTTCGCCCGTACGGCATCGGCGCGGCCGATGCGCACCGGCGTGAGGACGATGCGGCCATTCTCTGCGGTGACCTCGAAATATTCCGCGCCCTTCACAGCTGCGACCACCGCCTTTGGGAGCGTAAGTTGGTTCTTGGCAGTCAGCTTGGCGAGCATCGTGAAAACACCATAGTAAGGAAGTAAGGAAAACGTAGTTCCTTAGCATCGTCGATTCAATGGCTGCTGACAGGAGCGCGGAGCTCCAGCTCCGCAAAGGCGAGCGGACCAGGTCCGCTCCCTCATGGTGGCGCCAGCCTGTGTAAGCCGAGGGCATCGACTAGGGCGCGCAGTTCCTGGCGGGCGGCGACGTGCGACATGGTCAGGTCGATGCCGCTGCCCTTCTCGCGCAGATCGAGCAGGGTCAGGCCTTCCAGGAACAGTTCGCGATAGATGACGCGCTCGCCCAGGCCCGCCACCATGCGGCAGCCGACGCGGCGGGCCAGCTCCCGCAGCAACTTCTCGACCTCGCGCTTGTTGCGCGCCTCGAGATGGGCGAGGCGGTTGCGCATGACGATCCACTCCATGGTGGCGCGCTCGCCGCGCAGCGCCCGCTGCTTCTTGGTCTCCCACACCATCTCGCTGTAATGGCTGGGCTTGAGGATGCGCATCGTCTGCGGATCGACCCTGGCCAGCACGTCGAGGTCGATGAAGCTGTCGTTGAGCGGCGTCACCAGCGTGTCGGCGTAGGAATGGCCGATGCGCGACAACGGGTGGTCGGCGCCCGGGGTGTCGACGACCACCACGTCGTGTTCGGCGGCGAGGCGGCCGAGGGCTTGGTACAGACGCTGCGCGTCCGCTTCGGAATCGTGCGTGGGGGGCACCGCCTCGTGGTCGGGCATGGGCAAGGCGACGCCGGCGCGGGCCATCTTGCTGCTGCGGTTCTCAAGATAACGGGTCAGTGTCGCCTGGCGGGCATCGAGATCGAGCGAGCCCACCGATAGCCCCATGCGCAGCAGGCTGACGATCAGGTGCATCGACACCGTCGATTTGCCGGTGCCGCCCTTCTCGTTGCCGACGATAATGACGTGGGCACGCTTCGCCATGCTCAGCGCGGCTCCTCGGCCTTGCGCAGCCACACCGCGGTATCGTGGAACACGGCGCCGCCGTTGGGTTTGCCCGGATCGGCGCTGGTCAGCGTGTTGATGCCGCGACCGCCGGCGAAGTCGCCGTTGGACCACACGCCCTCGACGACGACGACACCCTGGCGCAGCCCGTCGAAGGGGCGGACATGGACCAGCACCTCGCCGCGAGCGTTGCCGAGGCGGACGAGGTCGCCCTCGGCCACTTCCAGGGCTTGGCAATCGTCGGGATGGATCAGGGCCGTCGGCCGCTGCGCCAGGCGGCGCGACGTTTCGGTGTCGTTGAAGGTGGTGTTGAGGAAATGCCGCGACGGCGCCGTGACCAAGCGGAACGGGCGCTCGGCGTCGGCGGCGTCGATGGCGTTCCAGTGATCGGGAAGCGGCGGCATGCCGGCATGGTCGGGGCCGGCTTCCGCCCAGTCGGCGGCGAAACGGAACTTGCCGGTGGGATTGGGGAAGCCGTCGAGGTGATGGTGGTGATCGAAGCTGGCGGCGCAGTCGAGCCAGCGCATGGCATGCGCCTCCTCGGCGCCGGGTAGGCCCGAGGCGCGCAGGGTGGCGTCGATCAGTTCCCACACGCTCATGTGGAAGCCGGGGTGGGTGGCGCCCAGGCGGCGCGCCAGCCCTTGCAGCACCTCGTGATTGCAGCGACTTTCGGCGAATGGCGGAATCACCGCCTTGGCCACCTGCAGGAAAGTGTGGCCGCCGGCGATGTAGACGTCGTCGTGCTCGAGGAAGGTGGTGGCCGGCAGCACCAGGTCGGCCAGCCGTGCCGTCTCGGTCATCACCTGCTCATGCACGCAGACGAACAGGTCGTCGCGCAGCAAGCCGGCGCGCACCTTGCCGGTATCGGGGGCGACCACCGCCGGGTTCTGATTCTGGATCAGCATGGCCTTGACCGGGCCGCCGCCTTTCAAGGCGTCCGCATCGCCGCACAGCACCGGGCCGATGCGCGACATGTCGAGGACGCGCACCGAAGGATCAAGCACGTCGGTGCCCTCGATCAGCGTCTTGTCGAGCGGGAACACACCCGACATGCTCCACAGCGCCCCGCCGCCACGATGCTGCCAGGCGCCGGTGACGGCCGGCAGGCAGGTGGCGGCGTGCAGCGACACCGCGCCGCTGCGGCCGCGGGCAAAGCCCGCGCTGACCCGCACGAAGCTGCGCTTGGTGGCGCCGTAGAGCCGGGCGAAGGCGACGATCTCGTCTGCGGGGACGCCGGTGATCGCGGCCGCCCAGGCGGGGGTGCGCGATTCCAGGTGGCGCTCGAGCTCCTGCCAGCCCAGGGTCAGCCGCGCCATGTAGTCGCGATCGGCATAGCCTTCCTTGAACAGCACGTGCATCACCGCGCAGGCCAGCGCCGCGTCGGTGCCGGGGCGCAGAATCAGCGCGACGTCGGCGGCCTCGACCGTCGGCGTACGATAGGCGTCGATCACCACCAGTTTGGCGCCGCGCCCCTTGCGCGCCTTCGCCACCCAATTCATGACGTTGACCTGGGTGGCTACCGGGTTGCCGCCCCAGACGACGATCAGGTCGGACTCGGCCATCTCGCGCGAATCGGTGCCGTAGCGCTGGCCGACCCCGGCGCGCCAGCCGGCTTCGGCCAGCGCCGTGCAGATGGTGGCTTTCATGCCGGAATAGCGCATGGCGTGGCGCAGGCGCTTGATGCCGTCGCGCTGCACCAGGCCCATGGTCCCGGCGTAATTGAATGGCCACACCGCCTCGCTGCCGAACTTGTCGGTGACGCCGATGAAGGCTTCGGCGAGCAGGTCGAGGGCGTTGTCCCACGAAATCGGCTCGAAACGGCCCGACCCCTTCGGCCCAACCCGGCGCAGCGGCTGGCGCAGGCGGCCGGGGTGATGGACGCGCTCGGCGTAGCGGGCGACCTTGGCGCAGATGACGCCGTCGGTGTAGGGCTGGGCGGCACCGCGCAGGCGGCCAATGCGCTCGCCGTCGATCCGCTCGACGTCGAGGGCGCAGGCGCTGGGGCAATCGTGTGGGCAGACGGAGCCTGCGATCTCGATTTTCGACACGGATTTTCGACCAGGTGATGGGGGCGCAACTTTATCGCGTCGGTCGCGGCGGCAGCAACCATTGTCCCCTTTGGGCCATGACACGGCGGCATGGTCGCAATACGATCATTGGGCTATAGTCCGGCGCGGAAGGGGCGCGATGGCGGAAAAGATCGATTGTGTGGTGATCGGTGCTGGCGTCGTCGGGCTGGCGGTGGCGCGAGCCCTGGGGATGGCCGGGCGCGAGGTGGTGGTGCTGGAAGCGGCCGACGCCATTGGCACCGGCGCCAGCGCCCGCAACAGCGAGGTGATCCACGCCGGCCTGTACTATCCCGCCGGCAGCCTGAAGGCGCGGCTGTGCGTCGAGGGCAACCGCAAACTGGTCGAATACTGCCGCGAGCGCGCCGTCGACCACGCGCTGGTCGGCAAATTGATCGTCGCCACCGATGATGCCGAGGCGGTCAAGCTGGAAGCGCTGCTGGCCACCGGCACCGCCAACGGTGTGCCCCTGCACTGGCTGACCGGCGACGAGGCGCGGGACCTGGAGCCGGCGCTGCGCTGCACGCGGGCCTTGCTGTCGCCCACCACCGGCATCGTCGATTCCCATGGGCTGATGACGATGCTGCTGGCCGACGCCGAGGCGCATGGTGCCGCGCTGGCCCTGATGACACCGGTCATCGGCGGCGAGGCCGCGGCCGACGGCATCGTGCTGCACACCGGCGGCGCCGAGCCGGCCGAGATCCTGTCCCGCAGCGTCGTCAACTGCGCCGGCCTCGACGCGCAGACGGTCAGCGCCGGCATTGCCGGGCTTGCTCGCAACAGCGTGCCGACCCGGCATCTGTGCAAGGGCACTTATTTCGCGCTGGCCGGCCGTACCCCGTTCCGCCGGCTCGTCTATCCCATCCCGGCCGCCGCCGGCCTGGGGGTGCACTTCACCCTGGATCTCGGCGGCCAGGGCCGCTTCGGGCCGGACGTCGAGTGGGTCGAGTCGGTGGACTACACGGTCGATCCCGGTCGTGCCGATGCCTTCTACGGCGCCATCCGCCGCTATTGGCCGGACCTGCCGGATGGCGCGCTGCAGCCGGCCTATGCCGGCGTCCGCCCCAAGGTTCAGGCTCGGGGCGAGCCCGCCCGCGACTTCCTGGTGCACGGGCCGGCCGATCACGGGGTGCCGGGCTATGTCGCCCTTTACGGCATCGAATCGCCCGGCCTCACCGCCTGCCTGGCCATTGCCGAACTGGTATCGAGCAAACTCGCATGATCCTGCCGACCGTCATCGCTGCCGCGCTTCTCGTCATCGGATGGCCTGCTGCCGCCCAGGAGGATGCCGGGCTGCTCGGCCTGCCCGCGCGTCTCAGCGAGCCCATGCCGCCGCCGGCCGCGCCGCCGGAAGCGGGGCAGGCGAAGGCCCCTGGCGAGGATGCACCGGCAGTGGTCGACGCGCGTGACTACCGTGCCGTCATGCGCGACATCGTCATCGACCTGTCGGCGTATGCCCGCGGCCGCGACGGCGATTTCGTCGTGCTCGCCCGCGGCGGCGCCGAACTGCTGACGAAAAACCACCGCGAGACCGATGGCGGCGGCTCGGCCCAGCCCGTAGGGTCCCCGCAGCGCGCCTACATCCATGCCCTCGACGGCATCGTTCTCGATGGCCTGTATTGTGGCCGCACGAAACCCGACAAGATGACGCCGGCGGCCGAGCGCAAGCGGCTGATGTCCTTGGTGCGCCCCCTCCGCGACGAGGGGCGGCGCATCGTTTCCGTCGACTTCTGCCGTACCCCGAAGCTGGCGGCCGAGGCGCAGCGTCTGGCGGCCGCCGATGGTGTCCTGCAATTCGGCGCCGGTTCGCGGCTCGATGCCATCCCCCCGCGACCGCCGCACGAGAACGCCGACCCGTTCACGTCGCTGACCCTGGCGCGCAACATTGCTTTCGCCCTGGACTCGAAGCCCTACGACACCCGCGGCGAATGGGTGATGAAGTTGGCCGAGACCAATCAGGATGTGTTGGTCGTCGACGTTTTTCATCGCGGCCGCGACGCGCTGACCGCGGCGGATGTGAAGGCGCTGAAATACAAGCGCCTGGGCAGCCGGCGGTTACTCCTTGCCGCGCTGCCCGTGGCGTCGATTCACGACGGCCACTTCTACTGGGAGAAGGACTGGCGGCCGGGCGCCCCATCGTTCCTGGCCGTTGCCGATGCCCAGCGACCGGGCACCATACTGGTCGAATATTGGACGCCGGAATGGATGGATCTGCTCGGCCGCTACCTCGAGGGCATCGTCGATCTCGGCTTCGATGGCGTCATGCTGGACGGCGTCGACGCCTTCCGCCGCTTCGAATCCCCACCGCCGGCCCACCAGTTTCTTTCGGAATGAGTGCGTCCACAGGCGGCCAGTTTTCGTTCTATTCCTCCCAAGAGTCTCTGGAGGCCATTGACTGCCGGACGGGCGAAGTACGGGGTTGAGGGACCGGCGAACCCTCGGCCTAATTGGGCGGCAAGGTCGATCACTGATATCGTAAAGGACCAAGTCGCCCGCCGGGACATGGTAGACGTCCTGCCAGCTCCGAGGATCGCCATAGGTCGTCATCGACTTGTAGAACATCGGACGCCGAATGCTTCGGATCACCGCCGCGATCCCCGGCCGATCGAACCCGAGCGCGTATGCATCGGAAAGTCCCGTCCGGGTGATCGCCAATGTCTCGACGGGAGAACGGCCTTGATGGCGGCGAGATCATAGGTCGGCCGACGCTTCTCCATGATCGGAACTATGCCACCATATTGGTGGCACAACAAACGCCTGCAAGACAGCTCCAATGACCGTCGGCGGCTCACAAGCAGAGAAGGTCCAACCCCCGTCACCTCTCTCCGTCAGAAACCGGCGGCGGACAAGGGCGCAAACGCCAAGGGCTAGACTAAGCCAGCCGCTCTTGGCGGCGCGCGGCTTTTCCTTATGTTAAGCTCTGGCAAGGAGTTGCGGATGGGCGACAAGAAGCCGGTACCGGCGGCGCCGTCCTCGCGCAGCGAGGTCGATGCGTTCCTAAAAAAGCTGAACGAAGCGCCGCAACCGGCGGGGCAGGGGCGCGGGCGGCTGGTCTTTGCCATGGACGCCACCGCCAGCCGCGAGCCGCGCTGGGAACAAGCCGCCCGCATCCAGCAGGCGATGTTCCTGGAGACGGCGGCGCTGGGCGGGCTCGACATCCAACTTGTCTACTACCGCGGCTACGACGAGTGCCGCGCTTCGAAATGGGTACGGGGCGCCGAGGAACTGTTGCGGCTGATGCGGCAGGTGCACTGCCTTGGTGGCTACACCCAGATCGGTCGGGTGCTGTCGCACGCGCTGGCGGAAACCCGCCGCGGCAGGGTCAATGCGGTGATTTTCGTCGGTGACTGCTTCGAGGAGGATGCCGACGCCGTCTGCCGGCACGCCGGCGAACTCGGCGTGCTGCACGTGCCGGTGTTCGTGTTTCACGAAGGCCGCGACGCCACGGCGGCGCGGGTCTTTCCGCAAATCGCCAAGCTGTCGGGCGGCGCTTATTGCCGCTTCGACGCCTCCAGCCCAAACCAGTTGCGCGACCTGCTCTCGGCGGTGGCCGTCTACGCCGCCGGCGGCCGCAAGGCGCTGGCCGATTTCGGCAAGGCGCGGGGTGGGGTGGCCTTGCAACTGACCCATCACATGGGGGGCCGGTGATCCAGGCGTTGGCGCTGGGGCTCGGGCTGTTGCTGGCCCTCATGTTGGCGAGTCGCTGGTTCGCCACGGCCTCGCCGGCGGCGGTGTTGCGGTTGCTCAAATGGGGCGGCATCGCGCTGGCATTGGTGATCGTGCTGGTGATGATCCGCACCGGCGCCATCGGACTGTTGTGGGCCGCCGCCGCCGCCCTGGCGCCGTGGCTCGTCCGCGCCATGTACGTCCGCTCCGCCTTCCGCCGCTTCCGCAATGCCTTCGGCACGGCGCCAAGCGGCGGGTGGCGTGACGCTGGCGCCGGAGCGCAGGCACGGACCTCGGCGGTCGAAACCCGCTATTTGCAGATGAGCCTGGATCACGACAGCGGCACCTTCGACGGCGAGGTGCGCGAGGGTGAATTCCGGGGGCGCCGCCTGTGTCAGCTGGCGCTGGCCGAACTGGCGCGGCTGTGGCGGGAATGCCAGGCCGATCCCCAATCGGCGCAGGTGCTCGAGGCATGGCTCGAGCGCCATCATCCCGACTGGCGCGATACCTTTTTTGCCACGGCCGAGCCGGCGGCCGGCGGGCAAATGTCACGGGAGGAAGCCTACGCGGTCCTCGGCTTGCGGCCTGGGGCCAGCGCGGATGAGATAAGGATAGCGCATCGGCGGCTGATGATGCGTTGCCATCCCGACCATGGCGGCTCGGACTGGCTGGCCAGCCGCCTGAATCAAGCGAAAGACATGCTGCTTTCCCCCTGATGGAGCCGTTGCGCCCATGGGGCCGGCATGGCAGAAAGAGCCGTGGCCACGCCTCAAAGGCGCGGCCCGCACCAGACTTGCACCTATTTTTGGGTTGAAGCAGAGGGATTGTGATGGCGCGACGCGTGAGAAAAGCCGTGTTCCCGGTGGGTGGGATGGGCACCCGCTTTCTGCCGGCGACGAAGGCGATGCCGAAGGAGATGCTTCCGGTCGTCGACAAGCCGCTGATCCAGTACGCCGTCGAAGAGGCGCAGGCTGCCGGGATCGAGCATTTCATCTTCGTCACCGGCCGCGGCAAGAATGCCATAGAGGACCATTTCGACCACGCGCCCGATCTCGAGCGTACCTTGGCCGAACGCGGCAAGACCGCCGAAATCGCCGCCGTCACTTCGTGGATGCCGAAATCGGGGCAGGTCTCCTACACGCGCCAGACGGAACCCCTGGGCCTGGGCCATGCCGTGTGGTGCGCGCGCGACCTGGTGGGCGAGGAGCCCTTCGCCGTGATCCTGCCGGACGACCTGGTGCTGTCGAAGACGCCCTGCCTCAAGCAGATGGTCGCCGCCCATGCCGAAGTCGGCGGCAATGTCGTCGCGGTGATGGACGTGCCCCGCGAGCACACCAAGCGCTACGGCATCCTCGACGTCGAGAACGACAATGGCCGCCTGGCTCGGGCCAAGGGCCTGGTGGAGAAGCCGGACCCGGAAAAGGCGCCGTCGACCCTGTCGATCATCGGCCGCTACATCCTCCACCCCAGCGTGTTCGAATATCTCGACAAGCAGCAGCGCGGCGCCGGCAACGAAATCCAGTTGACCGATGCCATGGCGCAAACCATCGACGTCGTGCCGTTCCATGGCCTTCGCTTCGAAGGGCAGCGCTTCGATTGCGGCGACAAGGTCGGCTTCCTGCATGCCAACCTGGTCTTCGGCCTGGCCCGCCCCGATATCGGCCCGGCCCTGCGCGAGGTGCTGCGCGGCAGCGAAATCTGACCGATGCCCCCTTGGCCTATGCATTCCGGCGCGCTGTGCGGCAGCCGGGGGCGCACCCCAATTGCCTGGGATAGCATTGCGCGGGGCCACCAAGGAGAACCTGTATGCGCATCGCCATGATCGGCACCGGTTACGTGGGACTTGTCTCGGGCGCCTGTTTCTCGGAATTCGGCATCGACGTGGTTTGCGTCGACACCGACGAGGCCAAGATCAGCCGGCTGAATGCGGGCGAAATCCCCATCTACGAGCCGGGGCTCGATGAACTGGTGGCCAGCAACGCCAAGGCCGGCCGCCTGTCCTTCACCACCGATCTGGCGGCGGCCATGAAGGGGGCCGAGGCGGTGTTCATCGCCGTCGGCACTCCCAGCCGGCGCGGCGATGGCCACGCCGATCTCTCGTACGTCTATCAGGCGGCCCGCGACATCGCCGCCTATCTGGACGGTTACACGGTGGTCGTCACCAAATCGACGGTGCCGGTCGGCACCGGGCGCGAGGTCGCGCGCATCATCGCCGCCGAGCGGCCCGACGCCGATTTCGACGTGGTCTCCAACCCCGAATTCCTGCGCGAGGGCTCAGCGATCAACGACTTCATGCGCCCCGACCGCGTCGTCCTCGGCACCGACAGCGAGCGCGCCCGCGCCGTGATGCGCCAGCTCTATCGGGTGCTGTATCTCATTGAAACGCCGATGGTCTTCACCAGCCTCGAGACCAGCGAGCTCATCAAATACGCCGCCAACACCTTCCTGGCGGCCAAGATCACCTTCATCAACGAGATCGCCGACCTGTGCGAGAGGGTCGGCGCCGACGTTCACGACGTGGCGAAGGGCATCGGCCTCGACGGCCGCATCGGCAGGAAGTTCCTGCACCCCGGCCCCGGGTATGGCGGCTCGTGCTTCCCCAAGGATACGCTGGCACTGGTACGGACGGCGCGCGATCACGATTCGCCGCTGCGGATCATCGAGACCGTGGTCGCGGTCAATGACGAGCGCAAGCGCCGCATGGCCGACAAGATCGTCGGCGCCTGCGACGGCTCGGTCGGCGGCAAGACCATCGCCGTACTGGGCGTAACCTTCAAGCCCAACACCGACGACATGCGCGACAGCCCCAGCCTCGACATCATTCCCGCCCTGCAGACGGCGGGGGCCACCGTCCGCGCCTTCGACCCGGAAGGCATGGCCGAAGCCGGGCGGATGCTGCCCGATGTCGTCTGGTGCGATGACGCCTATGCCGCGATGGAGGGCGCCGATGCGGTCGCCGTCCTCACCGAGTGGAACGAGTTCCGCGCGCTCAATCTCGACCGCATGAAGACGCTTCTGCGTCAGCCGGTGATGGTTGACCTGCGCAACATCTACGAGCCCGACGAGATGCGCGCTGCCGGTTTTATTTATGCCTCGGTCGGCCGGCCGGGCAGCCGCTAGAACATC
Organism: Rhodospirillaceae bacterium; assembly: GCA_036675815.1. Classification (GTDB taxonomy): domain Bacteria; phylum Pseudomonadota; class Alphaproteobacteria; order Rhodospirillales; family Magnetospirillaceae; genus JAKFEE01. Next base: position 118,240 of record JAKFEE010000055.1, read on the forward strand.
CCTCTCCCGCAAGCGGGAGAGGGAGGGGACCCGCGCAGCGGGGAGGGTGAGGGTGGCGCTTCGGCATCTAAGCACTACCCTCACCCCGACCCTCTCCCGCAAGCGGGAGAGGGAGTTATCGAGGAGATCGATCAGCCCATGATCCGCACCGTCCCCACCAAGCCCTTCGCGGGACAGAAGCCGGGGACCTCCGGCCTCCGCAAGAAGGTGAAGGTCTTTCAGCAGCCGCATTATCTCGAGAATTTCGTGCAGTCGATCTTCGACTCGCTCGAGGGCTTCGGGGGCCAGACCCTGGTGCTGGGCGGCGACGGGCGCTATCACAACCGCGCCGCGATCCAGACCATCCTCAAGCAGGCGGCGGCCAACGGCTTCGGCCGCGTCCTCGTCGGCCAAGGCGGGATCCTGTCGACGCCGGCGGCCTCTTGTGTCATCCGCCAGCACGAGGCGTTCGGCGGCATCATCCTCTCGGCCAGTCACAATCCCGGCGGCCCGGACGAGGATTTCGGCATCAAGTACAATATCTCGGCCGGCGGGCCGGCGCCGGAGAAGGTCACCGAGGCCATCTACGCGCGCTCGCAATCGATCGCCGAGTACCGCGTCCTCGACGCCGCCGACGTCGACATCGACCGCCTGGGCGAGACGCGCCTGGGCGAGATGGCCGTGGTGGTCATCGATCCGGTGGCCGACTACGCCGAACTGATGGAAGGCCTGTTCGACTTCGGCGCCATCCGTGAGCTGTTTGCCTCGGGCGTCCGCATGTGCTTCGATGCGATGAGTGCCGTGACCGGCCCCTATGCGACGGAAATCCTCGAGCGTCGGCTGGGCGCAGCCCCCGGCACGGTGATCAATGGCCGGCCCCTCGAGGACTTCGGCGGGCATCACCCGGACCCCAATCTGGTGCATGCACGCGACCTCGTCGCCGTCATGAATGGCGCCGACGCTCCCGATTTGGGTGCGGCCTCGGACGGCGATGGCGATCGCAACATGATCCTGGGGCGAAACTTCTACGTGACGCCGTCCGACAGCCTGGCCGTGCTCGCCGCCAATGCGACGCTGACGCCGGGCTACCGCAAGGGGCTGGCAGGGATCGCCCGGTCGATGCCCACCAGCCAGGCGGCCGATCGTGTCGCCGCCAAGCTCGGCATCCCCTGCTGGGAGACGCCGACCGGCTGGAAGTTTTTCGGCAACCTGCTCGATGCCGGCAAGGCCACCTTGTGCGGCGAGGAGAGTTTCGGCACCGGTTCCGACCACGTGCGCGAGAAGGACGGCGTGTGGGCCGTCCTGATGTGGCTGAACGTGCTGGCGGCGCGGCGCCGGTCGGTGGCCGAGATCGTGCGCGAGCACTGGCGGGGCCACGGGCGCAACTATTATTCCCGGCATGACTACGAAGGCCTGGATACCGGTGCGGCCGAGGCATTGATGGAGGCGCTGCGTCAGGCACTGCCCGGGCTCGAGGGCCGTGCCTTCGGCGGCTATCGCGTCGCCACGGCCGACGACTTCAGCTACACCGATCCGGTCGACGGCAGCATCTCGCGCCGCCAGGGCATTCGCGTCATCTTCGACGACGGCTCGCGCATCGTGTTCCGGCTATCCGGGACCGGCACCGAGGGGGCGACGCTGCGCGTCTACATCGAGCGTTACGAGCCCGATGCGTCCCGCCATGATCTCGACCCGCAGCAGGCGCTGGGCCAATTGATCGGTATCGCCGGGGACATCGCCGAAATCGAGAGGCGGACGGGGCGGAAGGAGCCGACCGTCATCACCTGAGCTCCGTGGAGATCGAGCCAATGACCGCCCACCGTTTCCATCCCACCATCCTGCGCGAATACGACATCCGCGGCATTGTCGGTGAGACGCTGTTCGCGGACGATGCCCGCGCCATCGGCCGGGCCTTCGGCACCATCGTCGCCCGTGGCGGCGGCAAGGTGGTGTGCGTCGGCTATGACGGCCGGCTGAGTTCGCCCGAGATGGAAGCGGCGGTGGTCGAAGGGCTGACGGCGGCGGGCATCGAGGTGCGGCGCGTCGGGCGTGGGCCGACGCCGATGCTGTATTTCGCCGTGCGCAGCCTCGATGCCGATGGCGGCATCATGGTCACCGGCTCGCACAATCCGCCCGACCACAACGGTTTCAAGATGATGATCGGGGCCAAATCCTTCTACGGCAGCGACATCCGCACGCTGGGCGAGATCGCCGCCAGCGGCGAGTTTGCGCAAGGCGCCGGCCGGGTGGCCGAGCAGCCGCTGCTGGATGCCTATGTCGAGCGCCTGCTGCAGGACTATAAGGGTGACCGGCTGCTGACCGTGGTGTGGGACGCCGGCAACGGCGCCACCGGCGAGGCGATGGGCAAGCTCACCCAGCGCCTGCCGGGGCGGCACGTGCTGCTGTTTGACGAGATCGACGGCACCTTTCCCAACCACCATCCTGATCCGACCGAGCCGCACAACCTCAAGGTACTGCAGGACCGCGTGCTCGAGGAGCAGGCCGATCTCGGCATCGCCTTCGACGGCGACGGCGACCGCATCGGCGTCGTCGACGGTCAGGGGCGCATTCTGTGGGGCGACCAGATCCTGCAGATCCTGGGCGAGGAGGTACTGAAATCGGCGCCCGGCGCCACCATCATCGCCGACGTCAAGGCCTCGCAGGCGCTGTTCGACGAAATCCGGCGCATGGGCGGCCAGCCGCTGATGTGGCGCACCGGGCATTCGCTGATCAAGACCAAGATGGCCGAGACCGGGGCGCCGCTGGCCGGGGAGATGAGCGGCCACATCTTCTTCGCCGACAAGTATTTCGGGTATGATGACGCGCTGTACGCCGCCGTGCGCCTGCTCGATACAGTATCGCGCTGGGGCGATCGGACTCTGGCCGAGCGGCTGGACCAGATGCCGCACATGGTCAACACCCCCGAGATGCGCTTCGACTGCCCGGACGAGCGCAAGTTCCAGGTCATCGACGAGGTGCGGGGCCGTCTGCACCAAGCCGGTGCCGATTTCAACGACATCGACGGCGTGCGCGTGCTCACGGCTGACGGCTGGTGGTTGCTGCGCGCGTCCAATACACAGGCGGTGCTGGTGGCGCGCGCCGAAGCGCGGACCGTCGAGGGCTTGACGCGGCTGCGGGCGGCGCTGGAGGCGCAACTGCATTTGAGCGGTGTCGCGCCGCCGCGTGCATAGGTCGTCACGGCCAACGGCTTGCCGGGTGGCCGCCCTTGCCTCTATCGTGGCCTCGGCTGCCGTGGGGGCTGGTTTACTTCCATGCAATTGTTCGTCTACGGCACACTGATGGATCGCGACGTGCTGCGCATCGTGCTCGGCCGTGCCGTCGTGCCCGAGCAGATGGAGACAGCCGAGATCAGCGGCTTCCGCCGCGTCCATGTCCCCGGCCGCAACTACCCGATGCTGCTGGCCCATCATGGCAGCGGCCGCGTCGAGGGTCTGCTGGTGCATGCCCTGGATGCCGAGGCGGTCCACCGCCTGATGGTGTTCGAAGGGCCGGAATACCATCTGGTGCCCCTGATGGTCGCCAATGCCGACGGCCATCCCGTACGCGCCGGCGTGTTCCTGTGCGACCGCTCGGTGTCGCCCGGCCGTCGTGACTGGTTCATGGAAGTGTGGAGTCGCCGCCACAAGCGGCTGTTCCTGCGCCGGGCGTACCAGCTGATGGAGCGCCACGGCCGGCGGGCGCTGCTGCGGCGGGCGGCCAAGGGCATCCCCATCCTGGCGCCCAAGGAGCCCAAACATCTTGCCGGGGTGCCGCCGGGCATCGGCCGGCTGATCGCCGGCTGACGCCGCCGCAAGGCCTGTCCCGGCCGGCTCAGACCCCCGGCTCGATCACCATGCAGGACTTGTTGCTGCGCAACGTCTTGCAGGCCGAGCGCGCCTGATCCTCGGTGATGCCGACCACGCGCGCCCGATAGATGCGGCGCTTGCCGGCCTTGGTTTCGCTGACGTGCGAGCGCCCGCCGTCGAGCGGCAGGCCCGACAGCGCCTTCTCGGCGGCCGTCTCCGCCGACACCCGCAGCGTGAAGGCACCCACTTGGACCGCCCAGTCCCTGGCGTCGGCATCGCCGGTGCCGGACACGCCCTCGGCCGCGTCCTCGGGCGAGGCCGGCGTGGCCTCGACCATTTCGATGCGCGGCGCCGGCTCGACGGTGCCGGCAAAGGCCGCGTCCAGCAGGCGCTCCATGTCCTTGTCGCGGCGGGCCGCGGTGCGGCCACCAAGGACCACGCCGATCAGGCGGCGCTTGCCGCGCTTGGCCGAGGCAACGAGATTGAAGCCCGAGGCGTTGATGAACCCGGTCTTGATGCCGTCGGCGCCGTCATAGCGCAGCATGAGACGATTGTGGGTGGTGATGGTCCTGCCACCCCATTCGAATGAACGCGTCTTGAAGTACGCGTAATAGCGCGGGTGGTCGTGCAGCAAAGCCCGGCCCAGCGTCGCCATGTCGCGCGCCGTGGTCACCTGTTTCGAGTGCGGCAGGCCCGACGCATTGCGGAACACGGTGTTCTTCATCCCCAGTCGGTGCGCGCGCTCGGTCATCATCTTGGCGAACTGCCACTCGCTGCCACCGATGGCCTCGGCGATCGTCACCGCCACGTCATTGGCCGACTTCGTCACCAGTGCCTTGATGGCATCCTCGACGGCAATGGACTGGCCGGGGCGCAGCCCCAGTTTCGACGGTGCTTGCGCCGCCGCGTGGGCCGAGACGGGCAGGCGCTCGTCGAGGCGCATTTTGCCGGCTTTGAGCTGGTCGAACAGCATGTACAGGGTCATCATCTTGGTGAGTGAGGCGGGATAGCTCTGGCCGTCGGCATTGGCGGCGTGCAGCACCTGACCGCTTTCGGCATCGATGATGATGGATGCCTGAAGTGGCTGGTATCCCCGTTTGGCGGCAAGCGCCCAAGACGGAAGTAGTACCAGGGCGAGAATGGCCATCACCGAAGACGAGCGTAAAATCATCCGAAGCAATGACTCAATCATTAACGTATTTCACCCCCAGCATAAACCGCTATGCTACTACTTTTGATAGCTGAGCGGAAGCACCGGGGTGAGGATAAAAAATTGCCACAGCCATGTCCACCTCCCGGATGTACGAATGTCATTTTTCTGTCAGCCGGGCGGTAGGCTCGGCCTTTCGGCGGGGGGTGAGCCGGACGACCCCATACTATACTTTCGTGCTATGCCCTTGGCCCGGCAATGGATGGCGTTGATGAAACATCTCATACCTTGGCTGGTTGCGGCCGTGGTCGCGGGCTGTGCCTATCCCGGCGGCGGCGTCGACAATCCGGTGATTCGGCGGGCGACGTGGTATTCCTTCATCGAGGGCAGTGACATCGCCGCCGTTTGCGTTCCGGGCGCGCAAGCGCGCTATCGCGCCGTTTTCAACGCCGTCTATGACGAGCAGGTCCGAATCTACGAACTGGGCGACGGGCGCGACCCGCTGCGCCTGCAGCAAAGGGTGCTCGGCGAGGCAAATCTGGCGTTGGCGGTCAATCCCCTCGACCCCACCGGGCCATGGCGCGGCGACGCCGCCGAGCGCCGGCTCGATGCGGGGCAGCATGGCCAGCTGATCGAAGCGATGGCGGCGGCTGGCGCTTTCGGCCCGCCGAACGTCGGCCTCGAACTCCCGTCACGCGGCTTCTACTGGACGCTGGCCTACTGTCACCAGGGCAAATACGGCTTCAATGCCTGGCTATGGCCCCATGCCGATTTCCTGCGCCTGGGGTTCGATCGCCGGTTCCTGGCGCTGGACCAGACCGGGATCCCCGTCAACCAGCCGCGTCCGGTGCCGCCACGCTATCACGACGTCGACATCTACGACGATTTCACGCTGCGTGTCGGCCCGCGGGGGCTGTGGGGTAATCCCTACTAGGAATGCTGCATGGCCAAAAGGCTTTGACAGAAAGCCGGGGCCTGGGCAGCATTATGCTGCAATGCAGCGCGACGCGCACCGGGCGGTGTAGCCTCGGCAGCGGTCGCCACCTGGAGGAGCCCATGAGCAACAAGAAGAAGACCGACCTCGTCAGTGCGACCGCGACCGCCTCGGCCGCGATTGCCGAGGCGGAGATCCCGGCCCCCGTCCGCCAAGAGATGATCGAGGCGACCCCTGGCCCCACGGCCGCCGCCCCCGGCGCCGCTGCCGGCTGTGACGACATGATGCGCGTCGGCCGCGAGAGCGCCGCGGCCGCGGCCAAGGCGGGGGTGGGGCTCGCCAATGGCTGGCAGGATTTCAACCGCGCCATGCTGAATCTGACCCAGGGTCATTTCGAGGACATGCTGCTGGCCGCCAAGGCGCTGACCGGGGCGCGAAGCTTTCATGAGATCATCGAGATCCAGATGACGCTGGTAAAAAGCAGCCTTGAAAAACTGAACGCCGAGAGCAGCCGGTTGGCGGAGGCGGCCATGCGCGTCGCCGAAGACACCGCCGGGCCCATGGGGGCCGGCCTGGTCCGGTTCAGCCAAGGCGCGACCGGCGGCAAATCCTAGCCTCCCAGATGGCTGAGCTGCCAGATGGTTTGTGTCCGCGGCCCGGAGGTATCGATCTCCGGGCCGTTTTCGTTTCGGTGGTCATCGACCAATGGGGCAGCGCCGTCTGGCAAACAGGGGGCTTTTCCCGCAAGCGCGGCACCCAATATGATGATCGTGTTCCGAAAGCGACACCGAGCAGCCCGAGCGAATGAGCGACGACATCGATAAGCCGAATGGCGATGGCCCCAACACCGGCGTGGTGATCAAGACCCGGCCGAAGACCAAGAAGCCATCGATGTACAAAGTGTTGATGTTGAATGACGACTACACGCCGATGGAGTTCGTCGTTCACGTCCTCGAGTGCTTCTTCAACAAGAACCGCGAAGAAGCCACTCGCATCATGCTTCACGTGCACCAGCGGGGTGTCGGCGTCTGCGGCGCGTACACGTATGAGGTGGCGGAGACCAAGGTAACCCAGGTCATGGACCTGGCGCGCCAGAACCAGCATCCGCTGCAGTGCACTATCGAGAAGGAATGATCTCATTGCTGTCGCGGAACCTAGAGCACAGCCTTCATCGCGCCCTGGCGCTGGCGACGGAGCGTCGCCATGAATACGCGACGCTCGAACACCTGCTTCTGGCCCTCTCCGAGGATCAGGAGGCGGTGGCGGTGCTGCGGGCGTGCAACGTCGACATCGAACGGCTGCGGCGGGAGCTGACGGAGTTCCTGGACACCGCGCTGTCCGACTTGGTGACCAACCGGGTGACCGACCCCAAGCCCACCGCCGGCTTCCAGCGGGTGGTGCAGCGGGCGGCCATCCACGTGCAGTCGTCGGGACGCGAAGAGGTGACCGGCGCCAACGTCGTCGTGGCGCTGTTCTCGGAACGCGAATCCCACGCGGTGTACTTCCTGCAGCTGCAGGACATGACGCGTCTCGATGCCGTCAACTACATCTCGCATGGCATCGCCAAGGCGCCCGGCCGCAGCCAGAACCGCACCGTACATGGCGCAGACGAAGATGCGCAGGCGGAGAAGGTGGTGAAAAAAGGACAAGAGGCACTCAACGCCTACTGCGTCAATCTCAACAAGAAGGCGGCGCAGGGCAAGATCGATCCGCTGATCGGCCGGGAGTCCGAGATCGAACGCACGATCCAGATCCTGTGCCGCCGATCGAAGAACAACCCGCTCTACGTCGGCGATCCCGGCGTCGGCAAGACGGCCATCGCCGAAGGGCTGGCCCGCCGCATCGTGCGCGGCGAGGTCCCCGACGTGCTGCGCGGCGCCACCATCTTCGCCCTCGACATGGGCACGCTGCTGGCCGGCACGCGCTATCGCGGCGACTTCGAGGAACGGCTGAAGGCGGTGGTCGGCGAACTGGAGGCCTATGACGGCGCCATCCTGTTCATCGACGAGATCCACACCGTCATCGGCGCCGGCGCCACCTCGGGCGGCTCGATGGACGCGTCCAACCTGCTGAAGCCGGCGCTGGCGTCCGGCACGCTGCGCTGCATCGGCTCGACGACGTACAAGGAGTATCGCAACTACTTCGAGAAGGACCGCGCGTTGGTCCGCCGCTTCCAGAAGATCGACGTCAACGAGCCGTCGGTGCCCGATACGGTGAAGATTCTGCACGGCCTCAAGCCCTATTACGAGGCCCATCACCGGGTGAAGTATCAGGCCGAGGCCATCCGCGCCGCGGTCGAATTGTCGAGCAAGTACATCACCGACCGCAAGCTGCCCGACAAGGCCATCGACGTCATCGACGAGGTCGGCGCGGCGCGCATGCTGCTGCCCGAGTCGAAGCGGCGCAAGATGGTGACGGTGCGCGACGTCGAGGAGGTGGTGGCCAAGATCGCCCGTATTCCTCCCAAGAGCGTCACCACCAACGACATGGCCACGCTGAAGTCGCTGGAGCGCGACCTCAAGACCATGGTGTTCGGCCAGGACAAGGCCATCGAGGCCCTGGCCAGCGCCATCAAGCTGGCGCGCGCCGGCCTGCGCGAGCCCGACAAGCCGATCGGCTGCTACCTGTTCTCGGGGCCGACCGGCGTCGGCAAGACCGAGGTGGCACGGCAGCTCGCGGCGATCATGGGCATCGAGCTGACCCGCTTCGACATGTCGGAATACATGGAGCGGCACTCGGTATCGCGCCTGATCGGCGCGCCGCCCGGCTATGTCGGCTTCGACCAGGGTGGCCTGCTCACCGACGCCATCGACCAGCATCCGCATGGCGTGCTGCTGCTCGACGAGATCGAGAAGGCCCATCCCGACCTGTTCAACATCCTGCTGCAGGTGATGGATCACGGACGGCTGACCGATCACAACGGCAAGAGCGTCGACTTCCGCAACGTCATCCTGATCATGACGACCAACGCCGGCGCCTCGGAAATGACCAAGCCGGCCATCGGCTTCGAGCGCGAGGAGCGCCAAGGCGACGACCAGGAGGCTATCCAGCGCCTGTTCACCCCCGAGTTCCGCAACCGCCTGGACGCCATCATTCCCTTCGCCGGCCTGTCGATGGACATCGTCAAGCGGGTGGTCGACAAGTTCATCATGGAACTGGAAACCCAGTTGGACGACCGCGACGTACAGTTCGTCCTCACCGACGAGTCGCGCGACTGGCTGGCCAGAAAAGGCTACGACAAGCAGTTCGGCGCCCGCCCGCTGGGCCGGGTCATCCAGGAACACATCAAGAAGCCGCTGGCCGAGGAACTACTGTTCGGCAAGCTGGCCAAGGGCGGTCTCGTCCGGGTGTTCGTCAAGGACGGCAAGCTCGATTTCGAGATGGAGCCGCCGAAGAAGAGCAAGCAGCCCGAGCATGAGATGGTCGAATAGGGCGGAACAATCCGCCATGCCAAGGGCGCCGGCTTGTCCGGCGCCCTTTTCTTATGTCGGGCGCGTGCGGGTCATATGGACGGACATCTTGTGCGAGGCCCGGCGGTGCACAGCTATAGCCCCAATGTGACGGAGGGGATATGGCTGGGCTGGGGCGCGGTCGCCTAGCGGCTCTGGTGCTGATGGCGGTGACGGAGATCGCGGCGGCTGCACCGGCGGAGACCGCCAACCTGCGGCGCATCGAACGCTCCAGCCCACATCGCGCCGCGGGCCTTTACTGCATCGCCGCGCGCGCCGGCAATGCCGAGGCGGCCTATGCGCTGGGCCGTCTCTATCTCGCCGGCCGCGGCGTGCGGCGCAATGCCGCCATGGGGGCTGCGTGGCTGCATGAGGCTGCCCGCCTCGGCAAACGCAACGTACGCGTCCCCGAGGTGGCGCTGCGCGTCCGCCCAAACTGCCGCGAGCTGGATGAAATCCTCGCCCCGCTGGAGCCGCCACCGGAGATCGCCGCATTGACGCGCACCGCCGCGGCCCGTCACGGGCTCGACCCCGCCCTGGTGCTGGCCATCATGCGCCTGGAATCGGGGTTCGACCCGCGCGCCCGCTCGCCGAAGGGGGCGATGGGGCTGATGCAGCTGATGCCCGGCACCGCCCGGCGTTTCGGGGTGGCCAAGCCCTATGATCCGGCCGACAACCTGCACGGCGGCTGCGCCTATCTGCGCTTTTTGCTGGAGCTCTACGACGGTGATGTGCGCCTGGCCGCCGCTGCCTACAACGCCGGCGAGGGCGCGGTCGCACGTTACCGCGGCGTGCCGCCCTACGGCGAAACCCTGGCCTATGTGGCGGCGCTGAAAACGCTGTATCCCCATGCCCGCCACCACCCGGGATCCGGCGGCAAGGATGTGCTCAGCGTCGAGTGGTCCGAAAAGCAAGCCCCGGCTGGGCTGTTCGGGCGCCCGGGGATGGAGCCCTGATCCACGATGGCCGCTCAGACGCCATCGAACACCATGTCGATGGCGGCCTTGATCACATCATGCTCGTGGGCCAACGCCCCAGCTTTGTCGGCCAATTCCGAGAGCGGCACCGATGCCATGAATTGGGTGAGCATCACGTACTGCCCGGCCCCGATGCGGAAGACCGGATTCAGGCGACGGGCTGGCTTTGGGGCCTCTTCGAGGGACACCAGCGGCACACAGACGCGCGTGTTGAGACCATCCATCAGGTCGGCTTGGGCATCGAGCAAGAAGCCCGAGCCGTAGCGATAGAAGTCGAATTGCGCCACGTTAGAACTGACGGAGTTTCGCGAGCGGCAGACCGTAGTGCTCGACGTATTCGTTGGACGAGGCAATCGCCTCGGCGTTCTCGGCGCGCCAGCGTGCGGCTTGAATTTCGGCGATCTGTAGCCGAAGGCCGCGTTCGCAGGCTTTTGACAGGTTGATCTCGAGCTTTCGCGCCAGTTCCAGCAGACTGACGTTGAGAGTCAGGTTTGTTGCCTTCTTCGGCGCGTCAGGGTCGAAGTCGAACTCGGCCTGGGCCGTTGTGCTTGTCGTGGTCATGATCTAGAAATGCGCATACCGGTGCGCATGTCAAGCGGAGGATGCTGCGTAGATGCAAGCGCCTCGAGCTATCGCAACGCGACCGGGCGCGGTATTGTTTCCATAGCCCGACTGACCGAACTGGACGCAAGCATGGCGGCGATTTCTGATTCCGACATCGTGGCGGCGGTGCGATCCGTCCTGCCGAAGGTGCAGGCGATCACGTTGTTCGGCAGCCATGCCGAGGGGACCGACACTTCCGAAAGCGATGTCGACATCGCCGTTTTGCTGCCTGACCACATCAGTCCGGTGTGTTTATGGGAGGCGGGCGAGGCCATCGCCCGCCGTCTGGACAAGGATGTGGATCTGATTGACCTGCGCGCCGCCAGTACGGTCATGCAATTCCGCATCGTCACGACGGGGCGGCGGCTATTCGCCCGAGATGTCGCCCTCGATCATTACGAGACCTTCATCCTGCGCGAAATGACGGACCTGAACGAGGCGCGGGCGCCGCTGATCGCGGACATACAGCGGGAAGGACGTGTTTATGGTCGATGACGTTCTGCTCAACAAGGCGGCCACGATCGAACGCTGCGTGGCGCGGGCGAGAGAGGAATATCACAAGGATCCCACCACCTTCGGCAGCGACTTCACGCGGCAGGATGCCGCCATCCTCAACATCCAGCGGGCGTGCGAAGCTTGCCTGGACATGGGCCACGCCATCATCCACCGCGAGCGCCTGGGCATTCCGCAAAGCGCTCGCGACGTGTTTGCGCTGCTGGCGCGGGCGGGGTGGATCGGCAGTAGCCTGGCCGAGACGTTGCAACGCATGGTCGGCTACCGCAACATCGCCGTCCACGACTACCAAACCCTGCAACTGCCCATCACGATCGCTGTCATCGAACGCCATCTCGACGACTTCCTGGCTTTCAGCCGGGCGGTGCTGAGCCGTCGTCACGACTCCTGACTGGAGCTTTATCGCAGAGCGGTGGGGGGTGAACGTCCGAGATGCCCAGCCCTTGACCATAACGCGGTGCGATAGTCAGACGTCCAGATCCCGCGCGAACTTCGCCCGTTCCTGGATGAACTGGAAGCGCAGCTCGGGCTTGCGCCCCATCAGGCTCTCGACCATGCGCGCCGTGTCCTTGGCCTCCTCGTGATCCTCTTCCGAGCGCCCGGTCGGGATCACGACGCGCAGCAGGGTGCGCTTGGCCGGGTCCATGGTGGTGTCCTTGAGATACTGCGGCGGCATCTCGCCCAGGCCCTTGAAGCGGCTGATCTCGGGCTTCTTGCCCTTGAAGGCCCTGGCCAGAAGTTCCTCCTTGTGGGCGTCGTCGCGGGCGTAGTGGATGAGCGAGCCGTGGCTGATCCGGTACAGCGGCGGGCAGGCCAGATACAGGTGGCCGTTGGCGATGAGCTGCGGCATCTCCTGATAGAAGAAGGTCATCAGCAGGCTGGCGATATGGGCGCCGTCGACGTCGGCGTCGGTCATGATGATGACCTTTTCGTAGCGCAGCTTGTCGTCGTCGTAGTGGTCGCGGATGCCGCAGCCCAGGGCCTCGACCAGGTCCTTGAGCTCCTGGTTGGCGCGCAGCTTCTCGGCCGAGGCCGAGGCGACGTTGAGGATCTTGCCGCGCAGCGGCAGCACCGCCTGGGTCTCGCGGCTGCGCCCCTGCTTGGCCGAGCCGCCGGCCGAGTCGCCCTCGACCAGGAACACCTCGGTCCCTTGCGGGATGTTGCGGGTGCAGTCGGTGAGCTTGCCGGGCAGGCGCAAGCGCTTGGTGGCGCTCTTGCGCGACAGCTCCTTGGCTTGCTTCTTGCGGGCACGCTCCTCGGCGCGGTCGATGATGCGCCCCAGCAGCGCCTTGGCGGCGTCGGGTGCCGCCGACAGCCAATGGTCGAAATGGTCCTTGACCGCGTTCTCCACCAGACGCGTCGCCTCGCTCGACGCCAGCTTCTCCTTGGTCTGGCCCTGGAACTGCGGCTCGCGGATGAACGTCGACAACAAGATGGCGGCGCCGCCGACCACGTCGTCGGCGGTGATCTGCGCCGCCTTGCGGTTGCCGACCATGTCGCCGTAGGCGCGCAAAGACCGGGTCAGGGCGTTGCGCAGGCCGGTCTCGTGGGTGCCGCCCTCGGGGGTGGGGATGGTGTTGACGTAGGACGAGCAGTAGCCGTCCTCGTCCTCGGGCCAGGCGACGGCCCATTCCACCTGCCCCTGATCGTCGGCCAGCAAGCCGTGGCCGGCGAAAGGCTCGGCGATGGTGGCGCGGCCGGCGAGGGTGGTCTGCAGGAAGTCCTGCAGGCCGTTGGGGAAGTGCAGGGTCTCGACCGGCGGGATTCCGTCGCCGTCCTTGACCAGCAGCGGATCGCACGACCAGCGGATCTGCACCCCGCGGAACAGGTAGGCCTTGGAACGGGCCATGCGATACAGCGGCGCCGGCCGGAAGGCGGCGCGCTCGCCGAAGATTTCGGCGTCGGGATGAAAGCTGACGGTGGTGCCGCGGCGATTCTGCACCGGCCCGACGTTTTCCAGCGGCGCCAGCGGTGTGCCACGTGAATAGGCTTGGCGATAGAGCTGGCGGTCGCGCGCCACCTCGATGCTCATGCGATCGGAGAGGGCATTGACCACCGAGATGCCGACGCCGTGCAGGCCGCCCGAAACCTTGTAGGCGTCGCCGCCGAATTTGCCGCCCGAGTGCAGGGTGGTGAGGATCACCTCCAGCGCCGACTTTTCCGGGTACTTGGGGTGGGGATCGACGGGGATGCCGCGGCCGTTGTCGCGGATGGTTACCGAACCGTCGGCCTTGACCTCCAGGTCGATGAAGCTGGCATGGCCGGCCACCGCCTCGTCCATGGCGTTGTCCAGCACTTCGGCCACCAGGTGGTGGAGGGCACGATCGTCGGTGCCGCCGATATACATGCCGGGGCGGCGGCGCACGGGCTCCAGCCCTTCCAGAACCTCGATGTCCTTGGCGGAGTAGGTCTGCGACTTTGGCGCGAGGCCGGCGTTGAACAGGTCGGGCATGGCCAGATAGGTAGCCGATTCGGCCGGTCGGCGCAAGAAAGGGGAGGGCAAAGGGCGGCCCAGCCAGGAAGGATGGGTTGATCGGCGCGCCGGCTGCGGTTTCATTAAGGTTGTGGCTGAATTCGTCCCTTTGTGAAGCGAGGCTGTGATGTCCGAGAACGAAATTGGCGCCGGCGGGCGCATCGAGATGGCCATCCGCACCATCGCCATGCCCAAGGACACCAACCCCTCGGGCGACGTGTTCGGTGGCTGGCTGATGAGCCAGATGGATCTCGCCGGCGGATCCGCCGCCATGACCCGGGCCAAGGGGCGCATCGCCACCGTCGCCGTCGAAGGCATGGTCTTCCATCTACCGGTGCATGTCGGTGACGAACTGTCGTGCTACGCCAAACTGATTCGCGTCGGGCGCAGCTCTTTGGCCTACCACATCACCGCCTATGTGCGCCGGCGCGAAGGGCGCGAGCACGTCAAGGTCACCGAAGCCACCTTCACCTATGTCGCCATCGGCGAGGATCGCCGGCCGCGATCGGTGCCGCCGGAATGACGGCCGGGGCAAACAGATTACCTAGATTGACCGCCCGGCTCTCGCCGATGCTCGCCTGCGCCGGCCGCACCGTGGGCCTATTCTCCCGGCATGCCAAGCCGCCGAGGAGAGGAGCCAATGTCGCGGATTCTGAGCCTTCTGCTGCTGATGTCGCTGGCGGCGCCCGCCTGGGCGGAGGGCGGCTTCGCCTCGCCTGAGCCGTCATCCTCGACCACGGCGCCAGCGGTCGAGGAGATCGTCGGCCCGGTGCCGGGCGGCTACTGGGGCTGAGTGATGTGACCGCTCCCGATCTCGTTAAGCCGTCGCCACCAACTGCGCCAGCTCGACCGCGGTGCGCACGCCCATCTTGTCGAACAGGTGGGCGCGGTGTACCTCGACGGTGCGCACGGCTATGCCCAGCTCGTCGGCAATCTGCTTGTTGAGCTTTCCCGTCAAGACCAGATCCATGACCGCCCGCTCGCGTCCCGACAGGCTGGCGAGGCGTGAGGCGAGCGAGGCGCGGTTTTCGTCGCGGGCGCGCCGCTGTGCATCCAGTGCAAGTGCCTCGATAACTCTGTCGACCAGCTCATTGTCGTTGAACGGCTTTTCGACGAAGTCGTGGGCGCCCTTCTTCAGTGCCGACACGGCGACGGGCACATCACCGTGGCCGGTCAGGAAGATCACCGGTAGCCGGCAGGCATGCTCGCGCAGGCGATCGAACAGCTCGATGCCGCTCATCCCTTCCATCCGGATGTCGAGCAGGATGCAGCCGGCGCTATGGTCGGGCAGGGTGGCAAGGAATGCCTCGGCCGAGGCGAATTCCCGCGTGTCGACGTCGCGCGACTGAAACAGCCACGCCAGCGCATCGCGGATGGCCTCGTCGTCGTCGATGATGAAGACCGTCCCCGGCATTACGGCCGCACTGCCGGCAAGGCAAAGTGAAAGACACAGCCGCCGTTGTTGCCGGCTTCATGCCACAGCCGGCCGCCATGCTGCTCGATGATCGAGCGGCAGATCTTGAGACCCATTCCCATGCCATCTTCCTTAGTGGTGAAGAACGGCGTGAACAACTGCTCGGTGATTTCATCGGCGATGCCGGTGCCGTTGTCGGCAACGCAGACTCGCACCTCGCCGCCGTCGGCCTTGGCCGAAATGGTGAGCACCCGCTGTGTCTTGGGTGTGCCGACCATGGCCTCGATGCCGTTGCGGGCCAGATTGGCCACCAACTGACCCATCTGGATCGAATCGGCCTCGACCAGGGGCAGGCGAGGGGCGATCCGCATGGCCAGCCGTACGCCGCGTCTCGCCGCTTCCGGGCGCATGAGTTCGACCATGTCCTGAATGATCGGCCCCAGATCACAGGCGCGCATATCGGGTTCCGCCTTGCGGACGAAACCGTAGACGCGGCGGATGATCTGGCCGGCGCGGTGTGCCTGTTTGCTGAGCTTGGTCAACGCCCCCGAGAGTTTTTTCGCGTCGACATCGCCCGCCTCGACACGGTTGAGGCAGCCGGTGGCGTAGCTGGCGATCGCCGACAGCGGCTGATTGAGCTCGTGGGCGATGGCCGACGCCATCTCGCCCATGACCGCCAGGCGGGCGGTGTGCTGCAGCTTTTCGCTCTGCTGATGGGCCAGTTCCTCGGCAATCTTGCGTTCGGTGATGTCGACCACCGATGCCATCCACCCGGCATGGCGGCCGTCGGCATCGATCAGCGGCGCCTCGTAGACCAGCGCCTCGAACCGCTCGCCGTCCTTGCGGCGGAAGGGCAGTTCGAAGCCCTCCGCCGGGGCATTGCCGGCCAGAACGGCCTCGTGGAGGGCAACAGTGCGTTCCAACTCCTCGGGCACCCAATAGGGCATGGGCGGGCCCCGGCTGACGAGTTCCTCGGTCGAGTAGCCGACCATCCGGCAGAAGGCCGGGTTTACGTAGGTGATGCGGCCGGCAAGATCGCGGGCACGCATACCCACCGTCAGCGAATCCTCCATGGCCTTGCGGAACGCGTGCTCGGCGCGCAACGCCTGCTCGGCGCGCAGGCGATGGGCACTATGGCGGCGCATGCTGAACAGGCTCCAGATAGCCGCGATCGCCAGGACGAGGATGGCGGCGACGAGAAAATTGCCGGCCAGGTCGGTCTGCGAATGATAGACGGTGACCACCAGCATCAGCCCGCGGCCCGGCCGCTCGAGGGCAATGCTGTGGCTGAGCCCGCCATTCTCGGCGGGAATGCGCGACTTGGCGGCCAGCGGCCCGGATGCGTCGACGATTTCCAGGTGATAGCGCTCGGCGAACCACCACGGCACATTGTCGTTGAGCAAGGCCGGTAAGGCTATGACGGCGGCGAGGGTACCGGCAAACTTCCCGTCGTGGAACACGGGTTGGTGCAACTCGACGCCGTGAACGCCCCCTTCCGTCAGCAGGGGCGCCGAATAGGCGCTGGTGCCGCGGGCCCGGGCGAGACGAAAGGCATCGCTGGCCTCGGCCCCGCGGTGCGTCATCGCCGCCATCGGCGGTATGGCGCGAAACGGTTGGCCCTCGGCGTCGAGCATCAACAGCCGTTCGATCTCCGGCCGGGCGGTAATCAGTTGATGCGCCTGCGCAAGGAGTGACGGACTCGGCCGGCCATCGGCCCCGAACTGCAGGGCCAGCTGCTGCAAGCGCTCCTCGGTCGACGTCAGCTGCAGCGCCAGATATTGTTCGGCCCAGAGGGCCGATTTGATCAGTGATTGGCGCTCGTCGTCGATTTCGCGCTCATTGATCACCGCCAGCAGCACGCCCAGCAACAGGACGATCAGGCCGATGGCCAGGATCGGCAGCGCAGAGGTCTTGGAATACGAGGATGGGCTGGCGCCAGACCCGGTTGCCGGCATATCGAGAGTTTCAGCGTGCCTTGATCACGATGGCCTCATGGGCCGTCGGGCAATCCTTCCGCGGGCCTACTCTATCGGCAAGTTGCGGCTTTCCACAAGTGGCGCCCTTACATGACGCAGGGTTGAATACACCGTCCCCAACTGGAGAGACGTCCAATGAAACTCATCCGCTTCGCCATCTGCGCGCTCGCCGGCGCCTTGGTCACGCCGGCACTGGCCGCCGAGCCGATCGTCATCAAGTTCAGCCATGTCGTCGCCCCCAACACGCCAAAGGGCAAGGGCGCCGAGAAATTCAAGCAGCTGGCCGAGGAGCGCACCAAGGGTGCGGTCAAGGTCGAGGTCTACCCCAATAGCCAGCTCTATAAGGACAAGGAAGAACTCGAGGCGCTGCAGCTCGGTGCCGTGCAGATGCTCGCTCCGTCGCTGGCCAAGTTCGGCCCGCTCGGCGTCAAGGAGTTCGAGGTTTTCGACCTGCCCTACATCTTCCCGTCGAAGGCCGTGCTGCGCGACGTGACCGACGGCGAGGTCGGGCGTATGCTGTTCAAGAAGCTGGAGAGCAAGGGCATCATTGGCCTCGCCTACTGGGACAACGGCTTCAAGCAGATGTCGGCGAATTCGGAGCTGCGCAAGCCCGAGCACTTCCAGGGGCTGAAGATGCGCATCCAGTCGTCGAAGGTGCTCGACGCGCAGTTCCGCGCCCTGGGCGCGCTGCCGCAGGTCATGGCCTTCTCGGAGGTCTATCAGGCGATGCAGACCGGCGTCGTCGACGGCTCCGAAAACACCCCGTCCAACATCTTCACCCAGAAGCATCACGAAGTGCAGAAGCACCTGACCGTGTCCGATCACGGCTACCTCGGCTATGCCGTCATCGTGAACAAGAAGTTCTGGGAAGGCCTGCCCTCCGACATCCGCGCCGCGCTCGAGGGGGCGATGGCCGAGGCCACGGCTTACTCCAATGCCATCGCCGGCCAGGAGAACGCCGACGCCCTGGCCGCCATCAAGGTGTCGGGCAAGGCCGAGGTCTACGAGCTGCCGGATGCCCAGCGCGAGGAATGGCGCAAGGCCCTGCTGCCGGTGCACCGCGAGATGGAAGGCCGCGTCGGCAAGGAGACCATCGAGGCGGTCTACAAGGTCGCCGGGAAGCACGGATTCAAGTTCTAGTCTGCATCGAGGGGCGCCGCCAGGCGCCCCTCCTTCTTCCCGGAATCGCGCATGCTCAGAGTTCTCGACCACCTCGAGGAGTGGCTGATCGGCTTCCTCATGGCGTCGGCGACCGTGGTGATCTTCATCGCCGTCGTTCATCGCTATGCCGCCGGCGTCTCGTTCCTTTATCCGTTCGTCCGCCACATCCACATGGCGTGGGCCCAGGAACTGTGCATCTACATGTTCGTGTGGATGGCCAAGTTCGGCGCCGCCTATGGCGTGCGTACCGGCATCCACGTCGGTGTCGACGTGCTGATCAACCGCCTGAACGACAGATGGCGGGACAAGTTCATCGTTTTCGGCTTGTTGGCCGGCGCCCTGTTCACCGGCGTCATCGGCACTCTCGGTGCTAGCTTCGTCTGGGACATTTCCCAAACGGACACGGTTTCGGCCGACATGGAAGTGCCGATGTGGCTGGTCTATCTGGCCATCCCCGCGGGCTCGTACCTGATGTGCTTCCGCTTCCTTCAGGTGGCGTGGCACTTCGTTCGAACCGGCGAATTGCCCCACCACGACCACGGCCATGTCGCCGGCCTCGAGTCTCAGGCCGGTCCTGACCTCGACGAGATCGAAGCGGACGGCGCCGGTGCGCAGGAGGGCAAGCGATGAATGCCGCCATCATCTTCGGGCTCCTGTTGGCGCTCATGCTCACCGGCATGCCGATTTCCATTTCCCTCGGCCTGACGGTGCTCACCTTCCTCTTCGCCATGACCACGGTGCCGGTCGAGGCGGTGGCGCTCAAGCTGTTCACCGGGATCGAGCATTTCGAGATCATGGCCATTCCGTTCTTCATCCTGGCCGGCAATTTCCTCACCCATGGCGGTGTGGCGCGGCGGATGATCGATTTCGCCACGGCCATGGTCGGCCATTGGCATGGCGGCCTGGGGTTGGCCGGTGTCATGGCCTGCGCCCTGTTCGCGGCGGTGTCCGGATCATCGCCGGCCACCGTGGTGGCGATCGGGTCGATCCTGCTGCCGGCCATGATCAAGCAAGGCTTCCCGCGCCAGTTCGGCGCCGGCGTCATCGCGACGTCGGGGGCGTTGGGCATCCTGATCCCGCCGTCGATCGTCATGGTGATGTATTCGGTGTCGACCAACACCTCGGTCGGCGAGCTGTTCATGGCCGGCGTCGTGCCCGGCCTGATGCTGGCGACCATGTTGGGAATCACCACTTGGTACCGTGCCTGGCGTGGCGGCTATCCGCGGATGCCGAGGGCCGACCTAGCGACGCGGCTGCGCACCTTCGTCGACAGTGTGTGGGGGCTGTTGCTGATCGTCGTCGTCATCGGCGGCATCTACAGCGGCATGTTCACGCCCACCGAGGCCGCGGCGATGAGCGCCGTCTACGCCTTCGTCGTCTCCGTATTCATCTATCGCGACATGCCGCTGAAGCAGGTCGGCCAAGTGCTGCTGTCGTCGGCGAACATGAGCGCGATGCTGCTCTACATCATCACCAATGCGGTGCTGTTCTCGTTCCTGCTGACCTCCGAGAACATCCCGCATGCCATTTCGGAATGGATCATCGACAAGGAGCTGGGCGTCGTCGCCTTCCTCCTGGTGGTCAACCTGCTGCTGCTCGCCGCCGGCAACTTCATGGAGCCGTCGTCGATCGTGCTGATCATGGCGCCGATCCTGTTCCCGGTGGCGGTGAAGCTGGGCATCGATCCCATCCATTTCGGCGTGCTGATCGTCGTCAACATGGAGGTCGGCATGTGCCATCCGCCGGTCGGCCTCAACCTGTATGTCGCCAGCGGCATCACCAAGATGGGCATTACCGAGCTGACGGTGGCCGTGATGCCGTGGCTGCTGACCATGCTCGTGTTCCTCGGGTTGGTGACCTACATCCCCGAGATCTCTCTCTGGTTCCCGGCTGCCATCGGCGCCCGGTGACCGGAGCAAGGGGAGGCGCCAGCAGGGGAGCGCCTCCCCACCCTTCTTGTCGCCAGTTGACCAAGCTCAACGACGCACGCCGGCGAGTCGGGCGATGAAGTGCTCCCCGACCCACTGCCGGAGCCCGCGACCATGTCCGCCGTCACGCCCGCCGCCGACCTTCAGAACGAATTCAAGGCGCTTCTCGATGCCGCCGCCCGCGATCATGCCGGCGACCTGCACATCCGCATCGACGGCGACCGCGCTGTGGTGGTCGAGACCATTCGCGGCGAACCCCAGCAGGTCGCCGAGTGGCCGGCAGTGCGCTGCCAGACTCTTTTGCCCGCCGTGTTCGACCTGTGCGACAAGGCCGAGGGCTATGTCTACGGCTCGGTGCACTCGCTGCGCCTGACCGGCGAGCGCATGCGCATGCCGGCGGGGGTGTCGATGGTGCTCGTGCAGTTCTTCGCCCCCAAGGACGGCGGGCGGTGCCTGGTATGCCGCCTGACCTACGAGGGTGACATCTGCTGCGGCAGCTGCGGCGGCTGATCGCCTCCATAGTTCCCATTTGAGAACGGCGTGGCGGGGGACTACCCGCCGCGCCGTTTGCCATATTGGACTATCTACCCAAAATACTGTACCGTCCGGACGGTTTTGGGGGTATTGGGTGTGGGAACTTGCGATAAGATCGTCGATGCCGCGATGGCGGTGGTTCGCGACCGCGGGGTGGGGCGGCTCACCCTGGAAGAGGCGGCGCGGGTCGCCGGAATCAGCAAGGGCGGCGTACTCTATCATTTCAAGTCCAAGGACGACCTGGTCAGCGCCATGGTGGCGCGCCTGATCGATCAATGCGACTCCCTCCAGGCGCAGTATTATGAAAGCTTGCCGCCTCGCCCGAACCGCTGGGCCAAGGCCTGCCTGCTGGCGGCGCTGGATCCGCAGGGCCCGGCAACGGACCCCATCGGCGGCGCCTTGCTGGCGGCGGTGGCCACCAATCCCGACCTGGTGAAGCCGCTCGAAGCGAAGCAAGCCGAGTGGATGGCGCGGCTGCGGTCCGACAGCCCGCATCCGGCGCTCGCCCTGCTCGTCTGCCTGGCCATGGATGGCCTGTGGCTGCGCGACCTCGTCGGCCTCGGATGCCTGGAAAAGGATGAGCGTGAGCGGCTCAAGCGATGCGCGATCGAGCTGCTCGACGGCGAGGGCGGTGCACGATGAGGGTGAAACGCATGGTGATCATGCTGCTGATCAGCAGTGTGATCTTTGGCGGGGTGTTCGGTTTCGTCGCCTTCCGCAACCAGATGATCAAGGAATTCTTCGCCAGCCGGCCGGTACCGGTGATGCCGGTGGCGGCCGAGCCAGCGCAGGCGCAGGAATGGGATGTCGTGGTGCCGGCCATCGGCACCTTGCGGGCCATAAACGGCGTCGACGTCAGTTCGTCCGTCCCCGGCGTGGTGCAGCAGATCGCCTTCGATTCCGGCGCGATGGTCGCCAAGGGCGAGCCGCTGGTGAAGCTGGATGCCGACGTCGAGATCGCCGAATTACGCAGCGCCGAGGCGCGGCTGGAGCTGGCGCGCACCATCGTCGAGCGCGCCCGCACCCTGGCGCGAAGCAACAACGTGTCCGAAGCGGTGCTGGAAAAGGCCGAAAGCGAACTCAAGGTGGCCGATGCCGAGGTGGCATCGCTGAAGGCGCAGATCGAAAAGAAGGCCATCCGCGCCCCGTTCGGCGGCCTGCTCGGCGTGCGCAAGATCGATGTCGGCCAATATCTTCAGGCCGGCACGCCGATCGTGACGTTGCAGGACCTCTCGGTCATGCTCGTCGATTTCAGCGTATCGCAGAAGGATATTGCACTCGTCCGAGTCGGGCAGCCGGTGCGCCTCACCACCGACGTCTGGCCGGACCGCGTCTTCAACGGCACCGTGTCGGCCGTCGAACCGCTGGTCGACGAGAAAACCGGGATGATCGGGGTCGAGGCCAGACTGCCCAACACCGATGGGGCGCTGCGTGCCGGCATGTTCGCCAAGATCGAGGTGGTGCAGCCGCGAACCCGGCGCCTGGTCACCGTGCCGGCCTCGGCCATCAGCTACAACCTGTACGGCGACAGCGTGTTCGTCGTCGCTGATGACGGCCAGGGGCAACCGGCGGTGACACGGGCGCAGGTCGAGCTGGGCGAGCGGCGCGGCGGCCGGGTGGTCGTCACCAAAGGTGTCGATGCGGGGCAAGTCGTCGTCACCTCTGGTCAGTTGAAGCTGGAAAACGGCTCTTTGGTGCGTGTCGAGGGGGAAAGCCCGCTGCGTGCGCCGCGCCAACTCACGCAGCAATAGGAAAGCCCGATGTTCGATGTCTTCATCCGGCGTCCGGTGCTTGCCAGCGTGGTCAGCCTGCTGATCCTGATCCTGGGCTTGCGCGCCCTGACGATGTTGCCGGTGCGGCAGTATCCGGAGATGACCAACACGGTGATTACCGTCACCGTGACCTATCCGGGTGCCGATGCCGCGCTGATGCAAGGCTTCATCACCGATCCCATTCAGAAGGCGGTGGCCACGGCCAAGGGCATCGACTACCTGACCTCGTCCAGCGCCCAGAGCGTGTCCGAGATCAAGGCCTTCATCAAACTGAACGAGGATCCCGACGCGGCGATGACCGAGGTGACCGCCAAGGTGGCCGAGGTGAGGGCGCTGCTGCCGCGCGGCATCAACGATCCGGTGGTCCAGAAAAGCACCGGCGAGGGCTTCGCCGCAATGTATCTGGCCTTCTACTCGGATCGCATGGATCCGCAGCAGATCACCGACTATGTCAGCCGCGTAGTGCAGCCCAAGCTGTCCACGGTCCCGGGCGTAGCCAATCCCCAACTCCTCGGCGGCCAGCGCTTCTCGATGCGGGTGTGGCTGAATCCCGAGCGCATGGCCCAATACGCCGTCTCCGCCAATCAGGTGCAGGCGGCGCTCACCGCCAACAACTATCTGGCCGCCGCCGGCAGCTCCAAGGGTGCCTTCGACATCATTTCCACTCAGGCCCTGACCGACCTGCGCAGCGCTGACGAGTTCCGCCGGCTGGTGGTGCGCAACGACGGTACGCGCCTGGTGCGCCTCGACGACATTGCCGACGTCGAACTCGGCGCCGAGAACAGCGACGCCTCGGTGTTCGTGAATGGCGAGAAGGCGGTGTTCATCGGCATCACCACCACCCCGGACGCCAACCCGCTCGACGTGGTCAGCGCCATCCGCGACGTGCTGCCGGCGATCGAGGCCCAGCTACCCCCCGGGATGGAACTGAAGATCGCCTACGACACCACGGTGTTCATCCGCGCGTCGATCTACGAGGTGCTGAAGACCATCGCCGAGGCGGCGCTGATCGTCATGGTGGTCATTTTCGCCTTCATGGGCTCGTTCCGCTCGGTGGCGATTCCGTTGGTGACGGTGCCGCTGTCGCTGATCGGCGTGGCCCTGTTCCTGTTGGCGCTGGGCTTTTCGATCAATCTGCTGACGCTGCTGGCCATGGTCCTGGCCATCGGCCTGGTGGTCGACGACGCCATCGTCGTCGTCGAGAACGTCCACCGGCACATCGAGGATGGCGCGCCGCCGTTCCAGGCGGCGATCCAGGGCACCCGCGAGATTGCCGGGCCGGTGATCTCGATGACGATCACCCTGGCGGCGGTTTATGCCCCCATCGCCTTCCTGGGCGGCCTGACCGGTTCGCTGTTCAAGGAGTTCGCCCTGACCCTGGCGGGGGCGGTGATCATTTCGGGCATCATCGCCCTGACCCTGTCGCCGATGATGTGCTCGAAGGTGCTGCGCCACGACAGCGACCGCAAGGGGCTGCCGGCCCGCATCGACCGCGCGTTCGAGGCGGTCAGGGGACGCTACGTCCGCATGCTGCGCGCCTCCCTTGCCGACCGGCCGACGACCGTGGTCTTCGCGCTCATCGTGTTGGGCAGCCTGTGGTTCCTGCTGCAGGCGGTGCCGACCGAATTGGCCCCCGAAGAGGATCAGGGGGCGGTGATGGTCTCCTATGCGGGACCGGCAAAGGCCAATCTCGATTATATGGAGACCTTCTCCCGGCAGGTCGACGAGGTCTTCGCCGCCCTGCCGGAGACCGACAGCTACTTCACAATCAACGGTTTCCCGACGCGCACCCAGGGCTTCGCCGCCACGGTGCTGAAGCCGTGGGAGGAGCGCGAGCGGTCGCAGAAGGATCTGACGACGGTGGTGCAGGAAGGCCTGGACGGCATTTCCGGGGTGCGTGGCTCGGCCTTCGGCATGCCGGCGCTGCCCGGGGCCGAAGGCCTGCCGGTGCAGTTCGTCATCACCTCGACCGCCGACTTCCAGGTGCTGGCACAACTCAGCGACCAGATCATGGCTCGCGCCAAGGCCAGCGGCATGTTCGCCTTCATCGACGCCGACCTCAAATACGAGAGCCCGCAGACCATCGTCGACATCGATCGCGACAAGGCCGGCGCCTATGGCGTGTCCATGCAGCAGATCGGCGGCGCCCTGGCGACGATGACGGGCGGCAATTACGTCAATCTCATCAATCTGCAAGGCCGCAGCTATCAGGTGATCCCGCAGGTGCCGCGCGTCTTTCGCCTGTCGCCGGAGGCACTCGGCCGGTTCTATGTCAACACCGAGGGCGGCACCCCGATTCCGCTGTCCAGCCTGGTGACGCTGCGCGGCAGCGTGCAGCCGGTGGCGCTGCGGCAGTTCAACCAGCAGAACGCCGTGACCATCCAGGCCTTTCCCATGCCGGGCCTGACCCTGGGCAGCGCCCTCGACTTCCTCGCGGCGACCGCCGACGAAATCCTGCCGCAAGGCTATGCCTATGACTACGCCGGGCAGTCGCGCCAGTTCATGCAGGAAGGCGGCGCCTTGGTGCTGACCTTCTTCTTTGCGCTGGCCATCATCTTCCTGGTTCTCGCCGCCCAGTTCGAAAGCTTCCGCGATCCGCTGGTCATCCTGGTCAGCGTGCCGCTGTCGATCTGCGGCGCCTTGATCCCGCTGGCCCTTGGCGTCACCACGATGAACATCTACACCCAGGTGGGGCTGGTGACGCTGATCGGCTTGATCACCAAGCACGGCATCCTGATCTGCGAAGTGGCGCGCGAGCAGCAGGAGCAGGGGCTGTCCCGGGCCGAGGCGGTGGTCGAGGCGGCGAGCCTGCGCCTGCGCCCGATCCTGATGACCACGGCCGCCATGGTCGCCGGCCTGGTGCCGCTGATGTTCGCCACCGGTGCCGGCGCCGCCAGCCGCTTCTCGATCGCGGTGGTCATCGTCGCCGGCATGAGCATCGGCACCCTGTTCACCTTGTTCGTGCTGCCGGTGATCTACACCCTGGTGGCGGCCGATCGCCGGCTGCCGGCATCGCAGACGCGGGTGCCGGTGCATGCCGAGTAGGGCGCCCGGCGAACGTCGTGCATTCCATACTTTAGGATGAAGGGGAGGCTATACGCCTTCCCTGCCGTCTCTTCCTGCACGTGCGAGTAGTGTAGGGCATCGCAATGGAGAGGGTTGTCGGTTCCGTGGGTGACGAGGGTATGGACGTGGCGCCGAATGCCGGGACTGCCGGCGATGCCGAGGTCGCGGCCGTCATCGCCGGTATGGCCGAGCATCTGATCGCCAAGCATGGCGTTCACGCCTTGGCCATCGCCGAGGCGGTGTGCACCTCGGCCGAAGCCGCCGGAAATCAAGAGCAAGCGCTGGTGTGGCGGCGCATTCGCCACCGCCTGGCGGCCGTCTTGCAACACTGATCCCGCGCATGGACTCTGGCCTGATCGCCGGCGCTGCGGCACAGTAGCCGCGGACGGGGAAAGGAACTTTCATGGCGAGGGACCGGCTCGACGGCCTGGCAATGGGGCTGATGGTGGCATTGTGCGCCATCTGGGGTCTGCAGCAGATCAGCGTGAAAGTGGCCAATGCCGGCATCGCGCCGATCGTGCAGGCCGGCTTGCGGTCCTTTGGCGCCGCGCTGCTGCTGTGGGCGTGGTGCGCCATCCGGCGCGTCCCCTTGTTCGACCGCGACGGCAGCCTGCCGGCCGGCCTGCTCGCCGGACTCCTGTTCGCCGGCGAATTCCTGCTGCTGTTCGTCGCCCTCGATCACACGACGGCCGGCCGCGGCGTCCTCTTCCTCTACACGGCGCCCTTCGTGGTGGCGATCGGCGCCCATCTCCTGGTGCCCGGCGAACGGCTCAACATCGGCCAGGTTGCCGGCCTGGTCTGCGCCTTTGCCGGTGTCGCCCTCGCCTTCGCCGAAGGTTTGGGGGCGGCCGGCGGCAGCGTCTTCGGTGACGTGCTGGCCATCGGCGCCGCCATCTTGTGGGGTGCGACCACCGTGTTGATCAAGGCGACGCGATTGGCGCGCGTGCGCGCCTCGAAGACGCTGTTTTACCAGTTGGTGGTGTCGGCGGTGGTCCTGCTGCCGATGTCGCTGGTCCTCGATCGTTCGCCCTCGGGGCCGCTGACGCCATTGGTGCTCGGCGCCCTGGGCTTTCAGATCGTCATCGTCGCCTTCATCAGCTATCTCGCCTGGTTCTGGCTGATCGCCCATTACCCGGCATCGCGACTGTCGGCCTTCGGCTTTCTCACGCCGCTGTTCGGCATGGCGCTGGGTGCGCTGCTTCTCGACGAACGCGTGACGCCGCTGCTGGCCCTGGCGCTGACGCTCGTCGCCATCGGCATCTGGCTGGTGAACCGCAGACCGGCGCTGGCGGCCGTCCAGCCCCTGCGAAACCCCGCCGCACCCTGAACCCGCGCGTCGGCGCCGCCGCCGATTACGCCATTGCGCGGTTGATCGGCGCTGGGCAAGATCGCCGCCATTCTGGTGACGAGGACTCATGGACACGATTCTGCAGGCGGTGCTGCTCGGCACCATCGAAGGCCTCACCGAGTTCCTTCCCGTGTCGTCGACCGGCCATCTGATCCTGCTCATCGATCTGCTGGGCTTCCAGGGGCCGCCCGGCAAGGTCTTCGAGATTGTCATCCAACTCGGCGCCATCCTGGCGGTGTGCTGGGTCTATCGCATGCGCCTGGCGGGGGCCGTGGCCTACGCCGCCACCGACGTGCGGGCGCGCAATTTCCTGCGCAACATCGTCATCGCCTTCCTGCCGGCCATGATCATCGGCGTCTTCGCCTACAAGACCATCAAGACGGTGCTGATGACGCCATGGGTGGTGGCGGTGATGCTGATCGCCGGCGGTTTCGCCATTCTTGCCATCGAGCGCCTGGTCAAGGTGGCACGGCACCGCGCGGTCGAGGATTTCCCGGTCCCGCTATGCGTCAAGATCGGCCTGTTCCAATGCGTGGCGATGATCCCCGGCGTCTCGCGCTCGGGCGCCACCATCATGGGGTCGTTGCTGATGGGTGTCGATCGCAAGGCGGCGGCGGAGTTCTCGTTCTTTCTCGCCATCCCGACGATGGTCGCCGCCACGACCTACGACATCTACAAGAACTGGGCGGTTCTCGATTTTTCGGGTGGCGCGACGATTGCCGCCGGCTTCCTCGCCGCCTTCGTCGTCGCCATGCTGGTGGTGCGCGGGGCGATCGCCTTCATCAGCCGCCACGGCTATGCGCCCTTCGCCTGGTATCGCATCGCCGTCGGCATCGCCATGCTGGCGGTTCTGTCCTATCGCTGAAGCCTCACGCCGCGTGGCCGGGCGAGGAGGCGTCGTCGAGCGCTCCTGCCGGCAGCGGCAGTTCCATCGGCATGCGCCGGCGCGCCGTCGCCTCGATCGCCTCGCGGGCGTGCGGATGCTGATCGAGGAAGCGCTCGAAATCCGCTTGCGCCAGGACCAGCAAGCGGCAGTAGCCTAGCGCCACGACGTCGGCGACCCGCGGGCCGCCCTCCAGCAGCGCGATCTCGCCGAAGAAATCGCCGCGCCCAAGGCGGAAGCGCTCGCGCGGGAAGACGACCTCGACGGCGCCGGAAGAGATGAAATAGACGCTGCGCGAGCGATCGCCGCGACGGATGATCGTCTGCCCCGGCATGGCGAAGCTGGTCTTGAAGTCTGCGGCCAGACGCCGGCGCTCGGCCTCGCCAAGCATCGTGAATGGCTCGAGCCGGTCGAGCATGTCGGCGGTGGATAGCCGCAGGTCCAGTTTCGGCCGCGCCGCCGCCTCGCGCTCGGCACCGCGCAACTCCCGGCGCAAATGGTTGAACAAATCGTCGCCGATCAGGCCCTCTTCCTTCAACGTGCGGTAGTGCTTCAACTCCAGGCGTAGCGCGTAGCGCCGCAACGACCGCCGCTCCATGGCAGCGGCATACTCGGGGTATTGCAGGCGCAGCGCTTCCAGCGCCATGGCGGTGGCGTTGCGCCGATGCGCCAGGATGTCGGCGAGCAGGTCGGCGATGCGGCCACCCAGCAATGGGGGCATGCGCCTCTCGTTGAAGATGGTCAGTTCGTCGAGGACCACCTTGCGCACCATCATCAGTTCGAAGCGATCGGCGAGCTGCCGCGTCAATGGCCGGTCAAAGCCCATCCAGCGGTGCAGGTGGAAGGTGATCCGGGTAAAGCCGTCGTGGGCGAGCAGGGTTTTGGCGGCCCGATTGTAGCCATTGCGGCCGTCGCTGCGGGCCGCCTCGGCGATCTGCGCGGCGTTGCGCACCAGGACCTCGATGATGCGCGGCGAGGCGGTGCCAAGCCCGTGATGGGCCAAGACCAGTTCCCGCTCGCGGTCGGCCAGGGCGACCAGCCCGGTGATTAGGCGTTCGCGCTCGGTCAGCGCCGCGTCCAGGTCTTGCCCCGCCACCTGCTCGGCCCGCGCGGCATAAGGGCCGGCCACCTGCTCGACGACCGCGGTCGCGGCACCGTACTCGCGCCCGGCCGTGCGCACCGCATCACGAACCTCGGCCAGCGACAGCGCCAGAACCTGTTGGCGCAGTGCCTGGTAGAGCGGCGACAGGTGGTCCAGCTTCAGCCCGCGCAGCAGCGGCCGCAAGGTGGTGCCCTGAATCAGCAGGGTGTAGAGGACGAAGCCGGTGGCCAGCACCGCGACGAAGCTCTTGGTGCGCGGGTCCAGCACGCGATTCTCGATCACGGCCAGGGCCAGGGCCAGAGTGACCGCGCCACGCAAGCCGCCCCAGGTGATGACCAGCTTGAAACGGTGGCCGATCCGCTGGCTCAGGCCGAAGGCGCTGAACACCGGCAGAATCACGAACAGGACGAAGGCACGCGAGGCCAGGGCCGCCGCGATCACCACCGGGAGCAAGGCCAGATCGTCGAGGGTCGCCTGCATGAGCATCTTGGGGATGAGGATCGACGCCAGGATGAACAGCATCGAGCCGGCCCAATAGGCGATCTGTTCCCATACCCCGTCCAGGTGCGACCAACTGGCGGGCGACAGGCGCGTGCGGCCGACGGCGCCCATCGTCAGGCCCGCGGCGACGACGGCGACGACCCCAGAGACATGGATCATCTCGCCGGTGATGAAGGCGACATAGGCCAAGCCCAGCGACAGGCTGACCTCGGCCGCCGGCATTTCGGCGACCAGGGGCAGGGCCAGCACGACGAGTCGCGCCAGCAGCACCCCCAGGGCAATGCCGCCAAGCAGTCCGGTGGTAAGGATGAGACCGACGTCGGCTGCGTCGATGTCGGCTTTCGACACGAGCAGGCCCAGCAGGATGGTGAACAGGGTAATGGCGGCGGCGTCGTTGAGCAGGCTTTCGCCTTCCACCAGATTGGTGAGCCGCGATGGCGCCCCCAAATCGCGGAACACCGCCACCACGGCCGCCGGATCGGTGGTGGCGACGATGGCGCCGACCAGCAGGCAGACGGTCAGCGACTGCTGGGTAAGCCCGGCAAGGCTGAAGCCGATGGCGGCGGTGGCGGCAAATACCGCGACGGTGGCCAGCAGCAGGATCGGTACCGCGTCCTCCATGATGCGGCGGACATCGATGGTCAGCGACGCCTGAAACAGCAAGGCGGGGAGGAAAATGTGCATGAACGTGGCCGAGCGGAAGGGCAGGCTGACCAGGGGCTCGACCACGGCGCGCAGCTCCGGCGTCCTCATCAGCATCGACGACGCCAGCCCGATCGTCGTGCCGATCATCGCCAGCAGCACGCTGTGCGGCAGCTTGAGGCGCACGGCCAAAGGGTGCACCAGGCTGACCAGCATCAGCAAACCGGCGATGACGAGGGTTCCGACCGCGATGTTCATTTCGTCCTTCCGATGAGGGGGCGTTTATACCCTATCGCCGGCGAATTTCGGCATGCTCTCGCACCACTGGCCGGGCATTAATCCGTCGAGCGTCCATGGGCCGATGGCATGGCGGATCAGGCGAAGGGTCGGAAGGCCGACGGCGGCAGTCATGCGGCGAACCTGTCGGTTGCGCCCTTCGCGCAAGGTCAGACGGATCCATGCGGTGGGAATGGAGGCGCGATGTCGGATGGGTGGCACCCGCGGCCACAGATCCGGCGGCGCGGCCATGCGTTCTGCCTCGGCGGGCAGTGTCGGCCCGTCCTTCAGCCGAAGGCCGCGTCGCAGTCGCGCCAGAGCTTCATCCGAAGCTTCGCCCTCGACCTGCGCCCAATAGGTCTTCGGCAGCTTGTGTCGCGGATGGGCAATGCGGCTGTGCAGCCGCCCACTGTCGGTGAGCACCAACAGGCCTTCGGAATCGCGATCGAGGCGCCCGGCGGGATAGACGCCCTCGACCGGAATGTAGTCGGCGAGCGTGGGGCGGCCGTGCTCGCGGTCGGTGAATTGCGGCAAGACGTCATAAGGCTTGTTGAACAGGATGAGGCGGGGCAAGGCTGGCTCGATCGGATTTGGAGAGGAAGGAACGCATCATCGCGCAAGCCCAGTAAGGCTGCGAGTTTCAAAAATTGGACGGCGACGCCATCGGGGGAGAGGGCGGCAAATACCGCTAGTAGTTAAGGCCGCGTATTAATTGCAATGGAAACCCGTCCATGCGGGTAGTAATATTAACTTACAACGTCGAATCAACCTTCTTGACTGTCACCCCTGAATAGGAGGCTGCAATGCTGAGGGTTTTTCTGCCGGCCATCGGGGCGGTGACGCTTCTTGTCGGCGCCCAGGCGGCAATGGCCGATACTCCGTTCGCTTCGAGCACGCCCGAACCTGATTACTATCTCGATGACGGGCAATACCGGCCGGCGCTTCCAGGCGAAACGTCGACATGGGATCGTGGCGAGTCGATGCTGACCGAGGATGACGAGACCCGCTATTTCATCCCCGACAGCACGGACCAGGCGCACCCGGTGCAGCCGTCTGAGCCTCAGGCGACCCTCCGTGAGGAGAGGCGCACCATGGGCTTGGCCGAACATAGGGCGCTGTGGCGCTGAACGGCAATTTCAGGGGCGGCATGTTGCGTGCCCCTGAAACTGTGGGTTTGGGAAGTCAGGAACCGTCTCGCGACGGCTCCTGAACGTCCCTTTAGTGTATGCGCTTTTCCCAATCGGATACTTGGCGATCGGCTTCTTCCCGCGAGTAGCCGTAACGCTGCTGTACTTGCCCGACCAATTGGTCACGCTCGCCGGCGAGACGATCGATGTCGTCGTCGGTCAGATTGCCCCATTGCTCCTTGATCTTGCCCTTGAGTTCGTTCCAGTTGCCCTTTGCCTGGTCCCAGTTCATGCGCTTGCCTTTCATCGCGTGCTGTGTGCTTCAGCCCGGTAAACGGGGCAAAGCCGGCCTGGGTTCCTGGATACGCGTCAAGTTTGGGGGTGCCGGGCGTTCTCGATCAGGCGCAGCACATCTTCATCGGTCACGGGTGGCAACAAGCGCGTGGCGCCGCCGACCAAGGCGGGGCGGGTCACGAGGCCCAAATCCCGGGCTTGTGCTCCGGTGATGCGCAGGCGACGCTCGATGTCGACGAAACGGTCGCGCAGGTCGGTGAACAGCCGCCTCATGTCGAGGCCGGCATCGCGAAGGGCCCAGACGATGCGGCGCTCGTCGAGATCGCCGGGGACGCGCATCAGCGCCGCGTGGGCGACGGCGTAGCCCCCCTGCCAATGAGCGGCGATGGCGGCACGGGAGGCCAGTTCGCCCAGGCTGCCGGGGCGAGGCCATTCCTTGCAAAGGATGCGGATGTTGGAATCGCCGGCGGCCAATCGCTGCAACAAGGCATTGATGACCCGACCCTCGGTGCTTTGGTAATCGAAGAAATAGATGATCGGAAGCATGCCGGCGGCATTGCCGGTCACCAGGGGGCTGCGTTCGCCGGCGATCTCCTCATAGATCAGCCGCACGTCGGCGGCCAGAATGGCGGCGGCAGGGCGCGGCGGCAGCATCGCCAGCATGGTGGCGGCGCCCAGGCGCAGGAAGTGGCGGCGATCGGTCATGCGTAGCAGGTGGGCGGCGGTCGCCTGTCAACAATAGGGCAATCGAGTCCTCTTTCGATGGCCCTGGCTATACGGCAGGGGCGAGCAACCGGCGTTTGAGCTTCTTCAGTTCTGCCAGGAACCGTTCCGCGGCGACGTCGGCCGACCACGGTTCCCAAGGGGTGCCGCCATACCACCGTTCCAGCGGGTCGGCATCGAGCGGCTTCAGTGGGATGCGCAGCACCTTGCGCACCTCGTCTGGTGTCCAGCCGGCGACATGGGTGGCCTCGCTTGCCGCGGCGATGCGATCGGCGCGTTTGTGGATCACCTTCTCTTCGCCCGTCCACCGCGGCAGGCCGTAGCGCTGAAACACCGCATGTTCGAGGCGAGCCACCAGCGCGTGGAACTCGGGCCCGAGAAACGGCTTGATCACCGAAATCGGGTCGAAACCGAGCAGCCCCTCTTCGGCATCGTGGCACAACTCGCGCAACTCGATCACGGGATCGAGTCCGGTCGGGGCCCAGGAGCGACGCAATGCCAGCACCGTCAGCGAGTGTTGCGCCACCGACAAGGGGCGTGGCCAGGCCGAGTGGCCACCCCAGCGATACGTGCGAGCGAGCCCCAGCGCCAGGTCCTCGTCCTCCCAATCGAAAGGGGTGGGGTCGAGCAAGTCCAGCCGTTTGCGCGACGGCAGCCGCACCCAGGCTCGCGGCTGTTTCATTCGGCGGCGGGTTCCCGGCTTCTGGCAGGGGTGATTTGCTCGACCTCGGGCTGCGGCGGCGCCCATTCCGGCGTGATGATGCCCAGCGAGACGACCATCTTGAACGCCTCCTCGACGGTCATGTCGAGGCGGCGCGTCTCGGCACGCGGCACGAACAGCAGGAAGCCCGATGTCGGATTGGGGGTGGTCGGCACGAACACGTTGAGCATCTCGTCATCGGCGAGGCTGGGGATTTCGCCGGCGGTCGGGCCGGAGACGAAGGCAATGCTCCAGATGCCGCGGCGAGGGTATTCGATGAGCACGACCTCGCGGAACGAATTGGACTTCTTCGCCAGCACCGTCTCGAAGATCTGCTTGGTCGCCGAATAGATGCTGCGGATCACCGGCATCTGCGACAGCACCTGATCGCTGATCCGGATGATGGTGCGTCCGGCCCACCCGGCCGTCAAAGCGCCGATCAGGGTCAGCAAGACGACGATGATCAGCAGGCCGACGCCCGGCACGCTCCACTGCTGCGGGTTGTAGGGGGCGGGGATCAGCGGCGTCACCTTCTGGTCGACGAAGCTGATGAAGATCCACGCCAGATAGAAGGTGATGGAAATGGGCGCGGTGATCAGAATGCCGGCAAAGAAGTAGGCCCGCAGGCGCGCCGTCAGCCCCAGATGTACCGGACTGTCGGGGCGGTTGTCGGCGGCGGGCGGGACATTGCGCTGCTCGGTCATTGCTACTCGTCAATTAGGCCTTCCGGCCCACGAAAATACTCAAATGCCCATGCCCACCACGCACGCGGAGCAACCGGTCGCATCGGCAGTCGCGCCGATGAGTTTGCACCAACTCCTCCCCCGTCACCGTAACGCGGCCGGGGTAGGGTGGCGGCCCATAATCGGGGGGCAATCCTCCGCCGGTGCGTGCGGTGGGCCTTTCGGGCGATGATCCCTCGCGATCCGGCACGTGCGCACCAGATTCACAGTCTCTCATCCTGGAGCGTCATGTCAACGGACCCTCATCTACTTGGCATAGCCACTGCGGTGCCCTCATACGTAATTCGGCGCGACGAGGTGATGGCCGCGGCGACTGGCCTGTTTGCGGCGCGGCGCCACGACATGCCGCGCCTGGCGCCGATTTACGCCAATTCGGGAATCGAGATCCGCTACTCCTGCGTGCCGCTCGAGTGGTACCTGCGTCCGCATGGCTGGGGCGAGCGCAACCGGCTGTACCTCGAGCACGCGCTGCCCCTGGCCGAATCCGCGATCTGCCAGTGCGTCGAGCGGGCCGGCATTGGCGTCGATGACATCGACGTGCTGGTGACCGTTTCGACCACCGGCATCGCCACGCCCAGCCTTGACGCCCGGCTGGGCGACCGGCTGGGGCTGCGTGCCGGCGTCGAGCGCCTGCCGATCTTCGGCCTCGGCTGCGCCGGGGGGGTGCTGGGCCTGACCCGTGCGGCGACGCTGGCGCGCGGGCGGCCGGCGAGCAAGGTGATGCTGGCGGTGGTCGAGTTGTGCGGCCTGACCTTCCGCCCCGACGACGACTCGAACGGCAATATCGTTGCCACCGCGCTGTTCGGCGACGGTGCCGCCGCAGTGCTGCTGTCGACCGACGGCGACGGGCCGCGGCTGGGGCCGGGGGGTGAGCACCGCTGGCCCGATTCGCTCGACGTCATGGGATGGCGCATCGAGGACGACGGCTTCGGAGTCTTGTTTTCGCGCGACATTCCGGCGCTGGTGCGGACGCGGCTGCGCCCTGTGCTCGATGCGTTCCTCGCCCGCCATGGCTTGACCCTGGCCGACATCACGGAGACACGCAACCACCCCGGCGGCGCCAAGGTGGTGGCTGCCCTCGAGGAGGCGCTGTCCCTGCCGGCAGGTGCCTTGGCGCTGGAGCGCACGGTGTTGCGCGAATTCGGCAACATGTCTGCGGCGACCGTGCTTTTCGTGCTCGAGCGCGCCCTGGCGACGGCTCCTCCACGCGGACGTTGGCTGATGACCGGCCTCGGTCCCGGCTTCACCGCCGGCTTTCAGCTCCTGGAGCCGAATTGAGCATCCTGGCGATCATGTTGGGCTTGGTGGCCGCGCAACGGCTGATCGAGTTGGCCCTATCGCGGCGAAACTGGGCGCGCCTGGAGGCGCGGGGCGCGTGCCAGGTGGCGCCCGGCCATCACGGGTTGTTCGTGCTGCTGCACGCCTCGTGGCTGATCACGCTGGCTCTGGCGGTGCCCGCCCAGCGCCCGCCGTTCCCCGGATTGTTGACGGTGTTTGTCATCCTGCAGATCGCGCGCGGCTGGGTCATCCTCAGCCTAGGGCAATACTGGACCACGACCCTGGTGTTCATCGCCGAACCGCTGGTGGCCGGCGGTCCGTATCGCCTGTTGCGCCACCCTAACTACGTGATCGTCACCGCCGAAATTGCGGTGCTGCCGATGGCGTTCGGTGCCTGGGAGGTGGCGCTGGTGTTCACCGTGCTGAACGCCGTCTTGCTGACGCTGAGGGTACGCGAGGAAGAACGCTTGCTGGCGAGGCGGGCACTGATCTTGGCATCGGCCGGTGATAGACTGGGCGCAATACGCTAATCGCCTGAGGTTCAAGAAACATGTCGCGGGAGTATCCGTCGTGGCCGATCGTCGGCGTCGGCGCTGTCATTTGGCGCGGCGACCGCGTGCTGCTGGCACGGCGGGGGCGGCCACCGCGTCAAGGCTCATGGACGCTGCCGGGCGGTGGACAGCACGTGGGCGAAACGGTCGCCGAGACGGCACGCCGCGAGATCCGAGAAGAGACGGGGCTGGAGATCAGCGTCCGCGATGTCGTCGCCGTCATCGATCTCATCGAGCGTGATGCCCGGGGCGAGGTGCACTACCACTACACGATCATCGACGTTCTCGCCGAATGGCAGAGCGGTGAGGCCGTGGCCGGCGATGACGTCGATGCCGTCGCCTGGGTTCACCCCGATGATCTTGAACGGTACGAACTGAGTGGCGATGCTCTCCGGGTGATCCGGCTGGCCGCGACGAAACGCTGGGTTTGAGTACCCCTTAAAAGGGCCGTGCGGCGGGAACAGCGGTCTTTCGCCGCCGTTTTCATCATGAACGCCAGTCATGGAGGTCCGTCATGGATTATCCCTCCGCCGGCACCTTCGGCCTGCTCCCGGGCCGCCGAACCGCCATCGCCGTATCCCCCGACCTGATCGCCGAATTGGTGGCCCTGTTCGGCCCCCTGGGCTCGGATGGAGACGGGGACGAGGACAGCGACGGCGCGTTCGAGGTGGTGTTCGAGCCCTGGGACGACGCCTTGGGCGTCTACATCGTCGGTGACGTGCTCGACGACGACGAGAGCTTCTGGGAAGACGGCGACGACATCGAGGACGAGGACCTGATCGAGGACGAGGACCTGGACGGCGAAGATCCCAAATGAATGCAGTGGGTTAGTCCAGAGTCTGTCGATAGCGCCTGAGTGCCACCGCCATCGCCGCCGCCAGGAACACGAGCATGGGCCAGACGTCTGGCCAGATCTCGGCCCAGCCGTTGCCCTTGAGCAGGATGCCGCGAACGATCCGCAGGAAATGGGTTAGCGGAAAGACCTCACCCAGAATCTGCGCCCAATCGGGCATGCCCCGAAAAGGAAACATGAATCCGGACAGCATCAGCGACGGCAGGAAGAAGAAGAAGCTCATCTGCATGGCCTGCATCTGATTGCGGGCCAGCGCCGAGAAGGTGAAGCCGACGGCCAGATTGGCAAAGATGTAGGCCAGCAGCGCCACCGAGAGCAGCCACAGGTCGCCGACGATCGGCACGCCGAACATGAAGCGCGCCGCCACCACGATCAACGCCACCTGCACGTAGCCGACCAGGATGTAGGGCAGGATCTTGCCCAGCATGACTTCGCCCGGGCGCACCGGCATGGCCAGCAGGTTCTCCATGGTGCCGCGCTCGCGCTCGCGGGTGAGGGCCAGTGCCGTCATCGTCACCATGGTCATGTTGAGGATGACGCCCATCAGGCCGGGTACGATGTTGTACTGGGTGATGCCTTCGGGGTTGTAGCGGCGGTGGATGCGCAGGTCGATCGGCCCCGGCTCGGCGCGCAGGTCGGCCAGGGGGCCGGTGAGGTCATGATCGAAGGCCGAGGTCTGCAGGGTCGCCAGTGCCCCGATGGCGTTCGAGGCCGCGGCGGGATCGGTGGCATCGGCCTCGACCAGGAGACTCGGGTGTTCGCCGCGCACCAGATCGCGCGAGAAATCGGGCGGGATGCTGACGACGAACTGGACGTCGCCTCGGGCGAGAAGCTCCGCTGCTTCGCTTTCCGTGCGGGGCCAGGCGACCACCGTGAAATAGCCGGAATTCTGCAAGGCGGCGACGAAGCTGCGGGCGAAGGGGCCGCGGTCATGATCGGCGATGGCGGTGGGCAGGCCTTTGGGGTCCATGTTGATGGCGTAGCCAAACAGCACCAGTTGCATGATCGGGATGCCGAGCATCATGGCGAAGGTCAGGCGATCGCGCCGCATCTGCACGAACTCCTTGGTGACCATCGCCATGAGCCGGGTTGGTGAAAAGCGGTCGCGCAGGCTCATGTCGACCGCTCTTCGCCCTGGCTCATCAGGTGGATGAACACGTCCTCCAGGCTCGGCTGGGCCGGAACCCAGTGCAGCTCCGGGCGGTTGCGCCACGGCGCGATCGCCGCCTCGAGGCGGTGCCGATCGGGGCCGATGACGTGCAGGGCGCTGCCGAACGCGGCCACCATGGCCACGCCCGGCCGGCTCTGCAGCTCGGCCGCCAGTCGCCCGATGCCGCGGCCGGAGACCTCCCAGGTGGTGAGGCCGGCACCGGCGATCACCTCGTCGACGGTACCGCGGGCGATGACGTGACCGGCGGAGATGTAGCAGACGCGGTGGCAGCGTTCGGCCTCGTCCATGTAATGCGTGCTGACCAGCACGGTCAGGCCTTCCTCGGCCAGGTGATGGAGATGATCCCAGAAATCGCGCCGGGCCTTCGGATCGACACCGGCCGTCGGCTCGTCGAGAAGCAAGAGTTTCGGCTCATGCAGGAGACAGGCGGCCAGCGCCAGCCGTTGTTTCCACCCGCCGGACAGTTCGCCGGCCAGCTGTCGGCGGCGCTCCGTCAGCCCCAGCTCGTCCAAGGCCTGTGCCACCCGCCGCTTGCGGTCGCTGACCTCATAGACGCGGGCGACAAAGGCAAGGTTCTCCTCGATCGACAGGTCCTCGTAGAAGCTGAAACGCTGGGTCATGTAGCCGACCTGGCGCTTGATCTGCCGGGCCTGCGACCGGATGTCGAAGCCAAGGCAGGTGCCTTCGCCGGCATCGGGGGTCAGCAGGCCGCACAGCATGCGGATGGTGGTGGTCTTGCCGCTGCCGTTGGGGCCGAGGAAGCCGTAGATCTCGCCGCGCGCCACCTGGATCGAGAAGTCCCGAACCACCGCACGGCCGGAAAAGCGCTTCTCCAGCCCGCTTACGTCGATGACCAGGGGGGCTGCGTCGGTCATGGCGGCGATACCGTCACGTCCACCGGCTGCCCCGGATGCAGCGTCAGCGCATCGCCCGCGGGGCGGGCCTCGACGCGGAACACCAGCTTGTCGCGGCTGTCGACGCTGTAGATCACCGGCGGCGTGTATTCGGCCTGCGAGGCGATGTGGCTGACGCGCGCGGTGAGGCCGGGCGGGCAGGCGTCGCAGGCGAAGGCGACGGCGTCACCGATCTGCAGGGCGCCGAGTTGAGGTTCGGGCAGGAAGAACACCAGCTTGACCCCCTCTTCCGGCAGCAGCGACACCACCGGCGATCCGGCCGGCACGAATTCGCCGGGATCGTAAAAGGTCTCCTCGACGAGGCCAGCCACGGGCGCTACCCGACTCAGATCGTCCAGGCGCGTCCGTGCCTCGGCGAGCAGGGCGCGGCGCTGCTCCACCGTCGCCGCCGCGGCGGCGATCTGATCGGTGCGGGCGCCCAATAGTGCCGTCTCGTACTCGGCGGCCAATTCCGCCACCCGCGCCCGATCGCGTGCCACCGTGGCCTCGGCCTGCTCCAGCCGTTGCTCGGAGGCGACCTGGGTGCGGGCCAGGATTCGCTGGCGGGCCAGCTCTGCGATGGACAGGCGCAGATTGGCCTCGGCCTGGTCCTTCTGCGCGGCAATCACCGCCAGTTCCTCCGGCCGCTTGCCCTTGCGCAGATCGGCCAATTGTGCCTCGGCCTCGGCGAGGTCGGCGGCGGCGTCGTCGCGGGCGGCGGCGGCGATCGCCTGATCGAGGGCGAACAAGGGTGTTCCGGCGGCCACGCGTTGGCCCTCGCGCACGGTCAATTCGGCCAGGAGGCCGGCGCTGGGGGGCGCGATGCGCACATAGTCGCCTTCGACGTAGCCCTGCAGCCGCAAGCCCTCGGGCTCGCCCCCCAGACCGAACAGGGCAAGCAGCCCGGCGAGGATGTTAGCGATCATGACTGCCGATCTTGAGGCACATGACTTGTCGTGACCCGTTGCTTCGCGAGGTACGGCGATGATGACATGCCGCTTGGGCATGGCAAGGGCGCGCGTCGTCAGGAAGCGGCGCAGGTTTATCTTGCCGTCACATTTCGGATATTGTTTCCATGCGGCTGGTGCTTGAACCGCGAGCCAGACTTTTCAATGGGATGTGGGGCATCATGGAGAACAACTGCGGCAAATGCATCTCGGCCGGCACGGTCAAGTGCCCCGACGCCGATACGGCGGCCAGGATCATCGCCGAGTCCATGTTTGGCGAGATCAGTTTCGAAAACATGCTGATGAGAAAGGTGGCGGCCGCCCATCTTCTTGCGAAAGTGCCCGAGGTCATCCTGATCAACGCCGCCGTCAGCTCGATGATCGTCAGGCATGTACCGGAGCAGAAGTGCCTCGCGCTCAATCTGCTCGCCCACCTGCTGCTCATCGCGGGAAGTCATGACCAGGCGATCAAGAACCTGCAGAGACAGGCCAATGACACCCTTGGCTACGATCCGGAGAACGCCTTTCTCGCCACCCGGCTGTTCGACGTGATGTTTTTCCCCGTGTTGCTCTCGCTCGACGATCGCGAGTCCCAACGCGCGTTCATCTGGGAGTTCGGGCGCCAGGGTGTCGCCGCCTTGAAAGCCATGCGCCTGGAATATGCCGGTATTCGCGGGAGCCTTCCTGCACAGGCAAGCCGCGGCGCCTAACCCGAGCGCAGCGTCCGTACCTGGGCGTCGCGTTCCCACAGGTACAGCAGAGTGCGCAGGCTCTCGCCCCGTTGCGACCTGAGCTGGGGGTCACGTTCCAGGACCAAACGCGCCTCGGTGCGCGCCATCTCCAACAGGTCGGCGTGTGCGGCCAGGTCGGCGACCCGGAACTTGGGCAGGCCGCTCTGCCGGGTGCCCAGCAACTCGCCGGCACCGCGCAGCCGCAGGTCCTCCTCGGCGATACGGAAGCCGTCCTCGGTTTCGCGCAGGATGTTGAGGCGAGCCTTGGCCGTTTCCGACAGCGGCGCGCCGTAGAGCAGCAGGCATGTCGATGCCTTGTCGCCGCGGCCGATGCGGCCGCGCAGCTGATGCAGTTGTGCCAGCCCGAAGCGCTCGGCGTGCTCGATCACCATCACCGTCGCCTGCGGTACGTCGACGCCGACCTCGATCACCGTCGTCGCCACGAGCACGTCGACCTCGCCCTCGGCGAAGGCGGCCATTGCCGCGTCCTTCTGCGCCCCCTTCATGCGGCCGTGCACCAGCCCCACCTTGCCCGGGAAGATTTCGGCGAGATGGGCATGGCGTTCCTCGGTCGCCGCCACATCGGTCTTTTCCGATTCCTCGACCAGCGGGCATACCCAGTACGCCTTGGCGCCACCGGCCACCGCGCGGCCGACCGCCGCCACCACCTGGTCGAGCCGTTCCAGCGGTAGGGTGCGGGTATCGATGGGCTGCCGGCCCGGGGGC
The DNA here is from genome assembly GCA_036675815.1 of Rhodospirillaceae bacterium. Lineage (GTDB taxonomy): Bacteria > Pseudomonadota > Alphaproteobacteria > Rhodospirillales > Magnetospirillaceae > JAKFEE01. The sequence goes on from JAKFEE010000055.1 coordinate 159,464, forward strand.
TTTTCGTCCAGGCGCGATGTATCCATGTCGCCGTAGGCGGTGAGCGTCAGGGTGCGCGGGATCGGCGTCGCCGTCATCACCAGGATGTCGACGGCCATGCCCTTGCCGGCCAACTCGAGGCGCTGGTGGACGCCGAAGCGATGCTGCTCGTCGATGACCGCAAGGGCAAGGTCGCGAAACGCCACGTCCTCCTGGAACAGCGCATGGGTACCGACAAGGATGTCGATCGCTCCGTCCGCCAGCGCAGACAACGTCTGCTCGCGCAGCTTGCCTTTTTCACGGCCGGTCAACAGCGCCACGCGCACGCCGGCCGCATCGGCGAGGGGCGATACGGTCGCGAAGTGCTGGCGTGCCAGTATCTCGGTCGGCGCCATCATCGCCGCCTGGGCGCCGCTTTCCACCGCCGACAGCATGGCCAGGAGGGCGACCACCGTCTTGCCGCTGCCCACGTCGCCCTGCAGCAGCCGCAGCATGCGCAGCGGCGCCCGGAGGTCGGCATCGATCTCGGCCAGGGCGCGGGATTGCGCGCCGGTCAGGGCGAAGGGCAGGGCGGCGATGACTTTGGCCCGCAAACGTCCGTCGCCCTCGATGATGCGGCCCGACAGCCGGCGCAGCGACATTCGCACCAGCGCCAGCGCCAGCTGGTTGGCCAGCAGTTCGTCATAGGCCAACCGCCGTCGTGACGGCGTCTCCGGCGACAGCTCCGCTTCCGACTGGGGCAGATGAGCACCGAGCAGCGCCTCGCGCCAGCCGGGCCAGCGCTCGCGCCGCATCAGGGCCGGGTCCAGCCATTCCGGCAGCTCCGGCGCCTTGGCCAGCGCGGCGCGCACCGCCTTGCCGACCACCTTCGGCGTCAGCCCCGCGCTCAGCGGGTGGACCGGCTCGACGGCCAGCACCGCGGCGGCGTTCTCCGGCGCCTCGATGCGATCGGGATGCGGTATCTGCGCCTCGCCATTGAAGCGCTCGAACAGGCCGCTGACGATGCGCTCGCCGCCCTCGGGCAGTTGCTTGCGCAGCCAATCCTCGCGGGCGTGGAAGAACACCAACTGGACCAGCTCGGTGTCGTCGCGGCAGAGCACGCGGTAGGGCCGCCGCGGTGAGCCCGACGGCAGATGCTGTTCGATCGACAGCCGCAGCGTCTGGATCTTGCCCTCCTCGGCGGCGGCGACGGTGGTGACGTGCCGGCGATCGATGATGGCATAGGGCAGGTGCCACAGCAGATCGACCACGTGCGGACCCGCCAGCTTTTCGAACAGCCCAGCCAGCTTCGGCCCGACCCCGGGCAGCGACGTGATGGGCGCGAACAGCGAATACAGGCAGCAAGGGCGCATGGCGGGCTGACAGAAGCGGATCGAGCCTTTATATCCTGCCTTTCGGCACGGGCAAACGATTGCCGTACCGGTATTGTTTCGTCATTCCCGCGAAAGAGCTCGTGAAGGAATCGGTTGGTTGTTTCGTCATTCCCGCGAAAGCGGGAATCCATCGCTGAACCGCACGACATTCGGTAGCTCGGGTGCCGTGCGGCCCATGGACCCCGCTTCCGCAGGGATGACGAAAAATTCCTTCACACGCTCGAAAGTGGGAATCCGTGGCGCCGCCGGCACAATGGCCATGGTGACGCAAAAAGCAGGGGTGATGACACGATGAGCGCAGATGACCTCGAAACCCGGCGCAAGCGCCTCATGTTCCGCGCCCATCACATGGGCATGAACGAGAACGACCTGATCTTCGGCCAATTCGCCGAAGCTTTCCTGTCCGACATGAGCGCCGCGCAGCTCGACCGCTTCGAGGAGTTGATCGCCCAGAACGACAGCGACTTGTTCAGCTGGGTCAGCGGCCGCGAACCGGTGCCGCCGCGGTTCGACCACGACGTGACGCGGCAATTGCTGCAATTCAAATTGGTTACGGCCAGACGTTGACCACGATTCCCAACATCTTCGCCGCCCCCGGCCGCACCCTGCTGGCCGGCATGCCCGAGGGTTTCGACGCCCTGACGCTGGCGCGCCTGGCCCAGTCGGGCATGGTCGAGGACCTTCTCCACGTTGCCCGCGACGAGCCGCGCATGGCGCGGCTGGCCGAGCAGTTGGCACTCTTCGCCCCGGGCGTCGAGGTTTTGGAATTTCCGGCGTGGGATTGCGTGCCCTACGACCGTATCGGCCCCAACGTCGACGTGGTGGCGCGGCGCATCCATACCTTGACGCGGCTGGCGCAGCCGCGCCCGCCCGGTGGCGCTGCCCGCCTGATCGTCACCACCGTCGCGGCGCTGATGCAGCGGGTACCGTCGCGCGAGAGCTTTCTCGCCGCCAGCTTCGCCGTCAGGGTCGGCGGCCGCCTCGTCCTCGACGATCTTCTGGCCTTCCTCGGCCGCAATGGCTACGCCCGCTCCGACACCGTGATGGAGCCCGGCGAGTATGCCGTGCGCGGCGGCATCATCGATCTGTTCCCACCCGGCACCGCCGAGCCGGTACGCATCGACCTGTTCGGTGACGAGGTCGAGCAAATCCGCGACTTCGAGCCGATGACCCAGCGCTCGACCGGCAAGCGCGACTGTCTCGATCTCAAGCCAATGAGCGAGGTGATGCTGGACGAAGCGGCGATCGCGCGCTTCCGCTCGCAATACCGCGAGTTGTTCGGCGTCGTTTCGCCCAAGGATGCCCTGTACGAGGCCATTTCGGCAGGACAGAAGTATTCGGGCATGGAGCACTGGTTGCCGTTGTTCCATGAGGGCCTGGATACGTTGTTCGCCTACCTCCCCGAAGCGGCGGTTACGCTCGACTATCAGGCCGAGGAGGCGCGTGCGGCGCGCCGCGAACAGGTTCTGGAATATTACGAGGCGCGGCGCAGCATCAGCGGCGGCGGCGTCGTCGATGCCGGCGGCATCTACCATCCCATCCCGCCGCAACAGCTCTACCTCGAGCCCGACGAGTGGGATCGCTTGGTGGCGGCGCGGCCCAATGCCGTGCTGTGGCCCTTCGCCACGGTCGAGGGCGGTGCCGTCGCCACCATCGACGCCGGCGGCCGGCCTGGCCGTGACTTCGCCGACGCCAGGGCCCAGCCCGCCCTCAACGTCTATGATGCGGTGCGCGACTATGCCGCCACCGAAGCCGAGCAGGGGCGCAAGGTGGTCGTCGCCGCCTACAGCCCCGGCTCGCGCGATCGCCTCGCCCATGTCATGCGCGAGCACGGCATCAAGGAGGTGCGCAATCTCGATGGCTGGGGCGATGTCGACGCGCTGAACCCCGGCTGCATCGGCCTGGTCGCGCTGAGTCTCGAGCACGGGTTCACCACGGCCGGCCTCGCCGTGGTGTCCGAACAGGATATCCTCGGCGAGCGCCTGATCCGGCCGCAGCGCAAGCGGCGCCGTGCCGACCAGTTCCTCGCCGAGGCCTCGGCGCTGTCGGAAGGCGACTTCGTCGTCCATGTCGAGCATGGCATCGGTCAGTACGACGGCCTCGTCACGCTGGAGGTGGCCGGCGCGCCGCATGATTGCCTGCGCGTGCTCTATGCCGACAACGAAAAGCTCTACGTGCCGGTCGAAAACATCGAGACCCTATCGCGCTATGGCTCTGAGCTGACCGGCGTGCAACTCGACAAGCTGGGCGGCGCCGCCTGGCAGGCGCGCAAGGCCAAGCTCAAGAAACGCATCCGCGACATGGCCGATGCCTTGATCAAGGTGGCCGCCGAGCGGCAGTTGAAGACCGCCGATCAACTGGTGGCGCCCGAGGGTGTCTACGACGAGTTCGCCGCGCGCTTCCCCTATGCCGAGACCGACGACCAGCTGCGCGCCATCGAGGAAAGCCTCGAGGACCTGGGCTCGGGCCGGCCCATGGATCGCCTGATCTGCGGCGACGTCGGCTTCGGCAAGACCGAGGTGGCGCTGCGTGCCGCCTTTATCGCCGCCATGTCCGGTAATCAGGTGGCGGTCGTGGTGCCGACGACTCTGCTGGCCCGCCAGCATTACGCCACCTTCCGCCAGCGCTTCGCCGGCCTGCCCATCCGGATCGAGCAGCTGTCACGCCTGGTGACGCCCAAGTCGGCGACGGCGGTGAAGAAGGGCATGGCCGACGGCACCGTCGATATCGTGGTGGGCACCCATGCCTTGCTGGCCAAGGGCATCCATTTCGCCCGCCTCGGCCTGCTCATCGTCGACGAGGAGCAGCATTTCGGCGTCGCCCACAAGGAGCGGCTGAAGCAGCTCAAATCCGACGTCCACGTGCTCACCCTGACGGCGACGCCGATTCCGCGCACCTTGCAGCTGGCCCTGACCGGGGTGCGCGAGATGAGCGTCATCGCCACCCCGCCGGTGGACCGCCTGGCGGTGCGCACCTTCGTGCTGCCCTTCGACGGGGTGGTGATCCGCGAGGCCATCCTGCGCGAGCGCTATCGCCAGGGGCAGACCTTCTATGTCTGTCCGCGCCTGGCCGACATCGACCGCGTCGCCGAGCGCCTGAAGAAGCTGGTGCCCGAGGTCAAGTACACCGTCGCCCACGGCCGCATGACGCCGACCGATCTCGAAGACACCATGACTGCCTTTGCCGAGGGCAAATACGACGTGCTGCTGTCGACCAACATCATCGAATCCGGCCTCGACATGCCCAGCGTCAATACGATGATCATCCATCGCGCCGACATGTTCGGCCTGTCGCAGCTCTACCAGCTACGCGGCCGCGTCGGCCGGTCGAAGGCGCGCGGCTACGCCTATCTGACCCTGCCCGGCGACGTGCCGGTGAGCAAGGCGGCGGAAAAGCGGCTGCAGGTCATGCAGCAGCTCGACTCGCTGGGCGCCGGCTTCTCGCTGGCCAGCCACGACCTCGACATCCGCGGCGCCGGCAATCTCTTGGGGGACGAACAGTCGGGCCACATTCGCGAGGTCGGCATCGAGCTCTACCAGCAGATGCTGGAGGAGGCGGTGGCGGCGGCGCGCGGCGGATCGGGCGAGGCGGTGGCCGAGGAATGGTCGCCGCAGATCACCATCGGCACGCCGGTGCTGATCCCCGAAGCCTATGTCACCGACCTCTCGGTGCGCCTGGGACTGTACCGACGGTTGGGCAGCCTGACCGAGCGGGGGGAAATCGACGCCTTCGCCGCCGAACTGGTCGACCGTTTTGGCAAGCTGCCGCACGAGGTCGAGAACCTGCTGGAGATCGTCGCGCTCAAGGCCCTGTGCCGTGCCGCCGGCGTCGAGAAGGTCGACGCCGGACCCAAGGGCGCGGTGCTCACTTTCCGCCATAACAGCTTCCGCAATCCCGCCGGCCTGGTGCAGTTCATTAGTCAACAGTTGGGTACAGTGAAACTGCGGCCCGACCACAAGTTGGTCTATATGCGCAGTTGGGATGATGCAGCGCAGCGCGTGCGCGGACTGCAACACCTGATGGGCAATCTTGGCAAACTCGCGGCCGCGTGATGCTTTCAGTCTGGACGAAGGCCGGCAACTCGGTTTAAGTGGCGCGACTATTCGTCGACTATCAGGGAATCGACATGAACAAGAGCGAACTGGTCGCCGCGGTCTCCGAGAGCTCCGGCCTGAGCAAGGGGGACGCGGCCAAGGCTGTGGACGCCATTTTCGAGACCATCACCGGTGCTCTCAAGAACGGCGAGGACGTGAAGCTCATCGGCTTCGGCTCATTCGACGTCGCCGAGCGGGCCGCGCGCGAGGGCAAGAATCCCCGCACCGGCGAGACGATCAAGATCAATGCCGCCAAGCAGGTCAAGTTCAAGCCCGGGTCGCAGCTCAAGGACGCCGTCAACGGCTGAGCCTTCTCCGCGGCTACAGGGTGGAGGGAGCGCCGCAGCCAGCTGCGGCGCTCTTTTTATGCGGTGGCGCCGGGACCGCCAGAGCGGAATGAAGAAGACGGGCGGCGGCGCCGAGCACGGAGCTCCAGCTCCGCCTCGGCCCTAGAAGATGGCCTTGCCCTTGATGTGGGTGACGAAGCCGGAATCGTCGGTGCTGATCTCCTCGTCGGCGACGGCGGGTTTGGGGCGACGGCTGCGCCGCCGTTCCACCAGTACACCCGTGGTTTCCGCCGGCTTGGAAGCGCTACCGCCGCGCCGCAAGGGGCCGCCGGTCGGGCGTGGCGGGGGCGCCGCAGCGTCCGATGCCGGCGGCTTCGGTGCCGCCGCCGGTGTGAGATCGGGAACGGTCACACCCTGTTTGGCGAGCCAACGCCGGCCTTCCTCCGTCAGGGTCAGTGCCGCTCCCTCGGTGGTGAAGGTGCGGCTCACATAGCCGTTGTGATGCAATCCGGCCATGGTCGGGCTCAAGCGCTCTTCCGCCACCCCCATGTCATCGGCCAATTGCGCCTGAAGGGCGCTTCCCCCGCGCAGGCACAGGGCGTGCAAAGCCTTAATACCATGTTGCATGCTTGATCTCTTCGATTGGGCTGGTGCCTTGGGCAATGACGTTTCTAGCGTGGCAGCGCCGCGCCTTGTCAAGAGCGTCAATCGATGATCCGACGTCGCCGGCCGAAATATGGTCGTTGAGGCGCGTGTACGCAATTGTCTCGAACCCGGCGGCGGCGCAATGCGCGTGTTGCGGGCGCGAAAACGGTGTGAGCGGCGCGACTCGCCCGGCGAGGCCCGTTGCCCGCCGCGCCGCTATTTCATGTCGCAAGATGGGTTGCGGCTTTTTTCTTGCTGGTTGGGTGGCGAGCCTATCGCCATCGAGCCCGCCAAATAGAAGGCTGTGGTTGCGGGAGTGGGCGCGGGGTTGTGATCCCTAACCGAACAATATTCTGCACCGACGAGTTGGACGATAAGGAGGAGCTTGCTGTCTTTTGAATTTTGTCGACTGGTAGACGTGCTTACCCAATGGGGGGAATAACCAATGATCTATTCCTCGCTTCATTGCTTGCCGGTATTGTCGATGAAAGCCCCTCAAAGCCCCTTCCGGAAGAGAAAACGATGCCCGAGGACAAGTCGAACCTGCTTGATCTCACGGCGGAAATCGTCTCCGCATACGTGTCGAACAACACATTGCCAGGCGATCAGTTGACTTCGCTGATTCAGCAAGTATACCACGGTGTCGCTGTCCTCAGCGGCGTTGCCCAACCCGAAGAGCCTAAAGCAACGCCGGCCGTGCCGGTGCGCAAGTCTGTAAAGCCGGACGAAATTGTCTGCCTTGAATGTGGCAAGGGCCAGAAAGTACTGAAGCGTCACATCAGTTCGGCACATAATCTCACGCCCGAGGAATACCGGGCGAAGTGGAATCTTGCCCCCGATTACCCCATGGTCGCCCCCAATTACGCCGAGCGCCGCTCGCAGTTGGCCAAGGAGATCGGCCTCGGCCAAAAGAAGCCGGCGCCAGGGAAGGGGCGTGCCGCGGGCAAGACCGGTGAGCGCCGTCGCGGTGGCGGGCGCCGCCAGCAAGGCGGCCAGGCCGGTTCGGCCACCGAATAGGCCACCAATGCCGGCATATGCACCACGCGGGGCCACCGCGTGGTGTTTCGCCATGTTCGATGCGTGAAACTCACTTCGGGTACTGGACCCGTGCCCTGAAAACGAGCTAGGGTTCCCGCTGCTGTCGATCGGCCAAACAATCAGCGCGCCAAACAGAATCGACCGCAGTGGAGAGGATCAGAGGATCAGAAAGATGAGTGTTCAGGCGACGGCCACCTACATGTACCAGCCAGACTTGGAAACGATGCCGCGTGACGAGCTGGCGGCGCTGCAGCTCGAGCGCCTGCGTTGGACCCTGCGGCACGTCTACGACAACGTTCCCCATTATCGCCGCAAGTTCGATGAACATGGCGTCACGCCGGACGATCTGCAACGTTTGGCCGATTTGGCGCGCTTTCCCTTTACGGTGAAGAACGACCTGCGCGACAATTACCCGTTCGGCCTGTTCGCCATGCCGCGTGAACAGGTGGTGCGCCTGCATGCATCGTCCGGCACCACCGGCAAGCCGACGGTGGTCGGCTATACCCAGCGCGATCTCGACGTCTGGTCCGATCTGATGGCGCGTGGCTTGGCGGCAGCCGGGGCCCGGCCCGGCGACGTCGCGCACAATGCCTACGGCTATGGCCTGTTCACCGGTGGCCTGGGATTCCATTACGGCTCCGAGCGCCTGGGAGCGACGGTCACCCCGATGTCGGGCGGCAATACCGAGAAGCAGATCGGCCTCATCCAGGATTTCGGTGCCAGCGTGCTGCTGTCGACGCCGTCCTATGCCCTCAACATCGCCGAACTGGCGGAGAAGGAAGGGGTCGACCTGAAGAACGGCCCGCTGCGGGTCGGGGTGTTTGGTGGAGAGCCGTGGTCGGATGCCATGCGGGCGCAACTCGATGAGCGCCTGGGCATCCGCGCGGTCGACTGCTATGGCCTGTCGGAGATCATGGGGCCGGGCGTCGCCATGGAATGCGAGCACCGCTGCGGTCTGCACGGCTGGGAGGACGCCTTCCTGTTCGAGGTTGTCGACCCCGAGACCATGCAGCCCCTGCCGATGGGCGAAAGCGGCGAGCTGGTGATCACGACGCTGGCCAAGGAAGCGTTGCCGATGATCCGCTATCGCACGCGCGACATCACGCGCCTCACCGCCGAGCCCTGCGCCTGCGGCCGCACCCATGTGCGCATCCTGCGCGTCACCGGGCGCAATGACGACATGCTGATCATCCGCGGCGTCAACATCTATCCGTCGCAGGTCGAATCGGTGCTGGTCGGCTTCGCCGACATCGAGCCGCACTATCAGCTGGTGGTGACCCGCGAGGGGATTCTCGACCACCTGACCGTGGAGGTCGAGGCATCGCCGGTGCTGCCGGACTGGGATTACGGGCGCGTCGCCAAGGCGATCCAGCACCACATCAAATCGCTGCTGGGCGTCACCTGCGTCGCGGTGCTGAAGGCGCCGGGCGAGATTCCTCGATCGCTGGGCAAGGCGGTGCGGGTCAAGGACATGCGCGCCAAGAACTAGGTGGCAAAACGCTAGAGAAATGGCGGCGCCTCAGGGTTGACACATGCCAAGTCAGCCCGTATGGTCGCCGCCTCATTGACGGTCTCGGTCGGCAAGGACGTTTGGTTATGAAAGTTCGCAATTCTCTGAAGTCGGCCAAGCTGCGCGACAAGAACTGCCGTGTCGTGCGCCGCAAGGGCCGCGTCTACGTGATCAACAAGACCAACCCGCGGTTCAAGGCCCGTCAGGGCTGAAGACCGCGTCAGGGTTTGCGAAGAGCGGGGCGATGGCCCCGCTCTTGTCGTTTCAGCCCTTGCCTTCGCCGACGGTGTCGGCGGCATGGGCGCCGCGGCGGCCAAGCGGCTGCTCGCCGCCCTTGGTCGTGTCGCGCTGCGTCTGGCGCTCGACCTCGGCATTGACTTCGGCGCCGATCACCACGGCATAGGCCGAGACGAACAGCCACATCATCAGCACCACCACCGCCGATAACGTGCCGTAGGTCTCGTTATAGCTGCCGAACTTGCCGGCGTAGACCGAGAAGGCGATCGACCCCAGGAGCCACAGCGCCGTGCCGACGAAGGCGCCGGGGCTGGCCCAACTCCAGCGCGGCTCGTCGCGACTCGGTGCATAGCTGTAAATGACCGCCAGCGCGACCACCGCCAGGATGAACAGCAGGGGCCAGCGCGCCAACTGAATGGTCCAGCGCAGCCAATCGGGAAGCTCGAAAAGGCCGATGACCGCCGGTACGCCCGCGACGATGGCCAGCGCGACGAACAGCACCACCATCATTCCCAGGGTCAGGCCCAGAGCCACCGCGGTCAAGCGAACAAAACCGCGCTTCTCTTCCTCGTCGTAGGCGATGTTCAAGGCGGTTATCAGCGCGTTCATTCCCTTGGCCGCAGACCATAATGCGATGGCCAAGGCAATGAGCAGGCTGACGCCGAGGGCACCGGTCGAGGCACTCGCGACCCTATGCAGTTGCTGGGAAAACAGGGTGCGGGCCTCGGCGGGCATCACGCCGGTCAGGGCGGCCATCTGGGCCTCGACCTGGGTGGGGCTGGCGACCAGACCATAGATCGAGACGAAGGCGGCCAACGCCGACGGCAATGCCAGCAGGGCATAGAAGGCGACGCCCGCGGCCACGATCGACAGGTTGTCGTGGCTGGCTTCGTCCTTGACGCGCCAGGCGACGTCCTTCCATCCGGATGCGGGGATTTCCGTCGGCTGCCGGGCGTGACGGCCACGCGCGTCGGCGCCGCGGGCTGCAGGTTGGGGGGCCATGTTTCGCTCCTCAGCTGCCACGAAACTGCTCGCGGGCGAAGGCGGCGTCGTCGCGCAGGGTCCTTACGGTGCGCTCGGGCTTGAGGTGGGTCAGGCGGAACTTGCCATAGCCGCCGGCGAGAAACAGCAGGCCGATGATGAGAACGACGCCGCCGACGATCAACGCCGCCGCCCAGGTGGGCAGGACCAGGGCAATGGCGAAGGCCGCCGCCGCCAGCAGGAACAGCAGCGCGGCAAAGGCCAGCAATCCGCCAATGGCCATGTAGATGGCGCCACTTCCCAGATCCGACGCTTTCTGCGACAGCTCGGCACGCGCCAGCTCCATCTCCTTTCGGAAAAGCAGCGAAATATCGGTCATCAGGGTGGTGAACAGATGGGTGATGGAGAGGCCACCATTATTGGGCATGTTGATCTCCTGCGTTCGGCTGGTGGGTCGCTAAACCGAACAATCACCTTGCATTGCAGGTTCCAAACGCACATGGCGGAGGCACTGCAGGCACATTGCCACACCGCCGTCCGGCCCTGTAATGTGGTCATACCAATGATGCGGCGAGATTTGCATGCTCATGCCCCAGCCAGATCACGCGGTAATCGAACGGCGGTTGCAGATCGCCGGGGATCTGCGCGCGATCGTCCCCGACGGCGTGATCACCGACATCGACGAACTCCGCCCCTATGAATGCGACGGGCTCACCGTTTACCGGCAGTTGCCGATGATTGTGGCGTTGCCCGCCGACACCGGCCAGGTGTCGCGCCTCCTGGCCTACTGCCACGCCCACGGCGTGAAGGTCGTCCCTCGCGGTGCGGGCACCTCGCTGTCCGGCGGGGCGCTGCCGCTGGCGGATGCGGTCACGCTCGGTCTCAGCCGCTTCAACCGCATCATCGACATCGATTGGGACAATCGCTGTGTCGTCGCCCAACCCGGGGTGACCAACCTCGCCATCACCCGTGCCGTGGAGAATCGCGGCTTCTACTATGCGCCCGATCCGTCCAGCCAGATTGCCTGCTCGATCGGCGGGAACGTCGCCGAGAATGCCGGCGGCGTGCACTGCCTGAAGTACGGCCTGACCACCAACAACCTGCTGGGGCTCGAGATGGTCCTGATGGACGGCACTGTCGTCCGACTGGGCGGGCGTCATCAGAGTGACGGTGACGGCTACGACCTGATGGGGGTGGTCACCGGGTCGGAAGGTCTGTTGGGGGTGATTACCGAGGTCACCGTGCGGATCCTGCGCCGACCCGAGACACTGCGCGCCCTGCTGATGGGCTTTCCCTCCAACGAGAGCGCCGGCGACTGCGTGGCGGCGATCATCGCCGATGGGATCATTCCCGCCGGGCTCGAAATGATGGACCGTCCCGCCATCCATGCCGCCGAGGATTTCGTTGGCGCCGGCTATCCGCGCGACGTCGCGGCGCTCTTGATCTGTGAGCTGGACGGACCGGCGGCCGAGGTGGACTTTCTCGTCGCCCGTGTCGAGGCCACGGCCCGGCACTGCGGTGCCGTCACCGTGCGCGCCAGCGCCAGCGAGGAAGAGCGGCAGCTTTTCTGGGCGGGGCGCAAGGCGGCCTTTCCGGCCGTCGGGCGCATTTCGCCCGACTATCTATGCATGGACGGCACCATCCCGCGGGCGCGGCTGGCCGAAGTCCTGCGCCGCATGGCCGAGTTGTCGCGGCACTATGGCTTGCGCGTCGCCAACGTCTTCCACGCCGGCGATGGCAATCTGCACCCGCTGATCCTGTTCGACGCCAATCGGCCCGGCGAAGTGGAGCGGGCCGAAGCGTTCGGCGCCGACATCCTGAAGCTCTGCGTCGAGGTCGGCGGCGTCCTGACGGGAGAGCATGGTGTCGGCGTCGAAAAACGTGACCTGATGCCGACGATGTTCAGTGATGCCGACCTCGCGCAGCAACAGCGGCTGAAATGTGCCTTCGATCCGGCCCAATTGCTCAATCCGGGCAAGGTCTTCCCGCAGCTGCATCGCTGCGCCGAACTGGGCCGGCTGCGTGTGAGCGGCGGACAACTGCCGTTTCCCGACTTGCCCAGGTTCTAAGGGAGGCCCTGGTGACCGCCACGATTTTTCGCCCCACGGATGAACGGCAGGTCGAGGACGTGGTGGCCTGGGCCTGTGGCACACGGACGCCGCTGGAAGTCGTCGGCGGCGGCAGCAAGCGGCGGCTGGGGCGCCCGGTGCAGGCGGCACACACATTGGAAACCGCGGCACTGTCGGGGCTCGAACTCTACGAACCCAATGAATTGGTGATGACGGCCAAGGCGGGAACGCCGCTCGCCGAAATCGAAGCGATGCTGGCCGCACATGGCCAGCGGCTGGCGTTCGAGCCGCCCGATTATGGGCCGCTGCTCGGCGAGGCGGCCGGGCAGGGCACCATCGCCGGGGCCTTTGCCTGCAATCTGGGCGGACCGGTGCGGCTGTCGGCCGGTGCCGCGCGCGATCATATCCTGGGGGTGCGCTGCGTGTCGGGCCGAGGCGAGCCGTTCAAGGCCGGCGGTCGCGTGGTCAAGAACGTCACCGGGTTCGACTTGTCGAAGCTGGTGGCCGGCTCCTACGGCACGCTGGCGGTCATCACCGCCGTGTCGTTCAAGGTGGTGCCGCGCCCCGACAAGGCTCGCACCGTACTTATCCACGGCCTGGATATGGCGACGGCGGTGCGCGCGATGACGCAGGCGCTGCAGAGCAGCCACGAGATTTCGGGAGCTGCATGCCTGCCACCGGCGCATGCCGTTGCGTCGCCTGTTTCTTGCGTGGCCGAGGCCGGTGGCTCGATAACGGCGATCCGCCTCGAGGGGCCGGGTCCTTCGGTCGTTTACCGCTGTGCCGCCCTGCGCTCGGAGCTCGGCACGTTTGGTCATACCGAGGAATTGCATAGCGCCAATTCGGCTGCGCTTTGGCGCAGTATTCGCGACGTGCAGCCGTTTGTCGGCGACCCGCGCGCGGTCTGGCGGATAGCGGTGCCCCCTGCGGCCGCACCGTCATTGGTCGGAAGCATCGATGCCGAGTTCTTTTTCGATCGTGGCGGCGGCCAAGTCTGGGTGGCCGCCGCGGAGTCGGAAGGCGACGCCTTAACGGCAGCGGCGACCGTGGCCGGCGGTGCGGCAACGCTCGTTCGCGCTCCATCCGCCTTGCGCGCGCATGTCGATGTGTTCCAGCCGCTGGCCGAGCCGCTGCGGCTATTGACCCGGCGCGTGAAGGAGGCCTTCGATCCCCATCATATCCTCAATCCCGGCCGCATGTACCCCGGCCTCTGACGCGATCCGATGCAAACCAATTTCACCCTCGCGCAACTTGCCGACCCCAAGGTCGCCGTCGCCGACACCATCATCCGCAAATGCGTGCATTGCGGCTTTTGCACGGCGACATGCCCGACCTACGTGTTACGCGGCGATGAAAACGACAGCCCACGCGGCCGCATCTACCTGATCAAACAGACGCTGGAAAGCGGACAACCGCCGTCCGCAGCGGTGACCCTGCACGTCGACCGGTGCCTGTCCTGCCTGTCATGCATGACCACCTGCCCATCGGGCGTGGATTACATGCACCTGATCGACATCGCGCGCACCCGTATCGAGGCCGGCTATCGACGGCCTTGGGCCGATCGGCTACTGCGGCGAATGCTCGGTGCCGTCCTGCCCCATCCCCGCCGGTTCCGCGCGGTGATGGTATTGGCCTGGATGGCGAAACCGCTGGGGCTGGTGCTGCCGCAGGGCCGGCTTGCGGCAATGCTCGCGCTGGCCCCGGTCGGCACGGCGGCAGCGCCGTTGCGGCCGCAGGTTTTCCCGGCGCAGGGGCAGCGGCGGATGCGGGTGGCGCTGCTGGCAGGGTGCGTCCAACAAGTCATCGCCGCCAACATCAATGCCGCGACCATTCGGCTGCTCACGCGCCACGGCTGTGAGGTCGTGATCGCCGCCGGCGCCGGGTGCTGCGGCGCCTTGACCCATCATCTCGGCCGCGAGGATGAGGCACGGTCGTTTGCCCGCCGAAATATCGCCGCGTGGTTGCGCGAACGCGACCGGCACGGTCTCGACGCCATCATCGTCAATGCTTCGGGTTGCGGCACGGTGCTCAAGGACTATGGCCACATGCTGCGCCAGGATCCGCACTGGGCCGAAGGAGCGGCTGCGGTGGCCGCCCTGGCCAAGGACGTCAGCGAAGTCATGGCAGCGCTGGGGCTGCAGCCGGGCGTGGTGGGCGAGGGCACGGTGGTCGCCTACCATGCTGCCTGCTCGCTGCAACATGGACAACGCATACGCCAGGCGCCGCAGACGCTGCTGAACGATGCCGGATTCGTCGTACGCGAACCCGCCGAGGGCCATCTGTGCTGTGGTTCGGCAGGCGTCTACAACATTCTCGAGCCGGTGATGGCGCGCCAACTGCGCGAGCGCAAGGCCGGCGCGATCGAGGACACCGGGCCGCAAATCATCGCCGCCGGAAATGTCGGCTGCATTCTGCAGATTGCCGGCGGCACGCGCCTGCCGGTGGTGCATACGGTGGAGCTGCTCGACTGGGCTACCGGCGGCCCCCGCCCAAGCGGGCTATAACGGGCTTGGGTGGTATTTCCCTTAGGGGACTTCCCATCCATCCGCACCGGCGTGGCGTCCTTGGCGGGCAAGGAGCGACTCGCCACATGCCAGTCGATGCTGCGGATCCTCATGGCTTTGCTGATGGCGCTTTCGGTCGCCGGCGCGTCCTGCTCGGAACGGCCGCCGCGGCAGGAGGCGCACGCCGCCGCAGACATGGATCAGCTGTTCCAGCGCCTGCAGAGCGCAGGCGATCCCCACGAAGCCCAGATGATCGAGGCGGCCATCCTGGCCGGATGGTCAAGCTCGGGGGATGTGCAGGTGGACGAGTTGATGCTCGAGGGGATCGAAGCCGTCAACGAGGCCGACATCGATGCCGCGCTTGCCGCCTTTGACCAAGTGGTGCGACGGGCGCCAAGGTTCGCCGAAGGCTGGAATATGCGCGCGATGGTGTATTGGCTGAGGGATGATTATGAGCCTGCCGTCGCCGATCTGTCGCACGTGCTGATGATCGAGCCGCGCCACTACGTGGCCCTCAATCTGCTTGGGCGCATCTTCGTCGAGACTGGCGATCCACGTACGGCGGTGCGGGTCTTCGAGGAGGCGCTGAAGATCAACCCCTATCTCGAAGACGCGCTATTGCAGGTCGAAGAGCTGCGCGACGAGGTTGCCGGCTTGCCGATCTGACGCGCGCGGGCTTCCGCAGCGACGCCGATCAGTCGCCGCCGTCGCTGCCGCCGATCTTGGCGACCCGCAGGATATTGGTCGTTCCCGACCGGCCGAAGGGGACGCCGGCGGTGATGACGATGCGTTCCCCCGTCTTGGCGAAGCCTTGCTCGCGCGCCTTGTCCTGCGCGACCGCGACCATCTCGCTGAAGCTGTGCACCTCGCCGGTCACGGTGCAGTGCGCGCCCCATGCCAGCGACAATTGCCGCGCGACCTGCAGGTCCGAGGTCAAGCTGACGATCGGCACATCGGGGCGCTCGCGTGCCGCCCGCAGCGTCGTCGACCCTGACGAGGTGAAGGTGACGATGGCGGCCGCCTCGAGCGTATGGGCCACCTGGCGAGCGGCGGCGCTGATGGCGTCACGGGTAGTGTTCTCCGGCTCGCACCGCGCGGCTTGGACGATCGAGCGGTAATGCTCGTCCGATTCCACGCGCTGGATGATGCGGTCCATCATTGCCACGGCGTCGGTTGGATACTCGCCCACCGCCGTCTCGGCCGACAACATCACCGCATCGGCGCCGTCATAGATGGCGGTGGCGACGTCGGAGGCCTCGGCGCGAGTGGGGGCGGGGGCGCTGATCATCGATTCGAGCATCTGCGTGGCCACGACCACCGGCTTGCCGGCACGGCGGCAGCCATGAATGATGCGCTTTTGCAGGATGGGGACGTTTTCGGGCGGCACCTCCACGCCGAGGTCGCCGCGCGCGACCATGACGCCGTCGGAAAGCCCGATGATCTCTTCCAAATATTCGATGGCCGAGGGCTTTTCCAGCTTGGACATGATGGCGGCGCGGCCACCCACCAGGTCGCGCATCTGCGCGACGTCCTCGGGGCGCTGGACGAATGACAACGCCATCCAGTCGACCCCCATGTCCAAACCGAACTGCAGGTCCTGCAGGTCCTTTTCGGTGAGGGCCGAGATCGGCAGGACGACATTGGGAACGTTCACGCCCTTGTGGTTCGACAGCTCGCCACCGGTGACGACCATGGTTTCGGCGAAATCGCCGCCATGATGTTCGACGCGCAGGCGCACGCGCCCGTCATTCAGCAGCAGCTCGGTGCCGACGCCGATGGCGGCGAAGATCTCGGGATGCGGCAGCTGTACGCGGGTGGAATCGCCCAGCTCGCCGGACAGGTCCAAGCGGAAGCGCTGGCCGGCGCGAACCGGGGCGCGACCCTCCTTGAAATCACCGATTCGCAGCTTTGGCCCCTGCAGGTCGAAGAGCACGCCGACGGGACGGCGCAACTTCTTCTCGAGCTGGCGTATGGTGAAGATCCGGTTGCGATGGTCGTCGGCACTGCCGTGGCTGGCGTTGAGGCGAAACACGTCGGCGCCGGCGGTGAACAGCGCCTCGATTGCCTGTGGCGACGACGTCGCCGGGCCCAGCGTGGCGATGATCTTCGCGTTCCTCAGTCTTCTCATGCGTCACCTCTGATCGAGCGTCGCAGCGGCGCGGCCTCCCTTAGGTGAGGGCGATCGTCGGCCGATGCAAATCGGGCGGGGAGTTTGTGCCAACCGCGCCTGATTGTCATCCGCTCAGGCACGGCGCGCGGGATGGCTTGGCCCAGTCAGTCCGGGGCCTGTCGTACCTGCTCGTTGCGCGCCGAATCGTAGCGTGCCAACACCCAGGTCAGGTGCTCGCGCATGGCGTTGCCGGCGGCCTCGCCGTCACGGTCGCAGATGCCTTGATAGATGGCCCGGTGGTGGGCGAGTATCTGGGCGTCCTCGATGGCCACGGCGAACAGCCGGTAGCGGTGGTAATCCAGGCTTTGGCGCAGGATGTCGCGAATGACGCCGACGATGTGGATGTAAATGGCCGAGCCCGACGCCTTCGCCACCGCCAGATGGAAGCGCATGTCGTTCTCGACCTTGTGCTGGCCGCGGCTGGCGTCATCCTGCATCGCCGCCAGCACGGTGGCCATTTCCGCCAGATGATCGGCCGTCGCGCGCTCGGCGGCGCGGCGTGCCGCCCAGACTTCGAGGATCATGCGCAGTTCGGCCAAATCGTGCAGATTCTCATGATTCAGCCGCGCCAACTCGGTCAGCGCCGAATCCATCACGGCATCGGTGGCGATGACCCGGGTGCCGCCGCCCTGGACGGCGGACAGGAAGCCTTGGGTTTTCAGGCGCTGCAAGGCCGCGCGTACCGATACGCGACTGACGCCCATCTGTTCCGCCAATTGCCGTTCGCCCGGCAGCCGTTGCCCGAGCGACAGGCTGCCGGAGGCGATCATTGCCATGACCTGATCCGCCACCCGATCGGAGACGCGGCCGCTGTCCTTGGCCGGGGCGATGGGAGACGACATTGCTTTGGGCTTCCTCGGTCGTGGCAGGCAGCATTGTTCCAAATCGCAAGGCGGCGCGTCAATGTCCTGCGTACGTTGCCAGTACGTTGCCCGGCACCAAACTTGCTGCTAGCTTGCCGGGGCAACAGGGGGCCGATGCCATGCGCAAGTTTGTTTCTGCCACCGCTGTCGTCATGGTGTTGGCGCAACCTGCCGGGGCCGCGTCGGTGGCGGATAGCATCCATGCGGCAAACCAAGCCTACAGCCGCGGCGAGTTGCTGAAGGCGGCGGAGACCTTGCAGTCGGCGCTCGATGGCGTGCAGCAGGAGCTGTCGGCCGCCTTCTTGCCGCTGATGCCTCCGGCGCCGTCCGGCTGGCAGGCATTCGAGCCGCAGGCGGACGGCATGGGCATGGCCGGTGGCGGCCTGGTCGTGATGAAGGGGTATGAGAACGGCGACGCCTCGCTCAATGCAGCCATCATCATCGACCAGGAGGCGGTCGCGGGGATCGCCGAGATGCTGGCCAACCCGGCAGCGATCGGCGCCCAGCCCGGAATGAAGCGCGTCGCCCTCGATGCCGGCCCGGCGTTGATGCGCTGGGACGCCGAGGACCGCACGGGCGAGATCATGCTGGTGATCGGCGACAGCCTGCTTCTGCAGATCGTCGGCGACGGGCTCGAGCGGCCGGAGGTCCTGGTCGACATGATGAAGACCTGGCAAGTGGCGGCGATTCGCAAACAGGCCGGGCTATAGCAGCAGTTCGGCCGTCGCCACCCCGTTCGACCCCATGCCCAACCCGGAGGCGCCGGCGACCTGCGCAGGTCCAGCCGATCAAGTCCGGCGGGGTTCAGCCAGTAATTCGGTGCAACTTGGCGTCGGCGTCCTTGAAGTGATCGCCGAACCAGTGGCGGAGCGTCTCGCGCAGGCTGTTCTGGTAATCGAAAGCCGGGTCGTTCCTCACCTGGGCGAGCACGGCCGAGATGTCGTCCAGCAGGGCCTCGTGCTCGCTCTTGTGCGCGGCATAGGCGGGGTAGCCCATGTCGCGCATCACCTTCTCTTCCAGGGCGAAATGGGCCGAGATTCCGGCATGGATCTCGCCCAGAACACCCTCGACCGCAGGCTTGTCGCGATGGATCGACGTGTCCCCATGCAAGTCGTTGATGGTCGCGATCAGATTGCGATGCTCGTAATCCACCGACGCGATCCCGGTTTTGAATTGGTCGCGCCACTCGATCAAGGGTGCCATGCCACGACTCCTTCGACGTTGCGAAGAGCTCAGTCTAGCGGGAGCGGAGCAATTGGCCAAAAAACAAAAACAAAAAGAAAGGCCCGAGTAGTTCCCGGGCCTCGCAATCAGTCGCCGACGGCCGGCGGATCGAGGTCGACATCCCAGTCGGGTGCCGGCGCCGGCGTCTTGGCCAGCCAATCCTCCAGCACCAACACGTGTTCCTGTTCTTCCGCAGCCATCTGCCGGGCGAGGCGCCTCACCTCGGCATCGGTACTGGCCGTGGCAACGCCGCGGTAGAATTCGAGGCCGCGGCGCTCGTTGTGCAGGGCCAGCTCCAAGCAGTGGTAAGGGGTCATCAGATAATGAGTGCGTTCGACCTGCGCCACTTCCGGCCCCTCGGCCTCCCGCCACTGGAATTCCCACGGCTTGAAATGCGGCAGTGCGACGTCGCCAGCCCGCCCTTTCACCGCGTCCGCGTGCATTCGCGAGAACCCGGCCATCCGACGAAACAATTGGGCAACGTCCATGTTGTTGTGCACTTCCATGGAGTCCCCGAGCTCGTCGTAACGGTCCGCGGCTTCGTTCTCGAAGGCGAGGGCGTGGGCGAGGAAGGTGGCGACGTCGAAACTACCTGTCACGCAACGAATTTCCTTTCGACCGCGTCGAGGTCCTTGACCGCCGGCTGGCTCGGATTGAACGGCTTGCGGTCACCAGCATAGAGTACGCCGGTCTGCATGCCGTTGTCCTTAGCCAAAATGGCGAAGGCCTCATCCGAAGAGGTAGCCGCGGCCAGCTTGCCGCGCTCGACGGTGTCCTTCCAGCCGCGCTGTTCCGAACGGAAGGTCACGCAGGGGCTGAGGACCTGCACGAACGAGAAGCCCGGGTGCTGGATGGCCTCGGCGATCAGCTGGGCGACATGGTTCGGATCGCCCGAGAAGCCGCGGGCGACGAAATTGGCACCGCAGGACAGCGCCAGGTGCAGCGGCTGGATGGCGGTCACGCCCGACCCCTGGGGGGTCAGCTTGCTCCCGCACCAGTCGGGAGCGGTCGTCGGCGACGCTTGGCCCTTGGTCATGCCGTAGACCTGGTTGTCCATCAGCACATAGGTCATGTCGACATTGCGCCGGCAGGCATGCAGGAAGTGATTGCCGCCGATCGACAGGCCGTCGCCGTCGCCGCCGGTGGCGATGACGGTAATGTCGGGACGGGCCAGCTTGAGGCCAGCCGCCGCCGCCAGCGCGCGACCATGGACACCATGGTAGCCATAGACGTTGGTGTAGGCGGGCAGGCGCGACGAGCAGCCGATGCCGGAAACGACGGCGCAGTTCTCGGGCGGGATCTGCAACTCGGCCAACGCCTTGGTCATCGACGACAGCACCGAGTAGTCGCCGCAGCCGGGGCACCACACGGGCTTGATGTCGGACTTATAGTCTTTTGCGGAGTAGTTTTTCGTCACAGCGGTCATGGCTCACACCCACGCGGCAAGCTTGGTTTCGACTTCGGCGGGACGGATCGGCAGCGGCCCGGGGCGCTTCAGCACCTCGACGGTCGCCGGCAGCTCAATATGCCCCTTCAGGTAGTGATAGAACTGGCCGCTGTGCGTCTGCTCGACGATCAGCAGCTTCTTCACACCCTTGAAAGCCTCGGCGATCTTCTCGGGAAGCAGCGGCGACATCAGGCGCATGGAGATCAGCTTCACCTTCTTGCCCTTGGCGGCCAGGCGATCGATGGCCTCGCGGCACGGAGCGGTCATCGACCCCCAGGTCAGGATCGCCACCTCGCCGTCGCCCTCGACATCGGCCCAATGGTTGCCGTAGTCGTGCTTGAGCAGCTTGTTGAGGCGCTTGTCCATCTGGTTCTGGTGGTCTTCCGCCACCGACGAAGGCGTGCCGCGCTGGTTATGCTCGAGGCCGTCCGAGGTGTACATGCAGCCTGGCGTGCCGGGGACGGCCATCGGCGAAATGCCGTTGGCGGTCAGGGCGTAGCGCTTGTAGCCTTCGGCCATGTCTGCGGTCGCCACCAGGCGGCGCGCGATGAAGGCGACGTCGGCGGGGCGATCGATGATGGCACGCGACTGGCCCATCATCTGATCCGACAGGACGATCGCCGCCGTCTGCAGATGCTCGGCCAAGTGCACCGCCCACTGGGTGGTGAAGACGCAGTCGCCGATCGAAGTCGGCGCCACCACCAGATGCGGGGCGTCGCCGTGCAGGCCATAGATGGCCTGGTTGAGGTCGGACTGCTCCGACTTGGTCGGGATGCCGGTCGACGGGCCGCCGCGCATGACGTCGACGATGACCACCGGGGTCTCCGAGGCGATGGCAAGACCGATGGCTTCCGTCATCAGCGCCAGGCCGGGACCCGAGGTGGCGGTCAGCGACGGCACGCCGCCGTAAGAGGCGCCGATTGCCATGTTGATCGAGGCGATCTCATCCTCGGCCTGCACCAGGGTGCCGCCGAGATCGGCGAGATTCGGCGCCAGCCACTCGAGGACTTCGGTCGCCGGGGTGATGGGATAGGCGGCGACGAAACGCACGCCACCACGCACCGCACCCAGACCAGCGGCCTCGTTGCCCGAGATGTTCCAATGGGGGACGTCGCTCTTCGGCGGCGGGGCGAGTTCGACGCGCCAGTCAATGCCGGCGGCCGACTCGGCACCAGCCGTGACCGTGTCACGCGAGGATTTCTGCGCGTCGGGACCCTTCTTCTTCAGGGCCGCATCGATCAGGCCCATGATCGGATCCAGCGGCAGGCCGACGAGCAGCGCGGCTACGCCGAGCCCAACCATGTTCACGCGACCGCCGACGATGCTCTTGGCGACTTCGCCGAAGGGAATCGGCGCAACCTTGGCGCCAGTGTCGACGAATTCGACAGGCACGTCGCCCTCGGCCGGATCGCACACGATCACGCTGTTGGCATCCATCGGCAGTTCGGCCTTGAACCGGCTGACGCCTTGCCAATCGATGGCCAGCAGCATGTCGTAGCGGTCGTCGAGCGACGAGACCGGCTTGGTCGAAATGCGAATCAGGGCCGCCGCTTCACCGCCGCGGATCTGCGGTCCGGAGGAGCGGCCCATGAGCCCGTAATAGCCAGCTTTGGCAGCGGCATCCAGAAGGATCTGCCCCGCCGTCATCACGCCTGCGCCACCGCTACCGGCTAGCGCGATCTGAACCGAATGCGTCGCCATGCTCCCACTCTTCCGGTCAATCGTCGTTCGTTGAAGGGTAGTGTTTGTTAGACACCCACGTTGCGGAAAGCAACCTCAAATCCGGCGCGGCAAAGCCAGGTAAGCGTCGCGCCAGGCCGCTTGGCGGCTGGATTTCGCGGCGATCGTCTCGCGTCTGCAGCGTCCCACCATGGGCCGGACGGTACCCCTCCGCCTGGGTGGGGCGCCGACCGTGGTGAAGCTACCCTCGACCTCGGCATCATCGCGCGAAGGTACCGGGTATGCAAGTATTTTGGTACTTCGGTACCGAATTACCTTTTAAGGACCATAGTGGCGACGATCGCGGCCGTGGCGGCGCGCAGGCCCGCGATGTCGCCGGCCTTAAGTGCCTTGCTCATCATCTCGGCCGATTCGGCCGGTATCGGATGCAGCGACCGGTGGGCAAGGCAGCGGCGTTCATGGAGGCCGAGCATCAGGCGTGCCGCCATGTCGACGACCAGAGCGCCGATGATGATGTAAAAGAAGGTCTCCTGGGCGAGTTGGCCTTGCGCGAACAGCAGCAGCACCAGTGCCGCTGCCGGGATCAAAACCACCGGCAGCAGCACCGATCGCGCCTTCCATATCGCCTGCAGGCGATGGAAGGTGGCTGCGTCCAACAGCCGTAGGTTGCGGAACTTGCCGTCCAGCCAAACCTTGATGGTGTCGCCCTCGGGCGTGGGGACATCGAAGACGAAATATCGGCTGGGCATTCGGGACCTCGCGCTGAGGCGGCGATTATCGGGGGAAAGGCCTGGCGGTCAATCGACACCGTGCTACGCTGGCGTGATTTTACCTGGGGCGTGCGATGGGAGTGACCGCGGTGACGGGCGAGGCGCCGACGCGTTGGGCGACGGTGCTCGCCACCTCGGGGGCGGGGGTATGCGCTGCATTTCACCTGGGCAAAGTGCCTCCGGCCATCACCGCCTTGCAAGGCGAGCTTGGCATTGACCTGACTACCGCCGGCTGGGTGCTGTCGCTGTTCGCCGCGGTTGCCGCCGTCGCCGCCACGATGGCCGGGCTGCTCGCCGACCTGATGCAGCCGCGGCGGCTGATGCTGTGGGGGCTTGCCCTGATGACCATCGGCAGCCTGGGCGGCGCCGCGGCCGATGCAGTACCGCTTCTGCTGATTGGCCGAATCTTCGAGAGTGCCGGCGCGCTGCTGCTCATCGTCGCTGGCCCCAGCCTGATCTGGAGCGCCGTGCGCCAGCGCGACAGCCGCCTGGCCCTGGCGCTTTGGGCGACATGGCTGCCGCTCGGCACCGCTCTCATGCTACTGGCGTCGCCGTTGGTGATGACCACCGTCGGCTGGCGCGGCGCCTGGATCGGTGCCGCCATGGCGACGATGCTCTCTGCCGTCTTCCTTGCCGCACAGACCCGCGGCCTGCGCTGCGGTCGTGCAGCGGTGGCGGCGTTCGGGTTCAACGACGTGTTGCGGTCACGTGGGGCGTGGCTGTTGACCGGGGCCTTCACCATCTACGCCTTCTGCTTCACGTCTGTCCTAGGCTTCTATCCGGTGCTGCTGGTCGAGCGCATGGGCGTGACTCCGGCCGTCGCAACGGTCATGGCCGGTCTCGTCGCGCTGGCGAACGTTGCCGGCAATCTGTGGGCCGGCGACCTCGCCCGGCGCGGCTGGTCGCGGTGGGCGACCATGGTGCTGGCGCTGGCGGTGATGGCGGTGGCTTCGCCGCTGATTTTCCTCGACGTGCTGCCGGTCACCGGGCGTTATGGCGCAGCCTTCGTGTTCAGCGGCTTCGGTGGCCTGCTGCCGGCCACGGTGTTCGGCGCAGTGCCGCTGGTCGCGCCCGGCGGCGAGACCATTGGTCGCGTAAACGGCCTGATCATCCAGGGGGCGAACATCGGGCAACTGGCGGGGGCGCCGACGGTAGCGCTGATCGTCACCGAGTTCGGCGGTTGGCGGGCGGCATCATGGCTGCTGCTGCCCATGGCGCTGTTGGGAATGGCGGTTGCACTAGGACTGCGTCGCCTGGAACGGGCTAGGAAAACGCCTTGAACGCGATGATGGTGAAGGTGTCTTTTATGCCCGGCAGGCGCTGGATCGTCTCGTTGACGAAATGGCCGATGTCGTCCTCGTCCTCGAGATAGCACTTGAGCATCAGGTCGTACTGCCCGGAAATCGAATAGACTTCCGAGACTCGTTCTGTCTCGACCGCTGCGTCGGCGACCTCGTAGGCTCGCCCCAGTTCGCATTTCACCATCACGAAGATCGTCTGCATCGGTTCACTCTTCCTCGTCGACCGGCGCCCCGACTTTCTTGGGCAGCTTGACGCTACGCAGGATGAAATCCGGTGGATGATCGCCGAAGCCGATGACGCCTTCGGGATGCTTCATTTCGCCGATGCCGTATTCATCGAAGGTGCGGCGGCGCTCGCGACGGCCGGCGTCGCGCCGCTGTCCATCGTGCCGCGCCTCGCGATGGGCGGCGGGGCGCTCCTCTTGGTGCTCGCCTTCGGCCGCCACTTCCTCGCGACGCAGTGGGCGGGGATCAGCCCGCGCGTCCCGCCGGTCGGCGTGACGGGTCTCGGGCCGCTCCTCACGCCGCTCGGCTTGACGGCCATCGTCCTTGCCACGCCGCTTGTGGCGTTTGCGGTCGCCTTCCTCGAACGGCAACTCGCGCACCCCCTCGAGCTGCATTCGGGGGACGGGGCGGCCCATCATCTTTTCGATCGCCCCGACATACTTGCCGTCCTGGGGCGTGGCGATGGTGAACGCGCGCCCCTCGCGCCCGGCGCGCCCGGTGCGGCCGATGCGGTGCACGTAGTCTTCGGCATGGATGGGGACGTCGAAATTGAAGACGTGGCTGAGTTCCTTGATGTCGAGACCGCGGGCGGCGACATCGGAGCAGACCAGCAAGGTGGCCTCGCCGGCCTTGAACTGGTCCAGCGTCTCCATGCGTGACGATTGCGCCATGTCGCCGTGCAGGCGGGCCGCCGACATCTCATGCTTGAGCAGCGACCGATAGAGGACGTCCACGTCGCGCTTGCGATTACAAAAGATCAGAGCGTTCTTGACGTTCTCGCTGCGGATCAGGTGACGCAGCGTCTCGCGCTTGTCGATCTCGTCGACGATGATCAGGTTTTGCGTCACCGATTCGGCCGGCGAGGCCGGCGGCGCCACCGACACCTCCTTCGGGTTCATCAGGAAGGCATCGGCCAACCGCTTGACCTCGGGCGGCATGGTCGCCGAGAAGAACAGCGTCTGGCGAATCTTCGGCAGCAGCCCGACGATGCGCTCGACATCGGGGATGAATCCCATGTCGAGCATGCGGTCGGCTTCGTCGATCACCAGGACTTTCACGTCGTTGAGCAGGACGCGACCGCGCTCGAACATGTCGAGCATGCGCCCGGGCGTGGCGATCAACACGTCGACGCCGCGATCGAGCACGCCGATCTGGTCACCCATGGACTCGCCGCCGATCAGCAGCGCCATGTTGAGCTTCTGATACTTGCCGTATTTTTCGAAGTTCTCGGCCACCTGCGCCGCCAGCTCCCGGGTCGGGGCAAGGATCAGCGAGCGCGGCATGCGCGCCTTGGCGCGGCCGGCGGCCAGGATGTCGATCATCGGCAGGGTAAAGGAGGCGGTCTTGCCGGTGCCCGTCTGGGCGATGCCCAGGACATCACGTCCCATCAGGACGTACGGGATTGCCTGTTCCTGGATCGGGGTGGGGTTGCTGTAACCCGCTTCCTCGACGGCCTTCAAGGTGTCGGGACTTAGCCCCAAGTCGGCGAAGCTCATTCGGTTGGATCGCTACTCATACTGCTGGATTTATTGGGATTGGTCACATATGTGCAGCGGGATAATAGAAGGTCAAGCATGGCTGTCAATCGCCGTGCAAGCTTGCCGTCGCGCGTCCGCCTTTCCGGTGTGGCCGCGACGGGATAGGTTTGGCTGGGCAACGCCGGCGCAGGGGAGACGCCAATGCTGATGAAGGCGCAAGAGAGCTGCTTGGTAATCATCGACGTACAGGAGCGCCTGTGGCCGGCAATGTCGGATCGCGAGCGCGTGGCACAGCGCTGTGAGGTACTGGTGAAGGCCGCCCATCGACTGGCCGTCCCCACGCTGGCCAGCGAGCAGTATCCCCAGGGCATCGGGCCGACGATCGCCAATTTGCGCGGGCAGATTGCCGACGGTGCGCTGCTGCAGAAAATGCATTTCTCCTGCGGTGACGACGTGCTCTTCCTTGAGCGGCTGGCGGCGTTGCAGCGGCCCCAGGTGGTGGTGGCCGGCATCGAGGCGCATGTGTGCGTGCTGCAGACGGCAGTGCGGTTCAAGGAGCTCGGCTATGACGTTTTCGTCGCCGCCGATGCCTGCTCGTCGCGCAAACCCGTCGATGCCGACAGGGCGTTCCGCCGCCTCGCGCAAAACGATGTCGAGGTGGTTACCACCGAGATGGTCCTGTTCGAGTGGCTGCACCGCGCCGGCACGCCCGAATTCAAGGACCTCCTGTCGCTGATCAAGTGAGCCCGTCACATGACCAAGCCAACGTTGATCCTTCTTCCCGGCCTGCTCAACGATCCGGCCTTGTGGCGACACCAGAGCCAGACGCTGGCCGACATGGCCGATGTCACGGTCGCCGACTTGACGGGGGTGGACACCATGGCCGCTCTCGCCGCCGGCGTGTTGGCGCAGGCGCCGCGGCGGTTCGCGCTGGCCGGCCTGTCGATGGGCGGCTATGTCGCGCAGGAGATCATGCGCCAGGCGCCGGAACGGGTCGAGCGGCTGGCGCTGATCGACACCTCGGCGCGTGCCGACCTGCCGGAGCAGCGCCAGCGGCGCCAGGAACTGATCGCCCTGGCCCGTAGCGGGCGCTTCGACGACGTGTCGCTGCAACTGCTGCCCAACCTGCTGCACCCGGCGAGGGTTGACGACCCCGAACTGCGCGACTGTGTGCTGGGCATGGCGCGACGCGTCGGGGTGGAGGCATTCGCCCGCCAGCAGACGGCGATCATGGGGCGGCCCGACGGCCGTGCCGATCTGGCGCGGATCGCCTGTGCCACCCTGGTCGTGGTCGGTCGCCAGGATGCGCTGACGCCACCCAAGGTCGCCGAGGAAATGGCGGCCAACTTGGCGCGCGGCAAGCTGGTGGTGATCGAGGACTGCGGGCATCTGGCGCCGATCGAGCGGCCCCAGGCGGTGAGCGCCGTCTTGCGCTATTGGTTGCAGGAGGCCTGATGCGGCCGCCGCCCGCTACGGCGGCGGCTACTGCTGCTGCGCGATGAGGCCCAGCATGGCGAAGACGCTGGTGCCGGCGTAATAGCGCTCCTGTAGGGAGCGGCGCGACAGCCCGAGTTCCTTCAGGCTGGTGCCATGCAGGCGCTTCAGCTGCGTCTCCAAGTCACCCTGCCACAGGGTGAAGCCGCCGTCTTCCAAGGGGTGCGACATGGTCCGTTGCCTTCCTTGCCTATGGGTCTCGGCCGATCAGCCGATGGCGGGTACCTTGACCATTTGCTGGCATGGATGCAAGACGCTCACACTATTCGTTCCACACTCACGTCTGTGCTGGAGGGAGCATCGGGAGAAGTGGTGTCAACACATATATGAATCGTGCGGCGGAGATGCCGGATATGCTGCCGGATTTGCATTCCTATACTGCAGTATCGTCCGCGATGATCGTCGTACTTGCAGTAATTTTATCAGTCGTCACAGGTAATGACATTTCGTAGTGCGGGCAGGCGCCGCCTGCAGTCATGCGGATACTCGGTGAATTGGGGGAGAGTTCTACTCGGAAGTGAGAGCCGCCGAGTATCCGCGCATATGCCTTCCGATGTAGGTGCGGCGAAACAAAATGGAGGGGGCAGTGGCTGACCGCCCCCGCAGGTGGATGCCCGTGCTATCCCTGGCGCGCGCTGCGTTCGGCCATGAACTGGTCGAATTCGGCCTGGTCCTTGGCGCGGCGCAGGCGCTCGACGAAGCTGCGAAACTCCTGCTGCTCCTCCTCGAGCCGGCGCAGGGTGGCCTCGCGATACTCGTCGAAGGCCCAGTTGCCGGTCGAGCCGTAGCTGCGCCCCGTCCACTCGGCGCCCCAGCGCCGCAGTTTTCCACGACACATGATCCTTCCACTCCCGATCAGATAGGCGAGAATCGCCAGGCCGGCTGGCCAGAACAGCACGAAACCCGCGACCATGATGGCGATCCACATGGGCTTGGGCAGGTCGTTGGCGGCGGTCGCCGTGGTCATGTCCTTTGCTCCTTTCATGCGCTCCAAGAAGGGCTCTCCGTTAATTGGAAGATTTCGATGCGGGGCAAGGGCGCCGGCGGCACGGCCTCTCCGAATCGGGAAAGGCGCGGTCCAGCCTAGCCGTCGAGCTCCGGGTAATGGCGGAAGATGCCGGCGTCACTGAACGGCAGGCGGCGTCGGCTTTCCAGATAGGCGCGGATGCGTGGGCGGGCAGCGACCGCCGCGGCGAGGGCAGCAACCCTGGGCACAGCGAGGCTTTCGCGGCGCATGGCGCGCGGGAATGCGTAGGCCAGGCCGGCCATCAACTGGAACAGCGACAGATCGGCGTAAGTGATGGAATCGCTGATCAGGTGTTGGTGACTATCGGGATTGCGTGACAGAATAGCCTCGAACCAGGCGAGGAAAGCGGGGATGCGGTTCGTCCGGAAATCCCGTGCCCGGCGGGCGGCCTCGATTTTCTGTTCTTCGTAATAGAGGCCGGCGGCGATGGGGTGGTGGGTGTCGTGGGCCTCGGCCACCACGTCGGCGATGGTAAGCTGAATCTGGTGGCACCACAGCCGCCCCGCCTCATCGGCCGGCGCGAGGCCGAGTCGTGGACCGAGATACAGGAGAATCACCGCCGTCTGGCCGACCACCAGCTCGCCGTGCCGGAGGAACGGCGGGGCGAATGGCGCGCGCACCACGCCTTGGCCGTCGAGGAGTTCGACGATGGCGTCTTCGCCCCGGGGGCCGCGCGCCACATCGATATAGGAGGCGCCCGCTTCCTCCAGCGCCAGACGGACGAATTCGCCGCGGCCCTGGATGCCGGGCCAATAATAGAGCTCATAATCCGCCACAACCCGCCCCCGTCGCCATATGGCGAAGAAGTGGTGGCGGTCGGCGGCGGATACAGTTGCCTAAAAGAAAAGGCGCCGTCGGGCGGCGCCTTTTGATGGTCGAGCGGTCAAGCCTATCGGACGATCTGCCAGCTGCCGTCGGGCTGCAGGCAGGCGGTGCCGTAGCCCGGCTGGGCGTAGCCACCGACGGCGACCTGCGACTGGTATTCGCGGCAGTGCTGTTGAACCGGCTGATAGGCCGCGGGCGGCGGCTGACGATGGCGCCAGCGGGCGTGACGCGGCCGTTCGTAGACCGGAGCCGGTCGGTAATAGTAGGAGTGACGCTCGACATAGACGGGCGCCGGCGGCGGCGCATAGGCCATTGGCGGCGGCGGATACGCGCGCGTCCGATAACCACCGTACACTGAATCGGCGCGATCGAGGCTGGTGCCGACGCCGTTGCCGAGCCAGGCGCCCAGCACGGCGCCGCCGGCGGTGGCGGCGAGACGGCCGCTGCCGCTGCCGATATGCGATCCGGCATAGCCACCCGCGGCGCCACCGAGGATGGTGCCGAGAAGTTCCTGGGGCCCGTCCGCCTGCGCGGGAGCCGCCGCCAGCATGGCGGAAATGACGGCGATGGAGGCGAGCTTCTTCATGACTGTCCCTTTCGATACCGGACCGCCACCTCGCTGGGCCGTGGCTCCGGCTCAGCCTGACCGTCTCACATCTTTATGGTGAAACCATGGCAAGAACGGGCAGGGGCAAGGCCGCGAAGTGCCCGTCGGGCTGTAGGCAAGCGATGCCGGTACGCGGTCTGCCGACGGCCGTCGACCGTCACCCGGACCCACGGCGGCGGGCCGCCACCATCAGCACCCCATAGCCGGCCAGTGCCGAAGCCAAGGAGCCGGCCAGCACGCCGAGGCGCACCCCGGCGCTGTAGCCGACATCGGGGAAGGCGAGGGTGCCAATGAACAGGCTCATGGTGAAGCCAATGCCGGTGAGCATGCAAACGCCGTAGAACTGCAGCCAGTCGGCACCGTCCGGCAGTCGCGCCAAGCCCATGCGGATGGCCGCCCAGCAGATGCCGACGACGCCCGCCTGCTTGCCGACGAACAGGCCGAGGGCGATCCCCAACGGCACCGGTTCGAGCAGGGCCCCCGGCGACAGGCCGGCCAAGGACACGCCGGCATTGGCGAAGGCGAACAGCGGCAGGATGGCGTAGGCGACCCAGGGGTGCAGCATGTGTTCGAGGCGGTGCAGCGGGCTCTCCGCTTCTGCGCCGGTGCCGCCGCGCAAGGGCACCGCCAGGCCGATGGCCACGCCGGCCAGGGTGGCGTGCACGCCGGACTTGAGGACGCACAGCCAGAGAAAAAGGCCGACCAGCATGTAGGGTGTCAGGTGGCGTACCTTAGCCAGATTGAGGCTCGCTAGCGCCAGCAGGCCGGCGGCCGCCAGCAGCAGTGATGGCAGCGACAACTCGGCGGTGTAGAAGATGGCGATGATGACGATGGCGCCCAGATCATCCATCACCGCCAGGGCGAGGAGGAAGAGTTTCAGCGACGATGGGGCGCGGCTGCCCACCAAGGAGAGGACGCCCAAAGCGAAGGCGATGTCGGTGGCGCTGGGGATGGCCCAGCCCGCCAGGTTTTCGGGTTGGCCGAGGTTGGCGCCGACATAGACCAGCGCCGGCACCGCCATGCCGCCTACGGCGGCGATACCGGGCAGCGCCGCCTGCCCCAGACTCGACAACTGCCCGTCGAGAACCTCGCGCTTGATCTCCAGGCCCACCAGCATGAAGAAGATGGCCATCAGCCCATCGTTGATCCACAGCAACAGCGGCTTGGCGAGCGTGAGCGCCCCGACCTGCACCACCACAGGAAGCTCGAGGAAGCCGAGATACCATTCGGCGCCGGCAGAGTTCGAAAGCACCAGGGCCAGGGCCGCGGAAAAGACCAGGATTGCGCCGGCGGTGGCCTCCAGGCGCAGGAACTCCCGGAGGGATGCCAGCCGGTTCATTGCTAGGCGGGGCTATCGAGGCCGACTGCGCGTAATGCGGCGGCCTGACGATGCGCCATGGCCTCGACATCGAAGTTGCGGATCAGGTCGTGGAACCCGGCATGCCAGTTGAGCTCGGCGCGCAGGTGCAGGAACACCGAGCCGAGACCGATGGCGGCGCGGTCCATCAGCACGAATTCACGCGGGGGCCTGACGCCACCGACGCGGCGGAGTTGGGCATGCACCTTCTCGGCGACGTCACGCCCGTACATGCCATCGGGGCTGTCCTGGATCAGGCGCGGCCGGTTCTCCATCAGCGGCGCGTAGACGAAGGCGGCCCAGATGTTCAGCGTATCCACCACCTCCTTGCGCAAATCGGTAAATCCCCAGGTCTCATAGGCGTGGACGGCCAATTCCAGGTCATCGTTCTCCAGCGCGTGATAGAGATCGATGACGCCGCGCACGAAGCTCGGCCGGAACACGCGCACCGCGCCGAAGTCGAGCAGATTCACCGAATGGTCGTCGCGGATGGTGTAGTTGCCCAGGTGTGGATCGCCATGGATCACGCCGTAGTCGTAGAAAGGCACGTACCAGGTGCGGAACATGTTGTGGGCAACCGTATTGCGCACCTCGATCGGCTGGTCCTTGAAATCGAGGATCTTGCGGCCGTCCAGCCAAGTCATGGTCAGCAGCCGGCGCGTCGACAGATCGGCGATGACTTCGGGCACGTGGACGCCGGGCTCGTTGGCCAGCATCAGCACATACAGGCGCATGTGCCGCGCTTCGCGTTCGTAGTCGAGCTCCTCGCGCAGGCGCGCCGCTATCTCGTCGTGGATGTTGGCAGGGTCGATGGCGCGGTCATAGCCGCGGTAGAGGGCGAAGATGACGCGGAGCTGGCCCAGATCGGCCTCGACCACCGATGCCATGTCGGGATACTGCAGCTTGCAGGCGAGCCGGCGGCCGTCGAACGACGTTGCCCGGTGCACCTGGCCGAGCGAGGCGGCGGCGGCGGCCTCGTGCTCGAAGCTGGCGAAATAGACCTGCCAGTCCGGCCCCAACTCGGCGGCCATGCGCCGCTTGACGAAGGGCCAGCCCATGTGCGGCGCATTCGATTGCAACTGGGCCAGTTCCAGGGCGTATTCGCGCGGCAGCGCGTCGGGGACGCTCGACAGGATTTGCGCCACCTTCATCAGCGGCCCCTTGAGGCCGCCCAGAGCCTGACGCAGGGCGGCGGCCTCGCGCGCCGGGTCG
>JAKFEE010000034.1:0-3285 GCA_036675815.1 Rhodospirillaceae bacterium
CTTACCCCAACGCGTAACTCACTTTGGTACCGACCACTATCACCTTCTTGCTGTCTTTCAGACTCTCGTCCTTGATGCCCTTGCCGTGGATCAGCAGCATCCATCTCTGGCCGCAGCGGCCCGGGTCACGGATGCGTGGAGTCCTCGACCGCCACGTCGATCGGCTTGCCGCGTAGCGTGCGTTCCTCGCCGGCCGACAGGGCCTTCAACCGGTCGTCCGGAAGAGCGAAGGCCCACGCCAGACCCGTCGACAGGTCGACGATCGCGACCACGTCGCCACTGGCTTCGAACCAGAGTCGTCCGCCCTTGAGCACCGATAACGCCCGGCTGTCCTCATAGCCCGGCTCGGCGAACGCCACGACATACTGGGCCCCGTCGGGCTGGGTCACGGTCGTCGTCGGCCTCGCGCCACGCGCACGTCGTTCCAGCCGCCACGCACCCGCCGGGCGAACGAAGATCCCCACGTCATCCTCGTTCCAGGCAATGAAACCCTCGGGCGACGTCGCGCATGTCGCCGGCACCCGATTGACGCGTAACCGCTGGCCATTGCCTTCGACGGTGATCCGGACGAACAGCGGTGGGACGAAGTCGGCGTCTCCCGGCCACCACGCGCCCTGGGCCTTCGCGTCGAAGGCGATGCACTGACCATCCGCGAGGGGAGTGATGGACTTTCCCACGTACCGGATGCAGCTCGTCGCGAGCACCGCGAGGACCAAGACGAGCAGGAAGAACGTGGCGGGTTTGCGCATGGCGCTATTGGAGCATGGTTACGAATCTCACCTCACCTGCGCCAACGCCACCGCATCCGCCCCGGCCGGAAACCGCAGCTGCCCGGTCGTGTCATGCACCGCCCGCCACACCGCCTCGGCGACGTCGCTCTCGCGGGTGGTCTGGGTGGCGTTGGCGAAGCCGGCGAACACCTTTTCGGCGAACGCCGCGTAGGCCGGCGGCACCAGGCCCTGCATGCGGTCGCCGCCGTTCGCGGCGAACGCGGTGGTCGGGCCGTAGCCAGGCAGCACGAGTTTGGTGCGGATGCCGAAGGGTTCGAGCTCGAATGCCAGCGACGCGGTGAACGCGTCGACCGCCGCCTTGCTTGCCGAATACGCCGCGGCCAGCGGCATCCGCGCCAGCGTCACGGACGAGGTCACGTTGACGATCGCGCCGGCGCCGCGGGCGCGGAAGGCCGGCAGCGCCGCCTGCACCATCGCCATCGTGCCGAAGGTGTTGGTGGCGAAGACGTCGTGCACGGTCGCCATCGGCGTCGCCTCGAAGGCGCCGACGACGCCGATGCCGGCGTTGTTCACCAGCACGTCGAGGTCGCCGGCGGCGGCCAGCGCGGCGGCGATGCTGGCCGGGTCGGTGACGTCGAGCGGCAGCAGCTGCAGGTTCGGCGAGGCCGGGAACAGGTCGGGGCGCGGCGTGCGCATCGTCGCGACGACGCGCCAGCCCTGGGCGAGGAAATGGCGGGCGGTGGCCAGGCCGTAGCCGGACGAGCAGCCGGTGATCAGGATGGATTTCATGGCGGGACTCCTTGGTTGGGGAGGCCAGATTGGCGGCCGGGGACCGGACGGACTACGCTGCAGCGTCCGGTTTTCTGTTGCGAGCGTCCGGAATGAGCGATCCGCTGTCGGAAACCATCCAGCGCCTGCAGCCGCGGGCGGTGTTCTCCCGCCAGATCGAGGGCGCCGGCGACTGGGCGGTGCGCTACGGCGCGTTCGGGCAGCCGGCGTTCACCGTGATCCTCGCGGGCGAGGCGCGGCTGGCGGTCGACGGCCATGCGCCGCTGGACCTGCAGGCCGGCGACTTCGTGCTGCTGCCCGCCACCCCGGGCTTCACCCTGTCCGCCGGCGCGCCGACGCCGCCGGTGTGGCTGGACCCGCAGGCCGGGGCCGTCGTGGTCGACGACACGCCGCTGCGGCACGGGCGCCTGGGCGGCGACGCCGACTTCGTGTCGCTGGGCGGCTGGTTCGAATTCGGCGCGCCCGATGCGGGGCTGCTGGTGTCGCTGCTGCCCGGCCAGGTGCATGTGCGCGGCGACGACCGCCTGGCCCGCCTCGTGCAGCTGCTGCGCGAGGAAGCCGCCGAGACCCGCCCCGGCCGCACGCTGATGCAGGCCCGCCTGGTCGACGCGCTGCTGATCGCGGCGCTGCGGAGTTCTTCAGGGGCCGAGGCGCCGCCGGGGCTGCTGCGGGGGCTGGCGGATCCGCGGATCGCGGTGGCGTTGCAGCAGATGCATGCGCGCGTCGGCGACGCGTGGACGATGGAGAAGCTGGCGAAGTGCGCGGCGCAATCGCGCTCGACCTTTTTCGAGCGGTTCACGAAGGCCGTCGGGATGCCGCCGATGGAGTACTTGCTGGGGTGGCGGATGGCGTTGGCGAAAGAAATTCTAATCCGCGGCGAGCTTGCGTTAGGCGCGGTCGCCGAGACCGTCGGCTACCAATCTGCGAGTACGTTTAGTACCGCGTTCCGGCGACATGTGGGACAGTCGCCGGGACGCTTCGCGCGGTTATCTCGCCAAGGCCTTTAGCCCCAAGGCGGCCTCGATGAAATCGCAATCACATAATGCATCCAAGAACAGCAGGGGAGCCAGTCCATGAAGACGCCAAGATTAATGCTTACGGTCGCAATGCTGGCCCTCGGGACTTCCGCGAACGCGGCGGAAGATGGCAGTGATTCGAATCGTGCGGACTCGTTGGCAGGATCTTGCCGCGTCGCGATTAGCCTTATGGACGGCACGCTGGCCGAGCCGACGTGGGAAGCCGCCACAGAAATAAGCAATTGCTACAGCTACATCAGGGGTTTTATCGATGGACACAACATGGCAGTCGACCTGCTCAAGGTAGGCAAGGTCTATTGCGTTCCATCCGGGGTCAGCAATATTCAGCTTGCGCGCATAGTGATCAAGTCGGCCGATGACCGCCCAGAATTTGGGCATCTACCACGCGAAACATTGGCGGAATTTGCACTG
The DNA here is from genome assembly GCA_036675815.1 of Rhodospirillaceae bacterium. Lineage (GTDB taxonomy): Bacteria > Pseudomonadota > Alphaproteobacteria > Rhodospirillales > Magnetospirillaceae > JAKFEE01. The sequence continues at coordinate 2,969 of JAKFEE010000034.1, forward strand.
CGATCCGCCTTTCCTTGCCCACAATGAGAGTGGCACGGTCGTTGGCGCTAGGGCAAAAACGAGCGATCGCATAGGTCGCCTATTTCTCCAGGTGAACGGCCGCCCTGCCGCGTCGCTCGCGCTCTTCATTCATATTCTTGGTCGGTATCCCGACGAACATCCTCACTAACCGTGCGCTTTAGAAAGGCTTGGGTGGCCGGATCTGTGGAGTAGACAAAGCATCCCTTCATCCCTCTAGTCATAAGCGTTCGGTAAGTGTTTCGAATGATCCGGTCAAGCTTCTCAGAAGTACCGACGGGATCAATCCGCAGAGACTG
>JAKFEE010000018.1:0-3251 GCA_036675815.1 Rhodospirillaceae bacterium
TGTCGCCGACCTGCATTCGGTGATTGTCGTGCGGCACGGATGAAGGACTCCCAATGAAATTCAACCCAAAAGAGCTCGCCATCGGCGACGCGATGCCGGTGCTGCAGCTGCCGCCGATCAGCCGCTCCACGCTGGCCCTGTTCGCCGGCGCATCGGGCGACCACAACCCCATCCACATCGACATCGAATTCGCGCGCAAGGCCGGCATGAAGGACGTCTTCGCGCACGGCATGCTGTCGATGGCCTACTTGGCCCGGGCGCTGACGCAGTGGGTGCCGCAGCGGCGCATCCTGAGCTACGGGGTGCGGTTTGCCGCCATCACGCACATCGGGGACCGTGTGCAGTGCAGTGGCCGCGTCGTCGAGAAGCTGACCCACGCCGGCCGGCCCTGTGCGCGCATGGAACTTACCGCTGCCAAGCGCACGGGTGAAGTGACGCTGGCCGGCGAAGCGCTCGTTGCGCTGGACTAACTATCGCAAAACCACCAAGGACACAGAAGCATGAAGCTGGAAGGCAAGATCGCCATCGTTTCGGGGTCGGGCCGTGGCATCGGCCGCGCCATCGCATTGAAGCTGGCCCAGGAGGGCGCCCGCGTGGTGGTGAACGACCTGGACGCCGCGCCGGCCGAGCAAACCGTGGCCGACATCCAGGCCGCCGGCGGCCAGGCGCTGGCGTGCATCGGCAGTGTCACCGCCGAGGGCTTTGCCGCGAAGTTCGTCAACACCGCGATCGAGGGTTTCGGCGGCCTTGACATCATCGTCAACAACGCCGGCTACACCTGGGACAGCGTGGTGCAGAAGATGACCGACGAGCAGTGGCATTCGATCCTGGACGTGCACCTGACCGCGCCGTTCAAGATCGCGCGCGCCGCGGCTGACTATATCCGGCACCAGGCCAAGGTCGAGGCCGAGGCAGGCAAGGAAGTATTCCGCAAGGTGGTCAACATCTCGTCGATCGCCGGTACCGGCGGCAATGCCGGCCAAGCCAACTACTCGGCCGCCAAGGCCGGCATTATCGGGCTTACCAAGGCGTTGTCCAAGGAATGGGGGCGCTACAAGGTCAACGTCAACGCGGTCGCGTTCGGGATGATCCGGACGCGCTTGACGGAGGCCCCGGCCGGGGGGGATGCCGCCATCGACGTGGAGGGCCGCAAGATCAAGGTCGGTGTCAATCCCGAGCTGCTGGCGATGATGGAGCGCAGCATTCCGCTCGGGCGCGGCGGCACGCCCGAGGAAGCCGCCGGCTCGGTCTACCTGCTGTGCACGCCGGAGTCGAACTACATCAGCGGCCAGACGCTGATCTGCGGCGGCGGCATGACGATCTGACGTGATCGCCAGGCTCGAGTCTGTCCAGCCGCCGATGACATGACCGCATGACGCTCATCACATCGACCGTTGCGCCCGCAGGTGAAGCGTTCGCCCGCAACCGGGCCGCCTACCTGGCGCGCATCGCCGACCTACATGCGCGCCGCGCCCGCGCGCTGGCGGGCGGCCCCGAGAAGGCGCGCCGGCTGCACAAGGAGCGCGGGCAGTTGCTGCCGCGCGAGCGGCTCGCGGCGGTGCTCGACCCGGGCTCGCCGTTCCTCGAGTTCGGGCAGCTCGCCGGCGAAGGCTTGTACGAAGGCGTTCCGCCCGGCGGCAGCATCATCACCGGCGTCGGCCTGGTCAGCGGCCGGCCGTGCATGCTGATGATCCACGATGCCACGGTGAAGGGCGGCACCTACTACGGGATCACCGCCAAGAAGCACGTGCGGGCGCAGATGTTCGCCTGGCAGCACCGCCTGCCGTGCATCACCATGGTCCAGTCGGGCGGCGCGAACCTGCCGGAGCAGGCGCACATCTTTCCCGACGACGGGCAGTTCGGCTCGATCTTCTACAACCAGATCCGCATGTCGGGCGAGGGCATCACGCAGATCGCCACTGTCCATGGCCCGTCCACGGCGGGCGGCGCCTACCTGCCGGCGCTGTGCGACGAGGCGGTGATCGTGCGCAACCAGGGTGCGATGTTCCTGGGCGGGCCGCAGCTCGTCTATGCGGCGACCAGGGAAGTGGTCGACGTGGAAAGCCTGGGTGGCGGCGACATGCACAGCCGCGTCAGCGGCGTCACCGACCACCTGGCCGAGAGTGACAGCCACGCCATCGCCATCGTGCGCGGCATCGTCGCCAACCTGGGCGCCGGCCCGAAGCAGCGCTGGGACGTGGCCGCGCCGAAGCCGCCGCGTTTTGACCCGCGCGAGATCTATGGCATCGTCAGCGCCGACAACCGCCATCCCACCGACAACCGCGAAGTGCTCGCGCGCTTGATCGACGACAGCGACCTGCAGGAGTTCAAGCCGCTGTACGGCAGCTCGATGATCTGCGGCTTCGCCCGCATCAAGGGCTTCCAGGTCGGCATCCTGGCGAACAACGGCGTGATCTTTTCCGAGAGCGCGCTCAAGGGCGCGCACTTCATCGAGCTGGCCTGCCAGCGCGACATCCCGCTGCTGTTCGTCGCCGACGTTTCCGGCTTCATGGTGGGGCAGGCGGTCGAACGTGAAGGCATCGCCAAGCACGGCGCCAAGTTCATGACCGCGATGGCGTCGGCCAACGTGCCGCGCTACACGCTGATCACCGGCGGCTCGTATGCGGCCGCCTATCTGGCGATGTGCGGCCGGCCGTTCAAGCCGCACGTGATGATGATGTGGCCCACCGGCCGCGCGGCGCTCATGGGGCCCGAGCAGGCCGCCACCACGCTGGCGATGGTGCGCGACAACATCCATCGGCGCGAGGGCACGAGCTGGAGCGACCAGGAGAAGGAAAGCTTCAAGCAGCCCATCCGCGAACAGTTCGAGGCCTTCGCCAGCCCCTACAACTACGCCGCCAACCTCTGGTGCGACATGGTCATCGACCCGCTGGAGACGCGCGACACGATGGCGCTGTTGCTCGAGATGGCCGGCCGCCAGCCGCAGCGCGACACGCACTTCGGCGTGTTCCGCATGTGAGTCGCGACTTCCCTCACCAACTGGCCGCCAATGAACTTCGACTACAGCCAGACGCAGGAGCAGATCCGCAGCGCCGTCAGGGAGCTGTGCAAGGGCTTCGGCCCCGAATACTGGCGCCAGTGCGCCCAGGACGGCGCCTATCCGGAGACCTTCGTCGACGCGATGGCCAAGGCCGGCTGGCTGGCCGCGCTGATCCCCGAGGAATACGGCGGCGCCGGGCTGCCGCTGCTCGACGCCTGCCTGATCCTGCAGGAGATCAACCAGAACGGCG
>JAKFEE010000039.1:0-3214 GCA_036675815.1 Rhodospirillaceae bacterium
GGGCCTGGTCCACCACCGCGCCCATGCCGAAGAAGCCATGGCAGACGCCTTCGTGGTTGCGATAGTCCACCGCCACGCCGGCACCGCGCAGCCGCTCGGCATACGCCTGCCCCTGGGAGCGCAGCGGATCGATCTCGGCGGTGATCACGGTTGCCGGCGGCAGGCCGGCCAGATCGGCGGTGCGCAGCACCGAGAACGCCGGATCGGCCCCTTCGATCGGGCTGCGCAGGTAGTGGGTGAAGAACCAGGGCAGCATCGGCGTGCCGAGCGGGCGGGCATCGATGTACTGTCGGTGCGAGGGCGTATCGAGCCTGATGTCGGTGATCGGGTAGACCAGCAGTTGATGCACCGGCAAGGGGGCTCGCTCGTCGCGCGCGCGGATCGCCACGCGGGCCGCCAGATTGCCGCCCGCGCCCTCCCCGCCCACTGCCACGCGCGCCGGGTCGCCGCCGAAGCTCGCTGCATTGGCCAGCGTCCAGCGGTAGGCCGCGTAGGCGTCGTCGTGGGCGGCGGGAAAGCGGTGCTCGGGTCCCTGCCGGTAGTGCGGGGCGACGACGATCGCCTTGGCCGCATTGTTCAGCGCGCGCGCCGCCGCATCGCCGCGATCGAGGTCACCGACCACCCACCCGCCGCCGTGAAAGTACACCAGTACCGGATGCGGGCCGTCGCCCTCCGGCCAGTACACGCGTACGGGCATCGCGTTGGCGTCGGAACCGAGGATGTAGTGGTTCTCGACGCGTGCAACCACCTCCGGCGTAGTGTCACGACCCTGCGCGATCAACAGCGCGCGAACGGCGTCGGGCAGCATGGGCTGCATGCGTGCGGCCGGGGCGCTGAGGTTCACGATCGGCTGCCCCCCGAGCGCGGCCAATTGGTCGAGCACCAACTGCATCTGCGCATTGGGCCGGCGCGCCGGCTCGGCCGGCGGGATGCCTCCAGCCGAAGAAGGCCCGGCGCCGACCGAGGCGCCCGGAGGCACGGCCGCGCAGCCCGCGAGCGCGCCAGCGACTGTCGCCGCCAGCATGAGCGCGCGCAAGGAAGGCAGGCGCAGTGCAGCCGAGCGACGAAGCGCCGCCGGACCGGGCACCGCTTCGGCCGCGAGGATCAATCCGGCAGCGTGCTCGTGCGCCGGTGGCGCAGCCACGCCCAGGCCACAGGCCACAACCGTCGCGTGCGCGCCGGCGGCCGGGTCGGGATACCGGGTGCAGCCGACGCGGATGCCGTTGCGGGGCGCAGTACCGGCGCTTCGCGCTCGGACGCAGGCAGCAGCAACGCGTAGAACATCGTCTTCTTTCAGAGTCATCGGCACGCGGCTCCGATAGGCAATACGCATGCCCATTCTGATCGAGGCGGCGGTGCCGATGTGCATCGATCGGCCGTGTCGGCAAGGCGTTTCATGGGCGCGCGGCCGTGATCGCAGAGGCACTTTCCCGCGTTAACAGGCGCGTCATTGGGAATAAGGATTGCTGCCCGACAAGTGTCTGGCGAGCCGAGATGTCTCCTCGTGAGAGCCCGCAGCTTCATCGCCGACGCTCGAAGCGCAGGCGGTCTCGGTAGGTCGCAGACCAATACTTTTCTGAAAGGAATCGACATGATTCAGCGTGACTATCAAGGACAAGGCCGGCAAGAGGGCGGCTCTCCCGAGAGCGAGCGTTACTCATCGCAAAGCGACGATCGGCAACAGGGCCGAGGCGCCCAGGGCGGCCACGGCGGCGGATACGAAGGAGGCTCGCAATACGGCAGTCAGAACGAGCGGTGGGGCGGCTCCCGCGGCGGCCAGCAGGGGCAATCGGGTGGGGGCTATGGCGGCTCGCAAGGCGGCTACGGCGGCTATGGCGGGCAGCAGCAAGGCGGCATGTACGGGGGCGGTGGCCATCAAGGTGGTGGCTACGGTTCGCAAAGCGACTGGGGTGGCGGCCGATATGGCTCGCAGGTCGGTCAGGGCGGATACGGCAGCCAGCAGCAAGGCGGCATGTCCGGAGGCGGCGGCCAGCAAGGCGGCGCCTATGGCTCGCAAGGCGACTGGGGCGGCTCGCAGGGCCGCTATGGCTCACAGGGGGCATATGGGCAGCAGCAAGGCGGCATGTACGGATCGCAGAGCGACTGGGGCGGCTCGCAGAACCGCCATGGATCGCAGGGTGGTCAGGGTGGCTACAGCGGTCAGCCGCAAGGCGGGATGTACGGCGGCAGCGGCCAGCAAAGCGACTGGGGCGGCTCGCAGAGCGGCACCTATGGCGGCCTGCAGGGTGGTTTCAGCGGCGGCACGCAGGCGGGTGGATCGGCCAGTTCGCAGGGCGGCTACAACGACTGGACGCGCGAAGGTCAGTGGGGCTCGCAGCAGCATCACGATCCCGACTATCACCAGTGGCGCTCCGAACAGATGCGCAACCTCGACGAAGACTATCAGTCGTGGCGCCAGGACCGCTACAAGAAGTTCTCCGACGAATTCAGCCAATGGCGAAGCAACCGCCAGCGGGGCAGCAGCGGCAGCAATGCCACGGGCGGCACCGTGTACTCGGGCAGCGGCGAGGGCTCGGCGAGCGGGTCGGACTTTCTCAGCGGCATGAGCGGCGATGCGCCGGCAAGTTCCGGCAGCGCCTCGAGCGGTTCGTCACGCTCATCGACGAGCGCCAGCCTGGGCCGCGACACCGACAACGGGTCGAGAACCTCGTCCGGCCTGTCCGGTTCCTCGACAACTCCGGGCACTTCGTCGAGCAGTATCGGGAGCACCGGCACGTCGGGCAGCGGCTCGTCGACCAAGACCAGGTAGGACAGGCCGGCACGCCGGCCCGCAAGCCGCGGCAGGCGCCGCGGCTTTTTCCTTTCCGGTCTCGATGACGGTGGAGACGAAAAACGTCCGCGCTAGCTCGCCCGGCGGCGGCGCTCCACCGCTTCGATCTTCAGCAGTTGCCGGTACTTGGTGACGGTGCGGCGTGCCACCACCAGGCCTTGCTGGGCGAGCAGGCGGGCGATCTCGGCGTCGGACAGCGGGTTGCAGGGCTGCTCGGCCTCGATCATGTCCTTGATGACACCGCGGATCGCCGTGGCGGAACAGGCGCCACCACTGGCCGTGGTCATGGCGCGCGAGAAGAAGTACTTGAGCTCGAACACGCCCAGCGGCGTGGCCATGTACTTGTTGTTGGTCACGCGCGAGACGGTCGATTCGTGCAGGCCCACTTCATCCGCGATCTCGCGCAGGCCCAGCGGCTTCATG
>JAKFEE010000013.1:0-65267 GCA_036675815.1 Rhodospirillaceae bacterium
TCGGCGCGCGTGCCGGCGGGGCGGCGGCCGGCGCCTCGGGCGCCCGGCCCTCGATCACCTGCAGCACGTCGCCCTTGGTGATGCGGCCGGCCTTGCCGGTGCCGGCGACCTCGGCGGCGGCGATCTTGTTCTCGTCCATCAGCTTGCGCGCCGACGGGGCGGCGACGCCCTCGGCGGCAGTCTGGGCCGCCGGCGCCGCCACCGCCGCCTTGACCGGGGCCTCGGCCTTGGGCATGGGCGAGACCGTCTCCGGCGGGGCGGCCTGGGTGGTGGCGCTGGGTTGGGCACCCGCTTCGCCGATGGTGCCCAGGAGGGCGCCCACCTCGACGGTGCTGCCCTCCTCGGCAGCGATCTCGGCCAAGGTGCCGGCTGCCGGGGCGGGAACCTCGACCGTCACCTTGTCGGTTTCCAGTTCGACCAGCGGCTCGTCGGCGGCGATCGCCTCGCCAACCTGCTTGAACCACTTGGCCACCGTCGCTTCGGTCACCGACTCGCCCAGGGTGGGCACTGTGATCTGCGTTGCCATGGTTGCCTCGGACGGTCAGCGGGGAGTGATGGCGGACATGGGGGTGGCGCGCCGGAACGGCTGCGGAATCCTTTCCGGCGTGACGTTCAGCGCCTGCTCGACCAGCAGCGCCTGCTCCTGATTGTGCTTCTTGTACAGGCCGGTGGCCGGCGACGCCGCGGCGGGGCGGCCGGCATAGACGGCCCGCTTCGCCGTCGTGTGGCCAAGCTCCTCGAGGATGAATTCGAGGCGCCGGTCGACGAAGGTCCACGGCCCCATGTTGGCCGGCTCTTCCTGACACCACACGACTTCGGCGTTCTGGTAACGACCGATCTGAGCCATCACCGTGTCCTTGGGCCACGGGTAGAGCTGTTCGACCCGCACCAGGGCGACGTCCTCGATGCCGGCCTCGGTACGCGCTTGCAGCAAGTCATAGTAGACCTTGCCCGAACACAGGACAACCCGGCGGATCTTGTCGTCGGGCACCAGCTCGAAGGCCTCGGGCAGGACACGCCGGAAGCGGCTGCCCGGCCCGAAATCGTCCAATGTCGACACGCACAGCTTGTGGCGCAGCAGCGACTTCGGTTCCATCACCACCAACGGCTTGCGGAAATTGCGCCGCAGCTGGCGCCGCAGGGCGTGGAAGTAATTGGCGGGGGTGGTGAAGTTGCAGACCTGCAGATTGTCCTCGGCGCAGAGCTGCAGATAGCGCTCCCAGCGGGCCGAGGAGTGCTCGGGCCCCTGCCCCTCGTAGCCGTGGGGCAGCAGCAGCACCAGGCCGGAAGCGCGCAACCACTTGGTTTCGGCCGAGGCGATGAACTGGTCGATGATCACCTGGGCGCCGTTGGCGAAGTCGCCGAACTGCGCTTCCCACAGCACCAGGGCGTGCGGCTCGGTCAGCGAGTAGCCATACTCGAAGCCGAGGACCGCCTCTTCCGACAACGGCGAATCGATGACTTCGAAATGAGCCTGGCCGGCCTGGATGTGGTTGAGCGGGACGAACCGCTCCTCGCTATCCTGGTCGGTCAACACCGAATGCCGCTGCGAAAAGGTGCCGCGCCCGACATCCTGCCCCGACAGGCGCACCGGCGCGCCTTCGATGAGCAGGCTGCCGAAGGCCAGGGCCTCGGCGGTCGCCCAGTCGATGCCTTCGCCGGTCTTCATCATCTGCTGCTTCTGCTGAAGCTGGCGCAGGATCTTGCGGTTGGCATTGAAGCCGTCCGGCACCCGGGCGAGGGCGGCGCCGACGTGGCGCAGGGTGTCGAGATCGACCCCGGTGGTCTCCTCGCGCATCTCCTCTTCGCCGCGCAGTTGCATCAGCCCGGCCCATTTACCTTCGAACCAGTCGGCCTTGTTGGGCTTGTAGGCATTGGCCGCGGAGTAGTCCCTATCGAGACGCGCATGGAAGTCGGTGACCATGGCCGCGGCTTCCGCCTCGGTCACCACCCCTTCCGCCACCAGCTGCTTGGCATAGACCTGGCGGGTGGTCGGATGCTGGGCGATCTTGCGGTACATGAGCGGCTGGGTGAACGCCGGCTCGTCGGCCTCATTATGGCCGTGGCGGCGATAGCAGAGCATGTCGATGACCACGTCGCCCTTGAATTCCTGGCGGAACTCGGTGGCGATGCGGGCGACGTGGACCACCGCCTCGGGGTCGTCGCCGTTGACGTGGAACACCGGCGCCTGGAATCCCTTGGCCACATCCGAGGAATATGGCCCCGAGCGCGAGTACCGCGGCGCGGTGGTGAAGCCGATCTGGTTGTTGATGATGACGTGCATGGTGCCGCCGGTGGCGAAGCCCTTGAGCTGCGACAACAACAGCGTCTCGGGCACCACGCCCTGTCCGGCGAAGGCGGCATCGCCATGGATGAGGATGCCGAGGACCTGGCCGCGGTCCGTGTCGCCGCGCTGGGTCTGCTTGGCACGCACCTTGCCGATCACCACCGGATCGACGACTTCGAGGTGCGACGGGTTGGCGGTCAGCGACAGGTGGACGACATTGCCGTCAAAGTCGCGGTCGGCCGAGGTGCCCAGGTGGTATTTGACGTCGCCCGAGCCCTGCACGTCGGCGGGATTGGCCGGGTTGCCCTGGAACTCCGAGAAGATGGCCTGGAACGGCTTCTGCATGAAATTGGCCAGGACGTTGAGGCGGCCGCGATGGGCCATGCCGACGACGACGTCCCTGATGCCCAACTGGCCGCCGCGCTTCAGCACCTGCTCGAGAGCGGGAATCGCCGACTCGCCACCTTCCAGGCCGAAGCGCTTGGTGCCGGTGTATTTCAGCTGCAGGAAGCGCTCGAAGCCTTCGGCCTCGGTCAGGCGCTCGAGGATCGCCGTCTTGCCGCGCTCGGTAAAGTCGGTGCGGTTCTGCACCGATTCGATGCGCTTCTGGATCCATGCCTTCTGCTCGGGATCCTGGATGTGCATGAACTCGACACCGATGGTGCCGCAATAGGTCTGCTGCAGGATGGCCAGAATCTCGCGCAGGGTAGCGCTTTCGCGGCCCAGCACGTGATCGATGAAGATCGGCGTGTCGAGGTCGGCATCGGTGAAGCCATAGGTGCGATAGTCGAGCTCGGGGTGCGGCTCGCGCACCATCAGGCCGAGAGGGTCGAGGTTGGCTTGCAGATGGCCGCGGACGCGATAGGCGCGGATGAGCATCAGCGCGCGAATCGAATTGATCGTCTGCTGACGCGATTCCGCCGCGCTGCCAGGGACGGCGGACGCGGCGGTGCGGGAGGGTGAGGAAGCGGCGGGGGTGGCGATGGGGACGCCACTCTCGACGACGCCATCGCGGCGTGGTGCCCAGCCAGGGCCGCGCAGGTCGCGCAGCACCGCATCGTCCTCGGCGCGAAGTTCGCGAAAGAACGAGGCCCAACTGGGATCGATGGAGGATGGATCGGCGAGGTAGCGGGCGTAGAGTTCGGCGATGAAGAGGGCGTTGTTGCCCTGGAGGAACGAGGTGTACTCGATGTCGCGCGGCATGTACGGTCGGCGCGGCTCGTCGCCGCGCCCCCCTTTGCTTGTCGCACCGGACGGTCTGTGGCCGGGCCGGCGGAGCGGTTCGTCTGACTACTCTCTCACCCCTGCATGCCCGCGCAAGCGGGCATGCCGGTTATCGTTGGCCCCCCATCTCGTGCGGGGGTTCGCCGAGGATCAAATCGGGATTTTTCTTAGCCCTTCAATACTTTGAGCATGGTGCTGCCGAGGGATGCCGGCGAATCGGCGACGACGATGCCGGCCGAACGCATGGCCTCCATCTTGTCGCTGGCGCCGCCCTTGCCACCGGAGATGATGGCACCGGCGTGGCCCATGCGGCGGCCGGGCGGGGCGGTGACGCCGGCGATGAAGCCGACGACGGGCTTCTTGATCTTCGACGCCTTCAGGAACTCGGCGGCCTCTTCCTCGGCGGTGCCGCCGATTTCGCCGATCATGATGATCGCCTGGGTCTCGGTGTCGCCGAGGAACAGGTCGAGGCAGTCGATGAAGTTGGTGCCGTTGACCGGGTCGCCGCCAATGCCGATGCAGGTGGTCTGGCCCAGGCCGGCGGCGGTGGTCTGCGCCACCGCCTCATAGGTCAGGGTGCCCGAGCGGGACACGATGCCGATCTTGCCGCGGCTGTGGATGTGGCCGGGCATGATGCCGATCTTGCACTCGCCGGGGGTGATGACGCCGGGGCAGTTGGGGCCGACCAGGCGGGTCTTCGAACCGGCCAGGGCGCGCTTGACCGCCACCATGTCCATCACCGGGATGCCCTCGGTGATACATACGGCCAGCTCGATCTCGGCGTCGATGGCCTCGAGGATGGCGTCGGCGGCAAACGGCGGCGGCACGTAGATCACGGACGCGTTGCAGCCGGTCTTGGCCTTGGCCTCGGCGACGGTGTTGAACACCGGCAGGTCGAGATGGGTGGCGCCGCCCTTACCGGGGGTGACGCCGCCGACCATCTTGGTGCCGTAGGCGATGGCCTGCTCCGAGTGGAAGGTGCCCTGGGCCCCGGTGAAGCCCTGGCAGATGACCTTCGTGTCCTTGTTGACGAGAACGGCCATGGTTATGCAGCCTCCTTGACGGCCTTGACCACCTTCTCGGCGGCATCTGCGAGATTGTCGGCAGCGATGATCGGCAGACCCGACTGACTGAGGATCTTCTTGCCCAGCTCGACGTTGGTGCCCTCGAGACGGACGACCAGCGGCACGTTGAGGCTGACTTCCTTGGCAGCGGCGACCACGCCGTCAGCAATGACGTCGCAGCGCATGATGCCGCCGAAGATGTTGACCAGGATGCCCTCGACGTTGGGATCGCTGAGGATGATCTTGAACGCCGTGGTGACACGCTCCTTGGTGGCGCCGCCGCCGACGTCGAGGAAGTTGGCCGGGGTGCCGCCATAGAGCTTGATGATGTCCATGGTGGCCATCGCCAGGCCGGCGCCGTTGACCATGCAGCCGATGTTGCCGTCGAGCTTGATGTAGTTGAGGCTGTGGCGCGCCGCTTCCAGTTCGGCCGCGTCCTCTTCCGACTCGTCGCGCAGCTCTTCGACGTCCTTGTGACGGAACAGGGCGTTCTCGTCGAAGTTCATCTTGGCGTCGAGGGCCAGAACCTCGCCCGCGCCGGTGACGACCAGCGGGTTGATCTCGACGATCGAACAGTCCAGCTCGACGAAGGCCTTGTACATGGCGGCCATGAACTTGACGGCGGCGCCGACCTGCTTGCCCTCGAGGCCCAGGCCGAAGGCCAGCTGGCGGCCATGATACTGCTGGAAGCCCTGCACCGGGTCGACGGCGACCTTCAGGATCTTCTCGGGATGCTTGGCGGCAACCTCTTCGATCTCCATGCCGCCTTCGGTCGAGGCCATGATGGTGACGCGGCTGGTGGCGCGATCGATCAGCAGCGACAGGTACAGCTCGCGCTTGATGTCGCAGCCTTCCTCGATGTAGACGCGCTTGACTTCCTTGCCGGCCGGGCCGGTCTGCACGGTCACCAGCGTATTGCCGATCATCTGCTGGGCGTTTTCGACGACCTCGGCCACCGACTTGGCAAGGCGCACGCCGCCCTTGTCGCCGGCGCCGGCCTCCTTGAACTTGCCCTTGCCGCGGCCGCCGGCGTGGATCTGCGACTTGACCACCCAGATCGGGCCGCCCAGTTCCTTCGCCACCTGCTCGGCCTCGGCCGGCGTGTAGGCGACACCGCCCTTGAGGACCGCGACGCCATACTTCGCCAACAGCTTCTTCGCTTGATACTCGTGGATATTCATCTGCGTGCGATCCCTTAGAGGACGTTCAGTTCCTTGACCTTGACCACCAGCTGGCGCACCGCGTCGGCCGACTTGTCGAAGGCGGCCTGCTCGTCGGCGTTCAACTCGATCTCGACCAGGCGCTCGACGCCCTTGGCGCCGATCACCACCGGGGCGCCGACATAGATGTCGTCCTTCTGACCGAGCTGGCCCTTCTTGACGTGCACGGCGCAGGGCAGCACGCGCTTCTGATCCTTCAGGTAGCTTTCCGCCATCTGGATGCCGGCGGCGGCCGGGGCATAGAAGGCCGAGCCGGTCTTCAGCAGGCCGACGATTTCGGCGCCGCCGTCGCGGGTGCGCTGCACCATGGCGTCGAGCTTGGCCTGGGTGGTCCAGCCCATCTTGACCAGGTCGGGCAGCGGGATGCCGGCGACGGTCGAGTAGCGGACCAGCGGCACCATGGTGTCACCATGGCCGCCCAGCACGAAGGCGGTGACGTCCTCGACCGAGACGTTGAACTCGTCGGCGAGGAAATGGCGGAAGCGGGCGGAATCGAGGACCCCGGCCATGCCGACCACCATGTTGTGCGGCAGCCCGGAGACCTCGCGCAGCGCCCACACCATCACGTCGAGGGGGTTGGTGATGCAGATGACGAAGGCCTTGGGCGCGTGCTTCTTGATGCCCTCGCCGACCGACTTCATGACCTTGGCGTTGACCTCGATGAGGTCGTCGCGGCTCATGCCCGGCTTGCGCGGCACGCCGGCGGTGACGATCACCACGTCGGCGCCGGCGATGTCGGCGTAGTCGTTGGCGCCCTTCAGCTTGACGTTGACGGCGTCGATCGGCGCCGACTCGGCAATGTCCAGACCCTTGCCCTGGGGAGTGCCCTCGGCGATGTCAAACAGCACCACGTCGCCCAATTCCTTCAGGGCGCACAGGTGTGCCAACGTTCCGCCAATATTGCCGGAGCCGACTAGAGCAATTTTCTTGCGAGCCATCGATCGATATCCCTCAGACGGTATTGCGGCCCGCGCGGGCGGGCTGCGGTTGCAGCGCAACATTCTTTCCGATGGGGCGTTTCGATAGCGCGATTCGGGCGCAAGGGCAAGGCCGGATGACGGCCATCCGGGTTTTTCGGGCGGCCGATTCCGGGCAAGGCGACCCCCGCCGAATGGGGCGCATTTCTCGGCGATCCGGCTAAGTCTTTGCCCGGATGGGATATTCGCTACCCACCGCAGTTTGACCCCAGTTGGCCGGCGTGGGAATGTGGCGCGGTGACGCAGCTCAAGTCAGGTGATCGCGGCCGAGATAGTCGTGCGACTGCATCTCCATCAGGCGGCTGACGGTGCGCTGGAACTCGAAGGCGCCGTCCCCCTCGGGATAAAGGGTTTCGGGCGCCGCCTCGGCCGAGGCGATCAGGGTGACGCCGTGCTCGTAGAGCGCGTCGATGAGCGTGACGAACCGCTTGGCCTCGTTGCGCTTGTCCGGCCCCAGTCGCGGGATGCCGGCGATGACGATGGTGTGGTAGTGGACCGCCAGGGCAAGGTAGTCCGAGGCGCCCAGCGGCCGCTCGCACAGATCGGCGAAGGTGAAGCGCGCCACCCCGTCGGCGGCGGCCGGCACGGCGACGGTACGGCCGTGGACGAGGATCGAGTCGGGCTTGGCCGGCACCCCGGCGGTCATGCGGCGGAAGCAGTCGTCGAGGTCGGCGGCGGTGCTGCCGTTGATCGGCGCGTGCCAGACCTTCATGCCCTTCTTGCGGCCCAGCCGATAGTCGCGCTCGGAATCGAGCTCGAGGATGTCGAGGCGTTCCTTGATCAAGGCAATGAACGGCAGGAAGCGCTCGCGCTGCAGGCCGTCCTTGTAGAGGTCGTCGGGGGCGCGGTTCGAGGTGACGACGATCACCGTGCCGTTGTCGAACAGGGCCTGGAACAGGCGGCCGACGATCATGGCATCGGCGATGTCGAGGATCTGCAGCTCGTCGAGACACAGCAACGACGCCGCGGCGCTGATGTCGCGCGCCAGGCGCGGGATGGGGTCGGCCTCGCCGCGGTTGCCGGACTGGCGCCAGGCGTGGACGCCCTTGTGCAGGTCGCGCATGAATTCATGGAAGTGCACGCGCCGCTTGGCCGCGATGGGCGCGGTCGAGACCAGCATGTCCATCAGCATCGACTTGCCGCGGCCGACCTCGCCGAAAATGTACAACCCCTGCCTGGGCTGGGCCGTCTCGCCATCGCCGCTGCGCCAGACGAAGCTGGCGGACTCCTTGCGCCCGAAGCCGAAGCGGGCCAGCCAGCCGGCCTGATTGTGGTTCTGCACGGGCCGGTAATCGCGCAGGGCGTGATGGAGGCTTTGCAGCTTCATCACCGCCAGCTCCTGGGCGGCATCGCGCTTGAGGTCTCCCGCGGCCAGCTTGGCGCGGTAGGCGGCCAAAGGTCCTTCGGACATGGATGATCGGAATGGCTGGTGGATGAGGCGCGGAAGGATAGCGAGGCGCTTGCTGCGATGCAACAGCCGCCGTCCGCTCCCCCTGGCGCTTCGCCAAGGCCCCCTGGCCATCGGTGGGGCGGCGATGCGGTTGCGCAATGGCGAGCATCGCGGGAGAATGGGTCATGCGCCCGCTCCTCCCCATCCTTGTCGCCCTCCTCGCCGTCACCGTCGCCGGTTGCGCCGAGGATCCGTTCGTCGATGCGCCGCCGGCGGTGACGGCCAACCTGACACCCGGCGGCGCCTTCAGCGTGTGCTACGCCCCGGGCACGCCGCGCGAGACGGTGGATGCGCTGGCCAACGAGACCTGCGCCGCGGTCGATCTACAGGCGCGCTGGCAGAGCGACCAGCGTTACAGGTGTCGCGCCCGGGCCATCCACCGCGCCTGGTACGCCTGCACGGCTCCGGCCCAAGAGTAGCCAACAGATTAGCATTCAGCTTCACTCACTCGCTCCCGTCATCGCCGGGCTTGATCCGGCAATCCATGGACCCCCGGGTCAAGCCCGGGGGTGACGGAAAAAAAGCGATTACACTTGACGGTATCCCGCCTTACGACTGGCGCTCGATCATCATCGTCTTGATCGAGGCGATGGCCTTGGCCGGGTTGAGGCCCTTGGGGCAGGTGTTGGTGCAGTTCATGATGGTGTGGCAGCGATAGAGCCGGAACGGATCCTCGAGATAGTCGAGGCGCTCGCCCGTGTTCTCGTCGCGGGAATCGTGCAGCCAGCGCGCCGCCTGCAGCAGCACCGCCGGGCCGAGGTAACGTTCGCCGTTCCACCAGTAGCTGGGGCAGCCGGTCTGGCAGCAGAAGCACAGGATGCACTCCCACAGGCCGTCGAGCTTGGCGCGGTCCTCGGGGGTCTGCAGGCGCTCGCCGTTCGGCGGCGGCGGCGTCTCCGACTGCAGCCACGGCTTGATCGAGGCCAGCTGCGCGTAGGGCACGGTGAGGTCGGGCACCAGGTCCTTGACCACCGGCATGTGCGGCAGCGGGAAGATCTTGGCGTCGCCCTGGATGTCCTCGATCGGCTTGAGGCAGGCCAGGGTGTTGGCGCCGTCGATGTTCATGGCGCACGACCCGCAGATGCCTTCGCGGCACGAGCGGCGGAAGGTGACGGTGGCGTCGATCTCGTTCTTGATCTTGATCAGCGCGTCGAGAACCATCGGCCCGCACGCCGCGAGGTCGATGTCGTAGGAATCGACCCGCGGATTGGCGCCCGAATCCGGGTCGTAACGGTAGAGATGGAACGTCTTGACCTTCTTCGCGCCGGACGGAGCGGGATGGTGCTTGCCCTTGCTGTAGCGCGAGTTCGGCGGGAGGTTGAATTCGACCATTGCCGGTTCCTCAGTAGACGCGCGCTTTTGGCGCGATGTACTCGACCTCGTCGGTCAGGGTGTAGGTGTGCACCGGACGGTAGTCCAGGGTGACCTTGCCCTTGTCGTCGACCCAGGCCAGCGTGTGCTTCATCCAGTTGGGGTCGTCGCGCTCGGGGAAGTCCTCGTGGGCATGGGCGCCGCGGCTTTCATGGCGGGCCTCGGCGCCGGTGATGGTGGCCTTGGCGCAGATCATGAGGTTCTGGAGCTCCAGCGCCTCGACCAGATCCGAGTTCCAGATCAGCGAGCGATCCGACACCTTCATCTGCGACAGCGACTGCCACACGCCGTCGATCTTCTCGACGCCCTCCTTGAGGGATTGCGAGGTGCGGAACACCGCGGCGTCGTTCTGCATGGTCTTCTGCATGTCGAGCCGGATGTCGGCGACGCGCAGGCTGCCGCTGGCATGGCGCGTGGTGTCGAAGCGCGACAGGGCGAAATCGGCGGCGTCCTTGGCCAGCGGCTTCTGCTTGGCGCCGGGCTTGAGCACCTCGGCGGCGCGCAGGCCGGCGGCGCGGCCGAACACCACGAGGTCGAGCAGCGAGTTTGTGCCGAGGCGGTTGGCGCCGTGGACCGAGACGCAGGCGCACTCGCCGACGGCCATCAGGCCGGGGGCGACGGCGTCGGGATTGTCCTTGGTCGGGCGCAGCACTTCGCCCATGTGGTTGGTGGGGATGCCGCCCATGTTGTAGTGGACGGTCGGCAGCACCGGGATCGGCTCACGCGTCGCATCGACGCCGGCGAAGATCTTCGACGTCTCGGTGATGCCCGGCAGGCGGGCATGCAGCACGTCGGCGCCGAGATGCTCGAGGTGCAGGAAGATGTGGTCCTTGTTGGGGCCGACGCCGCGACCCTCGCGGATTTCCACGGTCATGGCGCGGCTGACGACGTCGCGGCTGGCCAGGTCCTTGGCGTTCGGCGCATAGCGCTCCATGAAGCGCTCGCCGGCCGAATTGGTCAGATAGCCGCCCTCGCCGCGGGCGCCTTCGGTGATCAGGCAGCCCGAGCCGTAGATGCCGGTGGGGTGGAACTGGGTGAATTCGTGGTCCTGCAGGGCGAGGCCGGCGCGGGCGATCATGCCGTTGCCGTCACCGGTGCAGGTGTGGGCCGAGGTGCACGAGAACCAGGCGCGACCGTAGCCGCCGGTGGCCATGCACACCGTCTGCGCCTGGAAGACGTGGATGGCGCCATCGTCGAGATTCCACGCCACGACACCGCGACAGGTGCCGTCCGGATCCATGATCAGGTCGATGGCGATGTACTCGACGAAGAACTCGGCGTTGTGCTTCAGGCACTGCTGATACAGCGTGTGCAGGATGGCATGGCCGGTGCGGTCGGCGGCGGCGCAGGCGCGCTGTACCGGCTTCTCGCCGTAGTTCGACATGTGGCCGCCGAACGGGCGCTGATAGATGCGGCCGTCCTCGGTGCGGCTGAACGGCACGCCGAAGTGCTCGAGCTCGTACACCGCCGGCACCGCCTCGCGGCACATGTACTCGATGGCATCCTGGTCGCCGAGCCAGTCGGAGCCCTTGACCGTGTCGTACATGTGCCAGCGCCAGTTGTCCTCGGCCATGTTGCCGAGCGAGGCGCCGATGCCGCCCTGGGCGGCGACGGTGTGCGAACGGGTGGGGAAAACCTTGGTGATGCACGCCGTCTTCAGACCGGCGGCGCCCATGCCCATGGTGGCGCGCAGACCGGCGCCGCCGGCGCCGACGACGACGACGTCATAGGTATGGTGGATGACGTTGTAGGCAGCCATGGTCGATCAGCCTCCGAACCCGGCCAAGAGGATGGACACCACCATGAAGGTGGCGAGGAAACCCAGCGCCAGCTTGGTGCCGAGAATGACCGCGAGCTTACTGCCCTCGGCATGAATGTAGTCTTCGGCGACGACCTGCACGCCGATGGCCCCATGCCAGCAGGTGAGCACCACGGTGAGAATCATCATCGCGGCGTTGCCGGGCGTGGCGAAGAAGGCGCGGAACTGGGCATAATCGGCGCCGATCAGGCCGATGACGGCGATGACGAACCACAGGCTGAGCGGGACCAGCGCAACGGCGGTGATCTTCTGCGCCCACCAATGACCAACGCCGTCCTTGGCGGAGCCGAGGCCGCGGACGCGGCCGAGCGGAGACTGAAGGGACATGGGCGTATTCCTCAAAAAGCCGCGAAGCCGGCGATCCAGCTCAGCAGGGTGAGTACCCCTGCGGCGATCAGCACGACTCGGCTGGTAAGATTGTATTGCTGCTTTTCGAAGCCCCAGCCGGCGTCCCACACCAGGTGGCGGATGCCGTTGCAGAAATGGAAGAACAGGCTGAACGACCAGCCCAGCAGCAACAGGATGCCGAACCACGAGCCGATGAAGGCCTGGGCGCGGGCATAGGTCTCGGGACCATAGGCGGCGGCGCCAAGCCAGTACGCCAGCAACAGCGTTCCAATGGCGAGAAAGACGCCGGTGGCGCGGAAACTGATGGAAATCCAGGCGGTGATCGGCAGCCTGTAGACCTGCAGATGCGGGCTGAGCGGCCTGTTGCGGGTAGTCATCGACGGACGCCTTTCAGACGTGACAAGCGGCTGTATGTACGATTTGGCGACGGTATTAGACCCTGGCGGAGAGCGAGTCAACGGCAACCACTCCCCCAAATGGGGGGGGACCACCACCTACCCGAGGCGCAGAAAAATGGCGGCGCGGTGCAGAGACGACCGCTACGGCGGGCGCCGTAGCGGCCGGATCCGGAGCCGCCCAGGGGGGTGGGGGAATTGAGCGGCCCCGGCAAGTCGCCTGACCTGACGGCAGGGCGGTTGTGCCGCCGAGTGCCGCCCTGCGAGAGCCATCGGCCCCGGTCTTTTCGACGATCGTTGGGGGGACGTCGCCGTTGACCGATTCAGCATGCCTGCTGGCGCGGGCCGAGAAAACACGCCAGGAGCCTTAGGGTTTTCGGCCAGGGTATCGCCGAGGAAATATTCGGGGCGAGATGCCGCTATGGACCCTTGCATGATAGGCAATACTGTCGACATGTGGCTCAGCCACCCGGGCAGCCAGGATCGGTCCACGCCATCGCGCGGTGACGAAAAATCCGCTTGAAGACAGGGTTTTGACGCTGGATTCGGGGTCGTGACTGTGCCAATAAGTGGCACCCGCAAGCTGGTCCCTAGCCATCGGCCGTTCGCCGCGTTCCAGGCCGCCGGGGCTTGCTTAGGCGCTTCTTTGGCTTTTGGAGGAAATCATGGCAGTGCGCGTTGCGATCAACGGGTTTGGCCGTATCGGCCGTCTGGTCTTGCGGGCCATCATCGAATCCAAGCGCAGCGATATCGTCGTCGTCGGCATCAACGATCTCGGCTCGCCGTCGGACAACGCCCATCTGCTCAAGTACGATTCGGTGCACGGCGTGCTGCCCGCCGATGTCGGCGTCGAGGGCGACAAGCTGATGATCTCGGGCATGCAGCCGATCCGCGTCACCGCCGAACGCGACCCGACCAAGTTGCCCTGGGGCGAGCTGGGCGTCGACGTCACCGCCGAGTGCACCGGCATCTTCGCCAAGCGCGACAAGGCCGCCCTGCACCTCGAAGCCGGCGCCAAGCGCGTGCTGGTGTCGGCTCCGGCCGAGGGCGCAGACCTGACCGTGGTTTATGGCGTCAACGATCATAAGCTCAAGGCCGAGCACAAGATCGTCTCCAACGGCTCGTGCACCACCAACTGCCTGGCGCCGGTGCTGCATGTCCTCAAGGACGTCTGCGGCATCGAGAAGGGCTTCATGACCACCGTCCACGCCTATACCGGCGATCAGAACACGGTGGACACCCTGCACAAGGATCTGCACCGCGCCCGCGCCGCCGCCGTCAGCATGATCCCGACCTCGACCGGCGCCGCCAAGGCGATCGGCCTGGTGATCCCCGAGATGGACGGCAAGCTGGATGGCGTGGCCGTGCGCGTGCCGACGCCGAACGTGTCGATGATCGACCTCAAGCTCGTCACCAGCCGCAACACCGACAGGGACGCCATCCACAATGCGATGAAGGCGGCGGCCGAAGGCCCGCTCAAGGGCATCCTCGGCTACAACACGGCGCCGCTGGTGTCGGTCGACTTCAACCACAACCCGGCGTCCTCGACCTTCGACGCCACCCAGACCAAGGTGATCGGCGGCAATTTCGTCCGTATCCTGTCCTGGTACGACAACGAGTGGGGCTTCTCCAACCGCATGTCCGACACCATGATCGCCATGGCCAAGCTGGGATAAGGTGATGGCGGCATTCCGGACCATCGACCAACTCGACGTCGCCGGCAAGCGGGTGCTGGTGCGGGCCGACCTCAATGTCCCGACCAAGGACGGCAAGGTCACCGACACCACCCGTATCGACCGCTCGGCGGCGACGATCAAGGACCTGGCCGCCAAAGGCGGCCGGGTCGTCATCCTCACCCATTTCGGCCGGCCCAAGGGTCGCGACGACAAGTATTCGCAGAAGCTGCTGTTGGAGCCATTGGCGAAGGCGATCGGCAAGCCGGTGGCGTGGGCGGATGATTGCGTCGGCCCGGCAGCCGAGAAGGCGGTTGCCGCCCTCGAGGATGGCGAGGTCTGCCTGCTGGAGAACGTGCGCTTCCACGCCGAAGAGGAAAAGAACGACCCGGGTTTCGCCAGGCAACTGGCGGCGCTCGGTGACGTCTTCGTCAACGACGCCTTCTCGACGGCACATCGCGCCCATGCCTCGACCGAGGGCCTGGCCCATCTGCTGCCGGCGGCGGCCGGCCGACTGATGCAGGCCGAACTCGACGCCCTGGGCAAGGCCCTGGACAAGCCCGAGCGGCCGGTGGCCGCGGTGGTCGGCGGCGCCAAGGTGTCGACCAAGCTCGACCTGCTCGGCAATCTGGTGCGCAAGGTCCAGTACCTGATCATCGGCGGCGGCATGGCCAATACCTTCCTGTTCGCCCAGGGCCGTCAGGTCGGCAAGTCGCTGTGCGAGAAGGAGATGGCCGATACGGCGCGGGACATCCTCGCCAAGGCCAAGGCCGCCGGCTGCGAGATCGTGCTGCCGGTCGACGCCGTGGTCGCCGGCGAATTCGCCGAGAATGCCGCCAATCAGGTGGTGCCGGTGGACCAAGTGCCCGCGGACACGATGATCCTCGACGCCGGGCCGGCCTCGGTCGCGGACATCATCGCCTGCCTGGACCGCTGCAAGACCTTGGTGTGGAACGGCCCGCTCGGCGCCTTCGAGATTGCGCCCTTCGACAATGCCACCAATGCGGTGGCACAGGCGGCGGCGGAGCGTACCCGCCAGGGCAAGCTGCTGACCGTGGCCGGCGGCGGCGACACCGTGGCCGCGCTGGCAAAAGCCGGCGTCGAGGAGAAATTCTCGTATGTCTCGACGGCCGGCGGCGCCTTCCTCGAATGGCTGGAAGGCAAGGAACTGCCCGGCGTGGCGGCGCTGACCAACGCCTGACGATGATACAGGACTGACGGTCCCCACCAGCCGGCCCGCGCGCCGGCTCGGTCGTTCAGGCCATCATCACCGCCTCGACGAACTGTGCCATGAAATCGGGAAGGTCGTGCTGGTTGCGGCCGGTGACGATGACGCCGTCGGTAACCGCCGCCTGATCGACCCATAACCCGCCGGCATTCTCGACATCGCTGCGGATGGCGTGAATCGAGGTGACGCGGCGATGCCGAACCACACCGGCCTCGATCAGCACCCAGGGTGCATGGCCGACCGCGGCCACCGGCCGCTGTCGCGTCAGCACGCCACGGACCAGCGCCACGGCCTGCCGGTCGGCACGCAGCGTATCGGCGGCAATGACGCCCCCGGGGACGAGAAGCCCATCGAAATCCTCGGGACGCGCATCGATCACGGCGACGTCGACGGCAAAACTGGCGCCCCATTCGGTGTTCTGCCAGCCGCGAACCTCCTGCTTTTTCGGCGACACCAGCAACGGCCGCACATCGGCTTCGGAAAGGACGCTCCGGATCACCGTCATCTCCGTCTGGTCCGAGCCATTGGCCACCAGGATGCCGATACGTTTGCCGCCCAATCGGGTCATAGCCTTCGCCTCCCCACGCGCATGACGCGGACTTGGGGCGCTGCTCGGCGCCTGTCAAGCGTGCCACAGGTCTGGTGCCATCGGGGATGCCCGGCATCGCCTCGCTCGGGGTAGCACTTCTTCAACCAATGTGGCGAGGATGCGGCAAGACATGCCATGCTACGGGCACAGTTCGCTGGCAGCATGCCGCTGGCATCAGCAGGAGACTCCACGTGGGAAAATCGTCAGCCGCCGTATTGTCCCTTGCGCTCGCCACCCTGATTTCGGCCACGCCGGCGCTGGCCGATCGCGACGGGCATGGGCATGGGCATGACCGTGGAGATCGGCATGAGCATGACCGTGACCGTGACCGTGACGGTGGAGATCGGCATCGGCATGAGCATGAGCGTCGCGGCCATGACCGCGAGTACCGCCATTACGCGGACGGCAGCGACTGCAAGTACGAGTACAAGGAGAACCGCGGCCGCATCAAGGAGACCTGGAAGTGTAAGTCGCGGCCGGTGCGTTTCCGCGGGCCGCCGCCGTGGGTGGCGCAACAGCAGATGGTGATGGTGCCCACGGCACCGACCGCAGCCTACGCGGCGCCCTACGGCATTGCCCAGGGGGGCTGTAACCGCGACCTCATCGGCACCCTGATCGGCGCCGCCGCCGGCGGTTTCGCCGGCGCCCAGATCGGCGACGGCCGGGGTCAGTTGGCGGCGACGGCAGCGGGGACGCTGCTCGGTGCCGTTCTCGGGCGCTCGGTCGGGCAGTCGATGGATCGCGTCGACGCCGCCTGCTTCGGGCAGGTTCTCGAACACGCCCCGCCAGGGCGGATGGTGAGCTGGCAGAACAACGCCGGCGCCAGCTACCAACTGACGCCGATGCGCGACTACCAGCTGGAATCCGGCCGCTATTGCCGTGAGTACCAGACGCTGGTGTTGATCGGCGGCCGCACCCAGGACGCCTACGGCACCGCCTGCCGGGCGCCGGACGGCAGCTGGGAGGCCATGCGCTGAGCGAGCCGTGCCTTGATCGGGGGCTTGTTCCTCCCCATTGCTCTGCTATTGTCCCCGCGCTTTCCCAGCCTTCCGAGCGAGCATGAACGGCACTAGCGAGCAGATCTGGCACGGCACCACCATTCTTTGCGTCCGCAAGGGCGGCCGCGTCGTCATCGCCGGCGACGGCCAGGTCAGCCTGGGCCAGACGGTGATCAAGTCCAACGCGCGCAAGGTGCGCCGACTGGGCGATGGCTCGATCGTCGCCGGCTTCGCCGGCGCCACCGCCGACGCCTTCACCCTGTTCGAACGCCTGGAGGGCAAGCTGGAGAAGCACCCCGGCCAGTTGACCCGCGCCTGCGTCGAGCTGGCCAAGGACTGGCGCACCGACCGCTATCTGCGCCGATTGGAAGCGATGATGGCGGTGGCCGACCGCGACGTATCGCTAGTGCTGACCGGCACCGGCGACGTGCTGGAGCCCGAGGACGGGCTGATCGGCATCGGCTCGGGCGGCAACTATGCGCTGGCCGCGGCGCGGGCGCTGGTCGACATCGACGGCCTCGACGCCGAGGCCATCGCCCGCAAGGCCATGAAGATCGCCGCCGACATCTGTGTCTACACCAACACCAACGTCGTCATCGAGAGCCTCTAGGCCATGACCGCCTTCAGCCCCCGCGAAATCGTCTCCGAACTCGACCGCTTCATCGTCGGCCAGCACGACGCCAAGCGCGCGGTGGCCATCGCCCTGCGCAACCGCTGGCGCCGTCAGCAACTGCCGGAAGGGCTGAAGGAAGAGGTTCTGCCCAAGAACATCCTGATGATCGGCCCCACCGGCGTCGGCAAGACCGAGATCGCCCGCCGCCTGGCGCGGCTGGCGCAGGCGCCGTTCCTCAAGGTCGAGGCGACCAAATTCACCGAGGTCGGCTATGTCGGGCGCGACGTCGAGCAGATCGTGCGCGACCTGGTCGAGGTCTCGATCACCATGTCGCGCGAGCGTTTGCGCAAACAGGTGAACGCCAAGGCCGAGGCCGCCGCCGAAGACCGTGTGCTCGACGCCCTGGTCGGCGCCACCGCCAGCCAGGACACGCGGCAGAAGTTCCGCAAGATGCTGCGCGAAGGCCAGCTCAACGACAAGGAGATCGAGGTCCAGGTCGCGGAAAGCGGCCCGAATCTGCCGATGCTCGACATCCCCGGCATGCCCGGCGCGCAGATGGGCATGCTCAATCTCGGCGATATCTTCGGCAAGGCCTTTGGCGGCCGCACCAAGCCGCGACGCATGACCGTTGCCGAATCGCACGACGTGCTGGTCGCCGAGGAGGCGGACCGCCTGCTCGATCAGGACAAGGTGGTCAAGGACGCCATCGCTTCGGTCGAAAACAACGGCATCGTCTTCCTCGACGAGATCGACAAGATCTGCGCCCGCTCGGGCGAATGGAAGGGCGGCGACGTCAGCCGCGAGGGTGTGCAGCGAGACCTGCTGCCGCTGATCGAGGGCACGACGGTGGCCACCAAGCATGGCTCGGTCAAGACCGACCATATCCTGTTCATCGCCTCGGGCGCCTTCCACTTGGCCAAGCCCGCCGACCTGCTGCCGGAACTACAGGGCCGCCTACCGATCCGCGTCGAGCTGCAGGCGCTGTCGCGCGACGACCTGATGCGTATCCTGACCGAGCCGGAAGCCAGCCTGATCAAGCAGTACAAGGCCTTGCTGGCCACCGAGGAGGTGACGCTGGAATTCTCGGACGAGGCCATTGCCGCCATCGCCGATCTCGCCGCCGAGATCAACCGCGGCATCGAGAACATCGGCGCCCGGCGCCTGCACACGGTAATGGAGCGGCTGCTCGAGGACATCAGCTTCACCGCCACCGACCGCCCCGGCACCACCGTCGCCATCACCCCGGAGATGGTGCGCGAGAAGGTCGGCGAGCTGGCCAAGGACACCGACCTGTCGAAGTTCATCCTGTAGGTCGCATTACCTCACGACCGAGTCTGGCCCGGCCACCCGGGCACGCCCCTCATTGACCAGGTCCAGCAAGGCCTGCAGTTGCTCGGGCGTCAGCTCACGGATGCGCTGCGCCAGATGATTGGCCAGTTCGGTCGCCGCCGGCGACAGGCCCGAGGTATCGATGGTGACGCGTGGGTGCGACAGTTCGGCGAGACGCTTCAGGTCCTCGGCATCGTCCCAGATCAAACCCAGGTAGCCGCAGATCTGCATCACCAGGCCGGGGCTCGGCCGGCCGCGCTGGCCGTGCTCGAGTGCCGACAGATAGGCCGGCGAGACGTGCAGATCCGCCGCCATGCGCTTGAGGGTGATGCCCTGGGCGCCGCGAAGCTGGCGCAGCTTGTCGCCGAACGGCGTCACCGCTGTCGCTTCAGCAGCACGTACAAGGCGCCGTCGCCGCCGTCGCGGGGTTGGGCCCGCGCCATGGCGATGATGGCGGCGCGCAGCGGCGCCTCGTTCAGCCAGCGCGGCACCGCCTGGCGCAAGACGCCGGTGCCGTCACGCGTCCCCTTTCCAGTAATCACCAGGACGCAGCGCCGGCCGGCGGCATAGGCAGTGGCGACGAAGCGATTCAGGGCGCCGTGCGCCGCCGCCTGGGTCAAGCCGTGCAGATCGAGCCGCGCCTCGATCTCCAAGAGGCCACGGCGCAACCGGTCGGCAGTGCGGCGATCGACTCCCGGCGTCTGGCCATGCTCCAGCCGCGGTTGCGGCCGTGACGCGGATGGGGGGCTCGGCAGCGGCGCCGGCGCCACAGACGGTGGAAGGGGCGGCCTTTCGACCGTGACCGGCGCATCACCATCGCCGTCGGAAACCGCGCGGCCGGGCAGCGGCACCGCGTCCTTCACCACCTCCCGCCACAGCTTTACCTCGGTGGCGGAGACACGACGTTCACGTTGCGAGCGGGCCATGGACAATCACGATGTGCAGGCGGCGCGGGCCATGCGCGCCGAGTTGGATGGTTTGCTCGATGTCGCCGGTGCGCGACGGCCCGGTGACCATGTTGATGGTGCGCGGCATGCCTTGGGGCCGGCGGCGCAGCCGGTCCCAGACGTCCTCGTAGACGCCGGTGATGTCATCTGCCGTGACCAGGACGACGTGGGTGTCCGGCAGGAAATTGAGCGTCGTCGGGCTGTCGGGGCCGGACAGCAGCACCAGCGTCCCGGTCTCGGCCACCCCGGCGAAGGCTTGCGTCACCGAGACGGCATCCTGGGCACCGGCGGCGCCGCTGGTGGCCTGCAGCCCCGGCCATTCACGCGATGCCAGAGCGGGGGCGAGGCGGATACGCCGTGGCAGCCCGTGCGCGTCGAGAAATGCCGTGATGGCGTCGGCCACGCCGGTGGCGGAAGCGACCTCGGCAACGGTTGCCGCCGCTTCCGTGGCCATCGCCACGAACAGCGCCACCTGCTGCTCATGGGGCACCTGGGCGCGCGCCGGTGCCGGTTGGCGACGCGGCTGGGCTAGGCGCTGGGCGAGCGCCGCCTGCTCGCCCACGGCAACGGTGTGATTGCGGCGCCGGATACTGGCGAGAATGTCGTCGCGCGCTTGGCTCATGACGCAGGCCGCTCCCGGGCGTTCGAGTCTTCGGCAGATGGTATACCGGAAAGACGCTGGGCGAATTCTCGCCAGTCGCCATCGGGGGCGATGCAGGGTCGTTCCAAGCCGCTTCGGTGGATCACGGCGACGCCGCCATAATTCCAAAGCATGATCCAGTTGTAGGCATTCCGCAGCGCCACGTCCAGGGCGCGTCGATGGACTTGGCGGCAGACCCACCAGCGCATCCCGAAAATGTAGGCGAGCATCGCCACGGTCATCGTCGCCAGGCCGAAAGCCAAGCCGGCCGCCAGCAAGACTCCCAGGCTGGCCAGCATCAGGCCGAGCAACGGCAGCAGGTGGTCCCAGGCGGCATAGACCGGCGAGCCAGGCTTGTACAGGTGCAGGCCATCGGTTTTCAGCTCGACCAGACCGTCCATCACGGCCGTCCTTACGGCGTCGTGGAGGCCCTGATCGCCCTGCAGCGGGGCCATGGTCACAGCCGACGTCTGCCCGACGCCCATTGGCTCATGAAGCTGCGCCCCTCGGGGGCCGGCAGGTCACGCGCCTCGGTCCAGCCTTGGGCAAGGGGCAGCGATTTCAGCGAACCCTCCTTCTTGCCGAGAGCGCGCAGCAGCCCCATGGCTGCACCGGTAGCCAAGCGATAGGCGGCCGGCCGCCTGGCGAGCCAGGCCCACAGTTTCAGGCCGCGGCTGCTGCGGGACGGCTGCAGATGGCGCTCGAATTCGCGTTCGCGCCAGTGGCGCAGCATCTTGGGCAGAGGAATGCGCATCGGGCAGACCGATTCGCAACGCCCGCACAGGGTCGAGGCGTTGGGCAGATGGTGCGCCTCGTCCAGGCCGACCAACGCCGGGGTCAGCACCGAGCCCATGGGCCCGGGATACACCCAGCCATAGGCATGGCCGCCGACGGCACCGTACACCGGGCAGTGGTTGATGCAGGCGGCGCAGCGGATGCAGCGCAGCATGTCCTGGAACTCGCCGCCCAGCATGGCCGAGCGGCCGTTGTCGAGCAGGACGACGTGGAACTCGTGCGGGCCGTCGAGGTCGTCGGGCCGGCGGGGGCCGGTGGAGAAGGTGGTGTAGGACGTGAACTCCTGGCCGGTGGCCGAGCGGGCGAGCAGCCGCAGCATCAGGGTGGCGTCTTCCAGGGTCGGCACCACCTTCTCGATGCCGGTCAGCACGATGTGGACGCGCGGCAGGGTCTGCGTCAGGTCGCCGTTGCCCTCGTTGGTGACGATGATGGTCGAGCCGGTCTCGGCGACGAGGAAATTGGCGCCGGTGATGCCGACGTCGGCATCGAGGAAGCGCTGGCGCAGCACGTGGCGGGCCTCGTCGAGCAACTCGCGCGGCTGCTCCAGCGGCCGCCCTTTAGGCAGGTCGGCGTGGTGCTTCTCGAACGCCTGCGCCACGTCGGCTCTGCTGAGGTGGCTGGCCGGCGCGATGATGTGGCTGGGCGGCTCGTCGCGCAACTGGATGATGTATTCGCCGAGATCGGTCTCGATCGGCTGGACGCCATTGTCCTCGAGCCACGGATTGAGGGCGATCTCCTCGGCCACCATGGACTTGCCCTTGGTGACGGTGCGGGCGCCGGCCGCCGTACAGATTGCCAGCACCGCCTCGCGCGCCTCGGCGGCGTCGCGGCACCAGTGGACCGTGCCGCCCTGGGCCAGCACCTGGCGCTCGAAAGTCTCGAGGTAGAAGTCGAGATGGCGCAGCACCTCGTCCTTCAGATCACGCGCCGCGTCGCGCAGGGCATCGAACTCGGGCAGGCGCTCCACCGCCGCCGCGCGTTTGACTCGAAAGCCGGCCTTGAGCTTGACCAGGGCCGCCTGCAGGCCCTCGTCGCCGAGGGCGCGCCGCGCATTGGCGGGAAAGGCGTGGCTGGTCGGATGCATGTCAGCGGCCCTCCGCCTCGCCGATCGGCGGTGTTTGCACGCCGGCCAACACCTCGGCGACGTGGCGCACGCGGATCGACTTGCCCATGCGCTTGAGCTTGCCGGCGATGTTCATCAGACAACCGAGGTCGCCGGCCAGCAGCGTATCGGCGCCGGTGGCGATGACGTCCTCGGCCTTGTCGGTGACCATGCGGTCGGAAATCTCGGGGTATTTGACGCAGAAGGTGCCGCCGAAGCCACAGCACTCCTCGGGGCGGGCCAGATCGAGCACTTCGAGGCCTTCGATGCCGGCCAGCAGGCGCCGCGGCTGCTCCTTGATGCCCAGTTCGCGCAGGCCCGAGCAGGAGTCGTGATAGGCTGCGCGGCCCTTGTAGCGCCCAGAGACGCCGTCCACCTTCAGCACGTCCGTCAGAAAGCTGACCAGTTCATGGGTCTTCGCCGCGATGCGCTCGGCCCGCACCGCCAGTTCGGGGTCGTCGGCGAACAGGGCCGGATAGTGGTGGCGAATCATCGACGCGCAGGACCCCGACGGCAGCACGACGTAGTCATATGGCGCCAGCAGGTCGAGATTGCGCCGCGCGATGTCCTTGGCGTCGGCGCGGTCGCCGGAATTGTAGGCGGGCTGGCCGCAGCAGGTCTGGCCGCGCGGCACGTCGACGATGCAGCCGGCATCCTCCAGCAACTTCACCGCGGCGAAGCCGACGCTGGGCCGGAACAGATCGACCAGGCAGGTGACAAACAGGCCGACACGCGGCTTCGTTGTGGTCATTCTTCGGCTCGCGTCGACGTTTTCCCGAGCGATAAAGGATGAAGCACGGCCGCGCCCGACGCAACTGGTGCCGCGACACACCGCGGAGCGGCCCTTTTCGCAAAGCCTTCGACACGCCTGCCACCGACCCGCGGTTGACCCGACCTTTTGACGACACCCTGGGAGGTGACTAGCATTGTGCGCCATCCCACCCGGAGCTGTCATGGCCATCCCCGATTTTCAGAGCCTGATGCTGCCCCTGCTCCGCGCCTCGAAGAGCGGTGAGGTCAGGATATCTGACATAATCGACATTTTGGCCGAAGAGTTCCATCTCTCGCCCGGGGAGCGGTCGGAGCTGCTGCCATCCGGCAGACAGACCACATTCGCCAACCGCGTCCATTGGGCCAAGAGCTATCTCGGCAAGGCGGGCTTGCTTGAACTCACGCGCCGCGCCCATTTCCGCATCACCGACCGCGGCCGGAAGGTGGTAGCCGATCCGCCGGAGCGGATGGGCATCCGCTTCCTTGAGCGTTTCCCTGAGTTCCTGGCCTTCCTAAAAGCCAGCAAAGGTGCCGACGAGAGCGACGGCAGCCCCGCGGCAACGGAAGTTATCGAGAGCACCGGCATGACGCCTGACGAGGTGATCCGTAAGGCGCATGGGCAGCTTGCGGACGAACTCGGCCAAGAGCTGCTCGGCCGCGTCATCGCGGCGCCTCCGGAATTTTTCGAGAGGCTCATCGTTCAACTACTGATTGCGATGGGGTACGGAGGCTCGACCGCCGAAGCCGGACGCGCCCTTGGCAAGAGCGGCGACGGTGGCGTCGACGGGGTGATTGATCAGGACGCCCTGGGCCTCGACCGCATCTATATTCAAGCCAAGCGTTACGCCGATGGCAACATCGTCGGCGCCGGTGCCATCCGAGACTTCTTCGGCTCCCTCGACCGCTTCAAGGCCGCCAAAGGACTGTTCGTCACCACCTCGGCCTTCTCCTCCTCGGCCAAAGAGACCGCCGAGTTTCTCAGTAAACGCATCGTCCTCATCGACGGACGCCAACTCGCCAAGCTGATGATTCGCTATGATGTCGGCTGCCGGGTCGAGGAGATCATCCACCTCAAGAAGATCGACGAGGAGTTCTTCGAATAGCGTGCCTTGGTGGCGACAGGCGCTGGTTTCGCCTAGCCATTCCTGTTACAACTCCCGCACATTCCGACGATCGGAAAAAGCGGAGCGAAATCCATGCGCAAGGCGGCGGTGGAGCGAGTAACCAACGAGACCGAGATCCGTCTGGACATGGATCTGGACGGCACCGGTGCGTATGACGTCAAGACCGGCGTCGGCTTCCTCGACCACATGCTGGAGCAGTTGTCGCGCCACAGCCTGATCGACCTGCGGCTGACGGCCAAGGGCGACCTGCACATCGACGCCCACCACACCGTCGAGGACACCGGCATCGCCATCGGCCAGGCGGTCAGTCAGGCCCTGGGCGCCCGAAAGGGCATCCAGCGCTACGGCGCGGCCTATGTGCCGATGGACGAGACCCTGACCCGCTGCGCCATCGACCTGTCGAACCGGCCCTATCTGGTGTGGAAGGTGGCGTTCAGCCGCGACAAGCTGGGCGAGATCGACACCGAGCTGTTCAAGGAGTGGTTCCAGGCCTTCGCCCAGGCCGCGGGGGCGACGCTGCATGTCGAGTGCCTGTACGGCGAGAACAACCACCACATCGTCGAGTCGTGCTTCAAGGCGCTGGCCCGCGCCCTGCGCCAGGCGGTGGAGCTGGACCCGCGCAAGGGCGATGCCGTGCCCTCGACCAAGGGTGTGCTCGGCGGATCGCTGTAGCATGAGTCGCGTCGCCATCATCGATTACGGCTCGGGCAATCTCAGGTCGGCGGCCAAGGCGTTCGAGCGCGCCGTCGCCGAAGCCGGCCTTGCCACAGAGGTCGTCGTCACCGCCGACCCCGATGTCGTGCGCGCCGCCGAGCGCATCGTATTGCCCGGTGTCGGCGCCTTCGGCGATTGCAAGGCCGGCCTGGACGCCCTGCCCGGTATGGTCGAGGCCATGGGTGAGCGCGTGCTCGAGGCCGGGCGGCCGTTCCTCGGCATCTGCGTCGGCATGCAGTTGCTGGCCACCGTGGGGCGCGAGCACGGCACGCATGATGGCCTCGACTGGATTCCCGGCGAGGTCGTCGAGATGACGCCGGCCGATCCGGCGCTGAAGATCCCGCATATGGGCTGGAACGAGCTGAAGGTGCGGCGCACGCATCCGCTGCTCGACGGGCTGGGCGACGGCGCCCATGCCTATTTCGTGCACAGCTACCGCTTCGTGCCGGCCGATCCGGAGCACGTGCTGGCGACGGTGGAATACGGCGGCGTCATCAACGCCGTGGTGTGCCGCGACAACGTCGCCGGCACCCAGTTCCACCCGGAAAAGAGCCAGACCACCGGCCTGCGGGTGATCACCAATTTCCTGACGTGGCGGCCCGAATAGAAGATGAACCACGGAGGCACAGAGACACAGAGACGGCACGGAGACGAGCCGATTCCCTCGGCGCTCTCTGTGCCTCTGTGTCTCTGTGGTTAGGACGTAACAAGATGATTCTCTTCCCCGCCATCGACCTCAAGGACGGCGCCTGCGTTCGACTGAAGCTGGGCGACATGGAGCAGGCGACGGTGTTCAACACCGACCCCGGCACCCAGGCCCGCGCCTTCGCCGAGGCCGGCTGCGAGTGGATCCACGTCGTCGATCTCAACGGCGCCTTCGCCGGCCGGCCGGTCAATGCCGCCGCCGTCGAGGCGATCCTGAAGGCGATCAAGGTGCCGGTGCAGTTGGGCGGCGGCATCCGCGACATGGCGACCATCGACATGTGGCTGGGCAAGGGCGTGCGCCGCGTCATCCTCGGCACCGTCGCCCTGCGCGACCCGGCACTGGTCAGGGAGGCGTGCCAGCGCCATCCCGGCCGCATCGCCGTCGGCATCGACGCCCGGGCGGGCCGCGTCGCCGTCGAGGGCTGGGCCGAGACCGCCGACATCACCGCCCGCGACCTGGCGCTGAAGTTCGAGGACGCCGGCGTTTCCGCCATCATCTACACCGACATCGACCGCGACGGCGTGCTGGCCGGCCCCAACGTCACCGCCACCGCCGAGCTGGCGCGCGCGCTCACGACGCCGGTCATCGCTTCGGGCGGCGTCGCCTCGCTCGACGACCTGCGCGCCCTCAAGGCGGTGGCGGGATCGGGCATCGCCGGGGTCATCTCGGGCCGCGCCATCTATGACGGCCGCATCGAGCTCAAGGCGGCGCTGGCCGTGCTGCGGGACTGAATCGAATGCTCAAGGTGCGCATCATCCCCTGCCTCGACGTCAAGGACGGCCGCGTGGTCAAGGGCGTCAACTTCGTCGACCTCGTCGACGCCGGCGATCCCGTCGAGCAGGCCAAGATCTACGACAAGGCCGGGGCCGACGAGCTGACCTTCCTCGACATCACCGCCTCGAGCGAGAACCGCGACACCATCTACGACGTCGTCAGCCGCACCGCCGAGCAGTGCTTCATGCCGCTGACCGTCGGCGGCGGCGTGCGCACCAACGACGACATCCGCAAGCTGCTGTTGGCCGGCGCCGACAAGGTGTCGATCAACACCGCGGCGGTGACGCGCCCCGAATTCGTACGCGAGGCCGCCGAGAAGTTCGGCAGCCAGTGCATCGTCGTCGCCATCGACGCCAAGTCGGTAGGCCCCGGCAAGTTCGAGATCTTCACCCATGGCGGCCGCAACGCCACCGGCATCGACGCGGTCGCATGGGCGCGGCGCATGGTTGAATACGGCGCCGGCGAAATCCTGCTGACCTCGATGGATCGCGACGGCACCAGGCAGGGCTTCAATCTGCCGCTGACCCGCGCCGTCGCCGATGCCGTCAGCGTGCCGGTCATCGCCTCGGGCGGCGTCGGCACCCTCGACCACTTGGTCGAGGGTGTGACCGAAGGCCACGCCGCGGCGGTGCTGGCCGCCTCGATCTTCCATTTCGGCACCTATTCCATCGCCGAGGCCAAGGCCCACATGGCCAAGGCCGGCATCCCGGTGCGCCCGGTCGCGGAGGCCGCATGAATCACGCCATCGACGAATTGTTCGCCGTAGTCGCCGGCCGCAAGGGCGCCGACCCCGAGACCTCGTACACAGCCAGGCTGTTCGCCAAGGGCCGCGGCAAGATCGCGCAGAAGGTGGGCGAGGAGGCGGTCGAGACGGTGATTGCCGCCATGAGCCAGGGCCCCGACAAGCTGGTCGCGGAAAGCGCCGACCTGCTCTATCACCTGCTGGTGCTGTGGGCCGAGGCCGGCGTATCGCCGGAGGCGGTGTGGGCCGAGCTGGAGAAGCGCAAGGGCACCAGCGGCATCGAGGAAAAGAAGGGCCGGAAGGGTTGAGCGCGCCGCCGTCGCAGCATCTTCCTCGTCACTCCCGCGAAAGCGGGAGTCCATTCCAAGGGCCGGGGAGTTGTGCCACGGCGCCACGTCAGAAAATCTGAGGCTTCCGGAATGGATGCCCGCTTTCGCGGGCATGACGGTTGATGGGACGGACTCACGAGGAGGAGGAGGAACGATGGCCTACGATCCCAACAACGTGTTCGCCAAGATCCTGCGCGGCGAGATCCCGTGCAAGAAGGTCTACGAGGACGACTGGGCGCTCGCCTTCCACGACATCAACCCGCAGGCGCCGGTGCATGTGCTGGTCATCCCCAAGGGGCCTTACGTGTCGCTCGACGACTTCCACGAACAGGCCACCGACGCCGAGATCGCGGGCTTCCTGCGCGCCGTCGGCAAGGTGGCGCGCCAGATCGGCGTCGCCGACGAGGGCTATCGCTGGCTGGCCAACACCGGCACCAACGGCCACCAGGAAGTGTTTCACCTGCACGTCCACATCTTCGCCGGCAAACGCCTGGGCCGCATGGTGCCGCGCGACTGAGGCCGGCTACAGGCCGCGCCCCGGCATGATGCGGCGGTAGCTCAGCGCCTCGGCGATGTGGATGCGCCGCACCCCTTCCGAACCGTCCAGATCAGCCAGGGTGCGGGCGACGCGCAGCACCCGGTGATAGCCGCGCGCCGACAGGCGCATGCGCTCGGCCGCCTCGGTGAGCAGGCGGCGGCCGTCGGCGTCCGGCGCCGCCGCGTTTTCCAGCACGTCGCCGTCGGCCTCGGCATTGGTGCGGATGCGGAGGCCCTCGTAGCGTTCGGCTTGGCGCTCGCGCGCTGCGGCGACGCGTGCCGCCACCACGGGCGAATCTTCGGCGGGCGGCGGCAGCGACAGGTCGGCGGGATTGACCGCCGCCACCTCGACATGCAGGTCGATGCGGTCGAACAGCGGTCCGGAGATCTTCGACTGATATTCGGCGGCGCAGCGCGGCGCCTTGCTGCAGGCCAGTGCCGGGTCGCCGAGATGGCCGCAGCGGCAGGGATTCATCGCCGCTACCAGCTGCACCCGTGCCGGATAGGTGACATGGGCATTGGCGCGCGCCACCGACACGCGCCCGCTCTCCAGCGGTTGGCGCAGGGCCTCCAGCGCCTGGCGGGCGAATTCCGGCAATTCGTCGAGGAACAGCACGCCGTTGTGGGCCAGCGATACCTCGCCCGGCCGCGCCCGCACCCCGCCGCCGACCAGCGACGCCACCGAGGCCGAATGATGCGGATCGCGATAGGGCCGGCGCCGCAGCAGGCGGCCTTGGTCGAGCCTGCCGGCGACGCTGTGGATCATGCTGACCTCCAGCGCCTCGGCCGCCGACAGCGGCGGCAGCAGCCCCGGCAGCCGCGCCGCCAGCATCGACTTGCCCGAGCCGGGCGGGCCGATCATCAGCAGATTGTGGGCACCGGCCGCCGCCACTTCCAGCGCCCGCTTCGCCGTCTCCTGCCCCTTGACGTCGCGCAGGTCGAGCGACCGCTCGTCATCGGCCGCCATTTCCGGCCGCGGCCGGCCCAGGAGTTGCGAGCCCTTGAAGTGGTTGATCAGCGCGACCAGCGAGCGCGGCGCCAGCACCTCGGCGCCACCGGCCCACGCCGCCTCGCCGCCCTGGCCGCCCGGGCAGATCAGGCCGCGCCCGGCGGCGCTGGCGGCAATGGCGGCCGGCAGCACCCCGGCCACCGGCGCCAAGCCGCCATCGAGGCCGAGCTCGCCCAGCACCGTGTAGCCGGCCAGCTCCTCGCCCGGGAGCACGCCCATGGCCACCAGCACGCCCACCGCCAGCGGCAGGTCGAAATGGCTGCCCTCCTTGACGACGTCGGCCGGGGCGAGATTGACGGTGATGCGCTTAGGCGGCAGCGCCAGGCCCAGGGCCGACAGCGCCGCCCGCACCCGCTCGCGGCTTTCCGCCACCGCCTTGTCGGGCAGGCCGACGATGGTGAAGGCGGGCAGGCCGTTGGCCAGCTGCACCTGCACGTCGATGGGCAGCACATCGATACCCTGAAAGGCGACGGTGTTGACGCGCGCGGTCATCAGGTCCCCAGGTAAAGCTTCTCCACCTTAACGTGCATCCCGTGGCGGGTATAGGGGCTGGCGCCGCGATACTGAGTTACTGAAAGGCCACCTGCCGACGCCGCCGAACTACGCGTTCGACGCTGAAGGCTTGTTGTCGTTGCGAGCATCGAGCAATACAATGTCATGGTTGCCTTCTAGCTTTAGCCGCTCAAGGATTGCTCGCACCCGCTGAAGCTGGGCATAGCTGAAATAGATGATTGCCTTAATGCCACGCTCTGCATCTGCCGCAGTTTGGTAAACCTCAACCTGCTTTTGCAAATTTGCCTCTAATTTACTGTTCTTGGCGAGCTTCATCTCGACCAATGTCTTGTCACGGCCTCGTGATACCTTAAAATCGACTGGCCCTCGACCGTCATTGGCTTCCGGACCAATGTCCGACCGGGTCCCGAACCACACTAGGCGGAAAAGGATTTGGACATCCTTCTCCCGCTCAACGGGATTGCCCTGCTTGTCATAGAAAATGCGCCAGCAGCCTTGGTCCTCGATGGCATGCTTGAGGTAAGCAAGCCGTGTGTGGGCCTCGGCATAGGTGCCGCCCGCGATCTCGTAAAAGTCGGTTTGCTCCAGCTGCGGCTGCAAAATTTCCCGCATGCGCTGCGAAAAGAACATCTCGGTTAGGAGCACCTTCTCTGCGCTGACATCGGCGGCATCGTCGCCGGTCATTTCCTTAAGTCTGATGTAATAGTCTATCAAAATCGGAAAGTTTCGGATGGTGTCGGCCGCCGCCTCATTACGCTCCTGTGCCGTAGGCGGCTTCTTGGGCTTGGCGCGGCGGCTAAGCGCCAAATTGAAGTAATTGGCCACAGACGCCCGCAGCTGTGCATCGGGTATGGCCGCTGGAATCTGCTCAAACCCGGCTATCATATCGCCCCGGCTAATCCAGGTATCGTCACGAGTGAGCATGTCTTTGGGTGTGAGGATAATGAAGTCGCCGTCGTACCAGGGTAGGCGGTACGTGCGCCGCTGCCAACTCTCTGTATTATAGTTAAACACGGCACGTTCTATTGCTACATCTCGCACATGGCCGCCATTCAGGTGCTCGCGAGCAAATACCTCAGTATACCGGCACAAGAAGTCTTGAATGAGGTTGGTTACGAAGTCGCTAATGTTGTCCCGGCCAACGCCGTCCGCGATGAGGCAGACCTTCTCCAGATGGCTGCCCTCGGTGATGCTCTCGCCACCGAAATCACTAAAAACTGCCCCAAGATTGCGGTGCAATTCGCGAGCAAAATTAATCCCTAGACCGCTACCGCCGTTGCCAACGAGCGAGAATCCGAGCCAGTTCTGCTTTACCTCGGGGAAACAGTACCAATTTCGCATTTGGCCGTCGCTTACCGACCCCGCTGCTGCGCGATCGCGCAAGAACACGAGGTAGTCGATAATCTGCCGGTGCAGCGATTGGTATTCCTCTTTCTCGCTGTGGAAAAGCAAAAATGGGTCAATAAACAATGGCAAATCATTTACGACGGAAATGTCGAAGGCGCCGTAAGTCTCTAATATCTCCGGCTCGATCCCAAACGTATCGCTAAAGAATGTGCCCATCAGCGTTCCCCATGAATGGAATGGTGACAACTCCCCGGCGAAAGCACACTCTGAGGAAGCCCCCCGAGCGGCTCGCCCCAGGGTAGCAAGTCTCGGCAAATGGGTAAATGCTATGGTTGCGCTCGGACGCGTGCTGGATGTCCGTGGCAGATGTGCCATATTGTGCCCTGAGGGAGTGAGCCCTTGCCCACGAAACCCCGTATCCTCGTCGCCGCGATTGCCCGGCTTGGCGGCGATATAAGGACGGGCAAGGGCGGCCACAGGGTGGTTGTTTACCGAGATCGCAAGGCCAGCATTCCCTTCCACGGCAAAGGCTTCGAACTGAGCGATCGACTGGTGGACAAGATCCTCAAGGATTTGACGCTTTCCCGGAAGGATGTCGGATTGGATTGAACCCGCGGGCCGGAGAAGGCAAAGGATGCTCTACCCCATCGAATACGACACCGATGGCGAAACCATCATCGCCTCGCTGCCCGACATGCCCGGCGTCCATGACGAGGGGGCCAGCAAGGAGGAGGCGCGCTCACGTCTGCTGGGCGCCGCCCTTGCCATGCTGCAGGCTATGATGGATGACAACGAGGACATTCCCGATCCATCGCCGGCCACGGGCCGGGAGGTCCTCACGCTGCCGTCACAGGTATGGACGAAGGTCCTGCTCTACCGTGCCATGCGGGAGAAGGGCTGGAAGCGTGCCGACCTCGCCCGCGCCATGGGTGGCGACCAGAAGGCGGCCTATCGGCTTCTCGACCTCCACCATGCCTCGCGTTGGGATCAGGTGGATGCCGCCTTTCGCGCGCTGGGGAAGGTGCTCGTTCCGCAGACCAAGATCGCCTGACGGGCGCCCGCCGCCCTTACCCCGCCCGCCGGCGCTCGATGGCGTCCCAGATGTCGGCTTCCAGGCAGACGCCGTCGAAGCGGTCGATCTCCTGGATGCCGGTGGGCGAGGTGACGTTGATCTCGGTGAGGTAGTCGCCGATGACGTCGATGCCGACGAAGATCAGGCCGCGCTGGCGCAACACCGGGCCGATGGTGGCGCAGATCTCGCGGTCGCGGTCGGTCAGCACCGCCTTCTCGGCGCGGCCGCCGACATGCAGGTTGGAGCGCGCCTCGCCCTTCTGCGGCACGCGGTTGACGGCGCCGGCCGGCTCGCCGTCGATGAGAATGATGCGCTTGTCGCCCCGGCGCACCTCGGGCAAATAGCGCTGCACGATGACCGGCTCGCGATAGAGCTGGGTGAACATCTCGAGCAGGGCGTTGAGGTTCTCGTCGTCGGGGCCGATGCGGAAGACGCCGGCGCCGCCGTTGCCGAACAGCGGCTTGAGAATGATCTCGCCGTGCTCGGCGCGGAACTCGACGATCTGGCGGCGATCCGAGCTGATCAGCGTCGGCGGCATGACATTGTCGAAATGCGTCACCATCAGCTTCTCGGGCGCGTTGCGCACGTGGAAGGGATCGTTGACCACCAGGGTTTGGGGATGGATATGCTCGAGCAGATGGGTGGCGGTGATATAGGCCATGTCGAAGGGCGGGTCCTGGCGCATCAGCACCACGTCCATCTCGGCCAGATCGACCATGCGCGCCTCGCCGAGATCGGCGTGGCGGCCCTTCTCGCGCCGCACGGCGAGCGGCCGCGCCAGGGCGCGGACGCTGCGGTCGCGGAAGGTCAGCGCCTCGGGCAGGTAGTGGTAGAGCGTGTGGCCGCGCCGCTGCGCCTCCAGCGCCAGGGCGAAGGTGCTGTCGGCGTCGATGTCGATGCCCGCGATGGGGTCCATCTGGATGGCGACCGTGAGGCTCATCGCTTTTCTTTCCTACCCGTCATTGGGCCGCGGTGCGGCCGTTCTCATGCTTGCGGCTGGCGCCGCGGGTCGTCCTGCAGCAGGATGTAATTCACCACCCGGCGCACATGCTCGATGTCGCGGGCATGGGCGATGACGCGGTCCATCTCCTGCTGGTTGTGGGCCACCCCCATCACGTAGATGATGCCGTTGACCACCTCGACCGAGAAGTTGATGTTGCGCACGGTCTTGTCGAACATCAAGCGCGCACGCAGTTCGTTGGCGATCCAGATGTCGCGGCCGATATCGACGATGCCGGCGCTGTCGCTGACCTGAATCTCGTTGAGCAGCTCGCGCACGCCGGCCGCCTGCCAGGCCAGGCGCACCGCGTCGACCCGGTGCTCGGGCTTCTGCACGACGCCGGTGAGCAGCACCCGTCCCTCGTGCACCTCCAGGTTGAGCTTGCCGAACATGATGTGGTCGTGCTGGAACCACAGGTGGTTGATCGTCGCGGCGATCTTGGCGTCGCTGACCGCGCCGGTGAATCCGCGCTCCTCGGCGGCGGCGGTTCCGACGCTGGTGGCGCCGCCGGCGGCCATCATCGGCACGCAGGCGGCCGCAGGGAACAGGACGGCGGTCAGAACACCGCCCAATCGCAGGGCTCGGAGGAGCGTCACGGCTATCCTTTCGGGTATGTTGCGCCGGCGGCAGTCTAGCCGCCTAGCCGCCGGCCCGCCAAGCGTCGATAAAGTGTCGCGGCAGGCGCCCCGGGGCGACGAGAACGACATCGAAGCGTGGCGACAGCCGGGCCAGATCCGGGCGCCGCGCCAGGAACGCCTCGGCGGCACGCAGGATGCGACGCTGCTGCGCCAGGCGCAGGGCGGCGGCGGCGGCGTCGACATCGGCGCGCGCCTTGACCTCGACGAAGGCCAGGACGGCGCCGCGCCGGGCGATGATGTCGACCTCGCCGGCGCCCGAACCGCGGCCGGTGACGAAGCCGCGCGCGACGATGCGCCAGCCGCGCAGCCGCAAGTGCCACACCGCCAGGATCTCGGCCCAGCGGCCGCGGCGCAGGGCGGCCTGGCGCGCGTTCACCCGGCGTCCTTGCTCAGCGCCACGGCGCGCTGGTAGACCTCGCGCTTGGGCAGTCCCGTCATGGCCACCACCGCCGCCACCGCGTCGCGCAACGAGGCGTGGGCGAGTTCGTCGCGCAGCAGCGCGTCGACATCGGCCTGCGCGGTCTCGGCCGCTTGCGGCGGGCCGACGACGATCACCACCTCACCTTTCGGCGGCCCCTCCTCGGCGTAGTGGGCCACCAGCTCGGCCAGCGGGCCGCGGCGCACCTCTTCGTAGAACTTGGTGAGCTCGCGGGCGACGGCGGCGTCGCGCGCGCCCAGCACGGCCAGCATGTCCGCCAGGCTTTCATGCACGCGCCGCGGCGATTCGAAGAAGATCAGACTGGCCGGGACCGCCGCCAATTCCTGCAGGGCGGTGCGCCGTGCCGACGATCTGTTCGGCAGGAAGCCGGCGAACAGGAAGCGGTCGCAGGGCAGGCCCGACAGCGCCAGCGCCGCCAAGGCCGCCGATGGC
Organism: Rhodospirillaceae bacterium; assembly: GCA_036675815.1. Classification (GTDB taxonomy): domain Bacteria; phylum Pseudomonadota; class Alphaproteobacteria; order Rhodospirillales; family Magnetospirillaceae; genus JAKFEE01. The sequence continues at coordinate 34,217 of JAKFEE010000013.1, forward strand.
CCGGGAACGGTGGTGACCGGCAGCGCTTCGGCGATGCATGCGCGTACCAAGCGGTAGCCGGGGTCGGACACCAGCGGCATTCCGGCATCCGAAACCAGGGCGACGATCTCGCCACGGTGCAAGCGGGCCAGCAGCGCCGGTCGCGCCCGCTCGGCATTGTGCTCGTGATAGGCGGTCAACGGCGCCTTGATGCCGAACAGCGCCAGCAGCTTGCCGGTGACGCGGGTGTCCTCGCAGGCGACGACATCGGCGGCCCGCAAGGTGTCGAGGGCGCGCAGGGTAATATCCCCGGCATTGCCGATCGGCGTGGCGACGAGATAAAGGCCCGGCGCCGGTTTACTTCCGGTGGCGGCGTCGTTAGTGTCTTGCTTCCTCGGGTTCGGCATGGGGGAGGCCTTTTATTGCGCGCCGTTCTTCGCATCTTTCGCAAGACGTCCTGGCCCGTGGCGCTGCTGCTGATCGGTGCCTGTGCACAGATACCAGTTTCGCAGCAGCCGACCAAGCCGGCCGAGCCGCCGCCGGTGACCGCGACACCGCCGACTCCCGTGGTGCAGGAACCGCTGCCGATGCGGCGCGGAATGAAGGCGGCATTGTTGGTGCCGATGACCGGCCAGGCCGGCGCGGTGGGGCAGTCCTTGTTCAATGCCGCGCAATTGGCGCTGTTCGAAGTGGGCGGCGACGCCTTCTCGATCCAGCCTTTCGACACCAAGGGAACGCCGGAGGGGGCGGTGAAGGCGGCGGAGTCGGCGACGGCACAGGGTGCCGACATCCTCCTCGGCCCCCTGTTCTCGGCCGACGTCAAGGCGGCCGCGCCCTTGGCCGTGCAGGCGGGCACCCCAATGGTGTCGTTCACCACCGACCGCAGCGCCGCCGGCAACGGCGTCTTCGTGCTGGGCTTCCTGCCGCGCTCGCAGGTGGCGCGGGTGGTCGGCCATGCCCGCGCCCATGGCATCAGCCGCTTCGCCGTGCTGGCGCCCGACAACGACTACGGCCGCACCATGGCCAATGCCTACCAGGCGGTGGTCACCGGCAGCGGCGCGATGGTGACGCGGGCCGAGTTCTACGACCCGCGCGCCGACGATTTCTCGGCCGCCGCCGAGCGCCTGACCGCCGGCGGCCCCGGCGCCTTCGAGGCGCTGCTGCTGCCGGATTCGCCGGCGCGCGTGCGCAAGGTGGCGGCAGCACTGACGGCGCAGGGCGTGGACCCGGCGCGGGTGCAGTTGCTTGGCACCATGCTGTGGGCCGACGGTGCGACGCTGGCCGGCGAACCGGCGGTGGCCGGCGCCTGGTATCCGGCGCCGCCGCAGGCCGCGCATGAGGATTTCATGCAGAGCTACCAGCGCGCCTTCGGCACACGGCCGCCGGCCATCGCCAGCCTGGCCTACGACGCGACGGCGGTGGCGGCGGTTCTGGCGCGGCGCCCCACGCCCGATTTCACCCCGGCCACCCTGACCCAGCCCGGCGGCTTCGCCGGCGTCGACGGCATCTTCCGCCTGCTGCCCGACGGCACCAACCAGCGTGGGCTGGCGGTGATGCAACTGACGCCGAACGGGCCGCGCGAAGTCAGCCCGGCGCCGTCCGACTTCAACGGGCCGATCTTCTAGGGTGGGATACCATCAAGTGGAATTGCCTTCCCTTGCTGGCGTTCCCGCTGTTCGGGCTGCACTCGCCGACAACCCGAGAAGGTCAGCGCTTGAGGTCGCGATAGAAGTTCTCATGCGAACCCAGAGCCAGCAACTCTATCGTATCACCGTCAACCTGTGAGTAGGCGAGTAGACACGGCTGCTTTGTCATGCGGAACTTGAACACCTGAACGCCCGCGAGATCGCCGACCTTGACCTAGCCGAGCATCGGGTTCTCGGCAATCGTCCGGACGGCGCCGTCCAGATCGCGCTTCTGCTCGCGACGGAGTTTCTTGGCTGCCCGAAAGAAGGTGGGGGAGACGAGAATCCGCATCAGCCGAAACGGTACTCCTCCGTCGCCGTCTCCTGCCGCGCGATGAGAATGTCACGGATCAGCGCGAAGGGCAGATCGGGATTCTCCTCCGCGATCTTGCCGATCTGCGACCAGTATTCGATCTGCTTCGGCACGGAGCGGTGCTGCACCTGTCCATGCACGCGGGCCTGTTCGACCAGCGTTTCCGAAAGCTTCACATTGACCGCCTTGGCCGCCTCCTATCGAGCACCCGCTCCCATATAGTCCCAAACGGACCAAAGTGGAACCTCGCAGGGGGCAGCTGCCGCGAGGCGGTGTTCTAGTCTTCCAGTGTCCGTGCGGCACCGGAGCGCGGCAGCGCCATCTTGGTCGAGGCGCCGGTCTCGTCGATGAAACCAAGCGCTCGGGATCGAGATCGGGCTGGACCACCGTTCCTCGTCGAGGATCGGCGACTCCGCGTCCACTCTTTCCGGATGTGGTGCAGTTTCGAAGAGGAGACGCGCGAGAACTTCAGGATTCATGAAACTATCCTGTCTTCGTATCACCACTGTCCCGAGACGGCGCACCAATTCACAGTCGGCTTGCAAGCGCCTCAAGGAACCGAGGCCATCAGCCGCTCAGAATCATCCCCTGCGCCGCAGCAGGACCACCACCAACAGCATCACGGCGCCGCCCACGCCCGCCGCCACCAGGATCAGGGGGGCATACCCGCCCTCGGTCTGGAGGAAATCCGGCGAGCGGAAGACGGCGGCGGCGACGAGGGCCATGAACACCACCATTTCGACGACGAGCGTGAGAAACCCCCACAACAGGCCCGCCCGGCGCTTCCACGCCTGGGCGAGGAGTCCGACGATGACGGCGGCGGCGATAACGGCGATGACGGCGATGACGGTCATGGGCCTCCCTTTTCACTACCAGATGCCGTTGTAGCGAAAACGCGCGCGGCCGCACAGCCTGCGCGGGCCGCAGCACCGCGGCAAAAGATTCATCTTCCGGAACCCCGCCACGCCCACCGGTGTTCATCGGCACACAGCGCGCGAGGCCATATGCACCGCGAGGAAAGTCTGGGCTGCCCGTTCTGCATGCGGGAGACCACTCAATTAATCCTGCCCGACGGCGACAAGTGGGTGGCCTGGTGCCAGCGCTGCTTTCATGCCCGCTTCGTCGAGCCCGACGAACTGCCGCCGGAGCTGCCGCAGGAGCCCGACGGATAGGGCGTTTCGCCGCCGTGTTTCCGCTTGACCTCCCCGAAGCGGCCGACTGATGATGGTGGCAACAATCGGCGTGATAAACGTTGCACTGCCCGCCCGCAGCGGCGGCGGTCCAGGGAGGAGACACCATGTCCAAGAAGACAGCAGCGACGCTCGCCGCCGCCATCGCCATGCTCGCCGCCGGCGCCGCCCAGGCCGAGGAGCGGGTGCTGAAGGCGGTCAGCGCCTTCACCGAAGGCAGCTTCCAGTCCTTCACCTTCGAGAAGTTCATCGAGAAGGTGAATGCCGACGGCAAGGGCGTCATCCAGATCAACTACATCGGCGGCCCCAAGGCGATTCCGCCGTTCGAAGTGGCCAATGCCGTGCGCGGCGGCGTCGTCGACGTCGCCAACGTCACCGGCGCCTTCTACTCCAAGCTGATGCCCGAGGCCGACGCCCTCAAGCTGGCCGAGATGCCGATCACCGAACAGCGCAAGAACGGCGCCTGGGAGCTGATCAACAAGATCCACAACGAGAAGCTCAACGCCTGGTATCTGGGCCGCTCGATCGACAACCTGCCGTTCCACCTCTACCTGAACAAGCCGATCGACAAGGCCGATCTCACCGGCCTGCGCATCCGCGTCACCCCGATCTACCGCGACTTCTTCGCAGGCCTGGGTGCCACGGTGATGCAGACCGCGCCGGGCGAGGTCTACACCGCGCTCGAGCGCGGCGTCGTCGACGGCTACGGCTGGCCGATCACCGGCATCTTCGACCTGGGTTGGCAGGAGCGCACCAAGTACCGTGTCGACCCCGGCTTCTACCGCGTCGACGTCAACGTGCTGGTCAACCTCGACACCTGGAAGAAGCTGTCGGACAAGGAGCGCAGCATCCTTGCGAACGCCGCCGCCATGATGGAAGAGATGACCACCAAGCTGCCCGAGGCTGGGCAGGACGAGGCGAAGCGCCAGGCCGAGGCCGGCATCAAGACCATTACGCTCAGCGATGATCAGGCCAAGATCTGGGTGCAGCGTTCCAAGGAGCTGGGCTGGGCCTCCCTGATCAAGCAAAGCCCGGACTATGGGCCGAAGCTCAAGGCCGTGCTGGCCCGCTGATCGCGAATGGCGCATTTTGACCTGTGGTTTGGTCGGCTGCTCGGCCTGATCGGCATCGGCGTCGGCGTGATCTTCGCCGTGCTGACGCTGCTGATCAGCGCCGACGTCGTCGGCCGCAACCTCGGCCTGGGCAATCTGGCCTGGGCCACCGAGGTTTCCGAGTATCTGCTCTATGCAGCGGCATTCCTGGGGGCGCCGTGGCTGCTGCGCCTTGGCGGCCACATCCGCATGGATTTGGTCTGCACGACACTGCCCCCGCGGGCTCGCACCGTCCTCGAATTATTGTGCGACCTGCTGGGCCTGGCCGTGTGCGGCGTGATGTTCTGGTACGGGCTGGCGGCGGTGCGAGACGGTATCCAGGCCGGCACGATGATCATCAAGATGCTGGTGCTGAAGGAGTGGTGGATCATGTCGGTTGTGCCGGTGTCGGCGGCGCTGCTGATCATCGAATTCGTGCTGCGTCTGTCGCGGCCATTCCGCTCCGGCGCCGGGAGTGAGGCATGAGCTGGGGTGCCAGTCTAGGCTTGCTGCTGGGGCTGCTGGCCCTGTTCGGGGTCGCCGGCCTGCCTATTGCCTTCACTTTCTTCGCCGTCAACATCGTCGGCGCCGCCATCTTCCTCGGTGGCGAGGCCGGGCTGATGCAGATGGTGCGCAATTCGGTGGATGCGGTGGCCAACTTCGCCCTCGTACCCATCCCCCTGTTCATCCTGATGGGCGAGGTGTTGTTCCATACCGGCATCGCGTTCAAGGCAATCAGCGCCATCGAGCGCCTGATCAAGCGCGTGCCCGGCCGCCTGTCCATCGTCTCGGTGGTCGGCGGCACCATCTTCTCGGCGCTGTCGGGTTCGACCATCGCCAACACCGCCCTGCTGGGCAGCAGCCTGCTGCCCGAGATGCTGCGGCGCGGCTATCACCCGTCGATCGCCATCGGCCCGATCATGGCGGTGGGCGGCATCGCCATGCTGATCCCGCCGTCGGCCCTTGCGGTGCTGCTGGGCAGCCTGGCCGGCATCTCCATCTCGCAGTTGCTGATCGGCGGCATCGTGCCGGGGGTGATGATGGCCACCGCCTTCGGCGCCTATATCATCGGGCGCTGCGCCATCAACCCGACCATCGCGCCGAGCGATGAGGATGGCCCAAGCTATAGCGGCTGGGAGCGCTGGCGGCCGTTCGTCACCGACGTGCTGCCGCTGGGCGGCATCGTCTTCCTGGTCATCGGCAGCATGATTCTGGGCTGGGCGACACCGACCGAGGCGGCAGCGCTGGGGTCGCTGGGCTCACTAATCGCCGCCGCCGCCTATCGTTCGCTTGACCGCGTCGCATTAAGCCGCTCCCTCATCGAGACAGCCAAGCTGTCGGTGATGATCCTGTTCGTCATCGCCGCCTCGGTGACCTTCTCGCAGATCCTGGCCTTCTCCGGCGCCACCAACGGCCTGGTGCAGATGGTGGGGGCGCTGGGCAGTTCGCCGCTGCTGCTGGCGGCAGGCATGGTGCTGGTGCTGCTGATCCTCGGCTGCGTCGTCGATCAGGTCAGCATGATCATGCTGACCCTGCCGTTCTTCATGCCGCTGGCCCAGAGTGCCGGCATCGACCCGCTGTGGCTGGGCGTGTTGATGTTGATCTCGATGGAGCTGGGGCTGATCACACCGCCGTTCGGGCTGCTGCTGTTCGTGATGCAGGGGGTGATGCCCAAGCATCTCAACCTGCAGCACGTGTACCGCGCCGCCGTCCCGTTCATCCTGCTGGAGCTGCTGGTGCTCGGCATCCTGCTGCTGTCGCCGGAGCTTACCTTGTGGCTGCCGGGGGTGATGCGCTAGGCGTTAGGCGCGGTGCACAGGCGCGCGCATCGGGCTACCGTGGCGTCGACGATGGCGCCGGCCTGGCCGAGATGGGCGGCGGGCTCGAGGCGCGCCGCCAGCTCGGCCGGGGTGCACACCGCAATCACGGCGGCATCGTCCAGCAGCGCCTCGCGCAGTGGCCGCCCGGTCGCCAGGGCGCGATCACAGGCCTCTTGCACATGATGGTGGGCGGCATCCCGGCCCAGCCGCGCGGCCAGCAGCATCATCGCCGCCTCGGCCATGATCAGCCCGCCGCCTTCCGCCAGATTGGCGGCCATTCGCGCGCCATCGACCTCCAGCCCCTCGGCCAGGGTTGCCGCATGGCTCAGCGCTGCGGCGGTCAGCAGGAAGGCTTGCGGCAGTGCCAGCGCCTCGCTTTGCCACGGCCCGGTGCTGCGCTCGTGGTCCTGGATCATGGCGCCGAGCATCAGCGGCGCCAGCGCCTGCACGCCGCGCGTCGCGGCAATGATGTACTCGCAGGCGATGGGGTTGCGCTTCTGCGGCATGGTGCTCGAGCCGCCGCGCCCCGGCCGGTGCGGCTCGCGCAGTTCGGCGACCTCCGATTGCATCAGCAAGGCGACGTCGGCGGCCATCTTGGCCAGGGCGCCGCAGAGGACGCCCAGCCGGCACACCAGCTCGGTCAGCACCGAACGGTCGACGTGCCATGGCGCGGGCGGCGGCGCCAGCCCCAGCTCGGCCGCCAGCGCATCGACCGCCGCCGGGCCGGCATCGCCCAGTGCCGCCAGCGTGCCGACGGCGCCGCCGAATTGCAGGATCGGCACCTCGGCCCGCAGCCCTTGCAGGGCGCGCAACAGGGGCTGCATCCACAGCGCGCATTTGTAGCCGAAGGTGATCGGCAGGGCGTGCTGCAGATGCGTCCGCCCCGCCATCACCGTGTCGCGATGGCGGTCGGCCAGCGCGGCCAGGCCGCGCAGCGTCCGCACCAGGTCGGCATCGAGCAGGGCCAGCGCCTCGCGCACCTGCAGCATGGTGGCGGTGTCGAGAATATCCTGGGTGGTCGCGCCCCAGTGGACCCAGCGCCCCGCCTCCCGCCCGGCGGCGGCGGCCAGCGCCTTGGTCAGGCCGACCACCGGATAGCCGACGACGGCGGTGGATCGGCGGATGGTGTCCATGTCCAGCCTGTCGGCGCGGGCGGCGCCGGTGATCGCCGCCGCCGCCTCCGCCGGGATCAGGCCGAGGCGCGCCTGCACGCGGGCCAGCGCCGCCTCGACATCGAGCATGTATTGCAGCCGCCGCCGGTCGTCGAACACCGCCCGCATCTGCGGTGTCGCATAGAGGTCGCCGATGATCATCGAGTTGCCGGGATGGGCCGCCATGATCACGGCGCGAAGAAGACGGTTTCGCCGGGACCCTGCAGCACGACATCGAAGCGCACCGCGTCGCCCTCGCCCGCCGCCAACAGCGTGGCCCGCCGGTCGGTCGGCACGCTGGCGAGCACGGGATCGGACGGCGCCTTGGCCTCCCCGGCCAGATAACAGCGCGTATACAGATGACGCAGCAGCCCGCGGGCAAACACGGCGACGGCGAAATGCGGCAAGGCCCCGGACGGGCCGGCCTTTGGCCGCGGCAGCGCCAGGGCATAGGCGCCGGCATCGTCGGTGGCGACCCGGGCGAAGCCGCTGCTGGGGTGCCAGAACTCCAGCATGGCATCGGTGACCGGCTCGCCACACCCGTCGATGACCCGGCCGCGCACCGCCACCTCGGCATTGGCGGCGCCATGCACCGGGAGGCACTGGAGGTCGTCGTGGATCAGGCCGTGATGGAAGAACGGGCCGACCGTTTGCGACGCGGTAGGGATGTTGGACATGCTCACGCCTCCGGCGTGGCGGCGCCGCCGCCCAGGACGATGTCGAAGCGGAAGCCCAGGGCCCATTCCGGCTCGGTCAGGTCAAGGTCGAAGCGCGACACCAGCCGCTGGCGCGCCGCATCGTCAGGAATGCTGTTGAAGATTGGATCGAACGGCAGCAGCGGATCGCCAGGGAAGTACATCTGCGTCACCAGCCGGCTGGCGAAACTGGGGCCGATCACCGAGAAATGGATATGCGCCGGCCGCCATGCGTTGGGATGGTTGCGCCACGGATAAGCGCCGGGGCGGATGGTGACGAAGCGGTACCAGCCGTCGGCATCGGTGACGGCGCGGCCCCAGCCCGAGAAGTCCTGGGCCAGCGGCGCGTCGTGCTGGTCCTTGGGATGGGGATAGCGGCCGGCGGCGTTGGCCTGCCAGATCTCGACCAGGGTATGGCGGACCGGGCGGCCGTCTTCGTCCAGGACGCGGCCGGCGACGATGATGCGCTCGCCCATGGCCTGGGTGCCCATCTGCGTGGTCAAGTCGGAGTCGCCGGGGCGCACCAGATCGCCAGCCAGCACCGGCCCTGTCGCTTCCGTGCCGGACGGCAGCGGCCGCAGCGGCTGCTGCGGGGCGCGTGTGCAGGTACTGGCATAACCGGGGTAAAGGTACGGCGGCTGGCTGCCGGTGGGCAGAGGATGCACGCTCATCGCAGCGACTCCCGTTCCATCTCCTCGAACACGTCGCGCGCCAGGCAAAAGGCGGTGTTGGCCGCCGGCACCCCGGCATAGGGCGCCAGGTGCAGCAGCACCTCGCGTACCTCCTCGGCCGTCACCCCGGTATGCGCCGTGGCGCGGACGTGCAGCCGGAACTCCTCATGATGGCCGAGCGCCGCCAGCAGCGCCAGGGTGAGCAGGCTGCGCATGCGGCGGTCGAGACCGGGCCGTGTCCACACGGCGCCCCAGACGCTTTCGGTGATGAAGGTCTGGAAGTCGCTGTCGAACGATGTCGCACCGGACAGGGCTCGGTCGACGTGCGCCGCCCCCAGCACCGATTTGCGCACGGCGAGGCCTTTGGCGTAGCCACCCGCCATGTCCTGGCCGGCGGCTTCGGCGAGAACCAATTCGGCCACGGCCTTCGGCCGTTCCACCACGGGAAGGTGCGCCGCGCCGGGCAGCACCGCCAGCCGCGCCGCCGGGATCAACGTGGCCAAGGCTTCGGCGGTAGCCGGCGGGGTCGAGGCGTCCTGGTCGCCAACGATGATCAGCGTCGGGCAGCGCACCGTCACGGCATCGGCCTCGATCGACGCGTCGCGCAGGGCACGGCAACCGGCGATGTAGCCCGCGTTTGGCGTGCGCAGCAGCATCGTACGCAGCCCCGCTGTTTCCGCGGGGCGCTCGGCAAGGAAGCGGGGAGTCACCCATCGGCCCACCACCATCTCGGCGATCGCGGCCAGCCCGCTGCGGCTCACCGCCTCGATGCGCTCATCCCACTGACGGGGTGTGCCGATGCGATAGCTGGTATTGCAGAGGATCAAGCGCGCGACGCGCTCGGGGGCTGTCGCGGCCAGACGCAATGCCACCATGCCGCCGATCGACACGCCACACACCATCGCCTGGTCGATGGTCAGCGCATCCATCAGGCCCAGCACATCCTCGGCGAGCTGTTCGATCGTGGTCGACGGTGCTGTCGGGTCGATGCCACCCGCCGTCAATCCGTGGCCGCGCAAATCGAACCGTACCACGCGAAAGCGGGCCGCCAGCTCCGGCAATAGCGGGTCCCACAGATGCGTGCTGGTGCCCAGCGAATGGATGAGCAGCAGAATCGGTGCTCCCACCGCCCCCCGCACGTCGTAATGGATGGCCAGATCGCCGATCGACGCAAATGCCATTTCCCCTCCCGCGACGATCATTTTGCGCCGTCGCTGTCAGCCCAGTAGTTGAGGCCGACTCCATCCGGTCGCAAGGTAGTATCACGATCGGCAGAGGGGCAGAGCTACTTACCCGAGCCCCACAACCACAGGCACCCTTGCTGCTTGTGGTTCAGTTAGGGGGTGGCGAGCATCCGTGAACGCTTGGCCCATGGGCACTGTTGACGTGCCATGTGGCACAAGAACACGATTATCTATAGCCTCGATGTCGAAACCTTCATGGATTCGAACGGCGATGGCATCGGCGATTTCCAGGGGCTGATCCAGCGCCTTGGCCATCTGCAGCATCTCGGCGTCGACTGCCTCTGGCTGCAGCCGTTCTTCCCCAGCCCCAATCGCGACGACGGCTATGACGTCATCGACTACTACGCGATCGACGCGCGATTGGGCACCATGGGTGACTTTGCCGAGCTCGCGCATCACCTCGACGAGCGCGGCATCCGCCTGATCATCGATCTGGTCGTCAACCACACCTCGGACCAGCATCCATGGTTCGTCGAAGCGTGCCGTGACCGGCAATCACCCTTGCGCGACTTCTACATCTGGTCCGAGGACAAGCCGGCGCACGCCGATCAGGGCATGGTCTTCCCAGGCTCGCAGGCGACGACCTGGACCTGGAACAAACAGGCCGGCGCCTACTATTTCCATCGCTTCTTTCAGCACCAACCCGATCTCAACATCGCCAATCCGGCGGTGCGGCAGGAAATCCTGCGCGTCATGGGGTTCTGGTTGCGCCTGGGCGTCTCCGGTTTTCGAATCGACGCCGCGCCGTTTCTCATCGAGCTGACCGACCGCCGCAGCCCGCAAGGCGAGGCCATGTATGGCTTCTTGCGCGACATGCACGACCTGGTCGCGTGGCGGACAGGCAACGGCATCCTGCTTGCCGAGGCCAACGTCGCCAACGATGTGATCGAGCAATACTTCGGCGATGGCGATGCCATGCACATGCTGTTCAATTTCCTGGTGAATCAGCCGATGTTTCTGGCTTTCGCGCGCAAGCGGGCGGGACCACTGGCCGACGCGCTGCGGGTGTTGCCGACCGTTCCGCCCAAAAGCCAATGGGCGCAGTTCCTGCGCAATCACGACGAGCTCGATCTGGGCCGGCTGTCCGATGCCGAGCGACAAGAAGTCTTCGCGGCCTTTGCCCCCGAGCCGCATATGCATCTCTATGGTCGTGGCCTGCGCCGGCGCTTGGCTTCGATGTTCCGAGGCGATCAGCGCCGGGTGGAAATGGCCCACAGCCTGATGTTTGCCCTGCCGGGGACCCAGATCCTGCGCTATGGTGACGAGATCGGCATGGGCGAAGACCTATCCTTGCCCGAACGCCGCGCCGTGCGAACGCCCATGCAGTGGTCGGCAAGCGCCAACGGCGGGTTTTCGGCGGCGCCGGCCGAGCGCCTGATCAGCCCGGTGATCGACGGCGACGAATACGGCTACGGCGCCGTCAACGTCGAGGCGCAGGTGCCGGATGAAACCTCGCTTCTGAACCGCATCGCCAGGCTTGTCCGCGCGCGCCGTGGTCGCCCCGAAATCGGGTATGGCCAGTTGGCCCTTCTCGACAGCGGCCATCCTGCCGTGCTTGCCCATGTCTGCCGCTGGGGCGACCGCGCGATGATGGCGCTGCACAATCTGAGCGACGAGCCCTGTCGCGTGGCCGTCGGCGGCCTGCCCGCAGGCGTCCAACTGGTTCCGGTGATCGGTGATCGACCATACCCGCGCCCGGGCGCCGAACTGGCACTCTCGGGCTATGGGTATCGCTGGTTCCGCCTGGGTGGCGCCGTCGAAATCTAGCCCCAGACGAAGGCGATCAGCGGGGTGCCGACGACGACCACCAGCACCGACAACGGCAAGCCCAACCGGCTGTAGTCGGAGAAGCGATAGCCCCCCGGTCCCATGACCAGGGTGTTGCACTGATGGCCGACGGGGGTGAGGAAGTCGCACGCGGCGCCGATGGCCACCGCCATCAGATAGGCGTCAGCCGGTTGATGGAGCTTCTGTGCCAGACTGACGGCGATCGGCGCCATCAGCAGCACCGTGGCCGCATTGTTGAGGAACGGCGTCACCAGCATGGCCGATACCAGCACCAGGCCCAGCGCCGCCATCGGCGGCAGCTCGCGTCCGGCCATCGACAGCCACGAGGCGACCAGTTCGCTGCCGCCGGTCGTCGACAGCGATTCACTGATGGGAATCATCGCGCCGAGCAGGATCAGAATCGGCCAGTCGACGCGATCATACGCCTCCTTGAGGGAAATCGCCCCGCTCAGCATCATGGCCATGGCGGCGCCGAAGAAAGCCACGGCGACGCTGGTCCATTCCAATGCCGCCACGGTCATGGCGGTGGCCAGGATGGCGATGGGAATCCACGCCCGCTTCGGTGGCATCAGGTCGAGGCGGCGTTCCGCCAACGGCAGGCAGCCGAGGGTCGCCAGGACCTGACGCAGTTCACCTTCGTCGCCCATCAGCACCAGGAGGTCGCCCTTTTGGAAGCGGGCGCGCCGCAGGCGCACCCCCACGGGCTCGCCGCGTCGGCTGATCGCCAGGACGTGCACGCCGAAACGATCGCGCAAGTGCAGGCTGGCAGCGGTGGCGCCGATGAGCATCGAGCCCTCGGTGACGACCGCTTCGACCACCGCGGTGTGGTCGGTGGGAAACTGCTCGTGATCGGCCAGCAGCTCCAGCTTGGCCACCTGCACCAGGCGCTTGAGCATCGAGGCGTCGCATTCGAGCACCAGGACGTCGTCCTCGTAGAGCACCCAGTGCTCGGCCGGGATGTAGCGTCGGCTCTTCTCGCGAATGATGGCGGTGACGGCGACTTCGCCATCGGCGGCGGCCTCGAGCTCGCCCACGGTCTTGCCGACGAAGGGCGACGAGGCGGGCAGGCGCGCCTCGGACGTGTAGTCGGCGATGGAGAACATGGTGCGGTCGACGGCGCGGCGATTGCCGGGCAGCAGGCGCCAGCCGAAGGCAAGAAAAGTCACCCCGAGGGCGGCGATGACGGCGCCGACCGGCGCGAAATCGAACATGCTGAACGGTTGCCCGACCAATTCGGCGCGCATGCGCGAGACGATGACGTTGGGCGAGGTGCCGATCAGGGTGGCGATGCCGCCCAGCAGCGCGGCAAATGACATCGGCATCAACAGGCGCGACGGCGAGGTACCGGTGCGCCGCGCCACCTGGAAGGCGATGGGCAGGAAGACGGCCAAGGCGCCGATGTTCTTCATGAACGCCGACAGCACCGCCACGGCCGATGTCAGCCCCAGCACCTGCTTCGGCGTCGTGTCCATGCGTTCGAGCAGCGGCTTCAACAGTCGGTCGACCATGCCCGAGCGCTCGACGGCGGCGCTGACCACCAGGGCCGAGCCGACGATGATGACGATGTCGTCACCAAAGCCCTTGAAGGCCCGTTCCGGCGGCACGATGCCGGCCACCACGGCCACGACCAGACCCGCCGCGGCGACCACGTCGTAGCGGATACGGTCCCACACCAGCAGAACCATCACCCCGAGGATGACCGCGAAGGATAAGCCCTGGTCGACGGTCATGAGAGCCCCTCTGCAGTTGAAGGATCAACTTTTAACCGTTTGTCGCACGCGCGTCGCGGGCAGATTCCACCATGGCGCCAGGCCAATATGGGCGACGAGCCCCGGCAAAGGCATCGGGACTTTCGCATCGCGACGCGGCATCCTATCTATGCCGCCTTACCGCGAACGAAGGACCCGCGATGGCCACCGTCCCCACTTTTTCCGTTCCACCCACGTTCCTCGGCACGGTGGGCGACGCCGCCGAAGCCATGATCGCCATCGCCGGCATTCCCTTCGACATCGGCACCACCAACCGCAGCGGCTCGCGTTTTGGCCCCTCCGCCGTCCGCCTCGCCAGCCGCATGCTGGTCGACGGCGCCAATCCCGGCAATTGGCGCGATCCGCAGGGCATGGCCTTCGCCGACGTCGGCGATTTCCACCTCAAGCTTGGCGACACGCTGGGTAGCCTGGCCCTAATCGAACGCCAGGCGGCCAGCTTCGATCACTTGATCGCCATCGGCGGCGACCACACCATCAGCCTGCCGCTGCTGCGTGCACTAAAGCGGAAGCGCGGTGTACCCTTGGCCCTGGTGCATTTCGATGCGCATGTCGACACTTGGCCGGACTGCTTCGGTCAAGCCTACGGGCATGGGTCGGTGTTCTGGCACGCCATCAACGAAGGCCTGGTCGATCCGCGCCGCATGGTGCAGATCGGCATCCGTTCGCCGGTACAGAAAGAGGTGTGGGACTGGACGCTGGCGCAGGGCATCACCGTCGTCTCGGCCGAAGACGTCCACATCAACGGCGTCGGGGCGGTGATCGAGACCATCGCCCGCGTCGTTGGCGGCGTTCCCGCATACTTGTCGTTCGACATCGATGCCATCGATCCAGCCCAGGCCCCCGGCACCGGCACCCCCGAAATCGGCGGCTTGTTCACCTGGCAGGTCGCAGCGATCCTCAAGCGCCTCGGGGATGTCGACTGGGTCGGGATGGATGTCGTCGAGGTCCTGCCGGCCCACGACATGGCCGAAATCACCGCGTTGGCGGCGGCGACGGTGGCATGGCACTACCTCAGCCTGGTCGGCACGCCGCGTTGACGGCACGTCGCGTTGACAAGGAATGGTCACATTTCAATCACTTGAATACCGGAAACTCCGTCCTTAATTCCTGGGCAGCCCCGGCGCGACCGCGCCGACGGTTTGCACTGGACCTGAAAACGGAATAGGAGACGATGATGCTCGCCAAGCTCCGCTCATCGCCGGCCAACGACTTGTCGCGAAACACCATCAGCGCCATCATGGGCCGCCAACCCAAGCCGGTGCGCCGGTGGCGCCGTGGCGAGGAGCCGCCGGTAACGGAGCTGCTCGACGATCCCATCCTTCATCGCCTGCTGGCCCGCGACAACATTGCGCGCGAACAGCTGCGGGCGTTCCTCGACGCGGCCCGCGCCAGGTTGCTGGCGCGCGCCTGATGGCGCTCAGCCACCCCACGTGCCACGTTGCGCGGACCGGGCGTTCTGTTCGGCTGCGATCAGCGGGGGTGGCGCCTCGGCGCTGCTGCGGCCGCCACCGTTGTAAAGGACGATACGCGCCAGGTCCTGCCCACCAATCTCGCAGCGGTGCCGATCGCCGCCACCCCCCATCGCCTGGCAGCGAATTTCGCGTCCGGCGATGAACCGCTGCATCTGCGCGGTGAAGCGCGCATCGCCGGACACGCCGAACAGCCGGATGACGTGGCCACCGAGGGCGAGCGTGCCCGGATCCAGCACCACCGGCACCCCAGCGAGCTGCGCCGGCGCCGTCTCGACCCCTACGGTGTCCGACGGCGTGGTGACCGAAACGTAGGGCACCCCCACCTCGGGCGCGGCGGCATATTGCGGAGGAACCGCTGGCGCCGAGGCCACCTTGAGGCGATCGGCACCGATCATGAAGGCGTGCCAGATCCGTGCCGGCAATCGGCTGCCGGTGACATGATCCATGGGGCTGTTGTCGTCGTTGCCCACCCACACCCCGACCACGACATCGGAGGTGAAGCCGACGAACCAGGCGTCCCGATAGTCTTGGCTGGTCCCGGTCTTGCCGGCCGAAGGGCGGTCGAGGGCAGCGCCTGCGGCCGTACCCTCGCGCATGACTGCGGTCAGCAGATCGAGCATCATCTCACGGTCCCAGGCCGGCGGCGGCTGATCAGCCGTGGCAACCTCGACCACCGCATCGCCCACCAATATTCGCTGGATGCCATGCGGCCACACGCGCGCCTTGTCGGCGGCCACCGCGGCGAAGGCCGACGTCATCTCGACCAGCGTGACGTCGGCGGCACCCAATGACAGCGCCGGCACCGGCATCAATGGCGAGGTGATCCCCATGGACTGCGCCACCTCGGCCACTCGGGCCCAGCCGACCTCCGATGCCAGTTGCACGGCCACCGAGTTGATGGACTGGGCAAAGGCGGTACGCAGGCTCACCGGGCCGCGGTAGTAGTCTTCGATGTTGGACGGCGTCCAATTGCCGACGCGCACCGGTTGGTCGGTGAACATGTCATGCGCCGTATAGCCCCGCTGTGAAGCAGCGGCGTAGACGAACAGCTTGAACAGCGATCCCGCCTGGCGGCGTGCCTGGGTGGCGCGATTGAATTGGCTCGCCTCGTAGTCGGTGCCGCCAACCATGGCCAGCACGGCGCCGTCGTTGCGCATGACCACCATGGCGACCTGTCCGGCATGGCTCTCGCCGCCGCCGTCGCCGACGATGTTGCGGATCGTATCCTCGGCCAGACGCTGCAAATCGGGGTCCAGGGTCGTCTCGACCACCGCCGCCGTGGTGTTCGGCCCCAGCATCGTTGCCGCCTGGTTGGCCGCCCAATCGGCGAAGTAGCGTCGGCCGGGATCGATGGCCGCCTCGCGGGTCAGCGTTGCCGGCGCCTCCTTGGCCGCCGCCGCTGCCCGCGCGTCAAGCGATCCGGCGTCGACCATGGCGGTCAAGACCACGGCGGCACGTTGTTGGGCGGCCCGCAGGTCGCGTGTGGGGGCATAGGTCGAGGGGGCCTGAATCAACCCAGCCAACATTGCCGCCTCGGGCAGGGTGAGTTGGCGCGCCGATTTGCCGAAATAACGCCGCGAGGCACCGTCGATTCCCCAGGCCCCACCGCCGAAGTAGATGGTGTTGAGATAGCGGGCCAAGATCTCGTCCTTCTTGAGGCGCCGCTCGAGCCAGAGCGCAATCATCGCCTCTTGGACCTTGCGCCGCAGCGTGCGTTCGGGCGACAGAAACATCGTCCGCGCCAGCTGCTGGGTTATGGTGCTGCCGCCCTCGGCAATGCCGCCGGCGCGGACATTGGCCATGAGGGCGCGCGCGATGCCGGCAAAATCGAGGCCATGATGGTCGTAGAAGCGGCGGTCCTCCACCGCGAGCACCGCATCGACAGCGTAACGCGGCAGGTCGTCAACCTGGACGGGCTCGCCGCGATAGGGTCCGCCATGGCCGAGTGCCGAGCCGTCAGCCGCCTTCAAGCTCAACGAGGGCTGCCTGACCTGCACCGCAACGGCCTGCGACAGCGGCAGCGACAGGGCATAGTAGGCGACGCTGCCGCCAACCACGAGCAGCCCGGCGATCCCTAAGAGCACGGTTGTGGCCAGTATTCGGGCAACCCGTCGCTTCATGCTCGGTGACTCCAACAGGTGGCGACCAAGCGCCAGCAGACGCCCCTTAGTTGGGGCGTCTGCTGGCATGGAGGGACACTCACGGAAGTGAAAGGTGGCAAGAAAGGATGATGGAGGCCGGCCTCCGCCGGGCCGGCCTCGCGATCACATCTCCCGGTGATCCACCGACAGCCAGACCTTCTGGGCTATGGGACCGGTGTCGCCGACGGTTTCGATGTAGTGGACCGCGCTGCCGGGTTTCAGATTCTCGAAATCGCCGTTCAGCACGCTATTGCGGTGGAAATACAGGCTGCCGCCGGTGTTGGTGATCAGGAACCCGTGATCGGCCTCGGGAAACAGGTCGCGAACCTGACCATGAAACATCTCGGGGTGCGGCTTGATTTCACCGCGCTGGCGCCCCTTGTACGCCACCAATTGCCGCTCGGCGGCGTCGAAGGCGTCGCGAATGGCCTTGTAGAGATCCGGATTGGCGTAGCGCTCCCTGGGCTTGTGGGGCTCGCGATTGACGACCAACTCGCCGCCGGGCACACCGAGGTCGATCGAGATGGTGTAGATGTTGCCCTTACGGTGCTGCTTGTGCGGCGCCTCGACGGCGACGCGGCAACTGGTGAGGCGCTCGTACAATCGTTCGAGGCGAGTGACCCGCTCGCGAATGGCGGCCTCGACGGCTTCGGAACTCTGCAGATTATGGAAGCGTATCTCGAGCGGTACGTCCAATGCACTCATCCTTTGTCTCGTGGTGGCGCACCCCAAGCAATTGGTGGGCGCCGTCGCTTTGAAAAGGGTCTCTGCCGGTCCATCTCCACCCTTGCCACCAGGGCCGCCCGTTCGATGCCGTTGCTCTCCAAGTCGATGTAACTCGCTCGGGCGGCCTGCGAACCGGAGGGCGGGGCGGGAAGCGCGGGCCGACCGGCATGGGCCGCGGAAAACCGTTTGCACCGGGCCTGTTTCCCCACGACACTTCTTGCCCGATGAACGTGGCTTGCCTTCAAGAAACCGAGGAGGTCCGATGGAAGAGGTGGTGGTGGTCGAGCGGCCAGGTGAGGGAGTTGCGCTGCTGCGCCTCAATCGGCCGCAAGCCCGCAATGCGTTGAACACCGAGGTGCGGCTTCGCCTGGCCGAGGAGTTTACGGCTCTGGGTGCCGACGATTCCGTGCGCTGCATTGTCGTTACCGGCAATGAAAAGGCCTTCGCCGCCGGTGCCGACATTCGCGACATGGCCGAGGCCGGCGCCATCGAGATCATGCTGCGCAAGACCCATCGCCTGTGGAGAGCCATCGCCGATTGCCCCAAGCCGATCATCGCCGCGGTCAACGGCTATGCCTGGGGCGGCGGCTGCGAACTGGCCATGCACGCCGACATCATCATTGCCGGCGAATCGGCCAGCTTCGCCCAGCCCGAGATCAAGGTCGGCATCATGCCGGGGGCCGGCGGTACGCAACGCCTCACCCGGGCCATCGGCAAATACCGGGCGATGCTGATGCTGCTCACCGGCCGCGCCATCTCCGGGCCGGAAGCGCTGCAGATGGGCCTGGCCAGCCAAGTGGTGCCCGATGCCGAGGTGCTGACCACGGCCTTGCAGACGGCAGAGACCATCGCGGGCATGCCGCCGCTGGCCGTGATGCAGATCAAGGAAGTGCTGCTGGCCGGCCAGGATGCCTCACTCGACGCCGGCCTCATGCTGGAGCGCAAGGCGTTTCAACTGCTGTTCGATTCCCGCGATCAGAAGGAGGGCATGAAGGCCTTCTTCGAGAAGCGCCCGCCCGTCTACGAAGGAAAGTGACCATGCCGCTCGATGCCACCCGTCCCGATCTCACCCTGGGCCTCGTCGGCGCCGGCGCCATGGGCCGCGGCATTGCCCAGATCGCCGCGGTTGGCGGCTGTCGGGTCATTACCTACGACGCCAGGCCCGGCGCGGCGGCTCAGGCCCGCGACTACGTCGCCCAGATGCTAAACAAGTTGGTCGACAAGGGCAAGATGAACCGGGGCGAGGCCGATGCCGCCATTGCCCGGATCGACGTCGCCGAATCGCTGGCGGGGCTGGCGCCCTGCCATATCGTCGTCGAAGCCATCGTCGAGGATTTGGCCGCCAAGGGCCAACTGTTCGGCGAACTCGAGAACGTCGTCGGCGACGATTGCCTTCTGGCCACCAACACCTCGTCGCTGTCGGTGACGGCCATCGCCGCCACCTGTCGCCGGCCCGAGCGCGTCGGCGGCTTCCACTTCTTCAATCCCGTGCCGCTGATGAAGGTCGTCGAGGTGATCGAAGGCACCGTCAGCGAACCGTGGGTGGCCGAGGCGCTGACCGCGCTGGCCCGCCGCGTCGGCCATCAGCCGGTGCGCACGAGGGACACGCCCGGCTTCATCGTCAATCACGCCGGGCGCGGCTTCCTCACCGAGGCGCTGCGCATCATGCAGGAAGGCGTGGCCGAGCATGAGACCGTGGACCGGGTGCTGCGCGAGGCGGCGGGCTTCCGCATGGGACCGCTGGAGCTTCTCGATCTCACCGGCCTCGACGTGTCGCACCCGGTGATGGAATCCATTTACGCGCAGTATTACCACGAGCCGCGGTTCCGTCCGTCGCCGATCACGCGCCAGCGCCTGGCGGCAGGCCTGCTCGGTCGCAAGAGTGGTCGCGGCTTCTACGACTACTCCGGCGAAACACAGGTCACACCCCCGCCAACGGCCCCCAAGGCGAGGCCCGGGTCGGTGTGGGTTGCGCCCAGCCACCACGCGGCCGCGGTTGCCGACAAGGTGGCGGCACTCGGCGCTCGCCTCGAATCCGGTACCGCACCCAGCGCCCAGGCCCTCTGCGTCGTGGCGCCCGTGGGCGAGGACGCCACCGGCTGCGCCGTGCGGCTTGGCCTCGATCCGCGCCGCGTGGTTGCCGTGGACCCGCTGTTCGGGCTGGATCGCCACCGCACTATCATGGCAACGCCGGCCACCGAGCGGGCGATGCGGGACGCCGCCCACGGGCTGTTTGCCGCCGATGGCGTCCCGGTGAGCGTGATCAACGACAGCCCGGGCTTCATCGCCCAACGCGTCCTGGCCACCATCGTCAACATCGGCTGCGAAATCGCGCAGCAGCGCGTGGCCACGCCCGAAGACATCGACCGCGCCGTGAACCTGGGTCTGGGCTATCCGAAGGGGCCGCTGGCCTGGGGTGATGCGCTTGGCGCTGCAAACGTGCTGGCGGTGCTGCAGGCCATGCTCGAGGTTACCGGCGACCCGCGCTACCGCCCGTCCCTGTGGCTGCGGCGTCGGGCAATGCTGGGCTTGTCGCTGCTGACCCCCGAGGGCTGAATCCAGTCGCGCCGGCCACGCTCGTCAGCGCCCTTGGCGGCGCTGGCCGGCGTTGGTAACATAATTTCGTAAGCCCGTCGGGAAAGAAACGATTCAACATGCAGCGGGTCAAGCTCGATCGGATCGACAGACGCATACTCGCCGATCTCCAGGCCGATGGCCGGATGACCAACGTCGATCTCGCCCGGCGCGCGGGCATCTCGGCGCCCCCCTGCCTGCGGCGGGTGCGC
Organism: Rhodospirillaceae bacterium; assembly: GCA_036675815.1. Taxonomy (GTDB): domain Bacteria; phylum Pseudomonadota; class Alphaproteobacteria; order Rhodospirillales; family Magnetospirillaceae; genus JAKFEE01. Next base: position 54,738 of record JAKFEE010000013.1, read on the forward strand.
GCCCTCGAAGAATCCGGTTTCATTCGTGGCTACCATGCCGAGGTCGATCCTGGGGCGCTGGGCTTCAACGTCACCGTCTTCGCCCATGTCGGCCTGAACAGTCAGGCCGAGGCCGATCTGCGCTCGTTCGAGGCTCTGGTTCAGCACTGGCCCGAGGTGCGCGAATGCCACATGCTGGCCGGGGAGACCGATTTCCTGCTGAAGATCGTCGCCAAGGACTGGGATGATTACCAGCGCTTCCTCACCACCAGGCTGACGGCGGCGCCCAACATCAGCCACGTGAAGTCGGCGCTGGGCATCCGCACGTCGAAACTCCTTCCCGGCGTTCCCATCGCGGTGGACGAGGAGGAGAAGGAACCTGTCGAGGGTTAGGAACGTCCCTCAGCCAAAGCGGACGTCGACGATCTCATAGGATTTCGAGCCACCGGGCGTGGTGACCTCGACCATGTCGCCCAGATGCTTGCCGATCAGGGCGCGCGCCAGCGGGGCATGCACCGACAGGCGACCTTCCTTGATGTCGGCCTCGTGGGCGCCGACGATGGTGTAGGCGACCTCTTCGTCGGAATCCTCGTCGGCCAGGGTGACCGTGGCGCCGAAGCGCACTTGGTCGCCCGATAGCTGCGAAATGTCGATGACCTGGGCGCGGCTGACGATGTCCTCGAGCTCGGCGACACGGCCCTCGATGAAGCTCTGGCGCTCGCGTGCCGCATGATATTCGGCGTTCTCGGACAGATCACCATGCTCGCGCGCCTCGGCGATGGCGCGGATGACCGCCGGGCGCTCGCTGGTCTTGAGCGTCTTCAGCTCGTCCTCCAGCCGGGCCAGGCCGGCTGCGGTCATTGGAATCTTTTCCATCCGGGACCCCGAAAACTGTTCGACCGGGCCTAGGGCCCGGTCATCCGTCAGAAAGAGGCCCTAAAATACGACTGGAGCGGGGCAACATCAAGTGCCCCGGCCTTGATCGCCGCGATGGCCCCAACCGCAGCGCGGGCGCCGGCGATGGTCGTATAATGGGGAATGTTGTGAGTCAGCGCGGTGCGGCGGATGGAGAAGGAGTCCTTCACCGCCTGCGCACCCTCGGTGGTGTTGACCACCAGTTGCACGCCGCCCGACAGCATGGCATCGACGCAATGCGGCCGTCCCTCCAGCACTTTGTTGACCACGCCGACCTCGATGCCGTGGCGCGCCAGGAATTCGGCGGTGCCACAGGTGGCGATCAGCTTGAAGCCCATCGCCAGCAATTGCTTCGACAGCGGCACCATCGCCGGCTTGTCCGCCTCCTTCACCGACAGGAAGGCGGTGCCTTCCATCGGCAGGCGCATGCCGCTGCCCAGCTGCGACTTGGCGAAGGCGCGCGGGAAGTCGCGGTCGATGCCCATGACCTCGCCCGTCGACTTCATCTCGGGGCCGAGAATGATGTCGACGTTCTGGAACCGAGCGAAGGGGAACACCGCCTCCTTGACGGCGACATGGCGCATCTCGGCTTCGCGCAGCTCGAACGAGGCCAGGCTTTCGCCGGCCATGACACGGGCGGCGATCTTGGCGATGGGAATGCCGGTGGCCTTGGCGACGAACGGCACCGTGCGGCTGGCGCGCGGATTGACCTCCAGGATGTAGATCGTCTCGTCCTTGACCGCGAACTGTACGTTCATCAGGCCGACGACATTCAGTCCCGTGGCCAGCAGCGCCGTCTGGCGCTTCAATTCGGCCATCACCGGCGCCGACAGCGAGTAGGGCGGCAGCGAGCACGCGGAATCGCCCGAGTGGATGCCGGCCTCCTCGATGTGCTGCATGATGCCGGCGATGAATACGTCCTTGCCGTCGGCGATGGCGTCGACGTCGACCTCGACCGCATCGGTCAGGTACTGGTCGATCAGCAGCGGACAGTTTTCGTCGATGCGCAGGTCGCTGCCGCCGCGGACCTTTTCGTAGACCAGCATCTGGATCCAGCGGTCGAAATCCTCGTCGTCATGGACGATCTGCATGGCCCGGCCGCCCAGCACATAGGACGGGCGCACGACGCAAGGGTAGCCTAGCTGGCGCGCAGCCTCCTTGGCCGCCGCCGGCGACGGCGCCGTGGCGTTGGGCGGCTGCTTGAGGCCCAACTTTTCCAGCAGCGCCTGAAAGCGCTTGCGGTCCTCGGCCAGGTCGATGGCATCGGGCGAGGTGCCGAGGATCGGAATCTCGGCCTTCTCCAGCGCAGCGGCAAGCTTCAGCGGCGTCTGGCCGCCGAACTGGACGATGACGCCCAGGACCCGCCCCTTCTGCTGTTCGACTCGCACCAGGTCGATCACCGTCTCGGCGGTCAGCGGCTCGAAATAGAGGCGGTCCGAGGTGTCGTAGTCGGTCGACACCGTCTCGGGGTTGCAGTTGACCATGATGGTCTCCCTGCCGGCCTCAGCGAGGGCGTAGGCGGCATGGACGCAGCAATAGTCGAACTCGATGCCCTGGCCGATGCGGTTGGGGCCGCCGCCGAGGATGACCACCTTGTCGCGGTCGGAAACGTCGGCCTCGCATTCGGCCGGCGACACGCCGTCGCCCTCGTAGCACGAGTACATGTAGGGCGTCTGCGACGGGAACTCGGCGGCACAGGTGTCGATGCGCTTGAACACCGGCTTGACGTTGAACACCTCGCGGCGGAAGGCGACCTCGGTCGGCGTCTTGTGCGACAATTCGGCCAGCCGCTGATCCGAGAAGCCCATCTTCTTCAGCCGCAGCATGCCGGGCGCGTCGATGGGCAGGCCCTTCAGGCGCACTTGCTCCTCGGCGCGGACGATCTCCTCGATCTGGCGCAGGAACCACTTCTCATAGGCGCAGGCAGCGGCGACCTCCACGACCGTCAAGCCGCAGCGGAACGCCTGGGCGATGACCAGGATACGGTCGGGGCGCGGCACCGACAGCGCGGCGCGCACCGAGTCCTTGTCGCTGCCACCGGGCAGGTCGATCTCGTTGAGGCCGGTCAGGCCGGTCTCCATCGAGCGCAGCCCCTTCTGCAGCGATTCCTGGAAGGTGCGGCCGATGCTCATCGCCTCGCCCACCGACTTCATCGAGGTGGTCAGCAGCGCCTCGGTGCCCGGGAACTTCTCGAAGGTGAAGCGCGGAATCTTGGTGACGACGTAATCGATGGTCGGCTCGAACGATGCCGGGGTGACGCCGGTGATGTCGTTGGCCAGCTCGTCCAGGGTGTAGCCGACGGCAAGCTTGGCGGCAATTTTGGCGATGGGGAAGCCGGTGGCCTTCGACGCCAGCGCCGAGGAGCGCGACACGCGCGGGTTCATCTCGATCACCACCATGCGGCCGTCGGCCGGGTCGATGGCGAACTGGACGTTGGAGCCGCCGGTGTCAACCCCGATCTCGCGCAGCACCGCGATCGAGGCGTTGCGCATGAGCTGATATTCCTTGTCGGTCAGCGTCAACGCCGGCGCCACCGTGATGGAATCGCCGGTATGCACGCCCATCGGGTCGAGGTTTTCGATCGAGCAGATGATGATGCAGTTGTCCGCCTTGTCGCGGACCACCTCCATCTCGTACTCCTTCCAGCCCAGCACCGATTCCTCGACCAGCACCTCATGCACCGGGCTGGCGGCGAGGCCGCCCGAGACGATCTGCTCGTATTCCTCGGCATTGTAGGCGATGCCGCCGCCGGTACCGGCCAGGGTGAAACTGGGCCGGATGATCGCCGGCAGGCCGATGGACGGCATGGCCTCGCGGGCTTCGGCGATGGTGCGCACCACGCGCGAGCGCGGGCTCTCCAGGCCGATCTTGTCCATGGCCTCGCGGAACAGCAGGCGGTCCTCGGCCTTGGCGATGACCTCGCGCTTCGCAGCGATCATCTCGACGCCGAACTTCTCCAGGGTGCCGTCGTCGGCCAGCGCCATCGCCGTGTTCAGCGCCGTCTGCCCGCCCATGGTCGGCAGCAGCGCGTCGGGGCGCTCCTTCTCGATGATCTTCGCCACAATCTCGGGCGTGATCGGCTCGATATAGGTGGCGTCCGCCAGATTGGGGTCGGTCATGATCGTCGCCGGGTTGGAGTTGACCAGGATGACCCGGTAGCCCTCCGCCTTCAGCGCCTGACATGCCTGCACGCCGGAATAGTCGAATTCACACGCTTGGCCGATGACGATCGGGCCGGCGCCGATGATGAGGATGGATTGGATGTCGGTGCGTTTCGGCATGCTCAGCTTTCAGTCAACCAAGGGGGACACAGAGATCACGGAGGGCCACAGAGACCGCAGAGGAGTCTCACAGCACCATCCGAACGATCCCCTCTCTCAGCAACGGCACGTTGAAGTTGATGAGCAGCCCAACCGGCAAGCCGCTCAACCTCAGGTACGTCAATAATTGAGCCTGATGTTGCTGCATCAGGCTCTCCACGGTTTTCAGTTCCAAGATCACCCTATCGGCAACAACAACGTCCATCCTGTAGGCACATGCGAGGCGGATTCCTTTGTATTCTACCGGTAGCGGCACTTGGCGCCGAAACGGCACGTTGTGGATGGCCAGCTCGTGGCAAAGGCATTCCTCATAGGCCGACTCGAGAAGCCCAGGACCCAACGCTTTGTGAACATCGATGGCGAGCCCGATTATGCAGTCGGTGACGGAGTCTCGTTCCACGGCGTGTGCCTCGGTGTTCTCTGTGCTTCTCGGTGGCCTCTGTGTCCCCTAGGCTTTCGTCCTCTCCATCATGGCCACGAACCGGTCGAACAGGTATTGGCTGTCCTGCGGCCCCGGCGAGGCCTCCGGATGGTATTGCACGCTGAACACCGGCTTGTCCTTCACCGCGATGCCCTCGACCGAGCCGTCGAACAGCGAGCGGTGGGTGACGGAGACGTTGCCGGGCAGCGTCTCCTCGTCGACGACGAAACCGTGATTCTGGCTGGTGATCTCGACCTTGCCGGTGGCGAGGTCCTTGACCGGGTGATTGGCGCCGCGGTGGCCGCAATCCATCTTGTGCGTCGTCGCACCCAGCGCGCGGGCCAGCATCTGGTGGCCCAGGCAGATGCCGAAGGTGGGGATGTTGCGCTCGACGATCTCGCGGATGACCGGCACGGCATAGGTGCCGGTGGCGGCCGGGTCGCCGGGGCCGTTCGACAGAAACACGCCGTCGGGCCGATGGCGCAGGATGTCCTCGACCGAAGCATCCGCCGGCACGACGGTGACGTGGCAACCGATCTGGGCCAGGCAGCGCAGGATGTTGCGCTTGGCCCCGTAGTCGACGGCGACGACGCGAAAGCGCGGGTTGTCCTGGCGGCCATGGCCGTGGGCCAGCGACCACGTCGTCTGATCCCAGTCATAGGTCTGGCGGCAGGTGACCTCTTTGGCCAGATCCATGCCTTCCAGGCCCGGCCACGCCTGTGCCTGGCCGTACAGCGCCTCGAGATCGAAGTTGCCGTCCGGCGCATGGACGATGACCGCGTTGGGCGCGCCGATGTCGCGGATACGCCGCGTCAGTCGCCGGGTGTCGACGCCGCTGATGCCGACGATGCCGAACGACTTCAGCCAGCGATCGAGATGCTGCGTCGCCCGCCAGTTGGCCGGCTCGGTGATGTCGGCGCGCAGCACGCAGCCGGCGGCGGCCGAGGTGGCCGTCTCGATGTCCTCGGCATTGGCGCCGACATTGCCGATATGGGGAAAGGTGAAAGTGATGATCTGACCGGCGAAGGACGGGTCGGTCAGCGATTCCTGATAGCCGGTGATCGCCGTGTTGAACACCACCTCGCCGACGGCGCTGCCGGCGGCACCGAGGCCGCGGCCCCACAGCACGCTGCCGTCATCGAGGACCAGGGCGGCCGTGGCCCCCGGCGGGCGCTGGCTGTGCAGGCTGGGCGCGAGCCCCCGGTGTTCGTGCGGCATCAAACTATCCTTGTAAAACGGTCTAACCTGCCGCGCACGCGAGCCGACAGGCCGCCGCGGGGCAGCGGATTCTATCCAGATCGCGTCGTGGTGGCCGGCGGGCGGCGGGTAAATTGGGCGATAGATAGGGAAATCCGCCGATGCCGTCAAGCATCGCGGCGCCGCGGCAAAAGCCAGAACCATCAAGGCTTTGCGGCTTTTGCCTTGGGCGCCGATTTGATGTAGCTTGGTGGGCTTGCATCAGAATGACGAAAAGGAAAGCGGATGCTCCGGCAGCGCCTCACCGACGCGCTCAAGCAGGCCATGCTGGCCAAGGACGCGCGCACGGTTTCCACCGTACGCCTGATTCTGGCGGCGCTCAAGGACCGCGACATCGCGGCGCGCGGTCGCGGCGTGCCCGATGGAATCAGCGACGACGAAGTGCTGCAGATGCTGCAGTCCATGGTCAAGCAGCGTCGTGAGAGCATCGCCCTCTACGAACAGGGCGGGCGGTTGGAGCTGGCCGAGCAGGAGGCGGAGGAGATCGCCATCATCGAGCGGTTCATGCCGCGCCAGCTCTCCGAAACCGAAATGACCGAGGTGATCGGCGCCTTGCTGAGCGAACTCGGTGCCGCCGGCCTCAAGGACATGGGGCGGGTGATGACGGCGCTGCGCGAGCGCTATGCCGGCCAGATGGATTTCGCCAAGGCCAGCGCCATGGTCAAGCGACAGCTCGGCGGCTAAGACAGCCAGCAATCGACCACAGAGGTCCTGAGGCACTGAGGGAGCACAGAGCGGATGCGAATTCTTCTTTCTCTGTGGAGTTTCTGTGTCTCTGTGCCTTTGTGGTTGGCCTGCTGGTAGTCGTGCGAGAATGGCCTTTCCCCCGCAATTCCTGGAAGAGCTGCGCGCCCGCCTGCCGCTGGCCGGCGTCATTGGCCGCAAGGTCAAGCTGCAGCGACGCGGGCGCGAGTATCTGGGGCTGTGCCCGTTCCACAACGAGCGGACGCCATCCTTCACGGTCAATGAAGAGAAGGGTTTCTATCACTGCTTCGGCTGTGGGGCGCATGGCGATGTGGTGGGCTTCGAGATGCAGGCCCACCACCTATCCTTCCCCGAGGCCGTGGAGCGGTTGGCGGCCGAGGCGGGCGTCACCCCGCCCGCACAGACGCCACGCGAGCGCGAAAGGGCCAAACGCCAGGCGTCGTTATATGACGCCTGCGAGGCGGCCTGTGCCTACTTCGAGCAGCAGCTCCGTTCCGCCGCGGGCCGCGATGCGCTCGCCTATCTGCGCGGCCGCGGCCTCGACGAGGCCATCATCGCGCGCTTCCGCCTGGGCTTCGCCGCCGACGGGCGCGACGGCCTGAAGGCGGCGCTCAAGGCTGCCGGATTGCCGGAAGCCCTGTTGGTCGAGGCGGGATTGCTGATCCGGCGCGACGACGGCAGCACCTATGATCGCTTCCGCGGCCGGGTGATTTTCCCGATCAGCGACCGGCGCGGCCGTATCGTCGCCTTCGGCGGCCGCATCCTCGGCGATGGCCAGCCCAAATACCTGAATTCGCCCGACACGCCCTTGTTCCACAAGGGCAGCCTGCTCTACGGCCTGGCCCAGGCCCGCCTGCCCGCCGCCGAGGCGGGCACCGTCATCGCCGTCGAGGGCTACATGGACGTCATCGCCCTCAGTCGTGCCGGCCTGGCCAATGCCGTCGCGCCATTGGGCACGGCGCTCACCGAACAACAGATCGAGGCGATGTGGCGCATGGCGCCCGAGCCGATCCTGTGTCTCGACGGCGACGCCGCCGGCCAGCGCGCCGCCGCCCGCGCCGCCTTGCGCGCCCTGCCGCTACTCAAGCCGGGTCAGTCGTTGCGCTTCGCCATGCTGCCGGCGCCCGAGGATCCCGACAGCCTGATCAGCGCCCGCGGTGCCGACGCCATGCGTGCCGTGCTCGACCGGGCCGAGCCGCTGTTCGAGGTGCTGTGGCGCATGCTGGTTTCGGCCAAGCCGCTCGACACGCCGGAGCGCCGCGCCGCTGCGGAAAGGGAGTTCCGCGACAGCGTCGCGGTCATCGCCGAGCCGATGGTGCGCAAGCAGTACGAGGCCGAGGGCCTGGCGCGGCTGCGCAGTTTGTTCGCGGCACAGCGCTGGCAGCGGCGTTCCGGCCGCGGCAGGGCGCCGACGACCTCGGTCGGCCGCGGCGAGGACGGCCGCATCGCCGCCCTCGGCGCCGCCCGCCCGCAGGCGATGCCGTCCAGCAGCAGTGAGGCACTCATGTTGTTCCTGGTGGTGCGGCGCCCGGAGATTTTCGCCGCGGTGGCCGAGCGGCTGGGGGCCGTGCAGTTCGCCAATGGCGAGGCCGAGGCGCTGCGCCAGCGGTTGATGGGGTGTCTGGATGCCGGCGATGAGGCGGTGGCGGCCTTGCTCGACGAGCCGCGCTTTGCCCGCTATTTCGGGCAGATGGCGCAATTGCAGGCCAACGTGTTCGTGCTGCGCCGCGACGTCGACGACGTGGTGCGGCTGTGGGAGGATGCCTATCAGCGCCACCTGCGACCCGAAATCGACGCCGATTGCGCCCGCATCGAGGCGGAGCTGGGCACCGAGCCATCGCTCGAGCGCCTCGACCGCCTGTTGGCCCTGCAGGAAGCCAAGCGCGGCCTGGATGACACCGATGGCTGACCTGATGGTCCCGGGGTCGAGGCAGGCAAACCTGATCCTTGCGGTGCCGGGGCACTGGCGCCGGTGCCGGCGACTACCTATCTGCTGGGCCGAAGCCTATGGCGTACGGATGGTGTCACCACTACCCATAACGACCTTGACAAGCTCCGGTGGCTGGCCTTAAAGCAGCCTGCGGCCTTTGCGGATCAGTCGCCTTGATTCGGCAACGTCGCACGACTACTTACGTCGTGCTGGCGCAAGCAGGCTTTAGAGTCCCCGGGATGTCGATATGGGTAGGGGAAACTCCCGTGGTCGGCGCCGCCTTTGTCGGAAGAGGGAAGAGGCGTCGCGGGCCGCTATCAACGAGGGGAAAGCTAGGGCCGCAATGGCAGGAGCCGAAGTGAGCCATTTTGCTGGTGGCGCGCCGCTGCCGCCCACGTCGAAGCGTCGGCCGTCGCCGATTCCGGTTTCAATGCGTTAACGCGGATGCAAGGCACGCGCAAGACAGCGCCGGGGCCGTCGCGACCGTGAGTATGGACATTCTGGACACGCCCGCGCCGGATGCTGCGGCCGGATCGATTGTCGGAGAGGAGCTCAGAATATATGGCGAATAAGGCATCCAACACGGCCGAAATCTCCGAGACCCAGGAGGAGAATCTCGATAGCCCGCTTCTCGATACCATGGGCACCGCCGTCAAGCGGATGGTCGCCAAGGGCAAGGAGCGTGGCTACGTCACTTATGACGAGCTGAATGCCGCATTGCCGCCCGACGAGGCCTCTTCCGAACAGATCGAAGACACGATGGCGATGCTGTCCGAACTCGGCATCAACGTCGTCGAGAACGAAGAGAACGAGGAGAACGCCGCGGAAAGCACCGCCGAAGGCGAGAGCGAAAGCGCCGCCGGAAACGTCGACGAGGAGGATCTCGGCCGCACCGACGACCCGGTGCGCATGTACCTGCGCGAGATGGGCTCGGTCGAGTTGCTGTCGCGCGAGGGCGAAATCGCCATCGCCAAACGCATCGAGGCCGGCCGTGAGATGATGATCGGCGGCATCTGCGAAAGCCCGCTGACCATCCGCGCGCTGCTCGAGTGGCATGATGCCCTGGCCGAGGGCAAGATGCTGCTGCGCGACATCATCGATCTCGACGCCACCTATGGCGCCGGCCCCGGGGCCGAAGAGATCGCCGAGGTCGATCTCGAGGCGGCCGAGGGCGACGGCGAGGCAGGCGCCGAGCGCGAGGGCGGCCAGGACGGCCAGGACGGCCAGCGCGAGGAAGCCGCGGCGCCGGAGGGCGAAGAGGAAGGCGGCGAGGACGGCGAAGACAGCGGTGTGTCGCTGGCCGCCATGGAGCTGCAGTTGATGCCGCAGGTCATCGCCACCTTCGAGGCGATCGCCGAAACCTATGGCAAGCTGCACAAGGCCCAGGATCAGCGCATCGGCCTGCTGCAGAAGGGCGAGAAGCCGGGCGCGGCGCTCGAGAAGAAATACGAGAAATTGAAGGCCGAACTGGTGCAGTTGATGGAGGGCGTTCACCTCAACAACGCCCGCATCGAGCACCTGGTCGAGCAGATGAACGCCCAGAACCGCCGCCTGATCAGCCTCGAAGGCAAGCTCCTGCGCCTGGCCGAGAGCTGCCGGGTCAAGCGCCAGGAATTCCTCGATGGCTACTATGGCAGCGAGCTCGATCCCAAGTGGCTGGAGAAGGCGGCCGAGCGCCCGGGCAAGGGGTGGAAGGACTTCGCCACACGCCATGTCACCGAGATCACCACCATCCGCAATGGAGTCGCCGGCATCGTTTCCGAGGCCGGACTGCCGGTGGGCGAGTTCCGCCGTGTCGTGTCGACGGTCCAACGCGGCGAGCGCGAGGCGAGCAAGGCCAAGAAGGAGATGATCGAGGCCAACCTGCGCCTGGTCATCTCGATCGCCAAGAAGTACACCAACCGCGGCCTGCAGTTCCTCGACCTGATCCAGGAAGGCAACATCGGCCTGATGAAGGCGGTGGACAAGTTCGAGTACCGCCGCGGCTACAAGTTCTCGACCTA
>JAKFEE010000060.1:0-61832 GCA_036675815.1 Rhodospirillaceae bacterium
GCAGCCGATGCCGCCGCCCCGGCCGACCAGCCGGCGCCGGCCCTGGCGGCCGCGCCCGCGGCGCCGGCCAAGACCGGCAGCGGCAGCGTCTTCGATCAGTACTACGCCCACACCAGCGCCGAGGTGCTGGCGCTGATCACCCCCGACGCCGACGCCGAGGCGGTGCCGGCCGCCGACGCCCCGGCGGCGCCCGGTGCCGCCCCCGTCGGGCAGAAGGGCGCGCCGCTGGGCAAGGAGCCCGCCGCCTACGACAACATCGACCGTATCCTGATCTACGCCTTCGACGAGGCCCATGACGTCGACATTGACGGCCATCGCAGCGAGGTGCTGGTCGACGCCCTGCGGCGCAGCAAGACAGCGGTCGAGGACGACACCCGGGTGGTGCTGTTCGACGGCGACAACCTGTCGCTGTCGGTGATGTCGCTGGGCCAGGACGTGGTGATGATCGATCTCGACCTCGTCTACGGCAACACCACGCGCAATCCCTACGACGTGCCCGTGCAGCGGCTGGCGGTGGCCGACCACAAGCAGATCCAGTTGCTGGGCATGATCACCGGCGCCGAACTGCTCGACACCCTCACATAATCGCATAATCGGGGACAGACCACGGTTTCAGCCGGCCGCATCCGCCGGCGCCGGCCCCCGCGGCTTGCGCGGCCGCCCCGGTTTGCCCGGCGTCACCCGCCGCCCCAGCAGCGCCGCCACCTCCTCGGCGAAGCGCGCCGTGCCCAGCGCGAAATTGCCGTTGGTGGCGCGGCGGATGTCATCGGCCAGTCCCGGCGCCGGCGCGTGGCCGAACAGCGCGCGATAGCTGGCCTGCCGACTCGCCGCATCCGGCCCCAGCGCCCGATAGAGCGCATGCGGGGCGACCACGGCGTCGGCGTCGCCCTGGGCATTGGCGCGATGGCTCGACCAGCGATAGGCGGCCGGATGCGCCACCATGCCGGCGCGCACCGGATTCAATTCGATATAGCGCTGGCAGGCCAGCAGATAGTCGTCGGCCTCGATCAGGCAGGAGCGATAGCGCCCCTCCCACAAGGTGCCGCTGCGCCGATGGGTGCGGTTGAAGTACTGCACGTAGCGCTGGCCCAGCGCCTTCATCATGGCCGCCGGCGCCGCGCCACGCCGGGCGCTGAGCAGCAGATGGACGTGGTTGGTCATCACCACATAGGCATGGACGCGGCAGCCGCTGTCGCCGGCATAGGCGGCCAACCAGTCGAGATAGAACCCGTAGTCCTCGTCGGCGACGAAGCAGACCTGCCGGTTGTTGCCGCGCTGGATCACATGCAGCGGCACGTCCGGCAGGGTCAGGCGGGGGCGGCGTGGCATGGCGGCCTCCGGTCGCGGGTCACCGCCGCAGCCTAACCGAGACCGCTGGCCGTTCCCCTATGCCTTCGGTCGCCTATGCCCTTCGCGTCCCGCCTTCCCACGCCATTCCGCCGGCCGGGGCCATGAGACACGGATGAACACGGATGCGATGGATGAACCCGGCTGTGAACCGTGGTCTGAAACCGGGGTCTGAAACCGTGGTCTCGATTATTTGAAACCGGGGTCTGACCCCGATTATTCGATTATTCTGTGACCCCGATTATTCTGAAACCGGGGTCTTGAAACCGGGGTCTGACCCCGATTATTCTCGATTATTCTTGAGGAAAAAGAAAAGACCCCCAACGTCGAAACGCCGGGGGTCCTCAAGGCTTTTACCGGCGCACCCCCCGCCGAAGCGAGGGGTGTCTCCGGTAAGGAGATTAGGCGAAGGTAAAGTCGCCGGCAACCGCCTCGCTGAGTGTCGTAAGACCGGTAACGCCCGTCAGCGTGATCAGGAAGTCATCGGCGGCGTTGGCGGTCAAATCACCCGCGCCGTAGATGTACGTGTTGCCACTATCCTCGAAGAAGACGACTTCCCCGTCCGCAATGTCGGTGCCGTCAGCCGCAACCGCCACCAGCTTTTCAGCCAGCGTGTTGTCGTCGGCGTGGAACGTCACCTTGCCACCAGCCGAAACCTCGACGTCCGTGGCCGCGGCAGTACCAGCGGTCCCCGACGCTCCCGCCACAGCATCCGTCGCATCGAGGCGAACAGTGTCATCGGCGGCGGCAAAGTCCATGATGACGTCAGCAGTTGCCGCAGCATCGCCGCTGTCCAGCGCGCCGGTCCCGGTCGCAAACACGAAGATGTCGTCACCGGCGCCACCGGTCAGGACGTCCGCGCCAGTACCACCGGTCAGAATGTCGGCATCGCCACCACCGTTGATGGTGTCAGCATTGTTGCTACCCGTAACCGTATCTGCATAGTCGCCGCCAGTAACGGTCGCCTTAGCAATCCCGGTCAAATTGGAGACGTCAATGTTGTTCATCAGACCTGCGGCACCAACGATGGTCTGGCTTGCGCCAGCGACACCGGCGTCCAAAGAGATGCTGACGGTCGTCGTTTCGTCACCGGTAATGCCGGAAAGATCCAAAGAGGTACCGTCCATTTGCACGACGCTGAAGTCATTGCCGAAGGCGGTGTAGGTCTCGCCAGACAGCTGGCTTGCAGCAAACGTAGCTGCACCAGTGAGCTCGATTGCTTCAACATTCGAGATGGCGATCGTGTTACTGGACAGATCGACCGCACCGACGACGAGAACGTCACCGCCTGCACCACCGTCAACAGTGAAGTCTTCGGCAGCGGCATTGATGGTGTCCGCGCCAGAACCGCCCGTCACCTTCAACAGGTTCGCGGACACGGTTGCGGTCAACGCACCAGTTAGCGCGGCTGCATTCACTTCCTGCGCAGTAGCTGCCGTGAGGACGAGATCATTGGCACCAGCCACGTTCACGACGGTGGTCGCAGCACCGGTGAGGTTAGTGACAGTGGCGACACCATCTACATCATCAGCGGCCAATGCACTGGTATTCAGGTTGACCGTCTCAAACTCGCCAACGGTGACGGTTTCGGTGGTTTGATCCGCTGCCAGCGACAGATTCAGTACGTCGCCGGTCACTGCGGTCGTCTCGCCGCGGTCAATTGTCAGAGCACCAGCGTCGGTCGACAGGGTAACGTTGGCGTTATTGGCAACCGTGTAGGTGGCAGCGTCAGCAGCAGCAATATCGATGCTGTCGGTTGCGATATCGTTCAGAACTGCACTGCCGCCCGTGCCGGCGATCCTCAGGGTCGAAGTACCGGTCGAGCTGTCGGTCACGGTGCGACCATCAAAAGCCGCGGCCGTACCGGCGACGGTCACGTTCTGGTCGCCCGTCAGGGTGACGGTGCCATCGGTAGTCAACACGCCATCGCCAACCGTTACCGTCTTGGCAGCTACGGTGTTGTCAAGTGTCACTGCCGAGAAGCCTTGGCCAAGGGCAGCCAAGTTGGCGGCAAGAGCGGCTCCAGCACCTTCCAGAACGATGGTTGCGGTGGAATCAGCGGCTGTAGCGACACCATCGAGGGTCAACGTGGTCGCCGAACCGGTGTAGACGCTCGCGTTCTTCTGGATGTTGCTCGCGGCGAGCGTGGTCACGCCGGTGCCCGCTGCAATGCTGACGCCTTTCGAGCCGTCGACATCGGTCACGGAAATTGCGCCAGCGCTGCTCCAAGCGTTCGGAGCGGCCTCGTTATTCAGCGTGACTTTACCGTTCGTCACATTCGCCGCATTGAACGTAACGGTCGAATCGGCAGCGGCGGTCACGTTGACCGACTCAACGTTCTGTATCTTCGTGTTAGTCGGCATCGTGCTGATCACGATGTCCATGACGTCCGCGTCAGTGGTCGAGCTATCGATGACGAGGTCACCGGCACTGAAGCTATCCTCGGTCGTAGCATCGAACGTATCGCTACCATCCGTACCGACGAGCACGTCCGCATCCGCACCGGTCGTGAGCGTGAAGGTCTCGCCGACGGGGGCGTCCGGCGGCACCAGCGTCGTGAACAGCGCGCCGACCTCCTGGCTGGCGCCGGCCGTCACCTCTTCCGCGGTCGCGGCGCGGCCGAGGGCGCCCTGGTAGACCAGGATGGTGTTGATGGTGCCTTCGGTGGTGGTGACGTATTCACCCGACAGGGTCACCGCCGAGGAGATGGCGCCGACCGGGGTGCCGGCGTCGAGCAGCGACACCCAATAGGCCTTGCCCTCGGCGTCGGCGGCGCGGCCCAGGGTGTTCTGGTAGATGGCGTCGACGATCTGCTCGCTGGTCAGGCCGTTGTAGGTGGCCGTGTACTCGGGCTGGTTCGACATCAGGGTGCCGATGTCGGCAACCGACCAGCCCTGGTTGACGGCGAGGTCGACCCAGTACGACAGGCCGGCGGCATCGGGAATGCGGTTGAAGTAGGCGTCGTAGAGGCGGGCCACCTGGGCGGCCTGCTGGCCGGCGGCGGAGGCGAGGACCTCGGCGCCGACTTCGGCCTGGGTCTTGGTGCCGAGGTCGAGGGCGCTGATGTAGGCGTCCTGATTCGCGGCCGCATAGGTCGAACCGAACAGGTTCTGCAGCAGGCCGGAAACGAATTCCGAATTGGTTGCCATCGGATGATCATCCCTGATGTTGGTTAAACCCGACCGCCCCCAAAAAGAAGGTCGGGGCGTGTACAGCAAAAATACAAAACATCATCGATAGGGGTACGTCAACAATCTTTCGTCACGGGTTGTGTGGCTTTTGAGGCACTGTGGCGCGAATGCGACAGGGCCTGGCGATACAATGGCCGAGGTTGCGGGCTTTGCCCGGGCGCCGAAGGGGCGCTAGAGTGCGGCGCGAGGCCGCTTGGGGGACGACACGGTGACGATGGGATGGGGACGATGATCTCGTATGCGCAGAATTTCGAGGACGTCATGCTGGCGCGGGCGCTGGCCGGCACCGAGGGCGGCTTCTACATCGACGTCGGCGCCTGGCAGCCGGTGCTCGATTCGGTGACCAATCATTTCTATCAGGCGGGGTGGTCGGGGATAAACATCGAGCCCGAGCCGGCGAGCTTCGCCATGCTGGCGGCGGCGCGGCCGCGCGACGTCAACCTGGCGGTGGCGGTGGGGGCGCGCGAGGAAGAGCGCGCCCTGCACGTGGTCGCCGACACCGGGCTGTCGCGCCTGGCCGGCGACGAGGCCGGCGGCGATGATTCGGGCGGCCTAGGGGGGGGCGAATCGGGCGCGGCGACGGCGGTGCGCACCACCACCCTGGCCCGCATCTGCGAGGCGCATGTGGGGGGGCGCCCCATCGACTTCCTCAAGATCGACGTCGAGGGCTGGGAGGCGCAGGTGATCGCCGGCGCCGACTGGCGGCGCTGGCGGCCGCGCATCGTCGTCGTCGAGGCCACCCGCCCCAACAGCCCCGAGCCCGACTGGCACGGCTGGGAGCCGATGCTGCTCGACGCCGGCTATCGCTTCGTGTGGTTCGACGGCCTCAACCGCTTCTACATCCGCGCCGAGGAGCCGGCGCTGGCGGCGGCGTTCCAGGTGCCGCCCAACGTCTTCGACGATTTCCGCCTGAGCGGCACGGTGGCGGCCGAGGCCGAGGCCGACCGGCTGCGCGCCCACCTCGCCGAGCTCACCGCCCGCCTCGACGACCAGGCCGCCGCCTATCGGGCGATGGCGGCCAAGGCCGAGGCCGAGTGGCAGGAGGGCGAGGAACTGCGCCGGCGCCTCGACGCCGACACCGGGGCGCTGCGCCAGCGCCTCGACGCCCAATGGCGGGCGGCTGAAGAGCTGCGCCGGCGCCTCGACGCCGAATGGCGGGCGGGCGAGGACTGCCGGGCGCGGCTGGCGGCGGTGCTCGACTCGCGGAGCTGGCGCTACACGGCGCCGCTGCGCCGCCTCGGCGTCGGCTGAGGCGCCTTTTCCGTCACCCCCGCGGAAGCGGGGGTCCATTTTGGGGCCGCACAGCACCCGAGCCACCGAACGTCGTGCGGTTCAGCGATGGATTCCCGCTTGCGCGGGAATGACGAAGCAACTAACCGCCGTCGGCGCCGGTGAGCGGGCGTTGGGCGAGCAGGCCGCGCACCAGGCCTTCGAGGCGGCGCGACAGCACCCGCCAGTCGATCTCGGCGAGATGGGCCTGCTGGCGCGCCACCACGGCGGCGCGCTCGTCCGGGTCGGCGGCAAGGCGCAGCAGGGTGTCGGCGATGCTGTCGGGATCGAGGCCCTTGGTGGTGACGACGATGCCGGCGAGATCGGCGAAGATCGGCAGCGGCGTGCACACGATCGGCCGATGCGCCGCCAGCCCCATCTTGATCGCCGCCGAGGCCGATTCGGAAGTGTTCTGGTAGGGATAGGCGAGGATGTCGCAGGCGGTGAGCAGCGCCCGCGCCGTGCCGCGCTCGAGGAAATCGGTGATCAGCAGCACGTTGCCGGCGAGGCCGAGCTCCTCGATGCGGTGGCGGGCATGGGCGATGGCGCCGGCCGACCATTCGTTGGGATAGGCGGCGTTGACCAGCAGCAGCAGGGTGTCGGGGCGCGCGGCCAGGATGCGCGGCATCGCCTCGATCAGCTCGAACAGGCCCTTGTGGGCGAAGAAGAAGCCGAAGGAGCCGATGACCGTGCCGTAGTGCCCAAGCCCCAGCGCCGCGCGCGCCGCCGCCGCCGGCGTCTCGGGCGGGCAGTCGGCACCCAGCGGGAACAGGGTGACGTTGGCGACCAGGCCCCACTCCTTGAGGCGGTTCACGTCATCGAGCTGGTGGACGAGGATGCGGTCGCACTTTGCCAGGGCGCCGGCGATCACCCGCAGGCTCATGTAGGGCGAGCCGGGATCGGGATCCCTGGTGCGGTGCAAGGTGACGACGACCACCTTGCCGCGCGCCTTCAGCGCCTCGATCAGCGCGCCGAAGGCCGGCACCTCGAAGAACTCGGTGTGGAACTGCAGGACCACGGCGTCGGCGTCGCCGACATGGTCGAGGATGCCCACCGCCGAGCGGTCCCAGCAGCGGACGACGCGGCTGCCGTCCTCCCAGAACTCGCCGGGCCAGTTGGCCAGCACGGTGACGTCGACGGCGTCGCCCAAGCCGGAGATCAGGTCCTTGGAATATTCGGCGATGCCGCAGCGGCTGTTGTAGGTGGACACCCAGGCCAGGCGCAGCGGCGTTTCGCCGCGCGTCGCCGGCAGCCGCTCGACGAAATCGACCAGCCGGGCCGCCGCCGCATCCCAGGTCATGGTGGCGGCGCGCGCGCGGGCGGCGGCGACACGCGCGCCGAGCTCGGCGGCACCGCTTTGCGTCAGCGCCGCCAGGTGGCGCAGCTGCCCGGCGAGGTCGTCGGCCGACGGCTCCACCCACAAGGCATGTGGCACGCCGAGATGCGAGCCGGCGGGCGCGAAATGGAAGTCCAGCGGCCAGCTGTCGGCGGCAGTGCAGAAATCGGCGTGGCCGCCATGGGCGGTGGCGATCACCGGCAGCTCGAACAGCATGGCCTCGGCCATCGGCAGGCCGAAGCCCTCGCCGCGCGTCGGCAGCACCGCCACGTCGGCCTCGCCATAGAGCTCGAGGATGCGGGCGTGCGGCACGTCCTCATTGATGATCTCGACCGCCGCCAGATGCGCATCGGCGGCGCGCAACGCCGCCAACTGCTCGGGCACGTCGTTGTGCGGGTTGGGGAAGGTCTTGATGATCAGGCGCACCGGGTCGCCGGCGCGGAAGGCCTTGGCCCACGCCGCCAGCAACACGTCGGCGCCCTTGCGCGGGAAACACGACGAGACGTGCAGGAAGGTCACCGGCTTGCCCGCCGGCCGCGGCGGCCGCCGGGCGGGGACGGCGACATGGTCGACGCCGGCGCCGATGACGCCGATGGGCACGGCGACGCCGCTGTCGATCAGGCTCTTGCGCACGAACTCGCTGGCGACGACGACACCGTCGAGGTCGCGGTTGAACGCCGCCACCCAGTCGCGGTGGATGCAGCTCTCCTCCCAGAAGAAGAACAGCAGGTTGCGCTCGCCCTTCTGGTCGCCGGTGCGGATCGGCCAGGTGTTGCGCACCGAGACGAACGGCCGCGCCTCGGGGCCGCCGCGCCGCATCAGCGGCGTCAGGCCCAGCCGCTCGGCGGCGGGCGGGTTGGTGGCGTAGCCCTCCGAGGCCGTCGGGCTGACGGCGACGCGCCCGGGGAAGCGCCGCTCGAGGGCGAAGGCCAGATGGCGGTTGACGATGGCCAGGCTGTAGCTGCTGTCGGACGGCCCTTCCACCTGGAACAGCAGCGGCGCATCCGCCGGCAGCCGCGTCGCCCGGCGCGGCGCGGCGGGCAGCGCCGGGGGCACGCCGGCCTTGATGCGGGCCAGCTCGCTCTTGAGCAGGGCCAGGGCGTCGCGCGTCGCCGCGATCGCCAGCGCCGTCTGCTGCTGCGCGATCAGTTGGTCGTGAAACACCGCCCGGTGCAGGCGCAACACCAGCCGCTCGACGACGCCGAGCCCGAAGGGAAAGATGCGGCGCACTCGCGCCGGCAGCGCCGTGCGCGGCCGGCAGCGTTGCTGGAGCTGCTCGAGATGGGCGCAGAGCTCGGGCAGCACGCGGTCGAAGGCCTGGCGCTCGTCGCCCAGCCGCGGCAACGGCGGCGTGCTCCCCGCCAGGTCTCGCGCCTTCGCCAGCAAGGCCAGCGTGTCGACGCCGGCAAGTCCCTTCGTCATCGGTCAGAGCCAGTAGGCGATGAGGCGGCGATAGCGCACGTAAAGCCAGAACGTGACCGCCCAGCCAAGGAGCGTGATCACCCCGACCACCTGCCACGACAGCAAGCCCGGCACCTCGCCGAGCAGCGGCGCCCGCAGGATGTCGACGAAGTGATACAGGGGGTTGGCATCGACGAACATGGCGCGGTCCTTGAGCAGCGTGGGATGCCACAGGATCGGGGTCATGAAGAAGGTGATCTGGATCAGGCTGCCGATGATCTGCGGTACGTCGCGAAAGCGCGCGCACAGCATGCCGAGCAGCAGGCCCATCCACAGCGCATTGGCCCAGTAGAGGATCAGCGCCGGAACGAGAAGCAGCAGCGAGGCGCCGACCGGCACCCCGAACGCCGGCACGACGACGACCATGACCGCAAGGTTGTGCAGGAAAATGATGAAATTGCGCCAGAACAGCCGGTAGGCATGTACCGACAGCGGCAAGGCCACCTGTTTGATGATGCCTTCCGCCCCGAAGAACGTCGTGCAGCCCTCGGTGACGAGAGTCGACAGGAACCCCCAGACGATCAGGCCGGCGGCGAGATAGGGCAGGTAGCTGCCGATCTCGATCTTGAACAGGCTGGCGTAGAGGACGCCAAGCGCCGTGACCATGATGCCCATGCTCAAGGTCAGCCAGAACGGGCCGATCAGCGAGCGGCGATAGCGCTGGCGGATGTCCTGCCACCCCAGCAGCGACCACAACTGCCAATGCGCCAAGCCACCGACGATGTCGTCGGTGGCCTTGCGACGTTGGCCGTCACACCCGGGCGGCAGCGTCGCCACCGGCTCGACCACCGAGGCCGTCATCTCAGAAGGTGACGGCTTTACGTGCGACGCGGTCATAGTCCGCCTTTGCCATCATGTCGACGAGGCCGGTGAGATCGACCTGGCGCTGCCATCCCAGCTCGCGTTCGGCCTTGACCGGGCTGCCGATCAACAGATCGACCTCCGCCGGGCGGTAGAAAGCCGGATTGACCTTGACGCGGACCTTGCCGGATTTGCGGTCGATGCCGACCGTCGCCTCGCCCTCACCGTCCCAGGCGATATCCATTCCCAGGGCTTTGCCCGCCAACTCCGCGAACTCGCGAATAGTGCGCGTCTCACCGGTGGCCAGCACATAGTCGTCGGCCTTGTCCGACTGCAGCATGCGCCACATGCCTTCGACATAGTCACCGGCGAAGCCCCAGTCGCGCTTGGCATCGAGATTGCCGAGTTCCACGTGTTCCTGATTGCCGTGAGCGATGTGGGCAAAGGCCAATGTGATTTTGCGGGTCACGAACTCGGTACCGCGCAGGGGCGACTCATGGTTGAACAGAATACCGGAGCAGGCATGCATGTCATAGGATTCGCGGTAATTCACCGTGATCCAGTGGCCATAGAGTTTGGCCACACCATAGGGACTACGCGGGTGGAATGGCGTGGTCTCGTCCTGGGGCACGGCCCTGACTTTCCCGAACATTTCCGAAGTCGAGGCCTGATAAAAACGCGTACCCGTCATACCAAGGCTGCGCAAGGCTTCGAGCAGGCGGGTCACACCAAGGGCATCAACCTCGGCGGTAAAGAGCGGCTGTTCGAACGATGCGGCAACAAAGCTCTGAGCCGCCAAATTGTAGACTTCGTCCGGCCGGACCTTCTCTAGGGTCCGAATGATGTTCGTCATTTCGAACAAATCGAGAGACACCAGCTCGACGTCGCCGCGGATATCAAGCTCTTCAAGCCGGGACAGGTTCACGGTCGAGGTGCGCCGCAGCGCGCCATAAACCTTGTAGCCTTTCGACAGCAGCAACTTGGCTAAATAGGCCCCGTCCTGTCCGGTGATTCCCGTGATCAACGCCGTCTTGGTCATGGTCTGCCTTGTAAAGTTGCGGTCTTGGGGGAATTTAACAGTGCGAATGGACGTCAGAGACATCGAAATGTGCCGCAGGCGTAGGCGCAGAAGCGAGTGCGGTCAATCTGGCATATAGCATATCGCCGGCTGCGCCCCAACCGAATGGACGGTAGTTCTGACTGATACGGCTTTCGTTTTCGGCCAGCCACTCGTCATCGGTCATCAGACGAAGCACCGCATCGTGCCAAGCCACAAAATCGAGCGGGTCAAGCAGCGGCGCCATGCCCTCGGCGGCTTCCGGAAGGGATGACGTAGTCGAGACGATCGCCGCCTTGCCATAAGCGAGACTCTCCGAGACCGGCAGGCCCCACCCCTCATAGAATGATGGATAGAGCGTAAACCTGCAGTTGTTATAAAGCCAAGCCAACTCCCTGTCGTCGAGGCCGCGCAGCACAAACACCCGATCCATAAGCCGCGGATCCAGGCGAATGCGCTCGACCAGGTTCTCCACACACCACCCCTGGCCACCCGCAATGATCAGCGGCAACAGGGCCGGCCCCATTTCCTCCGAGAGTCGCCCCCAAAGCTGGTATAAGAGCTCATGATTCTTACGCGGCTCGATAGTGCCGACCACGAGAACGAAGCGGCCACAGTCGAGCATCGGCAGGCGCTCGGGCCGTGCGGCTGGCGCTTGGGCCAAATCGCTGCCGAGCCGCAAGATTGAGGTACGCACCCGTGCGAAGCCCCACTCAGTGCAGAAGGTGCGAAAATCGCGTTCGCTCGAGCGCGAAATGCAGAGCACTTCATCGGCAACCTGCGCCGTCGCACGCATGTAGGCTTCGAACACCGGCAGGACCGGCGGCATTGTGTAATGCGGCAAGAGCAGCGGAATCATGTCGTAGCAGATCATCACCACCTTGAAGCCGTGCCGCCGCTTCTCTTCCGCAAGAAGTTCCAGATCGGTGTAACCGGTGGCAAGCCCGAGGTTGACGTAGACATGCTCCGGGCGAAGGCTGAAACGGCGGTCCGGCAGCGCGGCTGGCGCCATCCCCGTGGCACGGCCGGTGACCCGACGCCAAACACGGCTCATACTCAAGAGAACTATCTGGCGCAGATTGGCGGGCAGCACAGCCGTGGCACGAAGGACAAGGCGGCGGACCAAGGACAGTGCGGGCGGGCTCATGCTCGCAACGGTAGGTGGCGGCTCGCCCGACTGATCGGCTATCCCGAGTATTCCCTCCGCCTCGTCGCGCGGGACCGATACGAACTGGCCAAGTCCCTTGTCGTAATAGCAGAAATCCATAGCACCGGCCGTGCAGCGCAGCAGCTCGCGGGCGAAGGTCCGTTCCGTGCGGATAATGCCAACGGGTGGCGAGCCCCGATGGCGCCAGCTACTGGTGATGTCGACGCAAACTCGCATCATCGCTTCGCGGACGCGCCCCCAGGCTTTGGCAACAGCTATCCTCCCCTTGCCGCTCTGCACACTTTGAGCTTGTTTAGCGGCCTGCGTGTCTTTAAGCAACATGCCACACAGCAGAGCGCCGCCATGGTTCACATCACCCTCCAGGACGTGTCCGTCGATTTTCCCATCTTCAACGCGGCCAATCGATCTCTGAAGAAGCATTTCGTCCGCATCTCCAGCGGAGGCCGCATAGCTCAGGACGCTGACAAGCGGCTGTGCATCCAGGCGCTAAGTCAAGTCTCGCTTCGCCTCGATCATGGCGACCGCCTCGGGTTGGTGGGGCACAATGGCGCCGGCAAGACTACCCTGCTACGCGTGCTGGCCGGCATCTATGAGCCGTCCCGCGGCCAAATTGAACGGACCGGCCGCACGGTACCGCTGTTCGATGTGGCGCTCGGCATGGACATGGAGGGCACCGGGCATGAGAACATCACCTTACGCGGTCTTTTCCTCGGCCTAACGCATGCAGAAATTGAGGCAAAGCGAGACGAGATCGCCACCTTCACCGAGCTTGGCGACTATCTGTCCATGCCAGTACGCACCTATTCGACAGGTATGCTGCTGCGCCTCGCCTTCGCCATTTGTACGACCGTGGTACCAGATATCCTGCTGATGGATGAGTGGCTCTCCGTAGGCGACGCGCATTTCGTCGAGCGCGCCGAACGACGTCTCAACGACGTGATCGAGCGCTCTCGCATCCTCGTACTCGCGTCGCACTCGCCGGATCTTATCCGCCGCGTTTGCAACAAAGCCATACTCATGGATCAGGGCGCCATTAGATCGGTAGGAAACGTCGACGACGTATTGTCGCATTATGCGGCGATGGGGTAGTTCCGCTTCCGAATCAGCGGGCGTTCGTAACATGCAAAAGGCTCTTCATCGACTTGTCTCTACTTCAAGCTGAGCACGAGCAAGCCCAAGCCCCCACGCTAGCAATTCCTCGGAACGATCCTGCCCCATCGACTCCACGTAGCACCTGAGCTCCGGTGCATTGCCCGAAGCGCGGAAATGTACAATTTCCCCTGCGCTGGTCGAGATACGGACGCCGTCCCGCACGTCAACGCCTGATACGCCCCCAAAATCACTAAAAACGCGCTGAACAAATCCCCAATCCTGGCCGAGCTTTGTCAAAAAAATTGCGCTGCGATTCCTCGATACGTCTTTCAGGCGGTCACTTAAAACCACGCGGAAACCGAACGAATGTGCAATGCCGGACAAGGGCGTTCGCTTGTCCGCAACTTCGCCAAGACAGCATATGATGGGGAGCAGGCAATCGCGGGTAGGCAGTTCCAGAAGCACTCGTCCCCGACGCTCTACTTGCGAGCCCAAGAGCACGCCGCCATTGGCCTCAAAGCCCACGACCAAGTCAGCCCCTGCATTTCGCGCTTGACCTATCCCTTCTATGACGTATGGAGAGCCGACCCTAGTGCGGATCACACGGGAGAAGCGTTTGCAGGTTTCCAGCGAAGAGTTGGATGTCACGGGCGTGACAATGCAATCGGCGCCGAGGGATGAAGCGGTAATAGCACCGACCAGATCGCCGCGGACAAATTCACCACGTTCATCAGCGATCAGCGGGCGGTCTGCATCGCCATCGGTTGAGACGATAGCGTCAAAGCGCCCGTCGTTCGCCCAGCGCTTTAGGAGCGCATAATCCTCCGGTCCCAGCGCCTCAGTGTCGACGGGAAAAAACCGCTCTACACGCCCGAGAGGCACTGCATCAGCACCAAGCGCGGAGAGCACCTCAAGCAATAGGTCCCGCGCTACGGACGAATGCTGCCATACCCCTACGCGAATGCCCCTAAGCAGACACTCATCAAAAAATTCTATATAACGCGCCGCATATGATCTCAGGGCCAAATCTACGACCTGCCCGCAGGGTTTTGCCACGGCTTGATCGCCAAGGGCGCCCTGATCATGGCGGCACACGATCGCGGCCTCATCGCCTTTGTTTATCTCGCCATCTGCCTTGTAGAATTTGAGGCCGTTTCGGTCCTCAGGAATATGGCTCCCGGTAACCATGATGGCTGGCGCGCCGTGTCGACTTGCATGAAATGCCAAGGCCGGCGTCGGCAGCTCACCGCAATCGATCGCCGTCAGGCCTGCATGTTCGATTGCTCCAATGACGTATCTGGCAATATCGGGGCTCGAAGCCCGCAGGTCCCGGCCCAGAAAAACGCATTCGCCTCTTCGTAGCGCCCCCCGCCCCATCAGGTTGGCGAGGAATGCAAACGTCCAGGTGAAGGCAGGGGGTCCATTCAGCGCGCTGACCGGACCGCGGAGGCCGCTAGTCCCAAAAACAAGATCTGGCTGCAACTCCACCCCCACCCTTCTCTTTTGTTAAGCAATTGATGCCAGAAAATAATGGCTATTAATTTAGGTTATTATCGCCATTATTCAACTATACTATGGCACCAAATAACTTCTGCTGGCCAAACACGCGCGATTCCAGGTACATCGAATTGATCGCCATTGCTTCCGGTGCTAGTCGAATTACGGGGAGGCGCTAAGTAGCGGCCATTTCGGCATGCGGCGGCTTGAGGCATGCTGATTGCCGACCACCCTTATTAAGTTGTTGGCGCACCCGACAGGATTCGAACCTGTGACCTCTGCCTTCGGAGGGCAGCGCTCTATCCAGCTGAGCTACGGGTGCGCTGGGACCCTGGCGAGCGAAGCGCTGGTATAGCGCAGGAATGCGCGCTTGGCAAAGGGGGAAACGTGCGCTGTTGGCGCCCCTGGCGCGCCCGCCTTGCCCGCGGCGCCCTGCTGGGCCATCATCCAGCCGCATCCTTGGGCGGGGCCGGCATGATCAGCGTGTATTCGGTGACGGACGGGCGGCTGCAGCACGGCGAGTTGGCGGCGCTGTCGCCGGCGGCGGTGTGGGTGGACCTGCTCGAACCCGCGCCAGAGGAGGAGGCGGCGGTCGAACGGATCCTCGGCATCGCCGTGCCGACCCGCGAGGAGATGGAAGAGATCGAGGCGTCGAGCCGGCTTTACCGCGACGGCGACACCCTCTATCTCACCACGCCGGTGGTCACCAACGCCGACAGCGACGACCCGCAGAGCACGGCCGTCACCTTCATCCTCGGCGCGCGGAGCACGGTCACGGTCCGCTACGGCAACCCGCAATCCTTCGCCAATTTCGCCAGCCGCGCCGGCCGCCAGCGCGGCTTCGCCATCACCGGCGACGCCGTGCTGCTGGGCCTGCTGGAAACCATCACCGACCGGCTGGCCGACGTGCTGGAGCGCATCGGCGGCGACCTCGACGCCCTGTCGCGGCGGATCTTCCGGCCCACCGACGCGGCCAGCGACCTGCAGGCGCTGCTGCGCGCCATCGGCTGTCATGGTGACCTGACGTCGAAGGTGCGCGACAGCCTGCTGGGCATCGGCCGCGTCGTCAGCTTTCTTGGCATCGACAACGAGCGGCTGCCGCACAAGGACACCCGCCAGCGCCTGAAGACGGTGACGCGCGACGTGCGCTCGCTGAACGAGCACGCCGCCTTCCTGTCGACCAAGATCGGCTTCCTGCAGGATGCCACCCTGGGGATGATCAGCATCCAGCAGAACAACATCATCAAGATCTTTTCGGTGGTGGCGGTGGTGTTCCTGCCCCCCACCCTGATCGCCAGCATCTACGGCATGAACTTCGACCGCATGCCCGAGTTGAGCTGGCCCTACGGCTATGCCTTCGCCCTCGGCCTGATGGTGGTTTCGGCGATCCTGCCCTACCTCTACTTCAAGCGCCGCGGTTGGCTGTAGCCCTCACTCGACGGTGACGCTCTTGGCCAGGTTGCGCGGCTGATCGACGTCGGTGCCCTTGGCCACCGCCACGTGGTAGGCCAGCAACTGCACGGGAATGGCGTAGAGAATCGGCGCGACGAAGGGATCGGCGTCGGGCAGGGTCACCGCCATGTCATGCCCGAGGCGGGCGATGCCGCGGGCATCCGAGAGCAGGAGGACGCGGCCGCCGCGCGCCACCACCTCCTGGACGTTCGACGCGGTCTTGTCGAACAGGCCGTCGGTCGGGCAGACGACGATCACCGGCACGCGGTCGTCGACGAGGGCGATGGGGCCGTGCTTCATCTCGCCGGCGGCATAGCCCTCGGCGTGGATGTAGCTGATCTCCTTGAGCTTCAGCGCCCCTTCCAGGGCGATGGGATAGCTGGTGCCGCGCCCGAGATAGAGCACGTCGCGCGCCTCGGCCATGGTGGCGGCGATGGCGGCCAGGGGCGCGGCGGCGGCGGCCAGGGTCTCGGCCACCAGCGCCGGCAGTTCGGCCAAGGCTTGGCTCAGCCGCGCCTCGGCCGCCTGATCGATGGCGCCGCGCCGGCGGGCGACGGCGATGGCGAGGCAGGCCAGCATGGTCAGCTGGGTGGTGAAGGCCTTGGTCGAGGCGACGCCGATCTCCGGCCCGGCGGCCGTGTGCAGCACGGCGTCGGACTGGCGGGCGATGCTGCTTTCCGGCACGTTGACGATCGACAGGACATGCTGGTCGTTGTCGCGGCAATAGCGCAGCGCCGCCAGGGTGTCGGCGGTCTCGCCCGACTGCGAGATGAACAGCGCCAACCCGCCCGGCTGCAACGTCGGGGCGCGGTAGCGGAACTCGCTGGCCACGTCGACCTCGACCGGCAGCCGGGCGATCTGCTCCAGCCAGTATTTCGCCACCATGCCGGCATAGTACGAGGTGCCGCAGGCGATGATGGTGGCGCGCGGCACGGCGGCCAGGTCGAAGGGCAGGTCGGGCATGGCGATGCGGCGCAGCGCCGGGTTGAACATCGTGTTCAGGGTGTCGGCGATGACCTGCGGCTGCTCGTGGATTTCCTTCAGCATGAAATGCCGGTGCTCGCCCTTGCCGATCAGCGCGCCCGACAGCGCCGTGCGCCGCTCGAGCCGCTCGACCGCACGGCCGTCGCGGTCGCGGATGGAGGCGCCGGTGCCGCTGATCACCGCCCAGTCGCCGTCCTCGAGATAGGTCAGGCGCTGCGTCAGCGGCGCCAGCGCCATGGCGTCGGACCCGAGATACATTTCGCCGTCGCCATGGCCGATGGCCAGCGGACTACCCTGGCGGGCGGCGA
Organism: Rhodospirillaceae bacterium; assembly: GCA_036675815.1. Classification (GTDB taxonomy): domain Bacteria; phylum Pseudomonadota; class Alphaproteobacteria; order Rhodospirillales; family Magnetospirillaceae; genus JAKFEE01. The sequence goes on from JAKFEE010000060.1 coordinate 16,964, forward strand.
TCATCAGGTCGTGGTGGCCGGCGAAGATGATGCCGAGGGCGAAGGCCCCCTGCAGGCGCGTCAGCGCCTGGCCGGTGGCATCGACGGGGCCGAGGCCCTGATTGAGGTATTCGGTGATCAGATGGACCACCGCCTCGGTGTCGGTCTCCGATTCGAACACGTGGCCGAGGTCGCGCAGTTCGTCGCGCAGCCCGTGGAAGTTTTCGATGATGCCGTTGTGCACCACGGCGCAGCGCTTCGAGGCATGGGGGTGGGCGTTGGCCTCGTTGGGGATGCCGTGCGTCGCCCAGCGGGTATGGCCGATGCCGATGGTGCCGGCGCACGGACTGTCGGCCAGCACGCCTTCCAGGTTGACGATCTTGCCCTTGGCGCGACGGCGCTGGATCGAGCCGTTACATAGGGTGGCGATCCCGGCCGAGTCGTAGCCGCGATATTCCAGCCGCCTCAGGCCCTCGACCAGCAGCGGTGCCACCTCGGCCTTGCCGACGATACCGACGATCCCACACATGCAACGTCTCCCTTACAAGCTCCAGTAGCGCAGGCCCTCGGGCACCGCGGCTTGGCTGAGGGCACTCTTCACGTCGATGAGCACGCCGCCGGGCTTGATGCGGGCCAGCCAGCGGTCGAGGTCGCGGAGGTATTGGCGATGCGGCACCGCCAGAATCACGGCGTCGAGCCGGCCCAGGCGCTCCTCGCCCACCAGGGCGAGGTCGTATTCGCGCGCCGCCTCGCGCGCGTCGGCCAGCGGGTCGTGCACCAGCGGGTTCATGCCGAACTGGCGCAGTTCGGCGACGATGCCGGGAACACGGCTGTTGCGCAGATCCGGCACGTCCTCCTTGAAGGTGAGGCCGAGTACCGCGGCCTTGGCGGTGCGCACCGGCACGTCTGACTGTATCAGCAGCTTGATCAGACGCTGGGCGACGAACATGCCCATGCCGTCGTTGATGCGGCGCCCAGCCAGGATGACCTCGGGGTGGTAGCCCAAGGTCTCGGCCTTGGCCGTCAGGTAATAGGGGTCGACGCCGATGCAGTGGCCGCCCACCAGCCCCGGCGAAAAGCGCAGGAAGTTCCATTTGGTGGCGGCGGCGTCGAGGACGTCGGCGGTGCGGATGCCCATGCGCTCGAAGATCACCGCCAGCTCGTTCATCAGGGCGATGTTGAGGTCGCGCTGGGTGTTCTCGATCACCTTGGCCGCCTCCGCCACCTTGATCGACGGCGCCCGGTGGATGCCGGCGGCGACCACCGTGCCGTAGAGCCCTGCGGCACGCTCCAGCGTCTCGACGTCCTGGCCCGACACCACCTTGACGATGGTCTCGAAGCGATGGTCGCGGTCGCCGGGGTTGATGCGTTCGGGCGAATAGGCCAGAGCGAAATCGACACCCTGGCGCAGCCCGGAGACCTCGGCCAGCACCGGCCCGCACACCTCCTCGGTGACACCGGGATAGACGGTGGACTCGAAGCAGACGACGGCGCCGACTTTGAGGGCCTTGCCGATGGTCGTGCAGGCCGAAATCAGCGGCCGCAGGTCGGGCCGCCGGTCGCCATCAATCGGCGTGGGGACGGTAACGATGAAACAGGTGCAGTCGGCGAGGCGTCCTGCGTCGCTGGTGATCTCCAGGCGCGAGCCCAACAGCTCCTGGGGACTGGTTTCGTTGGTGCGGTCATTGCCCTGCCGCAGCTGCGCCACGCGCTCGCGATCGATGTCAAAACCAATGACCTGGGGAAAATGGCGGGCAAAGGCCAGGGCGACGGGCAAGCCGACATACCCCAAGCCGACCACGGCAATGCGTTCCATAGCGGTCCTCGTCGCCAGCGGTGAAGCCGCATCGCCGGATGCCGGCGATGTCCAATGATAAGGCGCTGCGTCGGCCGCCCCCGATGGGGCAAGCGGCGCTACGCCGGTTTGACCCACCGCGATCGCTTTCGCGGCCGCGCTCTCCGGGTGGGGTAGCCTCATGCCGCTAATCCTTGTGCGGCAGCCCGGCGTTCCCACGACAGCGCCGAGGCGACGATGTCGTCGAGGCGGTCGTGGCGGGGCTGCCAATGGAAAACCTCGCGAATGCGACGGCTGTCGGCGATCAGCGCCGGCGGGTCGCCGGGCCGGCGATCGCCGCTGCGCACCGGCAGGCGCGTGCCGCTCAGGCGTTCCACCGCGGCCAACACTTCCCGAACCGAGAAACCGCGCCCATAGCCGCAGTTGAGGGTAAGGCTGGGGCCGCCGGCGGCGAGATGCTCGAGCGCTGCCACGTGCGCCGCGGCAAGATCGGCAACATGGATGAAGTCGCGGATGCAGGTGCCGTCCGGCGTGTCGTAATCCTCGCCGAAGACGGTCATCGACGGCCGCCGGCCAAGGGCGGTTTCGCACGCCACCTTGATCAGGTGCGTTGCCTGCGGCGTCGCCTGGCCGGTGCGGCCGAGCGGGTCGGCCCCGGCGACGTTGAAATAGCGCAGCGCGACATGGCGTAGGGGCGTGGCCGCGGCGATGTCGCGCAGCATGCCCTCGGCCATCAGCTTCGACCAGCCATAGGGATTGATCGGCCGCGTCGGCGTGGCTTCGGTCACCGGCCCTGCCGCATCGGGGATGCCGTAGACGGCGGCGGTGGACGAGAAGATCAGCCGGGGCACGCCCACGCGAACGCACGTGGCGGCCACGCTGAGGCTGTTCACGGTGTTGTTGCGATAGTAGGCCACCGGATCGGCGACCGATTCCGGCACCACCACCGAGCCGGCGAAGTGCAGCACGGCCGAGCACCGGTAATGGTGCAGCACGTCGGCGATAACATCGGCCTCGCCGACGTCGGCGACGATCAGCGGCGCCTCGCGCGGCACGAGTTGGCGGCGGCCGGTCGATAGGTTGTCGACCACCACAACACGCCAGTCGGCGTCGAGCAGCGCATGCACGACATGACTGCCGATATATCCGGCACCGCCGGTGACCAGGACATTTCCTTTCGTCATCGTGATGGCCTCCCGTTCAATCTCATTCGGCGGCGCCCGAGAGGACGGCCGGCTGCGCCGATGGCCGCTCGTGGACCTGGCGCAGGAAGGCGGCGAAGGCGAGCAACGCCCACAGTGCCGTGCTGTGGTCGCGCCGCCCGCTGCCGTGCTGATCGACGAGCGTCGCCACCGTCGGCATGTCGAACCACCCGGTCTCGGCCAGCCGCGGCCCCAGGAGCTCGGCGCGCAGCCGGTCGCGCAAGGGTCCGCGGAACCATTCGGCCAAGGGCACGCGGAAGCCCTGCTTGGGCCGGTAGAGGATGTCGGCCGACACCTGCGGCCGCAGTGCCTCCTTGAGGACATGCTTGCCGTCGCCGCCGGCCAGCCGCAGCGTCGGCGGCAGCCGCGCCGCCCATTCGACGAAGCCGTGGTCGAGCATCGGCACCCGCACCTCGAGCGACGCCGCCATGCTGGCGCGGTCGACCTTGGTGAGGATGCCGCCGGCCAGCCAGGTGTGGATGTCGGCGTATTGAATCTGCGACAGCGGATCCCAGTCGCGCGCCGCCGCCATGCGCGATGTCACCACCTCGGCGGCGCGGTAGCCCATCAGCTGGCGCCGGAACGAATCGCTGAACAGCCGGCGGCGCAGGGCATCGCCATTGGTGGAGACGCTGGCGAAATACGCCTCGGCCGGGTCGAGGGCCAGTTCCTGCAGCGTCGCCTTGGCCCGCAACGGCCGCGGCGCCCAGTCGAGCTTGGGATAAAGCCGCCCCGCCAGCCCGAACAGTGGCCGGCGCAGCGGCGGCGGCAGCAGCCTGCGCACCGACTCCTCGCGCACGTGCCAGGCATGGCGACGATAGCCGGCCAGCACCTCGTCGCCGCCGTCGCCGGACAAAGCGACGGTCACGCCGCGGCGGGCCATCTCGGCCACGGCCAGGGTGGGCAGCGCCGAAGCGTCGGCGAAGGGCTCGTCGTAGATGGCCGCGAGGCGATTGATCAGATCGACGGCGCTGGCCTCGACCCGCCGCATGGTGTGGTCGGTGCCATAGCGCTCGGCCATTGCCTGGGCATAGGCGCTCTCGTCATAGGCGCGTTCGCCGAAGCCGATGGAGAAGGTGCGCACCGGCTCGGCCGACAGGCCGGCCATGGTGGCGACGACGCCGCTGGAGTCGACGCCTCCCGACAAAAAGGCGCCGAGCGGCACATCGGCCACCATGCGTACGGCGACGCAGTCGCGCAGGCGTCGGCGCAATTCCTCGGCCGCCTCGTCGGCGGTGATCGCCAAGGGCTCGGCGAAGGAGACGTCCCAATACCGCCGCGGCTCGGGCGGCGGCTGGCCGCGGCGCCAGCGCAGGCTGTGGGCCGGCGGCAGCTTGCGCGCGCCCGTGTAGATGGCTTTCGGATCGGGCACGTAGCCGAGGGCGAAGAAGTCCTCGACGGCGCAGGGATCAAGCGTGCGCTCAAACCCGGGATGCATCATCAACGCCTTGAGTTCCGAGCCGAACAGCAGGTGGCCATCCGGCAGCAGCGCGTGGTACAGCGGCTTCTTGCCCAGGCGATCACGGGCCAGAAATAGCGTCTCGTTGCGCTGGTCCCACAGGGCGAAGGCAAACATGCCGCGGAAGCGCGTCAGGCAGGCCTCGCCCCATTCCTCCCAGGCATGGACGATGACTTCGGTGTCGCTGTGGGTACGGAAGCAATGGCCGAGGCGCATCAGTTCGGCGGCGAGCTCGCCGAAGTTGTAGATTTCGCCGTTGAAGACGACGGCGACGTCGCCGTCTTCGTTGAACAGGGGCTGATGGCCGCCGGCGATGTCGATGATGGCGAGGCGCCGGTGCCCGAGCCCGATGCCGGGCGCAAGGTGCAGGCCGGCGCCATCCGGGCCGCGATGGCGCAGACTGTCGTTCATGCCGGCGAGCAGGCGCCGGTTGACCTCGCGGCGCCCAACGGTGTCGAAGATGCCGACCAAGCCGCACATGGCGTCAGTCCCCGCCCGGCGCGGCGACGCGCGCCAGCTGCGGCGCCAGTGGCTGCATCGTCGCCAGGAAGGCGGTCAGGCTGGCCTCGGCCTCGGCCGGCCGCTCGCCGTAGTCGGCGGCCAGCACGATCACCGCGGCGCTGCGCGTGCCGCCCAACAGCTCGGCCTTCACCTGCAGCGCCTTGGCCAGCGCCGGATCGGCGGTGAAACGGCCGTCCACCCAGTACCACTGCCACAACAGGCGCTGACGGCCGTCCCCAGCGATGCGGTCGACGCGGACGGTCAGCGGCTGCCCGTCAATGATGGCGTCGGCAGAGCCACCGCCGACGCGTCGCCATACCTCGTCGTCGGCGATGCGATTCTGGGTGCTGACGACCTTCTTGGAGTCCTCCTGGCGGACGAAGAAGCCGACATAGGCATACACGCGCTCGCCGGCCCGCGCGTAGATGGCGCTGGCCTCGCCATCGACGCCGGGCAGCACCGGCCGCCAGTCGGCATCCTCGCCGAGGCGCGTCCACCCGGGTCCGGCCCGAGGCGGCACCAGGGCCGCCAGGTCGGCGGGAGGAATGAGCGCGACCATGTGCAACGCATAGGCCTTGGGCAGGGCAGCAACCGCGATGACGATGCCGGCGGCAAGACCGACGACGGCAGGCTTGGCAGCCCGCCCGCCGCCCCCGCCGCGGCGCGCGGCGCCGGGCTCATCCTGCAACTTGAAGCCGATCCACGTCAGCATCAGCATCACGGCGGCGAAGAAGCCCCAGCCGTAGACGATGTGATCGACCCCCACCGCCACACGGTTGTCGGTGACGTGGGCGATGAGGACGATGCCCAGGGCACGCACGCCGTTGGCGATAATGGGGACGACGATCGAGGCGCCGAAGAAGGCGAGGCGGCGCCGGGGGCTGCGGTAGACGACGTATCCGAACAGCGCGCCGAAAGCCAGGGAGGCAATGAGGAAGCGCAATCCGGCGCAGGCCTCGGCCACCTGGAAGGCACCGTTGGGAATCTGAATGAGGATGCCGTCGGAATAGACCGGAATGCCGATCAGCTCGAGGCCGGTGACGACGAAGCCGGCGGTGAAGTCCTGCAGCGGCCGGACCAGGAATTCGCCGGTCGGTACCAGAAAGAACAAATAGAGGAAGGGAAACCACAGCCGCCCGTAAACGGCGCGGCCGAGCAATGTCAGCAGCACCCCCTGGATCATGCCGACCAGGGCAAAATGCTTCGCCTCGTTGAAACGGGCGAGGTCCCCCAGCAGCCACAACGCCCCCATCGCCGCCACCACGGCAACGCCCCAGACACAAGGCCTGGGCACCATCCGCGCCACCTCATGCCGGTGCTGCCAGATCAGGTAGCAACTGATCGGCAGGACCAGGAAGCAGTGATTGAAGGTTGCCGAGCCCGACCAGACCTGGACGGCCGTGGCGGCTGTCTCCAGGAACAGGATGAGGAGGGCGGCCAGGGCAGCCGCGACCGTCATGAGCGTGACGCGCCAGCCACTGTCCAGCCTCCGGGCATCGATCGGGGCCGTGAAGGAGTTGATGGAGGAATGCATGCTCACCCCACCCGGCTGCACGCGGTGGCAAGGGAACGATCGGTCAGTAGCTCGTCGAGGCGCGCCAGATTGCGCTGCCATGAATAGGCCCGCAGCACGCGGCCGCGTGCCCTGAGCCCCAGGCCAACGGCTTCGTCGTCGTCGATCAGCGACAGCACGGCTCGGCTGAAGGCCAGCGCGCCGTCGGCAATGCGCAAATGCGCCGGATCTTCGGCCTCGATGCCCTCGGCCGCGTCGGGCGACGCCACCACCGGGCGCGCCATGGCCATGGCCTCGAGCACCTTGTTCTGTATGCCGCGGGCGACGCGTAGCGGCGCCACCACCACGGCGGCGTGGGCCAGATGAGGTCGGACATCGGCAACGCGGCCGGTCACCTGCACGTTGGGCAAGGCAGACAGCGCCTTGACCGCGGCGATGGGATTGGCGCCGACGATGGTAAAGCAGGCATCGGGGCGTTGCCGATGGATCAGCGGCAGAATGTCACGGGCGAACCACACCACCGCGTCGACATTGGGCCAGTAATCCATGGCGCCGGTGAAGACGATCCTGGGGGCATCATCTGTAAATGGCCGGGCATAGTCGCGGCCCGGCGAGAAGTAATCGGCGTCGACCCCGTTGGCGAAATGGCCGATCCTGTCGGCGGCCCCGGGCACCAGCCGGCGGAACAGCGCGGCCTCGCCGGCCGAGACGAGCACCGTCGCATCAAACTCGGCCGCCGCACGGCGCTCGAAGGCCAATAAGGTGCGCGCCTCACGCGCATGGACCAGCCGCATCGGCCCGCGCCCGCGCTCGGCACACTGGCGCCATTTGTCGGAATCGACGTCGACCATGTCGAGCACGCGGCGCAGGCCGCGCCACGGTGTGCCCATGACGTATGGCGCCATCGCCGAGCAGAACACCACCGCCGCCGACAGGTCGCGCCTGGCACGGAGATCATCGAGCCAGTGCGCCAGTTTCCGGTCGTGAAAGCATGCCAGCGACAGCGGCCGCTGGCCAAACAGCGACGGCACGGCGCGAAGCCGGGCCAGTCTGGGGCTTCTCTCGGCGAAGAAGCACTCCCCGCCGCACACCTGGCGCAAGGCGTCGCGATGACGGCGATCGGCAGGGTCGTCGATGAAGCAGCCGAGATGGACGATGTGGCGTGAGGCCAGATGCCGCAGCATGTGCCACGAGCGGATCTTGTCGCCCTTGTCCGGCGGGTAGGGGATGCGATGGGCGAGGAACAGGATCTCGTCCATGCGTCACCCCAGATTCCGTGAGATCAGCGGCCCGACGGCATTGGCGAGCGGCTGCGGCAGGCGCCTCCACAGGCCGATGAAGGCCCGGTATTTCGGGTTGAGCGGGTTGATATCGGGGATGCCCCTGCCGCGGACCAGCTTGTACGCATAGGGCAGCGGCTGCGGCTGGAAACCCCAGTTCTTCTTGAACGCATAGGGGCCGGTGCCGATCTTGCTGCGGCCGAAATCGAAGACCGTGCAGCCGTTCTGGCAGGCACGGCGCATCAGGTCCCAATACATGAAATCATGGGCCGAATAGGTGCGCACGTCGGCCGTGCCACCCGCGTAATAGGGCATGACCTCGTCGCGGAAATAGAAACTCATTACCCCGGCGACGTCGCGACCTTGGTGACTGACGATCAGCACCTCGCAGGCGTCGTCGAACTCCCGCTTGAGATTACGGAACAGCGCCTTCGGGAACACCGGGGTGCCGTGGCGGCGGGCGTTCTGGGCGAACAGCTCCCACATCGGGCCGATGTCGTCGTCGAGGCGCGCGTCGAGATTGGCGGCGAGGCCCTGGCGCACGACGGCCCGCTGCTTGCGCGGGATGGCCAGATAATTCTTCTCGGGATCAGGGTCGAGCGGCCTGCGAAAGGTGGCATACAGCTCCCTCACCGGCCGGTCTGGGAACTGTTGCACGCGCGAGCGGTATTCCAGGCAGTCCACGCCCAGGCGCTCGGCCAGCGCCACCGCATGCCGGTCGAGCGCCTGGCGCGCCGCCTCGTCCTGACTGGCCGGGCCGCCATAGACACAGAAAGCATTTGATATCAGAGAGTCGCCGAAAATCCGGCTTCTGATGTGCACCAGTGGCAGCACGCCCCTGATCTGACCATGCTCCTCGACCTGCAGGAAATAGGTGGGATGGCCGACACTCTCGGCGATCACCCGCCGCCAGCCGGCACGATGGAAGAAGGTGGCCTCGGGGCAGCCTGCAACGAAGCCATCCCAGCGCGCCTCCCCGCCCTCGGGCATCTCGCTGACGACGAGCGAGCGGGGCGCCGCGTTCATGTCGGCACCTTCGGCAACAAACTGTCGAAAACGACGTCGATGCGATCCCAATTGAAGTCGGTGAACAGGCGCCGAAGCTTCGATTCCGTCCTCTTCAGACCGGTATAGTGCCGCAGGCGGCTCTTCAGAGGCAGGCCACGCTGCCGCGGCTGGCCGGGGTCGATCTCCCACGGGTGGAAGTAGAAAATGCAGGGCTGCTTGTCCTGCGCGTGCACGCGGCGCATGAGCCGGCGCGACGCGCCATAGGGCTTCACGCGGAAATAGCCGCCGCCGGCGCACGGCCGATTGCGCCGCCACTTGCGGGCGGTGGTCAGGGGGAGTTCGACGACGCCGTTGTCGCCACGCGGGCGGAAGGCGAAACGCGGTGCCCTCGGCATCCCATAGATGTCGTGGGCGACGGGATAGATGCTGGACGAATAGACATAGCCCTCCTCGGCCAGGATCTCGTGCGCCCACAACTGATCGTCGGCGATCGAAAAGCTGGGGGCGCGGTAGCCACGCACCGGCACACCGGCGATGTCCTCGAGAAGCTTTTTCGCGCGGGCGACATCGGCCCGGAACTCGGCCGACGTCTGCTCGTCGACGCGTCGATGGGCCATGCCGTGACTGGCGAGCTCATGGCCCTGCGCGACGATGCGGCGCACCAACTCGTGATTGCGCTCGGCGACCCAGCCGAGGGTGAAGAAGGTGGCACGCAGGCCGCTCGCGGCCAGCATGTCGAGCACCCGCTCGGTATTGCGCGCCACCCTGGCCTCGAGATAGGGCCAGTCACCGGGGTCGATGCGCGACGCCAGGGCCTGGACATGAAACCAGTCCTCGACGTCGATGGTCAGGGCGTTGACCGGGCCCGGCGCGGCATGCGGCCGGCGCGGCGCCGGCGGATGCGATGGGGCGGCATCGAGGGCGCGAACCTGCTTCTGCAATTCCGCCAGCCGGCCATCGGCATCCTCCAGCCGCCCGCGTCGCGACGCCAGCGGTGCACCGCGCGACGGCAACTCGGCGGCCAGTTCCCGCGCCACCTGCTCGACGACGCCGACATCGATCCGATGACTCTGCTCGAGAAAGCCGTAGAGCAACAGGCGCGAGCAGAGGTTGTTGATGCGCCGCGGCACGCCATCGGTAAGCCCGTGGATGGCGGCCAAGGCCGTGCTGGTGAAGTCGGGGTCCTGCTGCCACCCCGCCCGTGACAGCCGGTAAAGGACGTAATTGCGTGTCTCGTCGGCCTCGAGCGGCCCCAGATGATAGGAGGCGATCACGCGCTGGCGCAGTTGTTCGAGTTCGGGCCGCACCAGGACATCCCGGAACTGCGGCTGCCCGAGCAGGAAGGTCTGGAGCAGCATGCGCTGCCCTTCCTGAAAATTCGACAGCATGCGCAGCTCCTCGAGGGCGGGAACGCCGAGGTTTTGCACCTCGTCGACGACCAACAGGCAGCGCTTGCCCTGCCGATGATTGGCGCGCAGGAACGTTTCGATGCGGCGCAACAGCGTCGCCTTGTCGGCCCCGTCGCCGTCGAGGTGGAAGGCACCGGCCACGGCGCGCAGCAGGCCGTCGGCGTCGAGCTGCGTCGTCACGATCTTGGCGGTGACGAATTCTGCCTGATCCAGCGTGTCGAACAGATGCGCGACCAACGTGGTCTTGCCGGCACCCACCTCGCCGGTAATGACGATGAACCCCTCGCCCTGGCCAAGGCCGTAGGTCAGGTAGGCCATGGCCTTGTTGTGGCCGCTGCTGCCGAAAAAGAAACGCGGGTCGGGACCCAGTTGGAAAGGAAAGGCGCGGAGACGGTAGAAGTCGACGTACATGTCAGCTCCGGTGGATTTGCAGAGGGCATGGGCAATGCCGGGTGCCTGAATCACGGTGAGCCGTGGCTCGCATCGTATGAGGCCCAGACAATCAACCACCACCGCTCCTAAGGAGGTGACATGTCTAAATAAGATTAAGCAACGACGTGAAAGTGGTAGGCATCACAATAATATCTGATTTTCACACACATGAATCGGCCATATTTGCCGCAACTATGCCAATCATGCCAGTTCTAATATATCGCATCCCCCATTTTGTCATATGATAACCGACATATCTTGCCTCGACATCTGTCAGTAACGGCATCCATACCCCAGGAATGCTTGCGGCACGACAATTTCCGGCGGCATTCTGGTCACGCAATGCAGAGAGCTGAGGGCATGAAGGTCCTGATCGTTTCCTGGCATTTCCCACCGGCGAACACCATCGGTGGTGTTCGAATGGGCAAGTTGGCCCGCTTCCTCGATCAACGTGGCCACGACGTGCGGGTGCTGAGCGCCGCCAATCCGCATGTCGGGCAGACCTTGCCGCTCGAGATCGCGCCCGAGGCCGTGCGGCACACACCAACGTACGACGTCAACGTCGTGCCGACCGCGGCGGCTCGCCTGTGGCGGCGCCTGTCACCGCCCACAGGCGGGCGTGAGGCTGCGCCCCTGCCCCCGCCCAGTGACGGCCCCCTGCAGAAGCTGCGCGATAGCTATATGGACCTGACCAACTTCCCCGATCGCCACATTGGATGGCTGCCGGCGGCCATGGCCGGGCTGGCGCCGCTGTGCCGGGATTGGCGACCGGACCTCATCTATGCCAGCGGCCCCCCCTTTACCGGGCTGGTCGTCGGCAGGCTGGCCAGCCGCCACTTGGCCGTGCCGTGGGTCGCCGAACTGCGTGATCGGTGGACGGATGATCCCTATTACGCACCGCCGGCATGGCGGTGCTGGCTGATGGACCGGCTGGAACGCTGGACTCTGGCGACGGCATGTGGCCTCGTCACCGTCTCCGAGCCATGGGCGGCGTTTTATCACGCCAAGTATGCCAAGCCGGTCGCCGCGATCTACAACGGGTTCGACCCCAAGGACTTTCCACTGGGCGACGAGGATGACGGCGACGCCGATCCCGACCCCGAGGTGGTGACGATCCTGCATGCCGGGGCGATCTACCCCGGGCGCCGCGATCCGACCCCGCTGTTCGAGGCAATGCACCTTCTGGGCGAACGCCGCCGTTTCGTGCGTGTCAATTTCTACGGCGACTTGGCGGAGACGGTGATGGCGGCGGCGGAGCGTTTGGGGGTCGGCGACCGCGTGGAGATCCGCCAGCCCGTTCCCTACCGCGACTCCTTGCGATTGCAGCGTGCCGCCGACGTGCTGCTGCTGCTGCAGTGGAACGACCCGCGCGAGCAGGGCAATGTTCCCGGTAAGCTGTTCGAGTATTTCGGCGTGTTGCGGCCGATGCTTGCCCTCGGCCTGGCCGACGGCGTTCCCGCCACCCTCATCCGCCAGCGGCAGGCCGGCCTGTGCAGCAACGATCCAGCCGTGATCGCCGCGCAGCTCGATACGTGGATTCGGCAGAAACACGCAATGGGAAGGCTGCCGGCCTTGCCGCCAGCCGCGCGCCAGGGCCTGTCGCGCGACCTGCAGTTCGAGCGGCTCGAGCGGTTTTGCCTGGCGTTGTCGGCGCCGGCGCCGGCGGCGGCGGCGGCGTGAATCGCCTTACGTGCCGTCCTCCAGGGTGAAGCCGACACGCAGTACCACCTGATAGTGCTGCACTTTACCCGCGTCGACGTGGCCCCGCATCTCGCGCACCTCGAACCAGCGCAGATGCCGAACAGACTGGGACGCCTTGGTGATGGCACACTGGATGGCATCTTCGATGCTTGTCGCGGAACTGCCGGCCAGTTCCACGATCTTGTAGACGTGCTCGCTCATGCTAGACCCTCCGCGGCTGGACACAGGCGGGCATATGGCGACGCCTCAGGCGGCTTTCAGGCGGGCCGCCCGTTCGGGATACTGATCGCACGAAGGAGGGAAAGATGCTGCGCATCACGGTTATCGCCGCCCTCGGCTGGACGGCGGCGGCCCAGGCCGCCGAGGGCACCGTGGAACTCGGCGCCGCCATCGCCGGTCGCTGGTGCAGCCATTGTCACGTGGCCGACGGCAGCGGCTCCGATACCGCACCGCCCCTATCCATTCTGGCACGGGGACGCGACGACGCCTGGCTCCGGACGTTTCTCAGCAAGCCGCACGGCGCCATGCCCGATTTCAGCCTGACGACGCAGGAGATCGAGGACCTGATCGCCTATCTGCGCAGCCTCAGGTGAGGTCGCGCACCACGGCAAGGAAGTGTTCGCCGTAGCGCTCGAGCTTGGCGGCGCCGATCCCCGGCAAGCCGGCCATGGCCGGCAGGGTTCGCGGCTGCGCCCGCGCGATTTCCAGAAGCGTGCTGTCGTGCAGGATGACATAGGGCGGCACGCTTTGGGCGCGGGCCAGTTCCAGGCGGCGCGCCCGCAAGGCCTCGAACAGCGCCTTGTACTCGTCGGGGATGGTGCCGCCGGCAGCCGCAGAACGGCGACGACCGCCGCCGCGCGGATCGCGGCGCAGCTCGATGCGCCGTTCGCCGCGCAGCACCACCCGACAGTCGGGACCCAGGCGCAGCGCGCCGTGGCCGTCGAGGTCGACTTCGAGCAACCCCATCGCGACAAACTGGCGCAATGCCGAGCGCCATTCGTCCTTGGTCAATTCCTGGCCGATGCCGAAGGTCGATTGCCGGTCATGGCCGTTGCGCCGGATGCGCTCGTCGGCAACGCCCAGCAGGACATCGATGACGTAGGCGCCACCGAAGGTCTGGCCGGTGCGGTAGACACAGGACAGCGCCTTCTGGGCCACCGTCGTGCCATCGAAGGCCTCGACCGGCTCGAGGCAGGTGTCGCAATTGCCGCAGGGCTCGGCCAGGTCCTCGTCGAAGTAGTTGAGGATGACCTGGCGGCGGCAGCGCGTCGTCTCGCAGAACCCCAGCAGGGCGTCCAGCTTGCGGCGCTCGACCCGTTTCTGCGCATCCGGCGCCTCGGAGGCATTCGTCATCTGCCGCAGCTTGGCCACGTCCTGGATGCCGTAGAGCAGCAAGGTCTCCGAGGGCAGGCCATCGCGGCCGGCACGGCCGGTCTCCTGATAGTAGGACTCCAGGCTCTTGGGCAGGTCGAGATGGGCGACGAAGCGCACGTCGGGCTTGTCGATGCCCATGCCGAAGGCGATGGTCGCCACCATCACCAGCCCGTCCTCCTTGAGGAAGCGGTCCTGGTTGGCGAAGCGCACGGCCTTGTCGAGGCCGGCGTGATAGGGCAGTGCCGGCCAGCCTTGCGTGGCCAGCCAGGACGCGGTCTCCTCGACCTTGGCCCGTGACAGGCAGTAGATGATCCCCGATTCACCGCGATGCGCGGCCAGGAACGACAGCAACTGTTGGCGGCTCGACTGCTTGGGGCGAATGCGATAGCGGATGTTGGGGCGGTCGAAGCTGGCGACGAACACCCGGCCGCCGCCCAGGCGCAGCCGCTCGACGATGTCGCGGCGGGTGGCGGCATCGGCGGTGGCGGTAAGGGCGATGCGCGGCACCTGCGGGAAGCGCTCGGGCAGCAGCGCCAGATCGAGATATTCCGGGCGGAAATCGTGCCCCCAATGCGAGACGCAGTGCGCCTCGTCGATGGCGAACAGAGCCAGCCGGCAACCATCGAGCTGGTTGAGGAAGGACTCGGTGGATAGGCGTTCGGGGGCGACGTAGACGAGATCCAGATCGCCGGCCCGCATCTGCCGGCCGATCTCGGTGGCCTCGCCGAAGGACAAGGTCGAGTTCAATGCCGCCGCCCGTACGCCCAGTTGGCGCAGGGCTTCCACCTGGTCCTGCATCAGCGCAATCAGCGGCGAGACGACGATGGCAACGCCGTCGCGGCACAGCGCGGGGACCTGATAGCACAAAGACTTGCCGCCGCCGGTCGGCATCAGCACCAAGGCATCGCCGCCGCTGCACATATGGGTGACGATCTCTTCCTGCTGCCCGCGGAACGACGGAAAGCCGAAGACGGTGCGCAGGACGTGCTGGGGATCGGGCGGCATCGCAGTGTTTAGCCACGGCGCATGGCCAAAGGCAAGGCGTCGCGACGAGGTCCGCGTCCGGTCCCGGATTTATTCGCTGGGCGTGGCGCCGAGTTGCGGCTCGCGCGGCGGCTGGCCGACCTGCTCCTGGCGCTCCGATTCGGGAGCCGTCGCCAAAGCCTCGCTGCTGAGGCCCAGCGACAGCTTGGTCAGCTCGTCGAGTTCGCCGGTGACATGCAGAGCGCGCTCCTCCTGGAAGCGGCTTAGCGCGCGGCGTGTATCGTCGTCGAACGTCCCGTCGGCCTGCGCCAGATAGCCTTCGTCCCGCAAGGTCTCCTCCGCCTCGCGAACCACCTCGGCGTTGGGGCCGGTCGGCCGTTCGGCGGCCAGCAAGGGGCCGGCGGCCAGCAGGCCGACGAGCGCCACGAATGGCACGGCTGTCATGGCGGTCTCCTATCGCTACACTATTGGAGAATGCCTGCGGTGGCCCGCGGTTCCGATGTGCCGACCACGGGCTGAAGGCCCCGCCTCTCACTGGACTTGACCAGCGCTTCCCCCATATAACGCGCATATGGACGCCCCCATTCGTTCCGGTCGCCCCTTCGTCAAGATGCACGGGCTTGGCAACGACTTCGTTGTGCTCGATGCGCGCACGACGCCGCTCGCCCTATCGGAAGCGCAAACGCGCGCGATCGCCGATCGCAAAACCGGCGTCGGCTGCGATCAACTGATCGTCATCGCGCCGCCCATCTCGGCCGAGGCCGGCGCCCTCATGCAGATCCGCAATGCGGACGGCAGCGAGGTTTCCGCCTGCGGCAACGCCACCCGCTGTGTGGCCGATCTACTGCTGCGCGAGAGTGGCTGCGACGAGATCGTCATCGAGACTCGCGCCGGGCTGCTGCGGGCAAAGGCCGCCGGCGCGCAATCGGTGGCGGTCGACATGGGGCCGGCGCGCCTGGAATGGAGCGACATTCCGCTGGCGCGGCCGATGGACACGCTGCATCTGCCTTTGCCCGGCGATCCGGTGGCGGTGAGCATGGGCAATCCCCACGCCGTGTTCTTCGTCGCCGACCTCGACGGTGTGGACGTGGCTGAGCGCGGGGCGCCGCTGGAGCGCGACCCGCTGTTCCCCGAACGCGCCAACATCGAATTCGCCCAGGTGCTCGCCCCCGGCCGCATCCGCATGCGGGTGTGGGAACGCGGCACCGGCATCACCCGCGCCTGCGGCACCGGCGCCTGCGCCACCCTGGTGGCGGCGGTGCGGCGCGGCCTGACCAAGCGGCGTGCCGACGTCGTCCTCGACGGCGGCACCCTCACCATCGAATGGCTGGAGAATGGGCACGTGCTGATGACCGGCCCCGTCGCCACCAGCTTCACCGGCACTCTGGACCCGGCCCTCCTGGCATGAACGAACGCGTCGACATCGTCACCTTCGGCTGCCGCCTCAACTCCTACGAGTCCGAGGTCATGCGCGGCCATGCCGAGGCCGCCGGCCTGCAGGACGCGGTGATCGTCAACACCTGCGCCGTCACCAGCGAGGCCGAGCGGCAGGCGCGCCAGACCATCCGCAAGCTGCGCCGCGAGCGCCCCGAGGCGCGCATCATCGTCACCGGCTGCGCCGCCCAGGTGAACCCCGGCCAATTCGCCCAAATGCCCGAGGTCGACCAGGTGCTGGGCAATGCCGAGAAGATGCGCGCCGAGACCTTCCTGATGCCGCCCGACGAGCGCATCGTCGTCGACGACATCATGAAGCTGCGCGAAGTCGCCGAACACATGCTGGGCGGCTTCGACGGCCGGGCGCGGGCCTTCGTCGAGGTGCAGCAGGGCTGCGACCACCGCTGCACCTTCTGCATCATCCCCTATGGCCGCGGTCCCAATCGCAGCGTGCCCATCGGCCGCATCGTCGAGCAGGTGCGGGCGCTGGTGGCGCAGGGCTTCGCCGAGGTGGTGCTGACCGGCGTCGACATCACCTCCTACGGCGGCGATCTGCCGGGCCAGCCCCGCCTCGGCCAGATGGTGCGGCGCCTGTTGGCACAGGTGCCGGAACTGCCGCGGCTGCGCCTGTCGTCGCTGGACCCGGTGGGCGTCGACGATGACCTGCTGCGGCTGATCGCCGACGAGCCGCGGCTGATGCCGCACCTGCACCTGTCGGTGCAGGCCGGCGACGACATGGTGCTGAAGCGCATGAAGCGCCGCCATCTGCGCCAGGACGTCATCGATCTGGCGCGGCGGCTGCGCGACTTGCGCAGCGATGTGGCGCTGGGCGCCGACGTCATCGCCGGCTTCCCGACCGAGGACGAGGATATGTTCCGCCGCTCGGTGGATCTCGTCGACGAGGCCGGCCTGACCCATCTACACGTCTTCCCCTATTCCATCCGCCCCGGCACGCCGGCGGCGCGTATGCCGCAGGTGCCGGGCGACGTCATCCGCGACCGCGCCGCACGGCTGCGCGCCAAGGGAGCGGCGGCGATGGCCGGCTTCCTCGCCGCCCGACCCGGCAGCATCGCCTCGGTGCTGGTCGAGAAGGACGGCGCCGGCCATTGCGAGCGCTATCTGCCAGTGCGCCTGCGGGGTCCGGCGGCGCCGGGCGCCGTGGTGCGGGCGCTGGTCGATGGCGTCGATGGTGAGATACTGACGGCTGAGGTGCTGGCATGAGTGAGGTGAAGCAGAAGAAGGGCTGGTTGGCCCGCCTCGTCGGCCGCGGCGATGCACCGCCCGAGCCGGAAACGCGCCCCGAGCCCGGTGAGCCGGAACTGCCGCCCGGCCTGCCCCCCGAGGTGGTGCCCGAGCCCGACCGCCCCGACATCGCGCCGCCGGTCGAACCGACTCCGCCGGGTCCGACGGAGGTGCCGACGCCGCAGCCTCCGCCCGAGGTGCCGGTTTTGGACATGGCCGAAACCCCGACCGCGACGGCGGAGGAGCAGGCCGGGGAGCGCGGCTGGTTCGGCTTCCGCCGCCGTGGTGCAGCCCAGCAGCCGCCCAAGGAGGTGCCGCCGGGGCCGGAGGTGCAGCCCGAGCCGGAATTGCCGCCGGGGCTGCCCGAGGAGACGCCGGAGCCGGAGTTGCCGCCCGAGGCCGTGCCCGAGCCCGAGATCCCCGGCGAGGCGCCCGGCGAGCCCGAGATCCCCACCGAGATTCCACCGCCGGAAGCCCAAGAGGCGGGCGAGGAGCCGAGGGCGGAGGCCCTGTCCAGCGAAGCCCTGGAAATGGCCGAAGCACCAGTCGAGGAGCCGACGGCCGAGAAGCCGCGGGTGGAAGGCGGCTGGTTCGCCCGCCTGCGGTCCGGCCTGTTCAAGTCGTCGAGCCGCCTGACCCAGGGCATCACCGACCTGTTCACCAAGCGCCGCCTCGACGACGAGGCGCTGGAGGATCTCGAGGAACTGCTGATCACCGCCGACCTGGGCGTGGCGACGGCGGCGCGAGTGTCGAAGCGCCTGGCCAAGGCCCGCTTCGGCAGCGAAGTGGTGGCCGAGGAGGTGCGTGCGGCGCTCGCCGAAGAGATCACCGAAATCCTCGAACCGGTGGCGCAGCCGCTGGAGATCGATCACAGCCTGAAGCCGCATGTCGTCCTGGTCGTCGGCGTCAACGGTTCGGGCAAGACGACGACCATCGGCAAGCTGGCCAAGCAGTACAAGGATGCCGGGTTGTCGGTGACGCTCGCCGCCGGCGACACCTTCCGCGCCGCCGCCGTCGAACAGCTCAAGGTGTGGGGGCAGCGCACCGATTGCCCGGTGATCGCCCGCGACACCGGCGCCGACGCTGCCGGTCTGGCCTTCGATGCCTTGGCCGAGGCGCGCAAGCGCGGCGACGACGTGCTGCTCATCGACACCGCCGGCCGGCTGCAGAACAAGACGTACCTGATGGCCGAACTGCAGAAGGTGGTGAAGGTCATCAGGAAGCAGGACGAGACGGCGCCGCACACGGTGCTGCTGGTGCTCGACGCCACCGTGGGCCAGAACGCCCACAGCCAGGTCGAAGTGTTCCGCGAGATGACCAATGTCAGCGGGCTGGTGCTGACCAAGCTGGACGGCACGGCGCGCGGCGGCGTCCTCGTGGCCCTTGCCGAGAAGTTCGGCCTGCCCGTCCATGCCATCGGCATCGGTGAGCGCGCCGAGGACCTGCGGCCGTTCAAGGCCGCGGATTTCGCCCGCAGCCTGGTCGGGCTGTAACGGCCTCAGCCGCGCGGCACCCCGCCCAGCGCCGCGGCTTCGATCAGCATCGCGCCTTGCAGCGAGTGGCGGATCAGCGCGATGCGGCGCGTCGCCATCTCGGGTGTGTCGGACAGGATGTTGCGCCGCGCCTCGTCGAGCAGCAGAACCATGCTGCGATGACCGCTGCGCAGCCGCCCCAGCGACGGATGGGCCATGGCGCGGAAGGTTTCTTCCTCTTCCTCGAAATGCAGCCGCGCCCGCCGGCCGAGATCGCCCAGCAGCCAGGCGCGTTCGTCGCAGCCGGTCGAGAGCGCGCGTTCGAGCAGGCGCCCGATGCGGGCATGTTCGAGGTCGATGGCGGCAATGGCCGGGGTAACACCGATCATTCTATCTCCTTCAGAAGGGTCGCCGGCGCATCCGGCGCCGTTCGGCAGCGGCCACGCTGCGGCCTTGGACCAGGCGGTCGATGTCGCACCGCTGCACCCCGAGATCGTGCAACTCGCGCGCATCGAGGCTCAGCAGCTCGCGCTGCAGCCGCCGACGCTCCTGCCATTCGCGCAGCGGCGCGGTGACGGCGCAGCCGAGTTCATGAAGGAAGGCGGCAATCCCGTCGAGGCTGACGCCAACCGGAAATACCTGAGCGTGTTGCTTGCATGACATGGTGGCCTCCTATCGGATGCGACACCTGCATACTAGCGCTGTTCAGGATTCCAGTCTTTGCGTAAGAGCAACTAAAATAGTCGGGTATTGTGCCGTACAGACTAAAGCGGGACGAGTTTAGGTGGAACCGCCTTCTCTTTCCCGTCACCCCCGGGCTTGACCCGGGGTCCATGGATTGCCGGGTCAAGCCCGGCAATGACGCGAGAGAGGGAGCGAATCTGAATTCATCATGCCTAGGCCTTCGGCACGCCCGACGTGGTCGAGTATTCGAAGTGCAGCACCTCGCCGGGATGCACGACGTCGTGGGCCGCATGCGCCGCCGCCGCCGCCTCGGCGAAGCCCGACAGGATCAGCTTGAGCTTGCCCTTGTAGGTGGCGATGTCGCCGACGGCGAAGACACCGGGGGCGCTGGTGGCGCAGGTCGCCTGGTCGACGGTGACGTGGTGATGGTCCATGCCGAGGCCCCATTCGGCGATCGGACCGAGATTGGTGGCGAGGCCGAAGAACGGCAGCAGCACGTCGGCGGGAAGCCGCTTCGTCTCACCGTCCAGCGTCGCCACGATCACCGCGTCCAGCCTGTCGCGCGCGCCTTCGAGGGCATGCAACTGATAGGGAATCACCAGATCGACCACGCCGTCCTTCGCCAGCTGCTGAAGGCGGGCGGCGCTTTCCAGGGCGGCACGGAACTTGGGGCGGCGATGCACCACCATCACCTTCTCGGCCACCTCCGATAGCGACGACGCCCAGTCGACGGCCGAGTCACCGCCGCCGGCGATGACGATGCGCTTGCCTCGGAAATCCTCGCGGCGCTGCACGTAGTAGAAGACGCTGCGGCCCTCGTAAGCTTCGATCCCTTCGAGCGGCGGGCGGTTGGGGCCGAAGGCGCCGACGCCGGCGGCGACGATGATGGTCGGCGCCACCAGCCGCGTACCGTTGGACAGCCCCGCCTGCCAGCGCCCATCGTCGCGGCGATGCAGGGTCTCGACGCGCTGGCCGAGATGGTAGGTCGGCGCGAACGGCGCCGCCTGGGCCTCGAGGTTGTCGATCAGTTCGGCGGCCAGGATCCGCGGGTGGCCGGGGATGTCGTAGATCGGCTTCTCAGGGTAGAGGGCGGTGCATTGGCCACCGACATGGTTGAGCGCGTCGACGACGTGGCAGCGCAGCCGCACCATGCCGCATTCAAACACGGCAAACAGGCCCACCGGGCCGGCGCCGACGATGACGACGTCGGTTTCCTGAATGGTGGTCATCCGGGCCTCCTTTGCGAACCGGACGCATTGATGACCGAAGGCGCCGGACCGATCAACCCCGACAGGCCGATTGCCGCGACGCCTGCTCGCCGCTACAACGACGGCATGCCTGCGCAACTCACCGTCGACGTCGCCGATGAAGCCGCCACCGGACGCGTCGCCGAGGCCCTGGCCCGCTTGGCCCAGCCCGGCGACATCCTGGCGCTGGCCGGCGACCTCGGCACCGGCAAGACCGCCTTCGCCCGCGCCTTCGTCCGCGCCCTCGCCGACGCCGACGAAGAGGTGCCCAGCCCCACCTTCACCCTGGTCCAGCTCTACGACACCGACGATTTCACCATCTGGCATTTCGATCTTTACCGCCTGGAAAGGCCCGAGGATGCATTGGAATTGGGCATCGAGGAGGCCTTTGCCGACGGGGTGTCGCTGATCGAATGGCCCGAGCGCCTCGGACGGCTGTTGCCGCCCAATCGTCTCGACATTACCCTTTCGGTGGGCGCTTCGCCCGGGGCACGCCGCATCACCATCGCCGGCGGCGCGGCCTGGACGACACGGATCGAGGAGTTGAGCAGGCATGTCTGAGCGTGAGGTGGTCATACAGACGTTTCTGGGCCTTCATGGCTGGGGCGCAGCCCACCGTGGGCGCTTGGCCGGCGACGCGTCGTTCCGCCATTACGACCGCATCGCCGATGGCGACCGCCGCGCCGTATTGATGGACGCACCGCCGCCGAAAGAGGACGTGCGGCCGTTCGTCGCCATCGCCCGCCAGTTGGAGGGGCTGGGCTACAGCGCGCCGCGGCTGCTGGCCGTCGATGAAGATGCCGGCCTGCTGCTGCTCGAAGATTTCGGCGACCAGACCTATACCCGCCTGCTGGCCGGGGGCGCCGACGAAGAGGCGCTGTACGGGCTGGCCATTGACCTGCTCGCTGATCTCCATGGCCGTACCGACGCCATTCCCCAAACGCTGCCGGCCTATGACGACCAGCGGCTTCTCACCGAGGCCGCCCTGCTGGTCGACTGGTATGTGCCGGCGGTGGGGCGGCCGCTAACGGCCGCGCTGCGGGCCGAATACGAGGCCATCTGGCGAGAGCTGTTCCCGTTGGCCCGGGCCGTGCCCGACTCCCTGGTCCTGCGCGATTTCCATGTCGATAACCTCATGTTGCTCGACCGCCCGGACCTCGCCGCCTGCGGTCTGCTGGATTTCCAGGACGCTGTGGCCGGGCCGATCACCTATGACCTGATGTCGCTGTTGGAAGATGCGCGCCGCGACATCGATCCGGCGCTGATCGCCCGCATGCGCGAACGCTATCTTGCCGCCTTCCCCGATCTCGATCGCAACGCCTTCGCCGCCTCGTGGGCGGTGCTGGCTGCGCAGCGCCACGCCAAGGTCATCGGCATCTTCACCCGCCTGTGCCAGCGCGACGGCAAGCCCCAGTACCTGGTGCACATTCCGCGGGTATGGCGCCTGCTCGAGCAGGCGCTGACGCATCCGGCGCTGGGTCCCCTGGCCCAGTGGCTGGAGCGCCACTTGCCGCGCGAGCAGCGCATCACCCCCAACCGCCGGTCGGCGGCATGAGCGGCTGCCGACCGCGCACCGGCATGGTGTTGGCCGCCGGCCTCGGCCTGCGCATGCGCCCGATCACCGATCGCATCCCCAAGCCCATGGTCACGGTGGCCGGCAGCACCATGCTCGATCGCGCCATAGCCCATTTGCGCGCCGCCGGGGTCGAGCGGATCGTCGTCAACCTGTACTGGAAGGGTGAGGTGATCCGGCGTCACCTGGCCAAACAGGACGACATCATATTCTCGGACGAAAGCGATGCCCTGCTGGAGACGGGCGGCGGCGTCGCCAGGGCGTTGCCGTTGCTGGGCGACCATCCGTTCTTCGTCGCCAACGGCGACATCGTCTGGTTCAACGGCGTGCGCCCGGCCTTGCAGCGCCTGACCGAGGCCTGGGATGACGAGCGCATGGACGCGCTTCTGCTGATGCAGCGGACGCCGTCGGCCCATGGCTACGAGGGACCCGGCGATTTCTTCCTCGATCCGCTCGGCCGGCCGCGGCGCCGAGGCGAGCGCGAGGTCGCGCCCTATCTGTTCGCCGGCGTCCAGATCCTGCATCCGCGGCTGGTCCGCGACGCGCCGGAGGGGCCGTTTTCACTCAACCTGCTCTATGATCGGGCACTGGCCGCGAGGCGCCTGTTCGGCCTCGTCCACGACGGCGAGTGGTACCACGTCGGCACGCCGGACTCCCTGGCCGAAATCGACAAGCTCATCATCGGCGCCCAAGCCGGCCGCCGGCAGGTCAGCCCGCAATGAGCCACAGCCCCGGCGCGAGCGTCCTCACCATCGCGCCCGGCCATTCCTTCGTCGACGCCCTGGCCGAGGGTCTGCTGCGCCGCACCGGCGGCGAACCGCTGGAACTGGCCCGACACCTCGTCCTGTTGCCGACGCGCCGTGCCTGCCGATCGCTGCGCGAGGCGTTCCTGCGCCTGGGCGGCGGCACGCCGCTGCTGTTGCCGCGCATGCGGCCGCTGGGCGAGCTGGACGAGGACGAGATGCTGTTGCTCGACGAGCCGCTGGCCGAGGGAAACCTCGAGCTGCCGCCGGCGGTGCCGCCGCTCAAACGGCAGTTGCTGCTGGCCCGTTTGGTCATGGCCATGGGCGGCGGACGCAGCGGCCATGTGCCTGGCCCGGCGCAGGCGGCGCAGCTTGCGGCCGAATTGGGGCGGCTGCTGGACCAGGTGCAGACCGAGGGCCTGGGCTTCGAGCAATTGGCGCAGCTGGTGCCCGCGGATTACGCGGCGCACTGGCAGATCACCCTCGATTTCCTGGCGATCCTGACCGAGCACTGGCCGAAGATCCTTGCCGAGCAGGGCATGATGGATGCCGCCGAGCGGCGCCGCCGGCTGATCCTGGCACAGGCGGCGCAGTGGCGGGCCGAGCCGCCGGGTTTTCCGGTCATCGCCGCCGGATCGACCGGCAGCACGCCGGCTACGGCCGAATTGCTCAGCGTGGTGGCAGACATGCCCGAGGGTTGTGTCGTCCTGCCCGGCCTCGACCGCGATCTCGACGACGCCGGCTGGAATGAGATGGACGGCAGCCATCCGCAGTTCGGCATGAAGGCGCTGCTGGCCCGCATGGGCCTTGATCGTCGCGACGTGCGCCTGTGGGAGCGCCGCGCCAGCCCCTGCCCGGCACGCACGCGCCTGATCTCCGAGACCCTCCGGCCGGCGGCCACCACCGACGCCTGGCGGTTGACCGAGGGCATCGGGCCGGAGGCGCTGACCGGCGTGACCCGGCTCGACGCCCCGGGACCGCGCGAGGAAGCCGGGGCCATCGCCCTGCTGTTACGCCAGGTGCTGGAAACGCCCGAGAAGACCGCCGCCCTGGTCACCCCCGATCGCAGTCTGGCGCGGCGGGTGGCGAGCGAGTTGCGGCGCTGGGGCGTCGAGATCGACGATTCGGGCGGCCGCTCGCTGGGCCTGACCCCGCCCGGCATGTTCCTGGCCCTGGTCGCCGACATGGCGGCACAGGAGTTCGCCCCCCATCCGACATTGGCGGCGCTCAAGCATCCGTTGGCGGCCGGCGGCACGGCCGCCGCGGCGTTCCGCGGGCGGGTGCGGCGCCTGGAACTGGCGGTGCTGCGCGGACCGCGGCCGGCGCCCGGCTTGGCCGGCATCCGCTCTGCCGCACCCGAGCGGGCCAAGGCCAACCGCATCGCCTGGGACGCGGCCATGGACGAGTGGCTGGCGGGCCTGGAACGGGCGGCGGCGCCGTTCACCACCTTGCTGGCGCAACCCACGGCAAGTTTGGCCGACCTGCTGCGCGCCCACGTCGCCCTGGCCGAGGCCTTGACCGCCAGCGATACCGACTCCGGCCCGACTTTGCTGTACGCCGGCGATGCCGGCGAGGCCATGGCCCGCTTCGTCGCCGACCTGGCCGACGCCGCCGCCGCGATGCCCGCCATAGCCGGCGGCAGCTACGCCGGCCTGTTCGAGGTCTTGCTGGGCACGGCGGTGGTGCGACCGCGCTGGGGCGGCCATCCGCGCATCCATGTGCTGGGGCCGCTGGAGGCGCGGCTACAGCATCTCGATCTCGTCATTCTTGGCGGCCTCAACGAGGGCACCTGGCCGCCGCAGCCCGGCGCCGACCCATGGATGAGCCGGCCAATGCGCGCCGCTTTCGGCCTGCCGCTGCCCGAACGCCGCATCGGCTTGTCGGCTCATGACTTCGCGCAGGCCTTCTGTGCTCCCGAAGTAGTGTTGAGCCGGGCGACGCGGGTCGACGGCGCGCCGACGGTGCCGTCGCGCTGGCTCTTGCGCCTGGATGCCGTGCTGCAGGCAGGTGGACTGCCGCTGCCGGCGGCGCCGCCGTGGGTCGATTGGTTCACCCGGCTCGACCGCCCCGAGCGCATCGCGCCGACACCGCCACCGGCGCCGCGCCCGCCGGTGAGCGCGCGGCCACGGCGCCTGTGGGCGACCGACGTCGAGACATGGATGCGCGACCCTTATGCCATCTATGCCAAGCACATCCTCAAGCTGCGGGCGCTCGATCCGATCGACGCCGATGCCGGCGCCGCCGATTACGGCAGCATCGTCCACGACGTGCTCGAGCGGTTCCTGACCGAGCATCCGCGCGGGCTGCCGCCGAACGCGCTGGATCTGTTGCTGGCGATCGGCGAGGAGCGCTTTGCGCCGCTGATGGCGCTGCCCAGCGTCTACGCCTTCTGGTGGCCACGCTTCCAGCGTGTCGCCCGGTGGTTCGTGGTGACCGAGGCCGAACGCCGGCATGAGGTGGAGCGAACCTTCTGCGAAGTGGTGGGCGCACGCCACATCCCGGGGCCGGCCGGGCCATTCGAGATCGCCGCCAAGGCCGACCGCATCGACCTCATGGTCGGCGACGGACTCACCATCATCGATTACAAGACCGGCGCCCCACCCTCGGCCAAGGAGGTCGCCGCCGGCTATGCCCCGCAACTGCCCATCGAAGCGGCCATTGCCGTGGCGGGTGGCTTCGCCGGAATCCCGGCGACCGCGGTCAATGATCTCCAATACTGGCGCCTGAAGGGTGGCGAGGCCGGCGGCGAAATTCGCTCGCCCGGCGGCGACGCCGCTACCCTGGCCGAGGAGGCGTTGGCCGGCGTCCAGCGCTTGGTCGAGGCCTTCGACGACCCCGCCACCGCCTATCAGGCGCGGCCCCATCCCGAATTCGCCCCGCGATTCTCGGATTACTTGCATCTCGCCCGCGTCAAGGAGTGGGCCTCGCTGGACGGCGACGCCGAATGAGCCATCAGCGTCCCGACCCGTCGATTCCGCAACGGCAGGCGGCCGACCCCCAGGCCTCGGTCTGGGTGGCCGCCTCGGCCGGCACCGGCAAGACCAAGGTGCTGACCGACCGCGTGCTCAACCTGCTGCTCGCCGGCAGTGCGCCCGAGCGCATCCTGTGCCTGACTTTCACCAAGGCTGCCGCCGCCGAGATGGCCAACCGCATCGCCCAACGCCTCGCCGGCTGGGCGACGATGGGCGAAGCCGAACTCGATGGGACTCTGGCCACACTGGTCGGCCAGCCCGTCGACCAGGCGTTGCGGGCGCGGGCGCGGCGCCTGTTCGCCCAGGTACTCGACGTGCCCGGCGGTATGAAGATTCTGACCATCCACGCCTTCTGCCAATCGCTGCTGCGTCGCTTCCCCCTGGAGGCCGGGCTGGCGCCGCATTTCCAGGTGATGGACGAGCGTGACTCCACCGAGTTGCTGCAAGCGGCCCGTGATGAGGTGCTGCAGCAGGCTCGGACCGGCGGTGCTCTGGCTTCGGCGCTGGCCCAGGTCACCGGCCACATCGGCGAAACCGAGTTTCCCGAGCTGCTGGATGCACTGGCCGGCGAGCGTGGCCGCCTCAAACGCATGCGCGAACGTCCGGGGACTAGCCTGCGACAACATCTCGGATTGTCGGACGCCGACACGGCGGCATCGATTCTGGCCTCTGCCTGCGACGACACCGCCTTCGATGGTGCCGCCTGCCGCGCCGCCGTCGACATGCTGAGGCGCGGCACGGCTACCGATGGCGCCCGTGCCGACGCTATCGCCGCATGGCTCGCCGCCGAGCTAGCGGCGCGCAACGATGGCTTCGACGACTACTGCCGCCAATTCCTGACCAACGGTGGCGACATCCGGGTGCGGCTGGCCACCAAAGCCTGTGCGGATGCCTTGCCGGCCCTGCAGGCCGAGGCAGAGCGGCTGGTGGCGGTGCTCGAGCGCTGGCGCGCCGCCAAGATCGCCGAGGCGACCGAGGCACTGCTGGAAATCGCCGGCGCATTGCTTGCCGCCTACGAGAGCCACAAGGCGGCACACGCGCTGCTCGACTACGACGACCTCATCCTCGCCGCGGTCGGGCTGCTGTCGGGCAATCACGGCGCCGCCGCCTGGGTGCTGTTCAAGCTGGACGGCGGCATCGACCATGTGCTGATCGACGAGGCGCAGGACACCAACCCCGACCAGTGGGCGGTGGTGCGCGCGCTGACCGACGAGTTCTTCGCCGGCTATGGCACCCGCGAGCGCATCCGCACGGTTTTCGCCGTCGGCGACGCCAAGCAGTCGATCTACAGCTTCCAGGGCGCCGATCCGCGCGAGTTCGAGCGCATGCGGACCCTGCTGTCCGAGCAGGTGCCTGCGGCAGGTCAACGTTGGCGCCAGGTAGGGCTTCACGTGTCGTTCCGCTCGACGGCGGCCGTGCTCGACGCCGTGGACGCCGTGTTCAACAGGGATCCCGGCCGCGACGGCGTGGTGTTGGACGGCGAGGAAATCCGCCACCTGCCGTGGCGCGAAGGCCAGGCAGGGCTGGTCGAGCTGTGGCCGCCGGTCACGCCGCGGCTGCAGGACGAGCCCGAGCCGTGGAAGCCGCCAGTCGAACGCGTGAAGGGCGACAACCCGCGCACCCGCCTGGCGCGGTTGGTGGCGCGGCGCGTCCACGCCATGGTCGGCCAGGAAATGCTGGAATCGCAGGGCCGCCCGGTGCGCGCCGGTGACGTCATGGTGCTGGTGCGTCGCCGCAACGCCTTCGTCGACGATCTGGTGCGCGAGTTGAAGGCGCTCGACGTCGCGGTGGCCGGCGCCGACCGGCTGGTGCTGACCGAGCAGATGGCAGTGATGGACCTGATGGCGCTGGGCCATGCCCTGCTGCTGCCCGAGGACGACCTGACCCTGGCCACCGTGCTCAAGGGGCCGCTGTTCGGCCTGGACGAGGACCAGTTGTTCCGGCTCGCCCATGAACGCAGCGGCAGCCTATGGCAGGCGCTGCGGCACTCGGAGCACGTCGCGCAGCGCGAGTTCCTTGCCGAACTGCTGGGGCTGGCCGACCGCCTGCCGCCGCATGAGCTCTTCGCCCACGTGCTGGCAACGCGCGGCGGTCGCCTGAAGCTGGTGCGCCGCCTGGGCTGGGAGGCCGAGGACGCCATCGACGAGTTCATGGCGCTGACCCTGGCCTACGAGCGCGCCCACCCGCCGTCGCTGCAAGGTTTCCTGCACTGGCTGGAAAGCGGCTCGGTCGAAGTCAAGCGCGACCTCGACCAGGGCGGTCACGACGCCGTGCGCATCATGACCGTGCACGGCGCGAAGGGATTGCAGGCGCCGATCGTATTTCTGCCCGATACCCTGCAGACGCCGAAACAATCGCCGAACCTGTTGTGGCTGGGCGACGGCGCGACCGAGGCATTGGCGTGGCTGCCGCGGTCCGAGCTTGCCGATCCCGCGTGCATGGCGGCCCGTGAGGCGGCGCAGGCGGCGCGCGATCAGGAGTATCGCCGCCTGCTGTACGTCGCCATGACCCGCGCCGAGGATCGGCTGTACGTCTGTGGCTGGGAAACGCGCCGGGCCGCGCCCGAGCACTGCTGGTACGACCTGATCGGAGCCGCCCTGCGGGCCCAGGGCGTCGCAGAGGACGACGCCTTCTTGGCCAAGCAGGGCGAAACAGAGGCCTCGGTCCTGCGCCTGCGCTGCCGCCAGGACGTGGCGGTGGCCGCGCCGCCCGCGGCACCAGTGATTCTGACGCCGGCCGCCTGGCCGGACTGGATCGGCCGCACGGCTCCGGACGAGCCGTCGCCGCCGCGGCCGTTGGTGCCGTCGCGCCCCGAGGCCGAGGAGCCACCGGTGCGCTCGCCGCTGGGTCCCGACGACGGCCATCGCTTCCGCCGCGGTGTGTTGATCCATAGGCTGCTGCAGACGCTGCCCGAGTTGCCGCACGGCCAGCGGGCCGCGGCGGCGGCGCGCTACCTCGCCCGCTCCGGCTTCGGCCTGGCGGTGGCGGCGCAGGCCGAATTGGCCGCCGAGGTGGCGCGGGTGTTGGAGCATCCCGAGTTCGCGCCGATCTTCGGCCCGGGATCGCAGGCCGAGGTGCCGGTGGTGGGCATGGTCGGCGAGCGCGTCGTCTCGGGCCAGGTCGACCGGCTGTTGGTGACCAAGGCCGAGGTGCTGGTCATCGACTTCAAGACCAATCGACCGCCGCCCCGCGATACCGCCGACGTCCCGCCCGTCTACCTGCGCCAGATGGCTGCCTACCGCGCGGCGCTGGCCTGCATCTACCCCGGCCGGGCCATCCGCTGCGCCTTGTTGTGGACCGATGCACCCCGCCTGATGCCGCTGGAGGCGGCGCGTTTGGATGACATCCTTGGCGATCTGCGCGGCTAACCGCTTGGCCTGGCGTGCGCCGCCGCTTGCTTGACGGCTTTCCCGCGCCTACCTAAAGTGCGGCCAAGGGGTGCCGGCGGCCTCCCATCGGATCGGCAGACGAGGAAAGCGAAAATGAAACAGGTAACCGATGCATCGTTCGACGCCGATGTCCTGAAGGCCCCTGGCCCGGTCCTCGTCGATTTCTGGGCGGAATGGTGCGGCCCGTGCCGCCAGATCGCGCCGGCCCTCGAAGACCTGTCCAATGACTTGGCCGAGCGTGTCACCGTGGCCAAGATCAACATCGACGAGAATCCGATGACCCCGTCGAAATACGGCGTGCGCGGCATTCCGACGCTGATGCTGTTCAAGGACGGCCAGGTGGCCGCCACCAAGATCGGCGCCCTGCCGAAGAGCAAGCTATACGAATGGGTCGAATCCTCGCTGTAAGGGTAGCCCATTCGCGACGATGGAAACCCCGCTGCGACGAACGCGCGGGGTTTTTTTGTTCGTCGCATTACAGAACCTCGGGCCCATTTCTCTTCATCACTCCCAGGGAAGAATTGCGAAGAAACTCCCTCCTGTCCGTCATTCCCGCGAAAGCGGGAATCCATTCCGCCATCGGAAGTGCTTAAGCGGGACGCACGCCTTCAGGAATGGGCCCCCGCTTCCGCGGGGGTGACGACTGGTGCATAGCGGCATTTCTTCCCACATACCCCCGTCATGCCCGCGGGCGCGGGCATCCATTTTCTAGAAGCCTGAGTCAATGGATTCCCGTTTCCGCGGGAATGACTGATCGGGGCCGTGATCTCGCCTCTCAGTGAAGGCCGCCGTTTTCGATCGCGGCGAGGAAATCGACGACCCCCTGCCCCGCCCCCCAATCGTAGAGGTCGCCATGATCCGCATACGGCAGGAACAGGGCCTGCTTCGGGTCGGGCGCCGCCTCGTACAAGCGCTCTCCCATCCGGAACGGCACCACGTCGTCGCGCTGGCCGTGGATGAGCAACATCGGCGCCTGTAGCCGCTCGATTTTCGCCAAGTTGTCGTATCGATCGCGCATCAGCAGGCGCACCGGGATCAGCGGGTAGATGCCCGCCGCGACATCGACCACACTGGTGAAGGGGGCCTCCAGGATCACCGCCGCGGCGGGTTGCTCGACCGCCATCTGCACCGCGACGCCGCTGCCCAGCGACTCGCCGTAGACGACGATGCGCTCATGCGCGATGTCCTGCTCCCTGAGCCACGCCAGCGCGGCACGCCCGTCGTCGTAGAGGCCCTGCTCGTTGGGGATGCCTGGGTTGCCGCCGAAGCCACGATACTCCACCAGCAACACGCCGTAGCCGGCGTCCAGCAGCAGGCGCGCCTTGAAGGCGCGCATGGCGATGTTCCCCCCGTTACCGTGATAATACGCCACCACCGGCGCCTCGGATCGCCACGGCGGTGCGTACCAGGCGGTAAGTCGCAGGCCGTCAGCAGTGGGCAGGTCGACCACGGTCATCTCGGGAACGCCCGCCGCCACCGGCTGCTCGACGATCGCCGTAGGGTGGTACATCAATTGACGTTGCAGCGCGAACATCAGGCCGAGAATGCCGATATAAGCGCCGGCGCCGAACGTAGCGACCGAGAGGACCAAGCTGCTCATGCGTATCCAGCGTAGCTTCATGCCAGGCGCGTGAACAAGTCCGGCGGATCGGCTTCGGCCAAAGGGCAGAGGTCGGCGACGCCGATGCCGATCAGCCGAAAATGGCGGCCGTCGATCTCAGGCGCGAGCAATGCCGCCCCATGGCGCAGCATGACATCGGCACGGCATGTCGCATGGACCAGACGCCGGTTGCGGGTCAGCGTCCGGAAATCGGCGGTCTTGAGCTTGACCACCACGGTGCGCCCCGCCAGGCCGGTGCGGCCCAGGCGGGCCGCCACGCGCGCGCACAACCCCTCGAGCGCCCGCGCCAGGCCGGCAAGATCGGCGATGTCGCGGTCGAACGTCGTCTCGGCCGAGATGCTCTTGGCTGGCCGATCAGGGGTGACCGGGCGTGGATCCTCGCCGCGCACCAGCAGCGCCAGCCATTTGCCGAACTTGCCCCAGCGCCCGACCAGTTCGGCCTCGGGCATGCCCTGCAATTGGCCGACGGTCTCGATACCGGCCATGGCCATGCGATGCGCCGTCGCCTGGCCGATACCGTGGATCGCCTTCACTGGCAAAGGCGCCAAGAGCGCGCAGGCCTCCGCCTGCCCCACCGCAGCGAACCCCCGCGGCTTGTCGCGATCCGAGGCGAACTTGGCCAGGAACTTGTTGTAGCTGAGGCCGACGGACACGGTGATGCCGATGCGCCGCTCGATCGCCAGCGCCAGCCGCGCCAGCAGCACCGCCGCCGGCCGGTCCACCCGGCGGACGCCGGGCGACAGATCGAGATAGGCCTCGTCGAGCGATACCGGCTCGATCATTGGCGTCGCCTGCACGAGCAGTTCGTGGATCTGCCAGCTGACCTGCTTGTATTTGGCCATGTTGGGCGGGATGACCACGGCCTGCGGGCACAGCTCGAGGGCCTTGAACATGGGCATCGCCGACCGCGGGCCGTAGCGGCGCGCGATGTAGCAGGCCGTGGTGACCACGCCACGGCCGCCGGGGTGGCCGACGATCACCGGCTGGTCGGCAATTGCCGGATTGTCCCTCTTCTCCACTGCCGCATAGAAGGCGTCGCAATCGATATGCGCGATGTTCAGGCCGGCGAGTTCGGGGTGCGCGAACATGCGGTGCGAGCCGCAGCGCGGGCACGATTCCGGCGATCCATCGGTCAACAAGGCGCAATCCCGGCACAGCGCCGACATATCGATCTCCTGTGGCGGCACGATCATGATAGCGCCGGCATGGGGATATGGACAAATCCCCACGTTGCTCGCAAGCTCGCGCACCGATGAAGCTCGAACTGCTCACCTGCCGCACCCCCCAGGTGGTCCCGTCGGAGCGGCCGCCGCTGCTGTTCATCCACGGGGCGTTCTGCGGCGCCTGGGTATGGGCCGAACACTTCATGCCGTTCTTCGCGCGGCGCGGCTACGACTGCTTGGCCATCAGCCTCCGCGGCCATGGCGCGAGCGGTGGTAAAGCCGCCCTTCCCGATGCCGGCCTGATCGATTACACCGCCGATGCCGCCTGCGCGCTCTTCCGCTTGAGGCAGCCGCCCGTGGTGATCGGGCATTCGCTGGGCGGGTCGGTGGCGCAGCGCCTCGCGGAACACCATGGCGTGGCCGGGCTTGTGCTGTTGGCCTCGGTGCCGCCGTCGGGGCTGATGCAGTCGGCCCTGCACATGATGCAGCAGGCACCGGATCTACTGTGCCAGATCGCCCTGCTCCAGACCTTGGGCCCATCGGCCGTGGATCCCGGCGCCATTCACCGCGCCCTCTTTGCCCCCGATACGCCGCCCGAAGTGGTATTGCCCTACTTGCCCAGGCTGCAGAGCGAATCCCGGCGCGTATCGCTCGATCTGATGGGCTGGCGCTGGCCGTTGCGGTCGTCCCCATGTCCGCCGACGCTGGTGATCGGTGGCGATATCGACCGGTTCCTGCCCGTATCCGCCTTCAAGGAAACCGCCTGCTATTATGGCGGCGACTTGAACATCCTGCCCGGCGTCCCGCACGGCCTGATGCTGGACCCGCGCTGGCCGCAAGTTGCCGAAGCGATCCTGGACTGGCTCGAGCGGCGCTTCCTCTAGGCCAGTTGCCGGCAGGCGCCCTCGATACGGTCCTGGACGTCCTTGAGGAACACCCGGCGGTCCAGCCCTTCCGGCATGGGCGACAGGAACTCGATGGCGATGGTGCCGGGCTTGCGCAGGAAGGTATGGCGCCCCCAGAAAAGCCCGGAATTGAGGGCCACCGGGACCACCGGCGCGCCTAGCCCATAGAGCAGGGCAACACCGGAATTGTAGGGGCGGCTGTCGCCGGGGGCGGTGCGGGTACCCTCGGGGAAGATGATGACTTGGCGGCCCTTGGCCAGCGCCTGGCGCGTCGCCTCGGCCATCTGCTTCAGTGCCCGGGCGCCCGCCGAGCGGTCGATGGGCACGCTGCCGGCCTTCTTCAGGTACCAGCCGAAGAAGGGGATGGCGATGAGTTCCTTTTTCAGGATGAACACCGCATCCGACAGCAGCGTGTGGAAGACTAGCGTGTCCCACATCGACTGATGCTTGGCGACGATCAATGCGGCGCCCGAGGGGATGTTCTCGCGGCCACGCACCTCATGCGACAGCCCGACGATGACGTGCAACAGCAGAAGCCCGCCACGGACCCACACCCGCGCCCCAGCCATGATCCACGAGCGCGGCGCCGCCAGCAGCGGCAGATACAGAATGCACAGGCCGGCGGTCCAGGCATAGAACAGTACCTGGAACAGCAACGAGCGCAGTGCGATCACGATGGCCTCCCCGTAAACCCCAGCCACGTTCGGCCGAGGGCGACGAGATACTTCATATATTCGGTGGCGATCAAGTGGGCCGTTCCCGGCCACAACCACCATTCGTCCTGCTTCACCGCCTCGGGAAATACCGGATGCGGCACCACCTTGATGTCGGGCATGACGCTGGCGAACTCGAGCAGGCTGCGGCGCATGTGGTAGCTGCCGGTGACCAGCCTCAGCGAGCGGAACTTCTCTTTGGCCATCCAGGCGGCGGTTTCGCTGGCATTGCCCTGGGTGTTGTCGGCGGCGTAGCCGAGCACGATGCAGCATTCCAGCTCGCTGGGCGCCTGACGCGACAGACGCAGCAATTCGGCGACCTCGATTCCGCGGTACACGCCTGAGACGAACAGCTTCCGCGCGCGCCGGCGCTTGAGCAGGTCCAGCCCGGTGGTCAGACGTTCGCTGCCGCCGGTCAGTACGACGATGGCATCGGTGGCGCTGTGGGGATCAGCGACGCGGCCGGGTAGCGTCGCGGCGAACCAGACCAGTCCCACCAGCCAAGCCGCGATCATCGCGCCCGCGGCGATGGCGAGGCCGGCAACATAGCCGCTGCGCAGAATGGCGGTCACAGCCCGAAGCGGCCGCATGTCACCACATCCGCGCGATCGCACGGTGAACGGTGATACGGGCCGTCACCATAGCCAGGAGACCCGCCGCCGCCGGCAGCAGGGTGACCGCCATCCAGCCGGTCAGCGACAACGACAACGCGGGGAGAAAACCGCCTTCAATCTGGCGCGCCATCCACGAGACCATCACTAAGGTCGGCACGGCCAGGCTGATGCCGATGAAGCCGCCACGCATGCCCAAAGCGAAGGCGTGGTCGGCGAACTGCCGCGCCACATAGTCTTCATGCGCGCCCGTCAGATGCAGCACCTGAATCACCTCGTCGTGAACCGCCATGCCGGTGCGCACGGCATAGACGACGGTGAGGGCGGTGACGCTGCCGATCAAAGCAACGATGCCGGCGGCCAACCATTCGATCGTGCGGCTGAGATTCACTAGGCGCGACAGCCACGTGCGGTGGTCATCGAGCGACACGCCGGGGGCCACCGTCGCCAGCCGTTTCGACAACTGCGCCAGGTCGATGTCGGCGTTCGGGTCGAGCCTGACGTCGATCAGCCGCGGCAGTGGCAGGTCGGCGACCATGTCGC
Organism: Rhodospirillaceae bacterium; assembly: GCA_036675815.1. Taxonomy (GTDB): domain Bacteria; phylum Pseudomonadota; class Alphaproteobacteria; order Rhodospirillales; family Magnetospirillaceae; genus JAKFEE01. The sequence goes on from JAKFEE010000060.1 coordinate 51,913, forward strand.
TACTCCCCAACCAGGGTTCGACCAGCGCCACCAGTTCCGACTGCTCGAGGGCGCGCACGGCGGCAACCCCCGGCGTGTCGCGCAACAGCCGCGTGACGGCGTCCAGCCGTTCGCGTGTACCGATTGCGCCTCCCTCACCCACGATTGGGGCCACTTGCACCGTCAGGGTGCCGACGACGTCGCGGTCCCAGCGCTCGATCAGGCCGTGGAGCACGAACATACTGGCAACCGCCACCGCCGCCAGAAACACCATCAACGCCACCAGCCATGGCAAATAGCGGCTGGAGGCGTCGCGATCGAGCGGCAGGTCCGAGCGACTGGCAAACAGCTTCATGCCGCCTCCATGGCGACGCGCTTCAACCGCCCTCGCTCGATATGCAGGCGCGCATAGGAGAATCGCGCCACCAGGCCGGCGTTGTGCGTGGCGATGACCACCGTGGTGCCCATGCGGTTCAGTTCCTCGAACAGGTACATCAACCGCATGCCGATCTGGTCGTCGACATTGCCGGTCGGCTCGTCGGCGATCAGCAGATCGGGGCGGCCAATGACGGCACGGGCGATGGCGACACGCTGCTGCTGACCGCCCGACAGGCTTGGCGGCGTCGCCTGCAGGTGATCGGCCAGGCCCACCCATGACAACAGCTCGGGCACGTGCTTCTGGATCTCGGACTCGCGCACGCCGGCTACGCGCAGCGGCAAGGCCACGTTGTCTACCGCCGATAGGTGATCGAGTAGCCGGAAGTCCTGGAAAACCACGCCGATGCGCCGCCGCATGGCCGGCATGTCGCGGCGCTGGACGGTGGCGATGTCACGGCCGAACAACAGTCGACGGCCGCGCGACGGCCGCTGCGCCAAATAGATCAGGCGCAACAGCGACGATTTGCCCGCGCCGCTGGCCCCGGTCAGGAAATGGAATGACCCGGGCGCAAGGGCAAAGCTGATGTCCTGCAGCACCTCGGGGCCGGTGCCATAGCGCAGCCCGACGCTTTCGAACTGGACCACACCGGTCGTTACTGGCGTCTGTTCCACCCTGAAAACTCCTCCGCCGCGACGATTACACGGCGCCACCCGTGGCGTCCAGCCGCTTGTCTTGACCGGGGCCAGCTCCTATAAGTGGCATGATGGACTGTGGAAATTCCTGTGAATGCTGATTGCCTGCCCCAGTTGTGCAACACGCTTCGCGGTTCCGGAGGTCGCCCTCGGCCAGAAGGGACGGACCCTGAGATGCGCGCGCTGCGGCGACAAATGGTTCCAACCGGCAGCGGCGGACATGGCGGTGGATACGGCGGCGACCGCCAGCGACGCCGCCCAGACTGCCTCGCCCGCGGGACAGCTCCTGCCTGGCTTCGAGGGCTTTTCGCTCGGTGAATCGCCGTCGACGCTCGACGGACGGGCCAGCGAGAAAGTGCCCCCGCCAGTATTCGCGTTGGGTGGCGATGCCATACCCGAGGCGCTGGGTGCCCGCGCACCACGACGCAGCACCGAAGAGGCCGCCGGCCGCCGGCGCGGCACGGCCCTGCTGTGGGTATCGATCGTCTTGCTGCTCTTGCTTGGCGCCGGCGCCTATGGGGTCTTCGCCTTCCAGGATCGACTCGTCGCATTGTGGCCGCCTGCGGCGCAGTACCTCGACACCCTCGGCCTGCGGCGCCACGTCGTCGGCGCCGGCTTGACCTTCCGCGATTCCAGTTCCGAGCGGGTCACGCAAGGCGATCGCGAGAGCTTGGTGGTGCGCGGCGTCATCGCCAACGTCACCGAGCAGGCGCGTGATATCCCGCTGATGCGACTCGCGCTGTTCGATGACCGGACGCCGGTCCAGGACAAGGTCGTGCGCCCGCCGGTCGATCACCTGGACGGCGGCGCCACTGCCGCCTTCCGCATCGTGCTCGAGCAACCGCACCCCAAGGCAACCCGCTTCGAGGTGACCTTCACCGACCTCGCGGACGCCGACTAGCCGCGCGTTCAAAACGGCGTCAGCAGGCGGTCGAGGTAGTCGCGCTCCTGCTGCGGGCGCTGCGGCTGGCCCGAGCGGCGGCGCAACTCTTCCAGCACCTCGCGCGCCCGATGGATTTCGGCCTCGTCGGGGACGTGCACGCTGCCATCATCGTCCAGGGGATTGGGCATTCGTCGGCCCAGCGGATCGCGGCGCATGGTGCCCGGCATTCCCGACATGCCCGGGCCGCCTTGCATCTGCTCGGCCAAGGCCTGCATGGCCGCTTCGGCACCGCGCTGCAGTTGTTGCGCCGCCTCGCCCTGTGATTCGGCGGCCGGCCCGGCGTCATTGCGCCGCAACCGACCGGTCGCGTCCCGCATGGCCTGTTCGGCAGCGCCCAGCGCCTGGGGAATGTCGCCCATCGCCTCGCCCAGGCGCCGCATGGCGTCGCCCAGTTGTCGACGCAGCGCCTCCTGCGCCTCGGCCCCCTCCGCCATCGCTTGTGGATCGGCGCCGTTGGGCTGCCGCGATTGCCGGAAACTCCCATCCATCATCTGACGCTGCTGCCGGTGCATCTGGCCCAGCTGCTGAATGGCCTGCTGCGCGTCGCGCATCCGCTCGTCCATCGGGCCGCCCTGCATTCCGGCACGCAGGTTTTCCAGCATGTCGCGCAGCTGCGACAACGTCTGCTGCGCCGCTTCGCGCGACCCCAGGCGGGCCATCTCGCCCATCCGGTCCATCATCGCCTGCAATTCCTGGGGCGTGATGGTTTGGGCGTTGGGAGGCATCGGCCGCTGGGCGACGCCTTGGCGCTGCATCTGTTCGGCCAAGGCCTGCAGATACTGTTGCATTGCCTGCCGCAGCTGATCCATCAGCCGATCGATCTCTTCCTGCGGCGCGCCCTCCCGCAAGGCTTCGTCCAGTGCCTCGGCCGCCGCGGTCAGTGCCCGTTCGGCGACGCCTCGATCGCCTTCCTCGATGCGCAGGGCGGTATTCCACAGGATTTCCCGCACCGATTCGACGCCCGGTGGCGTCGGCTGGTGTTGGAGGCGGGCGCGGGCCGTACGCAACGCCAGGAAAGCCACCGAATCGTGACCGAAGGCCTGGGGTGCCGCCGATAGGGCGTCCAGGCCCCACATGACCGAGGGATAACCGCGCGAGTCGCCATGGAGCTGGCGGCGCAACGCCACGATGGCACGCGCCACTGGATGCTTGAATACGCGCTCGGGCAGGACGGTATTCATCGCCTCGCCCGAACCGATCTGCCCCAAGGCATCCTGGGCGGACGGGGTGATCGACACCGGCAGGCCCGCCCAGGCATGCGCGGTAAGGTCGTGGCGACTCGACAGCTTGGCCTGCTTGTGCCCGGCGCCCGGGGCCGGGAGCTCGATGACCAAGGGCTCGCCCTGTGGCTCATCGAGCCGACGTATGGCCATCCAGGCCTTGACGACACCGTAGTCGTCGGAAACCTGGTAGCTCAGGCGCAGCCGTGCCGCTTCGTCGGATTGCGGCGGCTGAAGGAAGCCAATGCTGGGAAGGGCATCGTGCATCACCTCGAGCGGCCAACGCGCCAGCTGCCGGCCGTCGACGAATACCGCCAGGCTGCCGCCGCCATCGATGCGTCCATCGAGGCGCTGACTGCCGCTTGCCGTTTCCCCGCTGGCCAGGACCATGTCATCCAGCCGCAACTCCACCTCCTCGCCGCCCTGAACCAAGGCCAGAACGCTGGTGCCCGCCGGCACGCTCAGTTCGGGCGAGGCCTGATCGGAGGACGTATCGAGAAAGACGGGCGGTAGTCCGGTGTGCGCCGGCGGTGTCAGCCACAGCTGCGCCACGCGGATCTCGGGCACTGCGGTGGGGAGGGGCGGCGTCAGGGCGCGGGCCAGCCGAGTCGGCGCGTCCCACCCGGCACCGGCAAAGCCGATGACCAGCAGCAACAGCACCGCAGCACGCATGCCGAGCGGATCCTTGGCCGCCATTCCCGGCGCCGGCAGCCGGACGCGCAGACGGGCGACGGCCGCGGCCGCGCGGCGTCGATGCTCCCGCCACAAGGCTCGCGACACCGAATCCCGCGGATTGCCGGAAATCTGGTCCTCGAGCGCGGCGAGCGGCCGATGCGCCAGCGCGCTGTCTATTTCGACCCGACGGCGGGCTTGGCTTTCGGTCGGCAGCTCGAACCGGCTGAGGCCACGCCATACGGCGATACCGAAGGCGGTAGCGAAGCCCGCCAGGATCAAGGCGTGCAGCGAGGGTGGCAGCCGCGGCAGCACGTCGAACAACGCTACCGCAAGGAATAGCCCGGCGACGCCCAGCATCGGCCACGCCGCCGGCCACAGCGATTCCCAGGTCAAGGCCAGCTTTGCCAGCCGCAGGCGACGGCGCACCGTGGCGCGCAGCCGCGTCTCTTCGCCCTTGCTCAACCTCACCTCGCGCCCGGTCGTTCGCCGGCCGCCGCCCTATCTCCAGCCGCCCCCTTCTGGCAGCCAGTCAGGCAGGCTTTCGAGAGCCAGCATCTCGTCATATGTGGGCCGCGCCCGCACCACCGCAAACATATCGCCCTTGACCAGGACTTCCGGTACAAGCTGGCGCGAGTTGTAGGCGGACGCCATGCTGGCACCATAGGCGCCGGCCGTTCCCAGCACCAGGAGGTCGCCGGCGGACAGTGGCGGCAGCGGCCGCTGCACGGCGAAGGTGTCGCCGGTCTCGCATACGGGACCCACTACGTCGATGGGCCGCGGTTCCGCCGTCGCGGCGGGCTCGGCCACCGGCATGATGGCATGGTAGGCGTCGTAGAGAGAAGGGCGCATCAGGTCGTTCATCGCCGCATCGACGATGGCGAAGGTGCGGGTCGCCCCTTCCTTCACATAGACGACGCGGGTGACCAGCAAGCCGGCATTGCCGACCAGCAGGCGTCCCGGTTCGAACACCAGTTGCAGCCCAAGGTCGCCCAGTGTCTCGCGCACGACCTTGCCGTATTCGGCAGGCAGCGGCGGCTGCTCCTGATCGTAGGGGACGCCGAGGCCGCCGCCGAGATCGATGCGGCGCAGGCGAATGCCGTCGGCCGCCAGCATCGCCACCAGGTCGCGGACGCGGCGGAACGCCTCGCGGAAGGGCGCCAGGTCGGTCAGTTGCGAGCCGATGTGCACGGCGACGCCCTGCACATCGATGCCGGGCAGTTCCGCGGCCAGCTTGTAGACCTGATGGGCGCGCGTCCACTCGATGCCGAACTTGTTCTCCTTGCGGCCGGTGGTGATCTTGGCGTGCGTGCCGGCATCGATGTCGGGATTGACACGAATGGCGATGGGCGCCCGGACCCCGCGTTCGCTGGCCAGACGGTTCAACGCCATCAACTCGGGTTCGGACTCGACGTTGATCTGCAGGATGCCCTTCTCGAGCGCCAGCCCCAGTTCGCGGTCGGTCTTGCCGACGCCGGAGAACACGATGCGCCCAGCGGGGATGCCCGCGGCCAGGGCGCGGCGCAACTCGCCTTCCGAGACGACGTCGGCGCCGGCGCCCAGTTCGCCGAGCGTGCGGATCACGGCAAGGTTGGAGTTGGCCTTGAGCGCGAAACAGATCAACGAGTCGAGGCCGGCGACGGCCTCGCTGAACACCGTGAAATGCCGCGCCAGGGTGGCCGTCGAATAGCAGTAGAAGGGGGTGCCGACCCGGGCGGCGATGTCGGCGAGCGGCACCGCCTCGGCGTGCAGTTGGCCGGCAACGTACTGGAAGTGGTTCATCGCTTCATTTCGCTGGCGGATACTGGCGGGGATAGGTGCTGTCCGGCGGTTCGTCCAATCCGGACTTCTTGCCGCAGGAGGCAAGCGGCGCGGCAAGCGCCAGGGCGAGAATCAGGCTGCACAACACGCGCATCGTTGGTTCCTCCTACAGGCCGAAGCGCTCGCGCGCCGTGCGCGCTGCCGCACGCACGTTGTCGGGCGCCGTACCGCCAAAGCTCGTGCGGCTGCCGGCCGAATTGTCGACGCCGAGCACGGTATAGACCGACTGTTCGATGCGCGGCTCGACCTCGCGCATGGCATCGAGCGACAGATCCTCGAGGCCGCAGCCCTTCTGCTCGGCCAATTTGACCAAGCGGCCGGTGACGTGGTGGGCCTGGCGAAATGGCATATCGAGCACGCGCACCAGCCAGTCGGCGAGATCGGTCGCGGTGGTGAAGCCGGCGCCGGCGGCCTCGCGCAGGCGGTCGGCATTGACCGTCATGTCGCGAACCATCCCGGACATGGCGGCGATGGTCAGTTCCATGGTGTCGGCGGCCTCGAACACCGGCTCCTTGTCGTCCTGCATGTCCTTGGAATAGGTCAGCGGCAGGCCTTTCATAACGATGAGCAGGGCGTTGAGGTCGCCGATGACGCGGCCGGCCTTGGCGCGGGTGAGCTCGGCGGCGTCGGGATTCTTCTTCTGCGGCATGATCGACGAGCCGGTGGTGAAGGCATCCGACAGCGTGACGAATCGGAATTGGGCGCTGGTCCAGATCACCAGCTCCTCGGCCAGCCGCGACAGATGGACGGCGGCAATGGCGCAGGCCGACAGGAACTCCAGGGCGAAGTCGCGATCGGACACCGCGTCGAGCGAGTTGGCGCAGGGACGGTCGAAGCCCAGCTCCGCTGCCGTGAAATGCCGGTCGATGGGAAACGAGGTGCCGGCCAGCGCCGCCGCACCCAGCGGGCACTCGTTGAGACGCCGCCGCGCGTCGGCCAAGCGACCACGGTCACGCCCGACCATCTCGGCATAGGCCAGCATATGATGGCCGAAGGTCACCGGCTGCGCCGCCTGCAGATGAGTAAAGCCGGGCATCACTGTCGCGGCATGGGGTTCGGCCTTGTCGACCAGCGCCCGCTGCAGATCCTTGAGGGCTGCCTCCATACCATCCAGCGCATCGCGCACCCACAGACGAAAGTCGGTGGCGACCTGATCGTTGCGTGAGCGCGCCGTGTGCAGCCGGCCCGCCGGCGCACCGATGAGCTCGGCCAGCCGCGTCTCGACATTCATGTGAATGTCTTCCAACTCGTGGCGGAACACGAACGCGCCGCGCTCGATCTCTTGCAGGATGGTGTCCAATCCGGCCAAGATGGCGTCGCCGTCGTCATGGCCGATGACGCCGGCCTTCACCAGCATCCGGCAATGGGCTTTCGAGCCGCGGATGTCCTGGGCATAAAGTCGCTTGTCGAAGCCGATCGAGGCATTGATGCTTTGCATCACGGCGGCCGGCCCGGCCTCGAAGCGGCCGCCCCAGATGCTGCTGGCGGCGCTGGTGGAGTTGTCCTTGGCGGTCATATGGATCCGATGGATGCTTGAATGAAAGCTTGGTTTCCCCCGCTCGTCGGCGTTGCCTTGTCACTGTCGCTGTCGGCGGCGATGCCCCTACCCCCGGCGGAGAGCGGCCCAACCTACACCGTTCCGGCGGCGTCCGAAAGCGTGCTCGCGCCCGGCCAACGCCCGCGCCTGCCCAACGTCGCCTTCACCGACGGTCGCGGCGCGCCGCAAGTATTGGCCAGCCGCAGGGGCAAGCCGGTGCTGCTGGTGGTGTGGGCGACCACCTGTGCGCCCTGCGTCAAGCAGATGCCGGCGCTGGATGCGCTGCAGGGGCAGTTGGGGCCGCAAGGGCTGGAGGTCATCGCCATGTCGCAGGACCCGGGCGGGCCGGCGGCGGTGAAGCGGTTCCTGCAGCAGCAGGGGCTCGCCAATCTCAAGGTCTACAATGACATGGGCGGCCAGGCGGCGCGCATGCTGGGGGTGCGCGCCATGCCCACCGCCATCCTGATCGACGCCGAGGGACGTCAGGCCACCCGCATCGAAGGGGCCGCCGCCTGGAACGATCCGCGGATGGTCCAGGCCATCCGTACGATGCTGGCCGAGAAATAAGTGCCAGCCATGTCGACTTTCGTGAAAACCATCCTCGGGCTGGCGGTCGCCGCTGCCGTCGGCGCCATCGTCATCCTCGCCATGCCGGGCGCGGAATCGCCGGTTCCGCCGGTCGCGCCGGTGCGTCCCGTCGTCGGCAAGCTCGTCGAGACCGAGCCGCGCAAGCCGGTCGCCGAGATCGTCTTCCATGACGTGAACGGCGAGGCACACCGACTGTCGGAATTCGCCGGCAAGGTGGTGCTGATCAATTTTTGGGCCACCTGGTGCCCGCCCTGCATCGCCGAGATGCCGGCGCTGGACGCGCTGCAAGGCAAGCTGGGCCGCGACGGCTTCGCACTCGTCGCGCTGTCGCTGGACCGCGGCGGGATCGAGGTGGCCCGTAAGTGGCTGGACGAGCACCGGCTCGCCCACATCACCCCCTACATCGCCGATCAGGCCCAGGCACGGGCCTTGAACACCATGGGCCAACTGCCGGTCAGCATCCTGATCGATGAGCAGGGGCGCGAGGTCGGCCGCGTTCTCGGGGCCGCCGATTGGGAGGCGCCGGCCATGGTCGAGCGCATCCAGGCCTTAATGCGAGAGTGATCCTTCCGCCGGGGCGTGTTACGCTCGACCAAAAGTGGAGGTGGGGAATGATCGATCACATCTCGCTGCCAGTGTCGGATCTCGGGCGTTCCAAGGCTTTCTACGACACTTCGCTGGCCCCGCTGGGCTTGGCACAGGTCAAGAGCCCGGAGGGCGAGATCGATTACGGTCGCATCGAGTCCGGGCCGCTGTTCGCCATTACCGCTGCGGAAAACGGCAAGGCCCAGGCACCGGGCTTCCACGTTGCCTTCCGCTCCAAGGACCGCGTCACGGTCGACGCTTTCCACCGCGCCGCACTCGCCGCCGGCGGTAGGGACAACGGCGCACCGGGCCTAAGGCCTTCCTATCACCCCAACTATTACGCCGCTTTCGTCATCGACCCCGACGGCTATCATATCGAGGTCGTCTGCCATCGCCCCGAATAGCGACCGGCGCCGCGTCAGCGGGTGGGAACGGGCAGTTCACCCGTGTAGTCGTAGAAGCCGCGGCCGGTCTTGCGGCCCAGCCAGCCGGCTTCTACGTACTTCACCAGCAGCGGGCAGGGTCGGTACTTGCTGTCGGCCAGCCCGTCGTAAAGCACCTGCATGATGGCCAAGCAGGTGTCGAGGCCGATGAAGTCGGCCAGTTCCAGCGGACCCATCGGGTGGTTGGCGCCCAGCTTCATCGCCGTGTCGATGGCGTCGACCGAGCCCACGCCCTCGTAAAGGGTGTAGACCGCTTCGTTGATCATCGGCAGCAGGATGCGATTGACGATGAAGGCGGGGAAGTCCTCGGCCGAAACCGGCGTCTTGCCGAGTTTCAGCGTCATCTCGCGCACCGCGGCGAAGGTCTCTTCGCCCGTGGCGATGCCGCGGATCAGTTCGACCAACGCCATGACCGGCACCGGGTTCATGAAGTGCATGCCCATGAACTTCGCCGGACGATCGGTGACGGCGCCAAGGCGGGTGATCGAGATCGACGAGGTATTGGACGCAATCAGCGCCTGCGGCGGCAGTACGGGGCACAGTTGCTGAAAGATGGCCCGCTTGACCTGCTCGTTCTCCGAGGCCGCCTCGATCACCAGGTCGCAGTCGCCGAAACTCTCGTAGCTGGTCGAAGTCTTGATGCGGTTCATGGTCTCGGCCTTGACCTGGGCCGAGATCTTGCCCTTGGCCACCTGGCGGTCGAGATTCTTGTTGATGGCCGCCATGCCCTTTTTCAGTGGCTCGTCGCCAACGTCGAGCAGGCGGAGTTCGAACCCGGCAAGCGCGCACACATGGGCAATGCCATTGCCCATCTGACCGGCACCGATGACTCCGATCGTCTTGATCATGATCTGGCTCCCTGCGGGGTTGGCACCGACCTGGGTCACTTCGACAGTTCCTTCTCGAGCTCCGGCACCGCCTGGAACAGGTCGGCGACGAGGCCGTAGTCGGCGACCTGGAAGATCGGCGCCTCCTCGTCCTTGTTGATGGCGACGATGACCTTGGAGTCCTTCATGCCGGCCAGGTGCTGGATGGCCCCGGAGATGCCGACGGCGATGTAG
>JAKFEE010000058.1:0-172595 GCA_036675815.1 Rhodospirillaceae bacterium
GACGGCGGTGTCGTTGCCGAGATAGCCGTAGAGCACGTTGGCACCGTCGTTGCCGCGCAGCAGGTTGTCGCCGGCATTGCCGTAGCCGCTGGTGGCGCCGCCGCCGGTGAGCACCAGGTTCTCAACATTGGCCGCCAGGGCATAGCTGCCGCGGTCGCCGACGAAATAGGCGGTGTCGCTGCCGCCGCCGGCGTTCTCGACGATGCGGTCGCCGTAGCGATCGACGATGTAGACGTCGTCGCCGTTGCCGCCGGCCAGCGTGTCGGTGCCGGCCTTGCCGTCGAGGACGTCGCTGCCGTCGCCGCCGGAGAGGCTGTCGGCGCCGGCGCCGCCGGTCTTGGTGGCGGCGGGCGGCGTCGCCGCCAGGATCGGCGCCGTCGGTGCCGCGGTGGTGCCGGCGGTGCTGACGGTCAGGGTGAGCTGGCCGCTGAAGTCGGCGGCCGGCAGCAGTTGGAGGCCGGCGAGCTTGTCGGCGCTCACCGTCCAGCTGCCGTCGGCGTTCCTGACACCGGCCGACAGCGCCGCCCCGGCCGGCACGCCGGCGACGGTCACCGTCTGCTCCGACTGGATCGACAGCGGGATACGGCCGTCCTCGGTGCCGCTGGCCACGGCGACGACGGCGAAGCCGTCGGTCGGCTCCGGCTCGGTCGGGGCCGGATCAGTGGGGGCCGGATCGGTGGGGGCCGGCTCGGTCGGCTCCGTGGGCGCCGGCTCGCTCGTCCCCGGCAGGGACGCATAATTGCCCTGCCACGGCGCCGCCTCGGAATAGCTGGGGGCGGTGGTCAGGGTGGCGCTGCCGCTTTCGGTGGCGCTGCCGTTGACGGGGGCGCCGACATGGTAAAACCCATTGTCGGTCAGCTGCGCCGTCACCGCATCGGCGAAATTCTGCACACCCGTCGAGGTGCTGCGGTAATTGACGAAGGTGTTGTCGCCGATGGTCAGGGCACTGCCCGGATGGATCGCCCCCTCGGCGCCGTAGGCGACCATGATCGGATTCTGACCGTTGACACCCTGGACGATGGTGTTGCCGGTGATCTGGGCATTGCCGCCGTTGGGCAGATCGATGGAGTAGGACGAGGTGCCGTCGCCATCGTCGATCACATTGTTGCTGATCGTGGTGTCGAGGGCGCGGCTCTTGATGTGATGGCCGACCTTCTGGTCGTGGAAATAGCTGTCGGTCACCGACAGCTTGCCGATGGCATTGACGTAGAGGCCGTGCGACTGGCCATCGCCATGGCCGTTGCGGGCGAATTCCGAGTTGTCGATGGAAATCGAGCCGGCGGCGTTGGGGTTGGCCAGGATACCGTTCTGGTTGTCGTGGAAATACGAGTTCTTGATGACGAGATTGCCGGATTCGTAGCGGATGCCGGCACCGTTCCGGTCCGCCACGCTGGCGCCGGAAAACTCGAAGTGATCAAAGCTGACGTCGTTCTGGACGACGAAGATGCCCTTGCCGTTACTGGGGCTGGCAGTCGCCTTGACATGGACCATGCCATCGACACCAACGAAGTTCAGTTTCTTGGTGATGGTGGCAAAGTCGTTCTCGTAGGTCCCTGCCTTGACGTAAATCGTGTCGCCGTCCTTGGCGGCGGCGATTGCATCGGCGATGCGGGTGTATTGCTCGCCGGCGCCGACGACCAGATAACCGGGTGCGGCAAGACTCATCGTAACTTCCCCTTTTCCGTGGGCGGCGAGATCTCCTCGCCCTTATCGCTTCCGGAGGCAAAGCCCGGCCGTTGACGCTTTCCCGCGGAAAACGCCTGAGACGGGTCGCAAACCAACTGAGTTCACGCGCTGCGCGGAGATTCCAACCCCTGGGGGCTGCGGCACGGCCCTCCGCCCTTCAGCACTCAGATCACAGCGATCCTCCGATATTCCGCCGGGATTAGACCATGCACCGGTTACCAAGGAGTTACCCCTGCCAGGCATAAACGCTGTCACTATAGTGACAAAAAAACCGGCGCGACCGACTCTCTCAAACCTTGGCTTCCAGCCAGAGCGGCGGAATTCTCCTGCCGCTTTTGCTCACCGCGTTCCGCCATTATTGGCGCGCGGCACCTCTAGACACGCAGCGCGACGATGCACCCCGCGCGTGTCAAAGTTGAGGCAAAAGAGGGGCGGGGCCGGCGACAGCAACGCGCCTAGCCGACGGCGGGGCAGCCGAGGAGCTCCTGGTACACCGCGAGAGTCTGGGCGCACATCACGTCCTTGCCGAAATACGTACGGGCATAGCCGGTGGCGGTGTCGGCCACCCTCTGCCGCTGCGCGGCGTCCAGATTCAGGATGGTATCCAGCATGTGCGCCAGGGCGCGCGGATCGCCGGGCGGCACCAGCCAGCCGGTTTCGCCGTCGATGATCGTCTCGGCGCCGCCGCCATGGGCGCTGGCGATCACTGGGCGCCCCATCGCCATGGCTTCGACGACGATCCGGCCGAAGGCCTCCGGATCGGTCGACGCCGAGACGGCGATGTCGGTCAGCTTGTAGGCGGCCGGCATGTCGTTGCAGTGATCGACGACGTGGACCACGTCGCCGAGGCCGCGGCGGCGGATCAGTTGTTCGAGCTCGGCGCGATAGGCGGTGCGGCCCTGGTCGGCGCCGACGAGCAGGCAGCGGACGTCGTGGCGGCCGAGCAGCGCCAGCGCCTCGATCAGCACGCCTTGCCCCTTCCACCGCGTCAGCCGACCCGGCAGCATGATTACCGGCGCGCCGTCGGGGATGCGCCATTGACGCGCCAGCTGGATCAGGCGCTCGGGCGACACCCGCGCCGGATCGAACTTGTCGAGATCGACGCCGCGATGGATGACGCGAATACGCTCGGCCGGGACCTGGTAGTGCTGCCCGATGTGCTCGGCAATGAAATGCGAGATGGCAATGACACGCTCGCCGCTGGCCATGATGGCGTTGTAACGCTTCTTGAGCCCAAACGGGCCCAGATTGTAGGTGCCGTGGAAGGTGGTGACGAAGTGGCAGCCGGCGCGGCGCGCCGCCGCCTGGGCGCTCCAGGCGGGGGCGCGGCTGCGGGCGTGGACGATGCCGACGTCGAAATGACGTATGACCTGTTCGAGGTAGCTGACGTTGCGGCGGATACCCAGCGGGCTTCGCCCCTGCAGGGGCATCTGGATGTGCCGGGCGCCGGCGCGCTCGAGCTCGCGCACCATGGGGCCGCCGGCCGAGGCGACGAGGGCGGTCCAGCCGGCTTCCACCAGCGCCGCCGCCATGTCGACGGTGCCGCGCTCGACCCCGCCGGTGACCAGGGCGGGCAAGACCTGCAGCACGACCGGTTGACGTCCGCGTCCGCGTTCGCTTTCGATGTGGAAACCCTCGATGACATTCATGGAAGACGCCGAACCAATGACACGAACGGATGTGAACGCCCTGCCCCCCGACCGGGCGGCGCGGATATTAACACGCGAGGACGGTGCGACAATCGCCTACCGTGAGCTTCCCGGGCGCGCGCCCACGGTCGTGTTCCTGCACGGCTTCAAGTCCGACATGATGGGCGGCAAGGCGCTCGCCGTCGAGGCCTTCTGCCACCGGCGAGGCAACGCCTTCCTGCGCTTCGACGGCTTCGGCCATGGCGCCAGCGCCGGTCGCTTCGAGGACGGCACCATCGGCCGCTGGACCGACGATGCCGTCGCCCTGCTCGACACGCTGACCCAAGGCCCGGTGGTGCTGATCGGCTCCAGCATGGGGGGGTGGCTGATGCTGCTGGCGGCGCTGCGGCGGCGCGAGCGGGTCACCGGGCTGCTCGGCTTGGCCGCGGCGCCCGATTTCACCGAGGAGCTGCTATGGCAGGCCTTCGACGACGAACAGAAGCGCCAGCTGTTGAGCCAAGGCGTCGTTCCCGTCCCCAGCGACTATGGCGAACCCTATCCGATCAGCCGCGTGCTCATCGACGAGGGCCGCCAGCACCTGCTGCTCGGCGACTTGATTCAACTGCATTGCCCGGTTCGCCTGATTCATGGCATGCGCGATCCGGATGTGCCGTGGCGGACGGCGTTGCGCCTTCAGGAACAGTTGGTGTCGGACGACGTCGAGGCCGTGCTGGTCAAGGATGGAGACCATCGCCTCTCCCGCCCGCAGGACGTGCAGCGGATGGAAGTGGTCCTGGAGGCGCTGTTGCGCCAGGTCGAGGGGGCTTCGCCGCCCGCGCCATAGGAGGTGCAGCGGGCGGAACCGATCAGTCGGCGTCGAGCTCGGTCAACTCGTTGAGGATGGACTCGATGATGACGATCGGAACCTCCCGCGGCCGCTGCTCATAGGCCCAGTCGTATTCCTGGAGGCGCGGCTCGTCATACGGGCGGTCGCGGTGGATATCCGGCCATTCGGATTGTCTATCCCAGTTGTCCATTTCCACAACTCCTACGCCAAGAGGGACATACCGCGTCGGTGATAGGCAGAAAGGTAGGAGGACTGGCCTCGGGATGATAGTGCCGCAAAAGGGGTAGTTACCGATTGCGCGGCCCTCGCCCTAGTTATCTCGGATGCTCGCCGCCGGGGTGCCCCCGGCGGCGACCTCCCAATCAGCGGGCGCCGGGAAAGGACGGCACCTGCTGCCCTTGATCGTTGAAATACTTCGGCAGTTCACCGAAGCCCGCCGCCTGCACCGGGGCGATGGACACGGCCATCAGGGCGGCAAGGGAAGCGGCCAAAACGATGGTCTTCATGATCCTGTACTCCTGGTCGTCCCGCCATCGGGCGGGGTGGCGGCTCAGCGCGCGCCGGGGAAGGCGGGAACCTGGGTGCCCTGGTCGTTGAAGTACTTCGGCAGCTCGCCGAAAGCGGCGGCCTGGGCGGGGACGACGGTGGCGGCCATCATGGCGGCGGCGGCAATGGCGAAAGCGATGGTCTTCATGATGTGTTCTCCTGTCGATCCGGTAATTCGGTACCGGTTTGCTTAATTGGAATTTGCCATGCCCGATGGAGGCAGTCAACTACTATTTTTGTGTGATTTGTGGTGCCTGTCCGGCAGTCCACATCGGGCAGCTTGTTAGCCCTTAAGACGGGAGCCGGTCAACGCCAATGAGTGCCGTGGTCGACGAGGCGGCGAGCCTGTTGCAGAATTGTCGCTATCGGCGGCCTATCCAGCGGATGCGCCAGATGGCCTTGCCAACATTCGTCGGCAGCCAGCAGGCTGCCGATACCCGCCGTGGCAATGCCCACGCCGGCCTGCACCAGAGTGACGTGGTCGGGTACCAAGCCATCGCCCATGCCATCGCGCTCGTTTGCCACCGCCCACAGCTCATTGCTGCCATGGCCGTTGGCGCGGTGTCGTGCCGCCAGGTTGCGTGCATGGTCCAGCCCCTCGGCCAACCCGATTCGCCGCGAAACCGGGCGGCACCGCCAATTGCCGTAGTCGTCGCCAGCAGGGCGGCGACCATGGCCCCGAGGACCGCGGCGCCGCCCGTCGTCGTTACACGCTGGTGTCGACGTGTTGCGGCGACTCGCCGTTGCCCGAGGGTTTTGGCCCGCCCTTCGACACCCCGACCATGGCCGGGCGCAGCAGGCGGTCGTGGATGGTGTAGCCGCCTTGCATCACCATCACCACGGTGCCGGCGGGCTGCGAGGCATCATCTATCTCCATCATCGCCTGATGGATGTTGGGGTCGAATCGGCTACCCAGGCTGGGCACCGGCTTGACCCCATGGCGCTCGAGCGCCGTCAGCAATTCGCGCTCGGTCATCTCGACGCCGACCACCAGATTGTGCACCGGCTGATCCTCGTCGCGGGCCTGCTGCGGCACCGCCTCGAGGGCGCGGCGCAGGTTGTCGGCCACCAGCAGCATGTCCTTGGCAAAACCGCTGACGGCGTACCTGCCGCGGTCTTCGGCCTGCTGCTCCAGGCGCCGCCGCACGTTCTCGGTTTCGGCCAGCGCGCGCAGCACCTGGTCCTTGAGCTTGGCGTTCTCGTCCTCGAGCTCGGCGATACGAGCCTCAGCCGCTGCGGTCGAAACCTCGTTGCCCGGCGCGGCTTCCTGCTGTTCGGCCGTCGGTATGCCTTCGGTTTCGGGCGTCTGCTGCTTGTCGTCGATCATATCCATCCCTTTTGCCTATCCCAAGAGCCGCCCGAGCACCTTCGCCGTGTAATCCACCAGCGGAATGATGCGGGCATAATTGATGCGGGTCGGGCCGACGACGCCCAGGGCGCCGACGATCTGTTCGCTGCTGTCGTAATAGGGCGCGACGATCATCGAGCAACCCGACAGGCTGAACAGTTCGTTGTCCGAGCCAATGAAGATCTGCACGCCTTCGGCCTTGTTGGTGAGGTCGAGCAGGCGCACCAATTGCTCCTTGGTCTCGAGGGCGTCGAACAGGGCGCGGATGCGCTCGAGGTCGCCAAGGGCGGTGACGTCGTCCAGCAGGTGCGACTGGCCGCGCACGATCAGCGCGCCGCCCTGGTCGCCGCCTGCCCAGGTGGCGACGCCGGCCTCCACGACCTTGCTGGTCAGTTGGTCCAACTGGCTGCGATGCCCTTCCAACTCGGTGAGGATGCGCTCGCGCGCCTCGTCGAGGGTCCGCCCGGTGACCCGTGCGTTCAAATAGTTCGACGCCTCGATCAGCGACGCCGGCGGCAGCCCAGCCGGCAGCTCGACCACGCGATTTTCGACCACCCCTTCGGCGGTGACCATGACCACGAGGGCGCGGCCCGGACCCAGGTGGACGAATTCGATGTGTTTCAGCGCCCGATGCGTCTTCGGCGCCAGCACGAGTCCGGCGCACCGCGACAGCCCCGACAGCATGACCACCGCCTCTTCCAGGGCCTGCTCGACGCTCTTGCCGACGCTGTGGCAGCGCTGATTGATCTGTGCGCGCTCGGCCTCGGACAGCTTGCCGACTTCGAGCAGTCCGTTGACGAACAGCCGCATCCCCGCCTCGGTGGGCAGGCGCCCGGCCGAGGTGTGCGGGGCATAGAGCAGGCCCGCCTCTTCGAGGTCCGACATGACGTTGCGGATGGTCGCCGGCGACAGCGCGACGCTCAAGCGTCGCGACAGCGTACGCGAGCCTACGGGCTCGCCGGTTTCGACATATGCCTCGACGATCTGACGGAACACCTCGCGCGAGCGCTCGGACAGTTCCGTCACCACGCCGTTGTTGGTCCGGACCATGATGATTCACTGCTTCGGCTGTGGCGCAAATCTAGTAAGCCCATTGCGCAGCGTCAACGTGCGGTCGATAGGGGGACGGGTTGCCCTCAGGGTATGTTGTGCTCCTGCGCCGTGCCCAACATAATCGGAAACGGCGCCAAGGCGGCACGTGCACGGCCCGTGAGGAGCTCAGCATGCAACTTAAGGACATAGCGGTACATATCGACGATTCCGCCCGCGCCGAAACGCGGCTGGACATGGCCATTGCCCTGGCGGCACGGCATGGTGCCTGTCTGCGCGGCGTCTTCGCGCAAAGCGATCCGGAGGTGCCGGGCGCCATCAAGTCGTGGCCGACGCCCTATTTCAAGGCGGCGACCGAGCGCTGCCGGGCGCTGTTCGACGGCAAGGTCGCCCAGGCGGGGCTGACCGCGCGCTGGCAGGAAGTGCCCTCGGGCGAGCATGCCTACATCGTGCGCGAGGTGACCAGTGTCGCCAGCAGCGCCGACCTGATGATCCTGGGCCAGCACGACCCCGACAAGGGCCGCGGCCTGCTGCCGGTCGAGATGGTCGAGCAGGTGATCCTGCACTCGGGCCGGCCGGCCCTGGTCATCCCCTATGTCGGCCATTTCGCCGACATCGGCACACGGCCGCTGATCGCCTGGAATGGCGGCCGCGAGGCGGTGCGTGCCTTGAACGATGCCCTGCCGCTGATGGCCGGCGCCAGACAGGTGCGGCTGGTCATCGTCGATTCGCTGCGAGGCGTCGGCCTGTCCGAGGACGACATCCTGCACCACCTGTCGTGCCATGGCCTCAGCCCCGAGGTAGAGCGGCTGTCGGCCGAAGACATCGGCGTGATGGACCTGATGCTGTCACGCGTCGCCGACACCGCCTCGGACCTGCTGGTGATGGGCGCCCACGGCAGCTACGCCTTCCCCCGCCTGTACCGCGGCGGCGGCACCCGCTACGTGCTGGGCCACATGACGGTGCCGGTGCTGCTGTCGCATTAGGCAGGCTGCACCAGCCACTCCACCCGGACAGCGCCGCCGCGCCGCCGCAGGCGGCGGTGGAGTTCGGGAAGGATCTGCCGCAGCGCCTCGTCGAGCTGCCATGGCGGGTTGAGGATGGCAAGGCCGCAGCCGTTGAGGCGCGCCGGGACATCATCGGCGAACACCAGCAGCTCGGCCACCAGCACCTCCTTGGCCTCCAACCCCTTCAGCACCTCATGGAAGGCCGCCACCGGCGGCCTGTCCTTGATCGGGTACCATACGGCATAGACGCCGGTGGGCCAGCGCTTCAGGGCCTGGCGCAGGCCGTGGGCGGCCCGCGTGAACTCGTCCTTCACCTCGAAGGGCGGATCGATGAGGACCAGCCCGCGCCGTTCGGGCGGCGGCAGCAGGCCCTTCAGCGCCTCGTAGGCGTCGCGCTGGTGGATGGCGACCTGGGCGTCGCCGGCGAATTCGCGGCGCAGCGCCCGCACGTCGTCGGGGTGCAGCTCGACCAGCACCAGCCGATCCTGGGGCCGCAACAGATGGCGCGCCACGCGCGGGCTGCCCGGATAGAAGCGCCAGTCGCTGCCCGGGTTGACCGCGCGCAGCGCCGCCACATAGTCCGATAGCTCTGGCGGCGGCGGCTCCGCCAGGAAACGTCTCACGCCCTCCACGTACTCCAGAGTCTTGCCGGCGGCCTCGCCCTCGAGGTCGTAGCGGCCGACGCCGGCATGCACGTCGAAGACGGCGAAGGGCGCGTCCTTGCGCCGCAAATGGCCGAGAATGAGGGTCAGCACCGCGTGCTTGACGACGTCGGCGAAATTTCCGGCATGGTAGGCGTGGCGATAGTTCATCGGCTACCTCTGCCGCAGCCGCCGCCGCTTGTCCAGGGCGGGGCCGCCGTCGTACACAGATGGGTGCGCATCTTAGGGAGTAGACGCCATGATTCTGATCGGCCGCTATCTGTCGCCCTTCACCCGGCGTGTCGCCGTGTCGATGCGGCTGCTCGGCCAGCCCTACCGGCACGATCCCCTGGCGACCGCTACCGACAAGGAGGCCATCCGCAAGGTCAACCCGCTGGCCCGTGTGCCGGCCCTGGTGCTCGACGACGGCGAGGTGCTGATCGATTCGGCAGCCATCCTCGATTACATCGATGAAGCCGTCGGGCCCGAGAGCGCGCTGATCCCCGCCCGCGGCGCCGAGCGACGCCGGGTGCTGCGGCTGGTGGCGCTGGCGCTGGGCGCGGCCGAGAAGGCGGTGTCGGCGATCTACGAACTCACCCGTCGCCCGCCCGAGAAGATGCACGCGCCCTGGGTCGAGGAGTGCAAGCAACAGGTCGAGGGCGGACTTGCCGAGATCGAGGCGGCGTGCGGCGATGGTTGGCTGGTCGGCGGGCGCATCACGCAGGCCGACATCAGTGCCGTCTGCGCTATGGAATTCGTGCGTAAGGTGCTGCCCGAGCTTTTGGCCGATGGCCGCTTCCCCCGGCTCGAGGCCTTGTCGGCCCGCGCCCACGCGCTGCCGGCCTTCGCCGAGACGCGCCCCGAATGACCGAGATCCTACTGATCGTCGTCGCCGGGCTGTCGCTGCTCGGCCTCGCCCTGACCGGACTGGTGTGGCGCCGAACCGGCGCCGGCAACCCCGAGCTGCGCCTGCGCCTCGACGCGCTGCAGCGCGACCTCGAGCGCATGGAGCGGGGCTTGCGCGAGGAAAGCGCCAATCAGAACCGTCATCTGCGCGAGGAATTGGGCGGCTCGCTCAAGGCGGTCACCGATTCGCTGCTGCAACAGTTGCAGCGCCTCACCGAAAGCAACGAGCAGCGCCAGGAGGCGGTGCGCAAGACCCTCGACGAGCAGATGCGCCGTCTACAGCAGGACAATGCGCTGAAGCTCGACCAGATGCGCCAGACCGTCGACGAGAAGCTGCAGGGCACGCTGGAGAAGCGCCTGGGCGAGTCGTTCAAGCTGGTGTCGGAGCGGCTGGAGCAGGTGCACAAGGGCTTGGGCGAGATGCAGTCGCTGGCCCACGGCGTCGGCGACCTCAAGCGCGTGCTCACCAACGTCAAGACTCGCGGCACCTGGGGCGAGATTCAGCTCGGCAGCCTGCTCGAACAAGTGATGACACCCGAGCAGTACGTCGCCGATGCCACCTGCCGCCCCGGCTCGGCCGAGCGCGTCGAATTCGCCATCCGCCTGCCCGGCCGCGGCGACGGCGAGCCGGAGGTGCTGCTGCCGATCGACGCCAAGTTCCCGCGCGAGGATTACGAACGCCTGCTCGACGCCGCCGAGCGCGCCGATGCCGACGGCGTCGAGACGGCGGCGCGGGCGCTGGAGGTGCGGGTGCGCAACTGCGCCCGTGACATCCGTGACAAATACGTCAATCCGCCGCACACCACCGATTTCGCCATCCTGTTCCTGCCGACCGAGGGGCTGTACGCCGAGGTGCTGCGCCGCCCCGGCCTGGTCGAGCAGCTGCAGCGCGAGTACCGCGTCAACCTCGCCGGGCCGACCACGTTGGGCGCCCTGCTCAACAGCCTGCAGATGGGCTTCCGCACCCTGGCCATCCAGAAACGGTCGAGTGAGGTGTGGGAGGTGCTGGGCGCGGTGAAGACCGAGTTCGACAAATACGGCGCCGTACTCGACAAGGTGAAGAAGAAGCTGGCCGAGGCGACCAACACCATCGACGACGTCGCCGTGCGCAGGCGCGCCATCGACCGCAAGCTGCGCCAGGTGCAGGCGCTGCCGGCGGCCGAGGCGACGGCGCTGCTCGGCGTCGACGAAGTGGACGAGATCCTGGAACGCGAGCCGGCGTGATGCGCGCGGGGAATCCTTGATGCCGGTGGCGACGCTGGCGCCAAGCGAGGCTCTGGCCGCTCCGAGGCCCCGACCTCTGTCCCTGTCAGAATAATTTACGGTGACGGGCGCCGCCGCCGCAAAAGCCATTCATTACCGTGTAGTTACCCGGCTGGCACGGCCCTTGCTCATTCCCTTCTGCAGGTGTGTCAGAAGGAGAGAGATAGATGAGACTTCCCCTTATCGCCGTTGCCGCCGCCTTTGCTTTGGCGATCTCGGCATCAACCGCCCAGGCCACGATTACCATTGTGGAGGGCGACACCCCAGGTTCCTTGACCAATGTCCTATTCGACGATCCGGAGTCCGGCACCTCGATCACCGGCTTCACCCAGCCCAATCAAGGTGGCTTCGGCGTCGTCTTCACCAGCTCGCAAAACCTGAGCCAAAACGCCCAGGGGCAGGCCGACATTACCGGGCTGTTCGATAATATCAGCGCCGAGCCGCTGGTCGCGACCGACGCCTTCCTCACCTTCCAGTTCGCGATCAAGCTCGAGGCAGAAGGCGACGTCACCGTCACTGCTTTCGATCAGTTCGGCAATGCCTTCAGCGAGACCTTCCTTGACGTCGGCGCCAACGCGGATCAGCGCTTTACCGTGACCGCCCTCGACGACCAGGTGATCACGCGTGTCGACGTCGATACCGAGGAGAACATGACCAATTACCGGCAGGTGCGCATCGAGACCACGGTCGTGCCGCCGCCGAACGGCATTCCCGAGCCGTTCACCATGTCCATCCTCGGCATTGGCCTGCTGGGGTTGGCCGTCGGGTGCCGCTCCCGTCGGCCGTTGACCGCCTAGGGGCCGCAGTGCCCTTGGCTGCGGTGCAGCCAAGGGCTCCTATCCTGAGGTGCGGCGCGCCTGGGCGATCTCTCTCGCATGCGGCACCGGTCGCCTCCCAAAGCGAGATCGTCCACGCAAGCTTGGTGTGGCGCTTGATGCGGCTCGCCTGCGGCGATTGCCGCCTACCGTGGAGAGGGAGCCGAGGTGGGCGCCAGCAGTCGTTTCAGTCGATGGCCGCCGATGTGGCGCAGGGCGCCCACCGCCCCTCCCAGGCTGCGGGGGTTGAACACGGCGAGGCCCCAGCGTTCCCGGCGCTTCGACAGCCACAGCCGCTTGTAGGGATCGTCGCCGCGGCCGAAATCGACCTCGACGACGCCATCGACGTCGAGCACGTGGCGCATCAGCCGCATGGTCAGGAGCGAGCCGATCGACAACGAGGCGTGGGCCTCGTCGTGGGCGAGCTTGAAGATGGTCGCCCGGCCACGCCACACCAGCCACAGCTGGGCCGCCGCCGGCATTCCGTCGACATGGGCGACGCCCAGGCGCAGGGCGCCGATGGCGGCGGCGGCGCGGGCGAGGGCGGTGGTGAAGCGCGGGAACGGCTCGGCCTCCTTCCATGAGCGAGCGTACACGGCCTCGTAGGCGGCCAGGGCCGTCTCCAGGCCGTCGGCGCCGGTGACGACGTCGAAGCGGGCGCCGCCGCGGCGCGCCAGCCTGGCATCGTGGCGACGCAGGGTGCTGCGCAGGATGCCGGGGCGCGCCGCCGAATATGCGTCGAAGGACAGCCCGGCCGTGTCCTCGTACCAGTTGCCGAACTGGAAGTATGGCTGCACCGCCAGGCCGCCGCGGCGCAGGCTGTGCGCCAGTAGCGAGAAGGCCGGATCCGCGGCCGGCATGGCCGGCAGGTCGAGCCGGTCCCACGCCATGGCCGCCAGCCCCGCCGCCAGCGCGTCGGCCCCGGCGGCCGCGTCGGCGCCCAGCAGCGGCGTGAAGGTACAGGAATAGAAATTGGCCAGGCCGGCCAGCCGGCGGCCACGGGCGATCGCCGGCAGCAAGGCCGCCGGCCCGTCCGGCCCGTCGACGGCGATCAGGCGCAACTGCTCGTCGGCGGCCAGCGCCGTCTCGGCCAGCACGCGAAACCACGCGGCGGTGGCATGGAAGGAATCGGCCCCGGCCGCGTCGAACAGCCTTTGGTATGAGGCGGGCAGCCGGTCGAAGCGGGTATGGATGGTGCACGCCACGGTTCGCTCTCACCTTCCGAGTAGGCCACCCGCGCCGGAGCGGCAGTCGGGGTTCGGTGTTAGTCTACTGGGGTCGGCCTGTGGCGGCTCGCCGCCGGAAGCCAACGGCCCCCCTGGCGAAGGCCCCGCACGTCCTATGCTGCATCTGCCAGACGTCGCTGTTCCCGCGGACGAACTCTCGGTCGACCTGCGGCCGGCAGACCCGGCGTCGCTTGCCCCCGAATGGCTGGCGCTGGAGTGGCGTGCCGAACCCTCGTTCTTCCAGTCCTGGGGATGGATCGGCTGCTGGCTCGATTGCCTGCCGCCGCAATTGTGGCCCGAGGTGGTCGAGGTGCGCTGGCGCGGCGCGGTCATCGGCCTCGGCCTGTTCGTGCGACGAGTGTTGATGCGCCGAGGCCTGGTGCGCACGCGCACGCTGCTGCTCCACCAGGCGGGCGACGCCGCGCTCGACAGCATCTATATCGAGCACAACGGCCTGCTGACCGATCGCCAGGTGACGGCGGCGGCCGAGCAACGGGTGGTGGATTGGCTGGTCGAGCGCGACCACGACTGGGACGAGTTGCAGGTGTCGGGCGTGCCGGCGCGGTGGGCGGCCCTGGCGACGGCGGCCGATTTGCACGTGTGGGTGCGGGCGGCACAAGCCTGCCATCAGCTCGACCTGCGTCGGGTCGCTGCCGCCGGCGGCGGCCTCGCCGCATGTCTCAGCCGCAATACCCGCTATCAGTTGCGGCGCGCGCTGCACGTCGCCGAGCGGTCGGGACCGCCGCGCTTGCGTCAGGCGGTGACGGTGGCCGAGGCGCATGCCTTCTTCGACGCCATGAAGGCCCTGCACATCGCGTCATGGCAACGGCGCGGCCGTGCCCATGCCTTCACCCACGCCTTTTTCGAGCAGTTCCACCGCACCCTGATCGACGCGCGCTTCGCCACCGGCGAAATCCAACTGCTGCAGATCATGGCCGGGGAGGAGGCGCTCGGCTATCTATACAATTTCAGCCATCGCGGGCACGTCTACGCCTACCAGAGCGGCTTCGCCGCCGCCGAGAACCGCCACGCCAAGCCCGGCCTGGTCGCCCACGCCCTCGCCATCGAGCATTGCCTGGGCCAGGGCGCCCACACCTACGATTTCCTGGCTGGCGACAATCAGCTGAAGCTCAGCCTGGCCGACCAAGCCAGCGAACTGGTGTGGCTCACCCTGCAACGCCAGCGCCTGCCCCTGCGCCTGGAGCGCCGCCTGCGCCACCTCAAGAATCGCATTGACCGCGAACTCCAGCGAAAGCAAGGCCTTAACCCAGGCCATCCCCAATAAACTCACTACCCCGTTGGTGTATTGTTTAGACGTCGTTAACCGCTTCGGGCAGAGGTTGCCGCGGCAACAGATGCAACCCGAAGCGAGTTAGAACGGCGCAAATGAAACCAGAATCCCAGAAGCACGAGCTCTTGCGAGCTCTCAAGTCGTGCCGCCAGGCATTCGTGGCCGCCGCCGCTTTCAGTTTTTTCGTCAATGGCCTGATGTTGGCGCAGCCCATCTATATGATGGAGATTTACAATCGCGTCCTGCCGACGCAGAGCACTGAAACCCTGTTGGTGCTGAGCGGCTTGGTCCTCGGCCTGCTTGCCCTGATGGCGTTCCTCGACACCATGCGCTCGCGGCTGCTGGTGCGCATTTCGGGGCGCATGGACCTGCTGCTGGCCGGGCGCGTGCTGTCGGCGATGTTCACCTCGACCCTGCGCTCGCGGCGGGGCCATGGCGGCGACGGCCTGCGCGATTTCGATGCCGTCCGCCAGTTCCTGAGCGGCCCGGGCACCACGGTCTTTTTCGACGCCCCGTGGGTGCCGCTGATGATCGGCGTCACCTTCCTCTTCCATCCGCTGCTGGGGTGGGTCGCCGTGGGCGGCGGGCTGCTGCTGTTCGCGCTGGCGGCGCTGAACGAGTTTTCGACGCGGCGCCCGCTCGACGAGGCCAACCGTCAGGCCGCCGGCATGCTGGGGATGGTCGCCGGTTCGCTGCGCAATGCCGAGACCGTCGAAGCCATGGGCATGTTCGGCGCCATCCGCGACCGCGTCTTCGCCCGCCGCCATGAGATGCTGCGCCTGCAGGAGGCGGCCAGCGACCGCGCCGCCACCATCGGCGCCATCACCAAGGTGGTGCGCATCAGCCTGCAGGTGGCGTTGCTGGGCCTCGGCGCCTGGCTGGTCATCGAACAGGCCATGAGCCCCGGCGGCATCATCGCCGCGTCCATCGTCGTCGGCCGCGCGCTGGCGCCGATCGAGACGGCGCTGGCCACCTGGAAGCAGTTCGTCGCCGCCCGCTCGGCCTGGCACCGCCTGAACGATCTGCTCGACAAGCATGCCGAGGCCGGCCCGCGTACGTCCCTGCCCAAGCCGACCGGTGCCCTCGACATCGAGGACGTGACGGCCGTGCCCCCGGGCAGCAACGTGCCGTCACTGCGCCGGATACGCCTCGGCGCCCAGCCCGGCGAAGTGCTCGGCATCGTCGGCCCGTCGGGCGGCGGCAAGTCGACGTTGGCGCGCCTGATCGTCGGGGCTTGGCAGCCGCTGGGCGGTAAGATCCGCCTCGACGGCGCCGCCATCGCCGATTGGAATCGTGACGAGATCGGCCCCTACATGGGCTACCTGCCCCAGGACGTCGAACTGTTCGAGGGCACCGTCGCCGACAACATCGCCCGCTTCGGCACGCCCGATTCCGACAAGATCATCAATGCGGCCCGCCGTGCCGGCGTGCACGAGCTGATCCTGCGCCTGCCGAAGGGCTACGAGACCGAGATCGGCGTCGGCGGCAGCGTGCTGTCGGCGGGCCAGCGGCAGCGCGTCGGCCTTGCCCGCGCCATGTACGGCGAGCCGGTCCTGGTCGTCCTCGACGAGCCCAACTCCAATCTCGACCAGGATGGCGAGGCCGCCCTGATCCGCGCCGTCCTCGACATGAAGGCGGAGGGCACCACCGTGGTCCTCATCACGCACCGGCCGAACGTGCTGGGCGCCGTCGACACCATGGTCGTCCTCGCCGACGGCGAGATTCGCGCCCACGGCCCCCGCGCCGAGATCATGGGCAAGCTGACGCGGCCGGTGGCCGCCCCCGACGCCGCCTCCCACGTCGACCCCGAGCGCCGCGCCGCCAGGAGCTGAACCGATGCCAAGCACCCAAACCTCCATGACCGTTGCCGCACCGCAGGCGCCCTATCGCGCCGACTTCAAGGGGCCGATCGTGGCCGGCTGGGCGGTCCTCGCCGTCGCCTTCGGCGGCTTCGCCATCTGGTCGGTCACGGCGCCGCTGTCCAATGGCGTCACCGCCATGGCCACCGTCGTCGTCGATTCCAGCCGCAAGAGCCTGCAGCATCTGGAGGGCGGCATCGTCGAGGAAATCCTGGTCCGCGACGGCGACGCCGTGGTCGCCGGCCAGCCGGTTGTCCGGCTGGACGAGACGCAGGTCCTCGCGTCGCTGAAGCTGCTGCAGGGGCGTCTCGACAGTGGCCAGGCGCAGCAGGCGCGGCTGTCGGCCGAACGTGGCGGCCGCAGCGAGCCGGGTTTCCCCGCCGCACTCGTCGAGCGCGCCCAAACCGAAACCGAGGTCGCCGACATTCTGGAAGGCCAGCGCCAGCTGTTCGCCGCCCGACGTCAGACCATGACCAGCCAGATCGACGTCCTGCAGAACCGCATTGCCCAGTCGAAGACTCAGATCGAGGGGCTGGACCGCCAGGTCGAGGCTGCCGATCGCCAGATCGCCCTCATCCAGAAGGAGCTGAGTGGCAAACAGGAGCTGGCCGGCAAGGGCTACACTTCGGAAGTCCAGGTGATGGCGGTCGAACGTGAGCTGGCTCGCCTCGAGGGGCAGCGCGGCGAACATCTCGCGCAGATCGCCCAGGTGCGCCAGGCGATGAACGAGGCGCAGTTGCAGGTCATGAGCGTCGAGACCAAGTTCCGCGAGGATGTGGAGGCCGAATTGCGCAAGGTCGAGACGGAGATATTCGACGCCAGCGAGCGGTTGGCAGCCACCAAGGCGCAATATCAGCGCCTGACCGTCACCGCTCCGGTGGACGGCACCGTCGTCGATCTCGACGTGCACACCGTGGGCGGCGTCATCGCGCCCGGCAGCCGTATCATGGACATCGTGCCGACGGACGACACCTTGGTGGTCGAGGCGCAGGTCGGCACCGCCGACATCGATGACGTCCATTCCGGCATGCCGGCTCAGGTACGGTTCTCGGCGTTCAATCGCGGCAACGTGCCGACGGCGGAAGGAACGGTGTCGACGGTGTCGGCCGACCGCTTGATCAATGAGAAGACCGGCACGCCCTATTACCGCGTACGCGTGCGCGTCGACCCCGCCGCCGTCGCCGGCCTCGATGGGCTGGACCTGATGCCGGGCATGCCGGCCGAGGTCATGGTCAACAAGAGCGACCGCACCCTGTTCGATTACTTCGCGGTGCCATTCCAGGAACTGCTGACGCGCTCGCTGCGGCAGTAGAAGCCTGCGCAGGCAGAAGGGGGCGGCTCCGGTGGGGCCGCCCCTTTTTTCAATATGGGTTCCCGGCGCAACCTCAGGGGCGTCTCGTAAGTCTGGCGTGGCGGTGCCTTGACTTGCCCGGCAAAGCCTTTCACAGTCCCGCCTTTCGGCATCAGGAAGAGCGAAGACACCATGGTTGCCATTACCCTGCCCGACGGCAGCGTGCGGCGCTATGACGGCCCGGTGACCGGCGCCGACATCGCCCGCGACATCGGCCCCGGCCTGGCCAAGTCGGCCCTGGCCGTCCGCATCAATGGGCAGATGCAGGATCTGTCGACCCGTCTCGATGCCGATACCGCCGTCGCCATCGTCACCTCGCGCGACGCCGAGGCGCTGGAGCTGCTGCGCCACGACGCCGCCCACGTGATGGCCGAGGCGGTGAAGGAGCTCTATCCCGAGACCCAGGTGACCATCGGCCCGGCCATCGAGAACGGCTTCTATTACGATTTCGCGCGGCCGACGCCGTTCACCCCCGAGGATCTCGAGAAGATCGAGCAGCGCATGCGCGAGATCGTCGAGCGCGACGAGCGGATCGTGTGCGAAACGTGGGACCGCGACGAGGCGGTGGCGTTCTTCGAGGCCCAGGGCGAGAAGTACAAGGCCGAGATCATCGGCGCCATCCCCGCCGACCAGAAGATCACGCTGTATCGCCAGGGCCAGTTCATCGACCTGTGCCGCGGCCCGCACCTGCCGTCGACGGCCAAGCTGGGCAAGGCGTTCAAGCTGATGAAGCTGGCCGGCGCCTACTGGCGCGGCGATTCGCGCAACGAGATGCTGCAGCGCATCTACGGCACCGCCTGGTTCGACAAGAAGGACCTCGACGCCTACCTGCACATCCTGGAGGAGGCGGAAAAACGCGACCACCGCCGCCTCGGCCGCGAGATGGAGCTGTTCCACCTGCAGGAAGAGGCGGTGGGCAGCATCTTCTGGCATCCCAACGGCTGGACGCTGTGGCGTTCGATCGAGTCCTACGTGCGGGGCAAGCTCGACGCCGCCGGCTATGTCGAGGTGAAGACGCCGCAACTGGTCGACCGCAGCCTGTGGGAGGCCTCCGGCCACTGGGAGAAGTTCGGCGAAAACATGTTCACCGTGCAGACCCAGGACGAGAAAGTCCTGGCGATCAAGCCGATGAACTGCCCCTGCCACGTGCAGATCTTCCGCCAGGGCATCAAGAGCTATCGCGACCTGCCGCTGCGCATGGCCGAGTTCGGCTCGTGTCATCGCTACGAACCGTCGGGCGCCTTGCACGGCATCATGCGGGTCCGCGCCTTCACTCAGGACGACGCCCACATCTTCTGCACCGAGGACCAGATCACCGCCGAGACCATCGCCTTCTGCGAACTGCTGAAGACGATGTACGGCGACTTCGGCTTTACCGACGTGCGCGTCAAATTCTCCGACCGCCCGGAAAAGCGCGCCGGCAGCGACGCCATCTGGGACAAGGCCGAGGCCGCCCTGCTCGAGGCGTCGCAGGCCGCCGGCCTCGACACCAGCCTCAATCCAGGCGAAGGCGCCTTCTATGGCCCCAAGCTGGAGTTCGTGCTGCGCGACGCCATCGGCCGCGAGTGGCAATGCGGCACCCTGCAGGTCGATTTCGTCCTGCCCGAGCGCCTCGACGCCAGCTATGTCGGCGAGGACGGCCAGCGCCACCGCCCGGTCATGCTGCACCGCGCCATCCTCGGCTCGTTCGAGCGCTTCATCGGCATCCTCATCGAGAACTACGCCGGCAAGTTCCCGCTGTGGCTGGCCCCCGTGCAGGCGGTGGTGGCGACCATCACCTCGGACGCCGATCCCTATGCCGCGGAGGTGGCGGCGGCGATGCGGGCGGCGGGCCTGCGCGTCACCACCGATCTGCGCAACGAGAAGATCAACTACAAGGTGCGCGAGCATAGCCTAGCCAAGGTGCCACTGATGCTGGTCGTCGGCCGCGCCGAGGCCGAGAAACGCACGGTGGCCTTGCGCCGGCTGGGCGGCAGCAGCCAAGAAATTGTTGCACTGGACGAGGCAGTCGCTAAACTCGCTGGCGAAGCCGCCATGCCGGCTTGACGGGAATTGGGCGCGACCGCCTCGGCCGCGCCCCTTGTTGTTGGTCGAACGAAGGAGGAGTTACATAGCCAGGCCGCCTGCTCAGACGCCGCCCAGCCGTGAGGGCCCGCGCGTCAACGCCGAGATCGATGTCCGGACCATTCGCCTGGTCGATGCAGATGGCGAGATGGTCGGCGTCGTTTCCCTGAGAGAAGGTTTGGAGATGGCCCGTGAGGCGGGCCTCGACTTGGTCGAGGTGTCGCCGAACGCCGATCCGCCCGTCTGCAAGATCCTCGACTTCGGCAAGTACAAGTACGAGATTCAGAAGAAGAAGAACGAAGCTCGTAAGAAGCAGAAGGTCATCGAGATCAAGGAAGTCAAGTTGCGCCCGAACATTGACGACAACGACTACAACGTCAAGATGCGCAACATGAAGAAATTCCTTGAGGAAGGCGACAAGGTCAAGGTGACCATGCGCTTCCGCGGCCGCGAGATGGCGCACCAGGACCTGGGCCTGAAGGTGCTCGACCGTGTGCGCGACGAGCTCGACGAGATGGCCAAGGTCGAGCAGTTCCCCAAGGTCGAAGGCCGCCAGATGGTCATGGTGCTGGCGCCGCGCTGACACCACATTATGTCTGGGTGAAAAGGGACCGGTACTTGCCGGTCCTTTTTTGTTGCCTGACGCCGGCGCAAACATTCCGGCGCTACGAACGCCCATCGACGCGGCGGCACCGGGGCGAAGCCAGGGATCAGCGCCACTCGCCGGGTGTCATGCGGCCGCGCACCTCGAGGCCGCCGGGAGTGGTGGCGACGACGATGATCTCGCCCGATGCCAGGCCGCTGCCGGTGAGCGCCTGAATATTCACCTGATGGGTGACCAGCACCAACTTGTCCGTCCCTGCACGTTCTGCCAGCAGCGCGCGCACCGCGGCGCTGCGCTCCGGCGCGGCCTCACGTTGCCCGAACAGCGAATCGAGCGGCGGAAAGTCCTCGACGGGAGCGAGCGCGAGCAGGCGCGCCGTTTCACGACAGCGGCACCAGCGGCTGGTCAACACGCGGTCGATCTGTATGCCGCGGGCGCGGAAGGCGGCGCCGACGGCTTGAGCATCGGCACGGCCAATGGAGTCAAGATTGCGTTGGGTGGCGCAGTCGTCGAGGCGAAAGCCCGCGGGATCGCCGATGCCGGGGGCGGCGGCATGGCGCATCAGCGCCGCCGTCCCCGGCTGCGCCAGGGCCAGCCACGCCGCCTCGTCGGCGGCGCCCGGCATCGTCCACAGCAGGGCGAGGGCCAGCAGCGGCACGGCCCGCATGTCAGTACCGGTAGACGGTAAGGCGATCGGTGCCCGATTCCGCCACCCACACCTCGCCCGGCCGCCCGAGCATCTGCCGGACGGCGGTGCCGGGGCGGTCGGCCGGGAACGACTCGAACCGTTCGCTCGCGGGATCGAAGCGGAGCACGGCGTTGGCGCCGAAGTCACTGAGCCATACCTTGTCGTGCTCGTCGACGAAGACGGCGTAGGCGGCGGGGTCGGCACCGGGCAGCTTCCATTCCCGCCACGTCTGCGTACCCGGATCGTAGCGCCCCAACTGGCCGGCATTCCATTCCGCCACCCACAGCACACCGCGCGAATCCGACCACAGACGGCGCGGCCCGGCATCTGCGGTCGGTGGCGCGACGACGGTGGCGGTGCCGGTTTTGGTGTCGATCCGGGCGATGTGATCGCCCGCCAGGGAGGCGTACCACACGTCGCCCGCGGGCGTGGCATCGATGCCGTAGGGGCCGGCGCCGCGCGGCGCCTTGAACACCTCCATGGCCCCCGAGCGAGGTTCGAGACGGCCGTAGATGCCGCTCTGGCCGGTGAACCACAGGATGCCGTCGCCGTCGAAGGCGGCGGTGTTGAGGTTGGCGCCGGCGGCGGCGGCGGGCAGCGGGTATGGCGTCACCGTGCCGCTGGCGGGGTCGACGGACACGATGGCATTGAGGCCACTGTCAGTCACCCAGGCCCAGCCGTCGGGGCCGACGATGACGCCGTGCGGCCGCGAGCCTTCACCCAACGGAATCTGCCGGGTCTGGCCGGTGGCCGGATCGAGGCGGCCCAGCGCACCCTGGCGCTGGGCGGTGTACCAGACGCTGCCATCGGCGGCCGGGGCGACATCGTGCGGGTGGGCGCCTGCCGGCACCGGATAGGACTGCACCGCGACAGGTTGGGCCCAGGCCGGCATGGCCGCCCAGGCGACGAGAAGCAGGGCACGAAGGCTGAGCATGGCCATGCTGCGCTCCCGGCTCGTGGTCTCCACCCCGAGCATAATCCGCCGCCGCGGTGGTTTTCGAGCGCGCGAAGGTTTTGGCCCCGCCGAGCCAAGGAGCCACGGAAAAGCCCTACGAAAATAATAGTTGATTCGAACGCTCGGGTACGGCATTCTCCTAATCAGCAAAGCGGTACCGAATTACCAAATGAGGGCCGCACGGAAACGCAGGAGCCAACCATGAAAACCATCGTTCTCGCCGCCGCCGCCCTCGCCGCCATGATCGCCGTCGCCCCGGCGCAGGCCGCCAGCTTCAGCGAGTTGCCGACGACCTTCCTCGACCAGGGCAGCCAGGTGCCGTCCTTCCCCGGCAACCGTTAATCCGACCGAAGTACTCTGTCTCTCCTCCAAGTTTACTCCCCCCGTGCAACCTGAAGCCGCCGACGCATTCGCCTCGGCGGCATTTTTTTGCGGATGTCGGGGGGACCCTCTCCAGGCGGCGAAGGAATGCGGCCTTCAGCGGCCCATGGTCAAGACGACCTTGCCGGTGGCGGCGCGGCGCTTGAGCAAGGCGATCGCCTCGTTGGCCCGATCCAGCGGCAGGATGTGCGACACGTGGGGTGCCAGGCGGCCGGCGGTGTACCAGCCGAGCAACTCGGCAAAGGAGGCCCGTAACGCGGCGGGGTCGAGGCGGCGATATGCTCCCCAATAATAGCCGATCACGGTGATGTTCTTGACCAGCAGGATGTTGGCCGGGATCTGCGGCACACTGCCGCTGGCGAAGCCGACGATCAGTATCCGGCCATCGGGCGCGGTACAGCGCAGGGATGCCCCGAAGACGTCGCCGCCGACAGGGTCGTAGACCACGTCGACGCCGCGGCCCGAGGTCAGCGCCTTCACCCGGGCGCGCACGTCCTCACGTTGGTAGTCGATGCCGTAGTCGGCGCCATGTTGCCCGGCAACGGCCAGCTTCTCGGGGCCGCCGGCGGTGGCGATCACCGTTGCCCCCAGGCAGCGGCCGATCTCGACCGCGGTCAGGCCGACGCCGCCGGCGGCGCCGTGCACCAGCAGGGTTTCGCCCGCCTTGAGCCCGGCCTTGCGCAGGCCGTGGTGCGATGTGCCGTAGGCAACCGGGAAGGCGGCGGCGGTGACGAAGTCCATGCTGTCGGGAATGACGACGACGTCGTCGGCGCGGGCGACGGCCTCATCGGCGAAGCCGCCGCCGTCCAGCGCCACCATGACCCGGTCACCGGGCCGACACGTCGTCACCCCCGGCGCGACCTCCAGCACCACGCCGGCCGCCTCCATGCCGGGCACGAACGGCGGCTCGATCTTTTCCTGGTATTTTCCCGCCATGAACAGGCTGTCGGCAAAATTGACGCCGGCGGCCTGCACGGCGATGCGGACACCGCCCGCGGGCAGGGCCACCGGCGCGACCTCCTGCAAGACGAGGGGCTGACCGAAGGCAGGGCAAACGACGGCTCGCATGGCGGTTCCTGGGAAAATGGATCGTGCTGCGCTTCTAGCACGAGTTCGGCCGGGCTTGAACCGGGACGCCAATCGGGCAAGATGCCGGGTTTGGCGGAGGGGGCAGCATGCGCGGCTGGTTTGGGATCGGAGTCGAGGGCGTGAGCAAGGCGATGAATATCGGCGCCCTGTTCCGCACCGCCCACGCCTTTGGCGCCAGCTTCGTCTTCACCGTCGACGCCGATTACTCGCGCGGCGAGGGCTTCCGCGCCGATACCTCGGACGCTCCCGGCCAGGTGCCCTTCTATGCCTTTGCCGATGTCGACACCATGTTGCTGCCGGCCGGCTGCCAATTGGTGGGCATCGAACTGCTGGACGACGCCATCGACCTGCCATCGTTCCGCCACCCCACCAATGCCGCCTACGTGCTGGGCCGCGAACGCGGCAGCCTCAGCCCGGAGATGCAGGCGCGCTGCGCCCATGTCGTCAGCATCCCGACGCGGTTCTGCCTCAATCTGGCGACCGCCGGAGCCATCGTCATGTACGATCGCGCCATCAGCATGGGGCGTTTCGCCGAGCGCCCCTTGATGCCTGGCGCACCGCCCCTGCCCGGCTCACCGGCCGATGCCAGCGACAGCGGCCACGGCGCACCCCGCTTCCGTAGCCGTGGGCGCCAACGGCTGCGTCACCGCAACGCCTGACACCCCTCTTGCTTTCACGGTATGCCGGTGCACAATAGCCGTTATTGTAACCGGATCGTTTCTCAACGTTGAACGGCCGCCATGCCTCCAGACGACAAGACCGGCGCCGACGTCATTCACGTCGCCCGCAACAAGGAGCTGTTCAGCTACCTTGTCAACACGTTCAAAGGCTTGCTGCCGCCCGAGCAGGGCGAGACTTTCGTCCGGCTGGCCGGTGAGTTGAACGCGGCGGTTTCCGATAACTGCGGCACCTGCCACGCGGCCAGCATGGCTTTTTGCGAGGGTGCGGCCGAGGCATCGCGGGTCGGCGTCGTCACGCCGGCCAGCCTGCGCGACCCTCGCCGCCAGCGCTTCCTGTTGCGGCTGGTGTCGGCACGCATATCCCGGCTGTTCGTCGGCGATCAGGCGATCTTTCCACGCACCCTCGTCGAGGGTGTCGATCGCTATCTCAGGAAGGCGCTGGGTGACATCGTCTATACCGAACTCAACCGCGAGGCCGGTGATCTGCTGGCCAAGATCGGAACCGATGACGACAAGCTGATCTGGGAGCGCATCTATGCCAACGCCGATTGGCGCCGCTTCGCCGACACCATCCTGATCCGCATCCTGTTACGCTTCGACAAGTTTCCCGCAGGCAAGCGCATCTTCATGTCGGTCGTGGGCAAGGCCATGACGGAAGGCAACAACTTCCAGATGAAGGACGGCCATTTCCACATGCTGTTCAAAGCCCTGTTCGGCGAGATCGCCAACAGCACGACCGACGAAGCGAAGCGGATTCTGTGGGATTACCAGTTCGGCGAGGACACCAGCAAGCGCCTGAGCGAAATCTTCAAACGCGCCAAGGCCGACCGCGCCCAGCAGGCGCGCGACGCCAAGAGCTAGGCCACCGACGCCACCCGCACCTCGCCGGCCCGCCGCCCGGCGACGTTCAGCACGGCGGGCCGCATGCGCGCCGCCAGGCTGTCGCGCTGCTCGGGGGTGAACGCGCCCAGCCGGTCCAGCACCGCCAGCACCGCCACCTCGGCGGCACGCGCCGCGCCGTCGGCGACCTTCACCGCCACGCCCAGGCCGCGGGCGGGCAGGGCGGCGGCGTAGACCCCCTCGGCGCCGCCTTTCAGCAGCACCTGCGGCGCCGTCCGCATGGCCACGGTGCACAGGCGGCCGTCGCCGGCCACCAGCCAGGGGTGCGCCGCCATCGCGGTACGGATGCGCGCCACCGCTGCGGTCCGCGCCGCCCCCAGGCCGGACGGGTCGGCCAGCCGCGCCATGGCCACGGCCAGCGCCGACAAGGGCAGGGCATAGGTGGGAATGCCGCAGCCGTCGATGCCGTGCCCCACGGCGCTCATCTCGCAGTCCGCCATCTCCCCCAGCGCCTGAGCCACCCGCCGCTGCACCGGATGATCGAGGCCGATGTAGCCCCTCATCTCTTCCCCAAGATGCCGCGCCGTGGTCAAAAAGCCGCTGTGTTTACCCGAGCAGTTGTTGTGCAGCGCCGACGGCTCGCCACCTTGGCGCGCCAAGGCCCGCGCCGCCTCGACCGAGCTGGGCCAGTGCGCACCGCATTCCAGCGCCGTCCCATCGAGGCCGATGCGCGCCAGCCAGGCGGCAACCCGTGCGACATGGCCGGGCTGCCCGGCATGCGACGCGCAGGCCAGCGCCAGTTCCTCATCCCCCAGACCGAAGCGCCCGGCGGCGCCGCTTTCGATCAGCGGCAGCGCCTGCAGCGGTTTCACCGCCGACCGCGGATAAGTCGGCTGGCCTGGGTCGCCCCATCCCTCGACGAGTTCGCCGCGCACGGTGGCGACCGCCGCATGAACGCAGTGCCGACTCTCGACGATGGCGCCGCGCACGACCTCGACCATAAGAGGCATGGGTTGCTTGCTCCCGGGAAAAGCCGCCATTGCCGGCGACCCACCTGGACCTATATGAATGCGGCCATGACACTGATCCAGCCACAATCCGCCGCGCCCGCCGACACGCGCCCCAACCTCGTCGGCCTGTCGCGCGACGAATTGGCGGCGCTGGTCGCCGACATCGGCGAGAAGCCGTTTCGGGCCAAGCAGCTTTGGCGGTGGATCTACAACCGCGGCGTCATCGACTTCGCCGCCATGAGCGATCTGGCCAAGCCGCTGCGCGAGCGCCTGGCCGAGCAGTTCGATCTGCACCGCCCGCAGGTGGCGCGCGAGCAGCAGTCGTCCGACGGCACCCGCAAATGGCTGCTGCGCTTTCCCGACGGCAACGAGGCCGAAACCGTCTACATCCCCGACCAGGACGAGGACCGCGGCTCGGTGTGCATCTCGTCCCAGGTCGGCTGCACCCTGACCTGCAAGTTCTGCCACACCGGCACCCAGCTTCTGGTGCGCAACCTGTCGGCGGCCGAGATCGTCGGCCAGTTCCTGGTGGCGCGCGACGCCTATGGCGAGTGGCCGAGCCCGACCGACGAGAGCCGCCTGATCTCCAACATCGTGCTGATGGGCATGGGCGAGCCGTTGTACAACTACGACAACGTCGCCAAGGCGCTGAAGATTATCATGGACGGCGAGGGCATCGCCGTGTCCAAGCGCCGCATCACCCTGTCGACCTCGGGCGTCGTGCCGGAAATCCGCCGCTGCGGCGCCGAGCTTGGCGTCAACCTGGCGATCAGCCTGCACGCCGTCACCGACGAGGTGCGCGACGGCATCATGCCCATCAACAAGAAGTACCCGCTGGCCGAGCTGATGCAGGCCTGCCGCGACTATCCCGGCCTGTCCAACGCCCGGCGCATCACCTTCGAATACGTCATGCTGAAGGGCATCAACGATTCCCTGGCCGACGCCCGCCGGTTGGTGAAGCTGGTCGAGGGCATCCCGGCCAAGTTCAACCTGATCCCCTTCAACAAATGGCCGGGCTCGGATTTCGAGTGCTCGAGCCCACAGGACATCAAGCGCTTTTCGGACTTCCTGTTCGACCAGGGCTATTCGGCGCCGATCCGCCAGCCGCGCGGCCGCGACATCCTCGCCGCCTGCGGCCAGCTGCGCTCGGAGTCGCAGCGCCTGCGCCGGACCGCCAGCATGGCCAACGATCCGCAGTGAATCGACGCAAGTCGACGGAGACTTGACGATCCCGATCGTCAGGGGCAGGGTAAGTATTGCGTAAGTCTGGCTGTGTTGGATTCATCGCGGACTAGCGGGAACGCATCGACCGCCCCAGCCTGTCATTCCCGCGGAAGCGGGAATCCATTCCGGAGGCGGTCGAGGCATGCAAGCACGACCACGAAATTAAAGTCGAGAGACCTCAGGAATGGACTCCCGCTTTCGCGGGAGTGACGAAACAACGAACGCGGCGGGCTATGCCCCCAGCGAATCCACGATAGACCTAGATTTGGCCGGCGGCTTCGCCAGCATCGGAGCGCCGATGCCCCCCGCCGATATATCACGGCTGCTGCCGTCCAACCACTTTTCCACCGAAGCCTTCGACCCGTCGCTTCGTTTCGAGGCGTGGCGGCAGTTCCTG
The DNA here is from genome assembly GCA_036675815.1 of Rhodospirillaceae bacterium. Lineage (GTDB taxonomy): Bacteria > Pseudomonadota > Alphaproteobacteria > Rhodospirillales > Magnetospirillaceae > JAKFEE01. The sequence continues at coordinate 27,397 of JAKFEE010000058.1, forward strand.
CCCCTCTACACCGCCCAGCCTCACCCTGACGCGTCGGCGGCGGTCTTCGGCGGCCGCATCGCCACCTATGCCGTCGGCGCCATCGGCATCGGCGTCACCGCCTTCGCCCCCCACGCCTACACCCGGACGCGCCGTCACATAGCCGCCGACGGCCAGGATCATGTCATCGTTCAACTCGTGTCCGCCGGCGCGCTGCATGTCATCACCGCAGACGGCCGCGAAATCGTGGTGAACGCAGGCGACGTCTGGGTACACGACCTCGCGCGCCCCAAGACGGTGACCACCAACGCCTGCCGTACCCATGCGCTCCTGCTGTCGTGCCGCGACCTGCAGTCAATGACGGGCGCGGTGGACCTGGACGGGCTGGTGCTGCGCCGCGGCTCGCCGCTCGGGATGCTGCTGGGGCAGCATCTGGTGACCCTGGCCCGCGCGGCGCGCCGCATGAGCACCGACGAGGCGCCGGATGCGGCATTGGGCACGCTGGCGCTGGTGGCGGCATGCCTGCGGCCTGACGCGCAACGGCACCAGGCGGCGCGCACCCCCCTTGCCAACGCGCTGAAGGATCGCATCAAGGCCTATATCGAGTTGCATCTGTTCTCGCACGAACTGACGCCCGAAGCGCTGTGCGGCATGTTCGGCCTGTCGCGCAGCCATCTCTATCGCCTGTTCGCCCCCGAGGGCGGCATCGCCGCCTTCATCCGGCACCGCCGGCTGGGGCGTGCCGAAAGCCTGCTGCGCGACCCCGCCAACGCGCGGCGGACCATCGCCGACATCGCCTTCGACTGCGGCTTCGTCAGCGAGGCGCATTTCTCGCGCGCCTTCCGCGCCAGTTTCGGCCTGCCGCCCCGCGAGGTGCGCAATCTCGGCCTGGGGCCGCTCGACCACACCATCCTCGACCGCTGGGAGGCGGTGGTACGGCGGGACTGATACCCCGATCCGTTTGATTCAACGTGTGATGCATCGTCTTGCCGTCACTCCCGCAAAAGAGCGTGTGAAGGAACCGATCATTTGTTCTGTCATTCCCGCGAAAGCGTCGCGAAAGCGGGAATCCATCCCGCCGGCGGCACGACCTGCGGTGCTCTGGCCGGCATCTCACCACGATTTCGATACTGAAGCGCAGGCGGAATGGACCCCCGCTTCCGCGGGGGCGACGGAGAAGAGGTTTCCTTCACAGGCTCGAAAGCGGGAGTCCATCCACTCGGCCGCCGAATGTTCATGGGTTCCCGCTTTCGCGCGTATGAAGGAATTAGTTAGTTGTTTCGTCATCCCCACGAAAGCGCACGGCTGTCCGGAATTTTTCCACCACCGTTGTTTTCGTCGACGGAAAACGGGAATTCCTTCACACGCTCTTCGCGGGAATCACGGAAAGGTCGCGTCAACGCGGACTGGCATGAGCGGTGGGACGTCCGGTCAAGGATTCGGGACGCCCAGGCAATCACATTCCCGCACTCCCATGGTCTATTGACCGCGCTGCACGTCAACATGCCGTGTGAAGAGACCATGCCCGTCGCGACCGGGCGAACAGGCGGAAAGCCGCGGCCGGTTTCTCCGGCATCGCGGGAGGAATGAGAATGCTGTCGAGAAGGCTGCGGATGGGCGGGCCGGCGAAAACCCGAAGGGGAATGCTGGCCGCGGCCGTGCTGACGCTGGCCGCGCCGCCGGCCTGGGCGACCGACAACTGCGACGGCAATTCCGGGACCAGCACAGGTTTGGACAGCTTGGCTTGCGGCGAGAGCAACACCGCCAGCGGAGATGGCTCCACCGCAGTGGGATTCAGAAACACGGCTAGCGGGTATTTTTCTGTCGCAGTGGGCTCCAGCAATGAGGCTTACAAAGGTGTTGCCGTCGGAGCTGGAAATACCACCAGCGGGGCCGCGGCAATCGGCATGGGGAGTGGCAACAGCGCCACCGGCGCTTGGGCTGTCGCGATGGGGAACAGCAACCATGCTTACGGGGAAGAGTCTTCCGCCATAGGCGGCGTCAATTATGTTAATGGCGATGGGGCCACGGCGGTCGGGTTCCGCAACTATGCATACGCAACTCGCAGCCTGGCCGTGGGCAGCTACGCACGTGTGAACACCGGTGCGACATACTCGGCCGCCATTGGCTACCTCGCCAGGGTCGAGGCCGACGTTACCGGTGCCGTGGCGATCGGCGACCAAGCGGTGGCCACCGAGAGCAACACCATCTCGGTCGGCGCGGCGGGCAGCGAGAAGCGCATCGTCAACGTCGCCGCCGGCATCGCCGCCACCGACGCCGTGAACAAGAGCCAGTTGGACGCGGTCGTCACCAGCGCCGCCAATGCCCAATCCACCGCCACCATTGCGCAGACCACAGCCAATACCGCCCGCACCGAGGCCGCCGCCGCGCAGACCACGGCGGACACCGCGAACGGCAAGGCGGACACGGCACTCGCCAATCTGCAGAACGCCGTCAACCAGATGGTGGAGGCCGGCCTGTGCGGCGTCTCGGGCGGCACCGTCACCTGCGGCCGCAACCTGCAACTGGCCGGCGGGCAGGTCACGGCAGGGGCGGACAACGCCATCGCCATCGGCCAGGGCGCCGAGGTGCAATCCTCGGGCGGCATCGCCATGGGCCAGGGGGCGACGGCGGTGCAATCGAACTCGGTGGCGATCGGCGCCGGCGCCTATGCCCGCTCGTCGGTGGCGGTGGGCGTGGGCGCCCAGGCCACCGGCACCAACACCACCGCCGTCGGCGACAACGCCGCCGCCGCCGGCGACTTCGCCGTGGCGGTCGGCAATGAGGCCAGCGCCGGCCATGCCAATGCAGTGGCGATTGGCAACCGCTCGGTCACCTCGGCCCCCAACACGGTGTCGGTCGGCGCCGCCGGCAGCGAGAGGCGCATCACCAACGTCGCCGCGGCCGAGACGGGCACCGACGCGGTCAACCGCGACCAGATGGAGGCCGCGCTGGCGCAGAGCATGGGCGGCATCGACGCAAAGATAGGGGCGCTGCGCAAGGAGACCTTCCAGGGCATCGCCCAGGCGGCAGCCCTGGTGCCGATGGCGCCGGTCGGGCCGGGCGACACCACCCTCAACCTGGGCCTGGCCAATTACGGCGGCGAATCCGCCGCCGGCATCGCCGTCGCCCACCAGATCGGCGAGCGTGTCGCCCTCAACGGCGGCGTCGGCTTCTCATCGGGCAGCCACCATCTCGTCCGCGTCGGCATCGGCGTGCGCTTCTGACTTGGAGCGCGGAGCTCCAGCTCCGTCTGTGTCTTGCGGAGCTGGAGCTCCGCGCTCCGCCTAGAAATCGACGCAGCGGCCACCCTTTTCCCAGTCGCCGAAGCGGGTCGGCTCGGGGCCGTCGCGGCCGCCGATTTCCTTGGGCTGCGCTTCGCCGGGCTTGTCGGCCTGGTCCTTGCTCGACTCGGTCGGGTTCTTCGGCGTCTTCTCGGTCACGGGCGGCCATGCCTCTTGATTGCGATCTCGCACCTACTTATTCCTCTCGTGGCATTTCTTCAATGCGGGACACGCCATGAATTACGCCAAGACGGCGCTGCTGCTTGCCGGCCTCACCGGCCTCTTCCTCGCCATCGGCTATGCCATGGGCGGGCAGACCGGCATGGTCATCGCCTTCCTGTTCGCCCTGGGCACCAATGCCTTCGCCTATTGGAACTCCGACAAGATGGTGCTGTCGATGTATGGCGCCCACGAGGTCGGGCCGCGCGAGGCACCGCAGTACTACGGCATCGTCGAGGAACTGGCGCGCCGCGCCGGCATGCCGATGCCGCGCGTCTACGTCATCGACAATCCGCAGCCCAACGCCTTCGCCACCGGCCGCAACCCGCAGAACGCCGCCGTCGCCGCCACCACCGGCCTGCTCGACATGATGAGCGCCGAGGAGATCGCCGGCGTCATGGCCCACGAGCTGGCGCATGTAAAGGGCCGCGACACCCTGATCATGACCGTCACCGCCACCTTCGCCGGCGCCATCGGCATGCTGGCCAATTTCTTCGCCTTCAGCGCCATGTTCGGCGGCAGCAGCAACGAGGACGAGGAAGGCGGCGGCCTCGGCGGGCTGGGCGCGCTGGCGATGATGATCCTGGCGCCGATCATGGCCATGCTGGTGCAGATGGCGATCTCGCGCACCCGCGAATACGAGGCCGACGCCGAGGGCGCCCGCATCTGCGGCCAGCCCTTGTGGCTGGCCTCGGCGCTGGGCAAGCTGGAGATGGCGGCGCATCGCATCGCCAATCCGCGGGCCGAGCACAATCCCGGCACGGCGCATCTGTTCATCGTCAACCCGCTGGCCGGCGGGGCGCGCGACAACCTGTTCTCGACCCATCCCAGCATGGAAAACCGCATCGCCCGGCTGCGCGAGCTGGCCGGCGCATTCGAGCCGGTGCATTCCGGCGCCCGCGGCCGTGGCCCTTGGGATTGACGCGATCTTGACCACCTCCGCCCGCGCCGTCGCCCTCGACATCCTGCAATCCGTCCTTCGCCGCCACCGCCCCCTCGACGAGACGCTCGAGGGGCATGGCGGCCTTGCCCAACTGGCCGAACGCGACCGCGCCTTCGCCCGCCTGCTGGCGGCGACGGCGCTGCGCCGCCGCGGCCAGCTCGACGACGTGATCGGCCGTTTTCTCGAACGACCCCTGCCGCACAAGGCGCAGGCGGTGCAGGACCTCCTGCGCCTCGGCCTGGCGCAACTGCTGTTCCTGGGTACGCCAGCCCACGCCGCCGTCGCCACCAGCGTCGTTTTGGCCAAGGCGCTGGGCCTGACCGCACACAAGAACCTGGTCAACGCCGTGCTGCGCCGGGCCGACCGCGAGGGCAAGGACATCATCGCCGGCCAGGACGCGGCCCGCTTGAACCTGCCCGCGTGGCTGTGGCAGTCGTGGTGCACCGCCTACGGCGAGGATACCTGCCGCGCCATCGCCGCGGCCCATCTGCACGAAGCGCCGCTCGACATCTCGCTCAAGGGCGAGCGCAACGCCTGGCCCGAGCGGCTGGAGGCCGAGCTGTTGCCGACCGGCTCGCTGCGCCGTGCCGTCAGCGGCGCCATCACGGCCCTGCCCGGCTTCGCCGAAGGCGGCTGGTGGATCCAGGATGCCGCCGCCGCCCTGCCGGCGCGCCTGCTCGGCGACATGGCCGGCCGCGACGTCGTCGATCTCTGCGCCGCCCCCGGCGGCAAAACCTGCCAGTTGGCGGCGGCCGGCGCCCGCGTCACCGCAGTCGACCGCTCGGCCAAGCGTCTGGAGCGGGTTTGCGCCAATCTCGACCGCCTCGGGCTGGACGCGACATTGGTCGCAGCGGACGCCGTCGCCTGGCGCCCGGCGGCACCCGTCGATGCCGTGCTGCTCGACGCCCCGTGCTCGGCCACCGGCACGCTGCGGCGACATCCCGACATCGCCTGGCTGAAAAAGCCCGCGGACGTGGCCAAGCTCGCCGCCGTGCAGGCCCAGTTGCTGCGGGCCGCCTGCGAGATGACGCGTCCGGGCGGGCGCATCGTCTATTGCGTCTGCTCGCTGCAGCCCGAGGAAGGCGACGCGGTGATCGCGGCGGCGCTGGCTGAAGGATTACCGCTGCGTCGCGTGCCGATCACGGCGGACGAGGTCGGGGGGCTGCATGAACTGGTGACGGCCGACGGCGATCTGCGTACGCTGCCATGCCACCTTTCCAACAAGGGCGGCATCGACGGCTTTTACGCGGCGCGGCTGGAACGCCTTTGAAGATCCTGTTCGTCACGTCCAACCGCATCGGCGATGCCGTGCTGTCCACCGGGCTGCTGGCATGGCTGATCGAGCAACACCCCGGCGCACACCTGACCATCGCCTGCGGGCCGGCGCCGGCGCCGCTGTTCGCGGCGGTCCCGGGCCTCGAGCGGCTGATCGCCATGCCGAAACGGCGCCGCGGCGGCCACTGGGTCGAGCTGTGGCGCACCACCGTCGGCACCGTGTGGGACGTGGTCGTCGATTTGCGCAGCTCGGCCCTTTCCTACGTGCTACCGACGCGGCGGCGCTTGGTGTTCCGGCCGATTAAGGACCCCGCGCACCGCCTGATCCAGTTGGGCAAGCTGGTCGGCGCGGCCGAGCCGCCGGCGCCGCGGCTGTGGACGTCGGCGGAGCATGACGCCGGCGCGGCGGGCCTGCTGCCCCAAGATGCGCCGGTCCTCGCCGTCGGCCCCACGGCCAATTGGGGCGGCAAGCAGTGGCGGGCCGAGCGCTTCGCCGAAACGGTGCAGTGCCTCACCGCGCCCGGCGGCATCCTGGCCGGCGCCCATGTCGCGGTGTTCAGCGCCCCGGCCGAGCGCCCGGCCGCCGAACCGGTGCTGGCCGCGATCCCGCCGGAGCGGCGCCTCGACTTCGCCGGCACCGCCGATCTGGCCACCATCGCCGCCTGCCTGCGTCGCTGCGCCCTGTACCTCGGCAATGATTCCGGGCTGATGCACATGGCCGCCGCCGCCGGCATTCCCACGCTTGGCCTGTTCGGGCCCAGCCCCGATGCCGTATACCGGCCGTGGGGTGAGCGAACCGCCGTGGTGCGCACCCGTGAATCATACCGTGAGCTGGTAGATGATCCGGGCTTCGATCACACCAGCCAGCGCTCGCTGATGGACAGCCTGAGCGTCGATGCGGTGGTGGCAGCAGCGGAACAGCTTTGGCGGAGGAGCTGATGGCGCTGGTCGCAATGACCGACGACGGCATCGAATTCGACGGCCGCACCTTCGACGAACGGCCGCTGGGCGGCACCGAAAGCGCCTTCGTCGAGTTGGCGCAGGGCCTGGCGACCCTCGGCCATCAGGTGGTGGTGCGCAACAACTGCACAGCACCGCTGACCCACAAGGGTGTCGCCTGGGCGCCGCTGTCGCAGGGGCTGCCGGACGGTGCCGACCTTTACATCTGCAACCGCAACCCGGCCATGCTGAGCCTGGCGCTGCGCGCTCGGCGCAAGGTGCTGTGGGTCCATAATCCCGCCCGCTATCTGACCAAGATGCGGCACCAGTTGCGGCTGCTGCGGCACCGCCCGGTCATGGTGTTCCTGGGCAAGGCGCATCAGGCCACCTATCCGCGATGGGGAGCCGCCGGAAGCCGGGTCACCATCCCCCTCGGCATCTCCGCTCCCTTTCAAGGTGCGCCGCAACGCACCGAGGCGCCGCCGCCGCGCGCCGTCTTCACCTCCAACCCGATGCGTTCGCTCGACTGGCTGCTGGAGGTGTGGCAGCAAAGAATCCGCCCGGCGGTGCCGGCGGCCGAGCTTCACATCTTCTCCGGCCCGTCGACCTACGGCAAATGGGGGCAGTCGAAGATGGCGCAGATGACGCCCATTCTCGATCGGGCGGCGGCAATGGCCGAGCACGGCGTCGTGCTGCGCGGGCCAGTGTCCAAGGACCGGCTGGCGCAGGAACTGACCCAGGCGCGCGCCCTGCTCTATCGCGGCGACCTCGGCGAGACCTTCTGCCTGGCCGCTGCCGAATCGCAGGCGATGGGCGTGCCCGGCGTGGTCGAGGACATCGCCTGCATGGCCGAACGCATCGGCGACGGCGAGAGCGGCTTCGTGGTCAAGGGCGAGGCCGCCTTCGCCGATGCCGCCATCCGCTTGCTGTCGGACGATCAACTGTGGCTGCGCCAGCACCGCGCCTGCCTGGAGCACCAGCGCGGCCTGGGTTGGGCCGAGGTGGCGGCGCGCTTCGCCGCCCTGATGGACTGAACCATGGCACCGCGCCTTTCCGCACTGGTGGTGGTCCACAACGAGGAAGCGCAGCTGGCCGACTGCCTCGAACGACTGGGTGCTACCGACGAGATCGTCGTCGTGCTCGACAAGTGCACCGATGGCTCGAAGGCAATCGCCGAGCGCTTCGGCGCCCGCCTCGTCGAGGGCGCCTGGGAGCTGGAAGGGCCGCGCCGCAATGCCGGCATCGCCGCCTGCACCGGCGACTGGATCCTCGAGGTCGACGCCGACGAACGAGTGCCCGCGGCGCTGTTCGCCGAAATCCGCGCCACTATTGCCGCGGCGCCGCCCGGCTACTTCTACGTGCCTTTCGACAACTACATCGGCGACCGCCTGGTCAAGCACGGCTGGGGCGGGTCGTGGGGCAAGCCGGCCGCGCCCTGTCTATTTGCCAAGGGCTGCAAGACCTGGGGCAACCAACGGGTGCATCCCAGCCTCGATCTGCGCGGCAAGCCGGGCCACATCAAGACGGTGATCGATCATTACGTCGACCGCAATGTCTCGGATATGCTGCAGCGGCTCGACCGCTACAGCACCGCGCGCGCCCGTGACCTGCGCGACGCTGGCCACATCGGCTCGTTGGCCAACAATGTCCGCCGGTTCTTTTCGCGCTTCTTCAAGTGCTACATCGCGCGCAAGGGCTATCGCGAGGGCGTCCACGGCTTCGCCCTGGCCCTGTTCGCCGGGCTGTTTCCGCTGGTCTCGTACTTGAAGGCGCGCATCGACCGCGATTGAGGCACGACCAGCGGTGACGACACCACCCCGTCGTGCTATACCGCGCGCCTGTTCCCCCGTGCTGCCAGGAGCCCGCCATGTCCGACGCCGCCATTCGTCGCGCGCTGTTCTCCGTTTCCGACAAGACCGGCCTCATCGATTTCGCCAGATTCTTGAGCGAACGCGGCGTCGAGATCCTGTCGACCGGCGGCACGGCCAAAGCCATTCGCGACGCCGGCATCCCGGTCAAGGACGTCTCGGCCCATACCGGCTTCCCCGAGATGCTGGACGGCCGGGTCAAGACCCTGCATCCGCTGGTCCACGGCGGCCTGCTCGGTATCCGCGGCAATGCCGAGCATGAGACGGCAATGGCCGAACACGGCATCGCCCCCATCGACCTGCTGGTGGTCAACCTCTACCCGTTCGAGGCGACGGTGGCGGGCGGCGCCGCCTTCGACGATTGCATCGAGAACATCGACATCGGCGGCCCGGCGATGATCCGCGCCGCCGCCAAGAACCACGAGGCGGTAACGGTGGTCGTCGATGCCGAGGACTATGCCGCGGTGATGGCGGAGATGACCGCCAATGCCGGGGCCACCGGTTTGGGCTTGCGCCGCCGCCTGGCCGCGACCGCCTATACCCGCACCGGCGCCTATGACGCCGCCATCAGCCAGTGGTTTGCGCGGCAGCTGGGCGAGCCGTTCCCCCGCCGCATCGCCGTCGGCGCCGAGCTCAAGCAGACGCTGCGCTACGGCGAGAACCCGCACCAGCAGGCGGCCTTCTACGTCACCGGCGAGCGCCGGCCCGGCGTCGCCACCGCCCAGCAGGTGCAGGGCAAGGAGCTGTCGTTCAACAACCTCAACGACACCGACGCCGCCTTCGAGCTGGCCGCCGAGTTCGATGGGCCGGCGGTGGCCATCATCAAGCACGCCAACCCGTGCGGCGTCGCCGCCGGCGCCGGCCTCAAGGACGCCTATCTGCGCGCCCTCGCCTGCGACCCGGTCAGCGCCTTTGGCGGCATCATCGCCGTCAACCGCCGACTCGATGCCGCCGCCGCCGAGGAGATGACCAAGATCTTCACCGAGGTGGTCATCGCCCCCGAAGTCGACGACGAGGCCAAGGCCATCTTCGCCGCCAAGAAGAATCTGCGCCTGCTGGTCACCGGCGGCCTGCCCGACGCGGCCGCCGCCGGCATGACCCTGCGCTCGCTGGCCGGCGGCTACCTGCTGCAGACCCGCGACAACGGCCGCGTCAGCCAGGCCGACCTCAAGGTGGTGACCAAGCGCGCCCCCAGCGCACAGGAGCTCGCGGACCTGCTCTTCGCCTTCCGCGTGTGCAAGCACGTCAAGTCGAACGCCATCATCTACGTCAAGGACGGCGCCACCGTCGGCATCGGCGCCGGCCAGATGAGCCGCGTCGACTCCTCGCGCATCGCCTCGTGGAAATCGGCCGAGGCGGCGAAGGCGGCCGGCCAGGACAAGCCCGCCACCATCGGCTCGGTCGTCGCCTCCGACGCCTTCTTCCCCTTTGCCGACGGCCTGCTGGCGGCGGCCGAAGCCGGCGCCACCGCGGTGATTCAGCCCGGCGGCTCGGTGCGCGACGACGAGGTGATCAAGGCGGCCGACGCGAAAGGCCTGGCCATGGTCTTCACCGGGATGCGCCACTTCCGTCACTGACAGCGTCCAGCACCTCGATCTGCTCGGGGTGATCGGCCTCCATGAACGGGCCGTTGTAGGCCCGTACCCAGCCGCGGACCCGCAGGCGCTTGCCGGAAAGCGCCTGCGGGTCCGTGCCGGCGGCCTTGAACAGGGTGAGGTCCTTGACGGCGACGGTGAAATCGCTTTTCCAGTCGGCGGCGAAATTCAGGTAGACGGTCCCGCGCACCCGCGCCGCCCGGGCCACGGTACCCTCGACGATGCGGAAGCCCTCGGGCGTCACCTCCGCCGCCGGCCACACCGGCATGCTGCCCCAAAGCCCGCGGCGCTGCCGCCGCGCCGCGGCTTCCATCGCCAGCATCTCGGACGCGCGCGAGCGCGCCTCGGGCAGCGTTCGTACCACGGCCAAGCCGCGCCGCAGCAGTTCGCCCTGCACCCACAGGCCGTCGGCTCGCGTCACCTGTGCCAAGCGCCGGCCATGGCGGTCGCGCGGTGGCTGAGCCGGCTCGACGACGACGCTTTGCCCACGTAGAAGCGTCTCGACGGCAGCATGGGCGGCGGCCCGTGTCTCGGCTGGCACCAGAAGGCCCGCGAGTCGCGCCGGGCCGTGTTCGAGGTCCACGGTGAGGGGATCGACGATGCCGCGCACGCCCTCGCTGGCTGCGGCGGTGACGGTCAAGAGTAGGCAAAGCGCCCCCGCCGTGACGGCGTCTGCGATGGCGGCCTTAGCCTTCGACGATGTGCTGGACGTTGCCGTCGGCATCGAAGCACGCGGCGATGAGCGGGCCGCCGAAGCCGCAACCGCCATCGATGCTGGCGACACCCTCACCCAGGCGAAGCCCGGGCTGGCGCGGCCCGTGCCCACGAACCACCAGACGGAAATCACCATATGGTCGGGTCAGCGAGTCGAATCCGGGACCACCCCACCAAAAACTGTCCGACTGCGCCGACAGTGGGCGCGACGGATCGAGCCCGGCATGGACGAACAGCAGCCGATGGTCTGCGGTGAAGGCGGCGTGGCGCAGCACCGCCATCAGGGCCGTATGGCCATCGCGCGCGCGCATGGCCTGACGCAGGGTGGTGGTCCAGCGGGTGAGCGCCAGAATCCCCTCGCGCGCCGCGGCAAACCCTTCCTGCGCATCACCGCCATAGGCGGCAATGGTGGCGCCGACGCCCTGGTCGAGCATCCATTGCAGTACCTGCACGGGATTGGGCGCGAACTGCAATTGCAGCAGCTTCTGCCACATCTCTTCCTGCGCGCCGCGCAGATAGACGATGCCGTCGCCGTCGCTGCCGGGCACCGCCAGAAACCGGCGGCGAAAGACCAGCAGTTCGTCGATGGTCGCGGCGATCGCTGCGCCGTGGCCGTAGTAGTTGCCCAGGTAGACGAGGACGTCGCCGTGCTGCATCGCCTCGGCTATGCGGTCATGCGCGGCGACCAGCCGCTCGACCTCGCCGTGAATGGCCGCGATCGCCCAGATGCGACGGCCAACCGGCAAGGAGGCAAAGATGTTCTGATCCGACATGCGGCTGAATCGCGGAGTCCTTGAGTGCCGGCGGCGGCAGCCGCCGGCGCAAGACTACGCGGCAGCGAGCATCTTTTCCAGCTTTTGCGTCGCCACCTGGGTATCGGTGCCGTCGACCGCCGCCAGTTCGGCCGCCAAACGCTCGAGCGCGGCCTCGTAGATCTGCCGCTCGCTGTAGGACTGGTCCGGTTGGCTGGCGTTGCGGTGCAGGTCGCGCACCACCTCGGCAATGGCCACCGGGTCGCCGGAATTGATCTTGGCTTCATATTCCTGGGCGCGACGGCTCCACATCGCGCGCTTGACCTTGGCGCGGCCCCGCAGGGTGGTGAGCGCGTTCTGCATGAGCGACGTGTTGGCGAGCTTGCGCAAGCCCGACTTGCACGCCTTGGCCACCGGAACCCGCAAGGTCATGCGATCGCGATCGAACGTTATGACGAACAGCTGTAAGTCGTGGCCGGCGATGTGCTGTGTTTCGACTGCGACCACCTTCCCGACGCCATGGGTCGGATAGACGACGTGATCGCCGGGGGTAAACGACATATCGTTCGACGGCATTTCTTCTTCTTCCTCACGAACTCGAAGGCGGGTTTGCCCGCGCCAAAGCAAGCCCGTCGGCCGCGTCGCCGCAGACCGGCACCGAACCAATCTGTCCCGTTGCGGGCCTTACGCCCGAAGGCCATTGCCTGAAAAGGTAGTCCGCCGACGAACTTCGGCGGACGTTGCTTTTATAACATACGGCGTCTGCGTCAAACAAGGAAAACAGACTCTTGCCGCTGACTCCGCCGCCGGCCTCAGCGCCCCGGCTTGGGGTTGAACAGCGATTCCTTCTCGGGTTTGCCCTTCCATTCGTCGGCGTCGGCCGGCGCGTCACCCTTGCGCGTGATGTTCGGCCACTGCCCGGCGTATTCGCGGTTCACCTCGGCCCATTTGACGGCGATGGCCTCGCTGTCGGGGAAGATGGCCTCGGCGGGGCATTCCGGCTCGCACACGCCGCAATCGATGCACTCGTCGGGGTTGATGACGAGCATGTTCTCGCCCTCGTAGAAGCAGTCGACGGGGCAGACCTCGACGCAATCCATGTACTTGCACTTGATGCACTGTTCGGTAACGACGTAAGCCATTCAAGTCTCCATTGACAGATCGCGTCAGTCGGCCACGCCCAGACGCACGAGGGCCTGCTTGCGCGCGGCGCCGGAATCCTGATCGGAAACATAGATCAAGCCGCTGACGCGGCGAACCAGGTTCGCCTCGTAATCATGCAGCCGGCCGTCGGCGTACGCCACCTCCCACAGCATGCCGATGACCTCGACCCGCTCCTCATAGGACAAGGCATCCTTGAGGCTGCGGGTGAATGGCAATAATTGCGTGGCGTTGCGGTGGGCATCGAAGCCGTCGTCCCACAGTTCGGCCGCCTCTTGTGGGGTGAGCTGGAAGCGCTCGGAGAGCAGCGCGACGATTTTGTCGTGCTCGCGAGGCCCCACATTGCCATCCATCGACGCCGCCTCGACCAGCAGCGCCGCCGTGGCCAGGCACACGCGCTCCTTGCCCGCAGGCGCCGCGGCACCGGCGGACGGACCAGCCAACAAGGCCTTGAGACGGGTGAACATGGCGCCCTGCCTAGCACACTGCCCGCAGCGACTCAACCCTTGGCGAGAAGCGCTTTTCCCGCCGGGTTACGGCAGCGGGTGGCGCAACTGCACCGGTTTGGCGCGGCGTCGGCGCCGCGCCGCCAGATTGAGCGCCTCGACCAGGACCGAGAAACCCATGGCGAAATAGAGGTACCCCTTGGGAATGTGGAAGCCGAGGCCGTCGGCGATCAAGGCCATGCCGACCAGCAGCAGGAAGGCCAGAGCCAACATCTTGACCGTCGGATGGTCATTGACGAACCGCGACAATGGCGTGGCGGCGAGCAGCATGCAGATCATGGCGATCACCACCGCGGTGACCATCACCCACAGCTCGTTGGCCATGCCGACTGCGGTGATCACCGAATCCAGCGAGAAGACGATGTCGAGGATGCCGATCTGAATGATGATGCCCATGAAGCTGGCCCCCGCCTTCCCCGCGTTGGTCGCCGCCTCGTCCTCCTTGCCCTCGAGGCTGCCATGGATCTCGTGCGTCGCCTTCCACAAAAGGAAGACGCCGCCGGCGATCAGGATTAGATCGCGCCACGAGACCGGTTGATCGGCAATCTCGAACAGCGGCGTCGTCAGGCTGGCGATCCATGAGATGGTCGACAGCAGCCCCAGCCGCGTCAGCAGTGCGAAGGCGAGGCCAAGTCGCCGGGCGGAGGCCCGCTGCTCCGGCGGCAGCCGATCGGCGAGGATGGCGAGGAAGACGAGATTGTCGATGCCAAGGACGATCTCGAGGGTGGTCAGGGTGAGCAGGCCGATCCAGATCTGCGGGTCGAGTAGCCAGTCCATGCGAGCCAGGGGGAAGAGAAAGGTCGCCCTTTAATGATACAGCTCGGCCGCGGCTTCAAGAGCCGCTGGCCACAAATTCCGGTAAATCACGACGCCAGGTCCCGGCGGGGCGCCGCCAGATCCTCATACAAAGCCTGTGCCTCCACCGCCGGCCCGCGCCGCTCGCCGAGCGCCGCGACCCGCACCAGTCGGCGGTGCCGCCCCATCGGGAAACCGACGCTGTCACCCGGCTTGAGGGTCTGCGACGGCTTGCGCGCCACCGCCCCGTTCACCGTCACCTCGCCCTGTTCGACGATGTCGGCGGCCAGGCTGCGCGACTTGAAGAAGCGCGCGTGCCACAGCCATTTGTCGATGCGCAATCGGTCGGTCATCAGGCGGAGAGGACATCCTTGAGGCGGGCAAACGGCGACTGCTCATGGGCCCGATGGTGCTTTCCGGGTTTGCGTTGCCGCGGCCGTCGCTCACGGGCGAAGGTGGTGACGCCGTCGACGATCTCGGCCCGATAGCCCAGCACCCTCATCACCGCGTGCAGTTCCTCGGGTCCGAGCCCCAACAGCGAGGCCACCGGCGCCGGCAGGCCGAAGCGGCCGCCGCGCGCCAGCCCACGGATCTCGGCGGCGAAGCGCTCGAGCATGTCGACTCGAACGGCCACCGGGCCTAGCATGCGAAATCCCACCGCCTCGTACCAGCCGCTGGGCACGTCGGGCCTCACCGCCAGCGAAACGCGGCCGGGCGTCGGGGGCGGCACCTGGGGCAGACCATGGCGTACCGACCACAACAGGCCGCGCAGGCGCTGCACCGCCGGCCGCAGCATGGTCGGCATGAACACGCTGTCCACGCCGAACCGCACGTCGAGTCGGGCAAGCGCCCGTCGCTCGGCCTCGCCCAGCGCCATCACCTGCGGATCGAGTAGCGGCCGCGGCTGCGATCCCAATCCCTCCAGCAATTGGTAGAGGATGCCGCGGGCGGGTCCGCTGAGCGATGCCTCCCGCGCGACGACCATCGGGCGCAGCTGCTGCGCCAGATGGTCTTCGACCCACTCGGCTACCCGCCGCCGCACCGTCTCGCGCGCCGCAGCGTCCAGCATGTCGCCGGCGATCGGCTCCACGGCCGGCCGCAGGACATCGGGTCCGGCGACCAGGCGCGCAACCGGCGCGCCGTTCCACAGGACCACGGCGTCGTCGCGCAAGGCGAAGGCCTCGTCGCCGTCCTTGCCCAGGCGCGACACCCGCGCCGCGATCTCGCTGCGCAAGGCGCGCTGGGCGGCGGCCGACACCGCGCGGGCGGCATGGGCGCCCTCGGCGAGATCGGGCTGGAAGAGGAAACCGCCGAGGCGGCCGACGAACTGGCCCTCGACCAGCACGTCGCCCGAGCGGGCCACCGACGACAGCAACGCGTCGCCTTCCTTCAGCCGCTTGACCAGCACCGCGGTGCGGCGGTCGACGAAGCGCTGGGTGAGGCGTTCATGCAGGGCATCCGACAGCCGGTCCTCGATGGCGCGGGTGCGTTCCTGCCAGCCGGCGGGATCGGCGACCCAGTCGCCGCGGTGCGACACATAGGTCCAGGTACGGATGTTGGCGATGCGTCCGACGATGGTGTCGACATCGCCGTCGGTGCGGTCGAGGCGACGGACATGGTTGTACAGCCAGTCGTCGGGCAGGCGCCCGCCGGCGCCGGTGAGATGGCGATAGATCTGGCCGAGCAGGCGCGTGTGCGAGTCCGCCATCACCTTGCGGAAGTCGGGGATCTGGCACACCTCCCACAGCAGCCGCACCATCGCCGGCGAGGAGGCGACCCGCATCAGCTCCTCGTCCTGGGACAAGGCCAGCAGCGCCAGATGGTCGTCCGCCTCGCGCGCCCGCGTCAGCCCCGGCGTTTCCGGCGCCTTGGCCAGGCTGGCCAGCAGCGTCGGCACCGAGGTGAAGCGCTGCACGGGGTTGCGCCAATACAGCCGCTTCAACGGCGCGAAGTGGTGGTTCTCGACCGCCTCGACGGCCGCATCGTCGATGCCGCCGACGTCGGCCGTGGTGCCGAAGGTGCCGTCGTTCATGTGGCGGCCGGCGCGGCCGGCGATCTGGGCGATCTCGGCGGCATCGAGGTCGCGCGGCTGGCGGCCGTCGAACTTGCGCAAGGCGGCGAAGGCGACGTGGTCGACATCCATGTTGAGGCCCATGCCGATGGCGTCGGTGGCCACCAGGTAATCCACTTCGCCTGCCTGGTACATGCCGACCTGGGCATTGCGGGTGCGCGGGCTGAGCGCCCCCAGCACCACCGCGGTGCCGCCGCGCTGGCGGCGGATCAGTTCGGCCATGGCATAGACGTCGGCGGCCGAGAAGGCGACGATGGCCGAACGCGAGGGCAGGCGCGTCAGCTTGCGCGGGCCGGTATAGGACAGCTGCGAGAAGCGTGGCCGCGTCATGAACTCGGCCTCGGGCACCAGCCGGCGGATCAGCGGCTTCATGGTCTCGGCGCCGAGGAACATCGTCTCGGCCTCGCCGCGAGCGTGCAGCAGGCGATCGGTGAAGACGTGGCCACGGTCGGGATCGGCGCACAACTGAATCTCGTCCACCGCCAGGAAATCGACGCGACGGTCGAGCGGCATGCTCTCCACCGTGCAGACGAAATAGGACGGCGCGGCGGGAATGATCTTCTCCTCGCCGGTGAGCAGCGCCACCGCGCGCTCGCCCTTGAGACGGACGATGCGCTCGTAGTTCTCGCGCGCCAGCAGGCGCAAGGGAAAGCCGATCATCCCCGTGCGGTAGCCGAGCATGCGCTCCAGCGCCAGATGGGTCTTGCCGGTATTGGTCGGCCCCAGCACCGCGACGACGCGGCGACGGTCGCGAATCATCATACCCTTAGCATCGGAAGCGCCGCCGCCGATTGCAACCCGCATCCGGGGCGCGTGCATGGCAGGTCACGGGGCCTCCCCTCGCCCCCTCCCCGAGAAATGCGACTGGCCGGGTGCCATAATCCCGGCATGCGACAGGTTCTGAACGATATCGAAGCAGGCAAGCTGTCGGATGAGCTAGAGCGCCGAGGCATTCCCCCAGGCCAGCGCCTGCGCGTGGTCGTCACTATCGTCCTGACCGACTTCCCCTTCACCGACCTGACTGCCGCCAAGCGTCGCCCTGCCCTGGTCATTTCGACCGACGACGATCGCCGAACCGGTGGTGGTGGTCGCCTACATCACCTCGGTTCGGCGCTCCGACCCCGGTACCGATCGACGCCACACCGCAAACGCGGCCTCAAGGTTCCGTCCCTGGTGCGCTTCGACAAGATCGCCACCATCAACAGGGACATCATCGCGGGCCGCCTCGGGGCTGCCGACCCTGCCTGGCTAACCGCCAGCCGCGCCGTCTTCTGCGGGGTGTCGCGGCTCGGCAGTTAGGGCAACCTGCGCGGCGATCAGCGCCTCGGCCGCCGAAACGACGGCACGTGAAGCGTTGTCCCCCGGCGTGACGCTGCCCGAGGCGTAGGCGCCTTCCACGAGCAAGAGCAGTTGATCCGCCAGCACCTCGGGCTGACGGGCGCGAATGGCCTGCGCCAGGCCGAGCAGGCGCTGGCGCAGTTCGCGCCGGTGCGCGGCGACGACGGCGCGGCCCGGATACGTCGGGTCGGGAAACTCGACGGCGGTGTTGACGAAGGGGCAGCCGCGGAAGCTGGCGCTCGCCGTCCGCCGAGCCAGGCTCGCGAACAACTCGCGCAATTGGCCGTGCGGATCACCGGGGGCCCGCTCCATCACACCGTCCCACCACGTCCAGTAGCGCCGGCTCGCCTGTTCGAGGAAGGCGACGATCAGGTCGTCCTTGGACGGGAAGGCGCGGTACAGGCTCATCTTGCACACCCCCGCCTTGGCGACCACCGAGTCGACGCCGACCGCACGGGCACCCTCGCGATAGAACATCTCCATCGCGGTGTCGAGGATGCGCTGGCGCGCCGAGGCCCCTGCGCGGCGGGTCATGCGGCATTTCCTTTCTGCGTCATTCCCGCGCAAGCGACGCGCAAGCGGGAATCCATGGTGCAGCCGGCTCGACTGTGAGAACGCGAGCTCGCATCTCGCCCCAACATGGACTCCCGCTTGCGCGGAAGTGACGCGAAAGAACGGAGTCTGTCGGGCCCATGTCATGCATGGCTTGACATTGTTACAGACCGGTCTGTAACAATGCAAGTGATACAGACCTGCCCATCACGGAGACTCCCCACTCGAGCCGCCGATTGACAGGGGTAATCCGTGATGCACAGACGTGGTATGGCGCAACCTCCCCCCCTCATCACGCCCGTCCTCCTCGCCGGCAGTCTGGTAGTGCTGGTGGGCTTCGCCATCCGCGCCTCCTTCGGCGTGTTCCAGCTTCCCATCGCCACGGAGTTCAACTGGCCGCGCGCCGAGTTTTCGCTGGCCATCGCCATCCAAAATCTCGCCTGGGGCTTCGGCCAGCCGTTGTTCGGCGCGGTGGCCGAGAAGATCGGCGATCGCAAGGCGATCATCCTCGGCGCCTTGGCCTATGCGGTGGGCCTGGTGCTCTCGGCGGGCGCGACCCTGCCGATCCAGCATCATCTCTATGAAGTGCTGGTGGGGCTGGGCATCGCCGGAACCGGCTTCGGCGTGGTGCTGGCGGTCGTCGGCCGGGCCTCGTCGGACGAGAACCGTTCCATGTCGCTCGCCGTCGTCACCGCCGCCGGGTCCGCGGGGCAGGTACTGGGGCCGCCGCTGGCCGAGGGCCTGCTTGCGATCATACCGTGGCAGAGCGTGTTCCTGGTATTCGCGGCGCTGATCCTGGCGATGCTGTTCGTATTGCCGTGGATGCGCTCGCCCGCCCCCGCCTCCAAGGCGACGCTCGAGGCGAGCATGGGAACGGTGGTGCTGGGCGCCCTGCGCGACCCCAGCTTCGCGATGATCTTCCTGGGGTTCTTCTCCTGCGGCTACCAGCTCGCCTTCGTCACCGCCCACTTCCCCGCCTTCGTCGCCGAGGTCTGCGGGCCGATCATGCTGGGCGGCGTCCTGCACTCGATGGGAATAACGACGACCAACGCCTTGGGCGCCGTGGCGCTCTCGATCATCGGGCTCGGCAACATCGCGGGGACGCTGGCGGCGGGCTGGGCCGGCAAGCGCTTCACCAAGAAGTACCTGCTTGCCGGAATCTACACCGGCCGCACTTTGGCGGCGGCGTGGTTCATCCTGACGCCGATGACGCCCACCACGGTGCTGGTGTTCGCGTCGGTGATGGGCAGCCTGTGGCTCGCCACCGTGCCGCTCACCTCGGGCCTCGTCGCCCATCTCTACGGGCTGCGCTACATGGGCACGCTCTACGGCATCGTGTTCCTGAGCCACCAGTTGGGCAGCTTCCTGGGCGTGTGGCTCGGTGGCCGGCTCTACGACGCTTATGGCAGCTACGATGCCGTGTGGTGGATCGGCGTCGCCGTCGGCGCCTTCAGTGCGCTCGTCCACCTGCCGATCCGCGAGGTGGCGCGGCCTGTGCCGGTCCCGGCCCAGTAGAAGCGCGGACCTCCAGGTCCGTACGTGGAATGCGGAGCTGGAGCTCCGCGCTCCGGACGCTTTCGTCTAATGTTGTTCCCGGGTGGCACTGAAGGTGACCGCCGGGAAGTCCTGCTGCGCGCGGCCGAGGGTCCAAGAATTGCGCGCCAGATAGACCAGGGCGCCGTCACGATCCTCGGCCATGGCCGAGGGATTGGCATCGCTGAGCTTCTTCAACTCGGCCTTGTCCTCGGCCCGCACCCAGCGGGCGGTGTCGAACGGCGCCTCCTCGAACCCCGCCTTGATGCCGTATTCCGACTCGATGCGCGTGGTCAGCACGTCGAACTGCAACTGGCCGACGACGCCGACGATCCAGGTGGCGCCGTTGAGCGGCTTGAACACCTGGCTGACCCCTTCCTCGGCGAGGTCGTCCAGCGCCCGGCGCAACTGCTTGGCCTTGAGCGGGTCGTCGAGGCGGATGCGCCGCAGGAGCTCGGGAGCGAAGCTGGGGATGCCGGTGAAGCGCAACTCCTCGCCCTCGGTCAGGGTGTCGCCGATGCGCAGGGCGCCGTGATTGGGAATTCCGATGATGTCGCCGGCCACCGCCTCGTCGGCCAGTTCGCGCTCGCGCGCCAGGAACAGCACCGGATTGACCACGGCCATGGTCTTGCCGGCACGGACGTGCCTCAGCTTCATGCCGCGGCGGAAGCGGCCCGAGACCAGGCGCACGAAGGCGATGCGGTCGCGGTGATTGGGGTCCATGTTGGCCTGGACCTTGAAGACGAAGCCGGTGACCTTGTCTTCCAGCGGCTCGACGGTGCGGAGTTCGGCCGGCGCCTTCTGCGGCGGCGGAGCCAGGCGGCCGATGCCGTTCATCAACTCGCGCACGCCGAAATTGCGCAGGGCCGAGCCGAAAAACACCGGAGTCATGTGGCCGGCGCGATAGTCCTCGAGCGAGAACGGCTTGCAGGCGCCGCGCACCAGTTCGACGTCCTCGCGCAGCTTGGCCGCGGCCGCGGCGCCGACGAGATCGTCGAGGCGCGCGTCCTCGAGCGGCATGTGGATGCCCTCGACGATGTGGTCGCCGCGCGTCTGCTCGAACAGCAGCACCTCGTCGCGGGCCAGGTCGTAGACGCCCTTGAGGTCGCGGCCCATGCCGATGGGCCAGGTCACCGGCACCGCATCGAGGGCCAGCGTCTGCTCGATCTCGTCGATCAGGTCGAAGGGCTCGCGGCCTTCACGGTCGACCTTGTTGACGAAGGTGACGATCGGCACGTCGCGGAGCCGGCACACCTCGAACAGCTTGCGCGTCTGCGTCTCGATGCCCTTGGCCGCGTCGAGGACCATCACCGCCGAGTCCACCGCCGTGAGGGTGCGATAGGTGTCTTCCGAGAAATCCTCGTGGCCGGGTGTGTCGAGCAGGTTGAAGGTGAGGCCGTGGTGCTCGAAGGTCATGACCGAGGCACTGACCGAAATGCCGCGCTGGCGCTCGATCGCCATCCAGTCCGAGCGTGAGCGCCGCTGTTCGCCGCGCGCCCGCACCGCACCGGCGAGCTGGATGGCGCCGCCGAACAGCAGTACCTTCTCGGTCAGCGTGGTCTTGCCCGCGTCGGGATGCGAGATGATGGCGAAGGTGCGGCGGCTGGCGATGGCATCGGCGAGTGCGGTCATGGCCGGTCTTTTGGGAAATACTGTCGCAAAGGTCAAGCCGTCTTTGCGCGCGGTATCGCCGCCGAGCTCCGATGAAGGACACAAATCAGCAAAAATGGCTGAAATAGCCGCACGAGTATCGCAATAGCAATTTCGAGGTACGTGCGGAACCATCCGTGGGAGTGCTAAGCAGAGGGGCAGTATGCCCATGGTATGGGTCACAACTTCGACGCCACAAGCGTGTTGGCATCAACCATTCGCGCCAGTATTTTCTCCTTCAGGCATTTTCCATTTTGGGATGGATGGCACATCCCTCCGCCAACGAGGAAGACCCATGCACGAAGCCTCCACCGCGCATAGCGCCATACATCCCGATCAGCGGACGATGAAGATCCTGATCGCCGACGACCACGAGCTGTTCCGCGACGGCCTGCGTCACGTGCTCGAACAGCTCGACACCGGCGTCGGCGTCGTCGAGGCCAGCGACTACAAGCAGGCCATCGCCATGGCCGATCAGGAACCCGACATCGACATCGTGCTGCTGGACCTGGCGATGCCCGGCATGCCGTGGGGCGAGGGCCTACAGGCGCTGCGCGACCGGCTCCCGGCCAGCGTGCCGCTGATCGTGCTCTCGGCCTCGGACGATCGCCGGCACGTGTTGCAGGCGGTCAATCTCGGCGCCGCCGGCTTCATCCCCAAGACGTCGAGCAGCCGCGTCATGCTGAGCGCCCTCAAGCTGGTGCTGTCGGGTGGCGTCTACCTGCCGCCGGCCCTGCTCGAGCAGGGCTCGGGCGGCCACGGCCTCAGCGACGCGCTGGGCTCCCCGTTCGGCGCCGAGAACGCCGCCTCGTTCCTGACACCGCGCCAGCGCGAGGTGCTGGTGCTGCTCGGCCAGGGCAAATCCAACAAGGAGATCGCGCGCGTCCTGCAGCTGGCCGAAGGGACGGTCAAGCTGCACGTCACCGCCATCCTCAAGGCCCTAAACGTCAACAACCGCACGCGCGCCGTGGTGGCGGCCTCACAACTGGGCCTGACCAGCGGCGCGGAAACCTCTTTCGGCCATTGACTGAGGCACGCGGGGCGGCACCCGTGCGGGTGCCGCCCTTGCCGGCCGAGTGATCAGCGGTTGCCGCCCGCGGCACCGCTGGAGGGCGGCGTGGCGCTCGAGGGTGGCGGGCTTGCCCCAGGCGCCGCCGAAGGGGCGCTGGTTTCCCCACTACGCTGCATTTCCTCGCGCGTTTGCGCCTGCTGCTGGGTGGGGTCCTCCCAGGCTTGCGCCTGCTCCAGTTCCTGCTTCGTCGCCTGGGCGACCAACTGGTTGTCCTGCCCCATCTGGAACTGATCCCAGGGCATGGCGACGTTCTTGTCGCCAATGCCGAGGAACCCGCCCACCGAGACCACGAGCGACGAGATCTGCCCGCTCTTGGGATCGATCACCATCTGCTCGACCTCGCCGATGTTCTCGCCTTGTGGGCTGACCACCTTCATGTCGAGCAGCCGTTCCGAGGTCAGCTCGCTCGGCATGGCGGTGGTCGCCGCACCGGGCGTGGCGGATTGCTGGGCCTCTGTGCTTTGTTCCGCGGTGGGGGATTTCTCGTCGGCGGCACCCGAGGGGGCGGTCTGCGCGTAGGCGACGCCGCTCGCCAGCACGGCGGCCGCCACCGGTGCGATGATCCGTTTCATCATCTTTGTTCCTCCTTCGCCACGTTGCCCCGAGCGGCGGCGCCGCCCCGGGGGTCCGTTGCTATAACGGCCGGTGCGCCAACGGGTTCCGCGCTGCATCCGACGGGCGATGGAGAAAAAGAGGACCCCGGCCCGGGCCGCCACGACGGGCGGCCCCGCAACCGGGAAGTTCGCTACATCGCGGTACCGCCCACCGTCATGCTGCTCAGCAACAGCGTCGGCTGGCCGACCCCCACCGGCACCCCCTGGCCGTCCTTGCCGCACGTGCCGACGCCGAGGTCGAGTTTGAGGTCGTCGCCGATCATCTCGATCTTGGTCAGGGCATCGGGGCCGTTGCCGATGAGGGTGGCGCCCTTGACCGCCGGGCCGATCCTGCCATCCTCGATCAGATAGGCTTCCGACGCCGAGAACACGAACTTGCCGCTGGTGATGTCCACTTGGCCGCCGCCGAAATTGGCGGCGAACAGCCCCTTCTTCACCGAGGCGATGATTTCGTGCGGATCGTTGTTGCCGGCCAGCATGTAGGTGTTGGTCATGCGCGGCAACGGCGGATGGGCATGACTTTGCCGGCGGCCGTTGCCCGTTGGGCGGGCGCCCATCAGACGAGCGTTCATGCGGTCGAACATGTAGCCGACCAGGATGCCGTCGTCGATCAGCGTGGTGTAGCTGCCGGGGGTGCCCTCGTCATCGACGGTCAGCGAGCCGCGGCGCCCGGCCAGCGTGCCGTCGTCGACGACTGTCACGCCCTTGGCGGCGATGCGCTGCCCCATCAGTTCGGAGAAGGCCGAGGTCTTCTTGCGGTTGAAGTCGCCTTCGAGGCCATGGCCGATCGCCTCGTGCAGCATCACCCCCGGCCAACCGGGTCCGAGCACCACCGGCATCTCGCCGGCCGGCGCCGGCACGGAGTCGAGATTGACCTGGGCCTGGCGCAACGCCTCGTCGACCGCCCGCTGCCACGCTTCGGTCTCGAGCAGGCCGTCATAGGTGATGCGGCCGCCAAAGCCGTGACTGCCGCTCTCCATGCGGTCGCCGGTGCGCAGGACGACGTTGACGTTGAGGCGCACCAACGGCCGGATGTCGGCGGCGCGCTGGCCATCGGCCCGCAGGACCTGCACCGCCTGCCACGAGCCGAGCAGCGAAGCCGATACCTGCTGGATGCGCGGGTCGCGCTGGCGGGCATAGGCGTCGATCTGCTCGAGCAGCTTGACCTTGGCGTCGAACGGCACCAGCGCCAGCGGGTTGGCGTCGGTGTAGAGCGACTGGTTGGTGCCGGTCGGCGCGGCGGCAAGGATGCCGCCATGGCCGTGCTGGACGGCGCGCACGGTCTGGGCCGCCCGCTTCAATGCCGCCTCGCTGATCTCGGACGCATGTGCATAGCCGGCGGCCTCGGCGGCGACCGAGCGTAGGCCGAAGCCCTGGGTGGCGTCGAAGTTGCAGCTCTTGATGCGCCCGTCGTCGAGCACCAGGCTTTCCGATTGCTGATATTCGAGGAACAGTTCGCCGTCGTCACTGCCGGCCAGCGCGTCGGCGACGACGTCGACGACGCGATCGCGATGGAGGCCGGTCCGGGTGAAGAACAGGTCATCGGTGGCGGCGATGGCGGTCATTGGCTCTCCTGTCGCGATGCTGGTGGCGCTGCATAATGCATGCGAGCCTATATGGGGCCAAGGCCGGTTGCGGACCAGCCGCCGCGGATTCAACCGGAAACGGCGGCCGGATCGCGGGCGCGGAGACGGGCCGCCGGGAAGATCGCCCGCACCGTCGTCCCCTCCCCCGCTCGGCTGGACACCTCGAGGCTGCCGCCGTGCAGTTCGACGAGCGATCGGGTCAGCGGCAGCCCGAGCCCGGTGCCGGCATGGCGGCGGCCGAGAGCGCTGTCGACCTGGCCGAACGGCACCATCGCCTCGCCGACGTCCTCCACGGCCATGCCGATCCCGGTATCCTCGACGGCGAGCACCAGATCGCCCGCGGCGTTCCGCTGCACCGACACGACGACATGCCCATCCGCCGGGGTGAACTTGATGGCGTTGGACAACAGATTGAGCAGGATCTGCATGATGCGGCGCTTGTCACCGGTCAGCACCGGCAGGCCGTCCGGGACGCGCGCCTGCACCGTCAGGCCGGCCTCGGCGGCACGTTCCCGCACCAGCCGAACGGCGGCGCCGACGACGCTTGCCGGTTCGACCGGCTCCTCGCACAGTTCCATGCGCCCCGCCTCGATCTTCGACACATCGAGGATGTCGTTGATCACCTCCAGCAGGTGCGCGCCCGAGTCCTTGATGTGGCGCACGTAATCGGCATAGCGCGCATCCAGCGGGCCATGGAGTTCGGCGAGCATGGCATCGGAAAAGCCGATGACCGCGTTCAACGGCGTTCGCAATTCGTGGCTCATGTTGGCCAGAAATTCGGACTTGGCGCGGTTGGCCACGTCCGCCTTGTCCCTGGCCAGCCGCAGTCGCTCGTTCTCTTGCGCCAGCGCAGCGCCGCGCCGCGCCGCGATGACTAAGGATAGGCCGAGGCCGATCAAGAGGCCGCCGACCGCCCAGGCGAGATGGCCCGCGGCGCCACCGGCCAGCGCGCCGGCCATCACGGCCAGAACGGCTCCCGCAGCGAGCGCCGCTGCGGTACCGGCGCGGATGAACAGGTGCAGCAATCCCGGCATTCCCCTATCCACCGCCGCAATCCCGGCCAGCCGGTCAGGCACGCTCGCGCAAGGCGTGGGTACTCAGCAGCAGTGCCGTCAACAGCACCAGCGCCCCCGCCTGATGCGCCGCCGCCAACGACACCGGCACCACCAGCAGCAGGGTCGAGATGCCCAGCGCCACCTGCAGGGCCGCCACCGCCGGCACCAGACCGAGGACATGGCGCGCCCGTGCCGGCAGCGCCATGCGCCGCGCCCGCCACCACATGGCCACGACCAGGACGAACAGCGTGACGGCGAGGACGCGGTGGGTGAACTGCACCGTCGCGTGATTGTCGAAGAAGTTCCGCCACCACGGCCGTTCCGCCAGCACATCGGGCGGCACCAGACTGCCTCCCATCAGCGGAAAGGTGTTGTAGATCAGCCCGGCATCGAGACCGGCGACGAAGCCGCCGGAGGTGATGGTGATGCCGGCCAGGATCAGCAGCACCACGTGGCTGCGCCGCAGGCCGCGCAGGCCGGCGACGCCCCGGCCGGCGGCCTTGGGCCACAGCAGGTCGAAGGCCGTCCACAGGATGGCGCCGTAGATGACCACGGCGAAGACCAGATGCGCCGCCAGGCGATATTGGCTGACCGACACCTCCTGCGAGAAGCCGCTGGCCACCATATACCAGCCCATGCCGCCTTGCAGGCCGCCGAGGACGAAGAGCAGGGCAAGCTTGCGCGCCAACTCACGCGAGACGTGGCCCTTGATCAGGAAATAGACGAAGGGCACGAAGAACACGACGCCGATGAGGCGCCCCCATACCCGGTGAAGGTACTCCAGCCAGAAAATTCCCTTGAACCCGGCCAGGGTCATGTCGGGAAAGAGGTTCTTGTACTGTGGAATGGTCTTGTACTTCTCGAACCAGAACAGCCAGTCCTGCTCATTCATCGGCGGCACGACGGTCAGCGGCTTCCAGTCCATCATCGACAGGCCGGATTCGGTCAGCCGGGTGAGGCCGCCCAGCACCACCATGACGAACACCATGGCCGCACACGCCAACAACCACATCGCCACCGCGCGTGCCGGCCGCGCCGTGATGACCGCGACATCGATCGCGTAAGTCATATCCCCCCCTGCCTTGGCCTCGCCGCCCATCGCCCCCCCTCCACTCAACCATCGACCGACTGCAAAATAAAGGAAAGCATGCTACGACAGTATAGTCCCTTGAAGAGAAGGTACGCATGATGATGGTCAACGAGCGCCCGCTTGGCTTCGGGATCCCCTTCGCCGACCTTTATCGCCGCGAGGGACTGCAATGCCTCGACCAGACCTTCCTGGCCGAATTGCGCGCCAGCGACGAGGCACTGCACGACCGGTTGCAGGCGGCACGCACCCAGACGTCGGCACTGTCCGCGCGCGACGAGGCCGACCTGCTGGTGGCGCTCGGGCCACACCTCAACGACTTCGTCGCCCGGCTGTTCGGCATCGAGCGCGAGGCCCATGCCCTGGCGGCGCGCCAGGACGCCCTCGCCCCGCTGTTCGCCTGCAAGCGCCAGTTCGTCCAACGCCGGGCAGTGAAGGCGCACAAGCCGGACGAAGCCGCTGCCTTCGACGGCGGTGCCTTAACCGCCGAGATCGAGGGATTCCTGGGCGGGCCGATCGAGGAGATGGCCTTCGCCACCCGGGTGATGGAATGGCTGCAGGACGAAAAGGCCCACGGCGCGGCGATCGAGGCCGCTACCCGCTATGCCGCCTGGGCCGTCTACAGCGCCGCCGGGCAGCGCCGCCATGGCGGCGACGTGCTGTTTCATGTGCCGTCGAAGCACGACCCACTGCACCTGGTCGAGGCCGAGAGCGTCCGCCACCTCGGAATCGACGTGCTGGCCTTTCCCGAGGATCGCTGGCGCCGCCGCGAGGGGTTTGCCCTCACCGACCGCGGCGCCGACCTGAAAGGCGCGCTGGACGAGGTCAACTACTGCATCCTGTGCCACCACCAGGGCAAGGATTCCTGCTCGAAGGGCATGCACGACAAGCAGACCGGCGGTTTCCAGCTCAATCCGCTGAAGGTGGCGATGACCGGCTGCCCGCTGGAAGAGCGCATCTCCGAGATGCACGAGCTCAAGGGCCAGGGTCATGCCGTCGCCGCCCTGGCAGCCATGGTCGTCGACAACGCCATGGTCGCCGGCACCGGCCATCGCATCTGTAACGACTGCATGGCGGCCTGCATCTACCAGAACCAGTTGAAGGACCCGGTGGAAATCCCGCAGGCCGAGACGCGCACCCTGCGCGACGTGCTCGACCTGCCGTTCGGCTTCGAGATCTACAGCCTTCTGACGCGCTGGAACCCGCTGAATCTGCGGCGGCCGCTGCCGCTGGCCGACAGCGGCCGCAAGGTGCTGGTGGTCGGCCTAGGCCCGGCGGGCTTCACCCTGGCGCATCATCTACTCAATGACGGCCACACCGTCGTCGCCGTCGACGGCCTCAAGATCGAGCCGCTGCCGGCGGCGGTCTCCGGCGTCGGCCTCGACGGCAAGCGCACCGCCTTCCATCCCATCCGCGACATCGCGGAGTTGTACGAGAGCCTGGACGAACGCGTTATGGCCGGCTTCGGCGGTGTCGCCGAGTACGGCATCACCGTGCGCTGGGACAAGAATTTTCTCAAGGTCATCCGCCTGCTGCTGGAGCGGCGTGCCGAGTTCGCCATGTTCGGCGGCGTGCGCCTGGGCGGCACCGTCACCCCCGAGAGCGCCTTCGCCATGGGCTTCGACCACGTCGCCCTATGCATGGGCGCCGGCCGGCCGACCATCCTCGACCTGCCCAACGGGCTGGCCCGCGGCGTCCGCCAGGCCTCGGACTTCCTGATGGCGCTGCAACTGACCGGCGCCGCCCGTATGGACACCATCGCCAATCTGCAGCTGCGCCTGCCGGCGGTGGTGATCGGCGGCGGCCTGACCGCCATCGACACCTGTACCGAAGTGCTCGCCTACTACCCGGTGCAGATCGAGAAGTTCATGCGCCGCTTCGAGGCGCTGGTGGCCGAGCGGGGCGAGGAGGCGGTGCGCGCCGCCTGGACCGCACAGGAACGCGAGGTCGCCGACGAGTTCATCACCCACGCCCGCGCCATCCGCGCCGAAAGGGCTGCGGCCGACAGTGAGGGCCGGCCGGCACGGCTGGTCGAGCTGCTGCAGTCGTGGGGCGGCGCCACCATCGCCTATCGTCGGCGCATGGTCGAATCGCCCGCCTATCGGAATCACGAGGAGATCAACAAGGCGCTGGAGGAGGGCATCCGCTTCGGCGAGTTGCTGACGCCGCTGGCCGTCGAGATCGATTCCCTCGGCCATGCCGTGGGCCTGAAGGTGCGCTCGGGCGTCGACAACCAGGACCACGTGCTGCCGGCGCGCTCGATTCTCGTCGCCGCCGGCACGGTGCCCAACACCGTGCTCGCCCGCGAGCAGCGCGGCATCGAGCTGGACGGCAAGTACTTCCAGGCCGTCGATGACGAGGGCAATCCGGTGCGGCCCGAGCGCATCAGCAAGCCCGGCCAGCCGCAGGTGCTGATCAACGCCGAGGCCGGGCGGTCGATGAGTTTCCTCGGCGACCTGCATCCGTCCTATGCCGGCAACGTCGTCAGCGCCATGGCCTCGGCCAAGCAGGGCTACCCGGTGATCAGCCGCCTGCTGGCCAGGACGCCGGCCCAGGGGCCGACCGGCCCCGAGCTGATCGCCCGTCTGAACGACGAACTGCGCGCCGTCGTCCACAGCGTCGAGCGCCTGGCGCCCAACATCGTCGAGGTGGTGCTGCGGGCGCCGCTGGCCGCACGGAGCTTCCATCCCGGCCAGTTCTACCGGCTGCAGAACTTCGAGACCTTGGCGGCCAAGGTGCAGGGCACGACCTTGGCGATGGAGGGCATTGCGCTGACCGGCGCCTGGGTCGACCGCGAGCGTGGACTGGTGTCGGTGATCGTGCTCGAGATGGGCGGCTCGTCCGATCTCTGCGCCCATCTCAAGCTCGGCGAGCCGGTGATCCTGATGGGGCCGACCGGCTCGCCCACCGAGATCCCGGCGGGCGAGACGGTGCTGCTGGCCGGCGGCGGCCTAGGCAATGCCGTGCTGTTCTCGATCGGCCAGGCGCTGCGCCGCGCCGGCTCGAAGGTTCTGTATTTCGCCGGTTATCGCCAACCCATCGACCGCTTCAAGGTCGAGGAGATCGAGGCGGCGGCCGACGCCATCGTCTGGTGCACCGACTTCGCCCCGGGGTTGCAGCCGAACCGGCCGCAGGACAAGAGCTTCGTCGGCAACATCGTCCTGGCGATGAAGGCCTATGCCGAGGGCGCATTGGGCGCGCAGCCGATCCCGCTGCAAACGGTCGATCGCGTGATCGCCATCGGCTCGGACCGCATGATGGCGGCCGTGGCGCAGGCACGGCACGATCAATTGAAGGAGTTCTTCAAGCCCGGGCACGTCGCCATCGGCAGCATCAACTCGCCGATGCAGTGCATGATGAAGGAGATTTGCGCCCAGTGCCTGCAGCCGCAGATCGACCCCGAGACCGGCGAGCGCACCGTGGTGTTCTCCTGCTTCAACCAGGACCAGCCCCTGGACAAGGTCGATTTCCCCGGCCTGAACCAACGCCTTGGCCAGAACACGGTCCAGGAGAAGCTGACGCGCCAGTGGATCGACCATTGCCTGAAGAGCGCCGGCATGCGGGCCGCCGCCGAGTAGGAGATCGCCGATGGCCACGTGCAGGCCCGTTCTCGCCGCCGCAGCCATCCTGGCCGCGGCCCTGCCGTGGTTAGCACGCGCCGCCGACGCGGTGAAGGTGGGCGAGCTGAACAGCTACACCACCTTTCCCGCCTTCACCCTTCCCTATCGCAACGGCTGGCAGTTGGCGGTCGAGGAGGTGAACGCCAAGGGCGGAGTCATCGACGGCCGCCCTCTCGCCGTGATCACGCGCGACGACGGGGGCCGGCCCGGTGACGCGGTCACCGTCGTCAACGAGTTGATGGCGCGCGAAGGCGTGCAGTTGATCGCCGGCACCCTCCTGTCGAGTATCGGGTTGGCGGTGTCGGATGTCGCCAAGCAGCGCCGCATTCCCTTCCTCGCCGCCGAGCCCCTGAGCGACGCGCTGACGTGGTCACGAGGCAACCGCTATACCTTCCGGCTAAGGCCGAGCACCTTCGTGCAGGCGTCAATCCTGGTCGAAGAGGCAGCGAAGCTGCCGGCCAAGCGCTGGGCCATCGTCGCCCCCGACTACGAATACGGCCGGTCGGCGGTCGACAACTTCAAACGCTTGCTGATGGCGAAGCGCCCCGAAGTCGAGTTCGTCACCGAGCAGTGGCCTGCCCTCAACAAGCTGGATCCCGGCCCGGTCATCCAGGCCATCGCCGCCGCCGACCCCGAGGCGATCTTCAATGTCACCTTCGCCGGCGACCTCGCCAAGTTCGTGCGCGAGGGCCAAGTGCGCGGCCTGTTCAAGGATCGCGCCGTGGTCAGCCTGCTGACCGGCGAGCCGGAATACCTGGAGCCCCTGGGCAGAGAGGCGCCGGAAGGCTGGATCGTCACCGGCTATCCCTGGTACGCCCTGGGTGGCCAGCCGGCCCACAAGGCCTTCGTCGATGCCTATCGGCACAAGTTCGGCGAATCGCCGCGGATGGGATCGCTGGTCGGCTACACCACGTTCAAGGCCATCGCCGCCGCCCTCGACAAGGCGGGCTCGACCGATGCCGACAAGATCGTCGCCGCGTTCGAAGGCCTGACCTTCGACTCGCCGATCGGCCCCATCACCTTCCGCGCCGCCGACCATCAGTCGACCATGGGCGCCTGGATCGGTCGCACCGCCACCAGGGACGGCAAGCCGGTCATGGTGGATTGGCGTTATGTCGATGGCGCCGAAGTCCTGCCGACGCCCGAACAGGTCAAGAAACTGCGGCCTGCCGGCTAGACTAGGACCTGCGGAGCTCTGGCTCCGCCTGTGTTTTGCGGAGCTGGGAGCTCCACGCTCCGGCTGACGATTCCGCCGAGAGGGTGGCCGATCGGCAAAGATGTCTATGCGCAGCGGACAGGCCGCCCAACCTTTCGGCAAAATGCGTGCATTGTCATTGTCTTACCCCCGCACGGCCTGATGCTGCCCTGCGCGGTCGCGCCAATGCCTCTTGACACCGCCGATGCTCCTCAATAGACCGTTAGCACTCACTTGGCGGGAGTGCTAACGACACTCCCTCCGACAAGCCAATAGCGCTTCAACGGAGGTTTTCGCATGAAGTTCAGGCCGCTGCATGACCGCGTGCTGGTCCGGCGCCTCGAGTCCGAGGAGAAGACGGCGGGCGGTATCATCATCCCCGACACCGCCAAGGAAAAGCCGCAGCAGGGCGAAGTCATCTCCGTCGGCCCAGGCGCGCGCGGCGAGGACGGCAAGATCGTCCCGCTCGACGTCAAGCCGGGCGACCGCATCCTCTTCGGGAAGTGGTCGGGCACCGAGGTCAAGATCGACGGCGAGGAGCTCCTGATCATGAAGGAGTCCGACGTCATGGGTATCATCGGCTAAGCCGGGAGAAAATCGAGCTATGGCTGCTAAGGAAGTAAAGTTTTCGACCGACGCGCGCACGCGTATGCTGCGTGGCGTCGACATCCTTGCCGATGCGGTGAAGGTCACCCTGGGCCCCAAGGGCCGTAACGTCGTCATCGAGAAGTCGTTCGGCGCGCCGCGCATCACCAAGGACGGCGTCACCGTCGCCAAGGAAATCGAACTGGCCGACAAGTTCGAGAACATGGGCGCGCAGATGGTGCGCGAGGTCGCGTCGAAGACCAACGACCTCGCCGGTGACGGCACCACCACCGCCACCGTGCTGGCCCAGGCCATCGTCCGCGAGGGCACCAAGGCCGTCGCCGCCGGCATGAACCCGATGGATCTGAAGCGCGGCATCGACCTCGCCGTCGAGTCCGTCGTCGCCGACGTCAAGGGCCGCTCCAAGAAGGTCTCGACTTCGGAAGAGATCCGCCAGGTCGGCACCATCTCGGCCAATGGCGAGAAGACCATCGGCGACATGATCGCCCAGGCGATGGAAAAGGTCGGCAACGAGGGCGTGATCACGGTCGAGGAGGCCAAGGGCCTCGACACCGAGCTGGACGTCGTCGAAGGCATGCAGTTCGACCGCGGCTACACCAGCCCGTATTTCGTCACCAATCCCGAAAAGATGACCGTGGAGCTGGATAGCCCCTATATCCTCCTGCACGAGAAGAAGCTGGCCAGCCTGCAGCCGCTGCTGCCGGTGCTGGAGTCGGTGGTGCAGTCGTCGCGCCCGCTGCTGATCATCGCCGAGGACGTCGAGGGCGAGGCCCTGGCCACCCTGGTCGTCAACAAGCTGCGTGGCGGCCTCAAGGTTGCCGCCGTCAAGGCGCCGGGTTTCGGTGATCGTCGCAAGGCGATGCTGGAAGACATCTCCGTCCTCACCGGCGGTCAGGTCATCTCCGAAGATCTCGGCATCAAGCTGGAGAGCGTCACGCTCGACATGCTCGGCACCGCCAAGAAGATCACCATCACGAAGGAAGACACCACCATCGTCGATGGCGCCGGCGGCAAGGCCGACATCGAGGCGCGCTGCAAGCAGATCAAGGCGCAGATCGAGGAGACCTCCTCGGACTACGACCGCGAGAAGCTGCAGGAACGCCTGGCCAAGCTGGCCGGCGGCGTGGCCGTGATCAAGGTCGGCGGCGCCACCGAGGTCGAGGTGAAGGAGCGCAAGGATCGCGTCGACGACGCCCTGCACGCCACCCGCGCCGCGGTCGAGGAAGGCATCGTCCCGGGCGGCGGCACCGCGCTGCTCTACGCCCTCAAGGCGCTCGAAAGCATCAAGACCGCCAACAACGACCAGAAGGTCGGCGTCGACATCGTCCGCCGCGCCCTGCAGGCGCCGGTGCGGCAGATCGCCGAAAACTCGGGCTTCGACGGCGCCGTGGTTGCCGGCAAGCTGATCGAGAGGGGCGATGCCAACTGGGGCTTCGACGCCCAGCTCGGCGAATACGCCGACATGCTGAAGTCGGGCATCATCGATCCGACCAAGGTGGTGCGCACCGCGCTGCAGGACGCCGCGTCGGTGGCCGCCCTGCTCATCACCACCGAGGCGATGATCGCCGAGAAGCCCAAGAAGGAAGCGCCGGCCATGCCCGATATGGGCGGCATGGGCGGCATGGGCGGCATGGACTTCTAAGTCCGCGCCATCCATGGGATAAGGGGCCGCGCCACGCGCGGCCCCGTTCCATTTATGAGACTCAGTATCTGGGGGCGGTCTGCCGCGGGTAGCGCAGGATTACCCACACCGCATGGATGATGCCCGGAATGTAGCCGAGTATCGTCAAAAGGATGTTCAGCCAAAAATGGCCGCCGAGGCCGACTTGCAGAAAGACTCCCAGCGGCGGCAGGATGATGGCGACGATGATGCGCAGGATATCCATCGAGAGGGCCCCAGTTTGTCTCTGACATGCCAAACAGTCCGCGCGACCCCCGGTTCTACTCCTATCCTTTGGGTATACCTTCCCTATTACCCCAGATGAATTTCCGTACGGGTGGACCCCGGGCAGTATAAGGAGGTTGCATGTGATGGTGTGTCGCCTTGGAAACTGTACGTACTGGCATTGAGGCACGGGTGAGTGGTTCGACCGGGGAGTGGCACGGATCGGGAGACGATCCCGGAAAGGAGGGGTCCGGCCTGATCGCCGTCGTCGAGGACGAAGCCATTGTCCTAGTCGGGTATCAGATGCTGTTCGAAAGCTGGGGTTACGAGGTGGTCGCCGCCGGCTCGGCCGACGAGGCGCTCGAACAGTTGCACGGCCGTCAGCGCGCGCCGGACGTGATCGTCGCCGATTACCGCCTGAAGAACGGCCGCACCGGCGTCGATGCGATTCGTGCGATTCAGGGGGCGTTTCACCTGCACATCCCAGGCATCCTGGTCACCGGCGACACCGGTGCCGACCGCCTGCGCGAAGCCGCCGCCAGCGGCCTGCCCATCCTGCACAAGCCGGTCAACGGCAATCAGCTCCACGACTTGATCGGGCGTGCCTTGGCGAACAGCCGTTAGCCGGCGATGGCGAACAGCCGTTAATCGGCGATGTCTGTGCCGGCCGGACGCAGGCAGTGAATGCTGAAGGCACCGTCGCTCCACACCCGTTCCGCCACGTAGCCGGCACGACCTGCCAGGGCCTGAAACCCCCCGATGGTGTATTTGTAAGAGTCCTCGATGTGGATGGCCTCGCCCGCGCCAAGCGGGAACCATCGCCCATCGATGTGCACGGTCTGGTTGCGCCGGCTGACGAGATGGACGGCCACGCAGCCACGCGCCTCGTCCCATTCGGCGCGATGGGCAAAGCCATCGACATCGAAATCGGCCGCCAGTTCATCGTTGGCCCTCACCAGCACGTTGCGGCTGAATGCGGCCGTGACGCCCGCGGAGTCGTTGTAGGCGGCGTGGAGCAGCGCCGGGCTTTTCCTGAGATCGACGCCGATCAGAAGCAAGCCATCCGGCCTCAGCAATCGGGCGAGGCGCGCGAGGAACGACTGCGCCTCGCCCGGCTGCATGTTGCCGATGGTCGATCCGGGGAAGAAGCCGACGCTACGCCCGCCGCGGTGGGGGGGCAGCGCCAAGTCGCGCATGAAATCGGCACACACCGGCAGGATCTCGACCTGCGGGTAATCACCGCCGAGCGATTGCGCCTGGTCGAGCACATAGTCGCGCGACACATCGACCGGTACGTAGACGGCGACGTCCAACGCCGACAACAGGATGCGGATCTTGAGCGTCGAGCCGGCGCCCAGTTCGACGATGCGGCAGGCCGGCCCGGCAAGGACGGCCATCTCGGGCGCATGCCGACCCAGCAACGAGACCTCGGCGCGGGTCAGGTAGTATTCCGGCAGGGTGCAGATCCGTTCAAACAGCCGCGAGCCGCGCTCGTCGTACAGATACTTGCACGGAATGCGCTTCTCCGGCCGCGACAGCCCCGCCAGCATCGCCGCGCGGAAGTCGTTGGACGGAGGCCGCTGCGCCGGCTTCATGCGTCCTCCGCCAGCCGAATGCCGCTGAACTGCCAACGCTGCGCCGGATAGAAGAAATTGCGGTAGGTGGGACGAATGTGGTCGGCGGCGGTGGCGCAGGAACCACCCCGCAACACGAACTGATTGCACATGAACTTGCCGTTGTACTCGCCAATGGCGCCGGCAGGCGGGCGGTAGCCGGGATAAGCCAGATAGGCGCTGGCCGTCCATTCCCAGGCGTCGCCGTACATCTGGCTCAGCCCGGTCGTCGGCGCCGCCAGCGGGCGATACACCCCGGCGTCGGCGAAGTTGCCCTGGCATGCCACGGTGCGCGCCGCCACCTCCCATTCCGCCTCCAGCGGCAGGCGCCTCCCCGCCCAGCGCGCGAAGGCGTCGGCTTCGTAGTAGCCGACATGGCACACCGGGGCCTGCCGATCGAGCGGCAGCATGCCGGCCAGGGTCATCTGCCACCATTCGCCCTGGCGGCGGCGCCAATACAGGGGCGCCTCCCAGCCCTGGGCCTCAACCGCCGCCCAACCATCCGCCAGCCATAGTCGCGGCTCGCGATAGCCGCCGTCGACGATGAATGCCAGGAACTCGCCGCAGGTGATCAGCCGCGAGGCCAAGCGAAACGGCTCGATGTGCACCAGATGCGCCGGCCCCTCGTTGTCATAGGCGAAGCCACCGCCGTCGTAACCGATGCGGCGAAGCCCCCCGTCGAAGCCGTACCACCCCAAATCGCACGGCGCCACGATGGGAGGCGCCTCGACCAGGGGGAATGCCGCCGGCGCCAAGGGGTTCTGGGCAAAGGCGTGCAGGATGTCGGTCAGGATCAGTTCCTGGTGCTGTTGCTCGTGGTGCAGCCCAAGCTCGATCAACGGCGCGACGGTCTGCCATGTGGCTTCATCGGCCTCCGCCACCAGCACGGCCAGATGCTCGTCGACATACCGGCGGTACCCGTGGATTTCGGCCAGGCTCGGGCGTGTCAGCATCCCCCGGCGCGGGCGCGGATGCCGCGGGCCCGCCGCCTCGTAGTAGGAGTTGAACAGGTAGCCGAAATCCTGGTGGAACACGCGATAGCCGCCCCGATGGGGCGCGAGGATGAACGCCTCGTAGAACCATGTCGTATGCGCCAGATGCCATTTGGTGGGGCTGGCCTCGGGCATGGACTGCACCACCTGGTCCTCCGCCGACAGCGTCGCCGTCAGCCGCTCGGTAGCCCGGCGTACCGCGGCGAAGCGCGCCTGCAAGGCCGCTGGCGACGGCGGCGTCACCGCCGCGCCTTTTGCCTGATGCACCCGTCACTGCCCCTGCGTGCTCCGCCCATGGCCGCCCCGCCTCGCCTCCTCGATGTCCAAACAACCGCCATTTGGCGCTGGTTCCCAGATCGAGCAAGGCCAGACCATCGGCAAGGCCTATGGCGCGTCGTTCGGGGCGCGGCGGGTGCGCACTGGTCGAAAACGCCTGCAATGGCACCTCGGCGAGGTACAGGGAGATAGGTGGCAAGTCTCCTACGCCGACATCTAGAAGTACGCCCGAGCACGCGCGCAATAGCCAAGAAAACGTCCTCGGTTTTGAAAGCACGGAGGCGTCGAAGACTTCCGCGCGCATGCGCCCGGAAAGTCCCTCAGGCGAACAGCGACGGCATGGGCGCTCCTAACCGATACGCGGCGTGGTCAACCGCCGCGTCGACGGCAGCAAATGGCGGCGCCCCATATGATGCCGCCGACATACCCCCTCAGCCCATCTTCTATCCATTGGCCCCTAGGCACACCTCTCGGGGAAAGCCATGGGGTATGAAATTCGCGCTTCTCCCATGGTCATGGCGGAATAGACCGCTGCCCAGGCGCCGTCGAAAACCCCGCATGGAAGGTGAAGCATATGGCGGAATTCTCGAACATGGTTTCCGAGCATATTCCGAATCTTCGTCGATATGCTCGTGTACTTGTTCGCGACTCCATTCACGCGGAAGATTTAGTCCAGGATTGCCTGGAGCGCGCAATTTCCCGTGAACATCTGTGGCGGCAGGGCACCAATTTGCGGGCCTGGCTGTTCACGATTCTGCACAACCTCTATATCAACCAGTATTTGCGACACGGCTCGATCGCCACCGTGGTGCCGCTGCTGGACGAGCATGCCTCGGTATCCTGCCCCGCCCGCCAGTATCACAGCGTCACCCTCAAGGACCTGGCGCAGGCGTTCGAGAGCCTGCCCGAGCAGGAGCGTCAGGTCGTGCTGATGGTTGGCTTGGAAGGCATGCAATACGAGGATGCGGCGGCGGCGCTCGGCGTTCCGATGGGCACCGTCAAGTCGCGCCTGTCACGGGCGCGGCGCCGACTGCGCAAGCTCATGGACGGCGAGATGCGCCCGAGCCGCCAGATGCCGGCACCCGAGCATCTGGCCTCGCCGCGCCGGGCGCGCCGATGACATCCTCGCGGCGAAGGAGGCACTCATGAAACTGTCGCGCCTGTTGTTCACGCTGCCGTTACTCGGCGGCTTGGCCGCATGCGTGGCCCCGTACGGCTACGACCCCTATTACGGTACCGGCTACTACAGCGGCTACAGCGGCGGCTATTCCCAGCCCTCCTATGCCGGCGGCTACGGCTATCAGCCATATCGGCAGGGCTATTATCCGAGCTCTCAGCCCTATTACCAACAGGGCTATTATCCGACCTACCACAGCTCCACGTATTCTCGCCGCGGACCCAATCCACTGGGGACCCTTGCCGGCGCCGCCGTCGGCGGCCTGCTCGGCGCGCAGGTCGGCAGCGGAACCGGGCAGTTGGCCGCTACCGCCGGTGGCGCCGCGCTCGGCGGGGTGATCGGCAGCACCGTACCCTATTGAGGCGGGCCGGCGCGCGCGGCACTACCGGCTTTTGGCCTTGACCATCCTTGCTCCCCGGCCGTCGCGCTCGTCGTAGAGCGGCCAGTCGCCGGCGACTACCGCGTCGAGCGAGGTCATCGGTTGCCCTAGGCGCGCGCGATAGACCCAGAGATTGGTCATCACGTTCTCGACGAATCCCCTGGTCTCACGCGAGGGCATGCTTTCGATGAACAGCAGCGGGTCATCGTGGTGATTCATCCTGTCCAGCCAGCGGCCGAGATTGCCGGGGCCACTGTTGTAGGCGGCCGCGAGCTTGAACAGGTTGCCGTCGATCACCGGGTCCGCCAACAGGCGCTCGATGTAGGATTGGCCGAGAGCGAGATTGTAGCGGGGATCGAACAATTTCTCGGCGCTGACGGACCCGCCGGCCAGATGCCGCGCCGTCGCCGGCATCAGTTGCATCAGGCCTGCGGCGCCGGCCGGGCTCTTCGCCCGCGGGTCGAAGCCAGATTCCTGGCGGGCAAAGGCCAGAACCAGGGCGCGGTCGACCGTCCAGCCATTGGACGGCGTCCAGGCGGGGACCGGGAAATCGGCATTGTCGTGATAGCGGCCATCATGCGCGGCGACCGCCTCGCCCAGGACAAGGGTCAATTCCGGCATCTCGGCGATATTGGCCAGTGCCAGCATAGCGCGGGCCAAGGCCGGCGTCGCGGCAGGGGCGAGCCGCCGCATTTCCTCCTCAGCCTGGGCATGCTTGCCGAGTTGCAGCAGGGCCAGGGCACGCCGGCCCGCCGGGGTCCGTCGCACGACGTCGGCATCGACGTCGGTGAACGGCGTCGCTTCCCAGGTGAAGCTGATCGGCAGGCCGAGGGCGCGACGAGCCAGCAGCCCGTAGAAGGTGCGCGGCTGGCTCGCGGCAATTTCCAGCCAGTGGTTGACCACCTGGGGCCGCTGGGCCAGCAGGTTGGCGCGCGCTGCCCAGTATGCACCGGCGGAAACCATCCACGGCGAGCCATCGGCATTGGCCACTGCCTCGAAGTGGCGACGTGAGTGCGCCGGCCGGCCGGAGCGCCACTGGGCAAGTCCTGCCGTCCAATGCGCCTGCGGCAACACGTCGCCCGATCGCTCCGCGGCCGGCAGCGCCAAGGCCAAGGCGCGCGAATCGTTGCCGTCGCTGAAGTAGCGGTTGGCAAGGACGGCGGCCATCGCATCCAGATCGGCCTTGTCGGCGAGCCGCGTCAGTTCCGGCGCGCTCAGCATTTCGGCAGCGGCCGTGAGCTCGCCGCGTTTGATCAGCGAGTGGAATCGCGCTTCAAGGCCGCGCAGCTTTGATCGCCCCTTGGCATCGAGGTGCCCGCCACTCTCGAAGGCGATGGCCTCCCAACTGGAGGCACCTTCGCCCGCGAGCATGACCGAACCGGCGGCGCGCTGGCGAACCGGCCGTTTCAGCTTACCGCCGCCCTCGCCCATCCGCTGCTTGGCCAGCCGGTGGATGTCGGTCGCCGCCGGATGGTCGGCATACTCGTCCATCCACGCCTTCAACTCGTCGAAGCGCGCCTTGTACAACGGATGAAGATAGCGCTGCGCCAGGATGTAGCCATCGAGTACCTCATCGCTGAGCTTGGCCCGCTCGCGATCGGCGAGCGCCCATTGGCCGCGTCGCTGCAGATCGAAGATATTTTCGTAGAGGGCGACATCGGCATCGCCCAGAATCGCAGGAGGGGAGGCCCTGCGCCCGATACGGCCCGAGCCGACGCTCATCGACGCGGTGACGGCCGTGATGTCCCGCGAGGTGACGGTGTCGGCCATCGCCGGAACTGGCGCCCCAACGGCGATGATGACCGCCGCGGTAAGCGCCCCTGCCCGGAATGGCCGAGGGCACCTTCCATCGGTTTTCCTGATACCCATGTGCGCTTTTATTCATCGGCTTTGCCATCGGCGCAAGAGGCAATCCCGTCTAGGTAGGATTGCCGGCGTCGCCTTTCGACCTAGCGAGCCCCTGATCCAAGCGCTTGCGAATCGCCCGAAGGTCGCACCACGCCTCGCGTTTTTGGCCGGGCGTGCGCAGCAGGAAGGCCGGGTGATACGTGGCTATGACATTTATGGGGTGCGGCAGCCCCGGAGAGGTGTATTCGAACCAGCGACCGCGAATCCGGCTGATCGGTTCGTGGGAGGCCAGCAGAGCCGAGGTCGCGGCGCCGCCGCAAAGGACCAATATTTCGGGAGCGACGAGTTCGATGTGCCGCTCGATGAAGGGCAGGCACGCCTCGATCTCGGCGGGCGTCGGCTTGCGATTCCCCGGTGGGCGCCAGTTGACGATATTGGTGATGTAGACGTTGCTGGCGCGGTCGAGGCCGATCGACGCCAGCATGCGGTCCAGCAGCTTGCCGGAAGCGCCGACGAAGGGAAGGCCGATGCGATCTTCGTCGGCGCCCGGGGCCTCGCCGATGACCATGACCGGCGCCCGCGGATTGCCGTCGGCGAACACGGTTCGGGTGGCGCCGCGTTTCAGCGGACAATCGAACGACTCGATGGCTTCACGCAGCGCCTCCAGGGTGGGGGCCGTCTGTCGCCGTCGCGGCGGCGCGGGCGGCGGGGCGGCGGCAGGGGCGGCCGGCGCGGCAACGGGCGCACGTGCCGGCACCATGGCCACGGCGGTTGGCGACACCCGCACCTGATAGCGGTCGATAGGCCGCTCGCCGATCGTCTCGTCGATGCCCGCGTCGACATACCAGCGTAGCAGTTCGTGCAGACCCGGATTCTCGCTCATGGCCCGCAGCCTAACACTGCGGTTCGCAGTCGCAACAGCCCCGATGCCATGCTATAGAACCATCGATTTGCCCCAGAAAAGGGAAGAGGACGATCAGCGTGGAACGCGAATCCATGGAATTCGATGTCGTCGTCGTCGGTGCCGGGCCGTCCGGCCTGGCCACGGCGATCAGGCTGCGTCAGTTGGCGGCGGAAAGCGGCCGCGAGCTTTCGGTCTGTGTCATCGAGAAGGGCTCCGAGGTTGGGGCGCACATCCTGTCGGGTGCGGTGATCGAGCCGCGCGCCCTGAACGAGCTGTTCCCCGACTGGCGCGACCGCGGCGCGCCGCTGGTCACCGCCGCGCGTGAAGACCGCTTCCTGTTCCTCACCGAGGCCAAGTCCGTCAAATTGCCGACGCCGCCGCAGATGCACAACGAGGGCAACTACATTGCCAGCCTGGGCAATCTGTGCCGCTGGCTGGGCGAGCAGGCCGAGGCCCTGGGTGTCGAAATCTTCGCCGGCTTCGCCGCCGCCGAGGTGCTGTATGACGACACCGGCGCGGTGCGCGGCGTCGCCACCGGCGACATGGGCATCGGCAAGGACGGCGAGCCGACGGGCAACTATACCCCGGGCGTCGAGCTGCTGGCGCGTCAGACCATCTTTGCCGAGGGCTGCCGCGGCTCGCTGACCAAGACCCTGTTCGACAGGTTCCAGCTGCGCAAGGACTGCGATCCGCAGACCTACGGCATCGGCATCAAGGAACTGTGGGAGATCGATCCGGCCAAGCACAAGCCGGGCCTGATCGTCCATACCGTCGGCTGGCCGCTCGACACCAAGACCTACGGCGGCTCGTTCCTCTATCATCTGGAAAACAACCAGGTGGCGGTCGGCTTCGTCGTCGGCCTCGACTACGAGAACCCGTGGCTGAGCCCGTTCGAGGAGTTCCAGCGTTTCAAGACGCATCCGGCGGTGCGCGACTTCTTCGAGGGCGGCCGGCGCATCGCCTACGGTGCCCGCGCCCTGTCGGAAGGCGGCTTCCAGTCGATTCCGCGGCTGACCTTCCCCGGCGGCCTGATCGTCGGCGACGCCGCCGGCTTCCTCAACGTGCCGAAGATCAAGGGCACCCACACGGCGATGAAGTCGGGCATGCTGGCGGCCGAGGCGGTGTTCGCCAGCCTGGCCGGCGAGCCCGCCGGCCCGGTCGAGGCGGTGTCCTACCCGGAAACCCTCAGGCACTCCTGGGTTTGGGACGAGTTGCACCGCTCGCGCAACATCCGCCCGTCGTTCCATTGGGGGCTGTGGGGCGGCATCGCCTATTCGGCCGTCGACACCTATGTATTCCGCGGCAAGGCGCCGTGGACCTTCCATCACAAGCCTGACCATACCCAGTTGAAGAAGGCGTCGGAAGCGCCGCGCATCGAATATCCGAAGCCCAACGGCAAGATCAGCTTCGATCGCCTGTCCTCGGTGTTCATCTCGAACACCAATCATGAGGAAGACCAGCCGGCGCATCTCAAGCTCAAGGATCCGTCGGTGGCGATTTCGGTGAATCTCGCATTGTATGCGGCGCCGGAGCAGCGCTATTGTCCGGCCGGAGTGT
The DNA here is from genome assembly GCA_036675815.1 of Rhodospirillaceae bacterium. Taxonomy (GTDB): domain Bacteria; phylum Pseudomonadota; class Alphaproteobacteria; order Rhodospirillales; family Magnetospirillaceae; genus JAKFEE01. The sequence goes on from JAKFEE010000058.1 coordinate 70,037, forward strand.
ACGAGATCGTCGAGGATGCCGGTGGCCCCAGGCTGCAGATCAACGCGCAGAACTGCGTGCACTGCAAGACCTGCGACATCAAGGATCCCACCCAGAACATCAACTGGGTCGTGCCGGAAGGCGGTGGCGGGCCGAACTACCCCAACATGTAAGCCGCTGCCTCTCTAGGGGACCTTTGGAGCCTGTGATGTCGAAATCGGGGTCTCGCTTTCTCCGCCGCCTGAGCCTGTGTGCGGCCGTGGTCGTCTCGGCCACGGCCTGTGCCAGCGATGGCGAATGGGGCAGCCAGCCGGCCGATGCGACGCGCATGGGCAATGCCATTGCCCCTGGGTCGTCGGCCTCGGGCAATTACCTGGCCGCCCTGCACGCCCAGGCCCAGCATCAAGGCGGCACGGCCGCCAACCACTATACGAGCGCCCTGGCCAAGGACGCCGACAATACCGAGCTGCTGCAGCGTGCCTTCATGCTGATGGCGGCGGAAGGGCGCCTGGACGAGGCTACGGAACTGGCGAAGCGGCTGGTCAACTACGACCCGGACGCCTCGCTAGCCACCATCCTGTTGGCGGTGCGCGCCGCCAAGGCCGGTGATTTCGCCGCTGGCGAGCAGCGCGCAGCAGCCCTGCCGCGGCGGGGCATCAACGCTTACATCAGCCCGCTGCTGATGGCCTGGATGCAAGTGGGGCAAGGCAAGACCGACAAGGCGCTGGCGCAATTGTCACCGCTGGCTGACAACAGCCACCTGGTCACCCTGCACGATTTCCACTCCGGCCTGATCCTGGATCTGGCCGGGCGGGACCAAGGCGCCGAAGAATATTATCGCAGCACCGTCAGCACGCCCGCCGGGATGACCATTCGCGCCGTTCAGGCGGTCGGTGGCTTCTATCAGCGTCAGGGCCGCAACGACGACGCGCGCCAGCTTTACGCGGCGTTCGCGCGACTGCATCCCGAATCGGCGCTGTTCGACACCGAGGCGGCGTTGGCCACCGACACCGCAGCGCCGCGCCTGATCGGTTCGGCCAAGGCTGGGCTCGCCGAATCGTTGTTCGCCGCCGCGACGACGGTGCGTCAGGGAAATGCCACCCATGCGGCCAAGGCCTTCGCCCGCCTAGCCCTCGATCTCCAGCCGGACTTTCCGTTGGCCCAATTGCTGCTCGCCGACACGCTGCAGGCGGAAGGGCGCCTGGCCGATGCCAACGCCGTCTATGGCGGCATCGCCGCGGACGCCGCGGTATGGCCCTCGGTGCAGATGCGCATGGCGGCCAATCAGGACACCCTCGGCGACACCGAAGCTGCCATCCTCCGGCTGCGCAAGCTCTCCCAGAAACAGCCGGAAAGCCCCGATCCGTTGGTGGCCGCGGGCGAGTTGCTGCGCAAGCACGAGCGCTATGGCGAAGCCGTCCAGGCCTACGACACCGCCGTCGCGCGCATCGACGCCGACGACATCCGCTATTGGCCGGTCTACTACAGCCGGGGCATCAGCCTGGAGCGTTCCGGCCAATGGCAGCGGGCGGAAAACGATCTGCTGAAGGCGCTGGAGCTGGAGCCCGACCAGCCGCACGTGCTGAATTATCTCGGCTATAGCTGGGTCGAAAAGGGTATCAACCTGCCGCAGGCGCGGCGGATGATCGAAAAGGCGGTCGAACTGCGCCCGAACGACGGCTATATCGTCGACAGCCTGGGCTGGGTGCTCTTCCAGCTCGGCGAACACGACGACGCCGTCGTCCAATTGGAGCGCGCGGCGGAGCTGCGCCCCGGCGACGCGACGATCAACGATCATCTTGGAGACGCCTTGGCCAAGGTCGGGCGCATCGAAGAGGCGCGGTACCATTGGCAGCGGGCGCTGTCGGTGGCGACCGAGGACAAATTGATCGACTCGATCCGCGAGAAGCTTGCGACCACCCCGGTTCCCGGCACCACCGCCGCCGCCAACGCGGCCGGCACCCTGCGGTGACACCGGCCGATGGCGGCATCGTGCGCCGCGCCGACAGCAGCATCGGCATCGCGGCGCCGGCCAAGGTCAACCTGTATCTGCACGTGGTCGGCAAGCGCGACGACGGCTACCATCTGCTCGACAGCCTAGTTGCCTTCGCCGGCGTCCACGACGATCTCGACATCACTGCCGCCGACGGGCTGTCGCTGACGATCGAGGGCCCGACCGCCGTCGCGCTGGCGGCCGAGCCGGACAACATCGTCCTGCGCGCCGCCCGGCGTCTGGCCGAGATGGCTGGTGTACCGGCCAATGCCGCCATTCGCCTGACCAAACGCCTGCCGGTCGCCGCCGGCATTGGCGGCGGATCGGCCGACGCCGCCGCGGCCTTGCGCGGTTTGTGCGCGCTGTGGCGCCTGTCGGTGTCGGAGTCGGACCTGATGCGCCTCGGCCTCGGCCTGGGCGCCGATGTCCCGGTATGCCTGCGCGGCCGCGCCACCGCCGTCAGCGGCGTCGGTGAAGGCCTCGCCGACGCGCCGACGCTGCCGCCGGCATGGCTGGTTCTGGTCAATCCGCGAGTCGGTGTATCCACGCCGGCAGTGTTCAAGGCGCGCGGTGGGGCATTTTCGCCGCCCGCCCCGTTGACCGAGGCCCCGGCCGATGCCGTAGCCCTGACCGAGGCGCTGGCAGCGCGCCACAACGATCTCACCGCCCCGGCGCTGTCATTGGCACCGGTCATCGGCGATGCCCTGGCCGCCCTGCAACGCTGCCCCGGCAGTCTCATGGCGCGCATGTCCGGCAGTGGCGCCACCTGCTTCGCCCTGTTCGCCGAACGGCACGCGGCGGAATCCGCCGCGGCGGCGGTGGCAGCCACTTATCCGCAGTGGTGGGTGGCGGCGGCGCCGCTGGTGGGCTGCCCAGAGCGCGGAGCTCCAGCTCCGCATTCCGCGTGCGGACCTGGAGGTCCGCGCTTCATATAGCGGCTCAGCGGCGCGCTCTAGTCTAAGTGCTCGTCTGGATCGGCTTGGCCGGACTGCCCGGTGTGGTCGGCGGCGGCGCGGGTTCGTCGTCGGGACGGACGCGGCGGATGATGATGTCGCCGTTCTCGTTGATCTCGGGCGCAGCGTACTGCGGGATAGCCATCAGCATCATCTGCAAGGCCTGCAGGAACTTTTGCCCGGCATCGCCCAGCAGTTCCTCCGGCGTCTGTTGATCCGACGGTTCGGCTCGGGCCGGCAGGGCCAGCAGGCCGACCACCATCATCGCCGCCACCAGTGCTCGCATTGCCATCTCCTCGACGACCAAGCCAAGCGGGCAAGCGGGCAGGCAACCCCCGCCCGCTTGATGTTGTATGCTCAGGCGACCGCGGCGGCCATCGCTTTCGACGCCTGGCGCCCGGCCTCGAACGCCTTGCGATTGGCGTCGGCCATGTCCGGGCGCTTGGCGAAGCGCCGCAGCATGCACTCTAGCAGCAGCTCGGCACCGAACGGCAGGAAATCGGCCGCCGCCCCCAGCATGACGGTGTTGGCGAGCCGGGTGCTGCCGCCGGCCTCCACCGCCACCGATGCGGCATCGAGGGAAAAGACACGCGCATGCTTCGCGCGCATCTGCGCCACCGGGTCATCGGGGTACTGGAACAGGCCGGTGGACACCACCGGCGGCACAATCTTCTGACTATTGGCCACGGCCATGCCGTCGGGGCGCAGCCAGTGCACCCAGCGCAAGGCCTCGGCGGCCTCGAACGCCAGCATCAGGTCGGCGGTGCCCGGCGTGATCGCCGGCGCCAGCACCTTGGCGCCGAAGCGCAGGTGCGAACTGACGGTACCGCCACGCTGCGCCATGCCGGCGACTTCCGTCTTCTTGACGTCCCAGCCCTTGGCGATCGCCGCCTCGGCGAGGATTTCCGAGGCGGTCAGGACGCCCTGCCCGCCGGTTCCGACGACGAGGACGTCGGTGGTTTCGAATGAGGTGCCGCTCATGCGTCCACTCCTTGGCCCAGGGTCTTCGCCGTCAACTGGCTGGCGGCATGGACCGGCGCCGCATGGACGATGGCGTCCGGGCCACAGGTCTTCACGCACAGGGTGCAGCCGGTACAGAAATCGGTGTCGATGGTCACGAAATTCAACACCTTCTGCTTACCGTTGGACAGGGTCTCCGTCTCGCGCTTGCGCACCAGGATCGCCGGACACCCGACGCGCAGGCAGCTCGAGCAGCCGGTGCACTTGTCGTCGTCGACCTTGAACGGCGTCAGCTTCTGGTGCTTGTCGATCAGCACGCAGGGTTTGTTGGTGATGATCACCGAGGGCTCGGGTTCCTTGATCTCCTGGCGCACGGTCTTCATCAGCGTCGGCAATTCGTAGGGATCGACGACGTGGATGCGTTCCTTGCGCACGCCCAGCGCCTCGACCAGCTTGACGAAGTCGATGCGCGGCGCGTCCTTGCCGCGGATGTCGCGGCCGGTGCCGGCATGCTCCTGGCCGCCGGTCATGGCCGTGGTGCCATTATCGAGCAGCATGACCGTGACGTTGCCGCCGGTGTAGGCGATGTCGAGCAGGCCCTGCATGCCCATGTGCAGGAAGGTCGAATCGCCGATGACGGCGACGACCGCCTTGTCCTTGTCGGCGTCGCCGAATTTCTTGGCCTTCTCGATGCCCAGCGCCACGCCCATCGACGCGCCCATGCAGATGGTGGTGTCGAGGGCATTCCACGGCTGGCCAGCGCCCAGGGTATAGCAGCCGATGTCACCCGAGATCAGCACCTCCTTGCGCAGTCGCGCGAGGACGTAATAGGGCGGCAGATGCGGGCAGCCGACGCACATCGTCGGCGGGCGCGGAAACACGTCGGCGCCGGCCAGCGGGTCGGCGGCCTTTTCCTCGCCCAGCAAGCGGCGCACGCCCGTGCGCACGATGTCGAAGGCGAGCTCGCCGGTCCTCGGCAGGATGTCCTTGCCGGCACAATCGATGCCGGCTGCCTTCAGCTCGCGTTCGACCAGCGGCTCGGTCTCCTCGACGATCACCAGCTTGTCGACCTGGCCGGCCAAGTCCCGCACGCGGTCGAACGGCACCGGGTGCGAGAGGCCGAGCTTCAGGATCGGCGCGTCGGGATAGGCCTCGCGCACCGCCAGGGCGGCGGGACCGGAGGCGACGAAGCCGATGCGCTTGTCGCTGCCGTCCTCGAGCCGGGTCAGCTCGCAGGTTTCGGTGTATTGGGCCAGTTCCTCGTCGCGCTTGAACAGCGTCGGCAGGCGGCGCTTGGCGGTTGACGGCACCAGCACCCAGCGGTTGGCATCGATGGTGAAGCCGGTGGCCGGGCGTGGCCGCCGTTCGCCGACCGTGCACACCGACTTCACGTGGCAGACGCGCGTGGTGAGGCGCAGCAGCACCGGCGTATCGAAGCGCTCGGACAGGTCGAAGGCCGCCCGCGCCATGTCGTAGGCTTCCTGCGCGTCCGCCGGCTCGAGCACCGGGATATGGGCGAAGCGCCCCCAGTAGCGCGAATCCTGCTCATTCTGCGACGACGACAGGCCGACGTCGTCGGCGACGGCGATCACCAGCCCACCCTGGACACCGGCCAGGGTCTGCGACATCAGGGCATCGGCGGCGACGTTGACGCCCACGTGTTTCATGGCGCAGAAGGCGCGGGCCCCGGCCAGCGAGGCGCCGATGGCCACCTCGAGCGACACCTTCTCGTTCGGCGCCCAATGGGTGTCGATGTCCTGAAAAAAGGATAGGGTTTCGAGGATCTCGGTGGAGGGAGTCCCCGGGTAGGCGGCGGCGACGACGGTGCCAGCCTCCCACACCGCCCGGGCAATGGCTTCGTTGCCGGACAACAACAGCCGGCTGGCGGCCGGCGCACTGATCGCGCTGCTCAAATATCCACTCCCTCTCCACGCCTGCCGGGCAGGCTGACCTATACCGTCATTATTCTTGCGGTAGTGCCCCCAATAGACGGCCGCCCGCGCGGGCGGGTAATGAAGCCACGACGGGTGGCGCCAGTTCAATGATTTTCAACGGCCGTCGTGCAAACCGATGGAGCACGGACCGCCAGGTCCGCATCCCTTTTGCGGGGCTGGAGCTCCGCGCTCCATCGTCCACCGCCGTTCAGCCGAAGAGTTTGTCGATCTCGTCCTGGCTGATGCCCTGATTGTCGAGTTGCGGGCCGTTGAGCAGTTGCTTTTCCCAGTCCTCGTCCTGATCCGGCGACTCGCTCTTGGCAGGCAGGTCGTGGAAGCTGTCCGCGCCCCAGATGTCGATCATCGCATTGATGCGCTCTTCGACATATTTCAGGGTGTTCACCACCTTCGTGATGCGCTGGCCAGTGATGTCCTGGAAGTTGCAGGCTTCAAAGATGGTGATGATCTGTTCGCGCATCTCATCGACCAGCCCCTGAACGAAACTATCCTTTGCGTGAGAGCGCACGCTGGCCGCCAGATGGTCGATTCTCTCGGCGGCATCCAGGATGCCCTGTGTCGCCCCTTCGGTGGCGGTGACGATCGCATCCAGCTCGAAGGTCACCGCCACCAGGCGGTCGTCCTCGTTTTTGTCCTTGGGGCGAAGCGCCGCGATCTCGACCTTCGTCTGCTGGATGGAATTGGCCAGGGCGCGCAGCTCGGTTCGCAACAGGCCGACCTCGGCCCTTTCCCGCTCGAGCGAAGCGATCTCCTCGGGCTTCTCGCTCGGCGGCGGCTCTTCGGGCCGCAGGATGTTGGCCATCGCACGGATATCATCGCGTAGGCCGTTGATGGCCTGCAGCACCTCGCGGTTGCTCACCTCACCCGGGCCGGGCGCGATGGCGCCATTGCGCTGCGCCCCGGTGCGCAATCGCTGCATCTGTGCGGTAAAGAGCTTGTGATCGCTGGTCATCTCATCCCCACGCCACTATCGGCCATCGCGTCGGCCACTCCACCGGATCCCGCCAGCCGCGCGAGTTCTTCCCGAGGCCGGTAGGCATGACGATGCCATGTAGTTGCCATGTACTTGGCTGGCCCGGACCCGATGGCAATCCACGGATTTGACGGCGATACTCGTCCCACTCTGCCTAGCGACCACAACCATTCATGCTCTGCTGTTACAACACCCGACTATAGCTGTTTCGCCTCACACGGCAAGCGCTGGCGATATCGCCTGCATCCAATGTCGCGGGCCGTCGGCGGCGCGAGATATCTTGCGAGGCGGCAGTTGAAACGAACGCGGCGCCGGCCACAGATTCGGGGGGAAGCTGCTGTGAGGGGCCGACCCTGCGCATCGCCACATTCAACCTGGAAAACCTCGATGACCGCTCGCGCTCGATCGACTTCAGCGATCGGATCAGCGTGCTGCGCCCGCAGCTGCAGCGCCTGCGCGCCGACGTGCTGTGCCTCCAGGAGGTCAATGCCCAGTCGGTCCGCGGCATGCATCAACGCGAACTGGCCTGCCTGGATCGCCTCTTGGCCGGCAGCGAGTATGCCGGTTTTCACCGCGCGTGGTCATTCAGCCGGGGCGGCGAGCGCCCCGCCGACCATCACAACCTCGTCATCCTCAGCCGTCTGCCCATCCGATCGCACCGGCAGATCTGGCATCATCTGGTGCCCCCGCCGCTTTACAAGCCGGTGACCGAACAACCAGCATCGTCGGCCCCGCAAGCGGTCGAATGGGACCGACCACTGCTGCATGCCACGCTGGAACTCGGCGACGGCCGCGTCCTTCATGTCCTCAATATCCATCTGCGGGCGCCGCGTGCCGCCTTCCTGTCGGGGCAAAAGGCCGGACAGGGTGTGTGGAAGACGGTGGGCGGCTGGGCCGAGGGCTTTTTCCTCGCGGCGGTCAAGCGCGCAGGGCAGGCGCTGGAGGTGCGCCTGGCCGTCGAACGCATCTTCGACGAGGACCCGGAGGCGCTGATCGCGGTATGCGGCGACTTCAACTGCGAGGAGGCCGAGGCGCCGGTACGCACCATCCGCGGTGACGAAGAGGACACCGGCAACGGCCACTTGGCGGCCAGAATGCTGGTACCGTTGGAACGGTCGGTCCCGGATTCGCAGCGCTTTTCGGTGATCCATCGCGGTCGAAAGATCATGCTCGATCATATCCTGGCATCCAGAACGCTTCTCGGCTGTTACCTGAGGAGCGAAATCCACAACGAGACGCTGGGTGACGAACTGGTCTCGCCGCTGATGGTGCGCGGTTCGCCCGAGGCCTATCACGCGCCGGTCGTCGCCGAGTTCGAGGTTGAGGGCGGGAGAGGCTGATGCTTCCGGGTGCCGATCGCTTCGTGGGCAGCCTGCTGGGCCAATGCCTGGGCGATGCATTGGGCTTCGTCGTCGAAGGCGAGGCGCCGCCATTGTGCTCCGCCTATGCCCAGGAGGTGGTGCTGGCGCGACGCGTGCCGACCCGCCGGCGCAGCGAGTTCGCCTTCGGCCAGTACTCCGACGACTCGCAGATGGCGCGCGAACTGATGCAAAGCCTGGTGGCCCGGGGCCGGTTCGATCCCGTCGACTACGCCGGACGCATCGCCGCGCTGTTCGGCGAGGGGCGCATCGTCGGCCAGGGCCGCACCACCAGCGCGGCCGCCGAACGTCTGCTGGCCGGCATTCCCTGGGACGAGGCGGGCACGCCGCCGCCTGCCGCCGGCAACGGCAGCGCCATGCGCGCCGCCCCCATCGGGCTGTTCTTCGCCGGCCGGCCCGCGGCGATGGTGGGCGCCGCCCGTGACCAGGGTCGCATCACCCACGCCGATCCGCGCTGTTCGGCGGGGGCGATTGCCATCGCCGGCGCTGCCGCCTTTGCCGCTGCACAGGACCGGATCGAGCCGGCGGGCTTCCTGGCGGCCTTGCGCCGGATGACCATCGAGATCGAGCCGACGGTGGCATCGAACCTGCGGCAACTGGAGGCCTGGATCACCCTGCCCGAGAGCGAGGCGGCGCAGATGATCGCCCGCGCCGGGCTGCCGCCGGGGGTCGACAGCCACTGGCGCGGGGGCATCTCGGCCTTCGTCGTCGGCAGCGTCCTGTGGGCGCTCTACGCCTTCCTGCGTTCGCCCGAGGATTACGTGAAAACCATCGCCACGGCGATTTTCCCCGGCGGCGACGTCGACACCACCGCCGCCATGGCCGGCGCCATCAGCGGCGCCCATCTCGGCACCAGCGCCATTCCCGAGGACCTGACGCGCCACCTCAACGATCGCGGCAGTTGGGGCTGTGTCGAGCTGACCGCCCTCGCCCGGCGCTGTCACGCCGCCGCGGCTCGTCGCGACAGCGGGGCCTAAAGCAGCCAATCGCTGGTGAACTGGTCCGAGGCCGTGTTCAGCAGCACCGCGATGTCCACACCATCCAGCGCCAAAGTCGCTGCCGTGCCATGCTGCTCGACATGAACCCGGCTGTCGGCCTGCTGGTCGGACGTGACGCCGAAGGCGCTGAGGTCGATGCGGTCTCCCTCGGCGTAATCGAAGTCCCCGATGACGTCAGCGGTCTGCACGGTGCCGGGGGTGAAGATGAAGCGGTCGGCGCCGCTTCCGCCCATGAGCGTATCGAAGCCGGAGCCGCCGGCCAACCCGTCGTCGCCGCCCTTTCCAAAGAGGATGTCGTTGCCCGCGGCCCCGGTCAGGGCATTGGTCCAGTCGTTGCCGAGCACGGTGTTGCCCAGGGCGTTGCCCCACACCTGCTGCGGTTCCTGTCCGATCAGAGAGACATTCTCGATGTGGTCGGGAATGCCGAAATGCCTGTAGGTGGTGGCAATGCTGTCGGTGCCTTCGCCTGCCTTCTCGACTATTATGTCGTGGCTATCCAAGACATAGAAATCGTCGCCAGGGCCGCCTTCCATGCGGTCTCGGCCGCCGCCGCCGTTGAAGCGGTCATTGCCTGCACCGCCAATCAGCACATTATCGGTGCGGTTGCCGTGAACGGTGGCGCCCTGATCGCCGACCTGAACCGTGTATTTGCCGACGCCAAGCAGCTTGGCGTAGCACACGCCATCGCCCAGCACCAGATCGGCCGCGGCGGCGATGGCGCCGTCGCCGAGAACGTCGAGCTCGACGTTCTGGTTGCCTGCCGTCAGTTCGAGTTCCATCGGCGCGGCGAGACCGGGGCCGGAAATCTCCACCGCGAGTTGTCCGGGCGCGACGTTTAGGGAGTACCCACCCGCCGACCAGGTATTGGTCGTCGCGACTGGCGCGTCACCCCCTTCGACGGGTGTGACGGTGACAGTCACGCCGGGCAGCCCTTCGCCTGGGTCATAGAAGCGGTCGCCGTCGGCATCCCGGAAGGCAACACCGGTGAGGAAGGTTCCACTCACGGGCCGCGCCGCCGTTAATTGTCCTTCGACGCTCACGGCGCTGGTGCCAGTCCATGGATCATCGGGCCAGTGCTGGACGACCCACTCCTTCACCGTCAGGCTGAGGCCGGCTTCCTTGAGATCCGGATCGAGCAGCGCCACGTTACGATGAACAAACAGGCTGTCGGCGATGGGATCAAGATGGGCTCGGGTATTGAACGGGCCAAAGATCGACACCCCGGCCGGCACGTCGAGAGGGGCCTCCGCGGGATCGATGAGATATCCGCGCGACTTGATGCGATCCAATACGGCGCCGTCCTCCCAGGTTCCGACGCCGGCCGCAGCGGCATCGGCGAGGAGCGGATTCCACGCGAGCGGCTGTGACGGCGACACCGGGACGGCGAGCGGAGGAAGCGCGTAGTCGACCGTCCAGGTCGGCGTCTTCTCGATGCGTGCCAGCGCCGCCTGCGGATCGAGGCGGTCCCGATTGATCAATTCCAGCAGATACTGTTCGTATGCCGTCGGCTCGCTCACATTGCTCTCCGGTCGATGCACCATCCGCCGCGCATGACCTTGGACCTGATCGATGGCGACGGCCGGCAACAACCCTTGCACGCACGCGGAAAACCGAGCTGTTGTAATACGGTGAGGATTTAGGGCAGGTCGACCACCACCACCTCGGCGTCCTCCATGGCCTCGATGACGATCGCTTGCTCATCGGCTATGGCGGCGCCGTCGCGGGCGCGCACGGTGACACCGTTGACCGTGACCACACCGCGCGCCGGCACCAGATAGGCGCGGCGCCCGGCCAGAGGGTATTCGACGCGTTGGCCAGGCAGCAGCGTCGCGCCCAACACCGCGGCATCCTGGTGGATGGGCAGCGCATCGGCATCGCCGTGCCCGGAGGCCATCACCGTCAAACGGCCGAGATCTTGGGGAAATTGCCGCGTCTGCCAGTGCGGATCGCGTCCCCGGCGGTCGCTCTCGATCCAGATCTGGAAGAGCTGGGTGTCCTCGTCCTCGACGTTGAACTCGGCATGGGTGATGCCGCGGCCGGCCGACATCACCTGAACATCGCCGGCGGCCGTGCGGCCGCGATTGCCCATCCCGTCCTCATGGGTGATCGCACCCTTACGGACATAGGTGACGATTTCCATATCGCGGTGCCCATGCGGCGGGAAGCCGCTGTGCGGGCCGATGGTGTCGTCGTTCCACACGCGCAGCGCCCCCCAGCCCGGACGATCCCGGTCGTGATAATCGGCAAAACTGAAATGGTAGTGGGCGTCGAGCCACTCGTTGCGGAAGCGGCCCAGACGCTCGAACGGGCGCAGCGCGATCATCCCTTCTCTCCCCGGTCATTCGGCCTTGAGCTTCCGCGCGATGCCGGTCAGGTGCCGCGCCTGGAAGCGCATGAGTTCCAGTTCGTTGTCGCTGGGCTGGCGCGAGCCGTCGCCGCCGGCGATCGTGCTGGCCCCGTAGGGGCTGCCGCCGGTGATCTCCGATAGAATCATCTGGCCCTGGGCCGAATAGGGCAAGCCGACCACGACCATGCCCTGGTGCAGCAGCGTGGTGTGGAACGACAGCAAGGTGCTTTCCTGCCCGCCGTGCTGGGTAGCGGTGCTGGTGAACACGCCGGCCGGCTTGCCGATCAGCGATCCCTTGAGCCACAACCCGCCGGTCTGGTCGAAGAAGTTGCGCATCTGCGCCGACATCATGCCAAAGCGCGTGGGCGTACCGAACAGGAAGCCATCGTAGTCGGGCAACTCACCCGGTTCGGCAAGGGGCGCCGCCTGATCGAGCTTGACGCCAGCCTTGCGCGCCACATCCTCGGGCATCAGCTCGGCGACGCGTTTGACCACAGCCTCGCCGCCGGCCTCGCGCACGCCGTCGGCGGCGGCCTGCGCCATGTGCTCGATATGGCCGTAGGTGCTGTAGTAGAGGACCAGAATACGCGTCATGAAAACCTCCATTGCTTGGCGTCCAACCACATATGCGCTTCCACTGGGGATGGACAATCAGCAAAGATGGAACAATATTGTTTCCGTACGGAAACAAGTGGTGGTGCGATGGATCGCCTGACCGGCATGGCGGTATTTGCCAAGGTGGCCGAAGCCAAGAGCTTCACCGCCGCGGCGCAATCCTTGGGCCTGTCCAAATCGGCGGTGAGCAAGCAGGTAGCCCGTCTCGAGGACCGCCTGGGGGCACGCCTGATCAACCGGACCACGCGCCGCCTCAGCCTCACCGCCGCCGGCGATGCCTTCTACGAGCGCTGCGCGCGGGTCCTCGCCGAAGCGGAAGAGGCGGAACTGGCGGTAACCCGCCTGCAGGCCGAGCCGCGCGGCGTGTTGAAGGTCAATGCGCCGATGAGCTTCGGCGTCCTGCATCTGGCCTCGGCCATTCCCGATTTCCTGGGCAGGTATCCCGAACTCCAAGTCGACCTGACGCTGAACGACCGCTTCGTCGACTTGGTCGAGGAAGGCTTCGACGTCGCCGTGCGCATTGCCCAACTGACCGACTCGGCCCTCATCGCCCGCCGTCTGGCGCCCAGCCGCCGGGTCGTCTGTGCATCGCCCGAGTACCTTGCCAAGAACGGTGCTCCGGAAACACCGCAGGACCTGCTCGGTCACAACTGCCTGCTCTATGCCTATACGGCGCCGGGCGACGAATGGCGCTATCGTGACGGGCGCAGCGAACGGTCGCTCAAGGTCGCCGGCAACCTCAAGGCCAACAACGGCGAGGTCCTGCGGGCGGCGGCGGTTGCCGGTTACGGCATTACCATTTTGCCGACCTTCATGGTCGGAGACGACTTGCGGGCCGGACGCCTGCGGCGCGTGCTACCACAGCTCGACGATGACACCGCCAGCGTCTATGCGGTCTATCCTCATGCCCGCCACCTCGCGACCAAGGTGCGGGTGTTCGTCGATTTCCTCGCCGCCCGTTTCGGCGCACGGCCCTATTGGGACGAAGGCCTGAGCTAGCCCCGCACCCGGACGCGATAGCGCAGCACGGCCTCGGCGTTGGGCGCGACCTCCACGGACCAGAGCGGCGTCCGCGCATCCTCGCGGCTGTGCGGCATGTTCTCGTCCAGGATCTCCCAATCGCCGGCCAAGGCTTCCTTCACCGCGACTCGCACGGGCTCGTCCTTGGCGTTGCGCACGGTGATCTCATAGGCGCTTTCGCTGACATCCTCCGACACCCGGCGAAAGCTCGTCTGCACCCGCTCGAACGGCAGGTCGACGGCCCGCCCCAAGGTCAGGACCGCCTCGCCCCCCACCGCCGTATGCGACAGACGGTCCTCGCCCTGGAACTGCAGGTCACCCCGGCCATCCCGGCGATAGACACGGGCAATGCCCGCGGGCAGCGGCAGGCCCAGCCCCTTGGCCGAATCGTTCTGGAGGACCATTTGCAGTGACGCATTCCCCTGCAATTTCTCGCCCTGGCGCGCATGATACGGGATCGGCTGCGGCTCGACGACGTAGCGGCGCTCGGCCGCGGCGCTGCGGCGCCCGAACAGGGATACCTGCTTGGTCTGATCGGCGCCGAGGTCGACGGCATGATCCAGGCGATAGAGATGGGATGCGGCCATCGCCTCGGCCGGCAGATCGGCCTTCATCGTGGCAAATGCCTGGCTGGCCATCGCCGTCCGCTCCATCGGCCGCGGCGGCGGGACATGGGTGACGCGATGGACCTCGCCGGCCACGAAGGCAAGCTGGGCCGCGGGAAAATCGACGCCACTGCCATTCGATACCGTCGCCAGCGCCTCGATCTCGATGTTCGGTTGGCCGGACATGACGATCACGTAGTCGGCCTGCCAGCCGATGCCCGCGGTCAGATAACCCAGCTCGAACTCCTGTCGTCCGGGAGCCTCCGCCGAAACAGCAGCCAGCAGCGTCGGCTCGCTCCGCGTATCGGCAACCGCATCCGCATCGAAGGCGATGGCCGAAGCATCGACGCTTTCGATGCGCCCCTCGCTGGAGACCAGGATGTTGTCCTGGACCGACAGCAGGGTTGCCCGCCGCCGCTCGATCGCGCCGCTGGCGGGGTTGGTGCGGCTGATCCACACCTCATTGCCAAGCGCCTGCTTCAGCAGGCTGGGCAGGCTCGCGACGCTACGGTCGAAGGTGCGCCCGACGACGCGAACACCCGCCGCCCCGCCCAGCGGCCGCAGAAGGACGCTCTCGGGCAAGATGGTGTGGCTGACGCCAGGGAATGCGAAATGGTTGAGGCCCGGCTGCAGCGGCAGCACACGGCGCTCGCGGACCAACGCCCAACCATCGCCGTAGATGGTGAGTTGCGCCCCCCCGGCCGGCGGCACCGCAATCTCGGCGGCCGCCGCGGTCGACGCCGCCAAGGCGACCAGGCAGGTCAGGGCGGTCCGTAGCACGGTCAATACACCACCGGCGCGACTGGAACGGCCACGCGGATGGATTGGCCACTGACTCCGGGAAAACCTTCGAACAAGGCCGTCACCAGATAGGGCATGACATCGGGGAGCGCCCGGCTCGAGCCCACGCTGATGGCGCGGCCTTCGAACACCTGGACGGTGCGTCCGCGGCGCGCCGCCGCGCCGTCCAATATTTCCATGTGCAGCCACCGATCATAGCGGGTGATGGTGTAGACATCGTAGCGTGGGCCAAAGGTGTAGCCCAGCCCCAAGCCCCAGTGACGGCGATGGCCCCAGCCGCCATAGCCCAAGCCGCCCCAGCCGTAATCGGGCCACGGCACCGCGCGCACCGAGGTCTGCGGCGGACCGACGCCGTAGTCGAGGTGGACGAGATAATCGGGGTTGCGGGTATCTGGTACCATGCCCAGCCGTTGCAGCCGCGCCGCCACTTGATCGGCATAGGACTCGAATTCGAGGTTGCCCACCTGGCCCGACCAAGGCTGGATCGAGAAGGTGCGGCCCGCGATCGGCGGGAGCTGGTGAAATCGCACCACCTGCGAGGTGATCGGCTGCGGTCCGCATGCGCTCAGCGCAAGCGTCAGCAGCAGAGCCAGAACGGTGGAAAGGCGCAGCATGGCCGGCATGCCCGGGGTCGATTCCGGCTTGAATATGGTGATGGCGACCCCCAACGTCCAGCATAGGACCATCATCCTACCGGCCGGCGTGCCCGCATTGCGGCAATGATCGTGCCGTCGTCGAGATAATCCAACTCGCCCCCGACGGGTACGCCGTGGGCAAGGCCGGAGATGGCGACCGCGCGTCCTTGCAGGCGGTCGGCGATATAGTGGGCGGTGGTCTGACCATCGACGGTGGCGCTGATGGCGAGGATGACCTCGCCTAGCGCCGGATCGCCGGCGCGTGCCACCAGGCGATCGATGTTGAGATCCTCGGGGCCGATGCCTTCCAGGGCGGACAGCACGCCGCCCAGCACGTGATAGCGGCCGCGGAAGGCGCCGCTGCGCTCCAGCGCCCACAGCCCGGCCACGTCCTCGACGACGCAGATCACCGAAGCGTCACGTTCGGGATCGCGGCAGACCGCGCAAGGGTCGGCGGTGTCGAGGTTGCCGCACACCGAACACGGCCGGACCCGCTCGGCGGCGTCGCCCAAGGCCCCCAGCAGCGGCAGCAGCAGAGCCTCACGGCGCTTGATCAGGTGCAAGGCCGCGCGCCGCGCCGAGCGCGGCCCCATGCCCGGCAGGCGGGCCAGCAACTGGATCAGGCGCTCAAGTTCGGGGCCGATCATGGTGACTCAGGTGGAGCGCGGACCTCCAGGTCCGCAAAATGCGGGCGGACCGGAGGTCCGCGCTCCAAGGCATCAAAACGGCAGCTTCATGCCGGGCGGCAGATTGAGGCCGCCGGTCAGCTTCGACATCTCGTCCTGCATCTGCGACTCGGCCTTGGCCTTGGCGTCGTTGACGGCGGCGACGATCAGGTCCTCGAGCACCTCGACGTCGCTGGGATCCACCACCTGCGGGTCGATCTTGACCTTGCGCAGGTCGCCCTTGCCGGTGAGGGTCACTTGCACCATGCCGCCGCCGGCGGCGCCGGAGACTTCCAACTCGCCCAGCCGGGCCTGCATTTCGGCCAGCTTGCTCTGCATCTGCTGGGCCTGCTTCATCATCTGCCCGAGGTTCTTCATTCATCCTCTCCAGTCGGGATTTCACTGTCGATGGGTGCATCCGCCTCGGGTTCGGCGAGATCGCGCACCGCTTCGATGGTGGCGTCGGGGAACATGGCAAGCACCGCCTGCACCAGCGGATGGGCGGCGGCATCGTCGCGCCGCTGCTGTTCGGCCGCCGTGTGCTGCTCGCGCAGGCTGGGGGCGCCGGCCTGCAGCGACGTGCCGACCGTCCAGCGACGCCCGGTCCACTCGGTGAGCAGCCGCCCCACCTGCTGGGCCAAATCCTTGGACGCCCGCTCGCCCGGGCGAAACTCGATCCGGCCCGGCTCGAAATGCACCAGGTGGACATTGGCCTTGAGCTGGGTGGCCAGGAGGCCCTCGCGCTTTTCGGTGAACAGCGCCACGACCTGCTCGAAGCTGCCCGGCATACCGGGCATCGCCACGACTTCCGCGTCAAGCGCCGGCGCCGGGCTTGCTGCCAGCGCCATCTGCGGGCCGCCGCTGGGCATGGGTTCGAGTACGCGGGCAACCGCCGGGCCAGGGCCACCGCCGCCACCGGCCGGAGCCGCCCCGCCTCCTCCGCCACCACCGGATGGCGGCAGCCCATCCTTCAGCTTCTGCAGGGCCTCCGCCGGGGTCGGCAGATCGGCCGCATAGCCCAGGCGCACCAGCACCATCTCGGCCGATTGCAGCGGCGACGGCGCCATACGTGTCTCGTTCAGGCCCTTGAGCAGCATCTGCCAGGCGCGTGTCAGCACCGCCATCGACAACTTGCCGGCCATGTCGGCGCCGCGCACGCGCTCGGTCTCCGAGGCTGCGGTCAACAAGTCGGGCGCATCGGGCGCCAGCTTGAGGCGCGTCAGCCAGTGCGTCAGTTCCAGCATGTCCTGGAGGACCACCACCGGATCGGCGCCCACCGCGTACTGGTCGCCCATCTGCTCCAGGGCGCCGCGGATGTCGCCCTTCATCACCGCGTCGAACAGGTCGAACACGCGTGCCCGGTCGGCGAGGCCGAGCATGTCGCGCACCTGCTCTTCCGTCACATCGCCGGTGCCGTGGGCGATGGCCTGGTCGAGCAGCGACAGGCCGTCGCGCACCGAGCCGTCGGCGGCGCGGGCGATCATGGCCAGGGCGGCGGGGGCGATGGTCGCCCCCTCCTTCTCGGCGATGGCGGCGAAATGCGCCTGCAGCACCGCCATGTCGACGCGGCGCAGATCGAATCGCTGGCAGCGCGACAGCACCGTCACCGGGATCTTGCGGATCTCGGTGGTGGCGAAGACGAACTTCACATGCTCGGGCGGCTCTTCGAGTGTCTTCAGCAGCGCGTTGAACGCCGCCGTCGACAGCATGTGCACTTCGTCGATGATGTAGATCTTGTAGCGCGCCGAGGTCGGGCGATAGCGCACTCCCTCGATGATCTCGCGGATGTCGTTGACGCCGGTGCGGCTGGCCGCATCCATTTCGAGGATGTCGACGTGGCGGTCCTCGGCAATGGCGCGGCAGTGCTCGCACACGCCGCACGGGCTGACGGTGGGGCCGCCATGGCCGTCGGGTCCGATGCAGTTGAGGGCGCGGGCGATGATGCGGGCGGTGGTGGTCTTGCCGACGCCGCGCACGCCGGTGAGCACGAAGGCATGCGCCAAACGCCCCGCCTGGATGGCATTCGTCAGCGTCCGGACCAGCGCCTCCTGGCCGATCAGGCCCGAGAAGTCGGTCGGACGATACTTGCGGGCGAGAACCCGATAGACATTGGGCGTTGGCTGTTCGGTCATCGCGCCCGCGGCTTCAAGGGTGGGAGACCGGACAACGACCCGAGCCGGGAATCGTTACGGCTGCTTCCTTCCGGACCTGACCGGGTTGGCGACAGGCTCGCCCATCGCCGGCCTCCCGACGGCTATATATCGGCCGAACGTCCTGAAAGGCAAGGGTGAAAGCGGCGGCCGCGGCGGGACCCTGGCCGCGAGAGCCCTTCGGCCGACGGGCGGCCGGCAGGGCGCAAGACCAAGAAGAAAATTTCGGTGCACCGTGGCATCATCCCACGGCACTGAACGGTTCAGTTCAGAAAGAAATCGAGGGTGGGGGTTCAGTATGGCGAAGCGCGGCGCAGCGGCAGCGATAACGGGCAGCAAACGCGAGGCAATCCTGTCGGCGGCACTATCGGTATTCCTGGAAAGCGGTTATGCCGCCGCCAGCATGGATGTCGTCGCCACCCGCGCCGGCGTGTCAAAGGCCACCGTCTACGCGCATTTCACCAGCAAGGATTCGCTGTTCGGCGCCCTCATCGCCGCCCGCTGCGACAGCTGTTTCGGCTATCTAGAACAACCGGACGTCGACGCCGGCGGCCTGCGCGCCAGCCTGATCAAGATCGGCCGCGACTTCTTCGACATGGTGACGGCCCCGGACGCACTGGGCATGTTCCGGGTGGTGGTGGCGGAGGCGCCGCGCTTCCCCGAGGTGGGCGAGGCCTTCTACCAGGCCGGCCCCGCTCCCGGGCTGCAGGCCATGAGCCGCTTCTTCGCCGAGTTGACCCGTCGAGGGCTGCTCGACACCCCCGACCCGCGGCTGGCGGCCGAGTTCTTCGTCGGCATGCTGCGCAGCGAGACCTATCTGCTGCGACTGCTCGGCCTGCCCGGCCCCACCCGGCCGGTCGAGGAGACGATCGAGCGGGCGGTGGACGTCATCATGCGCGCCTACGCACCCGAGGCCCCGCGTCAGCCGACCACCTTGTAGACCGAGGTGTCGCGGATGGCGCGATCTTCCAGATCGGTGCTGCAGGGCACGACATAGGTCGCCAGCCGCAGCAAGCCGTGTGGAGGAAGATAGCTGCGGCCAGGGTCGGCCATCAGCACCTCGACGCCATCGGCAGCCAGCGCCCGGAACCAGGCAAACACGCGCTCGGCCATCGGCCGCTCGTAGCAGACGTCGCCGGCCACCACCAGGTCCCAGCCGCGATTGCCGCCGCCGACCACATCCTCGGTGACAACGCCGATGTCGACGTCGTTGGCCTCGGCGTTGAGGCGGATGGCGGCGATCGAAAAGGCATCGATCTCCGCAGCCTCGGCAAGGGCGCCAACCTTGGCGGCGGCGATGCCCGATAGCCCCGAGCCGGCAGCGAAATCGAGCACGCGGCGGCCACGAACCCGTCCCGGATTGTCGAGCAGCCAGCGCGACAGCGCTTGCCCGCCGGGCCAGGCGAACGCCCAATAGGGCGGCGGCATCTTGTTGGATTGCAGGAAGTCTTCCGTCGCCTGCCACAACGGTGTCACCTCTGTGGCCAGATGCAGAGCGATCTCGGGCACCAGCGGCGGCGCGGCAAGAACGGTATTGGCGCGCACGAAGTCGGCGGCGTTCACGCCAGCCTCCCGGCGACGATCGCCGCCAGCAGGATGAGGCCGAAGGTGCGGTTGGACTTGAACTTGCTCAGGCAGTCGGCCGAATCATCGGTTCTCAGCGTCGACACCTGCCAGACGAGTTGGGCCCCGGCCACCACCAGGCCGGCAAAGAACGGCCAGGACAGCCCGGCGAGATGCCCCGACAGCCCGATCAGCAGCAGCGCCACGCCGTAGAACGCCCACAGCATCGGCACCGTGCGCTCGCCCAGCGCCAAGGCCGTCGACTTCACCCCCACCAGCACGTCGTCCTCCTTGTCCTGATGGGCGTAGATGGTGTCGTAGCCGAGCGTCCAGAACAGGCCGGCGGCGTAGAGGACGCCGGCCGGCGTCGCCAAGGAGC
The DNA here is from genome assembly GCA_036675815.1 of Rhodospirillaceae bacterium. GTDB lineage: Bacteria > Pseudomonadota > Alphaproteobacteria > Rhodospirillales > Magnetospirillaceae > JAKFEE01. The sequence continues at coordinate 90,004 of JAKFEE010000058.1, forward strand.
CGGTCACCGCCGCCCAGCCGACCAGGGCGCCCCAGTTGAAGGTCAGGCCCAGCCACGCCTGCGGCCAATAGGTGATGCGCTTCATGAACGGATAGGGTACGACCAGCAACAAGGATGCGGCACCGATGGCGATGGCGAAGGGCGACAACTGCACCAGGACGGCCAGGCCGATCAGCAATTGCAGCCCGAGGAAGGCGATGGCGCGCGGGACGCTGATCTGGCCGCTGGCGATCGGCCGGGCGGCGGTGCGCGCCACCTTGGCGTCGAACGCGCGGTCGGCGATATCGTTGATGGTGCATCCGGCGCCGCGCATGACCACCGCACCGATGCCGAACAGTGCCATCAGCCACACGTCCGGCCAGCCCTGCGCGGCCAGCGCCGTGCTCCACCAGCAAGGCAGCAGCAGCAACCAGGTACCGATGGGCCGGTCGAGCCGCATGAGGCGCGCATAGGGCCGCAGCGAGGGCGGCAGCCAGCGATCGACCCAGTTGCCGATGGGAATGTCGCCGCGTAGGGTTCGGGTGGGGTGCATCGACTCACCATACGAAGGCCGGCGACGGCGCTCAAGCGACAGGAACGGGAATGCTCGAAACACCGAAGTTGCGGCTGTATCTGCCCGTTCCGCTGGCGCATGGCACGGCGGTGGCGGTCTCGGCCGACCAGGCGCATTACCTCGCCAACGTCATGCGGGCACGGTCTGGCGATGCGGTTGCGGTGTTCAATGGTCGCGACGGCGAGTGGTTCGGCAGGATCGAGGCCCTGGCCAAGGGCCGCGCCACCATCACACTCGCACGCCCGCTGCGGGAGCAAGCGCCGGAACCGGACGTATGGCTGGCCTTTGCCCCGCTCAAGGGGCCGCGCATCGACATGGTGGTGGAGAAGGCAACGGAGCTGGGGGTGGCGGCCCTGTGGCCGGTGTTCACCCGCCATACCGTCGTCAGCCGCGTCAACGACGACCGCCTGCGGGCGCACGCGGTCGAGGCCGCCGAGCAATGCGAGCGCCTGTCGGTGCCAGAGCTGATGGAATCGACGACGTTGGAGCGGGCACTGGCGACCTGGCCCGCGGGCCGCCAGCTAGTGGTGATGGATGAGACCGGCACCGGCGCACCGATCGCCGAGGCGCTGCCCGGCCTGAGCGACGGCCCGGTGGCGTTCCTGGCCGGGCCGGAGGGTGGCTTCGCCAAATCTGAGCTTGACGGTCTGCGGCGTCTGCCGTTTGTTACCTTCATCGGACTGGGGCCGCGCATTCTTCGCGCCGACACGGCCGCGCTGGCGGCTCTGGCCTGCTGGCAGGCATGGCGAGGCGATTGGCGGCAGCGACCCGCCTTCCGGTCCGCCGATTGATCTTCCTGAGGCATCCATGTCTGCATTCGCGCAACCCGCCGGCGAGCCGATCACCAACAAGCGTCAGCTGGTGGAATTTCTGGAGGCGGGGTGCAGGCCGCGCGAAAAATGGCTGATCGGCACCGAACACGAGAAATTCTGCTACACCCTCGATGACCTTAAGCCCCTGCCCTATGCCGGACCGCGCAGCATTCGCGCAGTGCTCGACGCCTTGTGCGATTTGGGCTGGCAGCCGGTGTTCGAGGGCGACGAGATCATCGCGCTCACCGACCAGACCGGCGCGGCGGTAAGCCTGGAGCCGGGTGGCCAGCTCGAGTTGTCAGGCGCGCCGCTGTTGACCATCCACGAGACCTGCCGCGAGGTGACGCGCCACCTGCGTCAGTGCAAGCAGATCGGCTCGAAGCTGAATATCGCCTTCCTCGGCCTGGGCTTCACGCCCAAATGGACACGCGACGAGATGCCGTGGATGCCCAAGGGCCGCTATGCCATCATGCACGACTACATGCCCAAGCGCGGCAATCTCGGCCTCGACATGATGCTGCGCACCTGCACCGTGCAGGTGAATCTGGACTTCGGTTCGGAAGCCGACATGGTCAAGAAGTTCCGCGTGTCACTGGCGCTGCAGCCGGTGGCGACGGCGCTGTGGGCCAACTCGCCGCTGGTCGAGGGCAAGCCCTCGGGCTATCTGTCCTATCGCAGCCACATCTGGACGGACACCGATCCCGACCGCACCGGCATCCTGCCCTTCGTCTTCGAGGAGGGCATGGGGTTCGAACGCTATGTCGACTACGTGCTCGACGTGCCGATGTATTTCGTCTACCGCCAGGGCCGCTACATCGACGCCTCGGGCCAGTCGTTCCGCGACTTCATGGACGGCCGCCTGCCGGCCCTGCCCGGCGAACGGCCGAGCATCGGCGATTGGGCCGATCACCTGACGACGCTGTTCCCCGAGGTGCGCCTCAAGCGCTATCTGGAAATGCGCGGCGCCGACGGCGGGCCATGGGCGCGGCTGTGCGCGCTGCCGGCGTTCTGGACCGGCCTGTTGTACGACGACCAGAGCTTGGACGCCGCCTGGCAGTTGGTGAAGGACTGGTCGATCGAGGATCATCTGGCGCTGCGCACGACGGTGCCGCGCCTGGGTCTGCGCACCCCGTTCCGCAGCGGGTCGCTGCGTGAGGTGGCCGTGCAGGTCCTCGAGTTGTCGCGCCAGGGCCTCAGCCGCCGCGCCAAGTGCGACGGCGATGGCCGCGACGAGACCATGTTCCTCGACACCCTGCGCTCCGCCGCGGAAACGGGCCGATCGCCAGCCGACGAGCTGCTGGATGCCTATCACGGTCGATGGGGCGGCAGCGTCGATCCGCTGTTCCGCGAGTACGCGTACTAAGGAAGACATCATGACCGAGTGCCGCAGCATCGACGAAGTCCGCACCCACATCGACCGTATCGACGCGCAGATCGTGCCGCTTCTGGCCGAGCGCAGCGGCTATGTCGAACAGGCCGCCAAGTTCAAGAAGGACAAGCACGCCGTGCTGGTGCCCGAGCGCGTCGAGCAGATCATCCTGCATGCGCGCCATCTTGCCGCCGAAAACGGCGCCGACCCCGACCTCATCGAGAAGATCTACCGGGCGATGCTGGACTGTTTCCTGCTGCACGAAACCAAGGTGTGGCCGAAGCTCCACGACAACGGCTAACGGCGCGGCTCTATTTCGGCGCCTGCCGGGCGTCGAGCAGGCCCTTTCGCGCCAGGGCGTCGGCCCGCTCGTTCTCGGGATGGCCGGCATGGCCCCTGACCCAGTGCCAGCGCACCTGGTGCGCCGCCGCCGCCGCCTCGAGGCCGCGCCACAGATCCTCGTTCTTCACCGGCTTCTTGTCGGCGGTTTTCCAGCCGCGGCGCTTCCACCCGGCCAGCCATTCCGAAATGCCTTTCTGCACGTACTGGCTGTCGGTGTAGACGTCGACCTGGCAGGGGCGCTTCAGCATGGTGAGTCCCTCGATCACCGCCCGCAGTTCCATGCGGTTGTTGGTGGTCAGCGGCTCGCCCCCCGACAGTTCCTTCTCCACGCCCTTGTACCGCAGGATGGCGCCCCAGCCGCCGGGGCCGGGATTGCCGCTGCAGGCGCCATCGGTGTAGAGCTCGACCGCCACCGGTTGCGGCACGGTCATTGCTCGAGCCCGTAGGCGCCGAGGCCGGGGATGCCGGCATGAAACCGCAGCTTGCGCAGGTATTCCAGCGGATCTTTGCGCCGAACCAGTGCCCCCGGCGGCGTGTTCAGCCAGTCGTAGAGGCGGGTGAGCAGGAAGCGCATGGCGCTGCCGCGGGCCAGGACCGGCAACGCCTGCATCTCGTCGATGCTCATCGGGCGCACGCGGCGATAGTTGGCCAGCAGGTGATTGGCCTTCGTGGCATTGAAGCTGCCGTCTGGCTCGAAGCACCAGGCGTTGAGACAGATGGCCACGTCATAGGCAAAGGCGTCGGTGCAGGCGAAATAGAAGTCGATGATCCCCGAACAGCGGTCGCCGAGGAAGAACACGTTGTCGGGAAACAGGTCGGCATGGATGACGCCGGTGGGCAGGTCTTTCGGCCAGTTTGCCTCCAGCCAGTCCAGTTCCTCGTAGAGAATGGCCGCCAGCCCGGGCTTCACCTCGTCGGCGCGTGCCGCCGACTTGTCCAGCAACGGCCGCCAGCCGGCAACCGACAGGTCGTTGGGTCGGGTCATGGCGAAATCGGCGCCGGCCACGTGCATGGCCGCCATCGCCTCGCCCAGCAGGGCGCAGTGGTGCACGCTGATGCGGCGCGGCCACATGCCCTGGAGGAAGGTGACGATACAGGCCGGACGGCCGCATAATTCCCGCAGGGCGCAGCCGTCACGGGCGTGCACCGGCGTCGGGCAGGCCATACCCTTGGCCGCCAGATGATCCATCAAGCCGACGAAGAACGGCAGATCGCCCGGGTTCACCCGCTTCTCGTAGAGCGTGAGGATGTAGGGCTTGCTCTCGGTCTGCAGCAGATAGTTGCTGTTCTCGACGCCCTCGGCGATGCCCTTGCAGGACACCACCTCGCCAATGTCGTAGGCGGCGACGAATGCCGCCAGATCCTCGTCCGAGACTTCGGTGTAGACCGCCATGGATTAGGACAGCAACGCCGCCGGCAGCTTGAAGGTCACCGTTTCCTTGGTCACGGTCACCAGGTCGATCTCGACCTCGTAACGTTCCATCAAGGCGTCGACGACCTGCTCGACCAGCACCTCGGGCGCCGAGGCGCCGGCGGTGATGCCGACACGGCTGACGCCGGCGAGATAACCCCAGTCGATCTCATTGGCGTTCTGCACCATGGTTGCCTTGGGGCAGCCGCCCTTCGCCGCCACCTCGACCAGGCGCCGGCTGTTCGAGGAATTCGGGGCACCGATGACCAGAATGGCGTCGCAATGCGGCGCAATGGCCTTCACCGCCTGCTGGCGGTTGGTGGTGGCAAAGCAGATGTCTTCCTTACGCGGGCTGGCGATCTGCGGGAAGCGCTGGCGCAATACGGCGATGATCGAGGCGGCATCGTCGACCGACAGCGTCGTCTGGGTGACAAAGGCCAACTGGTCGGGGTCCTGAGGCTGCACGGTCGCCGCCTGCTCCGCATTCTCGACCAGAATGATGCCACCCGGCGGCACCTGGCCCATGGTGCCGACGACCTCGGGGTGGCCGGCATGGCCGATCAGGATGATCTGCCGCCCTTCCTTGTAGTGATGCTCTGCCTCGTAGTGCACCTTACTCACCAGCGGGCAGGTGGCGTCGAGGTGGCGAAGGCCGCGGCGCTCGGCCTCGGCCGGCACCGACTTCGGCACGCCGTGGGCCGAGAAGATCACCGGCGCGCCGTCCGGCACCTGGTCGAGTTCGTCGACGAACACCGCCCCCTTACGCTCCAGCGATTCGACGACGAAGCGGTTATGGACGATCTCGTGCCGCACATAGACCGGCGCGCCGAATTTCCGCAGCGACTCCTCGACGATCTGTATGGCGCGATCCACACCGGCGCAGAATCCGCGCGGGCTGGTGAGAACGACGGTGAGATGCGGCTTCGACATCATCTGCTCGGTTGAACGCCTAGGGTCTTATTTGCGGCAAGCGGGAATGCGCCTTGTGCACCGTACCCGCCTTCACTAAAGTCGCGGCGCCAGCAATAACAGAAATCACGGCAAGGAAAAAGGTGGACAGCATGGCGCAAACACCGGCGAAACGTCGAAATTGGGGCGCGTTCGCCCTGGTCGCGCTGCTGGGCGGCTGCGCCGGTGCCACGCCGGCCGAGCCGGTCACTTGCCCCGAGATCCTCATCCTGGCCGACGCTCACCGCATCACTCAGTTCCGCCCTGGCGGTCGCGACATCACCGACATTCTGGCCGAAGGCGAAATCACCGGCTACCAGGGATCCTGCCGGAACGTGGACGACGCCGTCGAGGTCACCGTGGCGCTCGCCTTCGACATCGTCCGCGGCCCCGGCAACAAGGACGGCCAGGCGGCGTTCAGCTATTTCGTAGCCATGCCCGCCTTTTATCCCGATCCCCAGGCCAAGGCGGTATTGCCGGTTCGCGTCGCCTTCCCCGAGAATGCTTCGTCCGTCCGACTGGTGGATGAAGAGGTGACGCTGAGGGTGCCGCTGCGCGAGGGCGCGCCGCTGCCCGAGATATTCATAGGCTTCCAGTTGGGCGACGCGCAGCTTCGTTACAATCGCCAGCGTACACCGTAAGCCGGGCGCTGGCGGGGAACCTGTTTTGGGGAGAACCGCTGGTGGACGACACGCTGAAGACGACGCCCCTGGCCCCCCTGCACCGGGAACTCGGGGCGAAGATGGTGGAGTTCGCCGGCTATGCCATGCCGGTGCATTTCCCGGCTGGGATCCTCGCCGAGCACCTGCATACACGAAGCCAGGCGAGCCTGTTCGACGTCTCGCACATGGGTCAACTGATCCTGCGGGGGGCGTCCGCCGGTGCTGCCTTGGAGACGGTGGTCCCTGCGGACATCGTGGCGCTCGCCCCCGGCCGCATGCGCTATACCATGTTCACCAATGCCCAGGGCGGCATCCTCGACGACCTGATGGTGACCAATTTCGGCGACCACCTGTTCCTGGTGGTCAATGCCGCGCGCAAGCACCTGGATCTGGCGCACCTGCAGGCCGAATGTCCCGATGCCGTGTCGCTCACCGTGGCCGACGACCGAGCGCTGCTGGCACTGCAGGGGCCTCAGGCGGCCATGGCCATGGAACAGGTCCTGCCCGGGGCCTCGTTGCTGCCGTTCATGTCGGCCCATACCGCCGACATCGGGGGCGCAGTCTGCATGATCAGCCGCTCGGGCTACACCGGCGAGGACGGCTTCGAGATTTCCGTTCCGGCCGCGCACGCCGAGGCGCTGGCCCGCACCATCCTCGCGCACCCCGCCGTGAGGCCGGCCGGCCTCGGCGCGCGCGATTCGCTGCGCCTGGAAGCAGGGTTATGCCTGTACGGCAGCGACATCGACGAAACCACCACGCCGGTCGAGGCCAACCTGGCATGGTCGATCGCCAAGCGGCGGCGCGAGCAAGGCGGCTTCCCCGGTGCCGACGTCATCCGGCGGCAACTGAGCGAAGGGCCAAGCCGCCTGCGCGTCGGCATCAGGTCGCTGGACCGTGCCCCGGCGCGGTCCCATACCGAGATACAGGACTTCGCCGGCAACCGTATCGGCGAGGTCACGAGCGGCGGCTTCGGCCCATCGGTCGACGGCCCGGTCGCCATGGGCTACGTGCAGGCCGCCGGCGCCCGCATCGGCGCCCCCGTTCGCCTGATCGTGCGCGGCAAGCCGCACGATGGCGTCATCGCCGAACTGCCGTTCGTCCCGCACCGCTACGCCAAGGGGAGCTGACATGAGCGAGTTATGGTTCACCCGCGAGCATGAATGGATCCGTATCGACGGCGACGTCGGCACCGTCGGGATCACCGACCATGCCCAGCGGCAGCTGGGCGACGTCGTCTTCGCCGAACTTCCCGAGATCGGCAAGCTGGTGGCGCGTGGAGCCGAGGCGGCGGTCGTCGAGTCGGTGAAGGCGGCCAGCGAGGTCTATGCACCGGTGGGCGGCGAGGTGGTGGCGGTGAACGGGGCGCTGGCGGACCAGCCGGGGCTGGTCAACGAATCGGCCGAGGGCGACGCCTGGTTCTTCAAGATACGCATCGCCGACCGCGGCGAGGTCGGCATGCTGATGAGCCGCAGCGCCTATGATGCCATGGTGGCGGGCGAATAATGCGCTATCTGCCGCTGTCCGATGCCGATCGCCGCGCCATGCTGCAAACCATCGGCGTCGCCGATGTCGAGGATCTGTTCGGCGACGTCCCGGCGGCGGCCCGGCCCGTCGACGGCTTCGGGCTGCCGGATCACGCCAGCGAGATGGAGGTGGAGCGGCGACTTGCCCGGATGGCTGCCCGGAACCTGTCCGCCGGCAACGCCCCCTGCTTTCTGGGTGCCGGCGCCTATCGCCACCACGTGCCGGCGGCGGTGGACGCGCTGATCCAGCGCGGCGAATTCCTCACCTCCTACACACCGTACCAACCGGAGGTCAGCCAGGGAACGCTGCAGGCCCTGTTCGAATTCCAGACGCAGGTGGCGATGATCACCGCCATGGAGGTGGCCAACGCGTCGATGTACGACGCCGCCACCGCCTGCGCCGAAGCGGCGGCCATGGCCTGTCGCCTCACCCGGCGGCGGCGCGTCCTGCTGTCGGGGCAGCTCCACCCGCATTACCGCAGCGTCACCGCCACCCAGCTACAGTTCACCCAGGCGCAGGTCGAGGCCCAGCCCCCCGATCCCCACAGCGGTGAAGACCTGATCCGCCGGGTCGACGGCGAGACCGCGTGCGTCGTCGTCCAGAATCCCGGCTTCTTCGGTCAGCTCATCGATTATTCAGACCTGGGTGAGGCCTGTCGGGCGGCCGGCGCCCTGCTGGTAGTGGCGGTGGCCGAGCCGGTATCGCTGGGCTTGGTCATGCCGCCGGGGGCGATGGGCGCCGACATCGTCGTCGGCGAGGGCCAGCCCATCGGCAATTCCCTGAACTTCGGCGGCCCCGGCCTCGGCCTGTTCGCCACCCGCCAGAAATACGTCCGCCAGATGCCGGGGCGGTTGTGCGGCCAGACAGCGGACGCCGACGGCCGCAGGGGGTTCGTCCTCACCCTGGCGACGCGCGAGCAGCACATCCGCCGCGAAAAGGCGACCTCGAACATCTGCACCAATTCCGGCCTGTGCACCCTGGCCTTTTCCATCCACATGGCCCTGCTCGGGGAAAGCGGCTTCGCTCATCTCGCGGCGCTGAATCATGTCCAAGCGGTGACGGCGGCGGATGCCCTGGCACGCATTCCCGGCGTTCGCGTGCTGCCCAGCGCCTTTTTCAACGAGTTCGCCGTGAAGCTGCCACGACCGGCGGCCATCGTCGTCGAGGCACTGGCCCGGCGCGGCATTCTCGCCGGCGTGCCGGCATCACGCTTCTACCCTGATCATCGGGAACTGAGCCCGATCCTGCTGGTGGCTTGCACCGAGACCAACAGCCCGGAGGACGTGGAAGCCCTGGTGGGCGGCCTGCGCGAGGTGCTCCGATGAGCAACACCGCCACTGGCAATCGCGGCCTGACGCTCGAGGAGCCGTTGCTGTTCGAACAGGGTGGCCCGGGGCGCAGCGGAGTCGACTTGCCCGACGCGCTACCGGTGGCCGAGCGGCTGGGTGGTCTACGGCGCCGGGGGCCGATCGGCCTGCCCGATCTGTCCGAGCCCGAGGTGGTGCGCCACTACACACGCCTGTCGCAGCAGAATTTCGGCATCGACACCGTCATCTACCCGCTGGGATCGTGCACGATGAAGCACAACCCGCGGCTCAACGAAAAGGTGGCGCGCCTGCCCGGCTTCGCCGACCTCCACCCGTTTCAGCCGGAAAGCACCGTGCAGGGGGCGCTGGAATTGCTCGACAGCGCCGCCCGCTGGCTGAAGGCCCTCACCGGTATGCCGGCCATAGCCATGAGTCCAGCCGCCGGCGCCCATGGCGAGCTGTGCGGCTTGATGACGATCCGCGCCGCGCTCGACGACCGCGGTCAGGCGCGCCGGCTGGTGCTGGTTCCCGAGTCGGCGCACGGCACCAATCCCGCCACCGCCGCCATCTGCGGCTACGAGGTGGAGACCGTTCCGGCCAATGCCCGTGGCCGCGTCGACCTCGCCGCCCTCAAAGCTCGGCTGTCCGGCGACGTGGCCGCGTTCATGCTGACCAACCCCAACACCTGCGGCCTGTTCGAGGACGAGATCCTGGCGATCGCCGAGGCCGTCCATCGCGCCGGCGCGTTTTTCTACTGCGACGGCGCCAACTACAATGCCATCGTCGGCCGCCTGCGCGTCGCCGACCTCGGCATCGACGCCATGCACATCAATCTGCACAAGACCTTCTCGACCCCGCACGGCGGCGGCGGGCCAGGGGCGGGGCCGACGGTGTTGGCGGCGGCGCTGGCGCCGTTCGCACCGCTGCCCAGCATCGTCCGCGACGAGCAGGGCTGGCGGCTGATCGAGCATGCGCGGGACTCGCGCCGCAAGCCCCTGGGACGGATCAAGGGCTTCCACGGCCAGTTCAGCGTCATCGTCAGGGCCTTGGCCTACATGATGAGCCTGGGGGGCGACGGCCTGCGCCAGGCCTCGGCCGACGCGGTGCTGAGCGCCAATTATCTATTGGCGCGGCTGTCCGAGGGTGGCCTGACGCCGGCGTTCGCGGGTCCGTGCATGCACGAATGCCTGTTCGACGACCGTTTCCTCGACGGCACAGGCGTCACCACCCTCGACCTGGCCAAGGCGCTGCTGGACGAAGGCGCGCACCCGATGACCATGTATTTCCCCCTCGTCGTCCACGGGGCGCTGCTGATCGAGCCGACCGAGACCGAGAGCAAGGCCAGCCTCGATGCCTTCGCCGACGCCCTGCTGGCCCTGGTGCACAAGGCGCGCAGCGGCCAAGCGGTGGAACTAACGGCAGCCCCGCGACTGACGCCCCGGCGCCGTCTCGACGAAACCCGGGCTGCGCGCCAGCCGGTGCTGCGCTGGAAGCCGGACACGACGGATAAAGGCGACTGATTGCTTGGAGCGCGGAGCTCCAGCTCCGCATTCCGCGTGCGAGACCTGGGTCCGCCATCCAATTTACAGGTGTTTCTCCGCCAAAAAAACGACCCCCGCGGCGCAGGCTGCGGGGGTTGCTCGATGACGGGAGTGCGCGGGGTCGGCTAGTGCAGCTTGCCCGGCAGTTCCTTGATGGAGCGGTCGACCATGCCGGCGGCCTGCTTGGCCGACAGCGTCTCGGCGATCAGCCGGCGCGTCGCCGCCATGGCGATGTCGACGGCGAGATTGCGCACTTCCTTCAACGCCTCGGCCTCGGCCTGGGCGATGCGGTCCAGCGCCTGCTGCTCACGCCGCTTCAGCGCCTCGTCGAGGTCCTGTGCCGCCCGTTCGGCCATGCGCGCCGCCTCGGATTTGGCATGGGCGATAATCTCCTCGGCCTCCTTCAGCGCGTCACGCTGCTTGCGCTGATACAGGGCCAGGGTTTCCTGGGCATCCTCGCGCAGGCGGTGCGCCTCGTCGATGCGGTTCTTGATCCGCTCGCGCCGGCCGTCAAGCCCGGCGATGAGGGCGCGGTGCACACCGAAATAGATCGCCATGCCGACGACAATGAAGAACGCCAGCGCGACATAGGTTTCAGGCGCCGCGTACCACGGCACGGCGTGCGCGGCTTCGGCGGAAGCGGCGTGCGCGGTCGAGATCATCGGGAGTGCTCCTGCATGGCGGTGGCCACGGCGGCGGCGAGTTTACCCTCGTCGGGCGAGGCGCCGACCAGCTTGCCGACGGCGGCCCCGGCGACTTCGGCGGCAACCTGCCGGACATTGGCCAAAGCCTGCTCCTTGGCGGCCAGAATCCGGGCCTCGCCGGCCTTGATCTGTGCGGCCAGGCGGTCCGACAGTTCCTTGCCACGGGCGTCGGCCTGCTTGGCCATCTGCTCGGAAGCCTCGCGCATGACCAGGTTGGCCTTGAGGCGCGAATCGGCCAGCGCCTGCTCGTAGGCGGCGATGGCGGCTTCGGCCTCGGCCTTCATCTGGGCAGCCCTGTCCAGATTCTCGTCGATGCGCTGCTGCCGTTCCTCCAGCACCTCGCCGATGCGCGGCAGCGCATGGCGGGCCATGACGAAGTACAGGGCGCCGAACAGGATCGCCAGCCAGAACAGTTGGGGCGTGAAGAACGCGGGGTCGAATTGAGGCATTGTTCGCTCCTCGAGGCGAAACGGCCGGCGACCCGCCATGGGCCCCCGGCCGCAGGCGGCAGGTTAGGCGAACAGGATCATCAGGGCGACGACGAGCGCGAACAGCGCGATAGCCTCGGTCACCGCGAAGCCGATCCAGCCGTACAGCTCGACGTCGGACTTGGCGGCGGGGTTGCGGCCGACGGTGGCGATCAGGTTGGCCCAGATGTTGCCCACGCCGATACCCGAGCCGATCATGCCGATGGCGGCCAGGCCAGCACCAATCAACTTAGCAGCAGCAGCTTCCATAACCTTGCCCTTTCACGAGAAAACTTGAAAAACAGCGACTCAACGCCCTGCCCGATCAATGCATGTTGATGGCATCGTTCAGGTAGATGCAGGAGAGAATGGTGAAGACATACGCCTGAAGCAGAGCGATGCCGAACTCCAGGATGGTGACGCCGGTCAAGAAGGCCAGCGGCAACACGCCAAAGACACCCAGGCTGATGACGAAGCCGGCGATCACCTTCAGGATGATGTGGCCCACCGTCATGTTGGCGAACAGACGGACGGCCAGGCTGAAGGGACGCGAGAAATACGAAATCAGCTCGATCGGGATCAGGATCGGCGCCGTCGCAATGGGGGCACCGTGCGGGAAGAACATGTGCAGGAAATGCAACCCGTGCCGGGCGAAGCCGATGACGGTGACGCCGACGAACACCAGCAGCGCCAGCGCGAAGGTCACCGCGATATGGCTGGTGTAGGTGAACGACAGCGGAATCATGCCCAGCAGGTTGCCGAACAGCACGAACATGAACAGCGAGAAGATGAACGGAAAGTATCGCCGGCCTTCCGGGCCGACGTTGTCGCGTATCATGTTGGCGACGAACTCGTAGAACACCTCGGCCAGCGACTGCCAGCGCCCGGGGATGAGGGCGCGACCGCGCATCGACAGCAGCAGGAACGTCGAGACCAGGCCGACCGCTATGGTCATCATCAGCGCCGAATTCGTGAACGACAGATTCACGCCTTCGACCTGGATGTCGACCAGGGGCTTGATCTTGAACTGCTCGATAGGGTTCGCCACGCCTCTCTCCTACGACTTATCCGCCCCGCCGCGGCGACGACGTTGCGCCGCCCCCAGACCGACCGAATCATCCAAACCCTTCGCCGCCCGGTAGGCGTTCATTACGCCACCGGCACCGCCCAGCAGCAGGAACAGCAACATCATCCACGGCGCGCTGCCCAACCACCTGTCGAGCGCCCAACCGATGCCGAAGCCGACCAGCGTCGCAACCACCAACTCGACGGTGATGCGGGCGGCGACACCAAGGCCGGATGCATTCCCACGAGGACCGGCGCGAGACCCGCCGTCCGGCTCCGGTTTCCCGGCGCGGGCGGCGCGCAGCCTAGCTTCGAGGTCGTCCAGAGAAGGCGGCCGCTCAGGCTTTTTCATCGATTGCCCCTGCCTGCACCCCCCTTCTGGCCGCATTATTGCTGCACTGCCAAAAGCGCGGGCAACATAAGGGCTGCCAGTAGAGCTGTCAAGGGCCAAAACCCATCGGTTAAGCCCATGAAATTTCACGAGAAAAAAGTCTCTAATGGGTTAATTCGGCAAGCTCTTCGGCCGAGCGCAAGTCGACGGCGACCAGTTGCGACACGCCGCGCTCAGCCATCGTGACCCCGAACAGACGATCCATTCGTGCCATGGTCATACGGTGATGGGTGACGACGAGAAAGCGGGTGCCCGCGGTTTCGGCGATATAGGCCACCAGCCCGCAGAAGCGGTCGACATTGGCATCGTCCAGGGGCGCGTCGACCTCGTCGAGCACGCAGATCGGTGCCGGATTGGTGGTGAAGACGGCAAAGATCAGCGCCAGCGCGGTCAGCGCCTGCTCGCCGCCCGACAGCAGTGAGAGAACCTGCAGACGCTTGCCCGGGGGGCTCGCCATGATCTCGAGCCCGGCGCGCAGCGGGTCGTCGGATTCGACCAGTTCGAGATGCGCACGGCCACCGCCGAACAACCGGACGAACAACGTGCGGAAATGCTGGTCGACGTCCTTGAACGAGGCCAGCAGCCGCTCGCGACCTTCGCGATTTATCTCGGAGATGCCCTGGCGCAGCTTGGCGATGGCCGCGACCAGATCCTCATGCTCGGCCTTCATGCCTTCGGTCTGCTGCTCGAGCTCGGCGGCCTCGGTTTCGGCGCGCAGATTGACCGGGCCGATGGATTCGCGCTCGCGCGTGAGGCGCGCCAGCAGCCTCTCCAGGTCGTCCACGGGCTGCGGCGGGATGTCGGCGAGGCTCTGGCCCAACTGCTCGGGCGTACAGTCGAGGCGTTCGGAAATGCGTTGGGCGATACCTCGGCAATTCTGCGCCGCGGCCTCCAGCGCCGCCTCGCGCCGCACCCGCTCCTCGCGGGCCGTAGCCAGGGCCTGATCCGCCAATTTCAACGCTTGCGCCGATTCGTCGCCGAGGCCCTCGGCCGCAGCCAAGGCGGCGGCGGCGGCGGCGCGCTCCTCGTCGGCCGCGTCGATCTGCATCGCCAGCTCTTCGCGCTTTGCCGCGATCTCCAGCGGCAGTTCGGCGAGGCGCTCGAGTTCGGCCAGCGACGTCTCGCGGCGCTCGGCCAATTCCTGCCGATGGGCCGCCGCCACCTCCAGACGCTGCCGCCATGAGGCCTGCTCCTCGGCGATCGCCTCCCGCCGGCGCTGGCGGTCGCCGGCCTCGCGCCGCAAGCGATCGAGGGCGCTGCGAGCGTCGACGATGCCGGCGCGCCGCTCGGCCAGCACCACCCGCAATTCGCCAAGGCGCTCGCGAACCTCGGCGCCGTCGCCGGCCGCCGCCAGCGCCTCCTGCGCCGCCCGCTCGTCGGCGGCGGCATCGGCGACCGCAGCAACGGCCTGCTCGGCACCGGCCTGCAGCGCCGCCAGGCGCGACGCCGCCACAGTCGCCTGGTGAACCAGCTTGGCGTGGGCATCCCGGTACTGGGTCACGGCCGCCTCGGCGGCGCGGGCCTCGATGACTGCGCGGGCTTCGGTTTCGGCGGCGACATCAGCCGCACCCTGGGCCGCCTGCAGCCGCTCCTCAGCCGCCTCGACGCGCAGATCGGCCTCGGTGATGGCCTGGCGCAGCTCCGTCAGCCGGTTGCGCTGCTGCAGGCGCACCGCCGCTGCGCTGGGTGCGCCGGCCGCCATGACGAAACCGTCCCAGCGCCACAGATCGCCGCCGGAAGACACCAGGCTTTGCCCCGGCCGCAGGTCGTACTGGAGGGCGGCGCCACGCGAGGCGGCATCGACGAAGCCCGTTTGCGACAGGCGGCGGGCCAGCGCCGCCGGCGCGCTCACTACCGTGGCCAAGGACTGGATACCGGCCGGCAGCGGCGGCGATTCGGGCAGGGGCGCCAGCGTCGTCCACCGCACCGGCGCCGCATCATCGACGGGCGCCGACAGATCGTCACCCAACGCCGCGCCCAGCGCACTCTCGTAGCCGGGCTGCACCGTCACCGCGTCGATCACCGGCGTAGCGGCGTCGCTGCGCTGTCCTGCGGCAAGCACCGCGACCAGCCCGGCCTCCTCGGCCCGCAGCGTGGCGCGTTCGGCCGCCTCGGCCTGCACCGCCTCGCGTGCTGCGTCTCGCGCCAGCATGGCGGCGCGCCGGGCGGCTTCGGCGGTGCCGACCTGCTGGCGCGCCGCGGCGAGTCGCGCCCGGGTCTCGTCCACCCGCCCCTCGGCCTCGGCCAGCGCTGCCTCGGGCACCGCCTCTGCCTCGGCCTGGCGGCACTCCGCCTCGACCTGTGCCAGCCGTTCCTCGGCGCGGCGGCGGCGCAGCTCGCTTTCGGTCAGCCGCCGCACCGCCGCCGAACGCGCCGCCTCGGCCGCCGCCGCCTGCTCGGTCAGCCGCTGCGCCTCGGCCTCCAATGCATCGGCCAGCGCCTGCGCCTCGTCCAGGCGCGCCTGGGCCAGCGCCTGTGCCTCGGCCTCGCCCTCGGCGGCGCACGCGAGGGTCTCGGCCTCGGCAACGAGGCGTGCCAGTGCATCCTCCGCATCGGTGCCGCGGCTGGCCTCGCGACCAATGTCGGCATCGACCTGCGCCAGGCGTGCCTCGACCTCGCGACGCGCGCCGCTCAGCCGCCGTTCCTCGGCGTCGAGCTGCTCGCGCACCATGACAAGGCGCTGCAAGTTGTTGCTCAGATCCGTTTCGGCCTGGCGCAAGGTGGGCAGCCCCGCCGCAGCCTCGGCCTGGCGGGAGCCGGCCTCGGCGGCGATGGCCGTAAGTTCTGCGACCTGCGCCTCGATCTCCCCGCGTGTCGCCTTCGCTTGATCGAGCGCGGCCAGCGCCGCCAGCCAGCGTCGATGAAGCAGTTGCGCCTCCACCTCTCGGATCTGTTGGCTGACCGCGCGATAGCGCGCCGCCTGGCGCGCCTGGCGCTTCAGGCCTTGTAGCTGGGAGTCGAGCGTCGCCAGCACGTCATCGAGGCGCGCCAGGTTGGCCTCGGCCGCCTTGAGCCTGAGTTCGGCCTCATGGCGGCGGGAGTGCAGCCCCGAAATGCCCGCCGCCTCCTCGATCAGGGCGCGGCGTTCCGCGGGCTTGGCGTTGATCAGGCCGCCGATCTTGCCCTGGCTGACCAGAGCCGGCGACCGCGCGCCGGTAGCGGCGTCGGCGAACAGCAGCTGGACGTCGCGGGCGCGCACCTCCTTGCCGTTGATGCGATAGGTCGAGCCCGAACCGCGTTCGATGCGGCGCGTGACCTCCAGCTCATCGAGGTTGAACTGCGGTGGCGCCGTGCGCCGGCGATTGTCGAGGACCAGGGTGACGTCGGCGAGCGCCTTGGGGGCGCGGCCGGCCGAGCCGCCGAAGATGACGTCGTCCATCTCGCCGCCGCGCATCTGCCGCGCCGAGGTCTCGCCCATCACCCAGCGCAGCGCTTCGACGAGATTGGACTTGCCGCAGCCGTTGGGGCCGACCACTCCGGTCAGCCCCGGCTCGATGAGCACCTCGGCGGGGTCGACGAACGACTTGAAGCCCGACAGGCGCAGTTTCGTGAAATGGACCAAACGCTCCCCCAGCGCGGTGGTCCTGCGGCTATTGCGCCGCCTTCAGCGCCTCGGCGAACACCTCATAGGGCTGGTTGCCGACGATGAGCTTGCCGTCGATGACGAAGGTCGGCGTCGACTCGATCTTGTATTCGTCGGCACCGGCCTTCTGCTTTGCCTTGATGTCGGCCATCACCTTCTGGTCCGACAGGCAGGCCTGGAACTTGTCCTGGCCGAGGCCGGCAAGGCCGGCGAGGTTCTGCAGCGCCGCCATCGGATTCTTGCTGTAGGCCCATTGCTGCTGCGTCTGGAACAGGGTTTCGAGGAAGCCGAAATAGCGCTCGGTCGGCACGCAGCGCGCCAGCATCGCCCCGCCCAGGGCGATCCCGTCCAGAGGGAAGTCGCGATAGACCAGCTTCGCCTTGCCGGTCTCGATCCACTCCTTCGTGATTTGCGGCAGGGTGGTGCGATGGAAGGCCGCACAATGCGGGCAGGTCAGCGACGAATATTCGATCAGGGTGACGGGGGCGTCGGGATTGCCCAGCACCATGTCGTCGGACATGCCGGGCACCGGCACCGCCGTCACCTGCAGCGTCTTGGCCGCGGCCTGCTGCTCCGTCTCGACCGCAGCCGTTGCCGGAGCCTGCGCCTCGGCAGGCGCGCTCGGCTGGTTGGTGGCCTGGACGGCGTCGCGGCCGCCCACCAGCATCAGGGCCAACGCCGCCGCACCGATCACGACCAGGGCTATGGCAAGCCGCCTAAGTCCTCTCACCCCAACCTCCTCCAAAAGATCGGGGTGCATGATAGGTGTCGTTCCGGCCGCCGGCAAGACCGGCTGGGCCTATCGCCGCGCCAGCACCCAGCGGCCGAGGCCGGTCAGCGCCGCCTTCAGCTCGGCATCGTCGACGGCGCCCAATCGCTCCTCGACCTCCTCGGCCGCCGCCGGCGCCGCCTGCGGCTTGGGCTTGCGCCGCCGCGGCAGCGGCCCCTGCGACATGGCCAGCCGAGCCACGGCGCGATAGCCGAAATAGACGTTGATGCGTTCGATGATCAGCGGCTCGAGGTGCTGGAGCTGCGTCGCCATGGCGCCCGAGGCCACGCGCAGGTGCAATGCGCCGTCTCCGCGCTCGCCGCGGGGAAAGACGATCTTGAGCGGGCAGGTATGGGCGGCCAGCACCGAACCGACGATGCTGGGCCATTCGGCGATGACGCCGGCCTCGGCGAAGCCGCGCTTGGCCAGCGCCGGGCGCGTCAGCCGCCCGATGCTGGCGGCGATCGCCTGCGGCCCGGCACCGCCGCGCCTGTCCTCATTCTTATCGGCCATGATCCCCAGTATGGTATGGTCCGCCACCATGCCGCAACCGTCCGACCTGCCCGCCCGCCTGCTCGGCTGGTACGACCGCCATCACCGATCGCTGCCATGGCGTGTCGCCGACGGCACGCGCCCGGATCCGTACCGTATCTGGCTGAGCGAGGTAATGCTGCAGCAGACGACGGTGGCCGCCGTGATCCCCTATTACCAGGAGTTTCTGCGGCGCTGGCCGACGGTGGCCGATCTGGCGGCGGCGCCCCTCGACGACGTGCTGCATGCCTGGGCCGGGCTCGGCTATTACGCCCGCGCCCGTAACCTGCACCGCTGCGCGCAGACGGTGGCGTCGTGGCGCGGCGGCGCCTTTCCCGACGACGAAGCGGGTTTGCGCAAGCTGCCGGGCATCGGCGACTACACCGCCGCCGCCATCGCCGCCATCTCCTTCGACCGGCCGGCGGTGGTGATGGACGGCAACATCGAGCGCGTGATGGCGCGCCTGTTCGATCACCGCGAGCCCCTGCCGGCGGCCAAGCCGGCGCTGAAGCGGCTGGCGGCGTCGCTCACGCCGAAGGCGCGGCCCGGCGACCACGCACAGGCGCTGATGGATCTGGGAGCCACCATCTGCACGCCGCGCAAGCCGGCCTGCGGCATCTGCCCGTGGATGGAGGCGTGTGCCGCCCGCCTTGCCGGCTCGGCCGAGTCGCTGCCGGCCAAGCTGGAAAAGCCGGCGCGCCCGCTGCGGCGCGGCATCGCCTTCTGGGCCGTGCGCGGCGACGGCGCCATCCTGTTGCGCCGCCGCCCCGAAGCCGGGCTGCTCGGCGGCATGATGGAGGTGCCGTCGACAGCGTGGCGCGAGACACCGTGGTCGGTGGCCGAGGCGGCGACCGAGGCGCCGCTCGCCGCCGATTGGCGTCTCCTGCCCGGCTTGGTGCGGCATGGCTTCACTCATTTCCAACTGGAACTGACCGTCGCCGCGGGCAAGGTGCGCAGCGGCGCCCTGGCCCGCGGCCTGTGGTGCCCGCTGGATCGGCTGGCCGAGCACGCCTTGCCGACGCTGATGCGCAAGGTGGTCCGCCACGCCCTGGCCAAGGCCTATTGAAGGGGCAAGAGGAGCGGCATCGACTTGGGAATTCCAGCGAGTCGCAAAGCGTGATGGCTCAGCCGGCGCGGAGCGCGGAGCTCCAGCTCCGCTTTCGTGCGGACCTGGAGGTCCCCATCTCCAGTCTGACGGCTTGGCCGGCGCCTCAATGCAACTCGGCGCGGATGCGCTGCCGCAGCAGGTCGATGGGGGCGAAACCGCTGCCGTCCTGATAATGCCAGAAGGTCCAGCCGTTGCAGGCCGGCGCCCCCTGGACGGCGGCGCCGACCTTGTGGATCGAACCGCGGTGATCGGCCGAGATGATGGTGCCGTCGGCACGCACCTTGGCGGTCCACCGCTGGCGCTCGTCGGACAGCACGTCGCCGGGGGTCAGATAGCCGCGTTCGAGCACGGCCCCGAACGGCACGCGCGGCTCGCTGCGCTTCGACGGCGTCAACAGCACCTCGGGATCGTCCACCGGCTTGATCTTGGCGATGCGCGCCTTCGCCGCGGCGATGTAGTCGCCGTCGCGTTCGAGGCCGATGTAATGGCGCCCCAGCTTGCGCGCCACCGCGCCGGTGGTGCCGGTGCCGAAGAACGGATCGAGGACGACGTCGCCCGGCCTGCTGGCGGCGAGGATGGCGCGATAGAGCACGGCCTCGGGCTTCTGCGTCGGGTGGACCTTGCGGCCGTCGTCCTTCAGGCGTTCAGGGCCGGTGCACAGCGGCAACAGCCAGTCCGAGCGCATCTGCAGCCCGTCGTTGAGCGCCTTCATCGCCCCGTAATTGAAGGTGTATTTCGACTTCTGGCCCTTGGCGCACCAGATCAGCGTCTCATGGGCATTGGTGAAGCGCGTGCCGCGGAAGTTCGGCATCGGGTTGGTCTTGCGCCACACCACGTCGTTCAGCATCCAGTAGCCCAGGTCCTGCAGGATGGCGCCGACACGGAAGATGTTGTGATAGGTGCCGATCACCCACAGCGAGCCATCGTCCTTGAGCACGCGCCGCGCCGCCGCCAGCCAGTCGCGGGTGAAGCGATCATAGGCGGCGAAGTCGCCGATCTGGTCCCAGGCGTCGTCGACGCCGTCGACGCGGCTGTTGTTGGGGCGCAGCAGCTCGCCGCCCAACTGTAGATTGTAGGGCGGATCGGCGAACACCATGTCCACCGACTTCTCGGGCAGGGTGCGCATCAGGTCGACGCAGTTGCCCTGCAGGATGATATCCAACGTCGTGCTCATCCGCGCACTTTGATTCAGCGCCGACTCGCCGTCAAGCAAGCGACCGGGTGCGCGATCAAATGGCCGGTTCCAGCAGGTCGAACAGGTCGCCGACCGGCTGGAAGCTCTTGCGGTGCAGTGGCGTCGGCCCCAGCCGCCGCAGGGCGGCGCAATGTTCGCGCGTGCCATAGCCCATGTTGGTCTCCCACCCGTAGCCGGGGTATTGCACGGCATGTTCCGCCATCAGGCGGTCGCGCGTCACCTTGGCCACCACCGAGGCCGCAGCGACCGACAGGCTGAGGCCGTCGCCGCCGATCAGGCACTCGACGCGACAGGCCAGCGCCGGCTTCTGACTGCCGTCGACCAGGGCGCAGTCGACCGACATACCCAGCCCGTCGACGGCACGACTCATGGCCAGCAGGCTGGCGCGCAGGATGTTGAGGCGATCGATCTCCTCGACGTCGGCAAGGCCCACCGCCCACACGGCACAGCCGGTGACACCGGCATAGAGCGCGTCACGCTTGGCGGCGCTGAGCTTCTTCGAATCGTCGAGTTCGGCGCGCAATTGGCGCGGCAGCCGCTTGGGCAACACCACCGCCGCCGCCAGGACGGGCCCGGCCAGCGGCCCGCGTCCCACCTCGTCGACCCCGGCAACGATACCGCCCAGCCTACGCTCATGCCTCAGATCGGGCATCCGTCTCCCCGTATGGTGCCTAGTGGCGCCCCGTGATGCCCGATCGCGCCAGCGTGTGCAAGCGTCGTGCGGCCAACACCCACAGCGGCGTCAGGAACAGGCTGAGCACCGTCACGGCGACCACCAGCCGGACGTCGGCAGCCGAGATCAGCTTGTAGCGCAGGCCGGTTTCCGACAACAGGAAAGAGAATTCACCGATTTGGGCCAGGGTCACCCCGACCAGCATGGCCGCCGACCAGGTGCGGCCCGACAGGCGGATGGCCAGCACGTTGAGCAGCGTCTTGAACACGGTGACTACGGCCAGCAACACCAGCACGGTGACCAGGTTCTCCCAAATGAAGCCAACGTCCATCAGTAGGCCAATGGACAGGAAGAACACCATCAGCAGCACCGCCTGGATGGGATGGGCGGCGTGGGTGATAGGCATTTGTTGGGCCGAATTGCCCAGGATCAGGCCGGCGAGGAAGGCGCCGTAGGCCGGCGACAGGTCGAGTAATCCCGCCAGGGCGGCGGCGCCGAAACACCAGGCCAGTGCCGCCAAGGGCCGCAGATCGGCATCGGCGGAGACCAGCTCGCCGAAGGGCAGGTTCACCTGCCGGCGCACCAGGAACAGCACCAGTGCGACCAGGAACACCAGGGACAGCAGGATGCGCAGGAGCGACGCCGGCGAGAACGCGTCGGCGGCCATTCCCTCCAGCACCAGGGTCATCGGCACCACCGCCATGTCCTGGGCCACCAGGATGCCCAGGGTGACGCGGCCGGCCTCCGAGTCCAGCCCGCCCGAGCCTTCCAGCGTCTTGATGACGACCGCGGTCGAGGAGATGGCGACGACGAAGCCCAGCAAGACCGCGACGCCAAGATTCCAGCCCAGCAGCTGGCGCAGCAGCAGCATGACGCCGACGCTGCCCAGGATTTGCGCCACCGCCACCATGACGGAAACGCGCCAGACGGCGACGAACCGGCGCAGATCGAGCTCGGTCCCCACCAGGAACAGCAGCATCAGGACGCCGAATTCGGCGAGGATGGCGACGGTTTCGCGATCGCTCACCAATTGCAGGCCCGATGGCCCCAGCACCACCCCGGCAAGGATGTAGCCGATCACCGGGCTCTGGCGCATCCAAGCCATGGCCACCCCGCACAAGAGGGCGACGAGGGCGACCACGGCGGTGACGGTGAGCTCGGGATGCAACGGCATTCCGCCAAGCTAACGCCGCCGCCACCGCCTCAACTCGCGCAGACGAGGTAGCGCCTCAGTCGGCTGCGGCTTCTTTCGTGAGCGGGGCCGCCTTGGCGAAGGCGTCGATCACGGCGTCGGTGGTGAGCAATTCGGGCAAGGCGATGCCCGCGGGCGCCCCCGGGCCGTAGACGATGTTGAAGGGGATACCGTAACGGCCGTGGGACGCCAGGTAATCGGCGATCGCCGCATCCGGGCTGGTCCAGTCGGCGCGCATGGCGACCACGTCGGGCTGCTCGAGCAGGGCCGCCACGTCGCCGCGGTTGATCACCGCCGCCTTGTTGACCTGGCAGGTGATGCACCAGTCCGCGGTGACGTCGACCAGTACCCGCTTGCCCGAGGCGACCAGCCGATCGATGGCGGCACGATCGAAAGCCACCCAAACAGCGTCACCGGCCGCCGCCGCGCCCTTGAGGTCGGTCGAGGTCGCACGCAGCGGCGGCACGAAGGCCAGCGCGGCCAGCACGGCGACGCCGAGCACCGCCGCCCCCCGGCCGAAGCCGCGCAGCCTGACGCGGGCGGCCAGCAGCACCACGACACCGGCCATCAGCGAGCCGACCAGCGCCGCGGCAACCATCCCCGTCTGCGCCGCCAGGACCGACAGCAGCCATACCGCGGTGGCCGCCAGCGCCAGCCCCATCACCTTGCGCACCACCACCATCCAGGCGCCCGGGCGCGGCAGTCGCTGCGCAAGCCCCGGCCAGGCGGCGACGGCAAGATAGGGCAGCGCCATGCCGATGCCCAGGGCCGCGAAGATGGTGAATATCTCGATTGCCCCCTGGCTCAAGGCAAAGCCGACGGCGGTGCCGAGGAACGGCGCCGTGCACGGGGTCGCCAGCAGGGTGGCGAAGGCACCGGTGAGGAAATGGCCGGCAAGCGATCGCGGGTTGCCGTGGCCGGCACCGACGCCCGACAGCCACCACGGCATCGGCACCTCGAACAGCCCCCAGAGGTTGGCGGCGAACAAGGTGACGACGACGGTGAGAAACACCAGGAACAGCGGCTGCTGGAACTGGATGCCCCAGCCGACCGCCAGCCCCGCAGCCTTCACCGCCACCGCCGTTCCGGCCAGCAGCAGGAACGAGGCGAGGATGCCCAGTGACGAGGCGATGAAGCTGACACGGATGTGCCGCCGCTCGCCGCCGCCGTGGCCGATCAGGCCCAGAACCTTGATCGACAACACCGGCAGCACGCAGGGCATGAGATTGAGAATCAGGCCACCGAGCAGGGCGAAGGCGGCCATCAGCAGCAAGGACGGCTTGCCGGCACCGGCCGCCAGCACCGCTGCCACCGGCGTGACCTGGCGCTCGAGCCCACGCGCCCCCTCGCCGATGGTTACGGTCAGCACCTTGTCGGAGAGGCTGCCGCTGCCGGTGCTCGGCACCACCTCGGCGTCGAGGATTGCCCGGCGCCCGCCGTTCTCCAGGCGCACTTGCGGGGCCTTGAACTGGATGTTGTCGGCGGATTCGACGAACAGGTCGGGCCGCTGCAACGGCGGCTCGGCCAGCACGGTGACCCGCAGCCGCGCCGCATCGCCATCGCCCATCGTCTCGACCTTGGCGAGCGACAGACCGTGCCCTGCGCCATCGCCGGGCACGGCGGCGGCAAAGCGATTGATGTCGTGGGCATGCGGGCTGGGATCGGCCGGGCCGGCGGGCAGCGACAGCGACAACTGCGCTTGCTGCGGCACGCAGATTTCCGAACAGGTGAGATAGTCGACCTTGGCCGTGGCGGCGAAGGCCTGCCCCGCCTGTTTCAGCGTGGCGGTGACGGGGTAGATGACCTCGCCGGCATAGCCGAAGCTCTGCAGGCCAAGGATCTCGAAGCGATGCGGCAGCGGCCAGTCCATCCGCGTCGCGGCGATGTCGTCGCTGTACCACTCGACCTTGGGCGGATAGCCGGCATCACCGGCCGAACGCCAATAAACCTTCCAGCCAGGCTGGAGCTTGACCTGCAGCCCCAGGCGCAACTCACGCGCGTCACCGGTGCCGGTGACCGCCGAGACCAGTCGCACCTGGCTCTGATCGTTGCGCACCCACTCGGAGGCGGCGGCATTGGCGATGCCGGGAAGGCTTGCGAGAGAGAAGGCGGTGGCAACGAGCCAACCCAGCCAGAACCTCATCAGACACCCTTTCACGTCCATGCGATCAATGCAGCATTCGGCCCGCGCATGTCAACGATGGCGAGCCCGCCCTGGCCTTCCCCCCCGGAGGATCAGCCTTGCGTTCCCTGCGGTACCGGCATATGTGAGGTTCATGCGTCCTGAAATGACATCTTCCGGATATCTCGCCGGTCAAATGTTGATCGCCATGCCGCAAATGCGCGACCCGCGCTTCATGCGCACGGTGGTCTATGTCTGCGCCCACTCGGCCGAGGGGGCCATGGGGCTGGTGATCAACCGGCTGTTCGAAGCCTTGTCGTTCCCCGAGCTTCTCGAGCAATTGGATATCGAGGCGGCATCCGGTTGCGAGGACCTCCCGGTGCATTTCGGCGGCCCGGTCGAGGCCGGGCGCGGCTTCGTGCTGCACAGCGCCGATTATACCACCGAAGGCACGATGATGGTCGACGACAGCGTCGCCCTCACCGCCACCGTCGACGTGCTGAAGGCCATCGCCGAGGCGCGCGGCCCGGCGCGCTGCCTGCTGGCCCTAGGCTATGCCGGTTGGAGCCCCGGCCAACTCGACAGTGAGATCCTGGAGAACGTCTGGCTGAACGTTCCCGCCGATCCCGACCTGCTGTTCGGCACCGACATGGAGCACAAGTGGGAACAGGCGATCAGCAAAATCGGCATCGATCTCAACATGCTGTCCGGTGAAGCCGGTCACGCCTGATCTTCCCGGTCACCCCAGCCGGCCAGTGATCCGGTTATAGCTCTCGACGCGCGCCAGCGGACCGATCGCGGCGAAGGTCGGCACGCTGCCGAACAGGCGCCGCGCTACCCCATGCACCATCTCGGCATCCACGACCTCGATCTGCGCCACCATTTCGGCCGGCGTCAGCGGTCGCCCGAAGATCAGCAACTGGCGGGCGAGCTGTTCGCAGCGCGACGAGGTGCTTTCCATTGACATCAATATGCTGGATTTGAGCTGCGCCCGCGCCCGCTGCACCTCGTCGGCGGTCACGCCGTCGCCGATCTTGAGTATCTCGTCGCAGACCAGCGGCACCAGCTTTGCCACCTCGTCCTCGCCGGTGCCGGCATAGACGGCGAAAAAGCCGCCGTCCTGATAGGACGAGGTGTACGAATAGATGGAATAGACGAGGCCGCGCTTCTCGCGGATCTCCTGGAACAGCCGCGACGACATGCCGCCGCCCAGCAACGTCGACAGCACCGAGGCCGCGTAGAAATCCGGGTCCTGATAGCCGACGCCGTCGAAGCCGAGCATGACGTGGACCTGCTCGAGGTCGCGATCCTCGCGGTAATCGCCGCCCGCATAGGCCGCCGCCTGCTCGATCAGCGGCCGATCGGGCGGCAGGGCATCGAACAGCTTGTCGGCCAGGGCGACGATGCGCTCATGCTCGACATTGCCGGCCGCCGACAGGATCATGCGCCGCCCGGAGTAATTCTCGCGCATGTAGCCGAACAGCACGTCGCGGCTCATGCCGCGCACCAGTTCGGTGGTGCCCAGCACCGGGCGGCCGAGCGCTTGGCCGGGATAAGCCGTCGCCTGGAAATGATCGAAGATGATGTCGTCGGGCGTGTCCAGCGCCTGACCGATCTCCTGCACCACCACTTCCTGCTCGCGCGCCAGTTCCTCGGCTTCGAAGGTCGAGTGCTGCAGGATGTCGGCGATGATGTCGACCGCCAGCCCCACATCCTCCTTCAGCACCTTGGCGTAGTAGGCGGTGTGCTCGCGCGAGGTGTAGGCGTTGAGGTGGCCGCCGACGGCGTCCATCTCCTCGGCGATGGCCTGGGCGGTACGCCGGCGCGTGCCCTTGAACGCCATATGCTCCAGCATGTGCGACACGCCGTTGATCTCGGGGTGCTCATGGCGGGTGCCGGCATTGACCCACACGCCGAGCGACGCCGTCTCCACCCCCGGCATGTGGTCAGTGGCGACGGTGAGGCCGCTGGCGAGCGTGGTAACCTGAATGTTCATGCGCAGGGCATCATCTCCTGGCGGCGCCGCGGACATAGTCCTTGAGCACCGCGGCATCGTTGGGCAGCAGGTCGCAGCGTTCGGGGCGTTCGAACAAATCGGCCAGCCGCTCGGGCAGCGCCGGCCGGACGCCGCTGGCCTGCTCGACCGCCGCCGGGAACTTGGCGGGATGGGCGGTGGCCAGGGCAATCATCGGCGTTGCCGCGGACTTGCGGCACGCGCGCCCGGCCGCGAGCCCGATGGCCGAATGCGGATCGAGCAATTCACCGGTCGCGGTATGGGTGTCGCGGATGGTGGCGCGGGTGGCGTCGTCGTCCAGGCGATAACCGTCGAACAGCGCCCGCGCCAGCCGCCAGCGGCCCTCGTCGACCGACAGGCGGCCGCTGCTGCGGAAATCGGCCATCATGCGGGCCAAGGTGGCGCCGTCGCGGCCATGCAGGTCGAACAGCAGGCGCTCGAAATTGCTGGACACCTGGATGTCCATGCTGGGGCTGATCGTCGGCGTCACCGCCCCCAGGCTCATGGCGCCCGTTTCGAAGAAGCGGGTGAGAATGTCGTTGCGGTTCGAGCCGACGACGAACTGGTCGACCGGCAGCCCCATCATCTTGGCGCCATAGCCGGCATAGACGTTGCCGAAATTGCCGGTGGGCACGGCGAAGGCGACGGCGCGATCGGGCGCGCCCACGGCCGTCGCCGCGGCGAAATAGTAGACGATCTGGGTCATGATGCGCGCCCAGTTGATCGAGTTCACCGCCGACAGGTGCATCTCGTCGCGGAAGGCCTGGTCGTTGAACAGCGCCTTCACCAGGTCTTGGCAGTCGTCGAAGGTGCCGTCGACGGCGACGTTGTGGACGTTGGCCGACATCACCGTGGTCATCTGCTTGCGCTGGACCTCGGAGACACGGCCGTGCGGATGCAGGATGACGATATCCACCGCGTCGCGGTCGCGGCAGGCCTCGATGGCCGCCGAGCCGGTGTCGCCCGAGGTGGCGCCGACGATCATCACCCGCTCGCCGCGCTTCGTCAGCACGTGGTCGAACAGCCGGCCCAGCAGTTGCAGCGCATAGTCCTTGAACGCCAGGGTCGGGCCGTGGAACAGCTCGAGCAGCCATTCATTGCGGTCGAGCTGCTTCAGCGGCGCCACCGCCGGATGGCCGAAGCCGGCATAGGCATCGGCGACGATGGCGGCGAAGTCGTCTTCGGCGATCGTGCCATCGAGGAACGGCTGCATCACCCGCGTCGCCAGCTCGGCATAGCCGAGCCCGGCCATGGCGCGGATGTCGTCGCGGCCGAATTGCGGCCAGGCTTCCGGCAGATACAGGCCACCGTCGCGGGCCAGCCCGGCGAGAAGGACGTCGTCGAAGGCGAGGACAGGCGCCTGTCCCCTGGTACTGAGGTAGGTCACTCACGAACCCCGTGCATTGAACCCGGCCCGCCCGGGCCGCATCGGCCGGCAAGGATGCATAGGCTTCCGGGCATTGTCACGCAAATAGCGGCCGACGGCGCCCGGTGTCACGGGCGGACATAGGTCCAGCCCTGTTCCTGCAGTTCCATCAGCCGCACCACGCCGGCCGGAACT
This sequence comes from Rhodospirillaceae bacterium, assembly GCA_036675815.1. Classification (GTDB taxonomy): domain Bacteria; phylum Pseudomonadota; class Alphaproteobacteria; order Rhodospirillales; family Magnetospirillaceae; genus JAKFEE01. The sequence goes on from JAKFEE010000058.1 coordinate 117,848, forward strand.
ATCCTGGCCTCGGGCAGTAGGGCAATCTCGCGACCTTCGTTCTTCTCCATCGCCGTCTTGGTGTTGCCGCAGGCGCTGAAGGTGACGGTGGGGACGCTCTCGCCGATCGACTTGACCCGAGCGCCGACTGGCGACTCCGCCCGCAGCATGTGCAGGCCGGGCCCATAGGTGACGATCTCGATCTCGACGCCCTCGCCGCGCTTCTCGTACTCCTGCACGGCATTCATCGCATTGTTGAGCGCCAGATTCATCAGCGCCGGATCGGCCTGGTCGACCTGGATGGCCAAATGATGCAGCTTCGGGTCGTCATGGGCGGCCCACGCCGGTACCGTCATCAAACCCGCGGCGACGAGCGCCGCCAGCGTCAGCTTGAACATTTTCCGCCTCCCGGCATCGCTGGCCCTCAACTCAGATACCGTGCGTGGAGATGGCCCTCGAACACCTTGGGATCAAGCGGCTTGCCGGTGGCCTGGGGTGAAAGCCAAAGCCTATGCCCCATTGGAACTTTTCATGAACATCCGGCTCTGTTAGGTTCGAAGCCGTCTTGCCCACCCATTTGCAACCCAGAAGCAGGGACCCCGTTCTCGTGTTTGGAATCACACCGCGGCTGGTGTCGGACTGGGAGGAAAGCGATGTCTGAGCGGTGCCTTGCCGAGCGGATGCGCGCCGAATTGGGGGTTGGCAAATATCGAACGATTCTCGCCGACCCACCGTGGCAGTTCGCCAACCGCACGGGCAAGATGGCGCCGGAGCATCGGCGTCTGAGCAGGTACGGAACGATGCAGTTGGCGGACATCTGCGCCATGCCGATCGCCGACGTCGCCGCCGACAAGGCGCACCTCTACCTGTGGGTACCCAACGCGCTATTGCCCGAGGGGCTGCGCGTTCTCGCGGCGTGGGGCTTCGAGTACAAGACCAATCTTATATGGCACAAGGTGCGGAAGGACGGCGGCAGCGACGGCCGGGGCGTCGGCTTCTATTTCCGCAACGTCACTGAAATGCTCCTGTTCGGCATCCGCGGGAAAGACAACAGAACCCTGGCGCCGGGGCGCCGTCAGGTGAACCTGATCGCCAGCCAAAAACGCGAACATAGCCGCAAGCCCGATGAGCAATACAAGCTGATCGAGGAATGCAGCCCTGGCCCTTATCTCGAGTTGTTCGCGCGCGGCACGCGCCCCGGCTGGACCGTGTGGGGGAATCAAGCCGACGACGGTTACGCGCCGACCTGGGCGACCTATGCGAACGCGAGTCGCCTTCCGGTCGCGGCCGAGTAGGGCTAACCGTGCCCGAGATACCGGGCGTGGAGATGACGCTCGAATACCTTGGGATCAAGCGGCTTGCCGGTGGCCTCCACCAGGAGCTCGCGCACCGAGAGGCGGCTGCCCTTCTCATGGAGATTCCGGCGCAGCCACGACACCAGCGGGCCGAAATGGCCACGGCCGATGGCGGGCAGGATGTCGGGGTCGGCGCGGGTGGCGGCGTCGAACAGTTGCGCCGCCGTCATCGCCCCCAGGGTGTAGGTGGGGAAGTAGCCCCAGGCGCCGTCGTACCAGTGGATGTCCTGCAGGCAGCCGAGGCGGTCGTCGGGCGGGGTGATGCCGAGCAGGCGCCGCATGCCGTCGTTCCAGGCCGCCGGCAGCTCGTCGATGGCGAGGTCGCCGGCCAGCATCGCCCGTTCCAGCCGGTAGCGCAGGATGACATGGGCCGGATAGGTGACCTCGTCGGCGTCGACGCGAATGAAGCCTGAGGCGACACGGGTGTAGACGCGGCGCAGGCGGTCAGCCTCCCATTCCGGGCCGCTGCCGGCGAAGGCTTCGCGCATCAGCGGCGCCGCATAGGCGATGAACTCGCGCGAGCGGCAGGCCTGCATCTCGAGCAACAGCGACTGCGACTCGTGGATGCTCATGCCGCGCGCCGCCCCCACCGGCTGGCGCCGCCACTTCGCCGGCAGGCCGCGTTCGTAAAGCGCATGGCCGGTCTCATGCAGCACGCCCATCAGCGCCGGCATGAAATCGTCCTCGTCGTAACGGGTGGTGATGCGCACGTCGTCGGGCGTGCCGCCGCAAAACGGATGAGCAGACACGTCGAGGCGGCCGTGGCCGAAATCGAAGCCCACCGTCTCCATCAGCCGCAGGCCCAGGGCGCGCTGCTTCTCGACCGCGAACGGCCCGCGCGGCGCCGCCGGCGCATCCCCCTGGTGCTCCAGCACCTGCCGCAGGAACCCGGGCAAGAACGCTTCGAGGTCGCCGAACACCCGGTCGATCTCGGCCGAGCTGCCGCCCGGCTCGTACTGATCGAGCAGAGCGTCATAGGGGCTGCAGCCCAGGCGGGCGGCCTTGGCCTCGGCGGCTTCGCGGGTCAGTTCCAGCACCCGCTGCAGCAACGGCGCCACGCGGGGGAAGTCGCTGGCCGGGCGCGCCTGGCGCCACACCATCTCGCAGGCCGAACAGGCGCGCGACAGCTCGTCGACCAGGCGCGACGGCACCGCCACCGCGTGGATCCATTCGCGGCGCATCTCGCGCAGATTGGCCCGCTGCCAGTCGTCGAGGGCCGCACCGTCCGCCGCCGCGAGCAAATCGCCGATATCCGGCCGCGTCAGCATCTCATGGCGGAGGGTGCGCATGGTGGCCAGCTGCTCGGCGCGGCCGGCGGCGCCGCCCTCGGGCATCATGGCCGCCATGTCCCAATGCAGCACGGCCACCACCTCGTCGAGGGTGGCGAGGCGCTGGAACAGCTGTTCGAGGCTCTCATAGGCGGTCGCGGCCACGACGTCTCCTTTTCTGCGACAGGGATGGCAACAACATGGAAGCAAGGCCGCGCCGCGGCAAGCCGGAAGGCGGCTTGATAGGCGCCGCCGCGGCCTTTACCCTCGCAGCGCGCATCATCGGAGGTCTGCCATGAGCAAGAAACCGCAAGTTGCCGTCGTCCTGTCCGGGTGCGGCGTGTTCGACGGGTCGGAAATCCACGAGGCGGTGCTGACGCTGCTCGCCCTCGACCGCCAGGGCGCGCAGTACGCCTGCTTCGCCCCCGACGTGCCGCAGATGCACGTCGTCGATCACACCACCGGCAAGCCGACCAGCGGAAGCCGCAACGTGCTGGTGGAATCGGCGCGCATCGCCCGCGGCAAAATCCAGGATCTCAAGGCGTTCAAGGCGGACGATTTCGACGCCATCGTCTTCCCCGGCGGCTTCGGTGCCGCCAAGAACCTGTCGACCTTCGCCGTCGACGGCCCCGCCTGCACGGTCGACGCCGACGTCGAGGCGGCGATCAAGGGCATGCGCCAAGCCGGCAAGCCCATCGGCGCCCTGTGCATCTCGCCGGCGGTCATGGCCAAGGTGCTGGGCAACGTCGACCTGACCATCGGCAGCGATGCCGGCACCGCCGCGGCGCTGGAGCTGATGGGCGCGACGCACAAGAAGGCCGGGCATGGCGAGGTCGTCGTCGACCGCCGCGCCCGCCTCGCCACCACCCCGTGCTACATGCTCGACGCCAGCATCGCCCAGGTCGCCGACGGCGCCGACAACGTGGTGCGGGCGGTGCTGGAGATGGCGCGCGAGACGGTGGCCTAAGGGCGGCGGAACACGCCGACCATCTCGATGTGGGCCGCCCACGGGAACTGGTCGATGGGCGTCACCGCCTCCAGGCGGTAGCCGCCGTCGACCAGCAGGCGCGCGTCCCGGGCGAAGCTGGCGGGATGGCAGGATACGCCGACCACCAGCGGCGGCCCGCCAACGGCCAGCGCCGCCGCCTGTTCGGCGGCCCCGGCACGCGGCGGATCGAACACCAGGGCGGCGAAGCGGCGCAGCTCGTTGGGCTGCAGCGGGCGGCGCGCCAGATCGCGCGCCTCGGTACTGATGCCCAGCCCGGCGCGATCGGCCGCCGCGCGCAAGGCCGACAGCGCCGCGCCTTCGCCCTCGACCGCGTGCACGGCGCGCCGATGCGCCAACGGAAAGGTGAGAGTGCCGCAGCCGGCGAACAGATCGCACACCGGATCGGCATCGCCGACCGCCTCGGTCACCAGATCGACGATGGCCCGCTCACCGGCCGCGCTGGGCTGCAGGAAAGCGCCGGCAGGCACCTCGACCGGCACGTCACCGAACAGCACCACGGCCGGCCGCCGCTGCACCATTGGTTCCGCCGCCGCACCCGGCTGCCGCAACGACAGCCGCGTCAAGTCGGCTGCTTCGGCAAAGGCGACCAGGGCCTCGCGATGCGCCAGGCTGAAGCGCGCCGCGCATTCGATCACCACGTCGAGGCCATCGCCGGCCAGGGTCACGGCAACATCGCCGCCGGCGGGCGCTTCCAGCACCTCGGTCAGCACGCGGCGCAGCGGCATGAGAAGCGCGACCAGCGCCGCGTCGACCGCCGGGCACTCGTTGATCGCGACGATGCGATGCGCGGCGCGGGCGTGAAAGCCGATGACCGTCCCGCCAGCGGTGCGCACGAAGGCGAAGGTGGCGCGACGCCGCCGGCCCGGCGGCACCTGCACCAGCGCCGCCACCGGCACCCCGCCAATGCCTTGCCGAGCCAGGGCGGTGACGACCAGATCGCGTTTCCAGGCGGCGTAGGCTTCGGGCGCGACGTGCTGGACGCTGCAGCCGCCGCAGGCGCCGAAATGGCGGCAAACCACGGGAACGCGCATTGAACCGGGTGTCACCACCTGCATCAGGCTGGCGGCAAGGCCCTCGCCGCGCTGGCCTTCGATGCCGGCCAGCACACGGTCGCCGGGCAGCGTGTAGGGCACGAACACCGGCTTGCCCTCGAACATGCCCACGCCGTCGCCGTGCCCGCCCAGCCCGGTGATCGCCAGCTCGGCTACGCGCGCGGCTGTCGGCGGGCGGCGGGACCTGGGGCCGTTCGCCCGGCGGCGCGATGTCGTCATAGTCTCCCCTTGACGCGCGCCAGGTCCTCGACGAACTGCGCAAAGATTTCAGCCAGCGCACTGTTGGCCGCCCGCGCCGCCGCCGGCGCCGTATCATTGGCCGCCGGCGTGGCCTTGCGGTAGGTCTCCAGCAGCATCAATCGGTCGTCCGACAGCCTGATCAGGGTGAACTCCAGTTCCACCACCACGGCGGTGCCCGCGCCGATCACCTGATCGAAACGGTGGACCCGCCCCTCGACGACGTAGTCTCCCGTCGTCCGCAGATCGGTCGAGACCACACGATCGGCCAGGTTGACCCCGCGTAGATAGCGGATCAGTTGGTCCTGCACCAGGGTGCCGGGCGGCTCGTTCCACAGATCGTAGTTATAATGGCGGATTTCGAACGGCTCGCCGGATAGCGCATAGACCAGAGGCCGTTCCGCCAGCAGGCCGTCGGCGTCGAGGGAGGCGACCTGGACGATGCCGGCCAGCAGCGGCTTGCCCGTCGTCGGCGCCGCTGCCGCCACATCCAGGCGGTAATAGCGGTCCTCGGGTGCCGGGCTGCCGGTGCAACCGGCGAGGGTGACGGCGGCGGCAACGGCGGCAAGCCTGACGATAGCGGTCACGTCCCCACCCTCCATTGTTGTCAGCGTCGGCGATCGTCGGGCGCGCCGGAGCGCAGGAGCTGCGACGGGTTGCGGCGGATGTTGCGGCTGAATTCGTTCAGGTTGCGCGCCGCGCCCTCCAAGTCGTGGCTGATGCCGCTGACGCTGCGGGAAATCGTGGCCATGGTCTGGCGCAGGTCGCGCACGGACGCCTCGACGTCGTCGCCATTGCCGCTGACGATCTTTTCGAGACTGACGAGCAGCTGATCGAGTCGCCGCTGCGTCCGGACCATGTCGGCGGAGACGGTGGCAAAATGCGCCGTGGCACGCTCGACGTTCGCCAGCGAGGCGTCGATGGCGCCCATGTTCTCGTCGCGCAGCACCTGATTGACACGGCTGCCGGCAACGTTCAGTTCGGCGGCGAATTCCTGCATGTCCTGCGTGATCCCGGGGGTCTTCGTGGCAAGGTCCTGCGACACCGCGATCAAATTGGCCATTAGCTCGGGGGCGCGCTCGCGCAGCAACGTCCCCACCACCCCGATCTGTTCGTCGAGATTGGCGAGCAACGGCCGCAAGGCGGTCTGACTGAGATTGGCGACTTCGCTGGCCACCTCGCTCATCACCGCGAACAAGTTGCCGCCCGGCGCCGCCGCGATCTCGCCGCCCGGCTCGATGGAAACGGTGCTGGTGCCACCCTTGATGTCGATCATCACCGCCGACAGCAGGCCGGACACGCTGATGCGGGCGGTGCTGTCGGCCGGAATCGCCCACCCCTCGCGGATGTCCATCCACACCTTGAACCGGATGTCATTGCCGATGCGTTCCGGCTCGACGCGATCGACCTGACCGATGGTGAAGCCTTCGTACAAGACCTGCGTGCCCTGCGTGATACCCGAAACGTTGCCGTACACCGCGTAGTAGGGCTCGGTGTCGCCCGTCCGCCCGGAGAGGACGGCAACGCCGATCAGAAGGGCCGTGACCATGGCGACGACGAAGGCGCCAACCACGACGTAACTGATCTTGTCATTCTGCATCGGGCGTCAGTCCTGTTCGCCTGTCAAGCGACGCAGATAGGCATCCACGTCGAGAACCGCTTCCTCGGTGCGGCGGTTCAGAAGATTCTGCACACGCTCGCTTCGATGCCGGCGGATGTCGTCCACCGTGCCCATCGCGATGATGTCGCCCTGGTCGAGGATGCAGATGCGATCGGCGATGGTGAAGGCGCTCTCCAGGTCATGGGTGACGACGACGATCGTCATGCCGGCGTCGCGCAGCCGCAGCAACAGCTCGTCGATCTGCGACGACACCACCGGGTCGAGCCCGGCCGACGGCTCGTCGCAAAACAGCAGCTTCGGGTCCATGACGATGGCGCGCGCCAGGGCGGCGCGCTTGATCATGCCTCCCGACAGCTCGGCCGGCATCAGCCGCTCGAAGCCCGCCAGCCCGACGACCTCCATCGTCAGCCGCGCCATGATCGCCATGGTCTTGCGGTCGAGCCGGGTGTGCTCGCGCAGCGGCAGCATGATGTTGTCGACGACCGACAGCGAACTGAACAGCGCACCGCTTTGGAAGGCGACGCCGATCTGCCGGTGCAATTCCTGCCGTTCGCTGGCGCCCATGGCATTGATGTCCTTGCCCAGCAGCCGCACCGTTCCGGCGCTGGGGTGCAGCAGGCCCAGCAGATGGTTGAGCAAGGTGCTTTTGCCCGATCCCGAGCCCCCCATGATCACCATGATTTCGCCGCAACGGACGTCGAGGTTGAGGCCATTGAGGATCTGGCGGGCACCGTAACGGGCGACGAGGCCGCGCACCTCGATTGCCGGTGATGGCTGTACCGGTCCGCTCATCGCGTGACCAGGAAGACGAAGATCATGTCGGTGATGACGATGGCGCTGATCGCTTGCACCACCGCGCGCGTGGTCATGCGGCCGACCCCTTCGGCACCGCCGACGACCGAGGCACCGTTGACGACACCGACCAGTGTGATGAGCACGGCGAAAATCGCGCTCTTGCCGATACCGTGCCAGACGTCGTTGGCGCGGATCGATTCCGCTACTTGCCCGACATAGGCACCGAACGACAGGCCGAGTTCGCCGGCGATGTATGCGCCGGCCCCCAGCAGCGCCACGATGTCGGAAAAGATCGTCAGGCAGGGGACCATGACGACCATGGCGATGAGCACGGGGACCACCAGAAACCGCACCGGGCTGATGCCCATCACCTGCAGCGCGTCCAGCTCCTGATTGATGCGCATGGTGCCGATGCGTGCCGCCAGCGCCGAGCCGGTGCGTCCGGCGATGATGATGGCGGTGATCAGCGGCGAAAACTCGCGGACGACGGACAGGGCGACGCCCAGCGTCACGCGCGATTCGGCGCCGAACACCCGCAGCGTGTAGATGCCCTGGATCGCCAACATCACGCCGATGGTGCCCGACAGCACGGCGACGATGGCCAGGGCGTTGATCCCGGTCTCCATCATCTGCGCCACCACGGCGGAGGCCCGCACCGTCTGCGCACGCCGCGGTCCCATGACCAGCCAATACAGGCTTTCACCGAGCAGCGCCGCGGCAAAACCCATCTCGCCGACACCCTTCAGGGTGGCGCGCCCGATTCGCTCGAGATACACCGTGACCAAGGTCAACCGTGCCTCACACCCCCGCCTTCAGCGCAGCTTCGACGCTGGGATGGATGGCGAAAACTCGGTCGAGGCGGGTGAGGCGCAGCGCCCGCAAGGCCGCAGCATTGACTCCGGCAAGCGCGAAGCGCATCCCATTTTTGCGGGCGTTCTGGAACGCTTCGACCAGGCTGGCGACACCGGAACTGTCGAGGGAGGTCACGCCATCGAGGTCGACCAGGACGTGACGGCCCTCGGCGAGACAGCGCAGAAGCGCGCGGCGCATCTTCGGCGACGATTGCACATCGACATTGCCCGTCAGCGAAACGATGGCAATGCCCTCAGCCGTGCCGATCTCGATGGTCTCGGCGCCCATGAACCAACATCCTTGTCCAACCTTGCGGAACCTCCGCGTCGCCTATTGTCTGCCAGATTGACGCCAGCCGTCTTTGAGCAGCCGCAACATCCTCATGCGAACCACGATTCGGACGCCACCGCCACCTTGACCGATAGCCGCCGTCATGGGCACATCGTCCGGTGGAGGTCTGCTTCAGGAACCCGCCCTTGTCCGTCGCACCCCGCCCGCGTGCCTTGCCCCCCGCCCTGTTGGCGGCGCTTTTCCTCGCCTGCTACATCCTTCTCGATTGGGCCAGCTTCGTTCATCCATGGGCACCAGTGGGGATCACGCCATGGAACCCGCCACCGGGCCTGAGCCTGGCGCTGCTGCTGATCAAGGGCCTGCGCTGGTCGCCGCTGCTGATGGTCGCCGCACTGGCCGCCGATGTCATCGTGCGCGACCTGCCGGCGCCATGGTTGCCGACGGTGATGTCGGCGGGAGCCATCGCCGTTGGCTACACGATGGCGGCAGCAATCCTGCGTCGCCGCATCCGTTCACCGCACGCCTTCGGCCGCGTGGGTGACATGATGACGCTGATGGCGGTCGCGGCGCCCACCGCCTTCGTCGTCGGCCTGGCGTACGTCGGAGCCTTCACCTGGGCCGGTGCCATCCCGGCGCAGCAGTATTGGGGGGCGGTCGCCCGCTTCTGGATCGGCGACATGATCGGCGTCGTGGTGCTGACGCCGCTGGTGCTCGTGCTGGCCGGTGCCGGCTCGTGGCAGTGGCGGCGGCTCGAGGTTGCCGCGCAGACGGCGACGCTGGTCCTCGCCCTGTGGGTCATCTTCGGCTTCGAAGCCACCGACGAGTTCCGTTTCTTCTATCTCCTGTTCGTGCCGGTGGTGTGGATGGCGGTCCGCCATGGCTTTACCGGCGCCGCCGTGGCCGTGGCGCTGACGCAGGTCGGCCTGATGGTGGCGCTCGATCTCACCGGCCATCCCGCGGCCCAGGTCACCGCCCTGCAATTCCTGATGCTGGCCGTCGCCGCCACCGGCCTGCTGCTGGGGGCGGCGGTGGGGGAGCACCGCCGGGTCCAGGCCGCCTTGCGCGAAAGCCGCGCCCGCCTCGCCGCCATTCTGGAAACTGCCGGCGACGGTATCTTGACCGTCGATGATGCCGGCCGGATCGCTTCGAGCAATCCTGCGGCGGCGCGGCTGTTCACCGCCGATCCGACCGGCCTGCCGCTGGTTTCGTTGCTGCCCAGCCTCGCGCTGGACGACGGCACCGGCGAAGTCAGCGGGACCCGCACCGACGGCGCCATGTTCCCGGCCGAAGTGGCGGTGAGCCATGCCGAGATCGGCGGCGAGAACGTCCATGTCGTCATCGTTCGCGATATCAGCGCCCGCAAGGAAGCCGAAGCCAAGCTGCATGAGCAGCAGTCGCGGCTGGCCCATGTCGCTCGCCTATCGGCCGCCGGCGAAATGGCCTCGGCCCTGGCGCACGAGCTCAATCAGCCGCTGGCGGCGATCATGAATTATACGCGTGGCTGCCTCAGGCTGTTGGCCGCCACGCCACCCGACCAGGCGCGCATTGCCGAGGCCATTGCCAAGGCGGCCGACCAGGCCGGGCGCGCCGGCGAAATCATCCGGCGCCTGCGCGAGTTCATCCGTAAGGGCGAGGGTTCCTACGCGCCGGTCCAGGTCGAGGCCATCGTTGACGAGGTTTCCGGCCTCGCCGCCGCCGAGGCCCATCAGCATGGGGTGTGCATCCACATACAGGCGCGGCCGGACCTGCCGGCCGTCCTGGCCGATCGTATCCAGATTCAGCAGGTATTGATGAACCTGGTGCGCAACGGCATCGAAGCCGCCGCGGCAGCGGGCGGAGTGCGCGAGGTCGTCGTCGCGGTCGGAACCAACGCGGTGGGCATGATCGAGTTCGCCGTCAGCGACTCCGGGGCCGGCATCGACCCCACGGTGCTGCCGCGGCTGTTCACGCCCTTCGCCTCGGTAAAACCCGCGGGCATGGGGTTGGGGCTGGCCATCAGCCGTTCGATCGTCGAGGGTCACGGCGGACGGCTATGGTTGACGAAGGACGAACGAGGCCGCACTACCTTCCGTTTCACCGTTCGCACCATCGCGGAGAAGGAGGCATGACGTCCATCGTTCACATCGTCGACGACGACCCGGCGGCGCGGGAATCACTGTGTTTCCTTCTGCAAGTGGCCGGGTTCGAGGTGGCGGCCTACGATTCGGCCGAGGCCTTCCTGCAGGGCGCCGATCTCGACCGGCCGGGTTGTGCCGTGGTCGATGTGCGTATGCCGGGCATGAACGGACTGGCCCTGCAGCAGGAACTCGGCCGCCGCGGCCAGCACCCGCCGGTAGTCCTGATCACCGGCCATGGTGACGTCGCCATGGCGGTATCGGCGCTGAAGGCCGGGGCCGTCGATTTCATCGAAAAGCCCTTCGACGACGAGGCCCTGTTGGCGGCCGTCGGCGAAGCGATCGACCGTGCCGGCCGCCTCGAGCGCGAGCGCGCCGTCGCGCACCATCTGAACGAACGCGTGCGACGCCTGACCGATCGCGAGCACGACGTCATGGATCTCGTCGTCGAGGGACTGGCCAACAAGGCCATCGCCGCACGACTGGGCATCAGCATCCGTACCGTCGAAATCCACCGGGCTCGCGTCATGGAGAAGATGGAGGCCGGATCGCTATCCGAACTCGTGCGCATGGCTCTCCGCCTGAAACGCGAGGCGCCGTAAGGGTTTTTACGTACGGAAAACCCCTTATTTCCGCATCTTTTACGCATCCTTACGTTAGTCCCGCACAAAAAAGAACGAGCGGGAGGAGCGTTGATGGCAAAGGGCGAGGTACGTCAACTGCCGAAACGGCCGGTGCTCGCCAAGCCACGCCCCCTCACCGCCATACAGGAATTCCTGAAGCTCGAATCCTCGGGCGGCATCATCCTGGTGACGATGATGCTGCTGGCCATGGCGTTGGTGAACTCGCCGCTGGCCGCCTATTACGAGGCATTCCTCGCCCTGCCGGTCGAGGTGCGGGTCGGCCCCCTCGACATCGCCAAGCCCATGCTGCTGTGGATCAACGATGGGCTGATGGCGATCTTCTTCGTGTTGGTCAGCCTCGAGATAAAGCGCGAACTGCTCGAGGGCGAGCTGTCGTCGCTGCGTCACGCTGCCCTGCCGGCGTTCGGCGCCGCCGGCGGCATGGCCGCCCCGGCCCTCGTCTATGTCCTGTTCAATGCCGGCGACGCCGAAGCCCTGCACGGCTGGGCCATCCCCTCGGCCACCGACATCGCCTTTTCGCTGGGTGTGCTGTCGCTGCTGGGGCGGCGGGTTCCGATCTCGCTCAAGGTGTTCCTGGCGGCGCTCGCCATCCTCGACGATCTCGGCGCCATCGTCATCATCGCCATCTTCTACACCAACAAGCTGTCGCTGGTCGCCTTGGGCTTGGCCCTGGCGGCGACGGTGGTGCTGTTGCACCTCAACCGCCTGGGCGTGCGTCGCGTCACCCCCTACGTGCTCACGGCCATTTTCCTGTGGGTGTGCGTGCTCAAGTCCGGTGTGCACGCGACGCTGGCCGGGGTGGCCCTGGGGCTGGCGCTGCCCTTGGCCCCCGATGAGCAGGGTAATTCGACGCTGCGTGAGGTCGAGCACGCCCTGCATCCCTGGGTGGCCTATGCCATCCTGCCCTTGTTCGCGCTGGCCAATTCGGGGCTATCGCTGCATGGCGTCGGCCTCGATGCCCTCACCCATCCCGTGGTCCTGGGCGTGGGTGTCGGCCTGTTCATCGGCAAACAGCTGGGCGTCTTCAGCCTGTCGTGGCTGGTGATCCGCCTGGGCTGGGCGCGCATGCCGCAGGGGGCGAGCTGGGCGCAATTCTATGGTGTGTCGGTGCTGACCGGCATCGGCTTCACCATGAGCCTGTTCATCGGCTCGCTCGCCTTCCAGGCCGGGCATTTCGACGCCGAAGTGCGCATGGGCGTGCTGCTGGGCTCAATCGCCTCGGCCATCCTTGGCTACCTCATCCTTCACGCGTGTTCGAAGCGCCGGCAGCAATCCGCCGACGACTCGGCCCCTACAGTCGAAGAGGCCTCCCATGAACCTGCCATACACGGATCCCGCGGCTGAGGTTCCGGCCGCCGGCAAGAGCGTGCTCGTCCTCGATGGCGACGAGATGGCGCGCGACGCGCTCGCCCAGTGGCTGGAGGAAGCCGGCTTGGCCGTGCATGTCGCCCGTGACGGCCGCGACGCCGCCGACTGGCTGGTGGACCACGGCGCCGACGTCCTGATCGTCGATCGGGTGTATCCGGCGTGGGAGGGTCTGGGCACGTTGCAGGCGGTGCGGCGGGCGCATCCGGGCCTTCGCATCATCGTCGCCGAGCGAAACAGCGACGACCCGTTCCTGCCGCTGGCGCGCTCGGTCGGCGCCGATGGGGTGCTGAAAGGGCGATGGAGCCGCGATGCCGTGCTGCGCGAACTGCGCGCCTTGCCGCATTAGGCCGGAGCGCAGAGCTCCGGCTCCGCATTCCGCGGGCGGACCCATCAGGCCCGGGCAAACTCCAGAAAGATGCCGGACGCGCGTTCGGGCGCGACGCGCACGGTGCCGTCGTTGTCGCGGCTGATGGGGATGTTGCGCGTACGCAGATAGCTGGCAGTGCGGTCCGGATCGGCCACGGCCAGGCTCAGCGCCACCGTCGCCGGCGCCGGCGGCGGTTCATCCAGCGCCGGATCGGGATGCAACTGGCTGAGTTCGTCGGGTCGGGCGAGCAGCAATAGCCCATGGCCGGTGTGCACGGCGACGGTGTTGTCGGTGGCCGTGGTGGCGCCGGCGCCGAACAGCGTCTCCAGCGGGCCACGCGCCGCTTCCGGGTCGTCGACGGCGATGGTCAGCGACTTGATGGCCAGAGCGCCGTTGGGATGATCGAGCCATTCGGGGCGCCGCAGCAATTGCGGCGTCAGATGCTGGCAGGCGAAGGCGGTGGCGACGGGCATGACGGCCGGCGGCAGGTCGAGAACGGCGAATTGCGGTCTGACGTCGCCCTCGGGCGTCCGCAGGGGCCGGCTCAGCGCACGCGGCTCGCCGATGTCGATGCCGGCGGCGCGCAGGTCGCGCGAGGTGGCGGCCGCGTCACCGCACGCCAGCGCCATGCCGGCGATGCCTTCACCGTGCGCGCTGAGGAAGCTCCTGAGCTGGTCCGCCCGCTCGCCGGCGGCCACTGGGCCGATCAGTTCGACATAATCCCCGGCGAACATGATGCAGTGGTTGGCCGTGCCCCATTGGGGATGCTCGCCGCGCGGCGTCACGACGAACCCCAGCCGGCTCCACGCCTGCTGCGACACGTCGAGGTCGCGCACCGCGACCAGAACGTGATCGATGCCCTGAATGCTGTTGGCCATGGCGCACCTCCACTCCACAACTGAGCCGCGCCGGCGCCGGGTGTCAAGCGCGCGCGGCGCCGGGCCCGTAATGCCGGAACTTGTCGATGACCACGGCCATCTCCTCGTCGGAAAGGACGTCGGGCTCGCCGATTTGCAGGGCGCGCCAATACTGCTCGGCCAAGGCTTCGACTTCCACGGCGATGGCCACCGCCTCGTCCAGATCGCGGCCCAGGGCCAGCATGCCGTGATGCGCAAGCAGGCAGGCCTTGCACCCTTCCAGCGCCTGCACTGCGGCGTCGGCCAGCGCCTGACTGCCGAAGGTGGCATAGGGGGCGCAGCGGATCAAGGTGGCGCCCGTCACCGCGACCATGTAGTGGAACGCCGGAATGTCGCGTTTCAGCACCGCGAGGGTAGTGCAGAAGCTGGCATGGGTGTGTACGACGGCGCCGATGTCTAGGCGCCGGGCCAGCACGTCGCGGTGCAGCCGCCATTCGCTCGAGGGTGGCCGCCGCCCGCTCGCCGTTCCGTCCAGATCCATGTAGACGATGTCGGCAGCCGTCATGGCGCGCGACGGCAGGCCGGACGGGGTGATGAGAAAGCCGTCGTCGTGGCGGACCGACATATTGCCGGTGGCGTTGCGGTTCATGCCCAGGGCATCGAGCCGCTCGGTGCCTTCGATCAGCGCCCGGCGCAGGTGGGCATCGCGCATCACCGCGTCCTCGTCATATCCGGTTCGGCCGCCGTTCCGGGAACAGCGACAGCAGGCCGGCGCGCGACGCCGGGCACACGCCACGCTCGGTGATCAGGGCGGTGACCAGGCGCGCCGGCGTGACGTCAAAACCGTAGTTGGCGGCGGGACTGCCGGCAGGCGTGATGGCGACGGTAATGACCTCGCCTCGCTCGGTGCGGCCGGCGATGTGGGTGACCTCGCGCGGGTCGCGCTGCTCGATCGGGATCTCGCGCAGGCCATCGGCGGTGCTCCAGTCGACGGTCGGGCTGGGCAAAGCGACGTAGAACGGCACGTCGTTGTCCTTGGCCGCCAGTGCCTTGAGATAGGTGCCGATCTTGTTGCAGACGTCGCCGTCGGCGGTGGTGCGGTCGGTGCCGACGATGCACAGGTCGACCATGCCGTGCTGCATCAGATGGCCGCCGGTATTGTCGGGAATGATCGTGTGGGCGACGCCATGGCTGTTCAGCTCCCACGCGGTCAGGCTGGCGCCCTGGTTGCGCGGCCGCGTCTCGTCGGCCCAGACATGGATGGGGATGCCGGCGTCGTGCGCCATGTAGATCGGCGCCAGCGCGGTGCCCCAGTCGACGGTGGCCAGCCAGCCGGCATTGCAATGGGTGAGCACGTTCAGCCGATCGGCGCCCTTGGCCTTGGCGTTTGCCCAGGCCGTCTCGAACACCGCCAGCCCGTGGCGGCCGATGGCGGCGTTGATGGCCACGTCCTCGTCGCAGATCGCCGCCGCCTTTTCATAGGCCGCCGCGACGCGCTGCGCGGCAGGCAGCGGTAGCAGCACCGCCCTCATCTCGTCCAGCGCCCAGCGCAGGTTGACCGCGGTGGGCCGGGTGGCATAGAGCCGCGCGTAGGCGTCGGTGACGCTGGCGTCGCTGGCGTCATGGCGCATGGCCAGCGCCATGCCATAGGCGGCGGTGGCGCCGATCAGCGGGGCGCCGCGCACCAGCATGTCGCGGATGGCGCGCTCGGCATCGCCGCAGCTTTCCAGCCGCAGGGTGGCAAATGCGTGCGGCAGGCGCGTCTGATCGATGATCTCGATCGCCCAGCCGTCGGAGGCCAGCCAGATGGTGCGGGTAGGGGTGCCGTTGACGTTCATCGCCTTTCCGTTCTCTCGTCGATTCACCACAGAGACACGGAGACCATTCGGAGCTCG
This sequence comes from Rhodospirillaceae bacterium, assembly GCA_036675815.1. GTDB lineage: Bacteria > Pseudomonadota > Alphaproteobacteria > Rhodospirillales > Magnetospirillaceae > JAKFEE01. The sequence goes on from JAKFEE010000058.1 coordinate 133,552, forward strand.
ATTCAGGCGGCGCCAACGTGGATGGCCGGGTCAAGCCCGGCCATGACGGATTAGGCCTCTGTGCTTTCTTCTCTTTGTCTCTGTGCGTCTGTGGTTGAGCCAGCTATTTCAGCACCCGCCCGGCCACGGCCTTCAGCTTCGCCACCATCTCCGGGTCGCGCGCATCGGGATGGGTGATGATGGCGTGATCCAGGGCGCGGTGGCAGCCCTTGGCGCACGGGCCGGTCTGCGCCGCCAGCAGCGGCACCACGGCCTTGACCAGGGCGCGCGCCTTGTCGGCATTGTCCAGCAGGACCTTGACCACGGCCTCGACCGAGACGTGCTCATGGTCGGGGTGCCAGCAGTCGTAGTCGGTGACCATCGCCACGGTGGCGTAGCACATCTCCGCCTCGCGGGCGAGTTTGGCCTCGGGCATGTTGGTCATGCCGATGACATCGCAGCCCCATTGGCGGTACAGGTTCGATTCCGCCACGGTGGAGAACTGCGGGCCTTCCATCACCAGATAGGTGCCGCCGCGCCGGTACGGAATGCCCGCGGCTTCGGCGCCCCCAGCGAGGGCATCGCTGAGGCGGCCGCACACCGGATGGCCGAGGCCGACATGCGCCACCAGTCCGGTGCCGAAAAAGCTCTTATGACGGGCGAAGGTGCGGTCGACGAACTGATCGACGATGACGAAGGTGCCGGGGCACAGCGCCTCGTTCAGCGAGCCCACCGCCGAGACCGAGACGACCTCGGTGCAGCCGGCGCGCTTCAACGCATCGATGTTGGCGCGGAAATTCAGCTCGGAGGGCGGGATGCGGTGGCCGCGGCCGTGCCTCGGCAGGAAGACCAGGCGCTGGCCACCCAGGGTGCCGAAGAGCAGTTCGTCGGAGGGGACGCCGAACGGCGAGTCGACCTTGCGCCACTGCTTGTCTTCGAGGCCGCCGATGTCGTAGACGCCCGAGCCGCCGATGACGCCGATGATCCTGGCCATGTTCGCCCTCCGGAAAAACATTGCCCTCTCCCGCATGCGGGAGAGGGAGAGACCCGCCGCACGGCGGGAGGGTGAGGGTGGCGCCGACGCATCGACGCCACAGGCCGCAGCCCTCACCCCGCCCCTCTCCCGCAGGCGGGAGAGGGAGACCTATAGACCTCAGTGGACGTCGCGCCAGATCGATCGCTTCAGGGCATAGAGCATGGCGGTCAGCACGATGAGGAAGATCATCGTCTTGAGGCCCATGCCCTTGCGCTCCTCCAGCTCGGGCTCGGCCGCCCAATTGAGGAAGGTGGTGATGTCCTTCGCCAACTGCTCGGGCGTCGCCTTGGTGCCGTCGGCATAGGTCACCAGATCCTCGACCAACTGCGGCGGCATGGCGATCTGATTGCCGGGGAACACCGTATTGTAGTTCATGCCCTCGGTGAGCGCGAAACCTTCCGGCGCGTCGTGATAGCCCGTGAGCAGGCTGTAGATGTAGTCCGGCCCGCCCTTGCGCGCCTTCGCCACCAGCGACAGGTCGGGCGGCAGGGCGCCGTTGTTGGCGACGCGGGCCGCCTGCTCGTTGGGGAACGGCGGCACGAAGCGGTCCGAGGGCAGCGCCGCGCGCTGGAACATTTCGCCCTCGTCATTCGGGCCGTCGGAGACTTCCTTGGCCGCAGCCACTTCCTTGATCTGCTCCTCGCTGAGGCCGATGTCGGCGAGGTTGCGGTAGGCCACCAGCGTCAGCGAATGGCAGTTGGCGCAGACCTCGTTGTAGACCTGGAAGCCCCGCTGCAGGGCGGCATCGTCATAGCTGCCGAACAGCCCTTCCCAGCCCCACTCGACATCGGTCAGGGCGCCGCCCTCGGCGGCCACGGCCGCCGAGGCGGCCGCAGTGAGGCCGACCGCCGCCAGGGCGGTGACAACGAACTTACGCATTAGGCCTTCTCCATCTTCTGAGCGGTGGCACCGGCGGGGACCGCTCCCGCCCCCTTCAGCACCGGCGCGGCGATGCTCTGCGGCAGGGCCTTGGTCCGCTCGAACTTGCCGAGCAGCGGGATGACGACCAGGAAATGCGCGAAGTAGTAGATGGTCGCGACCTGGCCGATCAGCACGAACGCCCCTTCCGGCGGTTTGGCGCCGATGTAGCCGAGCACCAGGCAGTCGATCAGGAAGATCCAGAAGAAGCCCTTGAAATAGGGGCGGAAGCGGGCGCTGCGCACCTTCGAGCCGTCAAGCCAGGGCAGGAAGAACAGGACGATGATGGCGCCGAACATCAGCAGCACGCCGCCCAGCTTGTCCGGCACCGCGCGCAGGATGGCGTAGAACGGCAGGAAATACCATTCCGGCACGATGTGCGGCGGCGTCACCATCGGGTTGGCCGGGATGTAGTTGTCGGGCTCGCCGAAGAAGTTGGGGGCGTAGAAGACGAAGCCCAGGAAGACCAGCATGAACACGCCCAGCCCGAACATGTCCTTGATGGTGTAGTACGGGTGGAAGGGGATGGTGTCCTGCGGGCCCTTGATGTCGATGCCCAGCGGGTTGTTCGACTTCACCGTGTGCAACGCCACCAGGTGCAGGAACACCAGGGCGAAGATGACGAACGGCAGCAGGTAGTGCAGCGAGAAGAAGCGGTTGAGGGTCGGGTTGTCGACCGAGAAGCCGCCCCACAGCCAGGTGACGATGGACTCGCCGACCACCGGAATGGCCGAGAACAGGTTGGTGATGACGGTGGCGCCCCAGAAGCTCATCTGGCCCCACGGCAGCACATAGCCCATGAAGGCGGTGGCCATCATCGCCAGGAAGATGAGGATGCCCAGCCACCACAGCACCTCGCGCGGCGCCTTGTACGAGCCGTAGTACATGCCGCGGAAGATGTGGATGTAGACGACGATGAAGAACATCGACGCGCCGTTCATGTGCAGGTAGCGCAACAGCCAGCCGTAGTTGACGTCGCGCATGATGCGCTCGACCGAATCGAAGGCGTAGTCGACATGCGCCGTGTAGTTCATGGCGAGGAAGATGCCGGTCAGGACCATGACCACCAGCACCACGCCCGCCAGCGAACCGAAATTCCACCAGTAGTTCAGATTGCGCGGCGTCGGGTAGTCGACCGCGTCGTGATACATCATCGAAAAGATCGGCAGGCGATCGTCAACCCATTTGACGACCGGATTGCGCCATTGAACGCGTCCGCTCATTACAGAATCTCCTAGCCGATCCGGATGGTAGTGTCGGTGAGGAAGGCGTATTCCGGCACCGGCAGGTTGGCCGGCGCCGGACCTTTCCGGATGCGGCCCGACGTGTCGTAGTGCGAGCCGTGGCAGGGGCAGAACCAGCCGCCGAAATCGCCCTTGGGGTCGGCAGGCTTCTGGCCCAGCGGAATGCAGCCGAGGTGGGTGCACACGCCGACCATCACCAGCCATTCCGGCTTCTGCACGCGCTCGGCATCGGTCTGCGGGTCACGCAGCGCGGAAACGTCGACGGCCCTGGCCACCTCGATTTCCTCGGCCGTACGGTGACGCACGAACACCGGCTTGCCGCGCCACACCACGGTGATGGCCTGGCCCTCGGCGATCGGCGATAGGTCGACCTCGGTCGAGGACAGCGCCAGCACGTCGGCCGCGGGGTTCATGCTGTGGACGAATGGCCACAAGGCGAGGGCGGTGCCGACCGCGCCGACCGCCGTTGTGGCGTAGAGCAGGAAGTCGCGGCGGGTTTCCCCGTCCCCGGGCGACCCGTGGGCATGAGTTGCCGTGTCAGCCATGTCGATCCACCTCGTTACGCAAATATCTGGCCTGCAAAGGCCGCCCCCCGGCCGTACGCATGGCACACCCCGGGCGTCCGGGCAGACGGCGGGCGTGGGTGCGGCGAATTCGCGCTGCCGTATAGACCAATCCGCCTCTCTTGAAAAGAAGACATTGCTTGACTTGTGGCGATAAATTGTCGCAGGCACGGCATTTGCGAGTTGAGATCATGCCGGCCTTGGGGCAAAGCTGGCCGGCATGAGGCTGGCCCTGTATCAACCCGACATCCCCCAGAATACCGGCACGCTGCTGCGCAGCGCGGCCTGTTTCGACGTGCCCGTCGACATCATCGAACCGTGTGGGTTCGTGCTCGACGATCGCCGCCTGCGCCGCGCCGGGATGGACTATCTGCAGGGAGTGACGCTGGTCAGACATGCGTCGTGGTCGGCCTTCCTCGCCGCCCGCTCGCCTGGGCGCCTGATACTGCTGACCACTCGCGCCATGACCGTCTACACCGACTGGACGTTCCGTGACGACGACACATTGCTGCTGGGGCGCGAGAGCGCGGGCGTTCCGGAAGACGTCCATGCCGCCGCCCATGCCATACGCATTCCCATGGCGGCGGGTCAGCGGTCGCTGAACGTGGCGGTGGCGGGCGTCATGGTGCTGGGCGAGGCCTTGCGGCAGACCGGCGGCTTTCCTTAGCCGGCGGCAACGAGGTCGCGCAGCCGGTCCAGCGCGGCTTGCCGGTCCGGCCGGTAATCGTTGGCCTCCCACCAGGTCTCTATGGCCGAGAGATAGGCGCCCACTTGCGGGCCGTGCGGCACCCCCAGCGCGATGACGTCGCGCCCCTTGACCGGCAGTTCCACCGGCTGCCACGCGTCCGCCTCGTCGAGCAGGGCGATCCAGGCCGCGGTGTCCGCCGGGTGACCGTGGGGCTCGATCGCCTTGTGGCCTGCCCATGACAGCAACACCAGATCGCGAAACAGCGTCCCGCCGGTCTTGCGCAGCATCTGGCGCCGCCGCGGGTGCGGCCAGGACGGTTCGGGCCATGCCGATGGCGCCGCCATTGCCACCAACCGTTGGCGTTGCTTGGCGGACATGCGCAGGCGCTCGGCGACGGCGTCGGCGCCGTCCGCGTCTGTCTTCAGCACCGACGCCAGGCGGCGCAGCGGGTCGGGAGCGATGCCGTCGCGGCGCAGGCCGCGGGTTTCGAGGAAGCACAGCACGCGCAGCCGGCCAAACTCGCCGGCCTCGGGCAGGACATGCTCGAGCACGTGTTCGCCCTGCATGAGCAGCAGCACCGACGCCGGATCCGGCGCCTGCAGCAGCTTGATCAACTCGCCGCAGACCCGTTCACCCGACAGACGCGGCAGGCGCGACGCCATCGCCCGGCACGCCGCCAGCGAGGCCTTGTCCGTCGGCGGCCGGCCGTAGTTGGCATAGAAGCGAAAGTAGCGCAGCAGCCGCAGCACATCCTCGTCGATGCGCTGCATGGGATTGCCGACGAAGCGGATGCAGCCGGCGCCCAGATCCTGAAGACCGCCGAACGGATCGTAGATGCGCCCCTTGGGATCGGCGAACAGGGCGTTGATGGTGAAGTCGCGGCGTGCCGCGTCGGCCGTCCAGTCGTCGGTGAACTCGACCCGCGCCTTGCGGCCGAAGGTCTCGACGTCGCAGCGCAGGGTGGTGATCTCGAAATGATGCCCGTCGGCGACCGCGGTGACGGTGCCGTGCTCGATGCCGGTCGGAATCGCCCGCAGCCGGGCGCGCTCGAGCAATAGCATCACGCGCTCGGGCGGGTCGTGGGTGGCAATGTCGATGTCCTTGATCGCCCGTTTCAGCAGGGCATCACGCACGCAGCCGCCGACGAAACGCACATCGGCGCCTTCGGCCGCCAGCGCGGCTATGACGCGCCGGGTCCACGGCGCCTCCATCCACTCCTGGGGCGGCAATTGGCCGACCGGCTCCAGCATCATCGTCCTTGCCCCGGCTCGGGCGGCGCCTCATAGGAAAACGGGGGGCGCTCGTAGACACCGCCGTCCTCGTCCTCCCAGATCAGCGACGTGCCCGCGGTGATCACCGCGGCCAGCAGTAGCCCTGTCCCCAGCAACAGCACCCACGGCACCTGGACCGCGGTCGTCGCCTTGCCGCTGCGCCGCAGCAGATTCAGCCACAGGAAATACAAGGCGGTCGGCAGGAGGATGGGGACGACATAGGTGAGCAGGACGCGACTCACGTGGTCAGCACCTCGAACAGATTGATCAGCATGCCCGCCGTCGCGCCCCAGATGAAGCGATCTTCGTAGGGAATCGCGTAATACGGACGGTCACGCCCGTCGACGAAGCGGCTGTGGCGCTGGTGATTGGCCGGATCGAGGATGAAGGACAGCGGCACCTCGAAGATGTCGGCTACCTCGAATGGATCAGGCGTCAGCGCCAGCGGCGGCCTCAGCACGCCGACCGCCGGGGTGATGCGAAAGCCGGTGCCGGTGATGTAATCGTCCAGCCACCCGAGGTGATCGACACGACTGCGGCCGAGCCCGATCTCCTCCTCGGTTTCGCGCAGGGCGGCAGCCAGCGCGTCGGCGTCCGCCTCCTCGATGCGCCCGCCCGGAAACGACACCTGCCCGGCGTGATGCGACAGATGCGCCGTGCGCTGGGTCAGCAATACCGTCATGCCCTCGGGCCGCTCGACCAAGGGCACAAGCACCGCCGCCGGCACCAGCATCCGATCCGGCGCCCGCGTCTCCGGAGCCGGGTCGCCGCCCAGCAACACCGCGTTGGCGGCATCCGAGCGACGGCTTCCGGCCGGCCGAGCGGTCAACCGGTCCGCTATGGCGCGGCAGTCGAATCGTCCAGCCGGCCGAGTGGAAAGAACGTTCCGTTGCTCCATATTCCCAAATGCGGCTCGCCGCTCACCTTTTCTTCAACCCCGAGCGCCACTAGTTCATAGTACACGGAACGCGTCAGCCGCGCCTCAAGACCATCGCGTACCGTGACATAGGGAACAGGGTCACCGCGTTGTGGATCAGCCACCATCCTGAGCGGGTGGTCGACGTCAATGTTAATGCTATCGTCGAGGTTGGTACGCAAGCTCACGGTCATGTCGCGCCCGCTGCCGGCAAGGGTCGCCTCGACGGCCACGAACGGAACGTCATCCACGGCGATACGGCCGCGCTCGGCCGGCGTGGCCAGCCAATAGGAGCCGTCCTCGTGGCGCTGAAGCACCGACGCGAACAGCCGGACCAGTTCTTTGCGGCCGATCGGCGAGCCATGGTAGAACCACGTGCCGTCGCGGTCGATGCGGATATCGAAATCGCCGCAGACCAGCCCTTCCGCAGCCGCCTCCGTCTGTGGTTCGGGACGCATTCTAAAACCAGCCGTTGAGCATCGTGGAGACCTTCGACGTGATTCCTCCGGCACAGCCCCCCGCCGCCCCTCCTGCCGATGAGGGCAGCCTTGTCTCCGAAGTGGTACGTGAGATGGACCGTCTCAATACCCGGCTCGCGGAGGCACGCGAACGGGCGGCGCGCATCATCTTCGGCCAGCAACAAGTCATCGACGAAAGTCTTATCACGCTGCTGGCGGGTGGTCACGTCCTGCTCATCGGCGTTCCCGGGCTGGCCAAGACCAAGCTGGTGCACACGCTGGGCGTGGTGCTGGGCCTCGACGACAAGCGCGTGCAGTTCACCCCGGACCTGATGCCGGCCGACATCCTGGGATCCGAGGTCCTCGAGGAAAGCGAGACCGGAACGCGCTCGTTCCGATTCATCCAGGGGCCGGTCTTCTGCCAATTGCTGATGGCCGACGAGATCAACCGCGCCAGCCCGCGCACCCAATCGGCGCTGCTGCAGGCCATGCAGGAGCGCCGGGTGTCGGTGGCGGGGCACTACCATGACCTGCCGACCCCGTTCCACGTGCTGGCCACGCAGAACCCCCTCGAGCAGGAAGGCACCTATCCGCTGCCCGAGGCCCAGCTCGACCGCTTCCTGATGCAGATCGACGTCGGCTATCCCGATCAGGAGGCCGAGCGCCGCATGCTGATCGCCACCACCGGCGCCAACGAGGAGCAGCCGGTGCGGGTGATGGGGCCGGCGGATTTGGTCGCGGCGCAGCAATTGGTGCGCCGGGTGCCCGTCGGTGACAGTGTGGTCGACGCCATCCTGCGCCTGGTCCGCCATGGCCGGCCGGAATCCAGCGACATCGACATGGTGCGCCGCCATGTGGTGTGGGGGCCTGGCCCGCGCGCGTCACAAGCCCTGATGCTGGCGGTGCGGGCACGCGCGGTGCTCGACGGGCGGCTGTCGCCATCCATCGACGACGTCCTGGCGCTGGCCCAGCCGGTATTGCGCCACCGCATGGCCCTGTCTTTCGCCGCCCGCGCCGACGGCATCGGCACGCCGGAGGTGGTCAACAAGCTGTGCGAGGTCATCACCTGACCATGTCGAACGGTCCCGTCCAACTGCAGCATCGGGCGGAGGAGTTGGCGGCCCGACTGCCGCCCCTGCTGGTAGCGGCGCAACGGGTTGCCGCGACCATATCGCACGGGGTACATGGCCGCCGCCAAGCCGGCCAGGGCGAGACGTTCTGGCAGTTTCGTCGCTATCAGGCAGGCGACCCCGTCACCACCATCGACTGGCGGCGGTCGGCGAAGTCCGATCCGGTGTTCGTCCGCGAGACCGAATGGACGGCCGCGCAGGCGGTCTGGCTATGGTTCGATCGCTCGCCATCCATGGACTATCGCTCGCGGCCGGCACTGCCGACCAAGCGCGACCGCGCGACACTCCTGTTGCTGGCTTTGGCGGCGCTGCTCGTCCGTGGTGGCGAGAAGGTCGGGTTGTTGGGCGGCGGGGGCGGTCCAGGCAGGGGACGCGCGGTGCTCGCGCGCCTGGCATCAGCAATGACCGATGCAGCGGCTGACGCCGACGACGGGCTACCACCCGGCGCCCCCCTTTCCCGTCACGCCCAAGTCGTGCTGGCCGGCGATTTCCTGGTTCCTCTGGAACGGGTCGATGCCGCCGTGCGGCGGCTCGCCGATCGCGGAGCGACGGGGCACATGGTGCAGGTGCTCGACCCCGCCGAGGAATCGCTGCCGTTCGAGGGCCGCATCCGCTTCGCCGGCCTCGAGGGCGAGGGCGATACCCTGATCACCCGGGCCGAGGACGTGCGCGACGCCTATGTGGCGCGCCTGAACGCCCACCGGGACGGCCTCGCGGCGATCGCCCGCGCGGTGGGCTGGCATTTCACCTTGCACCATACCGACGCCCCGCCACAGGCGGCCTTGATGACCCTGCATAGCGCTCTGGGCAGTCGCTGAGATGTTTGGAGCCTTGACCTTCCTGGCCCCTTGGGCCCTCGCCGCCGCCGTGGCGTTGCCGGTGCTGTGGTGGCTGCTGCGGGTGACTCCGCCGTCACCGCGGCTGGTCCGTTTCCCCGCCGTGCGCCTGCTGTTCGGACTGACGGCGCGCGAGGAGACGCCGGCGCGCACGCCCTGGTGGCTCATCCTCCTGCGGCTGCTGCTGGCGGCGCTGCTGATCCTGGCCATCGCCCATCCCGTCATCAATGCCGACACCCGCGCCGCCGGCGCCGGCCCCCTGCTCGTCGTCGTCGACGACGGCTGGGCGGCGGCGCGGCAGTGGCAGCGGCGCCAAGCGGCGCTCGCCACCCTGCTCGATCAGGCGGACCGCAGCCAGCGGCCGGTGATCCTGGTGACGACGGCGCCAAGCGCGGACGGCGAGCCGATCCGCGTCAGCGACCTGATGTCGGCCGGCGACGCGCGGGCCGTCGCCCAAGCCATGGCCCCCAAGCCGTGGCCAGCCGACCGCGGCGGCACCGCCAAGGCGCTGCGCCAGATCGAGCGCGCCGCCGGCATGCGCGTGGTGTGGCTGAGCGACGGTATCGACAGCCCCGGAGCACACGAACTCGGGCGTCGCTTGCGGATGTTCGGGATGACCGAGATCTTCATCGATCCGCCGGTGGCGCGCGCGCGCGTCTTGCTGCCGCCGCATGCGGGGGACCGCGATTTCGCCCCGCGCCTGCGGCGCGCTTCGGCCGGCATCGAGGAGCGCGTCTGGATCCGGGCAAGCGACAGCGGCGGCCGTACGCTGGCCCGTCAGCAGGCGGTGTTTCCGGCGGGGGCACATGAGGCGATCGCGGTATTCGACCTGCCGAGCGAACTGCGCAACCGCGTTGCCCGGCTCGACCTTGAAGACGAGGCGAGCGCCGCCGCCGTCGCCCTGATAGACGAGCGGTGGCGACGGCGCCCGGTCGGCGTGGTCACCGGCGGCGAAGCCGAAGTGACACCGCTGCTTTCCGGCCGTCATTACGCCGAAAAGGCCCTGGCGCCATTCGTCGAACTGCGCCAGGGCAGCGTCGACGAGCTGCTGGCGCGGACGCTGGCGATCACGCTGCTGCCCGATGGCGCACGCCCGACGGCCCGCGAGCTGGCGCGCCTGGAAGACTGGGTCAGCAAGGGCGGCGTGCTGGTGCGTTTTGCCGGCCCGAACCTGTCGCAGGCGCCCGATGCCTTGCTGCCCGTACGCCTGCGCAGCGGGGGGCGCCAACTGGGCGGCGCGCTGTCATGGACGGCACCCATGACCCTCGCCCCGTTTCCCGACAACGGCCCGTTTGCCGGGTTGCCTATCCCGCCCGACGTGCGCGTGACGACTCAGGTCCTGGCCGAACCCGAGATGGACCTCAATGCCAAGACCTGGGCACGGCTGACCGATGGTACGCCGCTGGTGACGGCCGAACGCCGCGGTGAGGGCTGGCTGGTGCTGGTGCATACCACGGGCAGCCCCAGTTGGAGCAATCTGCCGATGTCGGGGCTGTTCGTCGACATGCTGCGCCGCCTGGTTTCGCTGAGCCAGGGGGTCGCCGACACCGAGGCCGACGGCCGGCTGGCGCCGGCGGAACTGCTGGACGGATTGGGGCGCCTGCGCCCGCCGGTGGCGGCGGTGGCCGCGCTCGATGGCGACGACATCGTCAGCACGGTGCCCTCCCCCAAGCATCCGCCCGGCCTTTATGGAGACGATGCCACGCGGCGCGCCCTCAATCTGGGTCCGGCCGTCGCCGACCTGAGGCCCCTGGACGTGCCTTCGGGGATGATGGCGACCACCTATGATCACGCCCGGCGCGAGATTGACCTGAAACCGTGGCTGCTGGCGGCAGTGCTGGTGCTGGCGGTGCTCGACATGGCCATCGCCCTGGCCCTGCGCGGACTGCTGGGGCGGCGCGCGGCGACGGCGGCCATGGCCGGCCTGCTGCTTCTGCCGGTGACGGGCGGCCGGTCGCAGGCCCGGCAGGACGAGGCGGCGGCGCTGGAAGCGGCCCTAAATACCCGCCTGGCCTATGTGCGCACCGGCGATCCCACCACGGACGAGATCAGCGAAGCGGGCCTGGCCGGGCTGACGCGCGTGCTGGAACGCCGCAGCACCGTGGTGATGGCGCAGCCCATGGGCGTCGACATCGAAAGCGACGCCCTGCTGTTCTTCCCCCTGCTGTACTGGCCGATCACCGATGGCCAAGCGCCGCCCTCGGCGGCGGCCGCGCAGAAGCTGAACCTCTATCTGCGCCACGGCGGCATGATCCTGTTCGACACCCGTGACCAGGGCGAGGTCCATTTCGGCCAAGGCCCGGGCTCGCAGAAGCTCCAGCGGCTGGCCGAGTCCCTGGCCATCCCGCCGCTCATCCCGGTGAGCGCCGACCATGTGCTGGCCAAATCCTTCTACCTGTTGCACGAGATGCCGGGGCGCTACAGCGGCGACACCGTGTGGGTCGAGCGCACCAACGAGCAGGTGAATGACGGCGTCTCTTCGGTGGTGATCGGCAGCCACGACTGGGCCGGCGCCTGGGCCACGGATGACCGCGGCCAGCCGCTGCTGGCGGTGGTGCCGGGCGGCGAGCAGCAGCGCGAGATGGCCTATCGCTTCGGCGTCAATCTGGTGATGTACGCCCTGACCGGCAACTACAAGGGCGACCAGGTGCATGTGCCCCATATCCTCGAGCGGTTGTCGCGATGACCTGGGCCTTCGCCGACATTTCCTTCACCCCTCTGGTACCGTGGGCGCTGATCCTGGCTCCGGCGGCGGTGTTCGTGCTGCTGGCGGTCGTGGCGGTGGCGCGGCGGGCGCGTGGCGCCTGGTGGCGATTGGTGCCGCTGGCGGCGCTGACCCTTGCGCTTCTCAATCCGCATCTGTCGGGTGAGGAGCGCCACCCACTGGACGATATCGCCGTGGTCCTGGTCGATGACAGCCCCAGTCAGACCGTCCGCGATCGACACAATCAGAGCGAGGCGGCGCTGGCAGCCGTGCAGGAGCGCCTGGCCCGCCAGCCCGGGCTGGAGGTGCGGGTCGAGCGCCTGCAGCCCACGCCCGGCGTCGACGAGGGGACACGCCTGTTCGCCGGGCTGGAACGGGCGTTTTCGGACGTGCCGCGCCGCCGCCTGGCCGGCGTCGTCGCCATCACCGACGGCCAGGTCCATGACGTGCCGCCGCCCGGCGGCGAGAAGGACATCGGCGCCCCCCTGCATGTGCTGCTGACCGGCGGCAAGGGCGAGCGTGACCGCCGGGTCGTGGTCGAACAGGCACCCAGCTTCGGTATCGTCGGCAGTTCGGTAACCATCACCGTGCGCGTGGACGAGCCGGGCGCCGGCGGCAACGCCCGCGTCACGCTGCGCCGCGACGGCGGCCGGCCGGTGACGACGGCCATGCCCGTGAACGTCAGCCGCCAACTGGAGATCCCCATCGAGCACGGCGGCCCAACCGTTCTCGAAGTGGAGGCGGAGGCCGGAGCCGAAGAGCTGTCGAAGGCCAACAACCGCGCCGCCGTGACGGTCAACGGCATCCGCGACCGGCTGCGGGTGCTGCTCGTCTCGGGCGAGCCGCATCCAGGCGAGCGCACGTGGCGCAATTTGTTGAAGGCCGACCCTTCGGTCGACCTCGTTCACTTCACCATCTTGCGCCCGCCGGAAAAGGACGACGCGACGCCGCTCAAGGAGCTGGCGCTGATCTCGTTCCCCATCCGCGAGCTGTTCGAGGAGAAGCTGGGCGAGTTCGATCTGGTCATCTTCGACCGCTACCGCCGGCGCAGCCTGATGCCGGTCGACTACTACGCCAACATCGCCGCCTATGTTCGCGGCGGCGGGGCGCTGCTCATGGCGGTGGGCCCCGAGGTGCAGGAGGGGCTGGGATTAGGGGCGACACCGCTCGAGGAGGTGCTACCGGCCACGCCGGACGGCTCGATGATCGGCGAGGCCTACGTGCCCATGCTGACCGAACTGGGACACCGCCACCCCGTGACGGCCGGGCTGCCGGGGGGCGAAGGGCCGGAACCGACATGGGGGCGATGGCTGCGGGTGATCTCGTCGACGCCACACGGGGGTATGGAGGTCATGACCGGGGCGAATGGCCTGCCGGTCCTGATGCTCGACCATGTCGGCGAGGGCCGCGTGGCCATGCTGTTGTCGGATACCGTGTGGCTGTGGGATCGCGGCTTCGAGGGCGGCGGCCCCCAGGCCGAGCTGCTGCGGCGGTTGGCGCACTGGCTGATGAAAGAGCCCAGCCTCGACGAGGAACAGCTGACCGCCGAGGTGCGCGGCGATCAATTGAACATCCTGCGCCGCAGCCTGACGCCGGGATCGCCCACGATCGACGTGACCCTGCCCGACGGAACGACGCGGCAGGTGACTTTGGCCGACCAAGGCGACGGCCGCGCCATCGGCACCATGGCGGTCGAGCAAAGCGGCCTCTACCGCATCAGCGACGGCAGCCGCACCGCCATTGCCGCCGTGGGCAGCCTCAATCCGCTGGAAATGAGCGAACTGGCCGCCACCGAGGCCAAGCTGAAGCCGCTGGTCAAGGCCACGGGGGGCGACATCCGCTGGCTGAGCGAGGTCGGCGTTCCCGATTTCCGCCGCGTCGACCCCGAGGACCCGGCCAGCGGGCGCGGCTGGCTCGGCCTGCGCGCCAATGGCGAACACCTGGTCACCGCCATCCGCGACGTGCCGCTGATGCCCGGCGCCCTGCTGCTGTTGCTGTCGCTGGGCGGGCTGATCGTCGCCTGGTGGCGCGAAGGGCGTTGAGCGCGACTGCTTGACGGCGCAGGCGGGCGGCCATATTTGACCCTTTCGAGATTCCCTGAACGAGCGAGCCATGGCCCTGCTGCCGATCCTGACTGCCCCCGATCCCCGCCTGAAGGTGAAGTGCGCACCGGTGAAAAAGGTCGACGACGGCATCCGTCAGCTTATGGACGACATGCTGGAAACCATGTACGCCGCCCCCGGCATCGGACTGGCGGCGGTGCAGGTGGGCGTGCACAAGCGCGTGCTGGTCATCGACGTCAGCAAGGAAAAGGAAGAGCGCCAGCCGCTGCGCATGGTCAACCCCGAGGTCGTGTGGGTGTCGGACGACGACGCCGCTTACGAGGAAGGCTGCCTGTCGGTGCCCGAGCACTACGCCGAGGTGGTGCGGCCGCGCGCCGTGCGGGTACGCTATCTCGACCACCAGAACGAAATCCGCGAGCTCGAGGCCGAAGGCCTGCTGGCCACGGTCGTGCAGCATGAGATGGATCACCTCGATGGCGTGTTGTTCATCGACCACCTGTCGTCGCTCAAGCGCAACATGATCCTGCGCAAGCTGACCAAGCAGAAGCGCCAGGACAAGGTGCCGGTCCGCGCCTAGTGTCGGAGCGTGGACCTCCAGGTCCGCACGCGGAATGCGGAGCTGGAGCTCCGCGCTCCATCAGCGCTTTCTAAGCCGTCGCCGGGTACACGACACCGGCTAGATATAGGCCGCAGGCCGGCGCCGTAGGGCCGCCGGCGCGGCGGTCGCGCGCCGCCAAGGCCAGAAGCACGTCGTCGGGGCGCCAGCGCCCCTCGCCCACCAGTTTCAGCGTCCCCACCATGTTGCGCACCTGATGGTGCAGGAACGAGCGCGCCGCGGCACGGATCCGGATCTCGCCGACATCCCGCTCGACATCCAGCAGATCCAGCGTTTTGATCGGCGAGGCCGCCTGGCATTCGCTGGCGCGGAAGGTGGTGAAATCATGCCGGCCGACGAGATGGCCGGCGGCCTCGCGCATGGCCGCGATATCCAGTGCCTGCGGCACCCACCAAGCCCGGTGGCGGTCGAGCACCAACGGCGCACGCCTGCCGACGATGCGGTACAAATAGGCGCGCCCAATGGCCGAGAACCGGGCGTGAAAGTCGGCCGAAACCAGTTCCGCCGCCACGATGGCCACGGGATGCGGCTTGGCGTGGAAGTTCAGGGCGTCGCGGACCGTGTCTGCGCGGTAGTCACGCGGCAGGTCAAGGTGCACCACCTGGGCCGTCGCGTGCACCCCGGCATCGGTGCGGCCGGCGGCGACGCAACCGACCGCCGCGCCGCACAGGCGCCGCGCCGCTTCCTCGATCACCCCCTGCACCGACAGGCCTTCGGCCTGACGTTGCCAGCCGACGAAGGGCGTGCCGTCGTATTCGACGGTCAGCCTGTAACGCGGCATCAGGCGAGCACCATCCCCGGCGGCAGGGCGAACCCGCGCAGGAAGGCGTCGGCATCCATCGGCCCCTTGCCGGCGCGCTGGACGCGCAACGGGCGCAGCGCCCCTTCGCCGCAGGCAACGGCGAGGCGGTCGTCCAGAACCGTGCCGGGTGCGGCCGATCCTTCCGCCAGGTGTGCCGCCAGCACCTTGATGCGTTCGCCTTTGATCTCGAACCAGGCGCCGGGGAACGGCGACAGCCCGCGCACCAGGCGGTGCAACTCGACGGCCGGGCCCGCCCAATCGAGACGGCCCTCATCCTTGCCGATCTTGGCGGCATAGGTGACGCCGTCCGGCGGCTGGGACTCGGGCGTCAGGTGGCCCGCGGCCAGCTTATCGAGCGCCTCGACCATCAGCCGTGCCCCCAGCTCGGCCAGGCGATCATGCAGGCTGCCGGCGGTCTCGTCCGGCCCGATGGCGATCACGTCGCGCAGCAGCATGTCGCCGGTGTCCAGCCCCTCGTCCATCTGCATGATGGTGACGCCGGTCTCGGCGTCGCCGGCCATGATGGCGCGCTGGATGGGCGCGGCGCCGCGCCAGCGCGGCAGCAGCGAGGCATGGACGTTGAGGCAGCCCCTGCGCGGTGCCACCAGGATCGGCTTCGGCAGGATGAGGCCGTAGGCGGCCACCACCGCCGCCTCGGCACCGAGCGCCGCGAACGCCGCCTGGGCCTCGGCATCGTGCAGGCTGCGCGGCGTGCGGACCTCCAGCCCGTGTACCGCGGCGAAGGCATGCACCGGGGTCGGCCGCTCCTTCTGGCCGCGCCCGGCGGGGCGCGGCGGCTGGGAATAGACGCAGGCTATGTCGTGACCGGCCCCAATCAGCGCCGCCAGCACGGCGACACTGAAATCGGGCGTTCCCATGAAGATCAGACGCAAACGACGGACTCCGGTTCCGGGGGAGGGAGCCTTATCGGCTATCCGCGCCGCGCTCCTCGTCCGCCAATACAACCCCAGCATAGATTTCGGCAAGAGGCTGATCGAAGCCGCAGCTCTCCAGCACCTTCCGTGCTGCATTGGCCATGGCATCCTCCTGCCTCGCCCCTTGAATATAGGCGCGAGACAGGGCGGCGGACATATCCCTCAGTGGCTGGTGCCGCCCGAGCGGGTGATCTTGTTGAAGACGTTGTACTTGCCCATCGGCTTGCGCATGGGCAGGCGCTTGATCTCCTGGAAGGTGGCGGCGTCATAGATGACCAGCCAGCCCTCGTCCTCGGAGACGCTGACCAGGGCATATTTGCCGTCGCGGGTGAACTCGACGTGATTGGCGGTCTTGCCGGGCTCGGGCTTGATTTCGCGCACGACCTCGAGGCTGCGCTTGTCGATGATCTGCAGCGTGTCCTTGAACTTGCTGAACGAGTTGTCGACCCAGGCATAGGGCGTGTTCTCGTGGCTGCGCATGAAGATACCGGCGCCCAGGGTCGGGATGCTCTTGACCAAGCTCCAGTCCCGCATGTCGATGACGCTGACATTGCCGTCCTTGAGGTTGGGCGTCGCCAGCAGCTTGCGCTCGCCGTCGGTCCAGGTGATCCCGGAACCGAGATGCGGCAGCCCGGGCAGCGGCACCGACTTGATCTCGCGTTTGACGTCGAGATGGACGACCGCGGCACGGCCGCCGTCGCGCGCCGAGCCGATGACGTGGTCGTAGGCGGGATCGAAGAAGAAGTCGTCCATCGGCTGCTCGAGTTCGATGCGGCGGACGGGGAACTTGCCCTTCAGCGGGATGGCCTCGTTGAACTCGTAGGTGTGGACCATGCCCTCGTAGACCGGCGGCGGATTGTCGGTCCAGTCGATCACCCACATCTCCGGCAGGTCCTTGAGGGCGACGACGAAGGCATTGCGGGGCGCCGCCTGGTAGACCGCCGACACGCGCGAGGTGGCGGTGCGCTTCTTGTCGGTGACCGGGATGATCTTGATCGGCTTCAGCGTTTCGGCGTCGAGCAGCACCAGGGTGTGCGGCAGGTAGTTGGCTACCGCCACCGTCCGGCCGTCGCCGGAGACGGCGATGTTGCGGGTGTTGATGCCGGCGCGCACGTCGGCCACCACCTTCAGCGAATAGGTGTCGTACTTGGTCACCCAGCCATCGCGCGACACGAAATAAATGAAGCGCCCGTCGGGCGAGTATTTGGGGCCGCCATGCAGGGCGAAATGGCTCGGAAACCGCGTGATCGGCTCCAGCTTGTCGCCGTCGAACAGCGTGATGCTGGAATCGCCCATCTCGACGATGACGAACAGGTTCATCATGTCGGCGGCGAACACGGGCTTGTCGGGCAGTTGATCCGGCGGCGTGACGATCTTGTGCGTCGCCAGAATCTCGGCCTCGCCCCAGGCCGGCGCTTCGGGCAGGGGTGTGTAGATCAGATCGGTCAGCGCCTGGATTTCGGCTTTCGACAGGACGTCGGCAAACCCCGGCATCTGCGTCTGGAAGCGGCCGCGGGCGATCACCTCGATGGCCGCCGGCCTTTTCAGACGGGCCAGGTTGTCGGGGATCAGCGCCGGCCCCATGCGCCCCAGCCGATCGCCGCCATGACATTCGCCGCAATGCTGCTCGAACAGGGCCGCGGCGTCGGCCGCCGCCGCCGCCGCGAACGGCCCCATCAACGCCAGCCCGACGATGGCGGCGAGCAGATCACGATGACGCATGTTTGGGTCCTTGCTTGAAGGGCGTGATGGCGAGGCGCGCGCCGGGTGCGGCGCGGCCGATCTCTTCATCGCCGAGATAGCAGGCGGGATCCTCGGCCCAATGGTCGCCGGCGACCTGGAAGGCGCGGACACGCGAGTTGCCGTTGCAGACCGGCAGCCACCGGCATTCGCCGCAGCGCCCGCCGACGGCACGCGGCCGCTGCCGCAGTCCGGCCAGCAGCGGATCGGAAAGGTCGGCCCAGATTTGCGAGAACGGCCGCTCGCGCACATTGCCCAGGGTATGGTGGTACCACATGGTGTCGGGATGGACGTTGCCGAGGTTGTCGATGTTGGCGACGCCGACGCCCGAGGCGTTGCCGCCCCATTGCTCGAGCCGCGCCCGCACGTTGTCGACGGCCTCGGGAAAGCGCTGAGCCAGCCATTTCAGGAAATAGACGGCATCGGCGTCGTTGTTGCCGGTGACGAATTCCTTGGGCCTGCCGCGCTCCATCAGCTCCAGGCAACGCTCGAACAGCAGGTCCATGGCCCAGCGGGTGGTGTCGAGCGCGGTGTCGTCGCCGCGGTTCTTGTTGCCGCGCCCCGCGTAATTGAGGTGCGAGAAGTAGAACTTGTCGAGGTCTTCACCCTCCAACAAGTCGAGCAGGCGCGGCAGTTCGCGGTCGTTGTCCTGGGTCATGGTGAAGCGCAGCCCCACCTTGGTGCCGCAGGCGCGCAGCCGGCGGATGCCGCTCATCGACGCCTGGAACGCACCGTCGCGGCGGCGGAAGCGGTCATGGGTGGCGCCGATGCCGTCGAGGCTGACCCCGACATAGTCGTAGCCGACCTCGGCGATGCGCGCGGCCATGCCGTCGTCGATCAAGGTGCCGTTCGACGACAGGCCGACATAGAAACCCAGTTGCTTGGCGCGGCGCGAGACATCGAAGATGTCCGGCCGCAACAGCGGCTCACCGCCCGAGAGGATGAGCACCGGCACGCCGAAGCGACGCAGATCGGCCATCACTTCGTAGATCTCCGCCGTCGACAGTTCGCCGGCGAAGTCCTTGTCGGCCGAGATCGAGTAGCAGTGCTTACACGCCAGGTTGCAGCGGCGGATCAGATTCCAGATCACCACGGGGCCGGGCGGCGCGCTGCGGCGGCCGGCAAGCGGGGTCGGGGCAAGCACCTCGCGCATGTACTGACTGATGCGAAACATCGTCCCCCTCCTTTTGCCGCACTCAACCACCGTTGCCCGGCGCCGGCCTTGATGAAGATCATGTCCGGCATAAATGCGCGGGGCTTCTAGGAGCTTGCGCGGGCGCTGCGGAGGGGTGACACTCCCGCGCAAGATGCAGATTTACCTTCCCGTCGCCGAGTTGTCGGTCAACGCGCTGCTGATTCTCGGCTTGGGCGGATTGGTCGGTTTCGTGTCGGGCCTGTTCGGTGTCGGCGGCGGGTTCCTGATGGCACCGTTGCTGATGTTCATCGGCGTTCCGGCCGTCATTGCGGTGGGTACCGAGGCCAGTCAGATCGTCGCCGCGTCGGTGCTGGGCGTCATCGCCCATTGGCGGCGCGGCAACATCGACTACAAAATGGGGCTGATTTTGGTGGCCGGCGGCATCGCCGGCTCGACCCTTGGCGTGCTGGCGTTCAGGGCCTTGCGCGGCATGGGGCAGATCGACGTGGTGATCTCGCTGAGCTACGTGGTGTTCCTTGGCGGGATCGGCGCCCTGACGCTGATCGAGAGCGTTCAACTGCTGCGCGGGACCAGCCAGGCCCCCGCCGCCGCCCCGCCGCGGCGCAAGCTGCACCGGCACTTGTGGATTCACGGCCTTCCGCTGAAGATGCGCTTCCGGCGCTCGAAACTGTACATCAGCGCCATGCTGCCCGCCGGCCTGGGCTTCTTCGTCGGCATCATGATGGCGATCATGGGCGTTGGCGGCGGGTTCCTCTTGGTGCCGGCCCTGATCTATCTGTTGGGGATGCCCTCGGCCTTGGTGGTGGGCACCGCTTTGTTTCAGATCATCCTGGTCGCCGCCAACACCACACTTTTGCAGGCGATGGCCAATCAGACGGTCGATGTGGTGCTTGCTCTGATGCTGCTGTTCGGCAGCATCATCGGCGCCCAATTCGGTGCACGCGCCGGCGCGCAACTGCATGGCGAGCGGTTGCGCGGCCTATTGGCACTGATGGTCCTGGCGGTGTGCGGCAAGCTGGTCTGGGATTTGGTGGCGCCGCCCGCCGATCCGTTCACGCTGGTGGCCGGGGGCCTTCTCGAATGATGCGATTGTTGGTCTTGCTCGCCCTGTTCCTAGGCGCACCGCCGGCGGCGGCGCAAAGCCCGCTGGTCGCCGACCTCTCGAAGCATCTGGTCGCCATCACCACCGGGTTCACCGGTACCGACGTGCTGCTGTTCGGCGCCGTCGACGGCCCCGGTGACGTCGTCGTCGTCGTGCGCGGCCCGCCGCGGGCCGAGAAAGTCCGCCGCAAGGAACGGGTCGCCGGCATCTGGATGAACCGCACCAGCGTCATCTTCACCGATGCGCCGTCGTTCTACCGCCTGGCGGCGACCAAGCCACCCGAGGCCGTGCTGCCGCCCGCCCTGCTCGATCGCCACCAGATCGGCTTCGAGCATCTCGACCTCGCCGTCGAGGCCGACCCCGGCGAGAACCCCGCCGCGTTCCGTGATGCCCTGTTGCGACTCAAGCAGCGGCGCAACCTGTACGGCGACAAGGTGGCGCCGGTGTCGTTCCTGGGCAACCGGTTGTTCCGGACCGAGATGTATTTCCCGGCCAACGTTCCGGTGGGCGCCTACAGCGTCGAGGTCTATCTGGTCCGCGATGGCGAGGTGGTCTCGGCCCAGATCACGCCATTGGTCATCAGCAAAATCGGGGTCGGCGCCGAGGTTTACGACTTCGCCCACCAGCGGGCGCCACTTTACGGTATCATCGCCGTCGTCCTGGCCATGTCCGCCGGCTGGCTGGCGGCCACCGCATTCAAGAAGGGCTGAGCATGACCGAAGCGCCCCCCAAGAGCGGCCGCACGTTCCTCGTCGTCGTCGACGACAGTGAAGAGATGCGTGCGGCTCTGCTCTATGCCTGTCGCCGCGCCCGCAACACCGGCGGCCGCGTCGCCTTGCTGCGGGTCATCGAACCCGTCGAATTCCAGCATTTCGCCACCGTCGGCAACCTGATGCGTGAAGAGGCGCGGCAGGATGCCGAACAACTGCTGCAGCGGATGGCCACCGACGTTTATCAAACGTCGGGCGAGATGCCGGTGCTTTACGTGCGCGAAGGGCATACCCGCGACGAGTTGCTGAAGCTGATGGACGAGGAGCCGTCGATCTCCATTCTGGTGCTGGCCACCGGAACCGGCGCCGAAGGGCCGGGACCGCTGATCTCGTCACTGATCGGCAAGTATTCGAGCAAGCTGCACATCCCGGTGACCATCGTCCCGGGTACCCTGGACGATGACGCGGTGGCCGGGCTATCGTGAATAGTTGACCTCCTTATTCGGGCTTGACCGCAGGGTCGCCTTGCCCCATGTACCCCTTTGGACTCGGGGGCGGCACTCCCCCATCAGGAAGGAAGAGAATGTTCATCCAGACCGAACCGACCCCCAATCCCGCGACGCTGAAGTTCCTGCCGGGCGTGCGCGTGATGCCGAAGGGCACGGCGGATTTCGCGACGGCCGAAGCCGCGAAGCGTTCTCCGCTGGCCGAGCGCTTGTTTGCCATCGAAGGCGTCAGCGGCGTCTTCCTCGGCAGCGACTTCATCACCGTCGCCAAGAGCGGCACCGTCGACTGGCCGGTGCTGAAGCCGCAGATCCTGGGCGTCATCATGGAGCACTTCACCCAGAACCAGCCGGTGCTGGTCGAGGGCGAGGTCGGGGAAGACGCGGGCGAGGACAGCGAAGTGGTGGCCCAGATCAAGGAGCTGCTCGACACCCGCATCCGCCCGGCGGTGGCGCAGGACGGCGGTGACATCATCTTCCGTCGCTTCGAAGACGGCGTGGTCTACCTACATATGCAAGGTGCCTGCTCCGGCTGCCCCAGCTCGAGCGCGACGCTCAAGCACGGCATCGAACGGATGCTGAAATACTACGTGCCAGAAGTCGTTTCGGTGCAGGCGAGCAACTGACCTCGACCGGCCTTGATGACACCAAAGTTCCGGTGGCGCGCCGTGGCCTACGGCGCGCCATTCGCCGCCGCGCTGGCCGCTGCCGGGTGGCTGATCGGCTGGCCGGACCAAGGCGCCGCCTATGGCCCATTCCTGCCGCCGGCGATCCGGCTGGATGGCAACAGCGCCAAACTGCTGCAGCAGGCCTTCCTGCGCTTCGACTACGATCTCGATGCCATCGGCGCCGGCCGCGGCGACGTGCCACGCATCATCCTGGCACGGCTGCCACCCGACCTTGACAAGCTGACGGCGACGGAAACCCGCAAGAGGCTGTTCCTGTCGACCATGCTGCCGCTGGTGCTGCAGGTAAACGAAGAGATCGCCGCACGCCGACGGCGGCTGCTGGCGATCATGGCAACGGACGACCGCCCGTCGCCGGACGACTTGGCGTGGCTGCAGGAGATGGCACAGGCCTATGGCGTGGCCGACCCGGCCCCGCCAATCCTGTTGCCGCGCATCGACCAGGTCCCGCCGTCGTTGGCGCTGGCCCAGGCGGCCGAGGAAACCGGCTGGGGCACATCGCGCTTCGCCCGCGACGGCAATGCGCTGTTTGGCCAATGGAGCTTCGGCACCGAGGGCGTCATGCGCCCCTTGGCCGCGGTCAACGACGGCTACGGCATCCGGTCTTTCGACAATCTCGTGGGGGCGGTCCGGGCCTATGCCCACAATCTCAACACCCACGCCGCCTACCGCGAGTTCCGCGTCGCCCGCACCGCGATGCGCCGCGCCGGCCAGCCCCTGGACGGCGACGCCCTGGCTGGGAGCCTGAGCCGCTATTCCGAGCGCGGCAGCGCCTATGTTCGCAGCATCCGCGCGATCATGCGCGACAACGGCCTTGCCGCCCTCGATGCCGCCCGGTTCGCCGGCATCGACCCGGATCCGGCGCCGTTACATCATCGGTCGCGGTAGGACGCTGTCCGACAGTACCGGGTAGCGGGCGCGCGCGTCGAAGAGCTGGTAATGCCACCATTCGTTGCGATAGAAATCCCAGCCTGCGGTGGTCATGAGGCCCATGAGCAGCATGCGATTGCGCTGGGCGGCAGGGGAAACCTCGGTATTGCCGTGGTGCGACAGCGGCGTGAAGGCATCAAAATCGGTGCCCATGTCGAGCGGCCGATCGTCGCCGCCGATAAGGGTCAGATCGATGGCGGCACCTCGCGAATGGGGGGAGCCGCGGCGCGGATCGGCCAGGAAATTGGGATCGGGCGTATGGTTCCACAGCGCCCATTGCGCCTCGGCGGGACGGAAGGCGTCGAAGACCAGGAAGCGCAGGCCCAGCGGCCGCGCCAGATCGATGGCCCGCCGCAGCAGCGTCGCCGCGTCGTGGTTGAGATAGGCATCGGCATTGCGGTAAACCGGCTTGCCGGTGAAGTTCCGCGCGGTGGCGTACGCGAGGTCGAGCGCGATGTCGAACTCGGGCGGAGACAACGGCACCAGCACCTGGCGCAATCCTTTTGGGTGGCGGGTGCCCGCAGTATAGCGCCGCTCGCCGATTTGGCAGCAACACTGGATGCGAATTCGTGAAGGTCCTCGCTTTTGACACCGCCACCGCCGCCTGCTCGGCCGCCATCCGCATCGACGACCGCATCGTCGCGCATCGGTTTGCGCCGATGGCGCGGGGACAATCGGAGGCACTGATGCCGATGATCGTCGAGACCATGGCCGATGCCGGCGTCGGCTTCGCCGACCTCGACCTGATCGGCGTCACCGTCGGCCCTGGCGCCTTCACCGGACTGCGCATCGGTTTGGCCACCGCGCGCGGCCTGGCGCTGGCGGCGGCATTGCCGGTGGCCGGCATCCTCACCACCGAGGCCATCGCCCACGCGGTGCCGGCCGCCGAGCGCACCGGCCACACCGTCCTGGCGGTGGTGGACGCCAAGCGCGCCGATGTATTCGTGCAGCGCTTCGATCAGCACCTGGCCCCCCTGGGCGCGGCGCGCGCCGCGGCGCCTGGCGAGCTGGCCGCCTGGGCCAGCGAACGGCTGTTGTTGGTCGGCGATGGCGTTGCCCAGGTGCGACCGTACCTACCTGATGCGCGGGTTTGGCCGGGGGCAGGCGTGCCCGATGCCGCAATCGTCGCCGCGCTTGCCCAACAGCGCTGGTGTGCCGGGACGGCCTTGCCGCCGGCCCCGGTCTATATTCGCCCGCCCGATGTCACTCCGCCGGCGCCGAGGCCGTCGTGCGCGACCTGATTCCGCTGACGGTGGCCCATGCCGAAGTGGCCGCGGCCATTCACCGCCAATGCTTTGCCCAGCCTTGGGATAGGGCGGCGATGGCCGGCATGCTGGCCATGCCGGGCTGCTTCGGCTGGATTGCCGGCAAGGATTACCCGCTGGGCCTCATTCTCTGCCGCGTCGCCGCCGACGAGGCCGAGTTGCTGACCATCGGCATCCTGCCCGGCCAGCGATCGCGCGGCTACGCCGGCCGCCTGCTCGCCGCGGCGCAGGACGAGGCGCGGACGGCCGGCGCGCAGATGATGTTCCTGGAAGTCGCAACCGATAACGTGGCGGCCCAACGCCTGTATCAGAAACACGGCTTCGCGATGGTCGGCCGCCGCCACAACTATTACGGACAAGGCACGCATGCGCTTGTATTGCAGCGCGCTCTGACCGGCTAAGACTTGCGGATTCGCAGGCGGTGGGTCCCGTCAGGCCCCTCGCCTTCTTCCGGCTCAAGCGACAGGATTTGATGTCCCAGTTCCGTCAAGGAACGCGGCACATTGCCGAGAGGCTCGGCACCTTTCAGCCGGACTTCCGCGATCTCGCCCATCTTCATTTTTTCGACGAGCAACTTGACTTTGACGAAAGTCAAGGGGCAGACCTCACGTGTTATGTCAAGATAGTAGTTCACATCAACAGTCACACCTGCCCCTCGTTTTTCATCATTGCCGATCGTTACTAAGCGACTTATATACGCCGGACCAAGTTCGAGTGAGGACCCATTTTACGATGACCTATGAGCGGAATACTAACGAACTGCTGGAGCTGACCGCCGAAATCGTCGCTGCCCATGTCGGCAACAACAACATTTCGCTCGCCGACCTGACGCAGCTCATTCAGGACATCTACAAGACTCTCGCCAACGTCGGCAACCACGCCGCGGCACCCGAGCGGCCGCAGCCCGCGATTCCGGTCAAGAAATCGGTCACGCCTGAATACATTGTCTGCCTCGAGGACGGCAAGAAGCTGAAGATGCTGAAGCGCCACCTCAAGACCGCCTACAACATGACCCCCGAAGAATACCGCGAGCGGTGGGGCTTGCCGGCCGACTACCCGATGGTGGCGCCCAATTACGCCCAGCACCGCAGTTCGCTGGCCAAGAAGATCGGGCTTGGCACCAAGCCGCGCAAGCGGCGGCGCGCCGGCCAGTAAAGCCGCCAGCCGGAACCGGCGCCGCCAGCATCGTTGTTGCGGCGCCTTTTCATTTGCGGTTACAGTCGTGGCGATTGGAGGGGGCGTTCTGGATGACGTCGCGGATCGAGCAACGCTGCATCGAGAAGGGCATGAAAATGACCGACCAGCGCCGGGTGATCGCCCGCGTGCTGTCGGAGGCCGTGGATCATCCGGACGTCGAGGAGGTCTACCGCCGCGCCACCGCCATCGACCCGCGCATCAGCATCGCCACCGTCTACCGCACGGTGCGCCTGTTCGAGGAGAGCGACATCCTCGAACGCCATGATTTCGGCGACGGCCGCGCCCGCTACGAGGAGATGCCGGACGAGCACCACGATCACCTGATCGATGTGAATTCGGGGCGGGTGATCGAATTCCATTCGAACGAGATCGAGGCGCTGCAGCGCGAGATCGCGCGGCGCTACGGCTTCAAGCTGATCGGCCACCGCCTGGAACTCTATGGCGTGCCGCTGCCCGACAACAACACGGGCGAAAAACCCTAGATCCGATGGTCCCCGCCAGTACCGCCTTCGAAGGCCTCCGCTGCGGCAGCTTGGAGACGCGGCTGGCGGCATCGCGCCGTGAGATCGAGACCGCACAGGCCCTGCGCTACCGTGTGTTCTACGACGAGATGGGGGCGCAGCCGTCACGGGACATGGCGTTGGCCTGCCGCGACTTCGACGATTTCGACGCCGTCTGCGACCATCTGCTGGTGATCGATCACCGCGCCCCGGCCGACGATTGCATCGTCGGCACCTACCGCCTCACCCGCCGGTCCCACGCGGACGCCCTCGGGCGCTTCTATACCGCCAGCGAATACGACATAACGCCGATTCTCCGCTATCCCGGCAACGTTCTCGAATTGGGGCGCTCCTGCGTCGATGCCCGCTATCGCACCAGCATGACCATGAACATGCTGTGGCGGGGCATCGCCGCCTACGTCCTGCACCATGACATCGCCGTGATGTTCGGCTGCGCCAGCTTGCCCGGAACCAGCGCCAACG
Source organism: Rhodospirillaceae bacterium (assembly GCA_036675815.1). Classification (GTDB taxonomy): domain Bacteria; phylum Pseudomonadota; class Alphaproteobacteria; order Rhodospirillales; family Magnetospirillaceae; genus JAKFEE01. Next base: position 159,983 of record JAKFEE010000058.1, read on the forward strand.
CCCTGCGCCTTCCCCTGTCGTACCTGGCCCGCCACCACCTGGCGCCGCCCCAACTGCGCCCGCGCGCCCTGCCCGAGCTTTACCAGGAAATGGCCCTGCTGCCGCCCGACGAGATCGACCCACGGACGGCGCTGGCGGCCCTGCCGCCGCTGATCAAAGGCTATCTGCGCCTGGGCGGCTTCTTCGGCGAGGGTGCGGTCATCGACCACCAGTTCAACACGACCGATGTGTGCGTGATCGTCAAAAGTGACCGCGTCGCCGGAAAATACGCGCGGCATTACGACCGCACAATCCGCGAGGCACGGCCCACACGCCCATGACCTCAGCCGTGATTGCCGCCACGAGGCTGACGCTGCTGGTCGCCTGGACCGCCGTCGTCCTGCCGCTCTACTGGCCGGCATCACAGTTGCGGCTAGCGATCGCCGTGCCCCTGGTGCGCGGCTATTGGCGCGTCTGCTGCCGGCTCATGGGATTTGAGGTACGCGTTCGCGGCCGCATGCACGTCGACGGGCCGACGCTGTACGTCGCCAATCATGCGTCCTACCTCGACATTCCCATCCTCGGCAGTGTGCTGCCCGGTTTTTTCGTCGCCAAGCACGAGGTCGCCGGCTGGCCCGGCATCGGCCTGCTGGCCCGCGTCGCACGCACCGTGTTCATCGAGCGCCGCGCCCGGCGCAGCGCCGAGCAGCGCGACGAATTACAGCGGCGCCTCGACAAGGGGGAATCGATCATCCTGTTTCCCGAGGGCACCAGCAACGACGGCAATCGCGTGCTACCGTTCAAGAGCGCCCTGTTCAGTGTCGCCGAGCGCAATGGCGGCAGGCTGCCGGTGCAGCCCATCACCGTGGCCTACACGCGGCTCGACGGCATGCCGATGGGCCGCTGGCTGCGGCCGTTCTACGCCTGGTACGGCGACATGGAACTGGCCCCGCATGTCTGGCTTGCCCTTGGTCTCGGAAGGGTCGCCGTCGAGATCGAATTCCACGAACCCATGTCGCTGGCCGAATGCGGTTCGCGCAAGGCGTTGTCGGCCCGTGCCTTCAAGCGGATCGCCGCCGGGCTGGCCGCGGCCAATGGCGGGCGTCCGACGGGCCGTCCGGCCGAGGGTCCCACCGAGGCGCCCGATGAGGTCCCCGTCCGCTAACTTGACTCCACGGCCGCCGATGCTAGTTTTCACCCTGCGGGGCGAATCCAGGTCGTGCGACCGCCCCGGGCCATCGCGGCCGACGCCGGCCGCCCATAATCGAAGCATCGCTTTGGCTAAGAAGCTCTTCATCAAGACCTACGGCTGCCAGATGAACGTCTACGACTCCGCCCGCATGGCGGATGTGTTGACGCCCCTTGGCTATGCCCCGGCCGATTGCGCCGAGGACGCCGACATGATCATCCTCAACACCTGCCACATCCGCGAAAAGGCGGCGGAAAAGGTGTTTTCCGAGCTGGGGCGCCTGCGCCCGCTGAAGCAGGCGAAGCAGGCCGCCGGCGGCAGCATGGTGCTGGCGGTGGCCGGCTGCGTCGCCCAGGCCGAAGGCCAGGAGATTCTGGCCCGCGCCCCCTATGTCGACATCGTGCTGGGCCCCCAGACCTATCATCGGCTGCCGGAGATGGTGGCGCGCGCCGCCCGCAGCGGCGGCCACGGCGTGCTGGACACCGATTTCCCGGCCGAGCCCAAGTTCGACCACCTGCCCGAACCGACGCCGACCGGCATCACCGCATTCCTCTCGGTGCAGGAGGGCTGTGACAAGTTCTGCACCTTCTGTGTCGTTCCCTACACCCGCGGCGCCGAATATTCGCGGCCGGTGGCGGCGGTCCTGGGCGAGGCGCGCGGCCTGGTCGCGGCCGGGGTGTGCGAGATCACGCTGCTCGGTCAGAACGTCAACGCCTATCACGGCGAGGCGGCGGACGGCACGTGGAGCCTGGGCCGCCTGATCCGGGCGCTGGCCGAAATCGAGGGGCTGGAACGGATTCGCTACACCACCTCGCACCCCCGCGACGTCGACGACGACCTGATCGCCGCCCACCGCGACGTCGACAAGCTGATGCCGTTCCTGCACCTGCCGGTGCAGGCCGGCGCCGACCGCATCCTTGCCGCCATGAACCGCGGCCATGATGCCGCGCAGTATCGGCGCATCGTCGACAAGCTGAAGGCGGCGCGGCCGGATCTGGCGCTGTCGTCCGACTTCATCGTCGGCTTCCCCGGCGAGAGCGATGCCGATTTCGAGGCGACGATGGGCCTGGTGCGCGAGGTCGGCTTCGTCCAAACCTATTCGTTCAAGTACAGCCCGCGCCCGGGCACCCCGGCGGCGCTGATGCCGCTTCAGGTGCCGGAAGGGATCAAGACCGAACGTCTGGCTGCGCTGCAGGAGCTGCTGCAGGCGCAGACCGACACCTTCAACCGCGACTGCGTCGGCCGGGTGATGCCGGTGCTGCTCGACCGCGACGGCCGCCACCCTGGTCAGCTCGTCGGGCGCAGCCCATATATGCAACCGGTACATGTGACGGCGCCCGCGGCATGGCGGGGACGTGTCGTGCCGCTGCGCATCACCGCAGCCTCGACCAACAGCCTGGCGGCGGAACCGGCCGCCGAAAGGATGAGCGCGTGAGCGGCGCCGCACCGAGCCGGGTGACACGGGAATTCGACGACAACACCCTGCTGCAGATGCTGTTCGGGCCCCATAATGCACACTTGGACCGGATCGAGCGCGAACTGGGCGTCGAGTTGCAAGCGCGCGGCAATGCCGTCACCATCGCCGGGCCGGCCAATCTGGTAGCGGAGGCCGAATCTGTGCTGGCGGCATTGTACGACCGGCTGCAGGCGGGCAAGGCCGTCGAGGCCAGCGACGTCGATGCCGCGCTCCGCATGAGCGGCCATGCGATGGCGCCCGGCGAGGACCTCACCATTCACACCCGCAAGCGCCACATCTCGCCGCGGACGCCGGTCCAGGCCGAGTACGTGCGAGCGATGCAGCGCCACGAACTGGTCTTCGGCCTCGGCCCGGCCGGCACCGGCAAGACCTACATGGCGGTGGCCATGGCCGTGTCGATGATGATGCGCGGCCAGGTCGACCGCCTGATCCTGTCGCGCCCGGCCGTCGAGGCCGGCGAGCGCCTGGGCTTCCTGCCCGGCGACCTGCGCGAGAAGGTCGATCCCTATCTGCGGCCGTTGTATGATGCGCTGTATGACATGCTGCCTGGCGATCAGGTGATGAAGCGCCTGAGCTCGGGCGAAATCGAGGTGGCGCCCTTGGCCTTCATGCGCGGCCGGACCTTGGCAAACTCGTTCATCATCCTCGACGAGGCCCAGAACGCGTCTCCGATGCAGATGAAGATGTTCCTGACGCGCCTCGGCGAGCACTCGCGCATGGTGATCACCGGCGACCTCAGCCAAATCGACTTGCCGGCGGGCACGCCCTCGGGGCTGCGCGATTGCCTTGGCGTCCTCGACGCGATGGAGGGGGTGGCGGTCACCACCTTCACCGACAAGGACGTGGTGCGCCATGGCCTGGTCACCCGCATCGTGCGCGCCTACGACATGCGCGACCGCAAGAAGGCTTCGGGCAGCCCGGAGCATCGGCCATGAGCGACGGTTCCCCGGGACCCGAGATCGCGATCAGTATCGAATGCGACACCTGGCTGGCGGCGCTGCCCGACATCGAGGAGACCTGTCGCCATGTCGGCGCCGCCGCCCTGGGCGCGGCCACCGCCGAATGGGGCGATGAAGACGTGGCGCGCATGGAGCTGAGCATCGTCCTGGCCGACGATGCCACGGTGCGCACCCTCAACCGCGACTACCGACGTCAGGACAAGCCGACCAACGTCTTGTCCTTCGCCGCGCTGGAGGGTGACGCGCCGCTGCCGCCGACCGGCCCGATCCTTCTGGGCGACGTGATCCTGGCCTATGAGACCAGTGTCGGCGAGGCCGCGCACGAGCGCAAGCCCCTCGCCCATCATCTCAGCCATCTCGTGGTCCATGGGGTTCTGCACCTGTTGGGCCATGACCACGAAGACGACACCGATGCCGAGGCCATGGAGCGGATGGAGATCGCCGTCCTCGCCGCCCTCGGCATCCCCGATCCCTATGCGCAACCGAATGGAGACGATGCGCGACAATGAGCGAACTGTCTTGCAGTAGACAGCCCCGCGAAAGCGGGGCGGAAGACGACAAAACCCTGGTGCAGGCCTTGCGTAACTGGTTCCGCGCCTTGCGCCGCACCCGTAACGGCGAATCGGTCCGCGACACCCTCGAAGAACTGATCGAGGAACGCGAGGAAGCCGAAATCCCCATCGATGACCACGAACGCCTGCTGCTGGGCAACATCCTCCACTTGCGCGACGTTTCGGCGGATGACGTGATGGTGCCGCGCGCCGACATCGTCGCCATCGAGGCGCGAACCCCCTTCAAGGACGTCGTCGACATGCTCAGCCGCGAGGGCCATTCGCGACTGCCGGTGTATCGCCGAACGCTCGACGACGTGATCGGCATGATCCACATCAAGGACGTGCTGCAGGCCCTCAACGAAGGCAGCCAACCATCGTTGCCGCGTCTGGTCCGCAAGGTGTTGTTCGTCTCGCCGTCGGTGCGCGTCACCGACCTGCTGCTGGAGATGCGCCGCAAGCGCACCCACATGGCACTGGTGATCGACGAATATGGCGGCATCGACGGCTTGGTGACCATCGAGGACCTGGTCGAGCAGATCGTCGGCGAAATCGAGGACGAGCACGATCTCGACGGCGAGCCCGACATGGTGGTGAAACCCGACGGCTCGATCGAGGCCGACGCGCGCACCCCCATCGAGGATTTCGAGGCCGAGTTCGGCACCGTCCTCGACGAGGAAGAGCGCGAGGAGGTGGACACCCTGGGCGGCCTCGTCTTCTTCATCGCCGGGCGGGTGCCCAGCCGCGGCGAATTGATCACCCATCCCGCCGGCCTCGAATTCGAGGTGGTGGATGCCGACCCGCGGCGCATCAAGCGCTTGCGTGTTCGTCGCGTGGTGTCGCCGCTTACCCGCGAGGCCAGCTAAGTGCTGATGCCGCCGGTGCCGGCGCTGCCACGTGCCGCGGCCCGAGCCACGGCGCTTCGTCCGTGGCATCGCCATGCCATGCTGGCCGGCGCCGGGGCGGCAACGGCGCTGGCCTTGCCGCCGTTGCATATCGTGCCCGTTCTGTGGCTGTCGTTTCCCATCCTGCTGTGGCTGATGGAGGCCGACGCACGGCCGCGTGGTGCCTTCCTCGCCGGCTGGGTGTTCGGCATCGGCCACTTCGCCGCCGGCCTCTATTGGGTGTCGCATGCCCTGCTGGTCGAACCCTGGCGTCATGGCTGGCTGATCCCGCTCGCCGTGGGCGGGTTTGGCGTGGGCCTGGGCGTCTTTACCGGGCTTACCGCGCTGGCCGCGCGGTATGCCTCGCCCGGCCTGGCGCGTATCCTCGCCTTCGCCGCCGCCTGGACTCTGGCCGAATGGGTGCGGTCGTGGCTGTTCACCGGCTTCCCATGGAACCTCATGGGCACCGTGTGGATGCCTCTGGACTCCATGCTGCAGTCGGCCGCCTGGATCGGCACCTACGGCCTGGGCTTCCTCACCGTCGCCGCCGCCAGCCTGCCGGCGGCCCTGGTGACGATGCCGCGCCGTCGCGCCGTGCCGGCGATGCTGGCCGGCCTGCTGGCGCTAGGGCTGGTATGGGCGGCGGGAACCGCACGCCTGGCTCAGGCGGATGCCCGCCAGGTGCCCGGCGTCCGGCTTCGCCTGGTGCAGGCCGGTATTCCCCAGGCGCTGAAGTGGCGCGACGACATGCGGCGGGCGCATGTCGCCGATCAGATTGCCCTGTCACGCAGCCCCGGCTTCGCCGACGTCACCCATGTCATCTGGCCCGAGACCGCTGCCCCCTATTTCCTCGACCTCGACGGCCCGCAACGGGCGATGGTGGCCGAAGCGGCGCCACCCGACGGCGCGCTCATCACCGGCGCCCCGCGGCGCACGCCGCCAGGCACGCCCTTTCAGGTATGGAACAGCCTGTTCGCCATCGACTCGACCGGCAGAGTGCTCGCCACCTATGACAAGGTCCATCTCGTCCCCTTCGGCGAGTATATCCCGCTGCGCTCGATCATTCCCGCCGGCATCGAGAAGCTCACGGTGGGCAGCGTCGATTTCTCGGCCGGGGCCGAACGGGTGACGGCAAGCGTTCCCGGCGCGCCGCCGTTCAGTCCATTGATCTGCTACGAAATCATCTTTCCGGGCGCCGCCGTCGGCGACGGCCAGCGGCCGGGCTGGATCGTCAATCTGACCAACGATGGGTGGTTTGGCATCTCGTCCGGACCCTACCAGCATTTCGCCAGCGCCCGCATGCGCGCCATCGAGGAGGGCCTGCCCGTGGTGCGCGTGGCCAACACCGGCATCTCCGCGGTCATCGACGCCTACGGCCGTGTGCTGGGGTCGATTCCGCTGGGCGGGCGTGGCATCCTCGATAGTGGCCTGCCCGCCTCACTGAATTCCACGCCGATTGCTCGATCAGGAATGCTAATCCCACTAGGCATATCCGCCCTAGCATATGTCCTTTGTGTAGCGGCAAGTCGGCCTTCAAGAACATTGAAAATAAAATAATAATGGGCGGCCTTGACGTGCATACGGACGTATGATTATTTTCTGGCGCACAGCGCACCGGCGTGCGCCCTTAGTGGTATTCAGCGGAAAGTCACATGGCCGCTTCCGAGCGCACGATTAAGGACAGGATAAAAAATGGCCCGGCCCGTCGTGGCGGCAGCCGCGGGCGTACCGCCTCTGGCAGGCCGAACCCCATCGACGTGCATGTCGGCGGGCGCGTTCGCCTGCGCCGCACCCTGTTGGGCATGAGCCAGGAGAAGCTGGGCGAGGCCATCGGCCTCACCTTCCAACAGGTCCAGAAATACGAGCGTGGCGCCAATCGCATCGGCGCCAGCCGGCTGTTCGATCTCAGCCGTGTGCTCGACGTGCCCGTGTCGTTCTTCTTCGATGACATGACCGACGAGACCGCCGGGCAAAGTCCCCGGCTCATTGGCAACCTCATGGAAGAACCGGCGCCTTTCGAGCATGATCCGATGACCAAGCGCGAGACGCTGGAATTGGTGCGGGCATATTACCGCATCACCGATCCGCAGGTCCGCAAGCGGGTTTTCGAGTTGGCCAAGGCGTTGGCCGCCGCCAGCGAAGCCGGGCAGACCGACGAAAAGTGAGGGGTGGAGTCCCATGAGGCCTGGCCTTGCCTGATGGCGGGCCAGACCTGCTTTGCCCTTGACGCCCCTTTCAAAGACTGTAGAAAGTGCCGGTCCGACCCGCCCTCGGGTCCGGAGCATTTCTTGTCAGCGCTGCACGCAGCCGAGGCGGAGGACCGACCGTGTCGAAGCTCAACTATTTCTTCACCAGCGAATCGGTGTCGGAAGGCCACCCCGACAAGGTCTGCGATCGCATCTCCGACGCCATCGTCGACACCTTCCTCTCGCATGATCCCTTCTCGCGGGTCGCGGTCGAGACGTTGGCGACGACCAACCGCATCATCCTGGCCGGCGAGGTGCGCGGGCCGGCGGCGGTCACCCACGCGTTGCTTGAGGATGTGGCACGCCATGCCGTGAAGGATATCGGCTACGAGCAGGAGGGCTTCCACTGGAAGAACGCCGCCGTCGATATCCACGTGCATGCGCAGTCGGCCGACATTGCCGTCGGGGTGGATGCCCTCGGCAACAAGGATGAGGGCGCCGGCGACCAGGGCATCATGTTCGGCTATGCGGTCGATGAGACCGAAGTGCTGATGCCGGCGCCGATCTACTACGCGCACGCCATTTTGAAGTCGCTGGCCGAGGGCCGCCATTCCGGTGCGCTGTCGATGCTTGGGCCGGACGCGAAGAGCCAAGTGACCCTGGAATACCGCAACGGCCGGCCACTGCGCGCCGCCTCGGTGGTGGTGTCGACCCAGCACGTCGCCGACGTCGATCAGGACGAGATCCGCGAGATCGTCCGCACCCACGTCGTCAACTGCCTGCCCGAGGGCTGGATGTGCCCCGAAGCGCAGTTCTACGTGAACCCCACCGGGCGCTTCGTCATCGGCGGCCCCGACGGCGATTGCGGCCTGACTGGGCGCAAGATCATCGTGGACACCTATGGCGGTGCCGCGCCGCATGGTGGCGGTGCGTTCTCGGGCAAGGATCCGACCAAGGTCGATCGCTCGGCCGCTTACGCCGCGCGCTATCTCGCCAAGAACGTCGTCGCCGCCGGCCTGGCCGACAAGTGCCTGATCCAGCTGTCCTATGCCATCGGCGTCGCCAGGCCGCTGTCCGTCTATGTCGACACCCATGGCACCGGCCGCTGCGACGAGGACAAGCTGTCCGAGGTGCTGCAGCAGTTGATGGACCTCAGCCCGCGCGGCATTCGCACCCATCTCGGCCTCAACAAGCCGATCTACGCCCGCACCGCCGCCTACGGCCATTTTGGCCGCGCCCCCGACGCGGACGGCGGCTTCTCGTGGGAAAAGACCGATCTGGTCGATGAGCTGCGATCGGTCTTTGCCTGATCCGCACCATAGCGCCGACCGCGGCCCGATCTTCTATGGTCGCCGCCATGGCAAGAAGCTGCGCCAGCGCGGTCAGACGCTGATGCAAGACCTGCTGCCCCGGCTCGCCCTGAGCGAGCCGGGAGGCGGCGGGCTCGACCCTTTCACCCTGTTTCCGCGGCCGGTGAACGCGGTGTGGCTGGAGGTCGGGTTCGGCGGTGGTGAGCATCTGGCGGCCCAAGCCGAGGCCAACCCCGATATCGGCTTCATCGGCGGCGAGGCGTTCGTCAATGGCATCGCCAGCCTGCTCAACCATGTCGACCGCCGGGGCCTCGACAATGTCCGCATCTATCCCGGCGACGTCCGCCACCTGTTCCCGTGGCTGCCCGAAGGCTGTCTCGAGAAGGCCTTCGTCCTGTTTCCCGATCCCTGGCCGAAGAAGCGGCACGCCGAACGCCGTTTCGTCATAAGGGGCAATCTCGACGCCCTGGCGCACCTGATGCGGGACGGTGCCGAGCTGCGCGTCGCCAGCGACGATCCCACCTATATCGACTGGGCCATCGACCAGCTGTCGACTCACCCCGACTTCGTTCCAGCGCGCCCGATCGGCGAATGCCGCCGGCGTCCCGCCGACTGGCCGCCGACCCGCTACGAAGCCAAGGCCATCGCCCAGGGCCGTTCCCCGGCGTATCTGCCGTTCATCCGGCGCCGACGCGAGGATGGTGCCAAGTAGCGGCGCCGAAACCCACTTGTAATGCTGGGCCGGATGGTTATATTGCCGCAAGACACATTCTTGCTTCCCGCTTGCGGGACCGTAAGGGTGGGCCATTGGCCCACTTTTTTTGTTTCTAGGGGCATGATGAACTTCCAGGAGCGCCTCGCGGGGATCATCTCCCCGACGCTGGAATCGATGGGATACGAGCTGGTGCGTGTCCAGATGTCGGGCAAGCTACGACCGACGCTGCAGATCATGGCCGAGCGCAAGGACGGTGTCGCCATGACCGTCGACGATTGTGCCGACATCAGCCATGCCCTGTCGGCCGTGCTCGACGTCGAGGACCCGATCCAGGGCGCCTATAGCCTGGAGGTCAGCTCGCCGGGCATCGACCGCCCACTGACGCGGCCGCAGGACTTCGCCCGTTTTTCCGGGTTCGAGGCCAAGGTCGAGATGGCGCACCCCGTCGAGAACCGCAAACGCTTCAAAGGCCGGCTGATGGGAATCGACGACGACGGCATGGTACGACTGGCAGCCGAGGACGGTGGCGAATTCGCGCTGCCGTTCGCCGACATCAGCAAGGCGAAGCTCGTACTCACCGACGAGTTGATCGCCGCAAGCACTTCCATGCAGGATCACTAGGGTAAGACGAAACGATGGAACGAGTTGCCGCACTCCCCCGCCCCGAGCTCCTGCAGGTCGCCGACGCCGTCGCCCGCGACAAGGGCATCGATCGCGACGAGGTCCTCGATGCCATGGAGCAGGCCATCCAGAAGGCCGGCCGCTCCAAGTACGGGCATGAGCACGACATCCGCGCCCATATCGACCGCAAGAGCGGCGAGATCCGCCTCAACCGCTTCATCGAGGTGGTCGATGAAGTAGAGAACGAGGCGATGCAGGTGACGCTGGCACAGGCGCAGCGGCGCAAGCCCGATGCCCAGCTAGGCGAATTCATCGTCGACCCGCTGCCGCCGATCGACTTCGGCCGCATCGCCGCCCAGACCGCCAAGCAGGTGATCGTGCAGAAGGTGCGCGACGCCGAACGTCAGCGCCAGTACAACGAGTACAAGGATCGTACCAGCGAAGTCGTCAACGGCCTCGTCAAGCGCGTCGAATTCGGCAACGTCATCGTCGACCTCGGCCGCGCCGAGGCGCTGCTGCGCCGCGACGAGTTGATCCCACGCGAGATGTTCCGCACCGGCGACCGTGTTCGCGCCTATATCTTCGACGTCCGCCAGGAGCCGCGCGGTCCGCAGATCTTCATGTCGCGCACGCACCCCCAGTTCATGGCCAAGCTGTTCGCCCAGGAGGTGCCCGAGATTTACGACGGCATCATCGAGATCAAGGCGGTGGCGCGCGACCCGGGCAGCCGCGCCAAGATCGCCGTGCTGTCGAACGATTCCGGCATCGATCCGGTCGGCGCCTGCGTCGGCATGCGCGGCAGCCGCGTTCAGGCGGTGGTGGCGGAGTTGCAGGGCGAAAAGATCGACATCATCCCATGGTCGTCCGATCCGGCCAATTTCATCGTCAATGCCCTGGCGCCGGCCGAGGTCGCCAAGGTGGTGCTCGACGAGGAGGCCAACCGCATCGAGGTGGTGGTCCCCGACGACCAGCTGAGCCTGGCGATCGGCCGTCGCGGCCAGAACGTCCGCCTGGCGTCGCAGTTGACCGGTTGGGACATCGACATCCTGACCGAGGCGGAGGAATCGGAGCGCCGCAACGAGGAGTTCCGCTCGCGCTCGAAGATGTTCATCGATGCCCTGGACGTCGACGACGTCATTGCCCATCTACTCGTGACCGAAGGCTTCACGACGCTGGAAGAGGTGGCCTATGTCCCTGTCGAGGACCTCGCCGGTATCGAGGGCTTCGACGAGGAGGTGGCCGGCGAACTGCAGCAGCGCGCGAGCACCTTCCTCGAGGAGCAGGATCGCAAGAACACCGAACGCCGCAAGGCGCTGGGCGTCTCCGACGATCTGGCGGCCATCGAGGCGCTGACGCCGGCGATGCTGGTGGTGCTGGGCGAGAGTGGCGTGAAGGACTTGGACGACCTCGCCGATTTGGCCAGTGACGAACTGATCGACATGCTGGGCAAGGACAGCATGACCGAGGACGAGGCCAATGCCATCATCATGGCGGCGCGCGCCCATTGGTTCGAGGGCGATGCCGCCGGGGAACAGGCCTAACCGAGAGCATGCCGCGCCAACTCGACGAGGATGAGGAACGGCACGGGCCGCAACGTCGCTGCATCGCAACCGGGACGGTCCGGCCGAAGGAGGAGATGATCCGTTTCGTGGTCGCGCCCGACGGCGCCGTCGTGCCGGACATCGATGGCAAGCTGCCGGGTCGGGGAATCTGGTTGAGCGCGGCCCGGGATGTGGTAAATACGGCCGTGGCCAAGAAATTGTTCGCCAAGGCCGCCCGCGCCAAGGTGGTGGTCCCCGACGATATGGGTGATCGCCTTGCCGCGCTCCTGGCGCAGCGCTGCCTCGGCTGCCTGGGCATGGCGCGTCGCGCCGGCCGGGTCGTCAATGGCTATGAGAAGGTGCGGGCGCTGTTGCGGGCCAAGCGAGCGGGCGTGTTGCTGGAAGCGGTTGACGGTGCTGCGGGTGGCCGCGGCAAGATTGCCGCGTTGGCCAGCGGGGTGCCGGTGGTGTCGTTGTTCACCAGTGACGAGCTGGGGGCGGTATTGGGGCGCGATGCCGCCGTCCACGTTGCCATGGAGCCCGGCCCGCTGGCCGAGCGCCTGTTGCGAGAGGCATCGCGCCTGGCCGGATTTCGCCCCGGCCATGTCGACTGTGGCGGCGACAGCCGCGAGAACGAGAGCAAAGCGAGAGTATGACGGATTCCAACGATCAAGACCGGAAAGCCCCCTTGCGCCTGACGCCGGGTCGGCTGGAACTGAAGAAGACGGTGGAGACCGGTCAGGTCCGCCAGAGCTTTTCGCACGGCCGCTCGAAAGTGGTGACCGTGGAGGTGCGCAAGAAGCGCACCATCGTCCCTGGTGCCTCCGCCCATGATGCGGCATTCGACTCCCGCGGCCAGTCGGGCGCGCTGACCCGCGACGAACTCGCCACCCGCGCCCGCGCCCTGGAAGGCGCCCGTCGCGCCGAGGAGGAGGCCCGCCGACGCGAGCAGGAAGAGGCGCGCCAGCGCACCCTCGATGAGGAGCGTCGCGCCGCCGAGGAGGAGGCCCGTCGCAAGACCGAGGCCGAAGAGGCCCGCCGCCGCGCCCAGGACGAGGCGCGATTGGCGGCCGAACGTGCCGCCGCCGGCGAGACCACGCCGCCAGCCGAGGCCGAGGCTCCCGCCGAAGCCGCGCCGGAAGCGGTCGCTGCCGAGGCGCAACCGGCGCCACGCCCCGCCGCGACACCGGCCGCCAGGCCC
>JAKFEE010000035.1:0-2881 GCA_036675815.1 Rhodospirillaceae bacterium
GAAGCGGCCGATGTAGGCGCGCGACTGGATCTCGATACCGTTGATGTTGAGGATGTCGAGGCCGCCGGACACTTCCTGGAACACGTTGTGGTTGCCGGTCAGCGCGTCGCGGCTCTGGTCGACATAGGCCAGCTTGACGGTCGAGCCCATGTCGATCTCGCCCGAGTCCGGCTTCTCCTGCCCGGTGATCATGCGGAACAGCGTCGACTTGCCGGCGCCGTTGGGGCCGATGATGCCGACGATGGCGCCGGTCGGCGCGCTGAAGCTCAGGTTGTCGATCAGCAGGCGGTCGCCGAACTTCTTGCTGACGCCCTTGAACTCGATGACCTTGTTGCCCAGACGCTCGCCCGGCGGAATGAAGATTTCATTCGTCTCTTGGCGCTTCTGGTAGTCGACCGACTGCAGTTCTTCCATGCGGGCCAGGCGCGCCTTGCCCTTGGAGCGGCCGCCCTTGGCGTTCTGCCGCGACCACTCCAGTTCCTTCTGGATGGCCTTCTGCCGCGACTTTTCCTGGTTCTCTTCCTGCTTCAGGCGCTCGTCCTTCTGCACCAGCCAGTCGGTGTAGTTGCCCTTCCACGGAATGCCGCGGCCGCGGTCGAGCTCAAGGATCCACTCGGCGGCGTTGTCGAGGAAGTAGCGATCGTGGGTCACCGCGACCACGGTGCCGGTGTAGCGGGCGAGGAACTGCTCCAGCCATTCGACCGACTCGGCGTCGAGGTGGTTGGTCGGTTCGTCGAGCAGCAGCATGTCCGGCTTCTGCAGCAGCAGCTGACACAGCGCGACGCGGCGCTTTTCGCCACCGGACAGCTTGCCGATCACCGCCTCCCACGGCGGCAGGCGCAGCGCGTCGGCGGCGACTTCCAACTGCTGCTCCAGCATGTGCGCGTCACCGCTGGCGAGGATCGCCTCCAGGCGCTGCTGCTCGGCGGCGAGCTTGTCGAAGTCGGCGCCTTCCTCGGCGTAGGCGGCGTAGACCGCGTCGAGCGCGTTCTGCGCGTTGATGATCTCGCCCAGGCCCACTTCCACCGCCTGGCGGACGCTGTGGGTCGGATCCAGCTGCGGCTCCTGCGCCAGGTAGCCGACCTTGATGCCCGGCTGCGGGCGCGCCTCGCCGGTGAAGTCCTTGTCGACGCCGGCCATGATCTTCAGCACGGTCGACTTGCCCGCGCCGTTGAGGCCGAGCAGGCCGATCTTGGCGCCGGGGAAGAACGACAGCGAGATGTCCTTGATGATCTGGCGCTTGGGCGGAACGGTCTTGCTGACACCGTTCATGGTGTAGATGAATTGCGACATTGGGGCTCCGCAGGACAGACGGCGGCGACCTGCGCGGGGCAGGGCCGGAGGGGATCGGGATCGCACCATTATCGGCTATGGCGGGGGTTGGCGCCATTCGGAGGTTTTAGGGGCTTTAGGTGGCGTTGGCGGGCTTCGGAAGGGGGCGGCGGGCTGGCGGGGCGTTGCTCCTCGGCGAGGCGGGGCTTTCCTGCCCCGCATCGCCGCCGCGGGCCATCCATGGCCCGCTTTCCGCAACGCCCCGCCAGCCCGCCGCCCTCGGGCCCGTCAACGCCCCTGTGTTCGTTGGGCGAGGAGGGGCGGTCACGCCCTGCGCACCGAGGGGGCTTTTGCTGTTGGGGGAGTGTCCATCCCGTCTCGCAGGGCCGTTGCTGTTGCTGCGGCTGTTGCTACCAACACCCGGCTTGGGCTGGGAGGGAGGGGGCCTGCGGGGGTATTGCGGAAAAGCGGGCCATGGATGGCCCGCGGCCCGACTCGCGGCAGGATGCCGCGACGGAGGGCTGGAGCAATGCCCCCGCAGGCCCCCTCCCGTGCGACCACACCCAGACCCCGAAACCCATCCCCGCCAGTACGGACCAACGCCAATGTGGCCCCCCACCCCCCACCCCGCTAAACTTGCGGTTCCCCCCCCAAATTCACCTCAGTCGGAGTGGCGATGTTCTCCCGTGAAGCCCGTATTGCCGGATTTGACCCCGAACTCGCCCAGGCCATCGCCGACGAGACCCGCCGCCAGGAAGACCACGTCGAACTGATCGCCTCGGAGAACTACGCCAGCCCGCTGGTGATGGAAGCCCAGGGTAGCCAGCTCACCAACAAGTACGCCGAAGGCTACCCGGGCAAGCGCTACTACGGCGGCTGCGAATACGTCGACGTGGCCGAGCAGCTCGCCATCGACCGCCTCAAGCAGCTGTTCGGCGCCGACTACGCCAACGTCCAGCCGCACTCCGGTTCGCAGGCCAACCAGGCCGTGTACTTCGCCCTGCTCAACCCGGGCGACACCATCCTCGGCATGTCGCTCGCCCACGGTGGCCACCTGACCCACGGCGCCAAGGTCAACATCTCCGGCAAGCTGCTCAACGCCATCCAGTACGGCGTCAACGACCAGGGCCTGATCGACTACGACGAAGTCGAGAAGCTCGCGCTGGAACACAAGCCGAAGATGGTCGTCGCCGGTTTCTCCGCCTACTCGCAGAAGATCGACTGGGCGCGCTTCCGTGCGATCGCCGACAAGGTCGGTGCCTGGCTGTTCGTCGACATGGCGCACGTCGCCGGCCTGGTCGCCGCCGGCGTGTACCCGAACCCGCTGCCGCACGCGCACGTGGTCACCTCGACCACCCACAAGACCCTGCGCGGCCCGCGCGGCGGCATCATCGTCGCCAAGGATCCGTCCGAGGAGCTGGTGAAGAAGCTGCAGTCGATCGTGTTCCCGGGCATCCAGGGCGGTCCGCTGATGCACGTGATCGCGGCCAAGGCCGTGGCGTTCAAGGAAGCGCTGGAGCCGGCGTTCACCGCCTACCAGCAGCAGGTGGTGAAGAACGCGCAGGCGATGGCGAAGACGATCATGTCGCGCGGCTACAAGATCGTGTCC
>JAKFEE010000028.1:0-165071 GCA_036675815.1 Rhodospirillaceae bacterium
CAGATGCTCGTGCTTTCCAACGACACGTCCAATCCGACATAATGTTTCATGGCTGTCCCCCTGACGGTGTGAGGCCGGCTATCGGACCTCGTGCAATCCCATCAGTTTGGGGACAGCCGCCCCCATTGTCTCTTGGAGCGATGGGGCCCGATTACCCCATCTCCCGATGAAGACTCCGCATGAATCTCGCGCGCGCCATTGCCACCATCGGCGGCTTCACCATGATCAGCCGCGTCACGGGTTTCGCCCGCGACATGATGATCGCCAACTTCCTTGGCGCAGGCGTAATGGCCGACGCCTTCTTCGTCGCCTTCAAGTTCCCCAACCTCTTCCGCCGGCTGTTCGCCGAGGGCGCCTTCTCGGCGGCGTTCGTGCCGCTTTATGCCGGGCTCGTCGAGCAGGACGGCCTCGACGGCGCGCGCAAGTTCGCCGAAGAGGCGATGGCGGTGCTGACGTGGTCGCTGGTGGCGGTGATCGCGCTGCTCGAGATCTTCATGCCCTGGGCCATGCTGGCCTTCGCTCCCGGCTTTCGCGAGGTGCCGGGCAAGATGGAGCTGGCCACCGAGCTCACCCGCATCACCTTCCCCTATCTGTTGTTCATCTCGCTGGTGTCGCTGCAGGGCGGCGTGCTCAACTCGCTCGGCCGCTTTGCCGCCGCCGCCGCGACGCCGGTGCTGCTGAACCTGAGCCTCATCGGCGCGCTGCTGACGCTCGCGCCCCACACCGCCACGCCCGGCCACGCCCTCGCCTGGGGCACCACCGCCGCCGGCGTGCTGCAGTTCCTGTGGCTGGCGGTCAGCATCCGGCGCGCCGGTGTCAGGCTGCGCATGCGGCGGCCGCGGCTGGGACCGCGCATCCGGCTGCTGATGAAGCGCATCCTGCCCGGCGCCGTCGGCGCCGGCATGTACCAGGTCAATCTGCTGGTCGACACCATCGTGGCGTCGCTGGTCGGCACCGGCGCGGTCTCGTACCTGTATTACGCCGACCGCGTGAACCAGTTACCGCTGGGCGTGGTGGGGACGGCCGTCGGCACCGCCCTGCTGCCCATCCTCAGCCGACAACTGCGCGCCGGCAATGTCCAGGCGGCGCAGTACAGCCAGAACCGCACGCTGGAATTCGCCTTGCTGCTGACCCTGCCGGCGGCGCTGGCACTGTTGGCGGTTGCCTGGCCCATCGTCGCCGTGCTGTTCATGCGCGGGCAATTCACCGCGGTCGAGGCCGAGGCCACGGCAGCGGCCCTGGCCGCTTTCGCCCCCGGCCTGCCGGCGTACGTTCTGGTCAAGGTGTTCACGCCAGCGTTTTTCGCCCGCGAGGACACGGCGACGCCGGTCAAGGTGGCAGCCGTCGCCATGGTGGCCAACATTGCCTTCATGCTGGTGCTGATGGGGCCGCTGGCCCATGTCGGCATCGCCCTCGCCACCAGCGCCTCGGCCTGGGTCAATGCCGGGCTGCTGGCCTGGTTGCTCAAGCGCCGTGGATTCCTGGTGCTCGATGACCGGCTGAAGCGGCGGGTACCGCGCATCCTGGCGGCGGCGATGGCAATGGCCGCTGGCCTGTGGTGGGCGACGGCATGGCTGGCACCGCTGTGGACGGGCCCGCTGTGGCAGAAAGCCGGCGCCCTTGCCCTGCTGGTGAGCGGCGGGGCCGCCGTCTTCGGCATCGTCGTTCTCGCCATCGGCGGCAGCAGCCTTGCCGACGTGAAGGTCTTCGTGCGCCGCAAGGTGGCGTAATTCAGGACAGAAACCGCAGATTGTAATTATGCCGTGGTGACTAACCATTCGGCGGTGCATCGGCATGCCAACTGCCCAGTTGCAGCGTTCCCAGGTGTCTTTTAGCGTTTTACGTGTAAAAATACCTGGAGGAAACAGCCATGGAGAGTGTTCACGTAGCTTCCGATGTGGGGATTCGCCGATTCGAGACCCAGGCCGGTGAGTGGGTTCTGGTCTGGGCGGTTGGCTCGGTGAATTCCAGCGGTTGGTCCGAAATCGCGCTCGTCCCGCGCTACTACATCGACCCGCCGGCGGGCGGAATCTGGGACTTTGACCTCGTCGGCAGTCCGCCAACCGGCCCCGTTCTGCCGATCATCCTGCCGATAACGGCTTGTGGCACCTTCGCCGCGCCGGAGTGGTGCAGGGGCGTCAGGGTGCACGCTGCAACCAATCGCCTGGACAGCAGCGGCATGGAAATCGCCGCCCTCGAGTCGGTGCCCGAGGCGCAGAAGGCCGCCGTGATGAAACCGGCGGGCCGCGTGACCGTCCGTGACACGATCGCCGTGTTCGATGACAGCTTCCAGCCCACCGGCATGTGCAGCATGTTCTCGGTGCGCATGAAGAAATTGCGCCACGAGCTGACCTTGGTCGTCGAGGGGCCGGACGAGGCACGTATCCGCGCCTGCATCGCCGAGGCGGTCGGCGTGGGCCTGATCGCAGCCATCGTGACCACGTTTCCCCTGGGCGGCGGCGGTCTGGCGGCGGCCATCGGCGCCGGCGTCAGCCATCTCAAGACCTGCCTGGGCGGCAGTTTCGACGTGCGCATCGACAATCGCTCCCACTGGATCGAGTGGTGCACGTGACTGGATAACCGCGCACACAGGACGTGACGATCAGACCCGGCCGAGCGGCGCCGCTCCGGCCGGGTCTCGCGGCTGGCGCCATCGTCGGTTCCGGAACGCTTGATAAAAGCGTTCGTCTGCGCTACCTCCGCCGCAGTCAGTCCGACAGGCGAGAGTCCATGAACCGCATCTTTTCGGGCGTGCAGCCCACCGGCAATCTGCATCTCGGCAACTATCTCGGCGCCATCCGCAATTGGGTGGGGCTGCAGAACGACTATGAGTGCATCTTCTGCATGGTCGACATGCATGCGATTACCGTGTGGCAGGACCCGGTCGAGCTGCGCCGCAACACCCGCGAGGTGGCGGCGGGCATGATCGCCGCCGGCGTCGATCCGAAGAGGAACATCCTGTTCAACCAGAGCCAGGTGCCGGCCCATGCCGAGCTGGCCTGGGTGTTCAACTGCGTGGCGCGGCTGGGCTGGCTCAACCGCATGACCCAATTCAAGGAAAAGGCCGGCAAGAACCGCGAGAACGTCTCGGTCGGCCTGTACGCCTATCCCAACCTGATGGCCGCCGACATCCTGGTCTACAAGGCGACCCATGTGCCGGTGGGCGAGGATCAGAAGCAGCATCTCGAGCTGGCCCGCGACATCGCGCAGAAGTTCAACAACGACTACAAGACCGAGTTGTTCCCGCTGCCCGAGCCGCTGATCTTCGGCGAGGCGACGCGGGTGATGAGCCTGCGCGACGGCCAGAAGAAGATGTCGAAATCGGACGAATCCGACTATTCCCGCATCAACATGACCGACGATGCCGACACCATCATGTTGAAGATCCGCAAAGCCAAGACCGATCCCGAGCCGCTGCCCGAGAGCGTCGAGGGCCTGGAGGGGCGGCCCGAGGCCGCCAATCTGGTGGGCATCTACGCGGCACTGTCCGACCTGAGCCGCGAGGACGTCCTGGCCCGCATCGGCGGCAAGCCGTTCTCCGCCTTCAAGCAGGAGCTGGGCGAGCTGATGGTGGCGACGCTGGGGCCGATCAACGCTGAGATGAAGCGGTTGCAGGCCGATCCCGGCCATGTCGACGCCATCCTGCGCGACGGCGGCCAGCGCGCGCGGGCGCTGGCGGAGCCGATCCTGAAAGAGGTCTACGACACGGTGGGATTCCTGCAGCCTTAGTCTAGAGTGGAGCGCGGAGCTCCGGCTCCGCATCGCCTTGCGGACCTGGAGGTCTGCGCTCCATTCGCCGCCGGCCGCCGCCGCATCATCCACACCAGCAGCATCAGCCCCGGCACCGCGGCCGCGGTGCTGAGGACGAAGAAGTGCACCCAGCCGAGGTGCTCGACCAGTAGCCCGCCGCTGGCGGCGAGGACATTGCGGCCCGAACTGGCCAGCGACGACAGCAACGCATATTGCGTGCCGGTGTAGGTGAGATTGCACAGGCCCGAGATGTAGGCGACGAAGGCGGCCGAGCCCATGCCGCCCGACAGATTCTCGATGGCGATGGTAGCGGTGAGGACGGTGGTGTCGTAGCCGACCACCGCCTGGACCGCAAACATCAGGTTCGACGCCATCTGCAGCAGGCCGCACAGCAGCAGCGCCGGCAGGGCGCCCATGCGCGCCACCAGGGCGCCGCCGACGAAGGTGCCGAGAACGGTGGCGACGAAGCCGAACAGCTTGGAGATGTTGGCGATCTCGATCTTGCTGAATCCCATCTTGATGTAGAAGGGATTGGCCATGACGCCGGCCAGCGCGTCGCCCAGCTTGTAGAGCAGGACCAGGGCAATGATCGCCAGCACCGACCAGCCGTGGCGGGCGATCATGTCGAGGAACGGGTTGGCCACGGCATCGACCAGCCACAGGCGCATCCTGTCGCCGAGCGGCGCACCCGCCTTCACCGGCGGCGGCGGCGCGCTCGGCGGCTCGGGATTGAGCAAGACGGTGACGATGCCGACGGCGACCAGGGCGGCCATGGCGGCGTAGACCGCCGACCACGGCACATAGCTGGCGAGATAGAGGGCTCCGGCGCCCGATACCAGCATGGCGATGCGGTAGCCGAACTGCACCATGGCGGCGCCGGCGCCGTATTGTTCGGGGGTCAGGATTTCGACGCGGTAGGCGTCGATGACGATGTCCTGGCTGGCCGAGCAGAAGGCGACGATCAGCGCCAGCAGCGCCGTCAGCCAGGGATCGATGCGCGGATCGATGGCGCCTAGGGTGAGCAGGCTGCCGATCAGCATGGCCTGCGTCAGCAGCATCCAGCCGCGGCGCCGGCCGAACAGCCGCGTCAGCACCGGAAGGGGCATGCGGTCGACCAGCGGCGCCCACAGGAACTTCAGGCTGTAGGGCGTGGCGACCAGGGCGAAGGCGCCGATGCCGGCCAGGCTGACGCCGACCTCGGTCAACCGCACCGCCAGCGTCGCCCCGGTCAGCGCCAACGGCAGCCCCGAGGCGAAGCCCAGGAACAGGACCGCCAGCAGGCGGGGATGGCAATACAAGGCCACGGAAGAGCGCCACGACGTCATGCGCCACCATAGCGCCAACGGATTAAGGCGTCTCTACTATCGGAGAAGCGGACGGTGGCCGCATCTGTGCGACGCGTCCTCCGTCAAATCCACTCCGCAGACTGCACAATATGCGGTGTTCTGACAGACATCTCGCCACGATTTTCATGCTGAAGCGCAGGCGGAATGGACCCCGCCTCCGCGGGGGTGACAGAGAAGGGAATTCCCGCTCGAAACCGGAACTCCACGCCACCACCGGTCAGCCGGAACACGGATGAACACGGATGGCGGCGGATGCACACGGAAGGGAACTGCTTATCCGTGTCGCCTTGGCCGGGCCGTAGGCCCGCGGCTGGGCCCCCGCTTTCGCGGGGGCTACAGAACACGTTCGGACTTGCGCCGCCGTCAGGCGGCCTCGCCCTTCTTCGCCTGCTTCTTGCGCTCGTTGGGGTCGAGCCAACGCTTGCGCAGGCGGATCGACTTCGGCGTCACCTCGACCAGTTCGTCGTCCTGGATGTAGGCCAGGGCGTCTTCGAGGCTGAGCTTCTTCGGCGTGGTCAGCTTGACCGCCTCGTCCTTGCCGGAGGCACGGATGTTGGTGAGCTGCTTGGCCTTCAGCGGATTGACGTCGAGGTCGTTGCCGCGGGTGTGCTCGCCGATGATCATGCCCTCGTAGACCTTGACTCCGGATGGGATCAGCAGCGGCCCGCGCTCTTCCAGATACCACAGGGCATAGGCCACCGCCTCGCCGGCGCCGTTCGACACCAGCACGCCGGTGCGGCGGCCCTCGATCGACCCCTTGTACGGCGCATAGTCGTGGAACATGCGGTTCATCAGGCCGGTGCCGCGGGTGTCGGTGAGGAACTCGCCGTGATAGCCGATCAGGCCGCGCGACGGCGCCAGGAAGGTGATGCGGATCTTGCCGGCACCCGACGGCCGCATGCCGGTCAGCTCGGCCTTGCGCAGGCTCATCTTCTCGACGACGACGCCCGAGTATTCCTCATCGACGTCGATGATGACCTCCTCGATCGGCTCGAGCTTCTGGCCATTCTCGTCCTTCATCAGCACGCGCGGCCGGCTGATCGACAGCTCGAAGCCCTCGCGCCGCATCTGCTCGATCAGCACGCCCAGCTGCAACTCGCCGCGGCCGGCGACCTCGTAGGCGTCCTTGTCTTCGGATTGGCGCACGCGGATGGCGACGTTGCCCTCGGCCTCGCGGGCCAGGCGATCGCCGATCATGCGGCTGGTCACCTTGCTGCCTTCCTGGCCGGCCAGCGGGCTGTCGTTGACGGCGAAGGTCATGGCCAGGGTCGGCGGATCGATCGGCTGCGCCGTCAGCGGCTCAGCCACCTCGGGAGCGCAGATGGTGTCGGCCACCGTGGTCTTGGCCAGGCCGGCGATGGCGATGATGTCGCCGGCCTCGGCGGTTTCCACCGGCACCCGCTCGATGCCGCGGAAGGCCAGCAGCTTCGCCAGGCGGCCCTGCTCCAGCACCGAGCCGTCGCGGGCGAGAGCCTTCACCGGCATGTTGAGCTTCGCCGTGCCGGTGTGGATGCGCCCGGTGAGCACGCGACCGAGATAGGGGTCGAGCTCCAGGGTCGTCGCCAGCATGGTGAAGGGGGCGTCGAGGTTGCGCGCCGGCGGCGGCACATGGGCGGCGACCAGCTCGAACAGCGGCGTCAGGTCCTGCGGCTTGTCGTTCTCGAGATCCTTGATCGCCCAGCCTTCGCGGCCCGAAGCGAACAGCATGGGGAAATCGAGTTGCGCGTCGTCGGCATCGAGGGCGGCGAACAGGTCGAACACCTCGTCGTGCACCTCGTGCGCCCGGGCGTCGGCGCGGTCGACCTTGTTGATGACGACGATGGGGCGCAAGCCCAAGGCCAGCGCCTTGCCGGTGACGAACTTGGTCTGCGGCAGCGGCCCTTCCGCCGCGTCCACCAGAACGACGACGCCGTCGACCATCGACAGGATGCGCTCGACCTCGCCGCCGAAATCGGCGTGGCCCGGGGTATCGACGATGTTGATGCGGATGTCGTTCCACTGCACCGAGGTGCATTTGGCCAGAATGGTGATGCCGCGTTCGCGCTCGAGATCATTGGAGTCCATCACCCGCTCCGCCACCTGCTGGTGTTCGCGGAAGGTGCCGGACTGGCGCAGCAGCTGATCGACCAGCGTGGTCTTGCCGTGGTCGACGTGAGCGATGATGGCGATGTTTCTGAGATTCATGCGTTCAATTGTCCGATCATGTGAGCCGGCAGCTTGGCAGCCACCAGCCTGTCCAAAGGCTCTTCGGGGCGGGCACCGAAATGGCCGATCACCTCGGCGGCGCAGATGCCTCCCAGGCGGGCGCACAATGCCGGATCGCCGCCCCGCGCCAGTCCGTAGAGGAAGCCGGCGGCATAGAGATCGCCGGCTCCGGTCGTGTCCACCAACTCCTCGATTCCCTCGGCGGCGACGACGGTCACCTCGTCCCCGCGCACCACCACCGAGCCCTTTTCACTGCGGGTCAACGCGGCGATGCGGCAATGGCCGCGCACGGCGCGCAACGCCTCGTCAAAGCTGGCCGCCTGGTACAGCGACATGATCTCCGCCTCGTTGGCGAAGAGAATATCGACGTGGCCGGCGACCAGATCAAGAAACGAGTCGCGGTGGCGATCGACGCAGAACGGATCGGACAGCGACAGCGCCACCTCGCGGCCGGCGTCATGCGCGATCTTTGCCGCTTTCAGGAAGGCCGCCTTCGCCTGCGGCTGGTCCCACAGATAGCCTTCCAGATAGGTGACACGCGCCGCAGCCACCAGGTCCGGATCAATATCCGACGGCCCCAGGTCGACACAAGCCCCAAGATAGGTCTGCATGGTGCGCTGCGCATCGGGCGTCACCAAGATCAGGCAGCGTGCCGTCGCCGAGCCGTCATTGGCCGGGGTGGTGACGAAGCCGACGCCGGCAGCGCGGATGTCATGGGCGAAGACTTGGCCCAACTGATCGTCCCGGATCTTGCCGATATAAGCCGCCTTGCCGCCCAGGCTGGCGAGGCCGGCCATGGTGTTGGCCGCCGAGCCGCCCGAGCACTCGATGCCGGGGCCCATCGCCCCGTATATTCGCTCGGCTTCCGCCGCATCGACGAGTGTCATCACCCCTTTGGCGAGGCCCAGCTCCCTCAACCGCGCATCGGCGGCATGGGCGAGAACGTCGACGATGGCATTGCCGATACCGGCAACGTCGAAACGGATATCGGTCATGGCGGTCCGCTCTGATGGCTGTCGCGGCGAAGTATAGTCGGGGGCCGCCCGGCGGCAACGGAAAAGCCCGCGCGGCGACGGGCTTTGCGCCGCCCCAGGGTTGTGCTACAGCCACCCATGCTCCCTAGGAAAGGAGACGCGCCCTGATTTCCGCCTTCATCAAAGCCGTCGCCCAGCTTTCCGACCCGCGCTTCCGGCGCGTGCTGCTGGTGGGCGTCCTCGCGGCTCTCGTCGTCTACCTGCTGCTCAATGGGCTGGTGTGGTGGCTCTTCATCGAGACACAGCTATTCCAGACGGGATGGCTCGACACCGCCATCGACATTCTGGGCGGCGTCCTCACCTTCATCGTGACGCTGATCTTCTTTCCGGCGGTCGTCACCATCGTCATCGGTGCGCTGCTCGACGACATCGCCCATGCGGTCGAGGCCCGTCATTACCCGCAGCTGCCGGCGCCACGCGAGCGCCCGATGATCCAAGATGTCCTGACCACCCTGCGATTTGCAGGCGTCAGCATAGTCATCAACCTTTTGGCGCTGCCCGTCTATCTGTTGCTGATGCCGACAGGCTTGGGAATCCTGCTGTTTTACGCCATCAACGGATATCTGCTCAGCCGTGAGTATTTTGAGCTGGTGGCGCTGCGGCGGTTGAATGCTGACCAGGTTTCGGTCATGCGTCGTGTCAATTTTGGGTATCTCTGGGTGGCCGGTGCAGGAATTACCTTTCTCTTAAGTGTACCGGTGGTAAACCTTTTCGCACCGATCATCGCCACCGCCTTCATGGTGCATCTCTTCCAGGCAATGCGGCGGCACCAATCGGCCGAATGACAAACGGCCCTTGCGTCGAAGCGAGGCGCTCCAACGGGAAAGGGTGATTACATGTTCCGGCGCAAAAAGCCCGAAGCGGCGGTTCCTGCGGCGCCGCCGAAGGCAGTGGAACCCGCTGTCGCGGCCAGCGATCGCTCGACAGCCCCAGCACCACTCCGGTCGTTGCAACCCCAGGGAGATTCCATGATCAACAAGCCCCAAGCCACGCCGCTGCGGCCCGACCTTCCCCGACGCATGCCCGAGAGCGCCGCCGCCCCGGCGGCACCGTCCGCCCCGGCGCGCAAGCCGGCGGAAACCGACGTGAAGAAGCTGATCGTCGGCCGCGAGATTTCCCTGTCTGGCGCGATCAACGCTTGCGACAAGCTGGTGGTCGAAGGCACCGTCGAGGCCAACCTGATGGATGCCGGCAGCATCGAAATCGCCGATTGCGGCCTGTTCAAGGGCAGCGCCGAGGTCGACGAGGCCGAGATCGCCGGGCAGTTCCAGGGGGAGCTCACCGTGCGCCGCAAGCTGGTCATCCGCGCCACCGGCAAGGTCAAGGGCACTTGCCGCTACGCCAATCTGGTCGTCGAATCGGGCGGCGAGATCAGCGGCACGGTCGAGGTCTACAACGGAGCCAAGGCGGCGAAGCCGACTGCGGTTCCGGCACCGGCGGTCGCCCTTTCGAAGTAACTGCCGCCACCGTGCCGCCCCGCGCCGCTACCGCTCTCCTTGCCCTCGGGCTATCGCTCGGACTCGCCGCCTGCCAGCCGGGTGACGAGACCGCCGCGCTCGTCGTCGCGCCCCCGGCGGGCGCCGCGCCCGAGGCGGATGCGGTACCCGGCGGGGCGCCGCGGGACCTTGCCCTCGATCCGGCCAAGTTGACGGGCATGGCCTCGCCGCTGGTGCAGGCCGCCCTCGGCAACCCCAACTTTCGCCGGCGCGAGCGCGGTGTCGAGGTTTGGCAGTATTATGGGCCCGGCTGCGCGCTCGACCTCTTCCTGTACGAACAGGCCGGGCAGCAGCGGGTCGCGCATTATCAACTGCGCAGCCGCCCCCCGGGTGGCGTTCTCGATGGGGCTTGCTATCGACGCCTGGTGGAAGAGCGCTGATAGAGCGGAGCGCGGAGCTCCAGCCCCGCATCCGTGCGGACCTGGAGGTCGGCGCTCCGCCTGACGGTGTCTTAGAGGCGGAATCGCTTTGGGATTCAAAGCGCTGATGGAGCGCGGAGCTCCAGCTCCGCATTCCGCGTCCGCGCTCCGCTTGGCTGTACCTTACCTACCCAGAGCTACCCCGGTGTCTTGTGCGGGAACTCGCACAGGGTACGCACGACACAACGTGGGCAGTCGGGCTTCTTGGCTTTGCAGACATAGCGGCCGTGCAGGATCAGCCGATGATGCGCATCGTGCTTCCACTTGGCCGGCGTTATCCGCTCCAGCGCCTCTTCGACCGCCAATGGCGTCTTGCCGGGGGCGAGGCCGGTGCGGTTGGCGACGCGGAACGCATGCGTGTCGACCGCGATCGTCGGCTCGCCGAAGGCGACGTTGAGCACGACATTTGCCGTCTTGCGGCCGACGCCCGGCAATGCTTCCAAGGCCGTGCGATCGTGCGGCACCTCGCCGCCGTGCCGCTCGACCAGGATAAGCGACAGGGCGATGAGGTTGCGCGCCTTGGTATTGAACAGCCCAATGGACGCAATGTAGGGCTTCACCCTCTCTTCGCCCAATGCCAGCAATTTCTGCGGCGTGTCGGCCACGGCGAACAAGGCGCGGGTCGCCCGGTTGACGCCGACATCGGTCGCCTGGGCCGAGAGCACCACCGCCATGAGGAGCGTGAACGGGTTGGTGAACTCGAGTTCGCTTTTCGGCGCCGGCATCGCCTCGGCAAGGCGGGCGTAGAAGGCCTCGACCTGATCCGGGGTCATGCGCCTTTCTCACTGAGGGTGGAGAAGAAATCGAGCTGCCACTCCATCTCCGCCGCATCCATGGGGTAGTCGCCGGCCACCGGGCAAACCACGTCGGCTGGCGGGATGCGGGCCAGCCGCAGTTGCAATTGCACCGCCAGCGCCATCGGCAGCTTGGCCCGCCACGCCAGCGCCACCATGGCCCGGGCACTTTGCGTGACCACCACCTTCTGCACTAGTTCCAAGGGCAGCTCGCTGCGAAGGGCAAGCGCCGCCATGACGAAGTCGCGGTCGTTGGAGGCCAAGGCGCTCGCCACCATGACCTCGTCCAGCATTCCCCGCCGCATCAACTGCCGCGCCACCTCCAGCGGTCGCTCGCGCGGCGGCTTGGCCTTCCCGCCGCGGACGCTTGGCGGCCCAGGCTCATCGAGGCGCTTGCGCACCGCCATGGCGACCGCCGAGGCCGTCTCCTCGTCGATATCGCGGCGATCGAGCAGCGCCTGTACCAGATGGTCGGCGACGAAATGCGCCAGGCGCGCGGCGGCCCGCCGGGGCAGATTCGGCCGATGGACGAGCGGTGCGTGCCAGCTCTCGTGCTGGGGCGCGCGTTCGATCAGACAATCGAGGGTCGCCTCACGGATCTGCGCACTGGCGTTGCCCAGCAGCGCGGCGATGGCGGCAGGATCGTCGTTGGCGACGATGGCGTCGGAGACGGCGGGGCCAACCGTCTCGCGGCGGGAGATCGCCACCAACGCCCCCGATGCCGGTTGGCTGGCGATGATTTCCAGCAAATCCTGGTCGGTCAGCACCGGCGAGAATTCCAGCACCGGCGCCGACACGGCCAGTTCGGCGTCGTGAGCGAGCCGACGGATCACGCCGGGCGGCACCTCCGCCATGTCCTTGAGGGCTTCGGCCAGGATCTGGCGGACCCGCAAGGCCTGGTCGCGGGCCAGAAGCAGCAAGCTCTCATAGGTCATGCGCCGCAGCCGGTCCTGCTCCTCGGCCGACAGGCCGGGCGCCAGGCGGGCCAGCTTGGCGGCAAGGCCCGAGCGCACCCCCTCGTCGCCATCCATGGCGAGCATCAAATTGGCTTGCGCCGGCGTGACGCCGTTGGCGGCAATTTCGCGCCGCACGGCGGCATCCGGGTCGTCGGCCAGGTAATAAAGCAGTTCGGGGGCGGTATCGGCGCGCGCGCCCAGTCGGCGGCGCACTTGGGGATCGCCGCTCCGGGCAAGCCCAGCGGCCTCGGCATGGCTCGGCGATTCGCCGTCGCCGAACAGACGGCGCAGCAGGCTCATGGCCGCGGCTCCTGGCGATCGGCCGGCGCGGCCAGCGCCCACCCGCCCTTGCCGACGCGCTTGGCCTGGTACATGGCGAGATCGGCGCGCGCGACCAGGGCCTCCAGGCTCTCGGGCCGCTGCGGATCGTGTACGGCGAGACCGAGCGAGACGTGCAGCGGCTGGCTCGGATCACCGGAATAGCGCTCGAGCGCCTTCGCAGCGGTGAGCAACGCGTTGCAGCGATCGACGGCGGTTCCCTGATCGGCGCCTTCCAGCCATACGGCGAACTCGTCGCCGCCGAGGCGCGCCACGAGGTCGACGGGGCGGGTGTTGCGCACCAGAATGTCGCGCACCTCGATCAGCGCTTCGTCGCCCTTGGCGTGGCCGTAGGCATCGTTGACCAGCTTGAAATTGTCGAGGTCGCAATAGATCAGCGCGGCGAAACGGCCGTCATGGGCCAGCCGCTGGTAGCGGCGCTCGAGCTCCTCGAAAAAGGCGCGGCGGTTGAACAGGCCGGTCAGCGCATCGGTGCGCGACAGCATGAGGATGCGCTCGTGATTGGCAATCTGCTCGATGGCGATGCCGATCTGCGTGGCGACGCTATCGCACAGCAGACGATCGTCATCGGACCACGCCAACTGGTCCATGCCGCGCCACAGGCAGACGGCGCCGTTGACCCCACGACCGTGGGCGGTGATCGCCGCCAGCACCCGTTCCCCATCATGCGCCTCGTAGTGGTCGTCACGCGCCAGCGCGGCGGCGACGTTCGCCGGGTCGCCGGCGCCGCCGTGCTGTGCCGCCACGGCGAGCGCGTCCCGGGCGCCGCCGGTACGCATGATCTGGCAGCCGCGCGCGCCGACGGCGCGGGCCGTGGCCTCGGCCGCGGCGGCGAGCATGTCCGCAGGGTCGACGACATCCCGAATGGCGCGAACGATATACGTCAGCAGGCGCTCGCGATTGCTGGCGCGAGCCAATGCCGCGTCGCGTGCCCGTGCATGGGTGACGTCACGACAGACGCCGCGCGCCCCGCGCCACTCGCCGGCCGGGCCGCGCAGCGGCGCCGCCGCGGCAATCAGGCAGGCGAGGCTGCCGTCGGCACATCGCATCCAGATCTCCGCCCCCTCGACGGCGTGTTCGGCCAGGAACGGCGACGGCAATTCGCTATCGGCCTGGACGACCAGGAAATCCGCCGGCACCCGCCCGATCAGGGCATCGGCCGGATAGCCGAGCGCCCCCCGCGGCGATACGAAAACGAACCTGCCGTTGGCGCCGAGCTCCCAGGCGAAGTCGCTGGAGATCTCGACGAGATCCTTGTAGCGCTGGCGCGATTCGAATAGGGCTGTGCGCAAGCTGCGCTCGAAGGTGACGTCCTTGGCCAACACCAGGGCACGCTCGCTCTCGACCGGCAGAACCGTGCACTCGAACTGCTTGGGCGCCGCCTGCGCCGGCAGCGCCACCATCCCGGTCGCCGCCCGCCGGTCGCGAACCATCCGCACGACGTCGGGGCCGAAACCGGATTGGATCGCCACCGCCAACTCGGCCGCGGCGGCGTTGGCGGCAACGACACGGCCCGCCGTGTCGACGACCAACGCCGGCTCGGCGAACGCCGCCAGCGCATCGGCAACCGTCACCAACGGCGGAAGGGCGGCAAAGGACGATGGATCAACAGAGTCTGTAGGCATGCTTCATGCGACGAAGAGACACTGACGCCCATTGCAACCAAAAGCACACTTGCTTCACAGTCACATGGCCCGTACCTAATTATCCCATGGATAGAGAAAATATCACTGGATTTTCGTCGAGTGCGATGGATCGCCTCGATGCCTGGGTTTTCGACCTCGACAACACGCTTTACCCCGCCTCGGGCACATTGTTCCCGCAGATCGACGTCCGCATGCGGCAGTTCATCGCCGAAAGGCTGAATCTGCCGTCCGACGACGCCTTTCGGCTGCAGAAGCGCTATTATCGCGAATTCGGCACCACCTTGCGCGGCCTCATGGTGTGCCACGCCATCGAGCCGGACGAGTTCCTCGATTTCGTCCATCACATCGACTGTACGGTGCTGCAGCCATGCCAGCGCCTGACGGCGGCGCTGGCCAGCCTGCCTGGGCGCAAGCTGGTGTTCACCAACGGCACCGAACGCCATGCCCTCAATGTTCTCGACCGGTTGGGCATCAGCCAGCATTTCGAGGGTATTTTCGACATCCGCGCCGCCGCCTACCTGCCGAAGCCGCAGCCCGAGACCTATGACCTGATGGTCCGCCGCCATGGCATTTCCCCCCGCCAGGCGGCGATGTTCGAGGACATTCCGCGCAATCTGCGCCCCGCTGCCGCCATCGGCATGACCACGGTGTGGGTGCGCGAGGAAAACCATCCCGACGCCGCCCTCGTCACCGTTGCCCCCGACGAGGATTTGTCCCACATCCACCACGTCACCGACGATCTCGCGGGGTGGTTGGGCCACGTGAACCACGGCTGCCCCGCCGGACGTTGACACGCCGGGTGTCGCGGCTATTGTCTGCGCACCGTCAACAAGGGGCGAGCCGATGACCTACGACAGCCTGCAGCGTACCATCGAAGCGGCATGGGACGCGCGCGACACCGTCAACACCGCCACCAGCGGCGACATGCGCGACGCCGTCGATGCCGCCCTCGACGGCCTGGATGGCGGCAGCTTGCGTGTCGCCGAAAAGGTCGATGACCGGTGGCGGGTGAACCAGTGGCTGAAGAAGGCGGTGCTGCTGTCGTTCCGGCTCAATGACATGACCACCATCGCCGGCGGCCCGGCCGGGGCGCCATGGTTCGACAAGGTGCCGTCGAAGTTCGACGGCTGGGATGAGGCACGCTTTCGCGCCGCCGGCTTTCGCGCCGTACCCAACTGCGTCGTGCGCCGCTCCGCCTACATCGCCCCCGGCGTGGTGCTGATGCCGAGCTTCGTCAACCTCGGCGCCTACGTCGACTCGGGGACCATGGTCGACACCTGGGCCACCGTCGGCTCCTGCGCCCAGATCGGCAAGAACGTGCACATCTCGGGCGGCGCCGGCATCGGCGGCGTGCTCGAGCCGCTGCAGGCCGGGCCGGTGATCATCGAGGACAACTGCTTCATCGGCGCCCGCGCCGAGGTGGCCGAGGGCGTGGTGGTCGAGACCGGCGCCGTGCTGTCGATGGGCGTCTACATCGGCGCCTCGACCAAGATCGTCGACCGCGCCACCGGCGAGGTATTCATGGGCCGGGTGCCGGCCTATTCGGTGGTCGTGTCGGGGACCATGCCCGGCAAGCCGCTGCCCGACGGCACGCCGGGGCCGGGGCTCTACTGCGCCGTCATCGTCAAGCGCGTCGACGAGAAGACCCGCTCGAAGGTGTCTATCAACGAACTGTTGCGCGATTGAGCGAGAGCGATCCCAGGAACCCGCTGCCGCTGGCGCAGGCGTTGATCCGCTGCGCCAGCGTCACGCCCGCCGACGCGGGAGCGCTCGACGTGCTCGAGGCGGCACTGAGCGATCTCGGTTTCCGCTGCCGGCGCCTGCCCTTCGGCGGCGACGGCCGACCGACCATCGACAACCTCTACGCCCGTCTGGGCAGCGAGGGGCCGAATTTCTGCTTCGCCGGCCACACCGACGTGGTGCCCGCCGGCCAGGGCTGGACGGCGGAGCCCTTTGCCGGCGAGGTGCGCAGCGATCAGTTGTTCGGCCGCGGCGCCACCGACATGAAGGGGGCCGTCGCCTGCTTCGTCGCCGCCGTCGCCCGTTTTCTCGCCGCTGGACAGCCCAGGGGCTCGATCAGCCTGCTGATCACCGGCGACGAGGAAGGGCCGGCAGTCGACGGCACCGTGCGCGTGCTGCGCTGGCTGGCCGACAACGGCGAAACGCTCGATGCGTGCCTGGTGGGCGAGCCGACCAACCCGGCGGCGCTGGGCGACATGGTCAAGATCGGCCGCCGCGGCAGCCTGAACGGCCGCCTGACCGTTCACGGCACGCAGGGCCATTCGGCCTATCCGCATCTGGCCGACAATCCGATCCCGCACCTGCTGCGCATGCTGCAGGCGTTGACGGATGAGCAACTCGACGCCGGCACCGAGCATTTCCAGGCGTCGACGCTGGTGTTGACCTCCGTCGACGTCGGCAATCCGGCGACCAATATCATCCCCGCCGAGGCGCGCGCCGCCTTCAACATCCGCTTCAACGACCTGCATACCGGTGACAGCCTGGAGGCATGGCTGCGCCAGCGCCTCGACGCCATCGGCGGCCGCTATGCCCTAGCGATCGAGGTGTCGGGCGAGGCCTTCCTGACCCCGCCCGGCCGATTCAGCGACCTGCTCGGCGATGCCATCCGCACGGTGACCGGCAGAACGCCGGAACTCAGCACCTCCGGCGGTACCTCGGACGCGCGTTTCATCAAGAATTTCTGCCCGGTAGCCGAGTTCGGCCTCGTCGGCCAGACGATGCACAAGGCCGACGAGCGGGTCGCGCTTGCCGACCTGGAACAACTGACCCAAGTCTACGAAATGGTGTTGCGCGGTTTTTTCGGGCAACCATGCTGACCGGCCGATATCTGGCCCTCGTGTTCCGCGCCACCCTGCGGATCGTCAAACTGCGGGCGGACGGGATCGCGCTGTTCGAGGGCACGCCAGGTGGATTCTGGCGGTCGTTCTGGGCGGCCGGCTTACTTGCGCCGCTGTTCTTCGTGACGCTGTTGCTCGAGGCTTCGCACATCGAGGACGGCACCGCGGCGACGCGGCTCGTGCTGGTGCAGGCCATCGCCTATGTCGTCAACTGGGTCGCCTATCCGCTGTTGATGGTCTACGTCGCCGACCTCCTGCAGCGCGGGCCGCATTATTTCCGCTACATGGTGGCGTACAACTGGTTTCGGCTGGTCGAGGCAGCGGCGATCTATCCGCTGGTGCTGCTGGCGGCGGCCGGCGCCGTCGACGTCGATGCCCTCGCCTTTTTCAGCTTGATCGCCCTGTCGGCGATGCTGCTCTACGACTGGTTCATCGCCAAGGCGGCGCTGGATGTCGACGGCACCGCCGCCGCCGGCCTCGTCTTGATAGCCTTCCTGCTCAGTTTGGTGATCCGCGGCGTGGCGGAGACGCTGGCCTGAGCTCGGGCCGGATGCCCTCAGGCGGCATCCTCGCGGCGGGAGGGGCGATGATAGGCGCGGGCGACGTGCTCGGGGCAGTAGGGCTTGCCCGCCATGATCGGCTTGCCGCAGAAATGAAAGCCCGGCTCGCCCGGATGCCCCTCCGGCCAGCGGCAGCAATGCGCCGTCATTTCGACCACCTTGGCTGTCTTTTTCGGCGCCACGCCGATCGGTGACTGCCGCTCGGGCAAGCCGAGGCGATGGGCCTTGCCAACCACCGCGTTCTTGGTGATGCCGAGCTCCTTGCCGATCTGAGCGGTCGGCAGCCCCGTCGCCCAAAGCCGGGTCAGCATCTCCACTCGTTCTGGGGTCCAGGTCATAACCAGCCTCGTCTAAATCGCTGCGTGATGGGCACCGGCCACACCAAATAAGGTAGCACCACCACCAATGAGCGACAAGATTTTGATGGCCGAGATTCGACAAAAGAGAGGGTTGACACGGAGCGCGGCGGTCCAGCTCCGCGCTCCGGTTTCATCGCTCAGATGACCAACAGATCCTTGCCGACGATGATGGTGCCGTTGAAGTGCTGGCGCACGCCCTCGGCCCACATGTCGTCGGTGATGCTGTCGTCGTCGCCGGGAACGAAATGGCTGAGGACCAGCGTCTTCACCCCGGCGGCTGCGGCAATGCGGCCGACGTCCGTGGTCAGGGTGTGGCTGGCCATCAGATGCTTCTTCAGCGTGGCGCCGTTGGGGATGCGCTTGACCAGCGCATCGACGCCCGGCTCGTACATGACCTCGTGGACGAGAACGTCGGCACCCTTGGCGAACTCGGCCAGAGCCGGGTTGTAGGCGGTGTCGGCCGAGAACACCACGGTTCGGTCGGCCGTCTGGAACTTCAGGGCGAAATTGTCGGTGATCGGCGGGTGTGGGGTGCGGCGGGAGGTGACGACGACCTGATCGTTGCGCAGGACCTCGCCTTCGTCGATGTCGTGGGCTTCGACGAGCTGGCGCAGGTCGGGGCGGCCTTCGTCGGCGATGCGCGTTTCGATGTCGAACTTGTTCAAGGCCCAGAATTCGCGGGTCATCTCCTCCAGCCCCTTCGGGCCATAGGCCTTCACCTTGTCCTTGAGGCCGGCCGCCCAGGCGCTGTAGAGCAGGTTGCCGTATTCGAGATTGTGATCCGAATGGTGGTGGGTGATGAACAGGTAGCGCAACGACGGTAGCTTGACGCCGGCGCGCGTCAGCTGTCTGGCAACCCCATAGCCGCAGTCGATGACATAGGGCACTCCGCCTATCAGCAGCAGATTGGCTGGATTGGATCGCCCCGGCGTCACGCGCGGGCCGCCCTTGGTGCCGAGCAGCACGATCTTGGTTTCCGTGGCCGGGGCGGCCGGCTGTGCCGCCAGACGGCCAAACGGCAAGGCGGCGCCGAGCATGGCGCCGGCGCTGAGCTTCAGTATGCTCCGCCTCGTGATTTTATTCATTGCTTTCCTCCCGTTACGTTCCTGTTTGGCGACTACCGCCGATCGTGAATAATCTGGTCGGCGGCTCAATTGAAATCGCGCGGCGTTTCGCGGGGTGAAACGGCGAGGATGTGACCATGCGGTCTTTGGATCGGGGACTCGAAGTCTTGCTGGCGATTCAGCGCGACGACAAGGTATCGCTTCGCGATCTGCACGACCGCACGGGCATCGCCAAAGCGACCCTCTTGCGCATTCTGGCGGCCCTGCGACGGCACGGCTTCATCTGGAGGGGACTGGAAGACGGCTGCTATCGCCCCACCCGCCGCTATGCCCTTAGCCAAGACTATTCCCGGGTCGTCGGTGAGGCGGCGGCACCCAAATTGGCCGAGTTGTGCCGCGACGTCGGTTGGGCGTCGGACATCGCTGTCTACGAGAACGGTAAACTGACCATCGCCGAGACGACGCGCGGCATCAGCCCCTATCCCATCAACAAGGGGATGACCGGCCAGTCCGTCCACGTCCTGCAGTCAGGGCTGGGAAAGGCTTATCTGGCCTTCTGTTCTGGGCGAGACCAGAAGCGGGTGATCGAGGATCTCAAGGATTCCGCCGATCCGATGGACGTCGCGGCCAAGCACGCCTCGGCCCTTCAGGCGATCATCGAGGCCACGGATATCAGAGGATATGGCCACCGCGATCTCGGGTATTGGGCCAGGGGGCGCGCCCTGCGCTTCGACCTGAACGCCCTGGCATTGCCGGTGCGCGGCCGGAGGGGAACCTATGCCGCCATCAACCTGGTCTATCCGGCTTCCGCATTCACCGAGG
The DNA here is from genome assembly GCA_036675815.1 of Rhodospirillaceae bacterium. Classification (GTDB taxonomy): domain Bacteria; phylum Pseudomonadota; class Alphaproteobacteria; order Rhodospirillales; family Magnetospirillaceae; genus JAKFEE01. Next base: position 19,649 of record JAKFEE010000028.1, read on the forward strand.
GCGAGTTTGCCGAACGCTATCAGGCGCGCCTGCAACTCGCAGCCGACCGGATTGCGCGAGACCTCGACGGTCTCGGCGTCGATCCAAACTGAGCCCCGACGGGCGCGGCGCTCCGTCTAGCTCACCAGGCTGCGCAGCACGTAGTGCAGAATGCCGCCGTGGCGGAAGTATTCGACCTCGTCGAGGGTGTCGATGCGGCACTGCGCCGAGATGACGGCAGTCTTGCCGTCGGCGCGGGTGATGCGCACCTCGACCTCCATGCGCGGCTTGATCCCCTGGGCCAGGCCGACGATGTCGAAGACCTCGCTGCCGTCGAGGCCCAGGGTCTTGCGATCGGTGTCGGCGAAGAACTGCAGCGGCAGCACGCCCATGCCGACGAGGTTGGAACGGTGGATGCGCTCGAAGCTCTCGGCGATCACCGCCTTCACCCCCAGCAGATTGGTGCCCTTGGCCGCCCAGTCACGCGACGAGCCGGTGCCGTACTCCTTGCCGGCGATCACCACCAGCGGCGTGCCCTCGGCTTGGTAGCGCATGGCCGCATCATAGATCGGCATCGTCTCGCCGCCGGGCATGTGGCGGGTGACGCCGCCCTCGGTGCCCGGCGCCATCTCGTTCCTGAGCCGGATGTTGGCGAAGGTGCCGCGCATCATCACTTCATGATTGCCGCGCCGCGCCCCGTAGGAATTGAAGTCCGCATAGACGACGCCGTGTTCGATGAGGTAGCGGCCGGCCGGGCTGTCCTTCTTGATATTGCCGGCCGGCGAGATGTGATCGGTGGTCACCGAATCGCCGAGGATGGCCAGCGGTCGTGCGCCGCGGATGTCGGTGAAGTCCTGGGGCGGCTCCTTTTTCATGCCGTCGAAATAGGGCGGGTTCTGGATGTAGGTCGATGTGGCGTCCCAGGCATAGGTCTCGCCCATGGCCACCGTCACCGCCCGCCACTGCTCGGGTCCGTCGAAGACGTTGGCGTAGCGCCGCCGATACATCTCGGGCGACAGATATTGGCCGATGGCGGCGGTGATCTCGTCCGAGCGCGGCCAGATGTCCTTGAGCAAGACCGGATTACCGTCCTGATCGTTGCCCAGGGGCTCGCCGATCAGATCGCGGCCCATCGATCCGGCCAGCGCATAGGCGACCACCAGCGGCGGCGACGCCAAGTAGTTGGCCTTGACGTGCGGATTGATGCGCCCTTCGAAGTTGCGGTTGCCCGACAGCACCGCCGCCACCACCAAATCCTGGTCCTCGACCGCCTTGGCGATTGGCTCGTCCAGCGGGCCGGAATTGCCGATGCAGGTGGTGCAGCCATAACCGGCGGTGGTGAAGCCCAGGCGATCGAGATAATCCTGCAGCCCGGCCGCCTTCAGATAGTCGGTGACGACCAGCGACCCCGGCGCCAGCGAGGTCTTGACCCACGGCTTGCGCGTCAGCCCCTTCTCCACCGCCTTCTTGGCCAGCAGCCCCGCCGCGATCAGCACCGACGGATTGGAGGTGTTGGTGCATGATGTGATCGCGGCGATGACGACATCGCCCTGGCGCAGTTCATGGTCGGCGCCGGCCACTGGGGCCTTCTTGGCGGGATCCTCGCCGCCGGCCAGCGTGCCCAGCGCCGCGCGGAATCCGTCGGCGGCGGCCGACAACGCCACCCGGTCCTGCGGTCGTTTCGGTCCGGCCAGCGACGGCTCGACTGTGGCCAGGTCAAGTTCGAGCGTTTCGGTGAACAGCGGATCGGGCGTGCTGGCATCGCGCCACATGCCTTGCACCTTGGCATAGGCCTCGACCAGCCGGACGCGGTGCGGGTCGCGCCCGGTGAAGCTGAGATAGCGGATGGTCTCGGCGTCGATGGGGAAGAAGCCGCAGGTGGCGCCGTACTCGGGCGACATGTTGCCGATGGTGGCGCGATCGGCAATCGACAGGGCATCGAGGCCGGGGCCGTAGAATTCGACGAACTTGCCGACGACGCCATGCCGGCGCAGCATCTGGGTGACGGTGAGGACCAGATCGGTGGCGGTGACTCCCTCAGGCAACCTGCCGGTGAGTTTGACGCCGACGACCTCGGGGATCAGCATCGAGATCGGCTGGCCCAGCATGGCCGCCTCGGCCTCGATGCCGCCGACCCCCCAGCCGAGCACGGCGAGGCTGTTGACCATGGTGGTATGGCTGTCGGTGCCGACCAGGGTGTCGGGATAGGCCACATCCTTGTCGCCGTCCTTGCCCAGCCACACCACCTGGGCCAGGTATTCGCAGTTTACCTGATGGCAGATGCCGGTCCCCGGCGGCACGGCGCGGAAATTGTCGAAGGCGCTCTGCCCCCATTTGAGGAAGGCATAGCGTTCGCCATTGCGCCGGAACTCCATGTCCATGTTCTTGCCCAGGGCATCCTGGGTGCCCCAGAAGTCGACCATGACCGAATGGTCGATGACCAGATCGACCGGCGACAGCGGATTGACTCGCGTGGGGTCGCCACCCAGGGCCGCGACGGCGTCGCGCATGGCGGCGAGGTCGACGATGGCGGGCACGCCGGTGAAGTCCTGCATCAGCACCCGTGCCGGCCGGTACGCTATTTCGTGTTCACTGGTGCGCTCGGCCAGCCAGGTGGCGATGGCCTTGGCATCGTCGGCGCGCACGGTGCGGCCGTCCTCGTAGCGCAACAGGTTCTCGAGCAGCACCTTGAGCGAAAACGGCAGGCGCGCAATGTCGCCCAGCCCAGCCTGCGCGGCGGCGTCGAGACTGAAATAGTCGTAGGACTTGCCGTCGACGTCCAGGGTGCGGCGGGTCTTCAGGGTGTCTTGGCCAACCACTGGCATGAGATCGTCCTCCACGGCTGGTCTCCGCGGCCGCTTCCGCGCGAGATCCTGGCACCGATATGGCGGGGTGGCGCCGGAGGGACAAGGGTAGCCCACCCGCCGGGCAACATCGCGGAAAATGCGGGCCCCGCGGCAAGGGAGCTTTGATTCCCGCCGCCGCCGGTGGTAGGAGGAGCAGATTTCTTGTTCATCGCGGATTGGCGAGGAGACGCATCGATCGCTCCTGCCGTCATTCCCGCGGAAGCGGGAATCCATTCCGGAGGCGGTCGCGGCGTGCAGGCACCGGCCACGAACGCTAAGCCGAGAGGCCTCAGGATTGGACTCCCGCTTCCGCGGGAGTGACGAAAGCCGGACGGGGAGGCTCCCCATAACTTGAGAGGATTTCGCCTTGCTTGAAGCTTATCGCCAGCATGTCGCCGAGCGCGCGGCGCTCGGGATTCCGCCCCTGCCGCTGACAGCGGCGCAGACCGCAGCGCTGATCGGGCTGTTGCGCAATCCCCCGCAGGGCGAAGAGCAGTTCCTGGTCGAACTCCTCACCCATCGCGTCCCCGCCGGCGTCGACGACGCCGCCAAGGTCAAGGCGGCGTTCCTCGCCGGCGTGGCCAAGGGCGAGGAAGCCTCGGGCCTGATCTCGAAGGTCAAGGCGACCGAGCTGCTGGGCACCATGCTGGGCGGCTTCAACATCAAGCCGCTGATCGACCTGCTGGCCTGCCCCGAGTGTGGCGCCGCGGCCGCCGCCGGGCTCAAGACGACGCTGTTGATGTTCGACTACTTCCACGACGTCAAGGAGCTGGCCGACAAGGGCAACGCACACGCCAAGGCGGTGATCCAGTCGTGGGCCGAGGCCGAGTGGTTCACCTCGCGCCCCGCGGTGCCCGAGAGCCTGACCGTGACCGTGTTCAAGGTCAACGGCGAGACCAACACCGACGACCTGTCGCCGGCGCCCGACGCCTGGAGCCGCCCCGACATCCCGCTGCACGCCCTGGCCATGCTGAAGAACCCGCGCCCCGGCATCGAGGCCGAGGAGCCCGGCGTGCGCGGCCCGATCAAGCAGTTGGAGGCGCTGACGGCCAAGGGCAATCTGGTCGCCTATGTCGGCGACGTCGTCGGCACCGGCTCGTCGCGCAAGTCGGCGACCAACTCGGTGCTGTGGTGGACCGGCGAGGACATCCCCTTCGTCCCCAACAAGCGCTTCGGCGGCGTCTGCCTCGGCACCAAGATCGCGCCGATCTTCTACAACACCATGGAAGACGCCGGCGCCCTGCCGATCGAGCTCGACGTTTCGAAGATGGAGATGGGCGACGTCGTCGAGCTGCGCCCCTATGACGGCAAGGCGCTGAAGAACGGCCAAGTCATCGCCGAGTTCTCGGTCAAGTCGCAGGTGATCTTCGACGAGGTGCGCGCCGGCGGCCGCATCCCGCTGATCATCGGCCGCGGCCTCACCGCCAAGGCACGCGAGGCCCTGGGCCTCGCCCCCTCGACCCTGTTCCGCCTGCCCCAGGCGCCCAAGGATTCGGGCAAGGGCTTCTCGCTGGCCCAGAAGATGGTCGGCCGCGCCTGTGGCCTGCCCGAAGGCCAGGGCATCCGCCCCGGCACCTATTGCGAGCCGAAGATGACGACGGTGGGCTCGCAGGACACCACCGGCCCGATGACCCGCGACGAGCTCAAGGACCTCGCCTGCCTGGGCTTCTCGGCCGACCTGGTGATGCAATCGTTCTGCCACACCGCCGCCTATCCCAAGCCGGTCGACGTCGAGACCCACAAGACCCTGCCGGCCTTCATCGCCACCCGCGGCGGCGTGTCGCTGCGCCCCGGCGACGGCGTCATCCACAGCTGGCTCAACCGCCTGCTGCTGCCCGACACCGTCGGCACCGGCGGCGACTCGCACACCCGCTTCCCCATCGGCATCTCGTTCCCGGCCGGCTCGGGGCTGGTCGCCTTCGCCGCCGCCACCGGCGTCATGCCGCTGGACATGCCGGAAAGCGTGCTGGTGCGCTTCAAGGGCAAGATGCAGCCGGGCGTCACCCTGCGTGACCTGGTCAACGCCATCCCGCTCTACGCCATCCGCCAGGGTCTGCTCACCGTCGAGAAGGCCGGCAAGAAGAACGTGTTCTCGGGCCGCATCGTCGAGATCGAGGGCCTGCCCGACCTCAAGGTCGAGCAGGCGTTCGAGCTGTCCGACGCCTCGGCCGAGCGCTCGGCGGCGGCCTGCACCGTGCGGCTGAACCAGGAGCCGATCATCGAGTACATGCGCTCCAACATCACCCTGATGAAGTGGATGATCGCCAACGGCTACCAGGACGCCCGCACCCTGGGCCGGCGCATCAAGGCGATGGAAGCGTGGATCGCCAAGCCCGAGCTGCTGGCGCCCGACGCCGACGCCGACTACGCCGCGGTCATCGAGATCGACCTCGCCGACATCAAGGAGCCGATCGTCGCCTGCCCCAACGATCCCGACGACGTCAAGCTGCTGTCCGAGGTGGCCGGCGACAAGATCGACGAGGTGTTCATCGGCAGCTGCATGACCAATATCGGCCACTTCCGTGCCGCCAGCCGCATCCTCGAGGGCAAGTCCGACATCCCCACCCGCCTGTGGGTGGCGCCGCCGACCAAGATGGACGCCATGATCCTCAGCGAGGAGGGCTATTACGGCATCCTGGGGCGCTCCGGCGCCCGCATGGAGATGCCCGGCTGCAGCTTGTGCATGGGCAACCAGGCGCAGATCCGCAAGGGCTCGACGGCGATGAGCACCTCGACCCGCAACTTCCCCAACCGCCTCGGCATCGACACCCGCGTCTATCTCGGCTCGGCCGAGCTGGCGGCGGTGTGCGCGCTCTTGGGAAAGATCCCGACCCCGGCCGAGTACCTGGCCCAGGTCGGCGTCATCGGGCCGAAGGCCGGCGACATCTACCGCTACATGAACTTCGACCAGATCGCGGCGTTCAAGACGGTGGCGGACAGCGTCGCGGTGTGAGCGAACGCGGTAGCCTAGAAACGAAGCACCCCCGCCGGGAGACTGGCGGGGGTTTTCCATTGCCTCCCTTGAGGCCCAAAACACCTAGGTACCCGACAACGCCCGCCTGACCGCCTCCGGCTCTTTGGCGATCACCCGGAGCAACGTCAGCGCTGCCCCTTCCGGGCGCCGGCGGCCTTGTTCCCAATTGCGCAGCGAGGCGAGCGGGAAGCCAAAGCGGGCGGCGAAGGCTTCCTGCGACAGCCCGAGCGCCTTGCGGATCGCCCGGACGTTCACCGGTTCGCGCCGGATAACCTGCACCTGCCCCGACGAGAGCCCGGCGGCGATATCATCTTCCGAGAGAGCGCGCGCGGTGTCGGTGTCCTCGGCGATTTGGCGGTCGATGTCGGCCTCGGTGGTCGCCTCGACTTTTGCCCGGTCGACCTGGAGCGTGGCCCGCAGCTCAGAAATCGAACGTCGCACGATAGGCATTCACTTCTCCTTTCTTGGCGCGGCGGGCCGAGATGATGCGGCGCACGCCGTTGCGCCAGACATAAACGACCACGAGATGGACACCGTCTACGCGTCCCAAGGCGATGATGCGGGTCTCGCCGTAATTGTGTCGGCTGTCAGTCAGTTCGAGTGTGTCGCCTTCGAAGATCAGGGCGGCGAAGTCAAAGCCGAAGCCGCGCTCACGCCGGCAGCGGTCGCTCTTCGCGTCGTCCCATTCGAACTGCATTCATCGAGGATATACGCCAGTGGCGTAGGCCTTCAAGATCGCGGACCTCTAAAAACCAAGCTGACGCCCTACTCCCCCCCACCGTCGTCGCGCGGATGGGCGCGCGCCGCGATCGCGGCGGGAATCTTCCGCCCCTTCAGTCGAATTCGGCGTCGCTGCGCGGATCGTCCGGGCGTTCATGGTCGAGCGATTCGCGGTACTTGACGCAGCCGCGCATGAACTGTGGCCAGTCCGGCACCACGAGCGCCGCGGGGAGCGGTTCCGGCAGCAGGCCCCACAGCTCGGGATGATGCCAGCACAGATCATGGCCGCTGCTGTCGCGGTGGGCGCGGATGCCGAAGCGCAACCGGACCACCTCGGCCATCAACTCCTCTCTGCTCAGGCGGGCGAGATCTTCATCCATCACGCCGACCAACGCCGCCACGACACCGAAGTTCGCGGGCGGGCCGAACGGGCAAAGCAGGTGTCCATTGGGCGACCGCGGGTCCGCCCGGCAATAACTCGGCGGCGCTATCGACCACCGCCGATGCGGCGGTTACGCGAATCGCGAAACACCCCCTCCGCCATCCCACTGTTCACAGGGCGGCTCGCCGTATCTAGCTTAAGCGGTTGCCCTATACCTTGTTCCATCTCGTGGAAACGGATGACCCGGACGCGGGATTTTACTCTGATGAAGATGAAGAGGAAGAATAAAGGAGGATCGCCAAGCGGCACGCGGAGGCGGTCTGATCCGGACAGCTCTTCCTGAATATCAAGGGAGCAGGAGGCCGGGGCGCAGACGGCGTAGCGCCGCCGGCCGTTATCCGGCCTTCCTCTTCACGGCTTCCATGTAAGCCCTGAGGACGCTGTTCATCCGAGTCTGGTAGCTCTTGCCGGTGCCCTTGAAGAACTCCAGCACATCCTTGTCAACCCGGATGCTGATCATCTGCTTGTTCGGCGGCACCAGTTCCGCATCCTTGAACCAGTCGTCGCCGAGTATCGGGGCCGCATCCGGGTCAGCTGCGACCTGCCGCTCGATGTCCTCGTCCGTAGTCCGTTCCAGGCGATTCCAGTCGGTTTCACCCGTCCGGCGCTTTTGCAGCGAGCGCCGCAAAATACGCGTTTCGCTCATCACGCCTTGCCTTTCTTGCTGAAATGATCCGGCACATCTCGCCACGCATCGTGAAGACGACCGCCAGCACATGGCCGTTGGTCTCCCCGAGGGCGACGTGTCGATCTTCGCCGTATTCCTTGCGCCGATCTGGCTGGTAAACGCAGGGACCTTCGAATATGTAAATCGCATCAATGAAATCTACGCCGTGCTCATCTAAGTTGGCGCGGCACTTTTCCTCATCCCATTCGAACCCTTCCATTGTTTATCCCTGTTTTGGCTAGCGCCGTTTTCACGCCACGGCTGGCTGTTATGGTCCGCATGATAAGCATCTCCAGTAAAATCGGCTCTTTCGAGCCCAAGGATGAGATCGGCTCGCGTCGAGCTAAGCGTGTTTGAAGTGCGGGACTGCCCCTTGCTGTGAATGACGTACTGTATATACAAATAACCTCGCGATGTCAACCCGCAGGATCAGAGTGATCGCCTGTTTCCATAGCAATCGCAACCGGGCCTGCCCCATCATTCCGCATCCCTACCGCCGCCGCCCGCGAATCCGTATCTCAGCTATCCGACAATACCCGCCTGACCGCCTCTGGCTCCTTAGCGATCACCCGGAGCAGCGTCAGCGCCGCCCCTTCCGGCCTGCGGCGGTCCTGTTCCCAGTTGCGCAGCGAAGCGAGCGCGAAGCCGAAGCGCGCGGCGAAGGCTTCCTGGGACAAGCCGAGCGCCTTGCGGATCGTTTGGCACGGTGGGCCCAGATGATGTGGCGCACGCCATTGCCACGTAAACGACCATGAGATGGCCGTCGTCTACGCGTCCCAGAGCGATATGCGGGTCTCGCCGTAGTCGCGTCGGCTATCCGTCAGCTCTCAGCGCGGCTCCATGCGCAGGGCGCCGTCGAGGCGCACCACCGAGCCGTTCAACATCAGGTTGTCGAGGATGTGCAGCACCATGGCGGCGAATTCCTCGGGCCGGCCCAGGCGCTGCGGGAACGGCGTCTTCGCCGCCAATGCGTCCTTCACCTCCTGCGGCATGGCCGCCATCATCGGCGTCTCGAAGGTGCCCGGCGCGATGGCCATGACGCGGATCCCTGAGCGGGCGAATTCGCGCGCCGCCGGCAGGGTCAGCGCGGCGACGCCGCCCTTGGAGGCGGCATAGGCCGACTGGCCGATCTGGCCCTCGAAGGCGGCGATCGAGGCGGTGTTGACGATGACGCCGCGCTCGCCGTCGGCCAGCGGCGCCATGCCGGCCATGTCGGCCGCGGCCAGGCGCATCAGGTTGAAGGTGCCGATGAGGTTGACGCGCACCACCCGCTCGAAGTCGACCAGCGACATCGGCCCGGCCTTGCCGACGATGCGCCCGGCCGGCGCCACCCCGGCGCAGCTGACGGCGATGCGGGCCGGGCCGTGGCGCTCGCGCGCCGCCTTGACCGCCGCCTCGGCGCTGGCGGCGTCGGCGATATCGCAGGCCAGGGCGATGCCGCCGATCTCCTGCGCCAGGGCCTGCGCCGCTTCGCGGTTCATGTCGAGCAGCCCCACGCGCGCCCCCGCCTGGGCCAGCGCCCGCGCCGTCGCCGCGCCGAGCCCCGAGGCGGCGCCGGTGACCAGGGCCGCTTGTCCGCCTGCCTGCATGGGACCTCCCGTCGACGTGGACGGAAGGCAGCTTACACCGGTTGGCGGCGGCAAGCAGCGGCCTTGTGGCGATGGCGGCAATCGGCTAGACCAAACACGGAGAACGGCGGAGGTCGGCATGAATCAGATCCTGTGGCAGCCCGATTCGGAACGCATCGCCAACGCGAACCTGACGGCATTTGCCAACACCGCCGAGAAGCGCTGGCAGTTGTCCGGGCTCGACGACTATTCGGCCATCCATCGCTGGTCCATCGATCACCCCGAGCAGTTCTGGGAGTCGATGTGGGAGTTCTGCGGCGTCGTCGGCGAGCGCGGCACCGGCCCGGTGGTCGACGACCTGCGCAAGATGCCCGGCGCCAGGTGGTTTGACGGCGCCCGCCTGAACTTTGCCGAGAATCTGCTGCGGCGCCGCGACGATGCCGACGCCATCGTCTTCTGGGGCGAGGACAAGGTGAAGCGGCGGCTGTCGTGGCGCCAGCTCTACGACCTCGTCGCCCGGCTGGCAGCCGCCCTGCGCGCCGAGGGCGTCGGCCCCGGCGATCGCGTCGCCGGCTTCATGCCGAACATGCCGGAGACGGTGGCGGCCATGCTGGCCACCGCCTCGCTGGGCGCCGTGTGGTCGTCGGCCTCGCCCGATTTCGGCGTCCAGGGGGTTCTCGACCGTTTCGGCCAGATCGAACCCAAGGTCCTGTTCTCGGCCGACGGCTATTACTACAACGGCAAGACCGTCGATTGCCTGGAGCGCCTCGACGGGATCATGGCCGGCATGCCGTCGGTGCAGCGGCTGGTGGTCGTGCCCTACGTCGCCGAGCGCCCCGATCTGTCGCAACTGCCCAAGGGCCGCGTGATCGGCGACTTCATCGCCGGCCATGATGCCGGCGACATCGCCTTCGATCGCGGGCCGTTCGACCGGCCGCTCTACATCATGTTCTCCTCGGGCACGACCGGCGTGCCGAAATGCATTGTCCACGGCGCCGGCGGCACCCTGCTCCAGCACCTCAAGGAGCACCAACTGCACAGCGACGTGAAGCCGGGGGACCGGGTGTTCTACTTCACCACCTGCGGCTGGATGATGTGGAACTGGCTGGTGTCGGGGCTGGCCTCCGAGGCGACGCTGCTGCTCTATGACGGCTCGCCCAACATCCAGGGTGCGCGCATCCTGTTCGACTATGCCGATGCCGAGGGCATGACCCTGTTCGGCACCTCGGCCAAATGGCTCGACGCCATCGCCAAGATGGGGCTGGAGCCGATGAAGACGCACCGCCTGGACAGCGTGCGCGTCATGGCCTCGACCGGCTCGCCGCTGGCGCCGGAAGGCTTCGACTTCGTCTATGAAAAGATCAAGAAGGACATCCAGCTGTCGTCGATCTCGGGCGGCACCGACATCGTCTCGTGCTTCGTCCTCGGCAACCCCATCGGCGCGGTATGGCGCGGCGAGATCCAGGCGCGCGGCCTGGGCATGAAGGTCGAGGTCCTCGACGACGATGGTCGGCCGGTGCAGCGCGAGAAGGGCGAGATGGTCTGCACCCAGGCCTTCCCATGCATGCCGGTCGGCTTCTGGAACGATCCCGACGGCGAGAAATATCACAACGCCTATTTCGCCAAATATCCCGGCGTGTGGACGCATGGCGACTGGATCGAGCTGACCGAGCACGAGGGCATCATCGTCCATGGCCGCTCCGACGCCACCTTGAACCCCGGCGGCGTGCGCATCGGCACCGCCGAGATCTACCGCCAGGTCGAGAAGCTGCCCGAGGTGGTGGAGAGCCTGGTCATCGGCCAGGACTGGCAAAACGACGTGCGCGTCGTGCTGTTCGTGCGCCTGCGCGACGGGCTGAGCCTGGACGAGGCGCTGGCCGAGCGCATCAAGAAGACCATCCGCGACAACACCACGCCGCGCCACGTGCCGGCGCGGATCGTTCAGGTCGCCGACATCCCGCGCACCAAGTCCGGCAAGATCGTCGAGCTGGCGGTGCGCAACGTCGTGCATGGGCGGCAGATCAAGAACAAGGAGGCGCTTGCCAATCCCGAGGCGCTCGACCTATATCGCGACCTGCCTCAACTGGCGAAATAGGACTCCGAACAGCTGGCCATATGGCCGGACGGTTAATGGTTCCTCAGCCAGTTTGGGACAAGATCGGATTCATAAGCTGCCCCAATCGACTGAAACATGAAGCGTTTATTGGCGATCGTACTTGGCCTAGTCTGCGTTGCCCCGACATGGGCGAAAGCCGCGCAGATGCATTTGGCAATCGGCGTTCCGCCGGGCGGTGTCCTCGCCGCCCCAACCGCGATGCCGGCCATGATGCCGCAGGACGGCATGCGCCTCGACCTCGGCCTGTCGCGCGATTTCGCCTTCGGGCCGGTGGTGCAGCCTGGCGGCACGCCCTTGACCTTGGGCGACGGCCATCTCGCCCTTGGCGCCTTCGTCGAATACCCGCTGGACGCCTTTCGTTTCGGTGCCAGCGTCAGCGAAAGCGCGCTGTCGCACCGGGCCGAGTTGAGCGCCGGCTACGAGGGCGGTGACACCGCCCTGCGCATCCGCCTGGGCACGGAATGGGGCGATGGCGAGTCCTATTTCAGCCCCAATCCGGCGCTTGCCGGTTATGGCTATCAAGCACCGGACCGGGAATACGACCTATCGCTGACCCTGCGCCACAGGGTCACGCCCGGTGTGGTGGTCAGCGGCCTGGCGGCGGCCAGCCGCAGCGGCGAGCCGGAAGCGGCGGGCGACGACACCTTCCTGTTCGGCGCCTCGATCGGGCTGCGGTTCTGAGCTAACCAGCTGAGGACATATAGCTCTTTTCTAAGATGCGGAAGGCCGCGGCTGCGCGGCCCTCCTCATTGGGCGTCAGGCGTCGCACAGAATGCCCTCGAAAGCTCTTCCCCGGAGCCTTAACTCCGCCGGCAACGAAGTTAATGAAAACGCCTTTCCATTAACTTACGAAGAGCTCTAGGTAACGATGGAACGCATACACGCGCCCTCGGCGCTGACCTGTGATCTCGACCAAAATGCCTAACGTGGAGAGATCTCGGATTAGGACGTTTGCGGTAGGCGTACTCACTGCGATACCTCTTTCGATCTCTGCAGCCGAAACTACCGGCTTCCGGTACAGCAGGTTGAGCAGTTCGCGCGCATTAGGGGTCCGCTTTCCAAGCCCGAGAACCTCCTGCTCCACCTCATTTCGCAGCGCAAGGATTTTCCGGAACACGTCGCGTCCCTTGGTCGCCGTCTCGGCAACGCCGCTCAAGAAGAAACGCACCCAGTGGATGATATCGTCAGATACACGGACCCGCATCAGGGCGTCATAGTAATTTGCCCGATTACGCTCGAAAAAGTCTGATAAATACAGTGATGGCTTTGCAAGCAGCCCCTGGCTGATTAGGTATAGAGGTATCAACAGCCTACCAATTCGCCCATTACCATCAAGGAATGGGTGAATGGTTTCAAATTGGTAATGACTGATTGCAGCCCGAATCAGATGTGGGACGGCGATGTCCTCATTATGCCAAAACTTCTCAAGATCGCCCATTAGGTCCTCAACCCCATCAGGATGGGGAGGAATGAAGACCGCATCGGTTAAGTTTGAACCTCCGATCCAATTTTGGCTGGTTCGAAAATCTCCCGGCTGCTTATGTTCGCCGCGAACCCCCTGCATGAGAATCGCATGCGTTTGTTTAAGCAATCTGTTCGACAGCGGCAGAGTGTCCAACTCGGCTGTAGCAGCGTTTACCGCATCAATATAATTCCGCACCTCGCGCCAGTCGTCTCTTTTCTCCGGATCAATTTGATCCTCCGGCATCAGAGCTTCGTCTATTCCCGTCTGCGTTCCCTCGATCCTGCTTGATGTCTGGGCCTCTTTCACAACGTGCATTTGAATGAACAGATCAATATCCGGGACGATCAGTGAAAATGCATTGAGCTCGCCCAAGGCGCGATTCGCAGCCTCAAGCAGCGTGTTTAATACGGGATCCTCCCAAACCCATTCTTGATTTATCTTCACGGGCTCGAAGCTCTTGTATTGATACCTCTGCTGCCAATGGCCCGCCTTATACGTCTCGAACTTCATCTAGCGTGAAACCTCCCTCAACGGTGCCAAGTACTGAAGGCCGCCCTGCTTAGCTCAACGCATTGCGAGCCTCTCATGAGCAATCGCCCTTGTCGAGTGCACCGTGGATTTCCCCAGCGATGAAACAGAATGCAGCGTCGAGCTCCATTCGAGTTCTGGTTCCTCCCGCCTTGCATTCCGCCGCCCCTGACGCTATAACCCCTGCCTCACCGAGCGGACGAGGCTTTCGGGCGCAAGCCCCTGGGCATGCCCCGCCGCTCCTGGACGCGAACCACCAACAAGGACCGCAAAATGCCCAAGATGAAGACCAAAAGCGCTGCCAAGAAGCGCTTCAGCCTGACCGGCACCGGCAAGGTCAAGGGCAACGTGTCGAACAAGCGGCACCTGCTCACGGCCAAGACGCAGAAGATGAAGCGCCAGGCGCGCGGCACCTTCGTGCTGTTCAAGACCGACGGCGACAACGTCAAGAAGTTCTTCCTGCCGAACGGAGGCTGAGTAAATGGCACGCGTCAAGCGGGGCGTCACTACCCACGCCCGTCATCGTAAGATCATCAAGCTGGCCAAGGGTTATCGCGGCCGCTCCAATTCGTGCTTCCGCGTCGCCATCGAGAAGGTCGAGAAGGCGCTGCGTTACGCCTACCGCGACCGCCGCACCAAGAAGCGCAATTTCCGCGCCCTGTGGATCCAGCGCATCAACGCCGGCACCCGCCAGCACGGCATGACCTATTCGCGTTTCATGAACGGCCTGAAGAAGGCCGGTGTCCAGTTGGATCGCAAGGTGCTCTCCGACATCGCCATCCGCGAGCCGGCGTGCTTCGGGGCGCTGGTCGCACAGGCCAAAGCGGCCCTGGGCAAGGCTGCCTAAGCACTCTAGGGTGCGCATCCACATTGGCGGTTGTTGCGAAGGGGGCCGTGATCGCGGCCCCCTTTTCGCGCTCTGAGGGAGTGCCGAATGGACAAGCTTGAAACCCTGCGGGCGGAACTGGTCGCCGCCGTCACCGCCGCTGCCGACCTTGCCGCCCTCGACGAGGTCCGCGTCACGGCGCTGGGCAAGAAGGGTCGCGTCACCGAACTGATGAAGAGCCTGGGCGGCATGAGCCCGGAGGAGCGCAAGGCCGCCGGCGCCGCGCTCAACAGCCTCAAGGACGAGGTCGCCGCCGCCATCGAGGCGCGCAAGGCCGAGCTGGAAGCGGCGGAGTTGGACCTGCGCCTGGCACGCGAGCGCGTCGACGTCACGCTGCCGGCGCGCCCCGAGGAGACCGGCCGCATCCATCCCATCAGCCAGACCATGGACGAGATCGTCGCCATCTTCGGCCAGATGGGGTTCGAGGTCGCCGAAGGCCCCGACATCGAGGACGACTTCCACAACTTCACCGCCCTCAACATCCCGCCCGAGCACCCGGCGCGGTCGATGCACGACACCTTCTTCCTGCCCGAGCGCGCCGACGGCTCGCGGCTGCTGCTGCGCACACACACGTCGCCGGTGCAGATCCGCACCATGCAGACGACCAAGCCGCCGATCCGCATCATCGCCCCCGGCCGCACCTATCGCTGCGACTCGGACATGACCCACACGCCCATGTTCCACCAGGTGGAAGGGCTGATCATCGACAAGACGACCCATTTCGGCCACCTCAAGGGCTGTTTGATCGAGTTCGTGCGCACCTATTTCGAGGTCGACGACGTGCCGGTGCGCTTCCGGCCGTCGTTCTTCCCGTTCACCGAACCCTCGGCGGAAGTCGACATCGGCTGCTCGCGCGCCGGCGGCGAATTGAAGATCGGCCCCGGCGGCGACTGGCTGGAGATCCTGGGCTGCGGCATGGTCCATCCCAACGTGCTGCGCGCCTGCGGCATCGACCCCGACGAGTACCAGGGCTTCGCCTTCGGCATGGGCATCGAGCGCATCGCCATGCTGAAATACGGCATCCCTGACCTGCGCACCTTCTTCGAATCCGACCTGCGGTGGCTGAAGCATTACGGTTTCGTGCCGCTGGACGTGCCGAGCCTGACCGGAGGGCTGACGCGATGAAATTCACCCTGTCCTGGCTGAAGCAGCATCTCGACACCGAGGCCAGCGTCGACGACATCGGCGCGCGGCTGACCATGCTCGGCCTCGAGGTCGAATCGCTCGAGGATCCGGCCAAGGATCTCGCCGGCTTCACCGTCGCCCATGTGGTCGAAGCGGTGCAGCATCCCAATGCCGACCGCCTGCGCGTGTGCACGGTCGATGCCGGCGGCGGCGACAGGCTGCAGGTGGTATGCGGCGCCCCCAACGCCCGCGCCGGGCTCAAGGTGGTGCTGGCCCGCCCCGGCACCCGCATCCCGGTCACCGGCGACGTGCTCAAGAAGGGAGCCATCCGCGGCGTCGAGAGCCAGGGCATGATGTGCTCGTGGCGCGAACTGGGCCTGGGCGAGGACCACGAGGGCATCGCCGAGCTCGATCCGGCCTTGCCGGTGGGCCGGCCGCTGACCGAGGTGGTCAGCTTCGACCCGGTGTTCGACGTCTCCATCACGCCGAACCGCGCCGACTGCCTGGGCGTGCGCGGCATCGCCCGCGATCTTGCCGCCTCGGGTTTGGGCACGCTGAAGCCGTTCGAGGTGAAGCCGGTGCCGGCCCGCTTCCCCAGCCCGATTTCGGTCAGCCTGAATTTCCCGCGTGAGGCGGCCGACGCCTGCCCGCTTTTCGCCGGCCGCTATGTCCGCGGCGTCAAGAACGGCGAAAGCCCGCAGTGGCTGAAGGACCGGCTGGTGGCCATCGGCCTGCGCCCGATCTCGGCGCTGGTCGACATCACCAACTACATCACCTACGACATGGCGCGACCGCTGCACGTCTTCGACGCCGACCGCCTCACCGGCAATGTGCAGGCACGCCTCGCCCGGCCGGGCGAGAAGCTGCTGGCGTTGAACGGCAAGGAATACGTCCTCGACGAGACCATGACGGTGATCGCCGACGACGAGAGGGTCGAAGGGCTGGCCGGCGTCATCGGCGGCGAGGAAACCGGCTGCACCGCCGAGACCGCCAATGTCTTCATCGAGGCGGCGCTGTTCGACCCGCTGCGCACCGCCGCCACCGGCCGCAAGCTGGAGATCCTGTCCGACGCCCGCTTCCGCTTCGAACGTGGCGTCGATCCCGCCTTCGTCGTGCCAGCGATGGAAATGGCCACGGCGATGATTCTGGAACTATGCGGCGGCGAGCCGTCCGAGCCAGTGATCGCCGGCGCCGCCCCCGACTGGCACCGCGTCATCGGCCTACGGCCGCAGCGTGTGACCTCGCTGGGCGGCGTCGACCTGTCGACCGACGCCATCACGGGCATCCTCACCGGCCTCGGCTGCCAGGTCATCCCGGGGGCCGACGGCACCCTGATGGTCGAGCCGCCGTCGTGGCGCGGTGACCTGACCGCCGAACACGACTTGGTCGAGGAAGTGATCCGCATCCACGGCTATGACAACGTGCCGGTGGCCACCCTGCCGCGCGCGCCTATGCCGCGCACCGTGCTGACGCCGACGCAGCGCCGCGGCGTGGCGGTGCGCCGTGGCCTGGCCGGCCGCGGCATGATCGAGACGGTCACCTGGTCGTTCACCAGCTCGGCCTTCGCCCCGTCGTTCGGTGGCGGCAAGCCGGACCTGGCCCTGGCCAATCCGATCTCCAGCGATCTCGACGTCATGCGCCCGTCGGTGCTGCCCAACCTGATCGCCGCCGCCGGCCGCAACGCCGACCGCGGCGCCAAGGACCTCGCCCTGTTCGAGGTCGGCCCGCAGTTCGACGGCGGCGCCGAGCCGGGGCAGCAGCGCCAGGTGGTCGGCGGCGTCCGCGCCGGCCGCACCGGGCCGCGCCACTGGAACGCCCCGCCCCGTGCGGTGGATGCGTTCGACGCCAAAGCCGACGCCCTGGCGACGATCGCCGCCGCCGGCGGCAATCCCGACAGCCTGCAGGTGGCGGCCGACGCGCCGTCGTGGTACCACCCCGGCCGCTCCGGCAGCCTCAAGCTCGGCAACAAGGTGGTGGCCTGGTTCGGCGAGGTGCACCCGCGCGTGCTGAAGACCATGGACGTCGCCGGGCCGCTGGCCGCCTTCGAGGTGTTCCTCGACGCCATTCCTCTGCCCAAGGCACGGCCGACCAAGGCCCGGCCGCTGCTCAAGGCCTCGCCGTTCCAGCCGGTAGAACGCGACTTCGCCTTCGTCGTCGACGCCACGGTGCCGGCCGCGACCCTGATCAAGGCGGCCCGCGACGCCGACAAGCAGCTCATCACCGAGGTGTCGGTGTTCGATCTGTTCGAAGGACCGTCGCTGGGCGAGGGTCGCAAGTCGCTGGCGATCGCCGTGACCCTGCAGCCCACCGAAAAGACCCTGACCGACGCCGAAATCGAGGCCGTGGGCCAGAAGATCGTCGCCGCCGTCGGAAAGGCCACCGGCGGCACCCTGCGCGGCTGACCGCCCGCCATCGGCCGATAAGCGAAGCGGGCCACCGCACCGGTGCGCCCGCTTCGTCGCGTCTGGCCCTTGACTCGCCTCGTCATCTCACCACAGCAGGTGTGATCCGGGCCCCTCTGGCAGCCGCGGCGGCGCTGTGATGTCGGATCACTTCCGCAATATCGGCGCGGACGCGGCGCTTCTGGAGTAACCGGAAGGGGCCCGGGACATGGACGTGCTGTTCTATGATTGGCTGTCGAAGCCGGTCTGGATGTGGCTCGGCTTCCTTGGTGTGGTGGCGGCGCTGCTGGCCTTTGATCTGGGCGTCCTGCACCGCAGGCAGCGCGAGATCGGCATGCGCGAAAGCCTGGCGCTGTCGGCCGTCTATATCGCCTTTGGTTTAGCGTTCGGCGGCTGGGTGTGGTGGCAGCTCGGCGCCCAAGCCGGCAAGGAATACGTCACCGGCTTCATCGTCGAGAAATCGCTGGCGATGGACAACGTGTTCGTCATCGCCATGATCTTCTCCTATTTCGCGGTACCACGCCTGTACCAGCACCGGGTGCTGTTCTGGGGCATCCTCGGCGTGCTGGTCCTGCGCGGCATCATGATCGGCTTCGGCGCGGCGCTGGTGGCGGAGTTCGCCTGGGTGCTCTACGTCTTCGCCGCCTTCCTCATCTTCACCGGCGTCAAAATGTGGGTCATGGCCGAGAAGCCCTACGACATCGGCACCAATCCCCTGCTCAAGGCCCTGCGCCGAAACTACCGCGTCACCGACGGGCTGCACGGCAATCACTTCTGGGTGCGCAAGGCGGACGCGGCGGGCCGGACGGCTTGGTACGCCACCCCGCTTCTGCTGGCCCTGGTCATGATCGAGTTCGCCGACGTCATCTTCGCCGTCGACAGCGTGCCGGCGATCTTCGCCATCACCACCGACCCGTTCGTCGTCTACACCTCGAACATCTTCGCCATCCTCGGCCTGCGCGCCTTGTATTTTGCGCTGGCGGCGATGGTGCACCGTTTCCATTACCTCAAATATGCCCTGAGCGTGCTGCTGGTCTTCATCGGCGCCAAGGTGTTCATCGCCGACATTGCCGGCTTGCCCGGCGGCAAGTTCCCGCCCGGCCTCAGCCTGGCCATCACCTTCGCCATCCTGGGCTTCGGCGTGGCATGGTCGCTGTGGAAAACCCGGCTGGGGGCGAACACGGCGTCGTGACGCCAGGTCGCCCCGGAGCGCGAAGCTCCAGCTCCGCAAAACGCAGGCGAAGCTCCCTCCGGTCACACCATCTTAATCCTTGTTGCGCTCGTGCAGGAGCTGGCGGCGGGCCTCGTGCAGCAGATGGGTCAGCTTTTCGCGGATCTCGTGATGGCTGGCCTTGCCGGCGAGGTCCCGCTCGAGCGCCGCCGCCATTTCGTCTTCGTCGTGGTTGTCGCCACCGCGGCCGAAGGCGCGGGCATAATCGTGCGCCGCCTGGCCGATCAATCCCAGCAGTTCCGCCGCCCACATGCCGGCGAGCTTGCCGCGCCGGTCGGCGACCATGAATTCGAACTCCTGCTCGTCGGCGTCGCGCGGCGGCTGTTGCTCGGGTGACATCACTGCTTCTCCTCTTCGCCGCCGATTCTAACCGTGGGCACCGAGCTGACAAAGGTCGAAAAGGGACAGCGGGGAGGCCATTGCCCCGGCCGGCGATTGGCCCTATTTTCCCGGCACGCTCCGGGGAAGGCCATGACCGATCTCAAACACATCCGCAACTTCGCCATCATCGCCCATATCGACCACGGCAAGTCGACCCTGGCCGACCGCCTCATCCAACGCTGCGGCGGTGTCGAAGACCGCGAGATGCGCGAGCAGATTCTCGATTCGATGGATATCGAGCGCGAGCGCGGCATCACCATCAAGGCGCAGACCGTACGCCTGGCCTACAAGGCCAAGGACGGCGAAACCTACCAGCTCAACCTGATGGACACCCCCGGCCACGTCGACTTCGCCTACGAGGTCAGCCGCTCGCTCGCCGCTTGCGAGGGCTCGCTGCTGGTGGTCGACGCCAGCCAGGGCGTCGAGGCGCAGACCCTGGCCAACGTCTATCAGGCCATCGACAACAACCACGAAATCGTGCCGGTCCTCAACAAGATCGACCTGCCCGCCGCCGAGCCCGAGCGGGTCAAGGAACAGATCGAGGAGGTCATCGGCCTGGACTGCTCGCAGGCGGTGATGATCTCGGCCAAGACCGGCATCGGCATCGACGACGTGCTCGAGGCCATCGTCGAGCGCCTGCCGGCGCCCGAGGGCACGCTCGACACCGAGCTGAAGGCGCTGCTGGTCGATTCCTGGTACGACGCCTATCTCGGCGTCATCTGCCTGGTGCGGGTCAAGCATGGCGTGCTCAAGCGCGGCCAGAAGATCCGCATGATGGCCACCGGCGCCGCCTACGAGGTCGACTCCGTCGGCTACTTCACGCCGAAGATGGTCAAGATCGACCAGCTCGGGCCCGGCGAGGTCGGCTTCATCACCGCCGGCATCAAGACCGTGGCCGACACCAGTGTCGGCGACACCATCACCGACGACCGCAAGCCGGCGCCCGAGCCGCTGCCCGGCTTCAAGCCGAACGTGCCGGTGGTGTTCTGCGGCCTGTTCCCGGTCGACGCGGCCGATTACGAGGATTTGCGCGATTCGCTCGCCAAGCTGCGCCTCAACGACGCCAGCTTCGAGTATGAGCCCGAAACCTCGGCGGCGCTCGGCTTCGGCTTCCGCTGCGGTTTCCTCGGCCTGCTGCACCTCGAGATCATCCAGGAGCGGCTGGAGCGCGAGTTCAATCTCGACCTGATCACCACGGCGCCGTCGGTGGTCTATCGCGTCCACCTGACCAACGGCGAACTGATTGAGCTGCACAACCCGGCCGACATGCCGGATGCGGGCCGCATCGAACACATCGAGGAGCCGTGGATCAAGGCGACCATCATGGTGCCCGACGACTATCTCGGCCCGGTGCTGGCGCTGTGCACCGAACGGCGCGGCCAGCAGCAGGACCTGACCTATGTCGGCAACCGCGCCATGGCGGTCTACAAGCTGCCGCTCAACGAGATCGTGTTCGACTTCTACGATCGCCTGAAGTCGATCAGCCGCGGCTATGCCAGCTTCGACTACGAAGTCGAGAGCTACGCCGAGAGCGATCTGGTCAAGGTGTCGATCCTGGTCAATCAGGAGCCGGTCGACGCCCTGGCCTTCATCGTCCACCGCGCCAGCGCCGAATCGCGCGGCCGCCAGATCTGCGCCAAGCTCAAGGAACTGATCCCGCGCCAGATGTTCCAGATCGCCATCCAGGCGGCCATCGGCGGCCGCGTCGTCGCCCGCGAGACGGTCAGCGCCCTGCGCAAGGACGTCCTGGCCAAGTGCTACGGCGGCGACGTCAGCCGCAAGCGCAAGCTGCTGGAGAAGCAGAAGGAAGGCAAGAAGCGCATGCGCCAGTTCGGCAAGGTCGAGATCCCGCAGTCGGCCTTCCTGGCGGCGCTCAAGATGTCGGATTGACGGTTCGGCGCCGCCGCGTCGCCGTCAATCCGGTTTCGTCCTCAATGCTGCCCCGTCCAGCGACGGAACAGGTTGTGCTCGATCTCGAACTGATCGAGCGCCTTGCCCACGCTCTGGTGGATCAGGTCCATGATCGTCTGCGGCCCGTGATAGAAGGCCGGCATGGGCGGCAGGATGACGGCGCCGAGATCGGCGGCGCGCGCCATCAGATCGAGATGGCCCTTGTGCAGCGGCGTCTCGCGCACCATCAGCACCAAGCGCCGCCGCTCCTTTCAAAGTGACGTCGGCGGCGCGGATGATCAGGTTGTAGCAGAAGGAGTTGGCGATGGCCGACAGGCTCTTCACCGTGCCACGTCGAGGTCCTCGATCCAGGTTCGCATGGTCTTGGTGCGCAAAGTCATGTACGGCCATCCCTTTCTCTGGTGCGTTCTGCCAGACAGAACGTCGCCGCCCTCGAGCGCGGCTTGGCGGTGTTGGAGGCGTTTCGTCAGGGCAAGGACGTGCTGTCGCTGGCGGAAATGGCCGAGATCACCGGCCTCTATAAGACACGATCCTCCGCTTGATCGCGTCCCTGCTGCGCCGCGGCTACCTGCATCGTCTGAATGACGGCCGGTACCGGCTCGGCGCCAGCGTGTTCTCGCTCGGGCGCATCTATCAGCGCTCGTTCAACCTGCGCGAAGCGGTCGTGCCGGCGCTGGAACGCTTGGCGGCGACGACCGGAGAGACGGCGTCCTTGTACATACGTGACGGCGACAACGACGTCTGCCTGCATCGCAGGGAATCGCGGCGCCCGGTGCGCGATGCCAGCGTCGCCGAGGGCGAGCGCTTCCCCATCGACGGCAGCGCCTGCTCGATGGTGCTCTCGGCCTTCTCCGGACAGGCGGGGGAAGCCTACGACGAGGTTCGCCGCCAGGTGCCGCTCCTGGCGCGGCCCAGCCGGCGCCTCAGCGGCGTCGCCGCCTTCCTGTGCCCGGTGTTCGGCGTCGGCGACAGGCTGATGGGCGCGCTGCTGCTGTCCGGCCCGGAATCACGGTTCACGGATGACGCGCTGCCGCCGTTGCGCACGGCGGTGCTGGAAGAGGCGTCGCGGCTGACGCAGCTCCTCGGCGGCAACTTCGCCTACCCGGTGCCAACGCTCACGTTCCCGCCCTAAGTCAGGCCTTTCACCCGCGCAGCGCCTCGCCCAGGTGGTCGCGGAGCTGATGCGCCTTGAAGTGCGTCAGATCCTTGTCGATCTCCGCCACCACCAGGCGCGCCACCTGCGCATCCATGGCGCCGCGCAGGTCGCCCAGCATCTCCGGCGGCGCCGCCACCACCAGGCGGTCGAACACCTTGCGGGTGGCCGCGCTCAGCAGCTCGTCGGCGACGTTTTGCGCCAATCGCTGCCGCTCCTTGGTCTTCCAGTCGGTCGGCGGCTCCATCGCGTGGCGTGCCGTATTGGCGCTTTCAAAGCTGCGGCCGGGCCGGTCGCTTTCGGCGTCGCGGCCGGGGCTGCGCGTCGATGCCACCACGTCGTGATCCAGCGCCGGGCGCAGTGTCCCCTCCTCGCTGGCGAAAAAATGCGCCCGCGCACCGTCGGCCACCACCACCCAGGTCACCTTGCCTGCCATGAGCTCCTCCTTGGGCTGCCTGTCGATGCTAGCCGCCGATAGATGGGGCGGCCATGGCGCAGGCAGTAGAGGGCCGCTCTCACGACGGCGAAGGCTACGGAGAAAGCGGGGTAGGCCGACGCCCGGCCCCGGCCCGTGTCACGCGGATCACACGGGTCGATCTGCAACCGGCACAGTATATACTCGATGCCGCACGTTCCCTCTTGGCGCGGAGCGGGCGGTGCCGAACAGGGTTCACGAAGGAGCGTAGCTTCATGAGGAAATTGCTGATCGCAACCGGTGCATTGGTCGTCATCACCGTTGGCGGTGTCGTGGCCTTGCCCATGCTGGTGCCCGCCGACCGGATCAAGGACGAGGTGGCGGCCCAGGTCAAGGCGGCCACGGGGCGGGATCTGACCATCGGCGGCGACGTCTCGGTGTCGGTACTGCCCTCCCTCGCGGTCGAAGTGGCCGACGTGACGCTGTCGAACCCGCCCGGCTTCACCAGCAAGGACATGCTCCGCCTCGAATCCCTGGCGGTGAGGCTGAAGGTGATGCCGCTGCTGTCGGGATCGGTCGAGATCGACAGCTTCGTGCTGGTGAAGCCGGTGATCACCGTCGAGACCAACCGCAAGGGCCGCTCCAATCTCGACTTTGCCGCCACCCCTCCGGCGGCGAAGGACAAGCCTGGCTCCGGCTCAGCGCAACTCGCCGACCTCAAACTCGGCGAGGTCGCCATCCAGAACGGCAGCCTGGTGCTGATCGACGGCACTGCGGGCACCCGCGAGGAATTCACCGACCTCGACCTGACGGTCGAGCTGGACAGCCTCGACAGCCCGCTCGCCGCCAAGGGCGGCGTGACCTGGCGCGGCCAGCCCGTCGATTTCAACCTCGATGTGGCCGAGCCGCGCGCCGTGATGGCGGGCAAGACATCGCCGGCGGCCTTGGGCCTGTCGGGCAAGCTGATCGACGTGTCGTTCAACGGCGATGCCGACCTCGCCGGCGCCAAGGGCGACCTCGACCTGTCGGTGTCGTCGGTGCGCGACCTGATGGCGTGGGTCACCGGCCAGGCGCCCGACGTGCCCGGCGCGGCGTTGGGGCCGTTCACGCTGGCGGGCCAGTTGACCGCCGGCGGCGGCAAGGTGGCCTTGGCCGGGTCGACCATCACCCTCGACGCGATCAAGGCAGCCGGCGATCTGGCCGTGAGCACCGGCGGCGCGCGCCCGGCGGTGCGCGGCAAGCTGGCGGTCGAGAGGCTGGACCTCAACCCGTATCTGCCCCCCGCCGACGCCGCCGCGCCCGCCACGGGCCAGGCCGCCCCGGCGGCGCGGCCCGATTGGAGCGACGCTCCCATCGACACGGCTGCCCTCAAGGCCGCCGACGTCGACGTCGCCCTGAGCGTCGATGGCATGCGAATCCGCGAGATCGAAATCGGCAAGAGCGTCTTGCATCTGGCGCTCGTCGGCGGCCGCCTCACCGCCGACCTGCGTGAGCTGGCCCTCTACGAGGGTGCAGGCAGCGGCCAGCTCACGCTCGACGGCCGGCAAAAGAGCCTCGGCTTGGAGGCGGCGTTCCGATTGCAGAACCTGCAGGCGGCACCGTTCCTCACGGCGGCGGCCGGCTTCGATCGCATCGAAGGCACGGGCAGCGCCGACATCGCCGTCTCGGGGCGCGGCACCACGGGGCGCCAGCTGATTCAGTCACTGAACGGCCAGGGCGCCGTCACCTTCCTCGACGGCGCCATCCGCGGCATCAATCTGGCCGCCATGGTGCGCAACGTCACCACCGCCTTCGCCGAGACCTCGGGCGCGCAGAAAACCGACTTTGCCGAACTTTCCGGCACCTACACCATCGCCAACGGCATCGTCACCAACGACGACCTGGCGCTGAAATCGCCGTTGTTGCGCATGGAAGGCACCGGGACCGTCGACCTTCCGCAACGCGGGCTGCGCTACCGCCTGGTGCCGAAGGTCGTGGCCAGCATCGAGGGCCAGGGCGGCAAGGCCGATCTCGGCGGCCTTACCGTACCGATCATCGTCGAGGGGCCGTGGGACCGTCTGTCCTACCGCCCCGATCTCGGCGATGCGGTCAAGGAACGGGCGCAGCGGGCCCTCCAGGACGTCATCGGCGACCGCCTGCCGGCGCTGCCCGGGATGGCGCCGACCGAGCCGGCCGCAAGCCCGGATGCGCAGGCGGCGCCCGCTCCCGCCGAGCCGATGGCGCTCCCCGCCCTCCCGGCCATCAATTAGGGAGGACGCTAGCGGGTGCGGGACCGCGTCACCGACTTGATCCGCGGGCGTGGCTGGCCCGAGATCTCGCCGATTTCACGGTCCTGCGCTTGCAGGATGTCCCAAGCGGCAGCGTCACCGTCGGGCCCGCCGAGGGCGGTGCCCGGCACCCGGCGATTGGAGCGCTGGGTGCCGTCCTCATAGAGCACGTCGAACAGAACGAACTCGGCCTTGGCATCGGGCTTCTTGCGGGCCATCGCTGGTGTCTCCGTCGGTTCGATCAGGCCGTGCGGTACTGGGCCGGGCGGCTGCGCTGGCCGCTCGGGGCCTTGCCGGTCCGCGCCCGCGGCTGATCCGAACGCGGGCCGCCCCGGTGGGCGACGGCCGGCCGCGACCGTGGTTCCAAGCCGGGCACGACATGGAGCGCCATCGACTGGCCGGTCAGGCGGCCGATACGGGCGACGATGCCGCCTTCGTTGCGATTGACGAAGGACACGGCAATGCCGGCCGCGCCGGCGCGCCCGGTGCGGCCGATGCGATGGACGTAATCTTCCGGCGAGCGCGGCAGATCGAAGTTGATGACGTGCGAAATGTCGCGGACGTCAATGCCGCGGGCGGCGACGTCGGTGGCGACCAGCAGGCGCACTTGGCCGGTCCGCAGCCGCTGCAGCGTGCGGTTGCGCTTGTCCTGCGGCAGGTCGCCGTGCAGGGCGGCGGCGGCGTGACCGGCGGCGACGAGTTCGGCGGCCAGGGCATCCGCATCGCGCTTGGTGGCGGCGAAGATGATGGCCTTGTTCACCTCGGGGGCCGCGGCGAAGTGGTGCAGCAGCCGGCGCTTGTGCGACAGGTCGTCGGTCATGTGCAGCCGCTGCTCGATGGGCGCCGTCGCTACCTCGGCGGCGACGGCGACGCGCACCGGGTCGCGCAGCAGCTTCGTCGCCAGCCCCGCCATCCGGCGATCGAGGGTGGCGGTAAACAGCAAGGTCTGGCGCGTCGCCGGGCAAGCGGCGGCAATGGCCTCGACCGCGTCGACGAAACCCATGTCGAGCATGCGATCGGCTTCGTCGAGGATCAGCGCCTCGACGGCGCCAAGATCGAGCCGGCCGCGGCCAAGGTGGTCCATCAGCCGCCCTGGCGTCGCCACGGCGACGTCGACCGGGCGGGCCAAAAGCCGCAACTGGTCGCGGTACGGCATGCCGCCGACGATCTCGACGCTGTTGAGGCGCAGGAACTTGCCGTATTTGCGCACCGCTTCGGTGACCTGGCGGGCGAGTTCGCGCGTCGGTACCAGGACCAGGATGCGCGGGGCACCACCGTCGCGCCGGCCGCACGGCTCGGCGATGCGGGTCAGGCTGGGCAGCAGGAAGGCAGCGGTCTTGCCGGTGCCGGTGGCCGCGGTGGCCAGAACGTCGCGGCCGGCGATGGCCGACGGAATGGCTTCGGCCTGGATGGGCGTCGGCACGGAATAGCCGGCCGCGGCCAGGGCCTGCAGCACCAGGGGATGAATGTCGAGATCGGAAAACTGCAACGAACGGAACCTTTCTTAGCGCGGCGGGCGCGGCGGCCGGAATGGCGCGGCGCGACACAGCTTGCAGTCGCCAAGCGGGCAGGTCGGGATGCGAGAAGCTCTGGCCGGGCCCGCCATGGGCGGGCAAGGAGGTGCGTCTCACTCAAGAGACGCGAGCTGCCCTCGGCGATCGGAGCGGCGACCATAGGCGCTCGCCCCGAGAAAGCCAAGAAATTCCCGCGACGCTGTGCCGCGATTTCGGGGGATCGATGGGCGGTGGCAGTCCCAACAAAAGAATTGCGTTTTGCATTGCGCAATCGGCGGCCAGACCCCATGTTAGGGCGGTCGAAGACGTTGGGCGTTTCCCGACGGCCCCTGCTTGGGTGCCATCCCAGGACTTCCCCATCACTGATTTGATGCTCCGCGCGATTTCCGCGCTGGGCCACGCCAGCTTTGGAGGGATGACAATGTCCACTGGCACCGTAAAATGGTTCAATAGCACCAAGGGCTTTGGCTTCATTCAGCCCGACGACGGCTCTGCCGACGTGTTCGTGCACATCTCGGCGGTCGAGCGCGCCGGCCTGGGCAATCTCAGCGAGGGCCAGAAGCTCTCGTACGAATTGGAGCGGGGCCGCACCGGCAAGATGGCCGCAGTCAATCTGCGCACCGCCTGACGGTTCAGAGGGCAGCTTCGGCTGCCCTCCTCGTTCTATGTTGATGATTTGCTGGTCCCGGAGCCCACCGGTTTCCATGTCCAGCGAAGGAGGCTGGACATGGCTAAGGAAGACCTGATCGAATTCGAGGGTGTGGTCAGCGAGGTGCTGCCCGATTCGCGCTTTCGCGTCATGCTCGACAGCGGGCATGAGGTCATGACCTACACCGCCGGCAAGATGAAGAAGTTTCGCATCCGCATCATCGCCGGCGATCGCGTGACCGTGGAGATGACGCCCTACGACCTGACCAAGGGCCGCATCAACTACCGCCATAAGGACGAGCGCGCCTCGACCGGCCCGACACGCCGTCCCCCGCCGCGGCGCCGCTAACGGCGCTCGAGCGCGACACGCCTCATTCCGCGGCCATGTCGCGCGCCATCTCCGCCGCCACCAGTTGGTTCAGGCGCTGGCCTTCGGGATCGGCAAGGGCGGCCTTGTATCCTTCGACCAGCCGCCGCGCCGCTGCCTCGCCGTCTGCGCCGGGCCGCAACGCCGGCATGACCACCCGCTCCATCAGCAGTTCGTAACTGCGGCGGCCGCGCCGCTGGGTGTCGCCGTAGCCCTTGCGCAATCCGGGCAGCATGGCGATGGCACCGGCCAGCGCGACTGACGTCCGCGACGCCTGCGAAATGGCGGCAAGCCATTGCTCGATGGCCTGCTGCTCGGCGATGAAGCGCAGGGACCGCCGCCGCACCGCCTTCAGCCGTGCCAAGACACGCAGCAGTACGAATCCGGTGATGCTGGCGGCGTTGATCCGCAACGGCACGCCCCGGTCCAGCAAGTCGCGCCGTTCGCCCCAGGCCAGCAAGGGCCGGCCCAGTGCGGCCGGCAGGACGCTCGCCACCTCGTCGATGCCCGGCTTGAGATAGTCGACCACCCGGATCGGCAGGTCGCCGGCTCGCGCCTCCGCCCGCACCTGGGCCAGCCGCTCCGGCCGTGACTTGAGGTCGGCCACCCGGATGACATCCTCGTAGCTCATCCATAGCGCCAGTTGCCGGGCTGCCTCGGTCAGGACCGCGGGAGCCGCCTGGCTCAACGGCTGTAGCCGCTGCACGTAGAGCCTGGCGTAATCCGCGTCCTGGTAGTCGATCAGGCGCGCAAGTCCGTGCGCTACGATCTCGACAACCTCGGCTGGGAAGGCTTGCGCCGCATCGACAAATGCCGGCGGCACCGTCGGCATTACCGACGGTTCGTCCGGCGGCAGTGACACCTCGCCGCGGGCGACGCGCAGCCCGTGGGCGAAGCCGGCGAGATTGCCGTCGACCGCCTTGCCCGCCTCGCGGATGGCCTGCTCGAACGCCGACAGCGGCAGCGGCAACACACCGCTGCCGGCAATGGTGCCGAGCAGCACGGCGTTGAGCTGCAGCCGCCGCGTCTCGGCATCGGCCTTCGCATCGAACAGGATGGCGCGTTTCGGCAAGCTCGCCGCGGCCTTGCGCAGGCGGGCGGCATCGGCACGCTCGTCGCCCATCGCCATCTTCTCGATGGTGGCGTAGACACGGTGGGTCGAGGCGATCAGCGTCGTGCGCTCGGGGCTGACGAAGCCGTTGCGCATGGCGCGCCCCGCTTCGACGAGTTCCGAGGCCACCATCAGGTCGATGGCACCGGCCACCGGGTAAAGCCCGAGCACCGGCCGCCGCGTCCCCAGCTCGGCGATGGGGACGGGAAAGATCTCGACGTAATAGGTGGTGGCGCCGGTGCGCTGGGCCACGCCGGGGATCGAGGTGCTTTGCGCCGGCAGGCCGGCGTGGTGCGCCGCGGCCACCAGCCAGTCGGTCAGCACGCCGCCACCCTCGCCGCCAAGCGCCGCGATCAGAATCGAAAGAGGCTTCGGGGAGGTGTTGGTCATCCCGCCATCTCCGCACGACGTGCGCCCGACAACCAGTCGATGGTCTTGCGCCGAAGACGATCCAGGCCTCGGTCGAAGGCGCCCGGGTTGTGAATGACCTCGGCGCGGTGGAACGACGGGCACAATCCCGCCGCATGGGCGACGTTGCCGCACAACCCGCAGCCGACGCAGTCCTCGGTGACATGCGCCACCGGGTCGCGCCGCAGGGGATCGGGATTGTCCTTGATGGTGAGGGTCGGGCAGCCCGAGAGCCGGATGCAGGAGTGATCGCCGGTGCAGGTGCTGGCATCGACGCCGAACTTGGTACGAACCACGCGCTCGCCGGCCTGCAGCTTGCGCGCCGTCGCCGGCTTGACCCGGCGCTGGCGGGCGAGCTGGCATTCGCCGCGGGCGATGATCACCTTGAGGCCGCCCTTGGCCGTGGTCATCGCCTTGCGCAGGGTCCTGCGCATTTTGCCGACATCGTAGCTGCGCACCACCTCGATCCAGCGCACGCCCAGACTGGTCAGCGCCGCTTCGATCGACAGCTTCGGCGCGCCCTGGCGGTTGCTCGACGACGATGGGATCGCCTGTTGCCCGGTGGCTGAGGCATAGCCGTTGTCGACGATGACGAGGACCGAATCGGTCTGGTTGAACACGGCGCCGCTCACCCCGGTGGCCAGGCCGTTATGCCAGAAGCCGCCGTCGCCCATCACCGAAATGACACGCTTGTCGAAGGCGTGGGCCACCGCCGGCGCGCTCGCCAGGCTGAAGCCGTAGCCGAGGACGGTATTGCCCATGTGAAAGGGCTCGAGCGTGGCGAAGGTGGTGCAGCCGATGTCGGCGGCGACGTGCACCTTGCCGTAGTCGCGTTCGGCCAGCTTCAACGCCGAGAACACCGGCCGTTCGGGGCAGCCGGTGCAGAAGCCGGGGGGACGGCGCGGCAGCTCGTCGCCCACCAGTTCGGCGGCTCGTTCTTTGGCCGCATCGAGCGCCGCCAGTTCGCGCCCGGCGGCAACCAGGTCGATGCCGTGGGGAACGGAGCCTTCGAGAAAGCGGACCAGACCGCGCAGGACCGTCTCGGCCGTGTACTCGCCGGCCATCGGCAGCACGGCCTTACCCACCAAGGTCGTGTCGATGGCGGCCTTGCGCAGCAGGGCGCCCACCGCCTGCTCGAGATGGTCGGGCTGGCCCTCCTCGACCATCAGCACCGCGCGCTTGCCGCGGCAGAAGGCTTCGATCTCGTCGGGCAGCAGCGGGTAGGTGACGTTGAGGCACAGGATGGGAATGTCGCTGGCGCCGAAGGCATCGGCCAGGCCGAGCTGCTGGAGGGCGCGGATCACCGTGTTGTAGAGGCCGCCCTGCAGGATGATGCCGATGTCGTCGCGGGCGCCGTCGAAGCGCTCGTTCAGGCCATGGCTGGCGATGAACTGCAGGGCGCGCGGCAGGCGCACCTCGACCTTGTGCTTCTCCTGCACGTAGATCGAAGGCGGCAGGCAGATGCGGCCATAGTCACGGTTGGGATCGACCAGCGGGTCGTGCCGCTTGGAATGCGCCGCCGGCTTGTTGTCCTTGCAGACGAAACGGCCATGCATATGGCAGGCCCGGATGCGGAACTCCATCATCACCGGCGTGTTCGACGCCTCGGACAACTCGAACGCCCGCTCGATCAGTTCGACGAAACGGGCATGATCGGGACGCGGGTCCAGCAGCCACATCTGCGACTTCATGGCGAAGGCGTGGGTGCGTTCCTGAATGATCGACGAGCCCTCGCCGTAATCCTCGCCGAGGATGATCAGGGCACCGCCGATGACCCCGGCCGAGGCCAGATTCGACAGGGCATCCGAGGCGACGTTGGTGCCGACCGTCGATTTCCATACCGCGGCGCCGCGCAACGGATAATTGATCGAAGCACCGAGCATGGCGGCGGCGCCGGCCTCGTTGGCGTTGGCCTCGAAATGCACACCGAGGTCGTCGAGCAGGTCGCGCGCGTCGCCCAGCACGTCCATCAGGTGGGACACCGGCGCGCCCTGGTAGCCGCCGATGTACGAGACCCCGGCCTGCAGCAAGGCCTTGGTGATGGCCAGGATGCCCTCGCCCTCGAACACCTCGCCGTCACCCTGGCGCAGGAGCGCGATCTCCTTGGCAAAGGACCGTTCCATTGCGCTCCCCTTCCACCTACATTGGAATCATTGTTACTCAAATCTTGTATAGCAGGGCCGCTGACGCCGCATCAAGGGTATGCCGGCCCCCAATCAAAAGCCATAGTAGTGCGCATGATCCGACCGCGTGCGTTGCCCATGAACGGGCGATGCGCCGTCGTGGACCGCTTTGGCCGTTTCGAGTAGAAGAGGGCCTGCCGCGTCGGGCCTCGATGAGAGCTAAGGGCGTGTGAAGGAATCGGTCGTTTGTTTCGTCATTCCCGCGAAAGCGGGAATCCATCGCTGAACCGCACGACATCGGTAGCTCGGGTGCCGTGCGGCCCCAATATGGAGCCCCGCTTTCGCGGGGGTGACGGAAAAGGGAATTCCTTCACACGCTCTAAGGGCGCGCGCGGTGGCGCCAGATGGAGAGTTTCGCGCATATGACGTCAGCCCCCGATGACAGGGAAGCACCGCGGCGTGGCCTCGGCCATTGGCTGTCTGACGTCGTTCTGCGCCGGATGTTTCGCAACGGCCTGATCCTGTTGAGCGGGCGGACGCTGAACGCCGTGCTCAATGTCGCGACCATGGCGCTTGCCGTCCGCGCCTTGGGCCTCGAGGCCTTCGGCGTTCTGGTGCTGATCCACACCTATACCCAGGCCATCGGCGACCTCGCCAAGTTCCAGTCGTGGCAGGCGGTGCTGCGCTATGGCACACCAGCGCTGGCCGGCGGGCGCACCCACGATTTCCAAAGGCTGATCCGTTTCACCATGCTGCTCGATGGCGCCAGCGCCGCCGCGGCAACGCTGATCGCCATGGCCGGCGCCTGGGTCATCGGCCCGCTGCTCGGCTGGCCGGCCGACGTGATACCGATGGCGGCCCTCTATGGCGTCTCGGTGGTGTTCATGGTGACGGCGACCCCCACCGGCCTATTGCGCCTGTTCGACCGCTTCGACCTGCTGGCGACGCAGAATTCGGCGGCGTCGCTCGTGCGCCTGATCGGCGCCGGCATCGTCTTTCTCGCCGGCGGCGGCCTGATCGCCTTCCTCGTCGTTTGGTTCCTGTCCCGCCTAATGGCGGGCGTGGTCCTCATCGGCAGCGCCTGGCGCGAGGTGATCAAGCGCGGCCTGTGGAAGGGGGCAGCGCCGGGCTGGCGAGGCCTGACGCAGGGCTTCGACGGCATCTGGAAATTCGTGTGGTCGACCAATCTCAACACCACCATCGGCCTCGGCTTCAACGAATTCGCCACGCTGCTGACCGGCGGTCTGCTCGGGCCGGCCGAGGCCGGCCTGTACCGGATCGCGCGGCAGATCGCCAGTGCCCTGTCGAAGCCGGCGCAACTGCTGATTCAGGTGGTCTATCCCGAGTTCGCGCGCCTGGTCGCCGACGGCCGTATGGGCGAGTTGCGCCGGCTCATGGTCCGCTCGATCGTTCTGGCCGGGGGCGGTGCGGCCATCGCCATGGCGGTCCTGGTGGTGGCCGGCCCCCTGCTGCTGCGCCTGATCGGCAGCGACGAGGCGGTGGCGGCGTACCAGGTGTTGCTGTGGCTCGGCATGGCGTCGCTGATCGATCTGTGGGCGTTCCCGCTCGAGCCCGCCTTGATCTCCACCGGGCGCGCCGGCGTCGCCGCCACGGTGCGCGTCATGGTGGTAACCATCTACGTTCCTGTGCTGATCCTGTGCATCCACCAGTTCGGGCTGTTGGGCACCGGCATGGCTGCGGTGGCGGCGGCACTGATGCTGCTCACCGGCCAATTGTTGCCTACCCTGGCGGCTGTTCGCGGGCGCTCCACCGCTCCGGCCGAGTGAGTTTTCGAACAGCGCCACGTAGTCGTCACATGCCGCTGAGATTGACCAGCGACGCGCGTGCGTCTTAAAGCCCCCGCCCGCCAAACGGCATCACATCTAACGAATAGCAGACCGCCGCGGTAGCCCAAAAGTCTTGACGCCGGCCATCCGAACCGCCGACTATCCAGCAGCATTATCGGCGTATCCTTTGGGGATCGCCTGATACCCAAAGGATAGGGGCAAGACAAGCGTGAAGGCGATCATCCTTAGCGCCGGTCAGGGGAAGCGGCTGGCACCGCTGACCGATGACAGGCCGAAGTGCCTGCTGCCGCTGGCCGGCCGTAGCATCCTGGAATGGCAAATCCGGGCGCTGGCCGACAACGGCATTACCGAAGCCGTCGTGGTCACCGGCTTTCGTGCGGACGCTGTCGAACGCGAGGTGGCGCGCCTGCGCTTCCCAGGCATCCGTGTCCGCTGCCTGTTCAACCCGTTCTATGCCGTGGCCGACAATGTCGGCAGTTGCTTCGTGGCGCGCCATGAGATGACCGGCGACTTCGTCCTGCTCAACGGCGACACCCTGTTCGAGCCGGATGTGCTGGCCACCGCCCTGGCGGGGGCGGAGGCGCCGGTGACGGTGACCATCGACCGCAAGGCACGCTACGACGATGACGACATGAAGGTCATCCTGGCCGCTGGCCGCCTGCGGCGCATCGGCAAGCAGCTGCCCTTCGACGACATCGACGGCGAATCGATCGGCCTCCTGGTGTTTAGGGGCGATGGCGGCGCGCGTTTCTGCGCCGGGCTCGACCGGCGGCTGCGCCTCGAGGGTGGCTTGCGCTGCTGGTACCTGTCGGTGGTGGACGAACTGGCCGGCGACGACGTGGTCGGCGTCACCTCGATCCATGGCCGCCAGTGGGCCGAAGTCGATTTCCCGATGGACGTGGCCCGGGCGGAAGCGCTGGCCCGCGGCTGGCTCGGCGCCGAACAGCCGCTGTGCGAGGAAGCGTCGGGCTAGCCCGCCCGACGCAGCACCGCCTCGGCGATCACTATGTCGGCCTCCTTGTCGACGTCGATCGCCGCCTCGGCGAACGGCATGTCGACGATGGCCAGATGCGCGTCGGCGCGGCGGGCCAAGGATCGCAGCGCCTGCGACAGCGACAGCCACCCGGCGGCGTAGCGCAGCGCCGTCAGCCACCCCACCTGCCGCATCATGGTCAAGGGCCGCTTGCGGTTGTCCTCGACCCGGCGCCAGAAGGCGACGCTGCGGCGCGCCGCCGGCGTGGTGAAGGCGAACAGGTTGCAGCCGCTGTACGCGCCGTCGCGGAAGCGCAGATAGGTGCGGCGAACCCCCGGATAGACCGCTTCGATGGTCTCGGCGCGGGCCAAGGCCGCCACCGCGTCGGCCTCGGCCGGCAGGTGCGACAGGAAGTAGTCGACCATTGCCGGGGTCATCAGCGCATTGTCGGCGGTGGTGACCAGCAATGGCCCGTCCGTCTGCTCCAGCATCTTGAGCACGCTGCGGCTGGGCGAGGGTTCGGCCGGAATGACGCTGAGGTAGCCTTCGGCGGCCAGGCGCGCCAATGCGGGGAGTTCCAACAGCGCCTCGCTCCGCTCAATCACGACCGCCACCCGGCCGATCCGCGGCACCGCCCGCAGCGTCTCGACCACCCTGACCACCATCGGCACGCCGCCAATCGGCGCCAGCGCCTTGTGCGAGACCCCGGCCGCGGCCGCCACCGGGTCGGCGGCACCGCTACGGCTGCCGGCGAGGATCAGTGCGGTCAGCGTGGTCATAGGCTCTTTCCATAGATTCGATAGGTCTTGTAGGCGCGCCCGCCGAGGGCCTCGGCCAGCCGCCGCATCGGCTCGTTGTCTTCGAGGACCCACGACATCTCGATGGTGTCCATGCGGGCCGCCGTCGCCCCCTGCCGCACCGCCTCGACGACGCGCAGCGCCAGTACCGACCCCAGCATGGTCTCGGCGTAGCGGCGGCGCACCCCCATCAGCGGCACGCGTCCCGTACGCACGCCCGATACCTTGAGCCGCCACAGCAGCTTGGCCCAGCCGAAGGGCAGGAGGCGCCCGTCCAGATCGGCAATCGCCTCGTTGAGGTTCGGCAGGCACACGGCGAAGGCCGCCGGCTCGCCACGCACCTCGGCAAGCCACACCAGACGCTCGCTGATCAGCGCCCGCATCTGCTTGGCCATGGCGTCGGTCTCTTCGGCGCTGAGCGGCACGAAGCCCCAGTTGCCGCCCCAGGCGTCGTTGAAGATGTCGG
This sequence comes from Rhodospirillaceae bacterium, assembly GCA_036675815.1. Lineage (GTDB taxonomy): Bacteria > Pseudomonadota > Alphaproteobacteria > Rhodospirillales > Magnetospirillaceae > JAKFEE01. The sequence continues at coordinate 54,940 of JAKFEE010000028.1, forward strand.
TAATGGCGCGGATCTCGCGGTCGTAGTCCTTCATGCGCAACGGCCGCAGCACGGCGCCCTCGGGCAGCGGCCGCGTCAACAGGACGGCGGCGGGCGGCGGCTTCGGTGCGGCGGTCTCGACGATATAGGCGAGGACATCCTTTTCCTTGGCGTAGCCCAGCTCCTCCAGGCGGGGGCCGACATAGGGCCGGTCATGGCCCATCAGCAGCATCGGCGGCGTGTCGAAGCCATCGACCAACAGGCCGGTCTCCTCGTTGATCGACAGATTGAACGGGCCGAAAACGCGGCCGATTCCCTGCTCGCGCAACCAGCCCTCGGCGGTGGCGGTCAGCGCCGCGAACACCGCCGGGTCGTCCTCGCCGGCGATCATGCCGAAATGGCCCTCGCCGGGGCCGTGGAGCGCTGGCGCCAGCGGGTCGATCTGGGCGCTGATCCGCCCGATCGGGCGGTCGCCGCGGCGCGCCAACCACAAGCGCACGCGGGCCCGCCGCAGGAACGGATTATGCCGTGGGTCGAGCGCCTGGCGCCGCTCGAGCAGCAGCGGCGGGCACCACTGCGGGTCGTCGCGATGGAGCGCGAACGGCAGGCGGATGAAGGCGTCGAGATCGGCCTTCGACGTCACCGGGGTGACACGGAGATCGCCGGCCAGCGCCGGGGGGTGGACGTCGCGGGCCATGCTCAGCTCGCGTGCATCCGCCGCGACCGCGGGAACAGCCAGCAGGTGCGCCCCAGGTGCCAGAGCATGGTCAGCCCCTGCCAGGCGACCACCGCATAAAATGCCGCTTCGCCAAGGCCGGCGACCAGCCCCAGCGTGAAGACCACCATGTTGGTGTTGCGCCGCGCGATCCAGGTCCGCACCGCGCCATCGAGCGCCGTCATCGCGTGCAGGCCGCGCTTGAAGCGCGCCTTGGCCACCATCAGCACCAGCCGATCGGCGACGTAGAAGGCGAACAGCCACAGCATGGCGATGGCAAGCGGATCATCGGGGCCGCGCGCGCCCAGCCCCCACGCCCACGCCGCATACCACAGCGGCGGGTGGACGATGTCGAGGCCGTGATCGAGCACGTTGCCGATGGGCGAGTCGGTGAGGGTCACGCGCGCCACCTTGCCATCGACGCTGTCGAGCACCGACATCAGATAGCCCATGCCCAAGCCGGCCCACCACCAACCGGCGGCAAAGGCGGGCACGGCGGCGAAGGCCAGGACGATGCTGAGCAGTGTGATCCAGTTGGGATGGATCTGCCGGCGGGTGCACAGCTTGACCAGCACCCAGACCAGCGGCGGATACACCCACTTGGTCAAGAAATCGGTGGAGCCCTTGTAATTGGCGAGAAACAGGCGGCGCTCGATCTGTCGCGCCACCGCCGCATCCGGCACCGCCTGCAGGTAATAGGGCACCGATCGCCGCAGGGTTTTCACGAAGCTGGGGAAGGCCTCGGGCGCCAATGTCGGAACCGCGCCGCCTGCGGCCAGCCTCTGCGCGGCCTCCAGCACCGATGCGGCGCCGTCTGGTACCACCGCGGCCGTGGTCAGCCGCAGCACAGCCGCCCGCTCCGCGCCGGCGCCGCCGAACGCGGCAAGGGAATCGGTGCCGGAGGCCATGAACTCCAGCAGGCGCGGGTCGACGAGTGCGGCGGCGTCCAAGACCAGTACCGGCTCGCCGCCGGCTTCCGCCACCGTCCGCGCCAACCGCTGGCCCGCCGGCCCCTCCTCCCGCCGATACTCGACCGGCAACTTCGTGGCCGTGGGACGCGCCGGTGGCTTGGCGCCGGACAGGATGACCGCCTGGGGCGCCGGGCTGAGCTTGGCGATGGCCCGCAGATGACGCTCGAGCGGCGCCAGGCCAAACACGGGTTGGGCGGCGGCAAGGCCGTCGATGTCGATCCAGATCCGCATCATTCCTCTAGGTGCAACAAGACGGTGGCGCCGATGCAGGCAAAGGTCGCCACGGGGGCCCACGCGGCCAGCAGTGGCGGCAGCATGCCTATTTCGCCGAGGGCGGCGACGATGCCGTCCATCAACAGAAATCCGAACCCCAGCAGCAGCCCCACCGCCGCCCCCACCGCCGGGCCGCCGCGGCGCCGCAGGCCGCTGATCGCCGGCGCCGCCAGCAGCACCATGATTACCGAGGCCAGCGGGGCGGTATAGCTGCGCATCAGTTGGGTCTGATATCGCGACGGCCGGTCGCCGCCCGACCAGCCGCCGCCGATGATGTCCCGCAGGCGGCTCGTCGACAGTTTCTGTGGCCGCGCCACCGCCTCGTTGATGTCGGCCGGCGACGGCCCATCGGCCCAGACCAGGCTGGCATCACTCGTCGGTTCCTGGCCGTCGGCGCCAAGCCTCAGGCCATCGACGCCGTGAAGCTGCCAGACCGAGTTCTCGTAGCGCGCCTCGCGGGCCTGCAGGCGCCGCGACATCAGACCGGCATCGTCGAGATCGTAAATGACGATGCCGCCGAGCTGCGTGCCATCCTCGGCGACCGTGGTGATGCGCACGACGCTCCGCTGGCCGCGCAGCCATAGGATCCCCTCGGGGGACTCCATGCTATCGCGATCCCACCAGTCGGCATACACCTGTTCGACGACGGGCACGACGCGATCGGCCAGGGCGAAATGAATGGCGGCAATTATCAGGCAGGCAGGCAGGAAGCTTGCCATCAGGCGCAAGGGCGCCAGGCCCGCCGCCCGCAACGCCACCACTTCGTTGTTGTTGGCCAGCGTCAGGAAGGCGAGAACGCTGCCGAGCAGCACCGACAGCGGCACCAGGCGCTCGACGATGACTGGAAGGCGCAAGGCAGCATAAGTCAGCAGGTCGGTGGTCTGCTCGCCGCGTGCCAACACCTCCTCGGCGCTGTCGAGCAGGTCCATGAGTTCCAGCAGCGCCGTGAAGACCAGCAGGGAAATCAGGATGCGTCGCGCCAGAACGGCGTTGAAATAGCGAGTGACGATCACGCCGAATGCCTCTGCCACGGCCACAGCCGGCCGACGGCCCGAAACACGTCGTCGACGCGCTCGAACAAGGCGTCCAGCGGATTGAGCCCCACCGCCCTGTTGGCGCGCTGGAACAGCAGCGCGCACGCCAGAGCGAACACGACGAGCGGCAGCCACAGCGCCACTGCCGGGCCGACCTTGCCCAAACCGATCAGGCCTTCGCCGAACTGAAGAAGATGATGATAGACGACCAGCACGACGGCCGCCAAGGCGATGCCCTTGCCGCGGCGCCCGCGCTTGGCCGCCACGCCCAGCGGCACGGCCAGCAGCGGCATTACCGTCATCGACATCGCCCGCGCCAGACGCGCGTGCAACTCGGCCTTCTGCCGGTTGGCCAAGACGGGATCGGCGGGGGCGGCTTGCCACAGCTCATGCAGCGTCATCTCCCGCTCGTCCTCGCCACGCGGCCGGAACGGTGGCGGCGCCAGATCGAACGCGCGCGTGAGGTCGAGCTGGTTGAAATGCAGGGTCTTGGACGTGCCGTCGCCGGCCACGGCGACCTCCACGCCATCCTCCAGGACGAGGCGCAGTTGGCTGCGGTTGTCCCCCGCGACCAGGCGGCCACGTGTCGCGGTGATCACGGTTTCGCCGCCGTCCGGCTCGGTGCGGTGCACGAAGACGCCGCGCAGGCGCCAACCCGGCGTCACCTCGTCGGCCAGCACCGTCAGGCGGTCCTCGATGGTGACGAACGTGTCCTGCGGCAGGGTCCCCGTCCAGGTGCTGCTGGCGGCGATATGGCGGATACTGCGGTAGGCGTAGCGGCTGTAGGGCTGCGCATAGCCGTAGAGAAGCAAGGTGACCAGCGCCAGGAGAACGCTCAACAAAATCAGCGGCTGGGCGATGCGGCGCAAGGGCATGCCGCAGCCCAACATGGCTTCCAGCTCGCTGTCCTCGCCCAGCCGGCTCACCATCAGGAAAATGCTGATGAAGAATCCCGCCGGCAGGGCGAGCCCGAGATAATGCGGCAGCAGGTTCATCGCCATGCGGAAGGCGAGATCGAACGAGCCATCGTGATCGGCCGTGAACTCCACCAGCCGCAGCACCCGTTCGAGCAGCAGGGCCGCCAGCACCACGCCCAGTGCTATCAGCAGCCGGCGGGAGGTCTCGGACAGGATATAGCGGTCGATGAGCTTCATGCTGCTATGGGCGCGCGCCCGGCCAGCGTTGACGCAGGGTCGTCACCAGCCGCGCCAGCGTTTCCGCATCCGGCACCACGGCGCGTTCCAACTGCGGCGGGCCGGGCCAGCCGGCATCGGGATAGTCGATGCCCTCGAAGGCGCGGACCCCCGCATAGCGCGGGATCACGTGGAAGTGCACGGCAGGGTCCACCATCATCAGCATCAGATAGTTGATCTTGTCGTAGGCCACGAAAGCACCGAGCATGGCCTCGATGTCGGCGACCACCGGCTGCAGGCCCGCAAATCCGTCGCCGCTGACGGCGCCAAAGGCTTGCACCGGCTCGCGGCACACCAGCACGACGGCGCCCAAGGTCACTTGCTGGGGCCGCAGCAGGACGCTCCACCTTGGTGTTTCGGCAATCAAGGTGGCCGGATGCCCGAACTTGCGCAGCGTCGTCTCGACGGCGTTTGCGGCCATGATGCCCTTTTGGTTTCGGTTTGATCGCCGGCGGCTTGGCCGTATCCTTACCGCGCCGCCAATCGACGCGGCAACCTTATCCTTAAAGTCTGGTATCCGCCATGACTCGTTATGCCCTCGCCTGTCTTGCTCTGCTCGTTTTGGTGCCTGCCGCGGCGGCCTCCGAATGCGGCCCCGATACGTCGTGGCGCCTGCATGTCTCGGTCGTCGGGCTGCGCAGCGATTCCGGATCGATGGCGATAACGGTCTATGACGACCGGCCCGAGAAGTTCCTGGCCCCCGGCGGCAAGCTGTTGCGCCACCGCGTGCCCGTGGCGGGCACTACCGTCGAGGACTGCCTGGCCCTCCCCGGCCCCGGGCGCTATGCCGTGGCGGTCTATCATGACGAGGATGCCGACAAAGATTTCGATCGCAACATGTTCGGCTTGCCCAAGGAAGGCTACGGCTTTTCCAACGATGCCCCGACCTTGCTGGGGGTTCCCAGCTTCGAGGACGCAGCGTTCGCCGTCGGTTCGGCCACCACCAAGCTGATCATCACGCTGCGCTACTGACGCCCCGCTCGCAGGCGAGCGTCCAGCTCCCCTTGCTCTCGAAACCGCTCCCATCGGCGGCCAGCCCGCGCACCGACAACGTCACCTGCCAGCCCTCGTTGGTGCAGCGAACCCGGAAGAGGTGCCAGCGTGCCGCCTCTCCCTTGCGGGAGAATCCGGCCGAGGCCGACGGTGCGCCGACGACGGCGATCGGCTGTCCTCGGCCCGGGATGCAGTCGAGGCGCGAGTGGTGGCGGTGGCCGTGCACCACCAGCTCGGCGCCGACGCGCGCCAGGCAGGCCTGCAGGGCATCGCGATCGACCAACGCCTTGCGCCGCTGCCTGGCCGAATCGAGCGGCGGATGGTGCAGCGCCACGACCCGGAACAGCCCACGGCGGCCGAGATCGGCCAAAAGGCTTTCGGCACGGCGCAACTGCTCGGCGCCCAGCCGGCCGCTGGCCATGAACAAGGGCGTGGTCACCGCCGTCGACAGGCCGAGGAAGGCCACCGGCCCGCGCACGCGCACGAACGGAAAGGCCGCGGCCTCGTCCACCGTGGCGCCCCCGTCGCCGCTCATCCACGGCAGCCATTGGCCCAGGCCGAGGTGCCACGGGACGTCCACCGTCCGGTCGTGGTTGCCGGGGACCACCGTCACGGCGCTCGGCTCGCCCAACTCGGCCAGCCACCGCCGCGCCGCCGCGAATTCGGCGGGCAGCGCCACGTTCACCAGATCGCCGGTAATCACCATATGCTCGGCGCCGTGGGCGGCGACATCGTGCTGCAGCGCCTGCAGCACCTCGCGGCGATGGACCGCATGGCGCGCGCGATGCCAGGACAGCCAGCCCGGCAGCCGCTTGTTGAGCAGCATACGCAGCGACGGCCGCTCGTCGGGCAGCGGCAGGTGGGGGTCGGAAAAATGGGCGAAGGTGAATTCGACGGACATTCGCGTTTCCGGCAGGGTCGTGTATGAAAAGCGGTCGCCAAGGCAACGCGTCAAGGAGTTTCGTCGGAAACCATGCCAGCCCCCGAGACCGCAGGCGGATCGCTGCCGCCCATCGCCATCATTGTCGGGCAGTGCCCCCTTCTCTTGTGGGGCATGACCACCGAGGAGCGGCTGCGGCGCTCGCTACGGCGGCAAGGCATCACCGATGTTCGCCTTTGGCACGGACAACCCGCCGACGCGGCGGGAATGTTGCTGATTCGCGGCGATTACGTCTTCGACCCCGTCTTGCTGGCCGATCTGGCCCGGCGCCCCGGCACCGTTCTGCTGCACCAGGATCTTCCCGTCGCCGCCCATGTCGGCCGCGCGGAAGCGCGGGAGCTGACGGCGGCCATGGCGGAATCGCGGGCGCTGCCAGCGGGAACCGGGTTGACCCAGGTCGGCCCCGAGGGCTTGAGCAGCGCCTACAACAACAGCCTGCGCAAGCGCGAAGCCCCGTATCTCATGCCGCTGACCCCCGCGACGGTGGATGCCGCCGAGCGGCGAACCTTCGCCGGCTCGTACAAGGGCGTCACCGATGCGGTCACCAAGTACCTGTGGCCGCGACCGGCGCTTGCCGTGACCCGCTGGTGCGCGGCGGCGGGGGTCAGGCCGAATGCCGTCACGCTGCTGAGCCTGGTGATGGTGATCCTGGCGACCTGGGCCTTTTTCGAGGGTCGGTTCCTGCTAGGCTTGATCGCCGCCTGGCTGATGACCTTCCTCGATACGGTCGACGGCAAGCTGGCGCGCGTCACCCTGACCTCGACTCGTTTCGGCAACGTCTTCGATCACGGCATAGATCTGATCCATCCGCCCTTCTGGTATTGGGCCTGGGTGGCCGGTTGCGAGAGCGTCGGCGCGTCGGCACCTGGCCTGCAGGCGGCGTTGCTGCTGGTGATTGTCGGCTATGTCGTTCAGCGCGTGCAGGAGGGCGTGTTCATTGCCCTGTTCGGCCTGGAAATGCACATATGGCGACGGTTCGACAGCCTGTTCCGGCTGATCGTCGCCCGACGCAATCCCAACCTCGCCCTGCTGACGGTGGCCGCGCTGGTCGGTGCGCCGGACTACGGGATGATTGCCGTCGCCGCTTGGACGGCGGTGTCGCTGGTCGTGCATACCATCCAGATCGCCCAGGCCGGCGGCGCACGGCGTGGCGGGCGGCTGGTGTCGTGGCTGGCCCGATGACCCGCATCGGCGTCATCAGCAATCCACGCAGCCATGCCAGCAATGCCGGGCAGCTGGCGGACTTCGCCCGGCATTTTCCCAAGGTGCGCTTCGCCGCGCCGCAGTCCCGTGCGGAGCTGCAATCGGTGCTGGCCGACTTCGCCCGGCAGCAGGTCTCCGTCATAGCCGTTGACGGCGGCGACGGTACGGTCCGCGCCGTCATCACCGACCTGCCCAACGCCTACCCCGGCGATTGGCCCGATCTGGCGCTGCTGGCATCGGGCAAGACCAATGTGATTGCCGCCGACCTTGGCAGCGTCGGCCGTGGCGATCGGGAACTGCGGCGTCTGCTTGCAGCCATCGGCGACGGCACCGCCCGGCGGCGCACGACGCGGCCGGCGCTGGAGGCGGCCTGGGGCGCGGCGCCGGACGAGGTGGTGCGCGGCTTTCTGTTCGGCGCCGCTGCTTTCTCCTACGGCACCATCCTGGCCAACAAGATCCTGCATCCGGCCGGCATCGTGCGCGGCCCGTCGGTGGCGGTATCGATCGCGGAGGTCCTGCGGCGCACCCTGTTCGGCGCGGAGCGCCGCCACTTGGCCCAGGGCGAGATGATGCACATCGCCGCCGACGGCGACGACCGTGGCGAAGGCCGCCGCTTCATCCTGCTGGCGACGACACTGAACCGCCTGATGCTTGGGCTGTGGCCGTTCTGGGGCGAAGGGGACGCCCCCATTCACTGGCTCGACGTCTCGGCCCCGCCGCAACGCCTGCTGCGCGGCATCGCCGCGGCGGCGCGCGGGCGACCGCGCCCTTGGATGGCCGCCGCCGGCTGGGGCAGCGGCCGGGCGCAAGGACTCGATCTGGGATTCGACCACCCGTTCATCGTCGACGGCGACATCTATCCTGCCGTGAGCGGCAATCTTCGCCTGTCGGTGACCCGGCCCATCGGGTTCCTGTCGCCATGACCGATGGCCTGACAACGCACATTCTCGAGGCACTGCGCCGGCCGCTGCTGCCCGAGATAGCCGAATTTGCCGGCACTTTGGCGGCAGGCGACTCGGTGGTGGCGGTGCTGTTCTACGGCTCGTGCCTGCGTGACGCCACGATCTCCGGCGTGCTCGACTTCTATGTGGTGGTGGACGACTACCGGCGATATCACCGCGGCAGACTGGCGGCGATGGCTAATGCCATGCTGCCGCCGACGGTATCATTCGCCCAATCGGGCACGACGGCGGGTCCCTGCGCCAAGGTGGCGGTGATCTCGCTGCGACAGTTCACCCGCCGGATGCGGGGCGGCAGCATGGACACCACGCTGTGGGCGCGTTTCTGCCAGCCGGCGGCGCTGGCCCACGTCCGCGACGAGGCCACCGCCATGGCGATTGCCGAGGCCCTGGCCGATGCCGCCGCCACCGCCGCCGCCTGGGCGGTCCGACTCGGCCCCGAACAGGGCAGCGCGGCCAAATATTGGACGGGATTGTTCCGCCATACCTATGGGGCCGAACTGCGCGTCGAGAAGGCCGGCCGGGCGCAGGTCGTCTACGACCACGCCGCCGAGCATTTCGACGGCCTGCTGGCGCCGGCGCTGGCGCGGGCGGGCATCATGGTCGAGGAAACGCCTGCGGGCGAGATGCGCCCGCGCGTTACATCAGACGAGCGGCGGGCGGCCCGAATCGCCTGGCAGCGGCGGCGCCGGGCCGGCAAGGCGCTCAATATCGCACGGCTGGTGAAGGCGGCCTTCACCTTCGAGAACGCGGTGGACTACATCGTGTGGAAGATCGAGCGCCACGCCGCGCAGCCGGTCGCGCTGCGCCCGTGGCAACGCCGGCACCCGGTGCTCGCCGCCCCGGCGCTGCTGTGGCGGCTCTACCGCCGGGGCATGGTGCGCTGAGGCGCGTCAGACCGCGAGGGCGCGCTGTGGGGCGGCGACGACACCCAACATCTGACCGACAAGGGTGAAGGCGGCCAGCGCCTTGTTGAGCTGCGCCGGCGTGTGAGCGGCGCTGACGCTGGTGCGCAGCAGCGGCTGATTGGTCGGCGTCGCCGGCGGCAGCGCCAGATTGACGTAGATTCCCTGATCGAGCAGCGCGTTCCAAAAGGCCACCGCGACCTCGACCGAGGGCAGCCGCAAGGACACGATCGGCGTCGCCTGCGGGCCGAGATCGAACCCGGCCTCGGCCAGGCCATCATACAGATGGCGGGCGTTGCTCATCACCCGATTGCGCAGATCGGCGCCGCGCTGAACGCGGGTGAGGGCGCTGCCCACCGACGCGGCGATCGATGGCGGCAGCGAGGCGGTGAACATGTAGGGGCGGCAGGCGACGCGCAGGAGATCGAAATCCTCGATGTCCGAGACGCAGAAACCGCCGATGGCGCCTAGGCTCTTGCTGAAGGTGCCGACGATGAAATCGACGTCGGCCTCGGTGCCCGTGGCCTCGGCCAGGCCGCGGCCGTTGGCGCCGAGGACGCCCAGCGAATGGGCCTCGTCGACGATCAGGTAGGCACCGGCCGCGCGGGTCACCGCGGCAATCTCCTTCAGCGGCGCGCAGTCGCCGAGCATGCTGTAGATGCCCTCGACGACGACGACGCGGTGGCCGGGCTGGTCTTCGAGGCGCCGCAGCCGCCGCTCCAGGTCGGCAGGGTCGCTGTGGCGGAAGCGGATCACCTCGGCGGTGCCCAGCTTGCATGCATCATAGATGCTGGCATGGCTGTCGGCGTCGATCAGCAGGTGATCCTCGCGGCCGGCCAGGGTCGAGATGATGCCGAGATTGGCCTGATAGCCGGTGGTGAACACCATGGCATGGCGACGGCCGAAGAAGTCGGCGATGCGCCGCTCGAGCTCGGCATGCCGGCGATATGAACCGTTGGCGATGCGCGACCCGGTCGTCCCGGTGCCGCTTTCCTGAAGGGCCTGGACCGCCTCGTCGAGGGATTCGGCGTCGAAGGTCAGGCCCAGGTAGTTGTTGGTCCCGAGCAGTATGACCTTGCGGCCGCTCAAGGTGCCCTCGGTGGGCGAGTCCACCGAATCGAACGTCACGCCGAAGGGGTCGCGGCCGATGGCGCGGACGGCTGAATAGGCGTCGCGAAGCGGCGCGAATTTGGCGAGGAGCGACATCAGACGGGGGCGTCCTTTTTCAGCGAGCGGATCGTTGCGACAAGATCCTCGATGGTCTCCACACCGGCGATGCGGTCCATGGGGATCGACACGTCGAAGGTTTCTTCGAGCGTCAGAACGAAATTCATCACGGCGAGGGAGTCCAGACCGAGATCGCGCGTCACCGACGTCGCCGGGGTGACGCTGACTTGCCGCGGCGCCACTTTTGCGATTTCACGCACGATGGTGTCGAGAATTTCCGTATCGGTGTTCATCACTCGGTTCCAGAATCCTTACGCTAAGGCCGCACCAACCGTAACAATCCCGCTCCCGGCAACCAACCCGCCGAAACTGGAATGCTACAAAATCGCGGTATCCCGCGCCCCAGTGCGTCCCTGCCCAACTACCCCTCGCGGGGGAGGCATCCGTTGATCCTATACCATTTGGCGGTTTCCGCAAAGCCAGTAGGTAGGTCAATACGCGGCTGCCATAGCTCGTATGGGGGGCGGTTTTGCGGATTTGCCCCCCAATCCTTGTGGAGTATTTCGCGTGCCTTGCCGATCGTCAGCATCGCCGGGCGGCGACGCAACGCCGCGGCGGCACCGGAAGCGGCGCCGGCGAGACGCCAAACGCCGTCGGGCAGCCGCCAAAGCCGCGGCGGCACGGCGACGGCGCATGCCGCCGCGACGGCGATTTCCGGCCAGGTGTAACCGTCGGCTTGCGCATCGGTCAGTTCGTAGATTTGGCCAGCGGAGCCGCCGCGACACAGCGCGACGATGGCCTCGGCCGCGTCGGCGGCATGAATGAGGCCGACCCGCGCCGTCTTCGAGCGCGGGCAGACCAACACGCGGTGGGCCGCGGCACGGAACAGGGTCAGCGTCTCCACGTCCCAGGGGCCGTACACCGCGGCGGGCCGCGCAATGATGAAATCCCGGGCGCCGGTCAGCGCCGCCTCCGCCGCGCCCTTGCTGGCCGCGTAATGGGACAGGCGCGGTTCGCGCGCCGCCAGCGATGAGACCAGGACCAGTCGGGCCGCCGGCGCCTTTTCGGCGACAATGGCGGCGAGACGCGCGGTGCCATGGGCATTGACGCGAAAGAAATCGGCGCGATTGAGCGCCTTGATGAGGCCCGCAGCATGAATGACGACGTCGGCGCCGGTGCACAGCCGGCGCAGGGCCAGATCGTCATCGAGGCCGCCCAGCACGATTTCCGGGGACACGCCGTCGAGTTGGGGGTGCAGCGGGTCGCGCCGCACCAGGAGCCGCACGCGCCAGCCAGCATCCGCCAGGGCGCGAACGACGTAACGGCCGAGGAACCCGGTGCCGCCGGTGACGGCTGCCAGGCCCGCCTGCGTCACGCGGCGCCCACCGCGGGGGCCGTCGCCCACGCCCCGGCGAGATACATCTGTCGGGCGCGGCTGCGGCTCAACTTTCCGGAGGAGGTGTGCGGCAGGCTGTTGTTCGGCACCAGAACGACGATGCCCTCCAGGCCATGCCGCGCCAGCAGCACGCCGTGGATCGCCGCCCGCAATTGCTCGCGGACCGCCGCATCGGCGCTGCGGCACTGCGCGAGGATGACGACGGTTTCGCCGCCGTCGGCGTCGACCGAAAAGGCGGCGATGTCGCCCGGGCGCACGCCCTCGACCTCATGCTCGATCGACCACTCCAGATCCTGCGGCCATACGTTGCGCCCGTTGACGATGATCAGATCCTTGGCGCGACCGGTGATCACCACGGCGCCGTCACGCAGATAGCCCAGATCGCCGGTGTTCAACCAGCCGTCGTCGCCAATGGCCTCGGCCGTTTCGCTCGGGCGGGCGAAATACTCGCGCATGATGCTGGGGCCGCGCACATGGATACGCCCCACCCGGCCCTCGGGAACGACCTGGCCGGACTCGTCTCGCACTTCGAGCTGGTGGCCCGAGAGAACCTTGCCGCATTTCACGAATTCACGGCTGCGCGCCACCCCCGGCTCGGCAACAACGGCGATGCCCTCACGCTCCAGGCGATCGACATCGATCTCCTCCGACTCGACACCGTTGTCGAGCGGCGCGAAGCTGATCGCCAGGGTGGCTTCGGCCATGCCGTAGCTCGGGATGAAGGCGGTGTGGCGAAAGCCGTAGGGGGCGAAGGCCTCGGCAAAGCCGGCCAAGACCCCGGGGCGGATCATGTCGCCGCCGATCCCCGCCCCGCGCCATGTCCGCAGATCGAGATCGGCCACCCTGGCCGTCTGCGCGCGGCGTCGGCACAGGTCGTAGCCGAAGCTGGGGCTGAACGACAGGGAGCCGCCGTTGCGGCTGATCAGCGTCGGCCACAGCAGGGGCCGGCGGGCAAACTCGCTGGTCGGCACCAGGTCCAGCGACATCTGGGCGACGATGGGGGTGAGCAGGAAACCCACCAGGCCCATGTCGTGATACATCGGCAGCCACGACACGCAGCGGTCGCCAGCCTGCACGTTCAGGCCGTGGCGGACGATCGCCGCGGTATTGCTGAGGAGCGCCCGGTGGGTTACGGCCACGCCGACGGGAAATCGCGTGCTGCCCGACGAGAACTGCAGATAGGCCAAGGCATCGGGGTCGGGCGGCGGCAGGTCGACATTCGATTCCGCGAGAGCCGACAACTCCGCCACGGTGCCGATGAACTTCACCGTAGCCTCGGCCACCGCCTCCGCCAGCCATTCGCGCAGCGACTCGGGGATGATCACCGCCGAGGCATCGGCCAGCCGGACCATGCGCTGGATCAACTCGACATAGGGCTGGCGTCCGCCGAATGCCGCCGGCATCGGCATCGGTGCCGGCACCAGGCCCGCATACTGACAGGCGGTGAACGCACGCACGAAATCGCCATCGGTGGACGCGACGATGGCGGCGCGCTCTCCCGCACGCAGGCCGGCAGCGATCATCTTCCTGGCGAGGACGAGCGCCTGCTCGCGGAGATCGCGGTAGGAGAGAGCTTCGCCGAGACTGCCCCGGCCGTCATAAAAGTTGATGCCGCAGGACCCGCGCGACGCATAATCCAGGCCATCGCACAACGTCTCGAAGTCGGCGGCTCGGAACGGCAGACCGCTCGAAGTCGGCGTCGGCTGGGACATGCTTGCTTCTCCAAGTTCTTGAGCTTGGCCGGTGCGTCAAGGGACATCGTCCATTGATATCAGCGGCGGCCGCAAGCGTCGGCTTCACAGCACGAACGGCCTGGGCCGGTGGCGGAGGGAGAGGGATTCGAACCCTCGATACCCTTTTGGGGTATACACACTTTCCAGGCGTGCGCCTTCGACCGCTCGGCCATCCCTCCGTCAAAGCCGGCGAGGCTTGCGGAGCCGGCAAATTAAACGAGCGTCCCCGCCATTGCAATGCCGTTTTAGTCGGCCATTTCACCGCAAAATGCGGAAATTTCTTGCCAAGCCATTCAACCGGACACACTACTTTAACTTAGGGGGTAGAAGCATCGGGGGGCGCCATGCTGATAGGTCGCGTTGTGGGGCGAATGCTGCTGGCCGTGGCGGTCGTGTTGGCATCGGGGGACGTCGTCCTGGCGTTTGGTCCGGGGGAGCATGCCGGGATCGCCACCGGCGAGGTGGTGACGTTGTTGTCGGGCCATCCCACGCCGGAAGGGCTGATCCCCGGCATCGCCGGGCTGAGGGCGCTGATAAGCTTTCTGCTCGAGCTGCCCGCCTGGGCCGTGATCGGCCCCATCGGCGCCGCCATCTGCTGGCTGTGCCGGCGCCGCCCGAAACGTTACCGCTTCCGCCCCGGCTGAGTGGCGCCGCCAAAGCGGCAGACCATGGCGGAATTCGCGCTTGCACCGCGGAGCGTGGTGGGCTAGGTGCAGACACCACCCCCTGTTCGGAAGCTCCGATGATCAAGGTCATTCGCGCCAAGCTGCACGGCATCCGCGTCACCAATGCCGATCTCAACTACCACGGCTCCATCACTCTGGATCCCGAGGTTTGCGACCAGGCCGGCATCTACCCGCTGGAATTCGTCGAGATCTGGAACAAGAATTCGGGCGCCCGCATCAGCACTTACGTCATCTATGGCGAGCCTGGTTCGCGCTGCTGCATCCTCAACGGCGCGGCGGCCCGCACGTGTCAACTGGGTGACGAGATGATCATCGCCACGTCCGATTACACCACGCCGGACAAGCTGCACGAGCTGAAGCCGCGCATCCTGACCTTCCTGCCCGACAATCGCGTCGACCAGGTGCTGTTGTACGACGTGTACCCCAGCGAGCAGCGGGCCTATGACTTCCGCATCGTCGACGCCTCGAGCCACGCCCTGGAAAGCAGCCATACCTGGGCCAATGTGGACATCGCCGCAGTCCGTGCCGATCTGAAGAGCAAGGGCTGGGCCGACAGCGACATCAACGCCTTCGTATCGGACCATCTCGCCCTTTAAGGGACGAACGGGCCATGAAACAAGCGCAGGACATCCTGACCGTCGGCACCAAGCGCCGTGGCCATCACAACGTCACCGGCCAGGTATCCGGCTGGCTTGGCAAACAGGATGTGGCGACCGGCGTACTGACGGTGTTGGTGCAGCATGTGCGCGCGGCGCTGACCATTCGCGAGAACGTCGATCGCGACGATCTGCACGCGTTTTTCCGCACCATCGAGGGCGACGAGCCCCCGGTCGCCGAAACGGCGCCGCTTTATGCGACGCAGCTGGCCATTCCGGTGCGCGAGGGCCGCATGACTTTGGGGCCGCGCCAGTGCCTCTTCCTGTACGAGGACCGGGATGCGGCCCAGAACCGCAATCTCGTCGTCCACGTGATCGGAGAGTGACGCCCCGGTGACCGACCTGGAGCGGCTGCTGGCCGAGGTGGGCGCCTGCCAGGCCTGCGCAGCCGAGCTGCCGCTGGGTCCACGGCCGGTGGTGCGCGCGTCGCCGACGGCGCGCATCCTCATCGTCGGTCAAGCCCCGGGAACCCGGGTGCATGAGACCGGCATTCCGTGGAACGACCCGTCCGGCGACCGCCTGCGCCAATGGCTGGCCTTGGACAAGGCGGCATTCTACGACGACAGCCGCATCGCCATCATCCCCATGGGCCTGTGTTATCCCGGCCGCGCCCCCGGCGGCGGCGACCTGCCGCCGCGCCGCGAATGCGCGCCGTTATGGCATCGGCGCCTACTGGCGCACCTGCCCGACATTCGCCTGACCCTGCTGGTCGGCTCCTATGCCCAGGCCCATTACCTGGCGGCGCGGCGTAAGCCCACCATGACCGAGACGGTGCGGGCCTGGCACGAATATCTGCCGGCGATGGTGCCCCTGCCCCACCCTAGCTGGCGCACCACCGCATGGCTGAGGCGCAACCCCTGGTTCGCCGACGAGCTTTTGCCCGAGTTGCGGGTGATGGTCAGGAATGCGATCCGCTGACCATCTGGTAGAGGGTCAGGAAGATCTCGAACACGATCAGCAGCACGATGTACCACTCGACCCGCAGACTGCGGCGATGGCTCAGCAGGTCGTTCAGCGTTTCCGCCGTGCGCGAGATGACCTCGAGCTTGCGGTCCAGCGCCCGATCGCGGTCGACCAGCTCGTACCAGTCCTCCAGACGGGCGTTGAGGCGTTCCAGCCGGGGATGGTCCCACAACACGTCGGGACGTTCGGCGATGGCCACGCGCCCCACCACGTGCTGTTGCGTCAGCAGCACGTCGCCCAGATGGCGCAGCAGGGTTTCGCTGCGCGGCGTCGTCCGGCCACGATGCTTGAGTCGCGCAGCCAGGGGCTCGATGCTGTCGAACGCCGCCGACACGGCCACCTCGTAGTGGGCGAGGACAAGGCTCTTGGCCAGCGCCTCGGCGATCAGCTGCATGTGCTCGACGTTGAGCTCACGCAGCAACAGCACGCCCGAGGCGTCGATCTGCTCGTCGACATCGCGGCCGATCACGATACGCAATGTGTCACGCTGCTGCGGTACCAGCGGCTCGGCAATCCGTGCCGCGATGCCGTCGAGGAAGGCAGCCTCCTCGGCCGGGCTCATCGCAAACAGGACGACCGCGCCGTAGCGGAACACGACGGCTCGGCCGGCCGCGCCGGCCGGGATCACGATAGGCCAAGCCGCCAGGGCGCCCGCCCTTTCCATGCCGTGCGTGTCCAGGCGCTCGCCCAGCAGCACCGCCGTCGCCTTTACGTCGCTGCGCACCGTCGCCAGAGGTTCGTCCGCCATCCCTGGTTAGATGGCGCGCCCCTTCCACGGAATCACCGCAGGCACCCGTCGGCGATAGTCGGCATAGCTCCCGTCATAAAGGCGCAGCAATTTGCGCTCCTCGAACACGGTGCCGATCAGTAGGTACAGGCTGCCCCAGATGGCGGTCGCCAATCCCCATGGCGTCTGCGCCGCCCCCCACAGCACCATGGCGGTGCCGCTGTAAAGCGGGTGGCGCACCCAGCGATGCGGGCCGTCGAGATGCAAAGGCTCGTTCTCGTCACTGCCGCGCAGTTGCGCGAGCCCGCTGAACCGGCCGAGATCGTACGAACGGGCCGACACCAATATGACGACCCAGCCGGCGGCATGGATGGACCACAACCCCGCCGCCGCCCAGACCGGCAGGTCGAAGGCCGGCGCCACTGCCAACAGATGGCGACCGATGGCGAGAACCGCGGCCAGATGCACCAGTGCGACGACATTGAAGGCCAGCCGGTAGGCGCGGCCCAGAAAGGCCATCCGTGCCTTGACGCTTTCCGAGGCGAGGATGGAATGACCCAGGCCGAAGCTGATCCAGGCCAGGGCGTACAGTGCGTGCGCCCCCGCCATCGGCTACTTCCCCATGCGCGCGATGGTCGCCGTGGTGCTGTGGCCCGGTGACAGCTCGGCCAGGAGGATGCGCCCGCCATAGGCCTGGACGACCTCCGCACCGACAACCTTGTCGATGGTGTAGTCGGCGCCCTTGACCAGGACGTCGGGGCGCAAGGCTTCGATCAGTTCGAGCGGCGTATCCTCGCCGAACAGCACCACGGCGTCGACGGCGGACAGGCTGGCCAGCACGGTGGAGCGCGCCGCCTCGGATTGCACCGGGCGCGTCGGCCCCTTGAGCCGCTGCACCGAGGCGTCGGAATTGAGCCCGACCACCAGGCGGTCGCAGGCCGCTCGCGCCTGCATCAGCAACGAAACGTGCCCGGGATGCAGCAGGTCGAAGCAGCCGTTGGTGAAACCGACGCGCAGGCCCTTGTGCCGCCACCGTGCCACCGCCTCCACCGCCGCCTCACGCACCATGATTTTTTGCGCGTCCTCATGCAGCTCGCGCTGGTGTAGGCCTTCCAGCAGCTCGGCCGTGTGCACGACGGCCGTGCCCACCTTGCCGACGACGATGCCGGCGGCGACGTTGGCCACCTTCGCCGCCTGCAGCAACGTCGCCCCGGACGCCAAGGCGGCGGCCAGGGTGGCGATGACGGTGTCGCCGGCGCCCGAGACGTCGAACACCTCACGCGCCTCGGCCGGCAAGTGGATGGCGTCGCCGTCACGCCCGATCAGGGTCATGCCATCCTGGCTGCGGGTGGCCAGCACCGCGGCGACGGCGCACTCGCCGGCCAGACGGTGCCCGGCGGCGACGATCTCGTCATCATTGCCGACCGGCATCTTGGCGGCCTCGCCCAGTTCCTTGCGGTTGGGCGTGACCAGATGGGCTCCGGCATAGATGCGGTAATCTTGCCCCTTCGGGTCGACGAGAACGGGGCGCCCGGCGGCGGCGGCGGCGGCCATGACCGGCGCCAACACGGTGGGTATCAGCACGCCCTTGCCATAGTCGGACAGCACGAGAACATCGACGCTCGGCAGCACCGCATCGACCATGCGCCGCAGACGGTCGACCGTTTCTTCGCTGATGGGCGTCAGGGTTTCGCGGTCGGCGCGCAGCAACTGCTGGGCTCCGGCGATGTAGCGGGTCTTGATGGTCGTCCGGCGGTCGCCCTCGATCACCAGGCACGGATCGACGCCGGGAAGCTCACCAATCAGCCGGCCGATGTCGCGGCCGGCGTCATCGTCACCCACCACCGACACGAACGTCGCCGCCGCACCCAGGGCCACGAGGTTGCGGACGACGTTCCCGGCGCCGCCCAGCATCGCCGCTTCGCGGTGGATGCGCATCACCGGAATCGGCGCCTCGGGGGAAATGCGCTCGACATCGCCATAGATGAAGCGGTCCAGCATCGCGTCGCCGATGCATAGCACGCGCGCGCCCCGCATCCCTTCGACAACCGTCGCCAAGCTGCTCGCGTCGGACATGCTCATCCCTGTGGTCGTTGCCTTGGCTTGGCTAATCCATGCACCCGTGTGGCGCAAGGGCAAAAGCACGGCGCGCCCTCCACCGCGAACGCTCTCTTTCGATTGAGCTTTATACCCACAATGGTGAGATGCTATTTCTATGGCCGAGGTGACCCGACGGAATGAATAGCAAGGCGATACTGCCCGAGCCGGAAGTAGTGACGCAGGAGAGCCTTCTTCTGGCGGCGGCGGAGCGCGTCGGCCGCATCCGTCGCGGCCGCACGGCCATTCATCTGCATCTGTCCAAGCTGCGCCCGTACAATCGCGAAGAGGCGCATCTGCGCGTCGCCGGGCGCATGCTCGACCCTTTGGTGCAGATCTACCGCGGCCAGGTTTTCTTTCTCAGCAATGCCGACATCGTCTTGCTGTGCAAGGATGCCCGGCCCGCCGAACTCGACGCCATGGTTCTTCGCCTGCGCGGCTTGTTCGGCAAGGACCCGCTGACCTACGGCGATGCCGGCAACGGCCGTGACCAGTTCTGCGACTGGTACGAACTCGCCACGGAATACGATGCGTTCCTGGCGCTCGCCCGGCGTCTCGACGATGGCGTGCGCCGGCGCAATCGCGGCCGGCAAGCGGCGGCGTTACCGCCCATACGCCCCCGCCAGTTGCATGACGCCCTGGAAAAGGTGGCCAATTTCGACGTGGCTGCCGTGGTCCGCCGGCAGTCGGCGATTCGTCTCACCGAGCGCGAGGGCGCGGAAATCGCCTATCAGGAGGTCTTCGTCGCGATTGCCGAGTTGCAGCGCGCCCTAGCGCCGCGTCTCAATCTTCTCGGCAATCGCTGGCTGTTTCAGCATCTCAGCCAAACCCTCGACCAGCGCCTGCTCGCGATGGTGATGGAGAGCCCCCTCCAACGTATGCCGCCGATGCTGAGCGTGAACCTCAACATCGCCACTACCTACAGCCCCGAGTTTCGGCAGTTCGTCGAGGCGATGGCGGGCCGCGGCGTCGCCGTGATGGTCGAGGTTCAGATCGTCGATGTGTTTGCCGACCTCGGCAGCTATTGCTACGCCCGCGACACGCTGCAGGCCATGGGACACAAGGTCCTGCTCGACGGCGTCACTCCGCTGACGCTGCAGTTCGCCGACATCCGCCGGTATGGCGCCGACCTGGTCAAGTTGTTCTGGAGTCCCGACTTCCTCGATCGCGATGCCGACCTCGATCTCGGCCAGGCGACGGCTCGTATCGGCATGGAACGGGTCGTTCTGGGCCGGTGCGATTCCGAGGCTGCGATCCGCTGGGGCTTGGGCGCTGGCATTCAGTGCTTCCAGGGCCGCTACGTCGACGCCATGCAGGCGGCGATGGCCATGGCGAGGTGCCCCCAGTCCAAGCACTGCACCCTTGCCCAATGCATGGCGCGGCATGGCGTCATAGCCGGCCCGCTGCGAACCGCCTGTCACGACCATCAGGCCCTCGACGCCTTGCCGCGCCTGCGGGCGCCGACTCGGCCCGGCGCGGGGGGGCCTGCATGACCACCAGGCGGCTGCCGGGGCAGGAGCATTTCCTGCTCGACTACCTACGGCACCTGTCCCGCCACCGGAACGGGCGCGGGGCCGTCCACATCCATCTGTCGGGGTTGCTGCCGGCCAATCGCCGCGAGCAGCACATCCGCATCGCCGCCACCGCCTTCGAAAGCCTGGTCCGGGCGTTGCAGGGGCAGGTATTCGTCCTCAGCAACACCGACTTGATGTTCATCTTCAAGGATTCCTGCCTGGGCGATGTCGAAGGGGCCGTCGTTCGTCTGCGCTTCCTGTTCAGCGACGATCCCCTCCTGGCCGACAGTGGCCGTGAACGCCCGGGCGCCTTCGCCACCTGGTATCGACTTGACCAGGATTACGACACGCTCCTCGCCCTGGCCAAGGCGCTGGGCGAGGACGAACGGGACCGCCGCATGGCGGAGCAGGCCAGCCAGACCATTGAGCACAAGAGCAGTGCACCCAGCGGCGAGCCGCTGACGCCCTTGCTGCTGGCCCGCATGGAAGAGGTGCTGGGCCAGGCGGACCTGGCCAACCTGCTGCGGCGCCAGACCGTCTGCTCGATCGTCGACAAGGCGTCACCCCAGCCGACATTCAGCGAGGTATTCGTCTCGATCGGCGACCTGCGCGACACGGTCCTGCCGCACGGCGATCTCACCAGTGACCGCTGGCTGTTCCAGCATCTCACCGAGACCCTCGATCGCCGCGTTCTGTCGATGCTGAACAAGCACGATGACCGCACGCTGACCGGCCACATCAGCATCAATCTCAATGTCAGCACCCTACTCTCGCCCGATTTCCTGGTGTTCGACGACAATGTCCGCGCCGGCATGCGCGACACCATCGTGCTGGAATTGCAGACGATCGACATCTTCGCCGATCCCGGCGCCTATCTGTTCGCCCGCGATTTCGCCCACGAACGCGGCTATCGCATCTGCATCGACGGCCTCACCCATCTCACCCTGCCCTTCATCGATCGCGACCGCCTGGATGCCGATCTCGTGAAGATCTATTGGCATCCCGAGATGGGCGATCAGGATCAGGTCGCCTCCCTTGTCGAGGCGGTCGACCGCTGTGGGCCCAGCCGCATCATCCTGGCGCGCTGCGAAAGCCGCCAAGCGGTCGAGTTCGGCCAATCGCTCGGGATTACCCTTTTTCAGGGCCGCTTCATCGAGGCGATGCTGTCGGACGAGACCCGGCGACGCGGCAGCCTGCGCAACCGTTGACACCCTTTCTGGCGCCGGCGCGCCTATAGCCCTATATTCACCCCCATGTCCCATCCAGCCATCCACGTCGCAAACCTCGAGCGCCGGTTCGGCGACGTGCTCGCCGTACATGACGTCAGCTTCACCGTGCCGACCGGCGTCACCTACGGCCTGCTTGGCGGGAACGGCGCCGGCAAGACGACGACGATCTCGATGTTGCTGGGATTGCTGCTGCCGACGGCGGGCCGTATCCAGATGCTGGGCGAGGACATGCTGGTCAACCGGCACCGCGTCCTGCCCAGGGTCAACTTCTCCAGCCCCTATGTCGACCTGCCGCATCGGCTGACGGTTGGCGAGAACCTGACCGTCTATGCCCACCTGTACGGCATTCGCCACGTGCGAGACCGCATCGCATCCCTGGCCCGCGATCTCGACATCCACGATCTGATGAAGCGGCTGGCGGGCAAACTGTCGGCAGGGCAGAAGACGCGCGTGGCCTTGGCCAAGGCACTGCTCAACGAACCGGAATTGTTGCTGCTCGACGAGCCGACCGCCTCGCTCGACCCCGACACCGCCGACTGGGTGCGCGGCTATTTCCAAAACTATCAGTGCCAGACGGGGGCGACCATCCTGATGGCGTCGCACAACATGAGCGAGGTCGAGCGGCTGTGCGAGCATGTGATGATGATGAAGACCGGCGAGATCGTCGATGAGGGGGCGCCGCAGGAGCTAATCCAGCGCTATGGCCGCCAGAACCTCGAAGAGGTGTTCCTCGACATCGCGCGGCGGCCGCACGCCGCGGTGGAAGCCGCCCAGTGATCGCCCAGGCCTCGTCCAGCTTCACCCGCTTCTCATGGCGGCGCGTCGGCGCCATGGTGTTGCGCTACTTCTACCTGCTGCGCGGCTCGTGGCCACGGATTCTGGAACTGGCCTACTGGCCGACCGTGTCCATGGTAATCTGGGGCTTCATCACCCAGTTCCTCGCCGGCAATTCCAGCGTGGTCGCCCAGGCCGGCGGCATCTTTCTCGGCGCCGTCCTGCTGTGGGACGTGCTGTTCCGCGGCAATCTCGGCCTGTCGCTGTCGTTCATGGAAGAGATGTGGTCGCGCAATCTCGGCCATCTGTCGGTCAGCCCCTTGCGGCCTGGCGAACTGCTGGCAGCGCTGGTCGTGATGAGTTTCCTGCGGACCCTGATCGGGATCCTGCCGGCGGCGCTGCTGGCCATTCCCTTTTTCGGCTATTCGGTGTTCGAGCTGGGCTTGCCGCTGCTGGCGTTCTTTACGCTGCTGATGATGAGCGGCTGGGCCATCGGCATGGCGGTGTCGGCGCTGGTGCTGCGCTTCGGCCTCGGCGCGGAGAGCCTGGCCTGGGTCCTGGTGTTCGCCATCGCGCCGATCTCGGGCATCTATTATCCCATCGACGTGATGCCGGGCTGGGTCCAGATGATCGCCTGGGCCATGCCGCCCGCCCACGTCTTTGAGGGCATGCGCAGCATCATGTTCGGCAGCGGTGTGCGCTACGACCTCTTGCTGTCGGCGGCGGCCCTCGTCGTCGTCTATGTCGCCCTTGCCGCTACCTTTTTCCTTTACGTGTTTCATGTCGCCCGGCGGCGCGGCCTGTTGCTCAATATGGGCGAGTAGCACCCGCGTTCCGCAGCCCACTGCTTCCCCTCCGAATCCGCGGCCCCCTTCGCGTGCCGTCGCGCGGCTTTTCGGCTACTCCCGCCGGCCTTCTGCGGCCCTCCATTGCTCCTGGTAAATTTCCTTGATTTCGGTCGCTGACCTTGCGATAGTTTGGACACCAAACAATTTGCCTGCAAAAGGCCTGAGGGAGGCTGTGATGGACATCAGGGCACGGGTGGAGCGGCTGCTCGATCGGCTTAAGAACGAACCGCAGTATCGTGGCCAAGGCGCGACGCTGTTCGTCGACCTCGAGCGCCAGGAGACCCGGCGCGCCTACCTGCCGCGCGAAGTGCTGCGCACCTTCCTCGGCGGCCGCGGCGCGAACATGTATCTGCTTTACAACCTGATGCAGGAAGGCAAGAAAGCCACCGATCCCGAGATCCCGCTGATCTTCGGCACCGGCCCGTTCTGCGGCTCGGTGCCCGCCTCCACCCGCGGCAACTTCACCAGCATTTCTCCCGACAGCCGGGCGCTGCTCGACAGCAGCGGCGGCGACTTTTTCCCGAGCTGGGTGAAGAAGCACGGCTACGACCACATCGTGCTCTACGGCAAGGCTGCCGAGTGGACCCTGCTGCGCATCGCCTTCGACGAGGTCACCTTCCACGACGCCCGCGCCTATGCGGGCCTCGACAACCTCGACACCTGTGCCGCCATCGAGCACGACTTCAAATGCCGCGAGCGCAAGGACATGGCGCTGGCCCGCATCACCTCGGCCGGCGAGAATCTAGTCGCCTCGGCCGGCATCATGGGCGGCATCAAGGCGATCTGGGCGCGCGGCGGCGGCGGCGCCAAGATGGGCGCGCTCAAGCTCAAGGCCATCCTCGTCCACGGCAAGCTGCCGCAGACCGAGCCGTCGCCCGAACTCAAGGCGCTGACCAAGCCGTTCATGGACAAGATCCTGGCCACCAGCGTCATCAAGAACGCGCTGCGCAAGACCGGCACGCCGTTCCTGTACAAGCCGAGCCGGGCGCTGGGCGCGCTCAACACCAAGAACAACCAGGAAACCGGCTGGGTCGATTCGCTCGACGCCGACAACATCGATCCCTATCGTCCCGGCACCGACGGCTGCCTGAAGTGCCCGGTGCGCTGCCGGCCGCTCAACGACATGACGCCCGAGGGCAAGGGCGGCTGGGGTGCCAACGCCCAGATCGGCCTCAAGGGCAATGCCAGCTACGACAAGAGCCAGGTCGGCGTCGCGCACGAGCGCACGCGCACGTGGCAGGGCCGCGACGGCGACGGCAAGTTCGACAAGTACGACAAGGGCGACGGCCCCGAATACGTCACCCTCGGCAAGTTCGGGCCGAACATCGGCATCACCGAGCCCGAGCAGACGCTGCGCCTCAACAACATCCTCAACGATTTGGGGCTCGATTCGGCCTCGGCCGGCGGCGCCATCGCCTGGGCGATGGAGCTGTGGCAGCGCCGCATCATCGGCCCCAACACCACCGGCGGCCTCGACCTGTCGTGGGGTAATTTCAAGGCGGTCGAACAGCTGCTGTTCATGACGGCGAAGCGCGAGGGCTTCGGCAACGTCATCGCCGATGGGGCCCGCGCCGTCGAGCGCGGCCATTATCCCGACGAGGCGATGCGCTACTGCATGCAGGTCAAGGGCCTGTTCCAGTCGGACCCGCACGACGCGCGCATCCTCAAGGGCTTCGCGCTCGGCTTGGCGGTGGCGACGCGCGGCTTCGACCACCTGCGCAACCGCCCGACCCTGGAAATCAACGCCCACATCAACGACAACCCCGAGATCAAGGCGGCGCTCTACGGCGGCTATGTCTCGCCCGAACCCGACGCCTACGACGGCAAGGAACTGGCGATCCGCACCTGCGAAAACACGTTCGCGGTGGGTGATTCGCTCGGCCACTGCCGCTTCGACACCAAGCTGTTCAACTCGCCGAGCCTGCCGGGCTTCGAGGATTTCGGCCCCCTGCTCGAGGTCCTCACCGGCGAGGCCTTCAGCGAGGACGACCTCAAGGAGGTCGGCCGCAACATCAGCGGCATCGAGCACTTGATCAACTGGCGTATCGGCCTGCGGCCCGAAGACGACACCCTGCCGGCGCGCTGGTTCGAGGAAGGCAACACCCACGGGCCGTTCAAGGGCGCCAAGATCGACCGCGACGAGTTCGCCAAGATGAAGCAGCGCTTCTATCAGGTCACGGGCCTGACCGCCGACGGCGTCCCCGCCGCCGACTGGCATGCCAAGCTGGCCGGCGTGGTCACCGGTTCTGCCATCAGGGTCGAGCTGCCGCGGCCGCTGCCGGGCGCCTCGGACAAGGTGGTGGTGGTCGACGAGCCGGTGTCGAACGTCGTCGAGCTGCGCGCCGCCCTCAAGCGCCGCCTGCCCGACGCCAGCCTCGACGACAGCCACGTCAACTTCGCCGTCAACGGCAAGGTGCTGCTGTCGGGCGAGGCCCAGGCGGCGTTGTGCTCGGGCGACGAGGTGACGTTGGTTCCGGCGATCGCCGGGGGCTGAGCCCCCGGCGCCTCGCGCCTACGATGCCGATCCCTCGACGGCGGGAACCGACAGCAGTTTCAGCCCGCGCATGAATGCCGACAGGCCCGAGCTGCGCAGGGGAACGAACGGTTTGGCACATTTGCGACAGCTGCGCTTGATGTGATCCACGGCATCGTGGCTCACGCAGCTGATCGGGCAAACGATGGCGTCGGCGCGTGACAGCGCGCCGACCAGCCGCCCGGCCCCCTCCTCCAGCCCGCCGTCGTGGTACAGCAGCTCGCCGTTGCAGCGCGCGATCAGCGCCTGCAGGTGCGGCACCATGCGGTGGGCGCCACCGACATAAAGAATGCAGCGACCACCGAGGTTGGGGCAGTCATTGCCCTCGTCATCGACCTCGGGCCGCGCGGTGTCGATCTGCTGGCGCAGTTCGGCAACGGCGCGGGTCAGGTAGACATTTTCCTCGGTCAGCAGGCCAGCCTCTTCGTCGCGCTGCGCCAGCCGACGCTCGGCGGCTTCGCCGCGGCGGACGGCCTTGTCGTGCGCCGCCGTCATCTGCGCCAGCTGGGCCTTGAGTTCGGCGACCGCGGCGCCGTTCTCCAGCTCCGCCACCCGCGCCTCGAGGTGCTCGCACCGGCGCTGAAGCAGCATGCCGGCGGCGAGCTGATGCTTCAGCTCGGCGATCTGCGCCGTGGCGGCGCGATATTGGTTCTGGCTGGCGCCGAGCTGCTGCGAGGCTTCCGCCGCCTGGCGCTCGATCTCGGCAATGCGGCGCAGATCGGCGCGCAGCGAGGCGCCGGAGAGGTGCGACAGCATGTGGACCTCGCCATAGGCACGGTCGCGGACCTCGGCGGTGGCGGCCGGGTGGCTGATCACCGCCCATGCCGGACCCGGCACATCGCCGTCACGCACATGGCTCTCCCACAGCCGCACTAGTTCCCCGGCGCTGGTGGCGCGGGCAAAGCGGGTGACGTGGCTGGCGTATTTGCGCTCCAACGTCTTGTGTACCAGCTTGGCCACCACCCCCTGCTGCGCCACAAGGCTGACGAAGGCGCCGTGCAGCTGGTAGTCGGTCATGTCCGCGGCGTTGACGATGCCTGCCTTGGCCGCCAGCTTGCGGAGCTCACGCAGCGTCAGGCAGGTGCCGATGATCGTGCAGTGCCAGCGCCCCTCGATCTCCCACAGCTTGCGCCGTCGCTTATTGCCCGCCGCTGCCACGACCGGGGCGACACCCGAGGCTTGTCCCATCATGGAGGTCTCCTCAGGCCCGGCGGGCCAGCGCACAGGGTACGCTCACCCCCCGCCCGATTTCCTCGGCCAGCAACTGGCGCAGGAGCGCCAAATCATGTCGCAGGCGTTCGTCGTCCGCGGCCAGCCAGCGGCGCCCGGGCAACCCGCACCAAGCCGGGCCCAGATCGAGCCGCAACGAGGCGATTTCCCGCTCGTGATCGGCTATCAGGTCGGCCAGGACCTGCCGCCGGCGGTTGGCAGGCAGCAGATCGAGGTAGGCCAGCTTGAGGCGTACGCCCACCTGGCCGAGCAACGCCCGCGGCCGTTCCAGCTTCGCCGCCATCAACCCGAGAAGGCAGGCGTGCCCCTCGGCCGTCGTGCCCAGCAGGGGCTCGGCGCCGCCTTCGTGCAGTTCCAGGCAGCCCAGGCGCAGCATTTCATCGATGCCGGCCGCCACGACATCGCGCGCCGGTCGCCAGGCGAAGCCGGCAAGCTCATCGATGGCGAACAGGGGAGCATCCAGCGAAATACGCCGGCGCGTGGCAGCGCCCAGCGTGGAAAGCCAGATCAGGTCGCGCGCTTCCAGACGCTCCGTGGCGAAGCCTCCACGCTGCCAGGCAACATGCATTCCGTTCCTCCTGCATTGCGACTGCGACTGACTTGCAATTGCGAGGAGGATGCCACCTTTCGATGGCCCGCGCAACCATTCGCGCACGGGGTGTACATAAGTCATGAGCGCGAACAGAAACGCCACCACGCCCGCAGGCGGGTGGCGTTGTTGCGACAGACGGCGCGGGCGGCGCTTAGGCCACCGCCCCCAGATAAGCGGCGACCACTTCCGGGTTGCTGCCGATTTCCTGGGGCGTGCCCTCGGCCAGCTTGCGTCCGTAGTCGAGCACCAGAATGTGGTTGGAGATGCCCATCACCATCTTCATGTCGTGCTCGACCAGCACGACGGTGATGCCGCTCTCGGCGACCTTGACGATGACCTCGTCGATCTCGCGGCTTTCGGTCGCGTTGAGGCCGGCCGCCGGCTCGTCGAGCAGCAGGATCTTGGGCTGCACCGCCAGGGCCCGGGCGATCTCCAGGCGCTTGAGGGCGCCATAGGGCATCGCCGAGGCCTCGGCATGGACGTAACGCGACAGGCCGACGAATTCGAGCAGCTCGCGGCACAGCACCCGGCATTCACGGTCGCGGCGGACGAGCGAGGGCAAGCGGAACAGCGCCGGCAGCAGGCGCTGGTCGAGATGCAGGTGATGGCCGACCATGACGTTCTCGAGCGCCGTCATGTTGAAGAACACCTGAAGGTTCTGGAACGTGCGCGACATCCCCAGCGCCGCCAGTTGCGACGGCGCCTTGTTGGTGATGTCTTGATCCTCCAGACGGATGTTGCCCGTAGTCGGCTTGTAGACGCCGGTAATCAGGTTGAACAGCGTGGTCTTGCCGGCGCCGTTGGGGCCGATGATCGAGTGGATGTGGCCCTTCTCGACGGTGAAGGACAAGTCCTGGACGGCGTGGACGCCACCGAACTCCTTGCTGAGTTTGTCTACGCGCAGCAGGCTCATGCATTCCTCCACCGGCGGAACATCAGCTTAAGCGACGGCAGCAAGCCGCGCGGCATGAAGATCATCGTGCCCATCATGATGCCCCCCATGATGATCTGCTCATAGTCCTCGAAGGTGGTGAGGAACTGCGGCAGCGCCGACAGGATCACCGCGCCGACGACGGCGCCGTAGGTCGAGGCCATTCCGCCCAGAACCACCATCGTCACCAGTTCGACGGAATGGAAGAATCCGGCCTTGGCTGGTGTGATCATGCCCGCGTAGTGGGCGAACAGGCTGCCCGCCACCGAGGCGAACACCGCCGAGACGACAAACACCATCACCTTGCACCGCGCGGTGTCGACGCCGACCACTTCGGCACCCACCTCGGAGCCGTGCACCGCACGAAGGGCGCGGCCCACCGGCGACTCGACGATGTTCGTCGCCAACCACACCGCCAACAGCAGCACGCCGCCGACCACCCAATACCAGGTCTGCTCGCCCTTCAAGGTGATGCCGGCGACCGAGAAGTAGTCGACCATCAAGCCGTCGGGCCCGCCGGTCAGCCAGGATTCGGTGTTGAGGACGATCGAGATGATGATGCCGACGCCCAGGGTCGCCATGGCCAGATAGTGGCCCTTGAGCTTGAGGATCGGCCGTGCCACCAGATAGGCGATCAGCGCGACGCCGGCAGCGCCGGTCAGCATGGCCAGGCCCGGCGGCCACCCGTAGCGGGACGTGAGAATGCCCGAGGCGTAGGCGCCGAGGCCAAAGAAGCCGGCATGGCCGAGGCTGATCTGGCCGGCATAGCCCATCAGCAGATTGAGGCCGACGACGACGATGGCGTTGAAGCCGGCGTGAATGGCGATGTCGTAGTAATAGTTGTTGGGCATCAGCGGCGGCAGGGCCGCGATGATGGCAGCCAGCGCCAGAAGCGCCGCGTAGCGTCCGTTCATGGTCACACCCGCTCGGTGCCGTGCTTGCCGAACAGCCCGTTGGGCATGAACACCAGCACGACGAGGATGATGATGAAGGCGATGGCATCCTTGTAGGCCGAGGACAGGTACCCCGCCCCCACCGCCTCGGCAATGCCGACGATCAGCCCGCCGACCACGGCGCCCAGGCCGTTGCCGAGGCCGCCGAGCACGGCGGCGCTGAAGCCCTTGAGGCCGAGCATGATGCCGCTGTCATAGGAGGTGAAGGTGATCGGGGTGACCACGATGCCGCCGATGGCGCCCAACATCGCCGACAGGGCGAAGCTTGCCGCCAGCACCTTCTTGACGCCGATGCCGACCAACTGCGCCGCTAGCCGGTTGTAGGAGGTGGCCAGCATGGCCTTGCCGTAGATGGTCCGGTTGAAGAACCAGTACAGCGCCACGATGCACAGCAGCGACACACCGATCACCCACAGGCTCTGCGGCATCAGTACCGCGCCGAAGATGTTGATCGGCTCATCGCTGGAGAAGGCCGGCAGGGCGTGGAAGTTCTTGTCCCAGACGACCTGGGCGACACCGCGCAGGAAGATCGAAGCGCCGATGGTGATGATGATGATCGTCACCACGTCGGCGTTGCGCGCCGGTTCGACCGCGAATTTCTCCAATGCCAGGCCGACCAGCATGGTGGCGAGGATCGCCAGCATGATGGCGACCGGCAGCGGCAGGCCCATGGCGAACAGCGAAACCGTTGCCATGCCGCCGATCATGATGAACTCGCCTTGGGCGAAGTTAATCACATGACTGGAGTTGTAGATGATGGAGAAGCCGAGGCCGGCGAGGGCGTAAATCGCCCCCACCGTCACCCCGGAGAACATGTATTGCAAGAACTCGGACACGTGGTCCTCCCTTCCCTCGGCTCTTGTCCCCTGCCGGCGGGGGCGCGGGCTGTTCCGCCCTGTTCTTATTATTAGCCATGCTAATCGCGCAGATCACGTATGCGCGATACTTTTATCAGCCTTGCCGGCGCAGGTCACGCACGCGAATCGCTTTGCCCATCGAACGCGGAATCTCGCCCGGCCCCTTCATCTGCACGTTGCAGGTGACGCCGACCATCGACTTGATGTGATGCTGCACCGCCTTGGCGACGCGTGGGTAGTCCCAGTCCGGCAGGCCGGCCTCGGCTTCGACCTCACAGGTCAGGTGGTCCAGCGATCCCTTGCGCTCGACCACCAGCTGATAGTGCGGCGCAATGCCTTCGAGACCGACGAGCACCGATTCGATCTGCGACGGAAAGACGTTGACGCCGCGGATGATCAGCATGTCGTCGTTGCGGCCGGTGACGCGCAGGATGCGCAGATGGGTGCGGCCGCAGGCGCAGCGATCGGTGGTCACCTTGGTGATGTCGCGCGTGCGGTAGCGGATCATCGGCAGGGCCTGCTTGGTGAGGGTGGTGATCACCAACTCACCGACGCTGCCCGGCGGCAGGGGCTCCATGGTATCGGGATCGACGACCTCGAACAGGAAGGCGTCTTCCCAGCCGTGCAGGCCGGCGCGCTCCTGGCATTCGCAGGCGACGCCCGGGCCCATGATCTCGGACAGGCCATAGATGTCGATCGACTTGATGCCCAGGCGCTCGTCGAGTTCCTGGCGCATCGCCTCGGACCACGGCTCGGCGCCGAACACGCCGACGCGCAGGGTGCCGTTCTTGAGGTCGACGCCCTCCTTCTCGGCCAGCTCGGCGATGTTGAGGGCATAGGACGGGGTGGCGAGAAGCACCTCGGCACCGAAGTCCTGGATCAGCGTGATCTGCTTTTCGGTGTTGCCGCCCGACATCGGCGTGACGGTGGCGCCCAGACGCTCGGCGCCGTAGTGTGCGCCGAGGCCGCCGGTGAACAGGCCGTAGCCGTACGCGTTGTGGACGACGCTGCCCGGTCGGGCGCCGGCGGCGGCCAGCGAACGCGCCACCAAGTCGGCCCACATGCTGATGTCGTCCTTGGTGTAGCCGACGACCGTCGGCTTGCCGGTGGTGCCCGACGAGGCGTGCAGGCGCACGACCTGCTCACGCGGAACGGCGAACAGCTTGAAAGGATAGTTGTCGCGCAGGTCCGTCTTCACGGTGAAGGGGAAGCGCGCGATGTCGGCAAGCGTCTTCAGGTCGTCGGGATGGACGCCCTTGTCGTCGAAGGCCTTCTTGTAGTGCGGCACGTTGTCGTAGGCGTGGCGCACCGTCTTCTTCAGGCGCTCGAGCTGGAGTTCCGCCAGCTTCTCGCGCGGCATCGTCTCGATATCGGGCGCAAACATGTACCCAGAGACAGTTTGAACGCTCACTTACTCCCTCCCATGATCAAGTTCGCCGCCACCCGTGTTGGCCCGGGGCCTCAAGCGACGGCCTCCGTAGCGACGAACTTCTGCAGGAATGCGACCTTGCGGTTGACCCAATCCTGGATGTGCGCGATCTGCGCCTCGTCCAGGTGTTTATACTTGCCGATGATGCGGAGATAGTCTTCCAGCGGCCGCGGCCGATCGACCGGCCGCGAGAAGCGCAGCCCCTGGCCGCGGTCGTATTCCCACAACGTGACAAAGTTGCTTTCGACCTGGCGCCGGCACACTTCCGTCGTCATCGAAGCGGCGAAACGCCAGCCGGTCGGGCACGGGGCATAGACGTGCAGGTAGGCGAAGCCGGTCTTCGACGCCTCGAGCGCCTTCTCCAGCTTGCGGTGATAGTCCTCGAGGAAGGCGGTCGACGCCGTCGCGACGTAGGCACAGTTGTGCATCATCATGACGGTGGGCAGGTCCTTGGCGTCGGTGCCCTTGCCCTGCATGACCTCGCCCACCGGCGTCGTCGACGTCCACGAGCCGAACGACGTGGCGCCCGAGGCCTGCATGCCGGTGTTCATGTAGCCTTCGTTGTCGACGCACACGAACAGCACCTGATCACCGCGCTCGGCCGCGCCCGACAGCGACTGGAAGCCGACGTCGGCGGTGCCGCCGTCACCGGCCAGCGCCAGCGCCGTGACATTGCGCCCGACCCGGTTGTACTGACGCTTGAGGCCAGCCAGCATCGAGGCGGTGTTGGTGAGCAGCGGATGGAACACCGGCACCTTGGTGCCGGTCTTGCCGTTGTAGCCAACGGTGCCCATGCCGGGGATGCAACCGGGCGGCGCCGCCACCACGGTTTCCGAGCCGACATGGCGCAAGGTGTGGCGGATCAGCAGTTCCGAGTTGCAGCCCTGGCACGCCGACAGGCCGGGGGCGAACAGGTCTTCCTTGTCGCCCTGGGCATTGAACACGTCGGCATGGGTCTCCCAGCGCAGGGCGCCACGGTCGCAAGCGGTGACGCAGGCCGGGTTGCCGTCACAGGTGTCGCACTTCGAGACGTGGCCAAGCTCGGCCTCGTAGGTGATGCCGCCATAGGCGCAGGCCGCAGTGCAGATCAGGCAGTTGACGCACTTGTCCATGTCCCAGTCGATGACGCCGTTGGCCAAGTTCTTGGTCAGGGCGGTCGACGGGCAGTTCATCACGCATTTCGGCTCGGCGCACTGGCGGCACAACGCCAGCTCATAGCGCTTGTCGGCCGCCTGCACGATGCTGATGCGCGAATGGATGAGGTCCTCGGTACCCGACTTGGCGACGGCGCAGGCGGTCATGCACTTGTTGCAGCCGTCGCACATCTCGGGGACGAAGCGGATGGTGGAGAAACTCTTGCCCATGCCGCGCCTCCCTCAGCGCCAGTTCCGGGACATCAGCGCGCGGCCGACGTCCCTCGGGTTGGCCACAAACGCCTCCTTGACCGGCGCCAAATTGGTGCGACGCAGGATCAACTGCCACATGATGCCGGCGTCGAAGGCGGTGTTGATGCCGGCGATGCCCCACAGGCGATCGTCCTTGAGCACGATGCGCAGGTACGAGCCGTTGACGTGGCGATGCTCCTCGAAGCCGTCGCCGGCCGCCGCCGCCTGCCCCACCGAGAAGGCGTAGTTGCCGAAGAAGGAATAGGTGTTCATCGGCACGTTGCCGGGGAAGCGCTTGCGCGTCGGGTCGCCGGCCATGTCCATGCCGGCGGTGCGCCCCTGCTCGACCGCCGCCGGCAGGATGCCGCCGACGACCTTTCCGGCGCCGAAGAAATCGTCGGCCTGGGTGACGTCGCCCGCCGCCCAGATGCCGTCGACGTTGGTGCGCATACGGTTGTCGACGACGACGCCGCGCTCGACGGTGATGCCGGTGCCGGCGAGGAAACCGGTTTCCGGGGTCACGCCGGCCGCCACCAGCAGCAGTTCGGCGTCGATCGCCTCGCCGTCGGCCAATGTCACCCGATAGCCTGCGCCCTCAGCCGCGACGCTTGCGGCCGAGCGGCCAAGCAGCATGCGGGCGCCCTTGGCGGTGAACACGTCTTCGATCATCTTGGCGGCATCGGCGTCGAAATAGCCCGGCAGCACCTGCGGCCGCATCTCGACCACCGTCACCTTGGCCCCGGCCTTCAGCAGATTTTCGGCGGCGTGCATGCCGACCAGGCCGGCGCCCAGCACCACGGCGCTCTTCACCTTGCCCAGCGCGTGCCGCAGGTCCAGGGCATCGTCCATGCTGCGCAGCACGTGGAACGGCAGCTGGTCGAGGCCCTTGACCGGCGGCGTCGACGGGCGCGCCCCGGTGGCGATCAGCAGCTTTTCATAGGACCACTCGCCGCCACCCGCCAACGTTACGGCGCGACGCTCGGGGGCGATCGCCGCCACCGTGGCGTTGGGCACGAAGGTCGTGCCGATGCTGGCGAAATACGCCTCGTCGCGCAGCACCACCTTGCCCGGCTCGGAGCGGCCCGAGACGATGTAGGGCAGGATGGTGGGCGAGTAAGGCAGGCGGTCGTCACGGGTCAGCACGGCAATGCTGCCCTCGGGGTCGTGCCGACGGATGGCGTCCATCGCCTCGAGACCGGCATGGCTGCCGCCGACGATCAGATACTTGGCTTGCGGCATCGCCTTCCTAGTCCTTCTCGTTGAGCCACACGGGCCCGGCCGGGACATCCCCGGCAAGGGCGCGGGCGGTGATGGCCATCGCCTGATGGAAGTGGCCGTCGGTGATGTCGGCACCGGCGAGGCCGCCGATGAACGACACCGCCGGAACCTTCGTCGGCAGCCGGTGCAGCGCCGCCAGCACGTCCTGGTACAGCGGGCCGCAATCCCAGCCGAAGCTGACCGAGCGGTCGACGACGCCGATCGCCTTGACCTTGGAAATGGCCTTGATCACGGCCTCGACCGGGAACGGCCGGAAGGTCTTGACCTTGATCAGGCCGACCTTTTCGCCGCGCTCGCGGGCGGCGTCGACGGCATCCTTGGCGGCGCCGGTCATGCTGCCGATGGTGATCAGCGCCGTCTCGGCGCCGTCCAGGCGATATTCCTCGACCAGCGGCGCCCAGTTGCGGCCGAAGCGGCGTCCCCAGTCCTCGTGGACCTCGGTGATGACCTGCAGCGCATCCTGCATCGCCCGCATGTGGCCCTTGCGGTAGCGCACGAACATCGCCGGGCCGGGGCCGCCGGCGCCGCCCGTCAGCGGGTCGACGCCCATCGGCCGGTCGGGGTCGAGGGCGACGTGCCAGTTGACGTCCTTGGGGCCAAGGAAGTCATCGACCTCGGCCTGCAGCGGGATCTCGACGCGCGACACGCCGTAGGACAGATAGTTGCCGTCGTGGCAGACGTTGATCGGCAGCATCACGTCGTGATGCTCGGCGATCTTGTAGGCCATGACGACGGTGTCGAGCACTTCCTGCACGGTCTCGCAATAGACCTGCATCCAGCCGCAGTCGCGCACGCCCATGGCGTCCTGATGGCCGCCCCACACGCACTGCGGGGTCAGGGTGTCGCGGGTGACCAGGCTCATCACCATGGGCAGGCGCAGGCCGGGGGCGCGGATGTAGGGCTCGTACATGAAGGCGAGGCCGGGGCCCGACGTCGCCGTATAGACGCGGGCGCCGGCCAGCATGGCGCCCTGCAGCGACGACATCACCGAGTGCTCGCCCTCGGCATTGATCAGCTCGGCCTTCAGCGTGCCGTCGGCGACGAACTTGCAGACATACTCGACCAGCGACGATTGCGGCGTGATCGGATAGACGGCGACCACGTCGGGTTGGGCGAGGACCACGCCCAGGGCCGCCGCTTCGTTACCGTCGACGACGGTCACCTCGGAAATGTTGGAGATGTTGCTCATTGGTCGGACTCCGCATACTCATCGACCATGGCGATGGCGTGGTGCGGGCATTCCTGGGCGCAGACGCCGCAGCCCTTGCAGGTGTCGAGATTGGGCTGGAACCATGTCGGGCGCTCGATCATGCATTGCACCGGACAGTAGATCCAGCAGATGGCGCATTTGACGCACTTGTCGCGATCGACCACCGGGCGCAGGGCGCGCCAGTCGCCGGGCAGCATCGTCGACAGTTCGGCGGCGATGGGCGCCAGGTCGTTGGGGACCGACTTGGCGTCGAAGAACGGCTTGGACTGCTTGATCATGCCGTGGCTCCCGCCATGTCGTAGACAGTGGTTTCCTCGAAGCCGCGCTCGACCGCCTCAAGGTTCTGCTTCAGGCCGGCATCACGGAAGTCGGACGCGGCCAGCGCCCGCTTCAACGCTTCCAGCGACACCATGCCGGTGGCGCGGGCGAAGGCGCCCAGCATGATGGTGTTGGTGATCGGGCGGCGGAAGATGGGTAGGGCGATACCAATGGCGTCGCATAGCGCGGCGCGCCCCAGGTTCGGCGGCAGCTTCATCTGCTCGGGGGTGTCCTTGGTGCATTGCACCAGGGTGCCGCCGTCATGCATGCCGGCGAAGATGTCGACACTGCGCGACATGGTCGGATCGATGCACAGAATGCAGTCGGGCGTGTAGATGTTGGTCATCGACCGGATCTCGCGGTCGTCGGTGCGCAGGAAGGCGGCCACCGGGGCGCCGCGGCGCTCGAAGCCGAACGAGGGGATGGCTACGGCATAGCGGCCTTCCTCGACCAGGGCCTGGGCCAGGATGGTCGAGGCCAGGACGGCGCCTTGTCCGCCGCGACCATGGAACCTGATTTCATACATAGGGGCGTCCCTTCACCAGCCGGGGTGGCCGCCAGCACCGGCATAACCCGGCGTGCGCGCCGGAGTATGCTGGATGGCATATCCTTGTGTATAGGCTGCCTTCACAATTATGGCAAATTTGAACCACCAACCGGCGAAAGCGGCGAGCAGGCCGGCGAGCGCCGCGATGGCCCATTGGTCCAGGGCGGCGCCAAGGATGAGCAGCACGGCCGGGGCAAGATGGCCGCCATAGATCACCGCCGGCGCCACCTGCAACAGCGCCTTGGCCGAAGCCTTGGGCACGGCACCGCCGGCGATGCGGGCAACATAGGCGCGCAGGGCGACGAACCGGGCGCCCAACACCACCAGCATCAGCACGGACGGCCACAGCGGCATGGACTCGACGAGCAACGGCGCCGCGACGAGGAAAATGCCGAATCCTTCGCTCAGCCCCGACGTGATGACCAGCGGCACGATTTCCTTCTGCCGCCAGGCCGGGATGCCTTTGGCCGCCTGCAGGATGCGCGCCTGGCAATAGAGGAAGGCCAAGCCGACGACCGCGGCCGCCACCAGCGCCGCCGTGCTGTCGAACAGCACCGCGAGCCCGCCCAGGCCGAACACCACCGGCGCCAGCAGCGCCTCGCGGCTCATCCACGACGTGCGCGGGTTGAGAAACACGTTGAGCGCCCGCCATGGGCGACCGATTTCCAGCCAGACGCAGGTCAGTCCGACGCCGACGAACACCAGCCCGACCAGGGCCAGGAAACGCGCCGGGGCGCCGGCCAGGGCCGCCGCCGCGGCGATGGCCAAGAAGCCGGTGCCGGTGCCGCCGCCGACGAAATTGCCGACGGCCCGCCCATCCCAATAGGTCTGGCGCCACGGATTGACGCCACGGAACTGCGTGACCGAGCTCATGACCGCCGCTCCCACAGGTAATAGATGTTGGGGCCGGTGCCCAATTCTTCGTGCATGCGGAAGGTCTCGTTCTCGCGCAGCAACTTGCTGACGTTGCTGTCGGGATTGTCGAGATCGCCGAAGATCAGGCCGGCCGACGGGCATGAGTTGACGCAGGCCGGGGTGGCCGCCGGGTCGACGCCGGGGGTCAGACCGTTGGCCACGCCCTCGTCGATGCGATCGACGCAGAAGGTGCATTTCTGCGCCACGCCGATGCGCTTGTCGTAGGGGCGCTGCTTCTCCAAGGCCGTCTGTTCGCCGTAGGCCCAGCTGGGGCCGTCGACCTTGTAGCGGGCCTGATAGGGGCAGGCCATGACGCAGTAGGCGCAGCCGATACACTTGTCGTAGTCGATGTCGACGATGCCGTCGGCGCGCTTGAAGGTGGCCGTGGTCGGGCACACTTCCTGGCACGGCGGCTCGTCGCAGTGCATGCAGCCGACGGGCACGAAGACGCGGCTGACGTCGGGGAACTCGCCGACCTCGATGTCGAGCACCTTGCGCCACTGCACGTCGGGCGGCGTGCCGTTGGCATGCTTGCACGCCGCGGTGCAGGTCTGACAGCCGACGCAGCGGCGCAGGTCGGAGACCAGAACGTACTTGGTCATTGGGCGCCTCCCTTGACCTTACGCACACTCACCCGCACGAGATCGGCGCCCGAACCGGTGGAATCGGTCAGGTCGAGCTCCATCGGCGTCAGCGAGTTCATGCTCGGGGTATCGAAGTCCTTGGCCAGCGGCGTCTTCCAATGCCCGAACTGGCCGATCATCAGCAGCGTGTCGGGGCGGATGCCCTGGCGCAGCACCGCCTGGCCCTTGACCGAGCGCAGATGCGAAGCCACCTCGATGACGTCGCCCTCCTCGATGCCCAGCGCCTCAGCGGTCCTGGGATTGAGGATCACGCCGTTGTGGCCGGCGACGTTCATCGCCACCTCGCGGATCATCTGCACGCCGACGTTGCCGCCCCAGGCATACTGCATCGAGCGGGCGGTCAGCAGCCAGAACGGGTAGTCCTTGGGGTCCTTGCCGACCTTGACCAGCACCTTCGACCACACCCCCGGCACGTCGTGGTACACCGGGAACGGCTGGTACTCGTCGAGCTGGGTGTCCCACCAGTGCATGTCGTTCTCATGCATGCGGTTGGCCAGCTCGAGGCCGATGCGGTAGAGGCGCTCCTGATAGGGCATCTCGAAGCGCAGGCCCTGATCGGCCAAAGTCGGATACAGGTACCAGTCGAGGCGCGACATCGGGGTGACGCGGAAGCCCTTTTCCTTGTACCAGTCGAGGCCTTCGCTGTCTTCGCCGCCGGAAATCTCGGCCGAGGCGGCGCGGCACACCGCGTCCCAGATCGTCTCGACCGAGTGCTCCTTCTCGGGCTCGAGGGCGAAGTTCTTGTTGCCGACCGACAGCTCGACGCCGGCGGCGCCGCGGTTGATCGCCTTGTTATAGGCCTCGAGCAGGCCGACGCGCTTGGCCAGCTGCGTGGCGATCCAGGTGAAGTCCTTGCACTCGCCCGGCGGCGCGGCGACCGGCTGGCGCAGCGCGAAGCCCTGATGGTCCCAGAACTGCTCGATGAACTTGGTGCCGCCGATGCGGATGAGCTGCAGGCTCTCCAGATCGGTGGCATCGGGCAGCAGCACGTCGGCCATGTGATTGGACTCGTCGTGCGTGTAGGCGAAGGACACCAGGAACGGGAAGTCGGCCATGGTCTCGGTCAGCCGCGGCGTGTCCCAGAAAGAGATCGCCGGGTTGGTCCGGTA
Organism: Rhodospirillaceae bacterium; assembly: GCA_036675815.1. Classification (GTDB taxonomy): domain Bacteria; phylum Pseudomonadota; class Alphaproteobacteria; order Rhodospirillales; family Magnetospirillaceae; genus JAKFEE01. The sequence goes on from JAKFEE010000028.1 coordinate 93,826, forward strand.
CATGAACCAGACGTCGGGATAGGTCGGCTTCGGCCAGCCCTGCGGCGGTTCCTTCTGGAACATCCAAGCCAGGTGCGTCGGGCCCAGCGCCTGGCTCCAGGCCGAATTGGCCACCAGCGGCACCAGGGTCGAATAGCCCGAACGCGACTTCGGCTGGCGGTGCCAGTTGTCCTTGTCGGTGGGGTTCATCGGGTAGTTCATGAACCCGTCGGGGCCGGGCACGGCGGACAGCTGGCGCGAGGTGGCCGGGCGGTTGAGGCGCACCGTGGTGCCCAGCGTGCCGCCGGGGACCTCGAGGCCACCGACCAGGGTGGCCAGCAGCGTGCGCGACCAGCAGCATTCATAGCCGCCCCAGCCGTTGGTGACCGTCTTGCCCAGGGTCACCGCCACGGGGCGGTAGGGCAGCGTGCGCCCGTCGATCTCGACGGTGGCGCCGACCTGGGCGTGATCGAGGAATTCGTTGGCGACGCGGCGAATGGTCGAAGCCGGCACGTCGCAGATGGCCGAGGCCCATTCCGGCGAATGCGGGCGCATATGCGCCACCAGCTTCGCGTGCGCGGTCTCGCCGACGACGCGATCATGCGTCCAGACCTGCTCGTCGGGGCCGACCTCGACGCAGTTGGCCACCTCAAAGCTGCCGAGCAGGGCCGGGTCGACGTCGGCGGCGTCGTGGGTGACCGGGGCGTTGGCCTTGGCGTCCCACATCAGCGGCTTGCGGCTGTCGGCGTGGCGCAGATAGAAGCCGTTCGGGCCGATCAGATAGGGCGCCGCCGTGCGGTGCTTGAGGAAGGGCACGTCGAGATGCTCGACCGGATGCTCGCACACCAGCACATGCAGCATGGCGAACATGAAGGCGGGGTCGGTCTTGGGCTTGATCGCCACCCATTCGCCCGAGGCGGCGCCAGTCACCGACAGATGCGGCTCGACCTGGACGCGCTTGATTCCGCGCTCGCGCGCGTCGGCATGGCGCCAGACACCGCAGGTGCCGGCCGAAGCCTCGACATTCGAGCCGAACGAGACGACGTAATTGCAATTCGGCGTATCGGCGGCGACGGTGAAGGCGCGATGCCAGAACTCGCCGTACAAGTGTTCGGAGTGATAGCACTTCACGCCCTGGCCGGAGCCGAAGCTGAAGTCGATATGGCGCAGCGCGGCGAGGAAGGCGGGGAACGTGCCGAGATAATAGGTCGGCGTGCCACCGCCGCCGAACGAGGCGGCGATGCGGGCGAAGCCGGATTCGTCGACCAGGCCCTTGTCCATGGCCGCCTTGATCTTGCCGCCGATCATGTCCAGCGCCTCGTCCCAGGAAATCGGGACGAAGCCGGGGTCCTCATGACGCCCCTTCTTCGGGTTGGTGCGCTTCATCGGCGTCACCACCCGGTTGGGGTTGTGTGTCTTATGGATCAGGCCGAAGGCCTTGACGCACACGCGGCCGTGGGCCGGATGGATGTCCTCGGCGCCGAAATTGGGTTCGACTTCGGTCGGCACCCCATCCTCGACGCGGACGGTGAGAAGGTCCGGACCCGCCACGCATTGATAGCAATAGGTCGGGACCTTCCGAACCTCAGCGGGCCCGGCGCCGCTCATTGGGCTGCCTTCGCCTTTTCGGCCTTGGCGGCCAGACGCCCGACGGTCTGGGCGATGTCGACGACGAAGCGGCTGTGGCGGCACTGGCAGATCTTGTCGAGCGGATCCTTGGCGGTCACCTCGAACACCACTTGGCGGCCCTTGACCTCGGCCACCGTCGCGGTGACTTCGACGGCCATGCCCAGCAGGGTCGGTGCCAGATGATCCACTTCAACGCGCATACCAACCGAATCTTCGCCTGTATCAAGATGCTGCAGCAGCAGATCGCGGCACGTGATCTCGATGTCGCGCACGAGGGAGGGGGTGGCATAGACGCGGCCTTCCTCGCCCATGAAGCTGATCGTGCTGTCCTTGTCGACAATCAACTTGCGGGTGTAGGTGACGCCGGGCACGAGGCTGGATTTCACGATCTTCACTCCCTCATCCAAAACAGAGCCCGAAGATGGCTCGATTGTTGAAACACTCCCCGACAAAGGGGGGTTTTTGCGCATTCTAGTACCTGTTTGCTTTTTTTGGCAACAGCGTTGTGATACAAATCCGACAGGCTGAGGGGCGAAAAACGAAGCACTTTATGGGTACGTCTGCGCACGCAGCCGATAGACAAAAAAGGGAGGGAGGAATGGCATTGCTGGAGGTGAACAACCTCGTCAGTTGTTATGGCCGCGTGCAGGCGCTGAAGGGCGTCGACATATCGGTCGAGGCGGGGGAATTGGTCGCCCTGGTCGGCGCCAACGGTGCCGGCAAGACCACCTTGCTGCGCACGATCTCGGGGGTACAGCCGCTGACCACCGGCACCATCGCCTATCGCGGCGAGCGCATCGATTCCCTTCCGGCCGAGCAACGCGTGCGACGCGGCCTGGTCCAGGTTCCGGAGGGCCGCCAGGTGTTCGGGCCGATGTCGGTGGAAGACAACCTGCGCCTGGGCGCCTATGGCCGGAGCGACGACATCAGCGCCGACATGCAAGAGATCTACGCCATGTTCCCGATCCTCGCGCAGAAGCGCAAGGATGCCTCGGGCTCGCTGTCGGGCGGTCAGCAGCAGATGCTGGCCATGGGCCGCGCCCTGATGGCCAAGCCCGAACTACTGTTGCTCGACGAGCCGACCATGGGGCTGTCGCCGCTGCTGGTGAACCAGATCTTCGACGTCATCGTCGGGCTGAAGCAGGCCGGGCGCACCATCCTGCTGGTCGAGCAGAACGCGCACATGGCTCTGGGCATTGCCGATCGCGGCTATGTGCTGGAGACGGGGACCATCGCCGCTTCGGGCACGGGGAAGGCGCTGGCCGACGATCCTCGGGTCAAGGAAGCCTATCTCGGCGTGTAGGTCGCCGAGCGCGGGGCTCCATCCGTGAAAAAGAGCGCGGGCGGCTTGGCCCGCGCTCCTGTGCTCAGCCCATCATCTGGTAGGTATTCGCCAGATCGGAGTCGGCCTCCTCGTCCAGCAGCGACGAGATGGCGGCAAGCAGTACCATCTCCTCCTTCTGGATGTGGAACACCTGGCGCTCGATCAACTCGCTGGCGATGGCATGGAATGCCTTCCATGAGGCGGCATCGAAGCCGTCCTTCAGCGCCGCACGCGCACGCTCGACGGTCTCCTTGACCAGCGGCGTCATCGCGGCATGTTCCTCGGTGAGGAAGCTGTTGATGCTGTCCTCGCCGCGGTCCGCGAGCAGCGGGAACAGGTGCTGCTCCTCAAAGGCGAAGTGGCGCTCCACCTCGCTGGCCAAGCAATTGGCCGCCTCGCGCACGGCAGTCCGCACGTCGACGTCGTCGAGATCGGGAACGCGCTTGGCCGTGTGCTTGGTCAGCACCGTCTCCAGATTGTTGAGCGCGGCCAGCGTCGTCTCGTGATCCTTGTGCAGCAGGCTACCGGTACGGGTGTCGTCGAACATGTCAGCTCCTCAGTTGGCACACGGCGTACGCAGCCGGACCGCCCCATCCGGCACCCACCAGTCGCATCGCCCCCTCGCATCCCGCACTGGCTTATGGTAATTTCGTACTTGAATGCCATTTTAGAAGGCGCGGCGGCGGCGATGTCAAGCCGCCACGACAAGAAGGTTCGACGGAGAGACGGTCATGACCCCTGCGAGCGACATCCCGGCTGCGGCTGGTGACGATGAGGTCGTCGCCGTTCGCCCGGCCACCGCGGCCGATCTGCCGGCGGTCATCGCCCTCGATGCCGAAAGCACGGGATTGGCCAAGCCGGACTATTGGCGTGACCTTTTCGAGCTGTTCGGTGACCGCAAGCACGGGCGACACTTCCTCGTGGCCGAACTGGACGGCGACGTGGTCGGCTTCATCACCGGCGAGGTGCGCGCCTGGGAATTCGGCTCGCCGCCTTGCGGCTGGGTGTTCGCCATCAACGTCAAGACGGGTATCCGCCTCGGCGGCATCGCCACCGGTCTGTTCGATGCCATCTGCGAGCAGTTCCGCACCGCCGGGATGGTCAAGGTGCGAACGATGCTCAGGCGGGATCATCACCTCGTCATGTCGTTCTTCCGCAGTCAGGGCATGATGGCCGGGCCGTTCATCCAGCTCGAGAAGGATCTGGAGCAATGAGATTGCAGAAGGCGACCCGTTTCGCCCTCTACGCCGTACTGGAACTGGCCTCGGCCCCCGAATCACAGCGATCGGCGGCCGAGATCGCCGAGAAATACGGCGTTTCCATCAATCACTTGGCCAAGGTGCTGCGTACCCTGGGCCGCGCTGGATTGGTCGAGGCGGCGCGTGGTGCCGCCGGCGGCTATCGCTTCTGCGGCAACACGCGGCGCACGACGCTGCTCGACGTCATTCGCCATTTCGAAGACGTCGAGCCGATTCTCCACGGCGAACGGGAACCGGGCGATGCCACGCCCGCAGGCCAGGCGTTGCGGCGGGTGCTGCAGGAGATCGAGGATACCGCCCTGGCCACCCTCGGCTCCATCACCCTCGACACCGCGCTCAAGCTGGTCGGGCGCGCCGGCGAACAACGCCGCCTGCCCGCCGACGCGGCCGAATAACCCGCCCACGCGCCTTTCCGCGCGGGAAAGGCCCTGCCCATCATTGGGGCGCGCCGCCCGCCGCCGCCAGCGGCACGCGCAGCTCGAAAGCGGCGCCGTGGCTGAGCGGGAGCGCTGCCAAGGTACCGCCGATCTGGGTTGCCAGGGCGAGGGCCATGCGCAGGCCCATCCCCTTCTGCCCCCGAAGGTCGAAGCCGGGCGGCAGCCCCCTGCCCTCGTCGGAGACGACGACCGAGATCATCGGCTCTTCCGCGACGCGACAGCGAACCTCGACCATGCCGGCGCCTCCGGCGCCGGAGGCATGCTTCACGGCGTTGGTGATCAATTCGACGAGGATCAGTGCGAACGGCCCCCCGGCATCCACCCCGATCTGCGCGGCGCCTTCGGTTTCGATCCTCACCCTGGCGCGCCCGACGCTGATCGCCGCGACGTCCTCGCACACGGCCCGCGCCAGCGCGAACGCCTCCACCGTCTCGTAACGATCCTGCCGGTACAGACGCTCGTGCAGCCGTGCGACGGCACGGATTTGGGCCTGCGCCGCGTCGAAATGCTCCCTGGTCGCCGCATCGGATGCCGCCTGGCCTTGCAGGCTGAGGGTGGCGGACACCAACTGGAGGCTGTTCTTGATGCGGTGGTTGACCTCGCGAAGCAGGACCTGCTTTTGCGACAGGGCCATGACGGCGCTGCCGAGTTCCCGGATCTCGCGCACGCCCGATTCGGGGACGTGCGGCAGTGCCTCCCCGTCCACTGCCGCCCGCGCGGCGCCGGCCAATACGTTGATGGGATCGGACAGGCGCCTCCCCATGACGACGAGCAGCACCAGAATGGCAATGACGAACGCGATGCCGCCCGCCGCCAAGGCTAGCAGGGGCAGTTGCCAGGCGCGCTCGAACTCCGCGCTCGGCCCGGCGAGAACGAGGGTCCAGGGCGCTTGTCTCAGCCGATGGAACGCACCGTACATCTCGACGCCGCTCGGCGTCTGGCCCCGAAAAATCCCGCTGCCCGCCTGTACGGCGATCGCCTCGAGATACCAGTCGGGCGGCGTGCCGCCGATGCGGGCCGCCGCGAAGGGAGCGCGCGTGATGACCCTGCCGTTGCCGTCGACGAGGGCGACAAACCAACCGGCGGGCGGTCGTTGCGTCGCCAGTAGCGCGACGAGATCGCGCGGCAGGAGCCCGAGGTGCAGCGCATGGGTCACGCCTTGCCTGCGCACCGACGGCACCGTGACGGCGATGGTCCAGCGTTTCGTGGCCGGGCCGACGAACAGGTCCGATACGTGGGTTTTCCCCTCGATGATCACCGCAGGAGGTAAGCCGGCGGGATCGGAAACGGGCAGGTCGACGTCGGCCGGCCTGCTGGTATTGACCACCTGCTGGCCCGAGGGCAACGAGAGGGCGAGCCAGCCACCGACTCGCTCGGTGACGCTCTCCGCCTGCCTACGGAAGGTCGCATAATCGCCTTGGTCCAATGCCGGGGATGTCGACAGCGCCGTCAGCGCCGCGATCCATGTGACGACCTGCTCGTCGACGGCCAACGACAGCGCTTGCGCCGTGCGCTCCAGACCTTGGCGCGCCGCCTTTCGGTACTCGTAGGAACTCCAGGCGACGACGGCCGCGACGAAGGCCAGGAGCGGGACAGTCGTGGCGAACGCGAGGACCATGAGCTTCCGCCGCAGCGTCGTCGCCGCGGTGGAGTCGGGCGCGCGCTCGGGCCGCGCGGTTGTTCTTGATTCCTGGGCGTCCCCTGTGGTCCCCAGCATGTCTCGCCCCAGCCTGGCCGTGAAGGCTCCGGAAGATCGCCGATGCGTGCCAACTCCGGCATCGACCACGATGCCGGGCCGTTCGCTCATCCGCTGAATGGGAACGATACGGTCTCCCCTCGCCCGGCGACGAGGGGAGACCGGCTGCTCAATGGACGCTGTAGGGTTCGAGATCGTGCTGCCGCACGGCGGCGAAGGCGAGATCGCGGGTGGGGGCGAAGCCGATGCTGCTGCCGTCGGCGGCGAAGATGCCCCAACCATCGGTGTTGTCGGCGATCACCCGCTTGATGAAGGCCACCTCTTGCATGCCCCATGCGGCGAAATCGCGCACCGACATCTGCCGCGGAGTGTTCTGGGTCAGGTTGTGGTCGGTCATGTCAAACCTCCTTGCCGGCAGGGCCGGCAGAAACCTTGCCCGCGCCGTGGTCGGCGCCGCGGCTTTCGATCTCGATGCTGCGCGCGCGCAACTGCGGCTGTGGCCGCATGAGGTCGATGTGGAGCAACCCGTTGTCCAGGCGCGCCGCCTTCACGTCGATGCCCTCGGCCAGCACGAAGCTGCGCTGGAACTGACGGGCGGCGATTCCTCGGTGGAGATAGACGCGGCTGCCGTCCTCCTCGGACTGGCGGCCACGGATGATCAACTGGTTGTCTTCGATGGTGATGCTGAGATCGTCACGGGAAAAGCCGGCGACCGCCAGTGTGATGCACAGGCCATCGTCGCCGATCTGTTCGATGTTGTAGGGGGGATAGCCTTCGGCCGAGCTCTTGGCGGCGCGATCGAGCACGCGCTCGAAGTGATCGAAGCCGAGCAGCAAAGGACTGTTGAACACAGACAGACGGGTCACGCGAGCGTCCTCCTGACAAGCGAGCGACGTTGGGCCCAGTGGCTGGCGCCCGAAGCCGGCGGCCCGAAATGGCACCGCCACAACACTATTTTGGCTGATCGCAGGGTCCCGTCAAGTGAAGGGGGCGCTTTATCCGGGCTTGGCCGGACGCGTGGGAGCCCCTCGCCGTTCGCGCCCTGCCGGCATGAGGCGCGGCAGGGCGACCGGGCTCTCGTCACGCCCTAGGCAGCGGCCAGGCCATTGCGGCACTGCAGGACGTTGAATAGGCCGAGCGGCGGCACCGACTGGTTGGAGACGATCGTGAGCTCGCTGTCTTCCGACAGGATGGAATCGAGCTTGAAGTCGGGCCGCCAGCCGAGCCACCGCGCCATCGGCGCCAGTAGCTGCACGATCGGCTTGCCCGAATCGCTGTCGGCGTAGAAATGATTGCAGATGACGATGTCGCCGCCCGGCTTGCACACCCGGCGCATCTCGGCCAGGCATTGCGACGGATTCGGCACGACCGACATCACGTACATGGCGACGACCGCGTCGAATTCGCCGTCCGGGAAGTTCAGCTTTTCGGCGTCCATTTCGAGCAGGTCGTCGACATTGTCGAGGCGCTTCTGCTTCACCCGCTCGCGAGCCACCGCCAGCATGTCCGCCGAGACGTCGATGCCGGTGATGCGGATATCGCGGCGATAGTGTGGTAGCGACAGCCCGGTGCCGACGCCCACCTCGAGGATGCGCTTCGGCCCCAGTTGATTGAGGGCGCGGACGGTGCGCGTACGGCCATACGCCATCACCGGGCCGAAGACGATATCATATATGGGCGCATACCGGCGGTAGGCGCGGCGCACAGACTCCAGGTCCATTGGCGTGCTTCCACTCTCGTCACAGAGTTACGGATCGTCGATACCAGCAAACACGGCCGGCGTCAGCCTCGACGAAGGCGTGATTCCAAAGAAATCATGTCCTGTCGCAATATCATGCCGGGCGACGCATCTGTCGAGACGCTTCAAGGGGCGGCTCGCTCGAATCTCGACGACCTCTCGCCATTGGTCGCAAACTGAGGACGAAAAAAAGAGAGCCGCCTTGCGGCGGCTCAAGTCTAGGGAGGAAACGTCCAAGAAAGACAGCAGCGACGCTAGGTCGTTGCTGCGGTGCACAATATGGAGAAAACCTCGTCCCAAGACAAGGCGAACTTGCCCGCCGTAAACGCATGGCTGGGTTTCCGTGCGAGCATGGAGCGGCATCCGCCCTACGGCAATGCAGGGATGTGCGGCGGCGATTCCGCATTGCGGCATTCTGCTCTATCATGGCTGCGGCCGTGGAGGGACGCATGACGGACAGGGACGCCAGGGCGATCGTACTGTTTTCCGGCGGGCAGGATTCGGCGACCTGCCTCGCCTGGGCACTCGAACACTTCGACCACGTCGAGACCGTCGGCTTCCGCTATCGCCAGCGCCACGCCGTTGAACTGGCGTGCCGGGACGTCATCCGTGATCGGTTGGCCGCATCGTTCCCGCGCTGGGCGGCACGCCTCGGCGCGGATCACTTGGTCGAGGCGACGACCATCGCCGATCTGGGCGATACCGCCATGACCGCCGACGTCGCCATCGAGATGTCGCAGGACGGGCTGCCCACCACGTTCGTGCCCGGGCGCAACCTGGTGTTCCTGACCTTCGCCGCGGCCATCGCCTATCGCCGCGGCCTCAAGCACATCGTCACCGGTGTGTGCGAGACCGACTACTCGGGCTACCCCGACTGCCGCGACGACACCATCAAGGCGCTGCAGGTGGCGCTGAACCTCGGGATGGACCGCCGCTTCGTGCTGCATACGCCGCTAATGTGGATCGACAAGGCCGGCACCTGGCGTCTGGCGCAGGCCTTGGGCGGCGACGCCCTGGTGGCCCTGATCCGCGGCGAGAGCCATAGCTGCTATCTCGGCGACCGCAGCCACAACCATCCCTGGGGCCACGGCTGCGGCCACTGCCCGGCCTGCGAGCTGCGCGCCAAGGGCTGGGCCGCGTTCACCGCCACCGGCTGAGCCGCAACCGGGCTTCTACCCACACATTCAGCTCCACCCCCTTGAAAGCACAGGGCGGCGCCGCGGTTCCCGTGGGCCGCATGCGGCTGCTGCTGACGCAGCGCCGATTTCTTTGCTGCAGCGATACCTCTTGTAGCAGGACCCCCATGTCGGTACTGTAACGTTCATTACATATCGCCCGGCTTTGCCCGCGAGAGGAATCCATGCATCGAGTTTTCGCCGCCCTCCGGATCACCGGCCTCATCGCTTTGACGCCATTGCTCGCGGCCTGTGACGAGAGATCGGCGGCAGCGCCGCCCCCGCCACCGCCGCCGGAAGTCGCGGTGGTCGCGGTCGCGCCGCAGCGGATGCCGGTAACGACGGAGTTGCCGGGACGCACTGCCGCGTTTCGCGTCGCCGAAGTCAGGCCGCAGGTCAATGGCATCATCCTCAAGCGCCTGTTCGTCGAGGGCAGCGAGGTCAAGGCGGGGCAGCAGCTCTATCAGATCGATCCGGCGCCCTATGCCGCCGCTCTGCAAAGCGCCAAGGCCGAGCTGGCCAAGGCCGAAGCGACGGCCAAGTCGGCGCGGACCAGGGCGGTGCGTTACCGGGAACTGGTCAATCGCGACGTGGTCAGCCGCCAGGCCTACGACGACGTGATGGCGGCCGAGGAGCAGACGCAGGCGCAGGTCGGCGTCGCGCAGGCGGCGGTCGAGACGGCGCGCATCAATCTCGATTACACCAAGGTCTTTGCCCCCATCGCCGGGCGTATCGGCGGCTCCTCCATCACCGAAGGTGCGCTGGTCACCGCCAACCAGGCGACGCCGCTGGCGACGGTGACGCAACTGGATCCGATCTATGTCGACATCACGCAGTCGAGCACCGAATTGATGCGGCTACGCCGCGACATCGCCGAAGGCAGGTTGCAGGGGGCCGACCGCGAGCGGGCGCCCGTCACCCTGACGTTTGACGGGCAGGCCTATCCCGAGCCGGGTAAGCTGCAGTTTTCCGAGGTGACCGTCGATCCGACCACCGGCTCGGTACGGCTGCGCGCGGTGTTTCCCAATCCACGGCAGGAGCTGATGCCGGGCTTGTTCGTGCGCGCCCTCGTCGCCCAGGCGGTCAAGGACGATGCCCTGTTGGTGCCCCAGCAGGCGGTCACGCGGCGGCCGGATGGCAGCGCCGCGGTGTGGGTGGTCGGCGCCGACGACAAGGTGACCGCACGCACCATCACCGCCCCCCGCGCCATCGATGACCAATGGCTGGTCACGGCCGGCCTCGAAGCTGGTGAGCGGGTCGTCGTCGAGGGCCTGCAGAAGATCAAGCCCGGCATCCAGGTTCGTCCCGTTCAGGCCCAGGCGACGGCGGCGGCCGCCGCACCCGCCGTCGTCGCCAATTAGATTGAGCGCCCATGTCCCGCTTCTTCATCGACCGCCCCGTCTTCGCCTGGGTCATCGCCATCATCATCATGATGGCGGGTGGCCTCGCGATTCTCGGGCTGCCCGTGTCGCAATACCCCAACATCGCCCCGCCGGCCGTCTCCATCGTCGCCAACTACCCGGGCGCCTCGGCGAAGACGCTGGAGAATACCGTCACCCAGGTGATCGAGCAGAAGCTCAACGGCATCGACGGGCTGCGCTATATATCCTCGACCAGCGATTCATCGGGGAACGTCACCATCACGCTGACCTTCGACGCCGACACCGACCCCGACATCGCCCAGGTCCAGGTTCAGAACAAGCTGCAACTGGCGATGCCGCTGCTGCCGCAGGAGGTGCAGCAGCGGGGCGTGACGGTGAACAAGGCGGTCAAGAGTTTCCTGATGGTCGTCGCCTTCGTCTCCGCCGAGGGGCGCCTCAGCCAACACGACATCTCCGACTTCGTCGGCTCGAACGTCCAAGACCCCATCAGCCGCGTCAATGGCGTCGGCGAGGTCACCCTGTTCGGCGAAAAGCATTCCATGCGGATCTGGCTCGACCCCAACAAGCTGACCAGCTACGGGCTCGCCACCACCGACGTGGTCGAGGCCATCACCGCCCAGAACTCCGAAATCTCGGCTGGCCAGCTGGGCGGTGCGCCGGCGGTGCCCGGCCAGCAGCTCAACGCCACCATCATCGCCCAGACGCGGTTGCAGACCGTGGACGAGTTCGGCGACATCCTGGTGCGCGTCAATGCGGACGGCTCGCTGCTGCGCCTCGATGACGTGGCGCGCATCGAGCTGGGCGCCGAGAACTACGACATCGTCAGCCGCTACAACGGCAAGCCGGCGGCCGCCCTCGCCATCAAACTGGCCGCCGGCGCCAACGCCCTCGACACCGCCGATGCGGTTCGCGGCCGCATCGCGGAATTGCAGACCTTCTTCCCCGAGGGGCTGGAGGTCCGCTACCCCTATGACACGACCCCGTTCGTCAAGCTGTCGATCACGGAAGTGGTCAAGACGCTGGTCGAGGCCATCGTCCTGGTCTTCCTGGTCATGTACCTGTTCCTGCAGAATTTCCGGGCGACGCTGATCCCCACCATCGCGGTGCCGGTGGTGCTGCTCGGCACCTTCGGCGTCCTGGCCGCCTTCGGCTTCTCGATCAACACGCTGACCATGTTCGGCATGGTGCTGGCGATCGGGCTGCTGGTCGACGACGCCATCGTCGTGGTCGAGAACGTCGAGCGCGTGATGAGCGAGGACAAGCTGCCGCCGCGCGAGGCCACGCGCCGTTCCATGGGCCAGATTTCCGGCGCTCTGGTCGGCATCGGCCTGGTGCTCTCGGCGGTGTTCGTGCCGATGGCGTTTTTCGGCGGATCGGTCGGCGTCATTTATCGCCAGTTCTCGATCACGCTGGTGTCGGCGATGGCGCTGTCGGTGCTGGTCGCGCTGGTGCTGACGCCGGCCCTGTGCGCGACGCTGCTCAAACCGACAAGCCATGACTTCCACCAGAAGACCGGGTTCTTCGGCTGGTTCAATCGCACCTTCGACCGCAGCAGTGAGCTGTACCGTGGCAGCGTTCGCGGCCTGCTCGGCCGCAGCCGCCGCGCCTTCGCCGTCTTCGCCGTGCTGGTCGTCGCCCTCGGCGTCCTGTTCATGCGCCTGCCGACGGCCTTCCTGCCCGACGAGGACCAGGGCGTCCTCTTCGCGCAGATCGCCACCCCACCGGGCGCCACCACCGAGCGGACGCTGGAGGTGGTCAAGCAGGTCGAGCACCATTTCCTCGAGACCGAGAAGGACGCCGTCGAGAGCATATTCTCGGTCGCCGGTTTCAGCTTCAGCGGGCGCGGCCAGAACTCGGCCATGGCCTTCGTCAATCTGAAGGACTGGGACGTGCGCCAGAGCCCCGACAAGAAGGTCGGGGCCATCGTCGGGCGCGCCATGGGGGTCTTCACTGGTATCCGCGACGCCATGGTCTTCGCCTTCACGCCGCCATCGGTGATCGAGCTCGGCAATGCGACGGGCTTCGACTTCCAGCTACTCGACCGTGGCGGCCTTGGCCACGAGGCGTTGTTGCAGGCGCGCAACCAGCTCCTGGGCATGGCCGCGCAACACCCGGCGCTTGCCGCCGTCCGCCCCAACGGCCTTGACGATACGCCTCAGTTCCGCATCGAGATCGACCGTCAGAAGGCCAGCGCGCTGGGGCTGTCGCTCGCCGACATCAACGCCACGCTGTCGGCGGCATGGGGCGGCGCCTACGTCAACGACTTCATCGACAAGGGCCGGGTCAAAAAGGTCTATCTGCAGGCCGACGCGCCCTACCGCATGCTGCCCAGCGACCTCGACCGCTGGCACGTCCGCAACGACAAGGGCGAGATGGTGCCGTTTTCGGCCTTCTCGACCTCCCACTGGACCCATGGCTCGCCGCGCCTCGAACGCTACAACGGCGTGTCGTCGCGCGCCATCCTCGGGCAACCAGCCCCCGGCTGGAGTTCGGGCGACGCCATGAAGGCCATGGAAGAGATCGCCGCCAAGCTGCCCGCCGGCATCGGCTATGAATGGAGCGGCCTGTCGTATGAGGAGCGACTGTCGGGGTCGCAGGCCCCGGCCCTCTACGCCATCTCGATCCTGGTGGTATTCCTGTGCCTGGCGGCGCTTTACGAAAGCTGGTCCATCCCGTTCTCGGTGATGCTGGCGGTGCCGTTGGGCGTACTGGGCGCCGTCATTGCCGCGATGCTGCGCGAGTTGCCCAACGACGTCTATTTCCAGGTCGGCCTGCTGACCACCGTCGGGCTGTCGGCCAAGAACGCCATCCTCATCGTCGAATTCGCCAAGGCCCTGCACGAACAGGGGTTATCCCTGGTCGACGCCGCCGTCGAGGCCGCCCGCCAGCGCCTGCGGCCAATTCTGATGACGTCGCTCGCCTTCATCCTCGGCGTGTTGCCGCTGGCCCTGGCCGACGGCGCCGGCTCGGGCAGCCAGAACGCCATCGGGGTGGGGGTCATGGGCGGCATGATCGCCGCCACGATCCTGGGCATCTTCTTCATCCCTGTGTTCTTCGTGGCGGTTCTGCGTCTATTCGAGGCACGATCAAGAGGTATTGGCCGCCGCGCCGAGGTGGCCGAGGCGGGTGAGCATTAGCGTGGAGGGCGGCATGGGTGAAGCGGGCAGCTCGCGCCGGGACAAGCGGCGCATCGCGATGCTGGAGGCGGCGCACCAGCTCTTCCTCGAGCGGGGCTACGGCGCCACCACCCTGGGCGACGTGGTCAAGAGCTCCGGCGGCTCGCTGGCCACGCTCTACGACCTGTTCGAGAGCAAGGAAGGGCTGTTCCGCGCCGTGGTCGAGCAGCAGTGCGATCTCATCGCCCAGTCGCTCGAGCAGTCGGAGATGGCCGATCTGTCCCCGGCCGAGGCCCTGCGGCGGTTCGCCGAGCGTATCTTCGACGTGGCGCTCGCCCCGGACAACATCGCGTTGCTGCGTCAGATCATCGCCGAGGCCGTGCAGTTCCCCGAGCTGGGGCGCACCTTGTTCGCCACCGGCGTCGGGGTGATCGACGCCAAGGTCGAGGACTACCTGGTCCGGCAAACCCGGCGGGGGCTGCTCGACGTGGCCGAGCCCCGCCCCGCCGCCGAACTGTTCAGCGAGCTGGTGCTCCAGCGCTACCGTCTGCGCCTGCTGTGCGGGCTGCCGGCGGAATCGTCCCCGCAGGAGCGGGCGGCCCACCTCGACCGGGTGCTGGCGCTGTTCCTCAAGGCCTACGGGCCGGAGGTGAACGACGCCGGCTGAGGCGGCTGAAGGCCGCCGCGCCAGGGTCGGCGGCGTTCGCCGGCGGATAAAAAAAAGCCCCGGTCCCCCAGGGCTTTCGGCAGTTGCGTGCGGGAGGGCTTGCTCAGCGAATATGGATCGGCAGGACCACGCTGATTCCCGCGGGCGGCGCCACCATGACCGCAGGCGGCGGCGCATAGACGACGGGGGGCGGCGCGTAGACGACCGGCGGGGGCGCGTAGACATAAGGGGAAGGCGCCACGATGACCCGCGCGCCGTGGTGGTGGCCATGGTGGTGCCACCGCTTGTGATGCCGCTTGTGGCCATCGCCGGCTGCGGCGGTGCCGGCACCGGCGCCCACCACCATCGCCGCGGCGGCGATCGCAAGAGCGAGTTTCTGGACTGGGGAAGTGTTCATCGTTGCCCTACCGCCTAATCTCTGGCTGCACCCACCTCGGGAGCAGCGCGCCAATGGACGCGCTGCCCTGATGGACAGGTTCAGTGGCGAACAGGATACACGCCTGCCGGCGACCCGCCAGTAAGACGGCTGTGATCAATCGGTGGCAGCAATCCTGTTCCACCGCCGGCGAGAGTTCCGTAGGCGCAGGCACTCCCCGAAACACAATAGGCTTAAAGTTCGTCGCCGACTTCGAGGCTGTTCGCCGCGATCCAATCGCGGAAGGCTTCTTCCGTCATCTCGCCGGCCGCCACAGAAAGAACGACCTCGGCAGCCTCCCGCTCGCTCGCGTCGAGATACAGGCCGTTCATGCCGAGCATCATGCCGAGCGCAAGGAATCCGGCCCGCTTGTTGCCGTCTACGAAGGGATGGTTGCGCAGGATGGAGACGCACAGCGCGGCGGCAAGATCGAACACCGTCACATGGACATCGGCATAGGCGATGATCTGGCGCGGCCGGGCGAACGACATTTCGAGGGCGCCGCGATCCCTCAGGCCGGCGGCGCCCCCGTGTTCCTCCAACAGCTCGCCATGAAGGGCAATGACCGCCTCGATGGGCGGAAACAGCGGTTCCCTCACTTCGCCAGTCGCGCCATGGTGCGGCGGTAGCGTGCGGCGAAAGCCCGGCCAACGTCGAGGGCTTTGGCATAGGCATCATCCGCCTTGGCAATCTCGATCCGCCCGTTGTGGACCGTCACGGCCACTTCGTCGCCCCGGTCGAGATGCGCTTCAGCCAATACGTCACGAGGCAGCGTGAGGCCGGTCGAGTTGCCGATCCTGGCGAGTTTCGTGCGGTGCATGGGTGTCTCCTGTGCCGCCAGGATCATGTAATGACGCGCGTCATAACGTCAACGGAAAAGCGGCGAAAGGCCGGGAAAGCCCGTCGCGCATCGGGGTAGGGCGTCGGCGTCATGCGCCAACCAGATGGGCAGTTGGCGTGCCAGGCGCCGCGCTGGCGGCACCCCAAAGGAAACCGGCTGCCGGCGGTGTGCTTCCCCGGAAAGAAATAAGGGCTTAGCCGTCACCAGCTAAGCCCTTGTTTTATATGGTGGAGCCAAGGGGAGTCGAACCCCTGACCTCTTGAATGCCATTCAAGCGCTCTCCCAACTGAGCTATGGCCCCGAAACTCGCTGCGGCGTTGGGGCGCCGCGTGGAGGGGGAACATATGGACTTCGCAGCGGCGTTTCAAGCGAAAAATTCGCCACCGCCACGGCAGCCTTTTTCAGGCCTCATCCTCGATGTTCTCGTCCAGATGCTCCATCACCTCGGCCATGTCGTCGTCGTCCTCGCCCAGGTCCGAGGCGTCCTCGATCAGGCCGCTTTCGTCGGCGTCGCCGCCGTCCGCGTCGGCGGCCTCGTCATCGAGCGCCTCGACCTCGTCGACCTCGTCGATGACTTTCGCCTGGGCCGGCGCCGGCGCCGGCGTCTTGGCCCCGCCGCGGCGCATCTTGAAGGGCACGTCGCCGTCGACCGCCGCCTGGCACTTCGGGCAGACGATCGGCGTGCGCAACATGTCGTAGAAGCGCGCCCCGCAGCTCTGACAAAGGTGTTTGGTACCCCATTCCGGCTTGCTCACCCACGTCCCTCCACTATTTTCTGCCGAAAGCGCGGTGTGCCACGATCCCCAGGCGCTGTCAAAACCAAAAGCGTGGCACCGCGGCGGCGGCTCGCCGCTGTACGGTCTGCCGCGCCTATGATAAGGACGGCCGGCGATATGGCCTGTGCGAGAACATGATGGCGACACCTTATTCCTCGATACAAGCGGCGCCGCTGCGGGGCATCGCCCGCGCCCCCGGCGACAAGTCGATCTCGCACCGCGCCCTCATGCTGGGCGCGCTGGCCGCCGGCGAAAGCCTGATCGACGGCCTGCTCGAAGGCGAGGACGTGCTGCGCACGGCGGCGGCGATGCGGGTCCTCGGCGCCGAGGTGGAGCGCCTGGGCAAGGGTCGCTGGCGCGTCTACGGCCGCGGCATCGGCGGCCTGACACCCCCCGGCGACGTGCTCGACATGGGTAACGCCGGGACCGGCGTGCGCCTGCTCATGGGCCTGGTCGCCACCCATCCGTTCACCACCTTCTTTACCGGCGACGCCAGCCTGCGGCGTCGGCCGATGCGGCGGGTGAGCGAGCCTTTGACAAACTTCGGCGCCGGCTTCGTCACCAGCGAGGGCGGCCGTCTGCCATTCGCCGTCATCGGCACCGCCACCCCGACGCCCATCACCTATGACATGCCGATGGCCTCGGCGCAGGTGAAGTCGGCCATCCTGCTGGCCGGGCTCAACACCCGTGGCCACACCACGGTCATCGAGCCGCAGCCTTCGCGCGATCATACCGAGATGATGCTGCGCCAGTTCGGCGCCGAGCTCGCCATAGAGGACCTGCCTGGCGGCCGCCGCAGCGTCACCCTGGTCGGCCAGCCCGAGCTGCGCGGCCAATCCATCGAGGTTCCCGCCGACCCGTCCTCGGCGGCCTTTCCCGCCGTCGCCGCCCTGGTGGTCGATGGTTCCGAGATCCGCCTGCCCGGCGTCGGCGTCAACCCGCTGCGCTTCGGCCTCTACGAGACGCTGCGCGACATGGGTGCCGACATCGCCATCGAGAATCTCCGCCACCCCGTGGGGGAACCGATCGCCGACCTGATCGTGCGCCATTCCCGGCTGAAGGGGGTCGAGGTGCCGGCCGAACGGGCGCCGTCGATGATCGACGAGTATCCGATCCTGGCCGTCGCCGCCGCTTTCGCCGAGGGAACCACCCGCATGCATGGTCTGGGCGAGTTGCGGGTGAAGGAAAGCGACCGCTTGAGTGCCATGGCCACCGGCCTGACCGCTTGCGGGGTAAGCGTGGAAATCGATGGCGACACGCTGATCGTGCACGGCGGCGGCCGCCCGGCGGGCGACGCCTGCGTCACCGTCAATCTCGATCACCGTATCGCCATGGCCTTCCTGGTGATGGGCATGGCCAGCACGCGACCGGTCGCCATCGACGATATCGACGCCGTGGCGACCAGCTTTCCCGGTTTCACCACGCTGGTGAACGACCTGGGCGCACGGATCGGACCGGCATGATCATCGCCATCGACGGCCCGGCCGCCTCGGGCAAGGGCACCCTCGCCCGCCGCCTCGCCGCCCATTTCGGCTACGCCTATCTGGACACCGGACTATTGTATCGCGCGGTGGGCATCGCCGTGGTGCGTTCGGGGCAAAGCCTGGATGACCATGCCGCCGCCGTCGCCGCTGCCCACGCCCTCGACCCCGGCAAGCTGGATGCCCCCGACCTGCGCCTCGACGGCGCCAGCGCCGCCGCCTCCAAGGTGGCGGCAGTGCCCGAGGTCAGGGCGGCGCTGCTGGCCTTCCAGCGCGATTTCGCCAACCACCCACCCGGCGGCGCCGCCGGCGCCGTGCTGGACGGGCGCGACATCGGCACCGTGGTGTGCCCCGCCGCCGCGGTGAAGCTGTTCGTCACGGCATCGGTGGAGAAAAGGGCGGAGCGCCGATTCAAGGAGTTGCGGGAGCGCGGCGTCGCGACTATACAGAAGGCCGTCCTTCAGGATATGAAGGAACGCGACGCGCGCGACAGCCAACGCGCCGTGGCGCCCCTGCGTCCCGCTGACGATGCGCTGGTTCTGGACACCACGGAGCTGGATGCGGATGCGGCCTTTTTCGCCGCGCTCGACCACATCACATCGCGGTTGCAGGCCGGCTGAGGCCGGACTAGGGGAAAGAAAGCCGCGGGCCCAAGGGTCCGGGGCCATGACGCGTTCAAACAGCGAAAGACCGCCGGAGACAACCGGCTGGCCGGAATAATCAACGAAGGAAAGGACTTACCCATATGGCAAATGCTGCCACACAGACCCAGACGGAAGATTTTGCGTCTCTGCTCAATGAGACGCTGGGTGTCGCCGGCACCTTCGAGGGCGCCGTCGTCCGCGGCACCGTCGTCGCCATCGAAAACGACTTCGCCACCATCGATGTCGGCTTGAAGTCGGAAGGCCGTATCCCGCTCAAGGAATTCAGCGCTCCGGGCCGCCCGGCCGACCTCAAGGTCGGTGATGAGGTCGAGGTCTATGTCGAGCGCTACGAGGATCGCTTCGGCGAGGTGGCGTTGTCGCGCGAGAAGGCCCGCCGTGAAGAGGCCTGGGCCCTGCTCGAGAAGTCGTTCCAGGACCAGCAGCGTGTCAACGGCGTGATCTTCGGCCGCGTCAAGGGCGGCTTCACCGTCGACCTCTCCGGCGCCGTCGCCTTCCTGCCCGGCAGCCAGGTCGACATCCGCCCGGTGCGTGACATCAACCCGCTGATGGGCACCCCGCAGCCGTTCCAGATCCTCAAGATGGACCGCAGCCGCGGCAACATCGTCGTCAGCCGCCGCGCCGTGCTGGAAGAGACCCGCGCCGAGCAGCGTTCCGAGCTGATCGAGAGCCTGCGCGAGGGCCAGGTGCTGGAAGGCGTGGTCAAGAACATCACCGACTACGGCGCCTTCGTCGACCTCGGCGGCGTCGACGGCCTGCT
This sequence comes from Rhodospirillaceae bacterium, assembly GCA_036675815.1. Taxonomy (GTDB): domain Bacteria; phylum Pseudomonadota; class Alphaproteobacteria; order Rhodospirillales; family Magnetospirillaceae; genus JAKFEE01. The sequence goes on from JAKFEE010000028.1 coordinate 113,163, forward strand.
GCACGTCACCGACATCGCCTGGAAGCGCATCAACCACCCGTCGGAAGCGCTGCACATCGGCCAGACCGTCAATGTCCAGGTCATCCGCTTCAACCCGGAAACCCAGCGCATCAGCCTCGGCATGAAGCAGCTCGAGGCCGACCCGTGGGAGGGCGTGGACGCCAAGTACCCGGTCGGCGCCAAGTTCACCGGCCGCGTCACCAACATCACCGACTACGGCGCCTTCGTCGAGCTGGAGCCGGGCGTCGAGGGCCTGGTCCACGTTTCCGAGATGAGCTGGACCAAGAAGAACGTCCACCCCGGCAAGATCGTCTCCACCTCCCAGGAGGTCGAGGTGATGGTGCTGGACGTCGATGCCCAGAAGCGCCGCATTTCGCTCGGCCTCAAGCAGACGATGTCCAACCCGTGGGAAGGCTTCCTCGATAAGTTCCCGGTGGGCAGCATCGTCGAAGGCGAGGTCAAGAACATCACCGAGTTCGGCCTGTTCGTCGGCCTGCCCGGCGACATCGACGGCATGGTCCACCTCTCCGACCTCGACTGGGAACGCGCCGGCGAGCAGGCGATGCAGGACTACAAGAAGGGCACGGTGGTCAAGGCCAAGGTGCTCGACGTCGACGTCGAGAAGGAGCGTATCTCGCTCGGCATCAAGCAGCTGGGCGCCGATCCCTTCGCCGAGGCCGCGTCAAACCTGAAGAAGGGCGACATCGTCACCAGCTCCGTGACCCAGGTCACCGACGGCGGCATCGAGGTCAGCGTCGACGGCATCATCGGCTTCATCCGCAAGGCCGAGCTGTCGCGTGACCGCAGCGAGCAGCGCCCCGACCGCTTCGCCGTCGGTGAGAAGATCGACGCCAAGATCACCGCCGTCGATCGCGCCACCCGCAAGCTGACCCTGTCGGTCAAGGCGCGCGAGATCGACGAGGAGAAGCAGGCGATGGCCGAGTTTGGCTCGACCGACTCGGGCGCATCGCTGGGCGACATCCTCGGCGCCGCCCTGCGTCAGCGCGAGTCCGGCGACAAGGAATAAGTGCCGACACGGGCGCGGGCCTTCGGGTCCGCGCCCGATCCGCGTGGGAAGAACGCCCTGTGGGGCGTTCTTCGCGTTTCCGCCGTGTGCAAAGGGCGGAAATCGTTTGTATTCTAGGCGTTTAGCTTGACGCCCCCCCGTGCCCTTTGGCAGGCTTGGGGCGGAACGAGCCACGGAACCCCCCATGACCAAGTCCGAGCTGATCGCCCGCTTGGCGGAACTGAACCCTCATCTGTATCAGCGTGACGTCGAGCGGATCGTCACCACCATTTTCGAAGAGGTCACGGCGGCGCTGGCGCGCGGTGATCGCGTCGAGTTGCGGGGCTTCGGCGCCTTCTCGGTCAAGCAGCGCGACGCCCGCCAAGGCCGCAACCCGCGCACCGGCGAGGCAGTGGACGTTTCGCAGAAGGCCATTCCGTTCTTCAAGACCGGCAAGCAGCTGCGCGAGCGGCTGAATGGCGGCAAGTAAACGGCACCTCAACCGGGAAGCTATCGCGTGAGACTCCTGTCCTGGCTCATCGCCCTGCCCTTCGCCGCGGCGGCCATCGTATTTGCCGTCTCCAACCTGCACCCGGTGCACCTGGAGCTGTGGCCACTGCCCTTCGCCCTCGATCTGCCGGTTTACATTGCCGTGCTCGGCCCCCTTGCCCTCGGCATGATCGCCGGCGGCTTCATCGTGTGGCTGGCCGGCGGCCGCCATCGCCGCCTGGCCCGGCAGAACCGGCGCCGCGCCGAGCAGCTCGAGCGCCAGCTCGAGGCCCTGCGCCAGCCGGTGCCGCAACCGACGCCCAGCGCCGTGGTGCCCGGAACGGCCTTGCCACAGCCATGAGCGCCAACCGCTCCGTCTTCTGCGCCCTCGATACCACCGACACCGCCGCTGCCCAGCGCACCGCCGACCAGGTGCGCGAGGCGGTCGCCGGGATCAAGCTTGGGCTGGAGTTCTTCTGCGCCAACGGGCCGGCTGGCGTTGCCGCCGTGGCCGAGCGCGGCCTGCCGTTGTTCCTCGATCTCAAGCTGCACGACATCCCCAACACCGTGGCCGGGGCCATGCGCGGGATCTGCCGCCTGCGCCCCACCCTGACGACGATTCACGCCGGTGGCGGCCCGACCATGATGGAAGCGGCGGCAAAGGCCGCATCCGAGACGGCCGCGGCGCTGGGAATTCGGCGCCCGCTGGTGCTGGCGGTCACGGTGCTCACCAGCGTCGACGCCGACGAACTGGCGACGGTCGGCGTAACGAGCCCGGTCCTCGACCAGGTGCGCCGGCTGGCGGCGCTGGCCCAACGGGCCGGTGTCGACGGTGTCGTCTGCTCGCCGCACGAGGTGGCCGAGCTGCGGCGGTTATGCGGCCCCGAGTTTAAGCTGGTCGTCCCCGGCATTCGCCCGGCCGGCGCCGACATTGGCGATCAGAAGCGGGTGTTGACGCCGGCGCGGGCGGTGGCGCTGGGCGCCGACTACCTGGTCATCGGCCGGCCGATCACCGCCGCCGCCGATCCGGCAGCGGCGGCACGCGCCATCGCCGAGGAAATCGCTGCGGGAGCTGCCTGATGGCTGGTGACGTCCTGGTCAAGATCTGCGGCATTCATGAGGACGAGGCGCTGATCGCCGCCGTCGAGGCCGGTGCCGATCTCATCGGGCTGGTCTTCCATCCGGCATCGCCGCGGTTCATCACCTTCGATGCCGCCGCCGACCTGACCCAGTTCTTGCCCGAGGACGTGCGCGTCGTCGGCCTGTTCGTCGATCCCGACGATGCGCAGATCGAGACGGCGCTGAACAGCGTGCGCCTCGACTTCCTGCAACTGCATGGCAGCGAGACGGTGGCGCGTGTCGAGGCAATCCGCCAGGAGTTCGGCCATCCGGTGATCAAGAGCATCGCCGTGGCCGCGGGAGCCGATCTCGATGGCGCCGCCGAGATGGCGCAGGTTGCTGACTGGCTATTGTTCGATGCCAAGCCGCCGCAGGGCGCCGACCGCCCCGGCGGCAACGCCGCCAGCTTCGATTGGGAGCTGCTCAAGGGCCGCAAATGGCCGTGCCCGTGGCTGCTGGCCGGCGGGCTGACGCCGGAAAACGTCGCCGTTGCCGTCAAGGCATCGGGGGCGAAGGCGGTCGACGTGTCATCGGGCGTCGAGACCGCGCCCGGCATCAAGGATCCCGACAGGATCCGCCGCTTCATCGCGGCCGCCAAGGGCTGAGGCCGTCTGCAACACCGTGCAGGTGTCGCCTTCCAGGGCCACACAGGTCAGCCGGCCGCTGGCGTAGGCACCGGTGTCGATGCCGATGCGGTTGGCCCGGAACTGCGGCTCGCCGGTGATGCTGTGGCCGTGGACGACGACGGCGCCGAAATCGGCATCGCTGTCGAAGAAGTGCTCGCGGATCCAGATCAGATCGCCGGTGCGTTGATCGTCGAGCGGCACGCCCGGGCGGACCCCGGCGTGGACGAAGAAATAGTCGCCCTCCCGATGCCATGGGCGCAAGCGGCGCAGGAAATGCAGGTGACTGGCTGGAACCGCCTTCAGCATCGCCAGCCGAAGCTGCGGCAAGTCCATTTTGGCAGCGGCGACGCCGTAAGAGGCTGCCGCGGCCTCACCGCCATAGCGCAGCCAATGGGCGCCGTTCGGCATGCTGCCGGCGAGGAAGCGCAGGGCGATGTCCTCGTGGTTGCCCTTGAGATGCACCACCTCGAATCCCGGCAATGGGCATTGGGAGAGCAGGTCGAGGACTTGGCGGCTGCTGGGTCCGCGATCGATGTAGTCGCCGAGATAGACGATCGCCCGCCGGGCAGCCTCGCGGTGCGCGGCATCGCCCAGAATGGCCGCATGCATCCGCTCGAGCAGATCGAGGCGTCCATGCACGTCACCGATGGCGTAGACCACGGTGCCCGCCGGCGGCCGCGCCGAAACCGGCGCAGCCCAGCGCACGACCGTCATTGCGCCGCCTGCAATTCCGTCACCTCCGGCGCCGACGGCGACTGCCCACTCCAACGGCGGAACAGGTTGTGCTCGATCTCGAACTGATCGAGCGCCTTGCCCACGCTCTGGTGGATCAGGTCCATGATCGTTTGCGGCCCGTGATAGAAGGCGGGCATGGGCGGCAGGATGACGGCGCCGAGATCGGCGGCGCGCGCCATCAAATCGAGATGGCCCTTGTGCAGCGGCGTCTCACGCACCATCAGCACCAAGCGCCGCCGCTCCTTCAAAGTGACGTCGGCGGCGCGAATGATCAGGTTGTAGCAGAACGAGTTGGCGATGGCCGACAGGCTCTTCACCGTGCATGGCGCCACCACCATGCCCTTGGTGCGGAACGAGCCCGAAGCGACGGCGGCGCCGACGTCCTTGTTGTTGTAGACGACGTCGGCCAATGCCTTGACCTGTTCGACATCGAACGCGGTCTCGATGTGCAGGTTGCGCACCGCCGCCTCGGATAGGATCAGGTGCACCGGATGGCCGAGTTCCTTCAGCACCTTCAGCATTTCGACGCCATAGACGACGCCGGTGGCGCCGGTGATGGCGACGACGAGGGGTAAAGTCATGATGAGGTCCTCCCAACACGCAGCGCGGCGTCGAGCCGGCCGACGATTTCGTCGCAGTGGGCGACGATGGTCTTGATGTCGTCGGCGCTGAGATCATCCCAGTGGATGCCGGCGGTGACGACGACATTGGTATTCAACGCCGCCGACAGCCGTTCGGCCGCCATCTTGGCCACCGCGTCCTCCTTGTGCCCCGGATAGGTGAGCACGCTCGCCGTGGCGCTGGTGCGCGCGGCATCGGCCAGGCTGGGCCGCGGTTGCGCCGCGGCGACGGCGCCGATATGCGGCCGCGAACCACCCCATATCCACACCAGCACGTCCGCGCCGATCCACACCGCCTCGGCCTCGACGACGAGATTGGGCTGGGCCGTGCGGACATGGATGCGCGCGGGCAAGCGGCCGCCTTGCATGGTCACGACGCCGTCTCCATGGTCTGCCCCATGCGCCGGAGGTCGCGGCAGGTACGCAGATCGGAGCACACCTCCATGATGCGATAGCCGGCGTTCTCGACGGCCCCCTGCACGGGCGCCACCTCGCCGCAGAAGCGGATGATCACCCGGCGTGGCGCATTGCCGGTGCCGATGGTGATCATCGACTTCAGCGTGGCCCCGGCGTCTTCGATGAGCTGGGCCACGCGGCTCAGGGTCCCCGGCTCGATGGTCACCGCCTCGAGCGTCATCCCGCACCAAGACTCCGACACGCCCAGCATATGGGCGGCCAGCGAGAACACCTCGGTCGCCGAGACCAGCCCGACCACCTTGCCGTCCTCGACCACCGGGAACTGACTGACCCCTTCGGCCTGGCCGCGCATCAGGCAGCTTTCCATGGTGTCGTCGGCCTGCACCGTCTTCGGGTTGCGCACCATCACGTCCTTCACCTTGAGGCGATTGGTGAAGTACTGGACCTCGAAGGCGTCCTGGCCGCGCATGGCGTTCTCGGCGGCGCGCAGGCACATCTTGCGCGTGATCAGACCACGCAGGCGCCCGGCCTCGTCGACCGCTGGCAGGGCCCGCAGGTTGCTCTCGGCCAGCACACGCTTGGCCTCGGAAACCAGCATATCCATCGGTACCGTCCGCGGATTGGGCTTCATCCAGTTTCGCACGATCATGACAGGCCTCCTATTCCACGACGGCCAGCGGCGCCGACGATGCCGCCTGCCGATACAGGCAGGCAAACTCGTCGACGGCGGCACGGGCGAATTCCGGGGTGTAAAGGTGCAAATCGAGCTCCTTGATCGCCGACCTGTCGTGCAGCCGCTCCTTCAGCCGTGCGACGAAAGCGGCGTCGGCGTTCGGGTCGTAGATCGGTCGCCCTTCCCTGTCGAGCGATGACCACCCTTTCAGCGGCACGAGGAAGCTGAACGGCCCCTTGGCCGCATTGAGCCGTTCGGCGATCACGTCGGCGGCCTGGCGCAGTTCGTCGGCAGTGGTGCGCACCTGCACGCGTAGTGCGTCCTGGACATACTGCACCCGATCCTTGGTCTTCTCCAGCATGTCGGCACGCCCGCCGTAGGACAGGATGTCGAGGCCGCATGGCGCCAACACGGTAGGTATGCCGGCGGCGGCGGCGGCTTTCAGGCGATCGGGGCCGGGATCGCGGTTGCCCTTGAACAGGTGCTCCATGACGCCGCCGATGCAGATGTCGATGACCCCCTGGAAGGCGCCGTCGCGGATCATCTCTTCCATGGCGCGGTCGCCCTTGCCCTGGGCGTGGCAGACGACGGGGGTGAAGCCGGCCTCCTCCAGCATCGCCAGCGCCGACTGCACCGCCATTTCGCCGAAGCCGAAGGAACTGATGGCGACGACCGGCTTGTCGAACTTGAAGTCGGTGCCCAGGGTCATCTCCACCATGCCGCAGATGGCGCCCACCGCATTGGCGATCTGCGCCTTCAGCAGCGGGTTCATTTTCACGATGTCGAGCACCGTATGGTGCATGGTGATGTCGCGGGTGCCGACATACTTGTCGATGTAGGCCGGATGCGCCGCCATCGGCGAGGCCATCACCTTGGGCATGCCGAAGGGCAGCGTGCGCATGATGCTGGTCGACACCAGCGTCGCCGTGCCGCCGCCGATGCCGATGATGCCATGCACGCGCCCCTGGCGATGCAGGTCCTGGACGATGGCCGAGGCGCCTTTGATCTGGTTGTTGGTGGCCGTATCGCGATCCGAGCGATACTTCTGGCGCACCACCTCGATCGGCAGCCCACCGCGGGCGGCAACCTCTTCGGTGCGGATGTCGCCGGGGAACGGCGGCGGCTCCTCCATGCTGAAATCGAGCAGGATGGCCTCGTGGCCGCGATCCTCGATCAGCCGCTTGACGAAGACGATGTCCTCGCCGCGCGTGTCGAGATTGCAGACGATGACGATGCCTTTCTTCGGCATTGGCGCTCTCCCTCCGTTTTCTTTGGGGGACACAGAGTTCACGGAGGAGCACAGAGGGCACGGAGAACCACTGCTTCGTTCTCTTGGTTCTCGTCATGCCCGCGAAAGCGGGCATCCAATCCGCAGGCCTCAGGACTGGACTCCCGCTTTCGCGGGAGTGACGATTTCCTCTGTGCCGTCTGTGTCCCCTCCGTGCCCTCTGCGTCCCCTGTCTTACATCGTTACTCCGCCGCCTTCTTGACCGCAGCCGGCCGGGTCAGGCGATCGATCATGTCGGCGACCGGGCTGGCGCCCTGGAAGCCGTACTCGTTCCACCGCTTCGACACCTTGGTCAGGACCTCGCGATCCATGAAGATCTCGGTCGGCTTGTTCTTCCACTCATAAGGCGTGCAGGCATCCAGCAGGATACGGCTGGTGATGTCGCGCGCCTCGATGGGCAGGCCGGGATCGAGCGGGGTCGAGCGGCCGCGGTCGATGATCTGGGCCGAGCGCTTGGGATCGAAGCGCACCGCCAGGGCCCACAGCACGCGGTCCCAGTCGTCGGCGGCGATGTCGTGGTCAACGGTGATGACGCCCTTGACGCCGTAGTGGCCGGTGGTCGAGGCGATGACTGCGTTGCCGACGTGGTTGGAGTGGCCGGGATACATCTGCTTGAGCGACACCACGACCCAGAAGCGGCCGGTGGCGGCGGCGGGGAAGTAGACGCTCTGGATGCCGGGCACCTTCATCGTCTCGAGGTCGTGCCACAGAGTGGCCGTACGGTTCAGCGACTGGATCATGTGGATGTCGTTGATCGGCTTGCCGACCGTCGTCGACCACCAGATCGGCTTGTTGCGGAACAGCAGCCGCTTCACCCGCAGCACCGGCTTCGGGTAGTCCTTCAGCTTGTTGCCGGAGTAGTAGCCGGTGTATTCGCCGAACGGCCCTTCCGGCATCAACTCGTTGGGATCGATATAGCCTTCGGCGATGACCTCGGCATTGGCCGGCAGCGTCAGGCCGGTGAGATCCGACTTGAACACCTCCATCGGCCGCTGCTTCAACTGGCCGACGGTGTCGTATTCGTCGACCTGGGCGCTGACCAGGGTCGAGGCGGCCAGGAACAGCGCCGGGTCGCCGCCGACTACCGCCGCCGCCGGCATGAGCTGGCCGCGTTCCTGGTACTTCTTCAGGTGGAAGTCGCCGTGCTTGCCCTTGATGATCTGCGAGCCGAGCAGGTTCTTGCCGAGGATCTGCGAGCGGTAGGTGCCGCAATTGGTCCAGCCGGTGTCGGGGTCCTGGGTCACCAGGAAGCCGGAAGTGACGAAGAAGCGGCCGCCGTCCTCGGGGTACATCCACGGCACCGGGAACATCTCGACGTCGACATCATCGCCCTCGACGATGTTCTCCATCACCGGCGGCCGCTTTGAGATGGTCGGCTTGACCAGTTCCTTCGTGGTCAGCTCCATCCACTTGCGCGACAGCTGGCACATCGACAGCGACGGATCCTGCTCGAGCGCGATGGCCAGACGCGCCGGGGTGGTGAAGGCGCTGGTGAACGCCGGGGTCTTGTAGCCCTTGACGTTCTCGTAGAGCAGTGCCGGCCCCTTCTGCTCCTCGTTGACCTTGGACACGTGGGCCATCTCGAGATTCCAGTCGACCTCGGTCTTGACCCGATGGAGCTGCCCGTTCTCCTCGCAGGCGGCGACGAAGTCACGCAGGTCGGTGACCGGCTTGGTCGGGGTGGTGGGCTTCACGTGAGACATGGTTCGTTTCTCCCTCTCGCTTCGTTGCTTGGGTCAGATGCGCCGTCCCGCCATCATGGCGGCGACGATGTGATTGATCGGCGAGGCCGCCGCGGCCGAGACCGCCTGCGGCTGCTTGATGCTCCACACGGTCTCGGGGCGGGCCTGCAGGATGAAGACGTTGCTGCCGGCGGGCATGTCCTTGTCGATGGCCCATTCCACGTCCATCGGCCGGCCGTAATGCCCCTCGATCAGCTTGCCCATGCGGGCCAGCTCGACGATCTCGTCCTCGAGCAGCGACTGCACCGTCTGGCGTTCGAGCGGCACGTCGAAGCATTTCGACGAGTGCGTGGCATGGTCGACGGTGTAGTAGATCTCCTTCTTGCTGATGACGCGGTGCATCGGCTCCAGCGACACCTTGCTGACGGTGAACTCGTCGGGGGTGACCTCGCCGGAGACCACCGATTCGCCGAAGCCGAAATTGGCGTTGATGACGATGGACGACCGGTCGCCGTTCGACGGATTGAGGGTGAACAGCACCCCCGCGGTGGAGGCGCTGACCATCTTCTGGACGCCGACGCTGATGGCGACCTGGCGGTGGTCGTAATTCATGCGCAGGCGGTAGGCGATGGCGCGCGCGGTGAACAGGCTGGCGAAACAGCGGCGGATGTGGCCCATCAGGTCGTCGGCGCCGCGGATCCACAGGTAGGTGTCCTGCTGGCCGGCGAAGCTGGCGTCGGGCATGTCCTCGGCGGTGGCCGAGGAGCGCACCGCGACCGGCACCGCCGGCACGCAGCACAGCATCGACAGCTTGCGGTAGTGCTCGCAGACCTCGTCCTCGATCAGCGTCGAGAACGGCACGCCCTCGATGCGCTCACGCACCTCGGCGCTGATCCGCTCCAGGCGGTCGTTGTCGTGGGGATCGACGCCATCGACCATCGCCGGCACGATCTCGCTGAGGCCGGCTTCTGCCATGAAGCGCTGATAGCCATGGGTGGTGACGGCAAAGCCGGGCGGCACGCGAATGCCGGCGCCGATCAGCTCGCCCAGCGAGGCGCACTTGCCGCCGACTTCGGCAACCGAGTCCTTGTCGCATTCCTGGAACCAGCGGACGATGGGAGTTTGCTCAGGCATGATTTCTCCTATTTCCCTCTCCCGCAGGCGGGAGAGGGAGGGGCCCACGAAGTGGGAGGGTGAGGGAAGCCGCTGGTCGGGCTTGGCGTAGCTGCGCTGGCGGTGCCCCTCACCCCGGCCCTCTCCCGCAAGCGGGAGAGGGAGGTGATGGGAGCGGCTACTGGGCGATGGTCACCGCGCCGGTGGAGCCATTCACGCGAACGGTCATTCCGGTCTTGATGATCTGCGTCGCCATGCCGGTGCCGACCACCGCCGGCATGCCGTATTCGCGGCAGACGATGGCGGCGTGGCACATGACGCCACCGACGTCGGTGACGCAGGCCTTGATCTTGACGAAGGCCGGTGCCCATGACGGCGAGGTCGTCGGCGCCACCAGGATCTCGCCCTCTTCGAGCTGGGCGATCTCATCGACCGAGCGGCAGACGCGGGCCTTGCCCTCGACCGCCCCCGGCGACCCGGCGAAGCCGGTGAACTCGGTGATGCTGTCGAGACTGTCGGCCGCGCGGATTTTGGCCCAGGCGTTGAGGGATTCGTTGGTGATGCCCCACAGCACGATGGTGAAGGGCTCCTGAATGACCGCTGGCTTGGTGCCCACCGCCGGCGGCGGCGTCCACTCGCGGAACTTCTGCAGGACGCCCTTGCGCCACGAGATTTCCTTGGGCCACACCTTCGGCCCGCGCGGCTTGACGCCGGTGGCCCAGGCGGTGACCAGGTCCCACAGCGCGTCCTTGATCTCGGCCCGCTTCATGTACCAAACGTCCTCGATGTCTTCGAGGAAGCCATGGTCCTTCATGATTGCCGCGACTTCGCGCACCTTGTTCCAGAACACCGAGTGGAACCAGTGCTCGACATAGAACAGGTGGTTCTCGACATAGGGGAACACCGTCTTGGTGGTGTTCAGGAGCTGATCGAAGGTGGCCCGGTCTTGGTCGGTGGCGATCAGGGCGCGGTATTCGCTGGTGATACGGTCGCGCTCGCGCCGCACCTGCTCGATCGGCCGCTCGATCGAGGCGCCGGCGCGCAGCTTCTCGGCATAGATGCAGATCGCCGCCAGCGGCACGTTGAGATCGTCGTTCCACGACTTGTCATGGTGATACCAGCCGGTGCCGGTGGAGACGAAAAACCACGGATAACGCGCCTTCTCGAACGCCGCCAGCCACTGGCGGCCGGGCTCGCTGGCCTCCAAAGCCGCCTTGACGCGGCTGAAATCGCGCGACGAATGCAACAGCTCGTCGACGTCGAGTTCCACCGCCTTGCGCGCCAGATTCTTCAGCTCCTCGTCGGGCTGGTACATGATGACGTCGATGCCCGAGATCATCTGCGTGACGCGCTGCGCCGGGATGTCGGGGAAGATCTTCTGGCAGAAATCGAGGAAGGTGACGTACGAGGCGTAGCCGAGATTGAGGAACTCGAAGTGGTACTGCCAGCAGCGGATGCCGAGGTCGATCAACTGGTCGTAGGCGCGCAGCAGGTGATAGCCCTTGGACTCGCCCACCGCCTCGGTGACCACCGCCGTGGCCTCCATTTCGGGCAGCGGCTCGATCTTGAGGGCCTCGAGCTCGGCGATGGTGCCCTTCAGCTTCTCTTCCCACTTGGCGACCAGGCTGTCCCAGTTCTGGTAATAGTAGCCGGCGCGCTCGAGGAAATGGCCGACGCGCGCCTCGACCTCCTTGGGATCGGTCACCGGCACCGGCGTGATGTAGAGGTAGCCGTTGACGATGCGATGGTCGACGCCATAGACCGGCGGCACCGAGAAGATGCGCGTGTTGTATTGCGACAGCGCCAGATACCAGGCCTCGTCCCAAATGATGTCGAAGGGATACATGGGCTCGGGATAGTGCAGCCCGTCGTAGAACCAGAACATACCGTCTTCGTAGTCCCGCCGCTCGGGATCGTCGGTGACGAAGGGGTAATGATAGGGATACATGCGTTCCCAGCCCTCGGTGCCCGGGATCTTCTCCAGCGAATGCGGGCTGGGGAATTCGGCCTTCGGCGCCATTACGCTCATTGTCGTTCCTCCCTTCAGAGCCGGTGCGACGGCGAGCGCAATGTTATGATTTGATTGGGCGCTCCGCCCGGCAGGGGCATAAGCGCAAGCCACGTGCCAGCCGGGCACTTCCCCAGGAATCCGCCGATTCGCACCACCCGGGCGGCAGCCTACTTGATGAAATGATCAAAAAGAGAGGTTGCAAGAGCTGACCCCATCATGATTTGCTCTAGAAAATAAAAACTAAAAACGCTAAAGACGAGGGGGCGCCGATGGGAGTAGACCAAAAGTCTACCCATGCTGAACGACATATCGATCCCGCCCATCTGACCACCGGGCGGCTGCTGGAAGGGCCGGAGACTCTCGGCGGCATACCGCCCGACATCGCCGATCTTGCCGCCCGCCTGCGCTTTTCCCTGAACGATGGCCGCATCTGGCTCGACACGCAGCGGGTGGCGCTGATCCATTTATCGACGCTGGCGGCGCTGCGCCAGGAGTTGATCGAACGCCTGGGCATCGCCGAGGCGCGCGGTGTGCTCGCCCGCATGGGCTATGCTTCGGGGGCGCGCGATGCAGCGCTGGCGCGTAAGCTGCGGCCCCACCATGCCACCGCCGATGCCTTCCTGGTCGGGCCGCAGTTGCGCCTGCTGCAGGGGGCGGTGCCGATCGAGGCGGTGACGCTGGAGATCGACATCGCCTCGGGCCATTTCTTCGGCGAGTTCCGCTGGGTCGATTCCTTCGAGGTCGATGCCCACCAGTCGCGGCATGCCGGCAACGCCCGGACTCCGGTGTGCTGGATGCAGACCGGCTATGCCAGCGGCTATGCCAGCACCTTCATGGGCCGCACCATCGTCTTCAAGGAGGTGCAGTGCCGCGCCGGCGGCGCCGCCGAATGCCGCATCGTCGGCAAGCCGCTGGAGGCATGGGACGACATCGACGACGATCTGCGGGCGCTGCAGCCGGAACGCTTCGCCGGCCGTACCGCCACGCCGGTGGCGCCAGCGCCGGGTATGTACGACCTGGTCGGCATCTCGCCGGGATTCATGGCTGCCTGCCACCTGCTGCGCAAGGTGGCGAGCACCGAGGCGACGGTGCTGTTCCTGGGCGAGACCGGTGTCGGCAAGGAAATCTTCGCCCACACCCTGCATCGGATCAGCCGCCGCGCCGGCAAGCCCTTCGTCGCCGTCAACTGTGCCGCCATCCCCGAGACGCTGATGGAGTCGGAGCTGTTCGGCGTCGAGCGCGGCGCCTTCACCGGCGCCACCCACTCGCGGCCCGGACGCTTCGAGCGCGCCGACGGCGGCACCCTGTTCCTCGACGAGGTCGGCACCCTCTCGCTCACGGCGCAGATCAAGCTGCTGCGCGCCCTGCAGGAGCGCGAAATCGAGCGCGTCGGCGACACCCGCACGCGCAAGGTCGACGTGCGCATCATCGCCGCCACCAACGTCGACCTGAAGGAGGCGGTGACCGCCGGCACCTTCCGCGACGACCTGATGTTCCGCCTGAACGTCTTTCCCATCCGCATTCCACCACTGCGCGAGCGCCGCGACGACGTTCCGCTGCTGATGGATTATTTCCTGCACCACTTCGCCGGCGTGCACGGAAAGGCGATCACCGGCTTCACCGAGGCGGCTGTGGATGGGCTCTATGCCTACGACTACCCCGGCAACATCCGCGAGCTCGAGAACCTGATCGAGCGTGCGGTCATCCTGTGCGACGAGGGGCACCCGCTCGACATCCAGCATTTCGAGTTTCAGCACGACACGGCGCCGATGCTGCATGTCGGCGACAGCGGCAGCCTGGAGAGCAAGAACCAGCCGCCGGCGACGTCGACGCTGCTGGACGAGGTGCTGTCGACCGGGCTGCCGCTCGAGGACGTCGAGGGCGCCCTGCTGTCGGAAGCGGTCGCTCGCACCGGCGGCAACCTCGCCCAGGCGGCCCGCCTGCTCGGCCTCAGCCGCCCGCAGTTGGCCTACCGCCTGAAACGCCAGAACGGGCGATGACAGGCACGCGGCTTGCCTTCGCCCACGCGGGAGCTAACATGCCCAGGTACATCATCAAGGAGGCCTGTGCATGAAGCTGTTCATCAAGCCGGGGGCCTGCTCGCTGTCGCCGCACATCGTCCTGCGCGAAGCGGGCCTCGCCTGCGACACCGTCACCGTAGATCTGGCGACCAAGAAGCTGGCCGATGGCGGCGACTATCTGGCGGTCAACCCCAAGGGCCAGGTGCCGGCGCTGCAGCTCGAGGGCGGCGAGATTCTCACCGAAGGGCCGGTGATCGTGCAGTTCCTCGCCGACCAGCGACCCGATGCCGGCCTGATTCCGCCGGCCGGCACGCTGGCGCGCTATCGCCTTCAGGAGTGGCTGAACTTCGTCGGCAGCGAGTTGCACAAGTCCTTCACCCCGCTGTTCCGGCCGGGCACCCCCGAGGACTACAAGCCGGTGGCCAAGGAGTTGATTGCCGCGAAGCTCGCCGTCGTCGACCGGCACCTCGGCGACAACGACTATCTCATGGGCGAGTCGTTCACGGTGGCCGACGCCTACCTGTTCACGATCCTGCGCTGGGCCCCGCCGATGGGCATCGATCTCGGCCGCTGGCCGAATGTCGCCGCCTATGTCGATCGCGTCGGCGCGCGGCCGGCGGTGCGAACCGCCCTGCGCGAGGAAGGGCTCGCCTGACCAACGGCGCTGGATTAGGCTGAGACGCAGCAGTCGCGGCCGCGGCGCTTGGCGGCGATCAGGGCATCGTCCGCCCGCGAAATGGTGTCCGAGATGTCTTCGCCGGCACGATACATGGCGATGCCGATACTTGCCGTCATCGATAGGGTCTGCCCCTTGGGGGCGAGCGGCAAGGCGCGAATATGCTCCTGCAGACGGTGCAGGACGGCGACCGCGGCCGCTGCCGCCGTGTTCGGCAGCAGGATCAGGAATTCTTCGCCACCCCAGCGGGCACAGAGGTCATACTCGCGAAGGCCGTTCCTTATCGCTTGGGCGAAGGACACCAGCACTTCATCGCCGGTGTAATGACCGAAGCGGTCGTTCACCCGCTTGAAGTGGTCGATGTCGAGCAGGGCGAGAGCCAACGGTTGGTGATGACGGTTGGTGCGTTTCGCTTCCTCGCCAAGCCGCTTGAAGGCCAAGCGGCGATTGGCGAGCCCGGTGAGCTGGTCGGTGTGCGCGGCCGCCTCGAGTTTGGCGCACAACTCCCGCATCATCTGCTGGTAACCATCAGAGATGCGCACCGCCTTTTCCAGCCGACGCAGATGCTGGTTGTAGCGCTGGTTAATCGACTTGGCGCCATCGATCGCGATGCGGTGATAGCCGTCGGCGATGAGACTAATGCGCTCCAGCCGCTCCAGCCGCTCGCGATCCTGCGCCCACAACTGCGCCAAGGCCTTCCGCAGCGGGTGATCGAGATATTGCGCGTCGCGCAGAAGAGACTCGATACGATCGTCGAAACTGCTCGGCTGTTCTATCATGGATAGTCTAGTCGACGGGCAGAATATGGAAGGGGAAGGTGTAATCCTCCTTGAATTCGGCAGCCAACTCGCCCACCCGTTCATTGGCGCTGTCGAAATACCAATTCACCGCCACCCTTCGCCCTCCTGCCGCAGCGGTTTCGAGCAGGTCGAAAATGTCCATCATCGCCCTGACGCTACTGGTATTCAGGTAGATGAGTCGCAGTTCAAGCGACAGTGCGCGCGAGTCGGCGGCCAGGTACTTCTCGACCCATTTGATGATCTGGTCGAACAGCGAGAACGCGTTTTCTGGGTAGGAATCCCCGTTCATCGCCAGGATACCCGCCTGCCAGTCACCGAGGACATCGGGAACTGACTGTGTGCCAGGTATGATCAGGTCGGTCATTTGTCCGGCTCTTGCTCCAAGACTTAGATGACAGCGCACAGGCTGAAGAAGGCGCGGCCCTCAGCCACTTGGATGAGAGTGGCCGACAATGGCGTACGCGCCTTGCGGGCGATGTCAAGGAGCCCCAACCCGGCGCCGCAGGGCGAACTGGCCGGCCGCGGCGCGCGCAACTGCTCCTTGTACGCTGCTTTCAGTGCCGCCTTATCGAGAAGCGCCAACTGCCGGATGCGCTCGACCAGCGCCATTCCGTCGGCGATTTCCACGAGGTTGCCGGCGGATACCCGGTATGCCCCATCGGGCTCGCGGCCGACCACCACGATAGCCGAGGCGTCGCGGTCGTCATAATTCTGACGCGTCGTGTAATGGCGGATGTTTTGACTCATTTCAATGTAAGCGCCAAAGATGTCCATGGCTGCCGAGGGCTGGGTTCGCTCGGCTTTCAGGTAATTCTTCAGCGCCTCGCCAATTTCCTCAATAATGCTGCGCGAAATCGGGCCGTTGAAGCACAACAGAATGCCCTCTCGGCTGAAGCTATCGCGCAGGCGGTAAAGATCGGTAGCGTCCATGGTGCCCATCGGTCACGTTACACGAAAAGATAGCATAGTGATGTCGTCGCGCTGGCGCCAATCCCCCTGGTAACGCGCCAGCGTGGCCGCAAATGCTTGTTGCTGATCGCGTAAGGGGAGGTGGGCATGGTCTCGCAGCATGGCGGCAAAACGGTGTTTGCCGAAGCCGAAACCCCGGTCGCCCCCAGGCTGATCAAAAAAGCCGTCGCTGGCCAGGTAGTATGTCCGGCCAGGCACCAATTCCAAGTCATGGTCGCGGTAGGTACCATGACGGCGTTCGCCGAGAGCGCGACGACTATCGGCGAATTCCGTCACATTCCCCGCCTCGACCGAGAACATCCGGATACGGGCGCCCGAGAAGAGCAGGCGTCCCTTGCGGCGATCAATGCGGACAAGGCCCGCGTCCATGCTCGTGGCGATGGCGAGCCCGTTGTTCCCAAGTGTGGCACGAATGGCGGCATCGGTGCGCGCCAACACTGCCGCAGGCGAGTGAGGTCCCGTCTCGTGGATGGCGCGGACTATGGCGGCGCGACCGGCCATGGACATCAAGGCGCCGGGCACACCGTGTCCGGCGCAGTCAACCAGCCCCAAGAGACAGTTCTCGTCGTCCGCGTGGCATATGTAGAAATCGCCACCGACGACATCGCGAGGCCGCCAGATGACAAAATGATCATCGCCGAAAGCCTCTTCCAATTGGCCGTTGGGCAGAACCGAACGCTGAATCGTGCACGCATATTCTATGGAATCGGCGATCTGTTTGTGGGCAGCCAAGACCTCTCTGTTCCTTATCTCCAGGGCCGCGGTGCGTTCGCGCACTTTGCTTTCCAGGACTTCCGTATGGCGTTTCACGCGGTCGGCCATAATACCGAAGGCGGCCGTAAGGTCACCGATCTCGTCCTCGGCGACGTCGGGCAATGCGACATCATATTGGCCGGCGGCGATGGCACTCGCCGACGCGTGCAGTCGCCGAAGCGAGCGCAGCACGAATCGCTCGATCGCGAGGCCGAAGCCCACCAGCGGGATGGCCATCAGCAGGACGACGACCGCAATCGCCGGGCGGAACCAGGCCACGTTGACGATGCGGGCGGCATTGAGGTCTACCGCGCTCACGACATGCCATCCAAGTTCCGCAATATAGCCAATGGCCACCAACTGGTTCTTGCCATCCAGGCGGACCCATGCGGTGGTTACGGTCTCAGGCCGCCGCTTGGCCTCCTGCATGGCCTTTGCGAAGGCGGCGCGATCGGCCGCGCCCTCGATCAGCGCAAAGGCTGTCTTGCGGGCGGCGGCCTTGTCCGTGGTCCAGTAGCGTGCGATCAGGTTGCTGTCGGCATGAAACTCGATGGCGCCCTCGCCATCGAGGATCATTGGTGTGACGCCGGGTTCGTGGCTGGCGACAAATTCCTTCATAAAGCCGGCCAGATCCAGCGCGGCGCCGACGACCCCGATTCTGCGGTCGCCATCCGTGGCGACGACATTGAAATAGACCCGGGCGACTCCGGTGACGTCATCGAAGTCGGCGTGGACATTGAACGGCGCCGGATCGGCCATGGTGGCAAAGAACCAGCTGTCCTTTACCGCATCTGGATCCAGCATCCCCCGTGGGCTGCTGCTCTCGGCGGCCATGTCGTTCCGGAAATAGTAGTGCCGGCTCGAGGCAACGGCGGCAAACCAGGTGTGATCCTGGAAATCGCGGCGGAACGATTCGGCTTCCCTGAAAAACACATCGCGTTTGGTTACGTCGGTTTCATCAAGCAGCCACTGGCGGACGACTTCCGAGTCCGCGAAGCGCAGCGACAGCGCCAACTCACGGCTGACCGGCCCACGCACCCGTTGCAGGTTCAATTGCGTGAGATTGCGGGCATAGGCCAGCCCGAAATGCTCGCGCATCTCGGCAAGTACGAACCAGCCAAGCAGCCCCGACATTGCCAGGGCAATGAGACAGGTAAATCCCAGCGCGAGCAATGATTTGCCGCGCAGCCCAAGCCGCCACCTGCGCATCCCCCCACTCCACGATAGCTCGGCCTTACCTAGGTCGCATGCCGCATTAGTGACAATTGCATGCGGTTTTTACGGTATATCCGATGATGCGGCAACCTTCTGTTGTACCGGGATGAGATCATCGATTTCGTTCATGCGTAATTGGCGCCATGACTTGCGCCACGGTTATTCAGCCAACTTGTCCAGGTCTTCGAAGGGCAATCTGGCTGCGTCCGAGAACACGATCGTGCCCGCGGCGTAGCCGAGGCTAGACTTAGAGGTCCCGCACCATGTAGACGGCGTCGGGGCCGTAGCTTTGCAGCTTGGCCGCCAGCGCCTGGTCGCCTGCCTGGGCGCGGAAGCCCAGGCGCCGCCACACCGCTTCCGAATGGTTGACGGCGACGAGGGCCAGGCGCGGCAGGTCATCGCTCCGCGCCAGCCGGCACAGGCGCTGGTGCATGGCACGGCCATGGCCGCCGCCGCGATGCCCGTCCAGGATGGCGACATCGTGCAGATACAGGCAGTCGGGCCGCCGCGGCAGTGTCCCCAGCAGATGATCCAGGGGCGGCGGCGCCCCGATCACGCCGGGATGGGCGATGGCGTAGCCCACCTGGCCCAACATGGCGCAGCCCGCGGCAAAGAGCGCCAGCCGCTCAGCGAAGACCGCCTCATGCTCGGGGTAGTCGGCGTGCACCCGCGCGGCGATGGTCATCACCGTCGGCAGATCCGTCGCAACCATGGGCCGCCACACGGGCAATTCGCACTCCTTCTGGGCCAGAGTCCGGCATAGTAGAGCGAGATACGGTCAAGCGGAATCATCCTTCTTTCTCGTCACTCCCGGCTTGACCCGGGGGTCCATGGATTGCCGGGTCAAGCCAGGCAATGACGAAAGAGAAGGGGAGCGAATCGAGACTCATCACGCTTTAAGCCGGGCTGGTGAAAGCCGGCGGCCCAGTCGATTGACGCCCCACCCATGGAAGGTTAATCAGGCGCAGGTGGCGAGAGGAGAGTCCGACATGAGTCATGGACGCAAGGTTTCGGTGATCGGGCTCGGCTATGTCGGCCTGCCGGTGGCGGTGGCGTTCGCCGGCCTCGGCCGCGTCGTCGCCTACGACCGCAGCGCCCGCCGCATCGACGAGCTGCGTCGCGGCACGGATCGCACCGGCGAAATCGCCGCTGCCGACCTCGCCGCGGCCAACCTGGCCCTGACCCATGATCCCGAGGACCTGCGCGGCGCCGACTTCCACATCGTCGCCGTCCCCACCCCCATCGACGAGGCGAAGCGCCCCGACCTGCGGCCGCTGCTGTCGGCGTCACGCACGGTGGGCGGCATCCTCAAGCCCGGCGACATCGTCGTCTATGAGTCGACCGTCTATCCCGGCGCCACCATGGACGATTGCGTACCGGAGCTCGAACAGGCGTCCGGCCTGGTCGCCGGGCGCGATTTCACCGTCGGCTACAGCCCCGAGCGCATCAACCCCGGCGACCATGAGCATCGCTTCACCACCATCACCAAGGTGGTGGCGGGGCAGGACGTCGCCACCCTGGACGTGGTGGCGCGGGTCTACGGCAGCGTGGTCACGGCGGGCGTGCATCGCGCCGCCAGCATCGCCGTCGCCGAGGCGGCCAAGGTCATCGAGAACACCCAGCGCGACCTCAACATTGCACTGATGAACGAGCTTGCCGTCATCTTCAGTCGGCTCGGCATCGATACGCGCGACGTACTGGCGGCGGCGACGACCAAATGGAACTTCCTGCCCTTCACCCCCGGGCTGGTCGGCGGCCACTGCATCGGCGTCGACCCCTACTACCTCACGCATCGCGCCGAACAGATCGGCTACCAGCCGCAGGTCATCCTGGCGGGGCGGCGCATCAACGACGGCATGGGCGCCTTCGTGGCGCAGGAAGCGGCCAAGCGGCTGATGCGGCGCGGCGTCGCCCGCGCCCGCGTCGGCGTCCTCGGCCTGACCTTCAAGGAAGACGTGCCCGACGTGCGCAACACCCGCACCGTCGACATCGTCCGCGAACTGGCGGAATTCGGCATGCAGGTTGTGGTGAGCGATCCCATGGCCGATCCCGCCGAGGCCGCCCGGGAGTACGGCATCGCGCTGGTTTCCCTGGACGACCTGCGCGACCTCGATGCCGTCATCCTGGCCGTGGCCCATCGCGAATACCGCGAGCGCGGCTGGCCGCTGGTGCAGGCGATGCTGGCGGGCGGCGCTGGCGTCGTCCTCGACGTCAAGGCCTGCCTCGAGCGTGGCACGACGCCCCAGGGCATCGAGTTGTGGCGGCTGTAGCCCTTTTAGGAGCGGGATGAAGGAGCGCGGAGCTCCCGCTCCGCACATAAAATGCGGAGCTGGAGCTCCGCGCTCCGGACACGAATCAACCTAAGCGCCCTACCGATCCGGCAGGGCCGCCAGGAGCACGGGAATGTCGGCGGCCGGCAGCGGTTTGCTGAAGAAGTAGCCCTGGAAGCTGTGGCAGCCGCACCGGTGCAGGAATTCCAGCTCCGCCGCCGTCTCGACGCCCTCGCCGACGATTTCCAGCTTCAGCCCGTGGGCCATGTTGATGATGGCGGTGACGAGCGCGGCGCCATCGGTGCTTTCATTGACGTCGGCGACGAACACCTTGTCGATCTTCAACGTGCTGAACGGGAAACGCTTGAGGTACATGATCGACGCATAGCCGGTGCCGAAATCGTCGATGGCCAGGCGCACGCCCATGGTGCGCAGGCGCGTCAGCACATCGCAGGCGTGCCGCACGTCGTGCATGAGCAGGCGCTCGGTGATCTCCAGCTCCAGGCAATCCGGCGGCAAGGCGGTTTCCGCCAGTACCCGCGCCACCAAACCGGCAAAATCCTGGCCGACGAACTGCCGATACGAGACGTTGACGCCGATGCGCAGACGTTCGCCGGTCTCGATCTGCCACGCCCGCACCTGCTGGCAGGCCGAGCGCAGCACCCATTCGCCGATCTCGACGATCAGCCCGGTCTCCTCGGCAAGCGGGATGAACTGATCGGGCATGACCCGGCCGAGCTCGCGGCTGTGCCAACGCACCAGCGCCTCGAGGCCGACGATGCGTCGGCTGGCCACGTCGGCCATGGGCTGGTAATGGACCTCCAGCTCGGCGCGCCTCAGCGCATGGCGCAGCAGCCCTTCCATCTCGACGCGCCGGCGCGCCTGATCACCGATGTCCGGCGAGAAGTAGCAATAGGTATTGCGCCCGGCCGCCTTGGCCTTGTACATCGCCGCATCGGCGTTCTGCAGCAACTCTTCGGGCGCGTGCCCGTCTTGCGGGAACATGGTCACGCCGATACTGGCACCCATGTAAAATTCGTGGCCGTCGAGCAGGAACGGCCGCCCCAACTCGTCGATGATCTTGCGGACGACGGGCTCGGGGCCGTCGTCGGCGTCCACTTCGCCGAGAATGACCAGGAATTCGTCGCCGCCCAGGCGGCCGACGGTATCGCTGGACCGCACGTTGGCGCTGAGCCGGGCCGCGGCTTCCAACAATAGGCGATCGCCGACGGCGTGCCCCACCGTGTCGTTGACCTTCTTGAACTCGTCGAGGTCGATGTACAGGACCGCCACCCGATGGCCGTCGCGCTGCGCCCGCGCCAGCGCCTTCGACAGCCTGTCGAGGCTGAGCAGACGGTTGGGCAACTGGGTCACTTCGTCGAAATTGGCCTGACGCAGCAGGCGCTGTTCGTACTGCTTACGCTCGCTCACATCCATCGACACGGTGAGCACCGAGTCGATGCCATGGCCATTGGAGGTCAGCGGCGCCTTGGTCGTCAGGAACACCCGCTTCTGGCCGGAGCCGTCCAGTATCTCTTCCTCGAACGGCGCGATGGCATCGCCCGACGACAGCACCTGCCGGTCCAAGGCGGCGTGCCGCTGGCGATAATCGGCACCGAACAGGCTTTCGACGCTCGCTGACTCATCGGCGGCCGCACCCAGTGAATGGCGGTAGCGATTGACGAGCAGGCAGCGGCCCTCGGCATCGCTCGCCGTGATCAGCGCCGGCACCGTATCGATGATGCGGCGCAGCTTTTGCTCGCTCACCCGCA
This sequence comes from Rhodospirillaceae bacterium, assembly GCA_036675815.1. Classification (GTDB taxonomy): domain Bacteria; phylum Pseudomonadota; class Alphaproteobacteria; order Rhodospirillales; family Magnetospirillaceae; genus JAKFEE01. Next base: position 135,418 of record JAKFEE010000028.1, read on the forward strand.
GGCTTTCCGCCTTCTCCTCCAATTCCTGCTCGAGGCTTTGCGCGCGTCGGCGAATGACGCGCTGCTGGCGGCTGATGGTCAGCAGATTGGTGGCACGCGTGCGGAACTCGCGATGGTCGATCGGCGACAGCAGGAAGTCGGTGGCCCCGGCTTCGAGGGCGCGGTAGCGAAACTCGCGGTCTTCGTAGGCGGTGACGACGATGACGGGGACGTCGGGGTCGGCAAGGTCTCGCCGACAGCGGCGGACGAATTCGGCACCGTCCATGTCGGGCATGCTGAAATCGCTGATGATGAGGTCGGGCGCCTGCTGATGCATGAACGCCAGCGCCGACATCGGCCCCTCATAGGCGACGGCCTTGACGCCGGTGCCCAGTGTGCGGGCCAGACGGCAGATGATGTTCCGGTTCGTCGCCCTGTCGTCGACCACCACCACTAGCGACACGTGTTCCCCCAGATGTTGCTCCTGGCCGGTCTGGCCATTAGCGGCCACAGACAAAAATCTTGTGCAACTCCTCAACCCAGGCAAGATAAACGAGCGCAAAGGTGCCGGCAATATCCAGAAAAAGTCACCAATGACTGCCTTTGCAGGCGCATTTACTCACCTCATCAAACAGTACTTTTGCCATAACCAAGTCATGGAGGAAACCCATGTTGAAGCCCGTTCGTCACGATAGCTGCGGCCTCGCGAGCGATGAGCCGGTGCGTCTGATCCCGGTCGAAACACTTGCCGCGCGCTGGCTGACGCCCATCCGCAACCTCGCCGAAATGGGCGTGGACTACGAGGCAGAGACCGGCACGCTGTGGCAGTTCATGCAGCCGGTCAAACCGAGTATCACCCGCGGGCTGCTCGACGACGCGCTGCGGGTCATGGATGCCGTGGAATGCGCGCATGCGCAAATGGGCGCGGATGCGGTGCGCTATCTGGTTCTGGCGTCGCGACTGCCGGGCATCTACAACCTCGGCGGCGACCTCGCCCTGTTCAAGCAACACATCCTGGCACGCGACCGCGACGCCCTGCGTCGTTATGCCCACACCTGCATCGACGTGCAGTACCGCCGCGCGGTGAAGATGAACCTGCCGCTGTGCACGATCGCCTTGGTGCAGGGTGACGCCCTGGGCGGCGGTTTCGAGGCGGCGCTGGCCCACGATGTCATCGTCGCCGAACGCAGCGTGAAGTTCGGCCTGCCGGAGATCCTGTTCAACCTGTTCCCCGGCATGGGCGCCTACAGCTTCCTGTCGCGCCGGCTCGACGCGGCACGCGCCGAGCGGATGATGACCAGTGGCCGCCTCTACTCGGCCGACGACCTTTACGAAATGGGCATCGTCGACGTGCTGGCCGAGGATGGCGACGGCATCGAGGCGGTTCGCGCCTTCATCGATTCGCATCGGCGCGCCAGCAAATCGCGGTTGGCCATCGCCCGCCTGCGCCAGACCGTGGCGCCGGTGACCCGCCAGGAGTTGATCGACATCACCGACCTGTGGGTGGACACGGCCGTGACCCTGGAGGCGCGCGATTTGCGCAAGATGGAGCATCTGGTGGCGGCACAGCTGCGCCGCATCACCGCGGCGACCACCGCCGCCGAGGGGCAGCGGGCGACGGCGTAGGGCGAGCCTCACAGCCGATTGGACGTCGGCTGCTTGCCCGCGAGGAACCGCGCCATCTCGTCCCGATAACGTGCGAGTTCATCACGCACCCGGAGACAGAGGGCGCCCCCCTCGCGGGCGAGCTCGCCGGTGCCAAGGCTGCCTGAGCCATGGCAGAGGCGGGTGACGGCGCGCGCGCCGACATTGGCGGCGCTGCTGCGCAGGGCATGGCAGTCGGCGCGGAAGCGGCGGATATCGCCGCGCTGGCTCGCCCGCTCCAACGCCTCGAGCAGGCCTTCGGCATCCGCCAGGAAATCATCGGCGAGTTCGCGGACAAGCTCATGATCGCCGAGTTCGACGAGGGCATCGATGGCCGACCAGTCTATCGGCAAGGCGGCGGGGCCATTGAAGCCAGGATGCTCGGTGAGATCGGCGACCTTGGCATCGCCGCCGGCGCCAAGGGGCTCGCCTTTGCGCGTCAGCCGCTCGATGGTGGCCAGCAGCAGGGCGGCCACGACGGGTTTGGTGAGATAGGCATCGATGCCGGCTTCCTGACATAGGGTGCGTGTCGCCAAGGTGGCATCGGCGCTGAGGGCGACGATCGGCAGCCGCGGCTCGCCGACATGCGCCATACGATGGAGTTTGACGACGTCCACGACGCTGTGGCCCGGCATGTTGACGTCGACGAGGGCCAGATCGAAATCTTCCTCTTCGAGGGCATCGAGGAGTTCGTCACCGGTACCGACGACACGAAAGCGGTGGCCGGCGCGCTCCATGATCTTGCTGACCACCTTGACGTTGACGGCATTGTCTTCGGCGATCAGGAGGCGCAGCTGACGCCGTGGCGCCGGATAGGCCGCGACGTGGTCGGCGACCCGACCGCCGCTGAAGGCGGCACAGGCCCGTAAGGCATTGGCCACCTCCTGGCTCGACGGCCGCGACGACAGGGTAACCAGGGGCACCAACGCCGGATCGCCGGCAGCCGTCGCCGCGACGATCGGCACCGGCCGCAGGTTCAGCACCTCGCGCCATTCGGCCGACAGCGGCGCATCGACGACGAGGGCCACGGCGACATCCGCCGCTTCGAATAGTGCCAGCCCCTCGTCCGCCGCGGCCGGTACGCTGCTGCGCATGGCCGTCGCCGCGAACAAGCCTCGCAGGGAAGGGTCCGAGGCCAAGATCACGGCATGAACCGCGGCCAGTTCACCGCCGTCGGGCAACGCCGCCACCACCAGCGGCAGTTCCACACGGAAGCGACTGCCCTCGCCGACGCGGCTTCGAACACTGATGGTGCCGCCCAGCAACTCGGTCAGCTGCCGCGATATGGCGAGGCCCAGGCCGCTGCCGCCATAGCGGCGGTTGAGCGTATCCTCCGCCTGAGCGAACGACGAAAAGATGTGCTCCAGCTTGTGGGGCGGGATGCCGATGCCGGTATCGACGACGTCGAACACCAGGCGCCCGCCGGTGGGCAGCGCATCATGAAATACCGACAGCTGCACCTCACCAGCATCGGTGAACTTGATGGCGTTGGCCAACAGATTGGTGAGGATCTGGCGCATGTGCGGCCAGTCGGCGAGAATCCCCGCGGGAACGTCGGCGGCCAGCGTCGCCGACAGGAGCAGCCCCTTCTCCTCGGCCTGCGGCCGCAGGACGGCCAGCATTTCGGCCAGGCTGCGATAGAGGTCGACCTCGGCAAGGTACACCGCGGTCTTGCCGGCCTCGATTCGCGAGAAGTCGAGCACCGAATCGATGAGCGACAGCAAGGCGTTGCCCGACACGTGAATCGTGCGGGCCATGTCGCGCTGCTCGGGGTCGAGGCGGGTCGCCCCCATCAGATCGGACATGCCGATGATGGCATTCAGCGGCGTCCGCAATTCATGGCTGATGATGGCCAGGAAGCGGCTCTTGGCGAGATTGGCCGCCTCGGCCTGGGCCTTCGCTTCGGTGAGCTTGCGAATGAGTGTCGCGGCGTAGGCCGGCACCATCACCAGACCCGCCAACAGGCCCGCGGCGAGGCCGGCGTGATCCGACCATGGCGCCGCCGTCAGCACGACGGTGCCGAAGCTCAACAGGGCCACGGCCATCGACATCAGGAGATAAAAGACACCGTAGCGGAAGCCGTTTCCCAGCGTCACCCACAGATATAGGGGATACATTGGCGCCGCCGCCTCGCCGGTTTGATACATGAGCAGCGACATGGCGACGAAGTCGGTGATCATGGCCAGCAGGCGGCGGGCCGGGCTGACCCCCGGCGCGGCCACCAACCAGCCCACATAGATCAGCGACAAGAGTTCGTAGATGGCGATCGTGATGCCGGCGGCGCGGTCAACCTGATCGTCCAGCCCCGGCACCATGGCAAAATAGGCGAAAACCAGGGCCACGATGACGACGCGAACGATGGCCTGCTCATGCTCCGAATCCGGCCGCCCGCGCAGGCGCCGACCCAGCCACCCGAATCTCTCGCCCGTCACGCCTGCTGCCACTTCACCACCTTCTTGTCGCCCTCCGTCAACAATGCCGGTTCGGGAGCCGAAAGCAAGATGGTCGCCGCCCTGCAGCCGCCCTGCCCCTGTGACCGATAATGGGCCAGCGTGACGATTTGCCGCATTCCACGCACGCCCATCCGCCGATCAGGGTAAGGGCGGGTAGATGGCTTGCCCGCAACTTGACATAAATCAATTTGATGGGCATAGGGGCACAGCCGTGTGGCAAAAGGCGAACCAAACCGGACGCATATCCCCTATCACGATATATGACGGTGTCTTTCTATGTTGGCGCTCATCCGCAATATGCGCGTCAGGACGCGCATTGCCTTAATTCTTATTTTGCCGGTCTCCTGCATGCTTTGGCTGTCGGGAGTTTCGTTACTTGACCAGATCAGGATTCGGAGCACCGCCGAAACCGCCAGCGGGCTGATCGCCTTGGCCACCGACACCGGCCGGCTGGTCCAGGAGCTGCAGCGCGAGCGCGGCCTGTCGGCGGCGCTTCTGGCCGGGGCCGAGCCGGCCAAGACGGCCGAGGCCCTGGCCCAGCAACGCGCCAAGGGCGATGTCGCCGCGCAAGCTGCGCTGGCCCGCTTCGACCGGTTCGATGAGATGCTCGCCCATCGCCCTGCAGCGGCACGGCAAGCCGTCGCGCAGCTCGGCGGCTGGCGCCGGCGGCTCGACGGGGCAAGCCTCGGCCAGGCCGAGGCGCACGCCGTGTACACGCAGGCGATCGATACGCTGCTCAACGTGGTGCGTGCCATTCCCGGGCAAGCCGACGACGCGCGCGTCCTGCGCGCGCTGGGGCCGCTGATCGGCCTCATGGAGGTCCGGGAACTGGCCGGCCAGGAACGCGCGATCGGCGTCCCCGGTTTCGCCAGAGGCGCGTTCACACCGGACGAAGCCCGAAGACTGAGCGCGCTGGCCGCGGTGCAGGAGGCCGATCTGGCGGCGCTGACTGCGGGCGCCGACGGCGAACGCGCCGCCATCCTGGCAGCGGGCCAGGAGAACCCCGCCAGCGCAAGCGTTGCCGCGCTGCGCCAGGTGGCCGAGGCCAGTGTCGCAAGCCGTTCGGCCGCCGGGCATGGTTTCGCCGAATGGTTTTCGGCGACGACGGCGCGTATCGATCATCTGCGCCGGATCGAGGAAAGGCTGGCGTCGCACGCGCTGACGCTGGCCGGCGCCATCGCATCGGCCGCCAGCCGGGAATTGCTGATCCTGGTGGCCTTCGACGCGGTCCTGCTGGCCATTACCGCCATCGCCCTGGTCGTCGTCGTGCACGGCATCACCTCGCCGCTGGCCGATCTCACCCAAGCCATGCGCCGCCTCGCCGGCGGCGACACCAACTTCGACGTGGACGGCATCGCGGCGCGCGACGAACTGGGCGAAATGTCCCGGGCCCTGGCGGTTTTTCGGACCAATGCCCTGGCCATGGCGGAATTGAAGGCGCAACAGGAACGCGATCGCCTGCAGGCCGAGGAGGACAAGCGCCGGATGACGCGGGCGACGGCCGACGAATTCGAGGGCAAGGTCAAGGGCGTCGTCGCGAGCGTGTCGTCGGCATCGCAGCACCTCGAGACTACCGCTCAGGCCCTGGCCAGGCTGGCCGATCAGGCCGCCCGGCAATCGACGGTGGTCGCCGCGGCGTCGGAGGAAGCGGCGGCCAACGTTCAGACGGTGGCCGCCGCGGCCGACGAACTGGCCGCGTCCGTCGGCGAGATCACGCGCCAGGTCACCGAGTCGGCGAGCTTCGCCGGCCACGCCGTGCGCGAAGCGGAAAATGCCGAAACGGTGATCCACCAGCTGTTCGAAGCCGGCCAGCGCATCGGCGAGGTGGTCTGCATGATCACCGAGATTGCCAGCCAGACGAACCTGCTGGCGCTCAACGCCACCATCGAGGCCGCGCGCGCCGGCGAGGCCGGCAAAGGCTTCGCCGTGGTGGCCAATGAGGTCAAATCCCTGGCCAATCAGACGGCCAAGGCCACCGGAGACATCGCCGCCCAAGTCGAGGGGGTGCAGAAGTCGGCGCAGAATGCCGCGCAGGCGATCGAGTCGATCGGCAGCACCATCCGCCGCATCAGCGAAATATCGTCGGCCATTGCCTCGGCGGTGGAGGAGCAGGGGTCCGCCACCGCCGAAATCGCGCGCAACGTCGAGCAAACGGCGGTGGGGACCCAGGACGTATCCGGCAACATCGTCGGCGTCCGCCAGGCGGTGGGCGAAACCGGCACCTCGGCCGCCGACGTCCTTGCCTCGGCGCGCCACCTGGCGGAGCAGTCGCGCAACCTGGAGAACGAGGTGACGCACTTCATCCGCGGCATTCGCGCCGCCTGATCGTCGTCGCTCGGGTGGCCGCTGTTTGCCGAAGGGCAAAGACCGCGGCCACCCGCATGCGGCAGGATGCGATTAATTCGCATATCCAGAACAAGCCGTGGCGAAAGGCCGCCGCACGAGGGGGAAATCTCTCCAGAAGGAGCGCCCCATGTACCGAGATATCTATCCCACCGCCGTTTCCGACGATTTGCTGACACAAGCCGCCGACCGCGCCGCAAAACTCGTCCGCTGCGATCCGTCGCACGACCTGGAAAAAGCCGCCTGTCGCGCCGTCGAATCCCTGTTCTGTCCATGCGTGTGCCATGGCTGTGGCTGCGCCGACCCCGATGCCGTCACCGACACGGTCGTGCATGAGGTCATGGTGCGGGCGAAGGGCCGGGCGCGCTCCCACTGATGCGCGCCCGCACACCCCTTGATATTTGAACAGATATTCATGTATTTGTGCGCACACCGATAGGAGGTGGCGCCGTGCGCAGGATTGGCTCGGATCAGGATCAGGTTACCGTCATCACCGAGACCTTCCGCCTGCTCGGGGATCCGACGCGGCTGCGCATCCTCCTCGCCTGTCTGTTCGAAGCAAAATACGTGAACGACGTGGCCACCGAGGTCGGCATCTCGGCGTCGCTGACCAGCCATCATCTCCGCCTGCTGCGGGCGGCGAGGCTGGTGCGCGCCGAGCGGCAGGGCCGGCAGATGCTGTATGTCGCCGCCGACGAACACGTGAACGGCATGTTGGGCGAAATGGTGGCGCACGTCCGCCACCCCGATGCCGAAGAGGAAGAAAGCGTCTAGCCATCCCCGCTTAGCGACGGTGCGTCCCAAAAAATGCGCAAGTACTGGTCTCGGTACGTTCCCAAGTTGTTCACCTGCCTGAACGAGGGCTATTCCATGGCGGCAGCCCGCCAGGACACCCTCGCCGGCCTGACCGTCGCCATCGTGGCGCTGCCCTTGGCCATGGCGCTCGCCATCGCCTCGGGCGTCACCCCCGATCGCGGCCTCTACACGGCGATCATCGCCGGTTTCCTCATCTCGTTTCTTGGCGGCAGCCGTTTCCAGATCGGCGGCCCCACCGGCGCCTTCGTCGTCATCGTATTCGACATCGTCCAGCGCTACGGCTATGACGGCCTGGCACTGGCCACCATCATGGCCGGCATGATGCTGATCGCCTTTGGCCTGCTCGGCCTGGGGTCGGCAATCAAATACGTCCCCCATCCGCTGGTCACCGGCTTCACCTCGGGTATCGCGGTCATCATCTTCTCCAGCCAGGTCAATGACTTCCTCGGCCTGCGGGTAGCCGAGGTGCCGGCCGAGTTCGTCGAGAAATGGGCCAGCATCGGCGAGCATATCGACACCCTGCACGGGCCGACGGTCGCCATTGGCGCCCTGGCCCTGGCCATCATCGTCGGCTTGCGCCGCTATCGCCCGGGATGGCCCGGCTTCCTCATCGCCATCGTCGTCAGTTCGCTCGCCGTATGGGCCCTGGGCCTGCCCGTCGAGACCATCGGTTCGCGCTTCGGCGGCATTCCCTCGACCTTGCCCACCCCGCAACTGCCCGCCTTCTCGTTGGCGAAGGCGAAGGAGCTGGTGGTGCCCGCCTTCACCATCGCCCTGCTCGCCGGCATCGAATCGCTGCTGTCAGCCATGGTCGCCGACGGGATGACCGGGCGCCGCCACCGCTCGAACACCGAACTGATGGCGCAGGGCGCCGCCAACATCGGCTCCATCCTGTTCGGCGGCATCCCCGCGACCGGCGCCATCGCCCGCACCGCCACCAGCATCCGCACCGGCGCGCGCAGCCCCGTCGCCGGCATGGCGCACGCCGTGTTCGTGATGCTGTTCATGCTGATGTTCGCGCCCCTGGCCAGTTGGATTCCGCTGTCCAGCCTGGCGGCGGTGCTGATGGTGGTGGCGTGGAACATGAGCGAAGCCCATCAGTTCCGCCGCCTTCTGTCGGCGCCGAAAAGCGACGTCGCCGTGTTGTTGCTCACCTTCGGGCTGACGGTCCTGGTGGATCTGACCATCGGCATCGAGGTCGGCATGGTCGCCGCCGCCCTGCTGTTCATGAAACGCATGAGCGACGTGACCGAGGTCGAGGCCGGCGCCCATCTGGTGTTCGATCCGCCGCGCGAAGGCGAAGGCGATCGGGTCGGCGTGGTGCCGACCCAACCGGTCCCCGATGGCGTCGCCGTCTTCCAGATCAGCGGCCCGTTCTTCTTCGGCGTGGCCACCAAGCTCCGCGACGTGCTCGACACCATCGAGACCACACCCCATGTGTTCATCCTGCGCATGCGGCTGGTGCCGGTGGTCGACGCCACGGGTGCGCATGCCCTGTCCGAGATGCTGCGGGTCGCCCGCCAGCGCGGCACGCAGTTGATCCTGTCGGGGGTGCAGGCACAGCCCTTGGCGGTGCTGCGGCAGATGGGCTTCGAACACGCCGAGGGCCTGCACCTGGCGGAAGGCATCGATGCGGCCTTGGTGCTGGCCGCCAATTTGGTCGAGCAACATAAGGCGGAGATCGATGGACGGGAGGGCAAACTCGGAGCTGCGGCTAAAGCGCGCCTATGATGCGGCGGAGGCGGACGACGGTGTCCGTGTCCTCATCGACCGGCTGTGGCCACGCGGCGTCGGCAAGGCGCAGGCCGCTATCGACCTGTGGCTGCGCGACATCGCGCCCAGCGTCGAACTGCGGCAATGGTTCTCGCATGACGTCTCGCGCTGGGCCGAGTTCCGCCAACGCTATCGTCGGGAGCTCGACGACCACGCGGACGAACTGGCGACGCTGCGCCGGCACATGGCCGCCGGGCGGGTGACCCTGCTGTTTGCGGCCAAGGACCGCGAGCATAACAATGCCGTGGCCCTGCGCGAGTATCTGCTCGACGGCGGGGAAGATCCTTAGCCGTCGGATGGAGCGCCGTCCGCACGCGGAATGCGGAGCTGGAGCTCCGCGCTTCCGGCGGCCCGAGGGCGGCGCCGCGTCAGAACGGCAAGAAAATGTCGAGGACCTGCTGGCCGTAGCGTGGCTGTTGCACGTCGCTGACGACACCGCGGCCGCCATAGGAGATGCGCGCCTCGGCAATCTTTTCCGAGGAGATGGTGTTGCGCGAGCTGATGTCCTCGGGGCGGATCACCCCCGATACCGTCAGTTCCCGCAGTTCGTAATTGACGCGGATCTCCTGGCGGCCGGCGATCACCAGATTCCCATTGGGAAGGATCTGGGTGATGACCGCGGCCATCTCGACCTGCACCGTCTCCTCGCGTTCCAGTACGCCCTCGCCCCGGGCATTGTGCGCCGATTCCAGGGAAAGCAAGTTGCTGGAATCGACGGCATTGGGCAGAACCTTGTTCAGCGATGCCTCGTAGCCGAAGAATGCCGGCATGCCGGCCGATTCGCCGGCGTCGCGCGAGCGGGTGGTCTTGTTGTTGAGGTCGGCCTTGTCGGACACGTCGACCACCACCGTCAGGATGTCGCCGACCTGATCGGCACGCTGATCCTTGAAAAAGGCGCGCGCCCCCGGCCGCCACAGCGAATTGGCCGCCGGCTGGCCGAGCTGCGGCGTCGGCATCGGCATCGACACTGGCCGATAACCGGGCGCGAGCGCCGGATTGTCGATCGGCGAAATGGCCGGCGCCTGCCCGACACGCGACAGCCGTTCCATGGCGCCACAGGCCGACAGCGTGGCGGCAACGGCGGCGGCGAGCGCGGTGCGGGCGCACATGCGCAAGGCACGGGTCATAATCGGACTCCTAGTTGGCGAGGATGCGGCCGGTGGGCATCACCGACACGACGCCGGTGGCCTCGACCTTGGCTTGGACGGTGACCTTGCTGTGCGTGTTGGTGACGCGGATGGTGTCGCCGGCGCCGCCGTCCTCGACCGCGCGCCCCAAGGCGGACAACTGCATGCCGCCCGACCTGAGCGCCATGGTCACCAGGCTGCCCTTGGACACCAGGACCGGACGCCGCACGTCGTGCGCCCGCAGGGGCTGGCCGGCGCGCACGGCGTGGCGCAACTGCTGGCCGACCACGGCCTCGCGCTCGGTGAGCACGCCACGCTGCACCTGGTTCTGCCGCAGGGCCTTCCACTCGACATCGGCTTCGCCGACCACCTCGCCCTTCTGCATGCCGTGGGTCAGCACCGGGATCTCGGTGACGGCATAGACGCGGCCCTCGACCCGGGTCTGCACCGGGCTGCCGCCGGTCGCCGCCTCCACGGTGGCCGCGAAACGCCCGGTGCGTTCGTCGTAGTCGATGGTGCGCACGGCCAAGGCGACACCGCCGCCCACCGGCAGGTGCATCTCCACGTCGCGGCCGACAAGCTGGATTTCCGTGTTGTCGGGCACGCCCCTGGCACTCAGCGCCTGCCGGAGCTCGGCAACGATCTCGTCGGCGCCGACGACCGTGCTGCGGCGCTCGACGATGATCCGCTCCATGCGGCTGAGCGGCCGCCAGTCGACCCCGTGCGCCGCGGCAACGGCGCCCAGCCAATCGGCGTCCAGCACGACACGGCGCCCCGGCTGCGGTGCATGCGTAATCACCGTGCGCGCCTTGGCGCCGAGATGGTCCCACAGGTCGCCGAGCGTGATGACGTCGCCATCGATCACGGCGGCGGGGCGCAGCACCACCGCCGCGGCCAGCGCCGGCACGCTGGCGAGGATGGCGAGGAGAAGGCCGAAGACCGGCAAGAGGCGCTTCATCTGACCGTGCCTACTTCATGCGGTTCATGGTGGCGAGCATTTCGTCCGAGGTCTGGATGACCTTGGAGTTCATCTCGTAGGCGCGCTGGGCGCTGATCAGGTTGGTGATCTCGGAGACGACGTTGACGTTGGAGCTTTCGAGAAAACCTTGCAGCAGCGCCCCGTAGCCGATGGTGGCGGGATTGCCGGCGGCGGCGTTGCCCGAGGCCGGCGTTTCGAGGAACAGATTGTCGCCGCGGGCTTCGAGCCCCGCCTGGTTGGGGAACACGGCCAGTTGGATCTGGCCAACCACCTGGGGCTCGATCTGGCCATCCAGCTTGGCCATCACCTGGCCACTAGCGTTGATGGCGATTTCGGTGGTGTTGTTGGGGAGGGTGATGTTGGGCGACAACGAGTAGCCCTGATGGGTGATGATGCGCCCCTCGGGGCTGAGCTGGAAGGCGCCGTCACGGGTATAGGCGGTCTCGCCGTTGGGCAGTTCGATCTGGAAATAGCCCTTGCCCTGGATGGCGAGATCCAGCGTGTTTTCCGTGCTCTGCACGCTGCCTTGCTCGGTGATGCGATAGACCGCGGCCACCTTGACGCCGAGCCCCAGTTGCACGCCGGTCGGCACGATGGTGCCCATATCGGACGAATTGGCGCCGACGCGCCGCAGGTTCTGGTACAGCAGGTCGTTGAACTCCGGCCGGCGCCGCGTATACGCCGTGGTGTTCATGTTGGCGATGTTGTTGGAAATGACCTCGACATTGGTCTGTTGGGCCAACATTCCCGTCGCGGCGATATTGAGAGACCTCATCCGCTGATCCTTCCCTTAGGCCTTCGCCGGCTGCGAAAGCACGTCGAATGCCTTCAGCTGCCGATCATTGTCGTTGTCGAGGAGCTTCTGCACACCTTCGTAATGGCGCATGATGGCGATCATGTTGGTCAGTTCGGTGACCGGCTGCACATTCGATTCCTCGACCATCCCTTGCACGACTCGGGGCGCATCCATGTCGGCTGGGATCAATTCGGTGTCGTAGACGCCACCGGCGATCTTGCGCAGTTGTTGATCATTGTCGAAGCGCACCACGCGGATGCGGCCGATGGGCCCATTCTCCGACGACACCGTGCCGTCCTTGGCGATCTCGATCGCGGTTTCATTGGGCGCGACGATGATCGGCAGATCGCCGGCCTGCATCAGGGCATAGCCCTCGCTGTCCACCAGCATGCCGGTTTCGTCGAGGCGAAAATGGCCGTTGCGCGTGTAACGCAAACCATCCGGGGTCTCGACGACGAAATAGCCTTCGCCGTCGATGGCGAGGTCGAGCGGATTGTCGGTCTTGGTCAGCGGGCCATCACGCATGTCGCGGAACATGCCGAAATCCTGCACGAACGACAGCGGTTGACCGCGGCGGCTCTCGGGCGAGGCCGTCTCGACGAGGTATTCGCGAAACATCAGGCGCTCGCCCTTGAAGGCCGGTGTGTTCACATTGGCCAGATTGTTGGAGACCGCCTCGAGCTGGCGCCACAGGGCTGCCTGGCGCGAGATGGCGATGTAGGAGGTATTTTCCATTCCAAGAACCCGATTTCTTGTTCGGCCTGCCCCTTGCAGTTCCCATGCCAAACGCAGATACGAGCATTCAAGCCAAATATTCTTACGTAACGGCGATGGCTGCAGGCTTTACCGGGCAGTTATTGCCGACCGACCTACCGCTTGCTATCGTGCGCGTTCTGCGGGAAATACCTAACGTATTGTTAACCGACGCCCCGTAGGGTTTCACTGGTGCGTGGGCAACCGTCGGCGGGACCAGGGGCAAGGGGAGATAATGGCCGAAGATCTCGAAGAAGATTTCGACGAAGGCGAGGGTTCCGAGGATTTCGATGCGCCGCCCGCGCAGTCTGGCGACAACGGCCGCAAGAAGCTAATCCTGTTCGTTGTTCTGCCGCTGCTCCTGGTCATCGGCGCCGGTGCCGGCGCTTATTTCGGCGGTGCCGCCGACCCGCTGCTCAATCTGTTCGGCAACGAGACGGTCGAGCCGGAAGAACAAGTCGCCGCCGGCCCCGCAGTGTTCTACGACTTGCCCGAAATGCTGGTGAACCTCAACACCGTTGGCCGCAAGCAGAGCTTCCTCAAGATCCGCGTCAGTCTCGAACTGGCCGACCAGCGCGACGTCCAGCGTATCGAGCAGGTGATGCCGCGCATCATCGACAACTTCCAAGTCTATCTGCGCGAGCTGCGCATCGAAGACCTGCAGGGGGCATCGGGGATCTACCGCTTGCGCGAGGAGCTGTTGACGCGGGTCGCCGCCGCGGCCAAACCGGCCCGCATCAACGACGTGCTGTTCAAAGACATTCTGGTTCAATAGCGGACCCCGATCGACATGGCGCAAGGCCGGACTCCCGAAGACGAAGAGGCCTTGATGGCCGAATGGGCCGCCATGGCCGGCGGTGCCGCGGACGACCAGGCCGGCGAGGAGAACGGCGACCAGGACGCCATGGCCGCCGAATGGGAGGCCATGCTCGGCGGCGGTGGCGGCGACGGCCTGGGCGGCGGCGACGTCGAGGTGAGCAGCGGCCGCGAATCGACCCGCGTCCTCAACCAGGACGAGATCGATGCCCTGCTCGGCTTCGATGACGATCAGGACGACACCGGTGAGCGCTCGGGTATCCAGGCGATGCTCAACAGCGCCTTGGTGTCGTACGAGCGCCTGCCCATGCTGGAGGTGGTGTTCGACCGCCTCGTGCGCATGATGTCGACGTCCCTGCGCAACTTCACCTCGGACAACGTCGAGGTGTCGTTGGACAACATCACTTCGCTGCGCTTCGGCGATTACCTCAACTCCATTCCGCTGCCGGCGATGCTGGCGGTATTCAAGGCCGAGGAGTGGGACAACTACGGCCTCATCACCGTCGATTCGTCGCTGATCTACTCGATCGTCGACGTTCTGCTGGGCGGCCGTCGCGGCACCGCCGCCATGCGCATCGAGGGCCGCCCCTACACCACCATCGAGCGCAATCTGGTCGAACGCATGATCCATGTCGTGCTGTCGGATCTGTCGGCGGCCTTCGACCCGCTGTCGCCGGTGACCTTCCGCTTCGATCGGCTGGAGACCAATCCGCGCTTCGCCACCATCTCGCGACCGTCGAACGCCGCCATCGTCGCCAAATTGCGCATCGACATGGAAGACCGCGGCGGCCGCCTCGAACTGCTCTTGCCCTACGCCACGCTGGAGCCGGTGCGCGAGCTGCTGCTGCAGATGTTCATGGGCGAAAAGTTCGGCCGCGACTCGATCTGGGAGACCCACCTGGCCGAAGAGCTGTGGATGACGCAGGTCGAGATGAAGGCGGTTCTGGACCAGCAGGCGATGTCCTTGCGCGACGTGCTCAAGCTCAAGGTCGGCTCGAAGGTGATGCTGAACGCCACCCCTGAGTCGAGCGTCATCTTGCGTTGTGGCGAGGTGCCGATGTTCGAGGGCCAGATGGGGCGCCTGGGCAACCACATCGCCATCCGCGTCGGCGACAAGATCAAAAAAGAGAAGGCGTAATGGACTATTACCGCTTGGTTCTCGACATCATCATCGCCTCGCTTCTGGTGGCGACCATCATCTACGCGACGATGTTGAACAAGCGCCTCAATTCCCTGCGCAAGAACCGCGAGGACATGGCCAAACTGATCAGCCAGTTCAACGAGGCGACGGTGCGGGCCGAATCGAGCATCCCCAAGCTGCGCAAGGCCGCCGACGAGGCCGGGCAGACCCTGCAGGAACGGGTGGAGAAGGCGCAAAGCCTGCGTGACGACCTGGCGTTCATGATCGAGCGGGCCGACACCAGCGCCAATCGCCTCGAGCAGGCCGTGCGCACCAGCCGCAACGACAGCAAGCCCAATCTTGCGACACGCCCTGCCCCGCCGCCGATTGCCGCGCCCGCCCTGTCCGTGGAAAGCGACGACGGCGAGCGTTCCGAGGCCGAGCGCGACCTGCTGCGCGCCCTGCAATCGCTGCGTTGAGCGCCGCCGTGATGCCACAGTTCCGTCTGCTCCCCGTCACCATCTTCGTCGCGTCGCTGATGTTCGCGGTCCGCGCGAACGACATCTGGCGTGGCTTCATGACCATCGAGATCGGTTCGGCCGCGGTCGCACAGTCGGACGACCGGCCGCAACCGCCCACCCCGGGCACCGCCGAGCTGCCGAAAACGCCGCCGCCGTCGACGCCACCGGCCGAGGCAGGCGACGGCCCGGCGGGTACGTTCAGCGCCAGCGAAGTCGAGGTGCTGAAGAAATTGTCGCAACGACGCGAAGAACTGGAGCAACGCTCGCGCGAATTGGACATGCGCGAAGGGCTGCTCAAGGCGGCCGAGACCCGCATCGACAAAAAGGTCGACCAGTTGAAGGAGCTTCAGGCATCGATCGACGGCCTGCTCAAGAAACACGACGCGCAAGAAGAAGCCAAAATGGCGAGTTTGGTGAAAATCTACGAAAACATGAAACCGAAGGACGCGGCGCGCATTTTCGAGCAGCTCGACATGCGCATTCTTCTCGATGTCATCGAACGCATGTCCGAGCGCCGGATCGCACCGATCATGGCCGAAATGGACCCAATCAAAGCCAAGTCGGTGACGGCTGAAATGGCAAACAGGCGGCAGTTGCCCCAGCCGGGAAGTGAAGGCTGAGCACTGAAACGGCTTGCGCCCTACTGGTGGTCTAATTTAACTAGATGTCGCAGCAGTAGTTTGCCTCAATGAGCGTATATCGCGGCAGCCGTGTTAGGGAGTGACGAATGGCAGTCGATAAAAGCATGCAAGTGTTGATCGTCGACGACTACAAGACGATGCTGAGGATCATCCGCAACCTGCTGCGCCAGCTCGGATTCGAAAACGTCGACGAGGCGACCGACGGCAGCATGGCGTTGCAGATGTTGCGTGCCGGCAGCTATGGCCTGGTCATTTCCGACTGGAACATGGAGCCGATGACCGGATTGCAGCTCCTGCGCGAAGTTCGCGCCGACGCCAAGCTGAAGCCGACGCCGTTCATCATGGTGACGGCCGAATCCAAGTCCGAGAACGTGATCGCCGCCAAGGAGGCCGGTGTCTCCAACTACATCGTCAAGCCATTCAATGCCGAAACGTTGAAGGCGAAGATGGTGAGCGTGCTGGGTGAGTTCTAAGCCCGCAGGGGGAGCCGCACCATGTCGGCAGGCAACACGCACGGCAGCCGCACCTCGCCCCGCGATACGCAACCGCAGGTGACGGAGCCTGCCGTTCGGGTGCATCGGATGGCCGATGTCGTGCAGAACCTGCTCACCAACCTTTCCGCCGGCCACAAGAACGACGCGAGCCTCTACCGCGAGCTCGAGGCGCTGGCCGGCTTCATCCAGGCTGCCCGGCGGGACATCGCCGCATTACGCCCGAAAGACATCAAGAGGCAATACATCGCCAGCGCCACCGACGAGCTCGACGCCATCGTCGGTGCCACCGAAGCTGCCACCAACGACATCCTGGATGCGGCCGAACAGATCGAACCGATGCTGGGCGCGCTGCCTCGCGACACCGCAGACCGCCTGATCGAGATCACCACCCAGATCTACGAGGCCTGCAATTTTCAGGACATAACCGGCCAGCGTGTCACCAAGGTGGTCGACGCCCTCAAGCACATCGAACAGCGGATCGGCGCCCTGGTGGCGGCGTTCGAACCCGAGTGGGACCACGAGCGCGAGGGCGCGCCGGCAGCGCCCCCCGGGACCGGCCGGCGCCTTGATGATGCGGATCTTCTCAACGGGCCGCAATTGCCGCACGTCGCCTCAAATCAGGACGAGGTCGACGCACTGCTGGCCAGCTCCGATTGACCGACGCGGTCGAACGCGGCACGCCCCGAGCGTTGGAACGGATGAAGGTCGAAGGCGTGCACCACCACATCCCGAGGCCGGCGGGCTTCGGCTGGGTCGTCACCTTCGCCGACCTGATCTGTCTGCTGCTGGCGTTCTTCGTCATGCTGTTCAGCCTGTCCACCATCAATGAAACGCGCACCAAGGCCGCCATCGACAGCGTCAGCCAAGCATTCGCCACGGGCGGCGCCAAAGGCGCGGGCGAACCTTTCACCGGCAGCGATGGCGAGGCGTTGGCGGCACGCGATCTCGAGGTCGAGTTGGCCCGCGTGTTCGCCGCCGCCATCCCGGCGGCCGAGATCAGCACGCCCCGACCGGGCCGGCTGATGCAGGTCGCGTTCCACGCCGAAGAGCTTTTCCTGCCGGGGACCGCCGAATTGCGAAGCGGCCAGACCGCCCTCCTCGACCGTGTGGTGGCGGCGGTGAGCCGCCCGCCCCCGGGGCTGCAGATCGAAATGGAGGTCACCATCGGCACGCGGCCCCACCTATCGGCATCAGGTGCCGAAGCGGTGGCGGTGGCGCGGGCCGGCGGCCTCGCGCGCGGGCTGCTCGCCCGCGGGCTGCGCGAGGACGCCATCCGGGCAGGCTTGGACATGGGCGATGCCGAGCACGTAAGGTTGAGCTTCCATCTTATCGGTGACCAGCCCTCAGCCCGGCCACGATGACATGAACACCACCGGCAAGCGCCAGCAACAGCGCAACATATGGATAATATCCTTTGCCGACCTGAGCTGTTTGCTTCTGGCCTTTTTCGTCCTGCTGTATTCGATGTCGACGCTGGACAGCGGCGCGTGGCCGAGCGTATCGGCGGCGTTGTCGCAGCAGCGCGACATCACCACCGCGCCGCCGGCCACCGTCGCCACCGCCCGCTACAACATCGCGTCGGCTATCCGCGCACGCGCCATCAACCTCGACTACCTGCACGCCGTGCTGCGCGACATCCTGGCCGCCAATGCCGCACTCGCCTCGGCGCAACTGGAATTACGGGCCGACCGGCTGGTGATCCGGCTGCCCGTTGACAGCCTGTTCGCATCGCACAGCGCCAAGATCGGCGCGCGTGCCGAGACGGCGGTGTTCGCCCTGGGCGGCGTGCTCGGCAACATCACCAATCCAATTGCCGTGGTCGCCGATGCCGGTTCGGAGTGGGAGCTCGCCGTGGCCCGCGCCGCGGCGTTCGCCGATGTCCTGTCGCGCAGCGGCTACACCCGTGACATCACCGCCCTCGGCGCCGCCGGCGCCACCAACGGCGTCACCGTGCACATTCTCGCCGGGGGTGGCGGATGAGCTTGCTTCGCCTGGCCGTCGCCCTCGCCGCGCTGTTGTTGCCCCTGTCCCTTGCATCGGCGAAGGAATCGCCGCGGGCCGCCATCCATGACGGCTTCGGCCGCATGGTCTTCGACTGGCCGAGGCCGGTCGTGCATTCGGCGGAGGCCACCGACGGCGCCCTCACCGTCCGCTTCGACCAGCCGGTAGCGGGGGATCCGCGCAAGATTCTTCGGCCCCTGGCCCAGTACCTCCGCCAGGTCGATGTGAGCGCCGATCGCAAGACCCTGACCTTTGCCCTGGCGCGCCCCGTGCAGGTGAGGACCTTCCTTGCGGGAACATCGGTCGTCGTCGATCTGCTGGCCAACCCTGGCGCGAAGGCGGCGGCCGCACCCGCACCCGCCCCCACTCCGGTCGTGCCCAACGTTGCGGTGCGCGGCAGCAGCCATAGCGGGTTTCACCGCTTGGTCGTCAGCTGGCCGCGAAAGGTGAGCTACACCGTCGAGCGATTGAACGAGTCGCAGGTCGCCGTCCGCTTCGCCGCGCCTGGCCAACTCGACCGATCGGCCCTGCACGCGGCCCTTCCCGATGGCTCGGCCGCAGACCTCGACGAGCGACCGTCGGCAACGACGCTGACCCTGACCACCCCGGCGGGGGTGCGGCTGCGCCATAACCGCCGCGGCCGGGATGTCATCTTGGATCTGCTCCAACCGGCCGAAAGCCCGAAACCGGCCTCCACACCGCCCACGCCGCCGCCGCCCTCTCCGCCCGGAGCTGCCAAGCCAGCTCCGACGGTCGCATCGCCCAACACGGTGCCATCATCTGCGCCCGAAGCTGCCCCGCCGACCCCGGCAGTTGCGCCGGTCGCAGCGCCGGCCGTCGCTGAGGCAGACGCGCGGGCCGTCGTACCGATGCCCGCCGACGACAAGACATACACCCTGTCCTTCCCGATGACCGAGCCGGCGGCAGCGGCCGTGTTTCGTCGCGCCGGCTGGCTGTGGGTAGTGTTCGACCGGCCCGTCAAGGTCGACCTCGACGCGATGCGCCGCGGCGCCGGTGAAGCCGTGGCCCACGTCGAGCAGCTGCCCAACGCCGGACTCACGATCCTGCGCATGATCACGTCGCCCGACTACAATCCGTCGCTGCGCCGCAACGGCCTGGCGTGGATGGTCGACCTCGCCCGCCAACCGATGCGTCCGGAGACCCCCATCGAGGTGCGCAAAAGCCTCGCGGATGGCCGTCTCGGGTTGTTCCTGCCCGTGGCCGAGGGGGGATCGGTGTTCAAGGTCCTGGACCCCGAGGTGGGCGACGAGTTGATCATCGTCCCCGTGACGCCTCTGGGCAGTGGCGTCTATCCCGGCACCGAGTTGGCCGAGGTCGAGGTGCCGCCGACGGCGCAAGGCATCGTCGTGATCCCGCGCGCCGACGGCTTGGCCGTCGATTCTTCCCGCACCGGCGTCGCCGTCACTGTCCCCGGTGGACTGAGCATCGGCGCCGGCCTGGGCGATGCCGTCTTCGCCGGAGGCCAAACCGGCAGCAGCGGCGCCCTCGACATCGCCGCATGGGTGCGCACGCCCCGCCAATTCCGGATCGACGCCGCGGGGATCAACCAGAGCCTCGGCGAGTTGCCCCGCGGCAATCGAAATCCCCTGCGCCTGCAGCTGGCACGCCTGATGCTCGCCAATGGCCACCACCCCGAAACGCTGTCGATCCTGCGAGTCATGCAGGACGACGAGCCCTCGCTCGCCGACGCCGCCGCTTTTCGCGCCCTGCGCGGCGCCGCCCGGGTCCTGATGCATCGCCCGGAGCAGGCGATCGACGATTTCTCGCACCAGGACCTGCTGGCCGACCCGACGGTGGCGCCGTGGCGAGCCGCGGCCCTCGCCGCCATGGGCGATGCGGCCGCCCAGGCGCCGACCTTCGAGACTGCCTTGCCGCTCATCGCCAAGTATCCACCCTCCCTCCAACGACGCCTCGGCTTCGCCGCGGCAGAGTCGCTGATCGCCGCCGGCGCCGAGAAGCCGGCGGCCAAGGCCTTGGCCCTGCTGGAAGAACAGCGGCTGACACGTTCGCAGACCGACAGTCTGGCTTTCTACCGGGGGGCCTACGAGGAACTGGCCGGCAATTTCGGCGAAGCGATCCGCCAATGGGAACAGGCCGAAGCCGGCAACAATCGCCTGTTCCGTGCCCGTGCCGCCTGGGCGCGCACCCTCATCGAGCTGAGGACAGGCGCCATTACGGGCGCACAAGCCGTGGAGCGCCTGAACCGGCTGCGGTTTGCCTGGCGCGGCGACGACTTCGAGTTCAACCTGCTGAAGCGCCTGGGCACCCTGCAGATCGACCTCGGCAATTTCGCCCAGGGCTTGCGCACGCTCCGTCAGCTGGTCGCCAATTTCGGCCAGCACGAGGACGTTCAGGAGGTGACGCGGGCCATGGCCGATGCGTTCGAGAGCCTCTTCCTCGACGGCCAGGCCGATGCGCTGCCCCCGATCGCGGCGATCGCGCTGTTCGACGAGTTTCGCGAGTTGACCCCGGCCGGCGACAAGGGCGAAGAGATGATTCGCCGCCTGGCCGACCGGCTGGTCGCGGTCGACCTTCTCGACCGCGCCGCCGAGTTGCTGAAGCATCAGGTGGACTACCGCCTGAGCGGTGTCGCCAAGGCGCGTGTGGCGGCGCAACTGGCACTGGTGCAGTTGCTGAACCACCAGCCGGCGGCCGCGCTACAGGCCATCGACGGCAGCGACGCCCCGGATCTTCCCGCCGAGCTGCAGCAGCAGCGGCGGCACTTGGCGGCCCAGGCGCTGAGCGATCTCGACCGCGGCCCCGAGGCGATCGCGCGGCTGGCGGGCGATCGCAGCGCCAATGCAAACCTGCTTCGCGCCGAGATGGAATGGCGGCAACGGAATTGGACGGCAGCGGCACGCGCCTTCGCCCAGCTGGTGGTGGCACCCGTGGCGGGCAAACCGCTCGATGCCGGCAGCGCCCGTTTCGTGCTGCATTGGGCGACGGCGCTGACCCTCGCCGACGACGAGCCAGGCGTCAGCCGCCTGCGCGACGACTACGGGGCGCTGATGGCCGCGACGCCCTACGCCGGCGCCTTCACGCTGCTGACCAGCAACGGCGGTCGCGGTGCGCCCGATTACCGCAAGGTTGCGGACAAGATCGAGGTGGCCGAGAAGTTCCAGGCGTTCATGGCGGCCTATCGCCAGCGCCTCCGCAGCGAAGGCTTGAGCGCGATCAACTGACGATGGATTGACGGGGCACAGGGGGATTTTTGCCTTGCATTCCCCGGCCAAATCAGCGAAACCCGCCGCTCATTCCTTTACTGGTCCTTCTGCTGGTTAGGAGGTGGGAGCCTTGAGCATCTCTCTTACCGCCAAACTGGGGACGGACTCGGGTGCCAATCCGAGAACAACCCAAAACGGCACTGACGATCCGGTCGCGCAGTCGGCGGCCGGCAACGGCAAGGATTACTTCGTCGAGCGCAACGGCGTCCGCTTCGCCGGAACGCACTTGCTGATCGACCTGTGGGGCGCCGACAGGCTGGACGAACTCACCACCATCGAGGCGGCGCTGCGGGAATGCGCCGAGGCGGCGGGGGCCACCATCCTGCACTGCCACCTGCATCATTTTTCGCCCAACGGCGGTGTCTCGGGCGTGCTGGTGCTGGCCGAATCGCACATCAGCATCCACACCTGGCCCGAGCGCGGCTATGCGGCGCTGGACGTGTTCATGTGCGGCGCCTGCGATCCGTTCCAATCCATCCCGGTGCTGAAGCGCGTGTTCACGCCGCAGCACATCACCCTTGGCGAGCAGCGGCGGGGACTGGTGCCATGACCTGGTTCGAGGAAAAGCTGTACGACAACTGGCGGCAGACCTTCCGCATGAGCCGCACGCTGTTCCACGAAACGACCGATTTCCAGGACCTCATCATCTTCGAGACGCCCGAGATCGGCCGCGTGCTGGCGCTGGATGGCGTGATCCAGGTCACCGAGGGCGACGAGTTCGTCTACCATGAGATGATGGCGCACGTGCCGGTGCTGGCCCATGGCCGGGCACGCAACGTCTGCATCATCGGTGGCGGCGACGGCGGTGTGCTGCGCGAGGTGCTCAAGCATCCCGGCATAGACAAGGCGGTGATGGTCGAGATCGACCGCAGCGTCATCGACCTGTGCACCAAATACCTGCCCGGCATCTCGGCGGGCGCCTTCGACGATCCGCGCGCCGAGGTGATCATCGGCGACGGCATCAAGTTCATGGCCGAGACCGAGCGCAAGTTCGACGTCATCATCGTCGACTCCACCGATCCCATCGGGCCGGGCGAGGTGCTGTTCAGCGAAGCCTTCTACACGGATTGCGCGGCGCGCCTGACCGAGCGCGGCATCGTCGTCAACCAGAACGGCGTGCCGTCGCAGCAGGGCGACGAGGTGGTGATGACCCTGCGCCGCCGCCGGCCGCATTTCAAGGACGTCGGCTTCACCGTCGCCGCGGTGCCGACCTATGTCGGCGGCTTCATGGCGCTGGGCTGGGCCAGCCACGATCCGGCCGCGCGCTCGCTCACGGTCGACGAGGTGCGCCGACGCTTCCAAGCCCACCCGTTCCCGACGCGCTACTACAACCCCGACATGCACGTCGCCAGCTTCGCCCTGCCGCAGTTCGTCCACGACCTGATGGCGCAGGCCTGACGGCAAGACGGCGACCCTTGCGGATCGCCGCTCGCCATGACCGGATCAGGCGTTCTTGCGGCGGCGCAGCGCGCAGAGGCCGAGCACGCCCGAGGCGAGCAGGGCCAGGGACGCCGGCTCGGGCACCGCGGTGGTGTCCATGCTGACGAACGAGAAGTCGGAGTTCGCCGCGCCGGCCGGCTGACCGCCGACCAGCAGCGCGCGCATCTCCAGGCCGCCCACGGCCAAGTTGCCGAAGGGATTGTCGATGCGCCACACGCCGGCATTGTTCTGATCGCCGTCCGAAATGTTGGTGACGGTGCCACCGCCCGGCCCCGACCAATTGGCGGTGGTCGGCGTGATGACGCTGAGGTCGCCGGCGACGAAGCCGCCGACGGACAGCTGGATGCGCGCCACTTCGCTGACCGTGTCGCCGAAATTGCCGTCCTTGAACAGGAAGGCCAGGGTGATCTGGTCGATGACCTGGTCGGTATCGAAATCGAAGCTGATGGACTCGCCGTCGAGGTCGATCTCGGCGGGGACGAAGCCGCCGGCGACGCCCAGGCCGTAGAAGCCGTTGAGGGTCTTGCCCTCGAAATTGCGCGGCGTCGACGTGGCCGACCACGGCCCGGCGTCATGGAAGTTCGTCGTGTTGTTGCCGGGGATGTCGCCGGCGTTGATGGTGAGGGCCTGGGCCGACGTGGCGGCAAATGCCACGCCGCAGGCGAGCAGGGTACCCGCAAATGTGTTCTTGAGCGACGTCATGGCGCCCCCCTTTGGGATTGTGGACGCCCGGATCGCTGCAAAAGCCGTGCCATGCGGCCAAGTTATTGATCGTGCGGCGAAAACTGTTGCGGCCCCACCGCCACTGTAAAAAATCCAAGACATAGGGCTGGAAAGGCGCGGACGGCCGGTGCACCCGGCCGCCCGCTGACGCCCGGTTCCTAGCTGCGCTTGCTCCAGCCCGGCATCGGGAACACCGGAGGCGCCTCCGCCACCTCCTTGGGCAGCACCACGCGCGGCCGCCCCCCGTAGTTCTGCAGGCAGGCCGAGCCGATGCCGTCGTTCTGGCCCTTGGCATCGAAGCGGATCGGGCCGCCCACCATCAGATGGTTCTTGATGTCGGTCGCCCGCAGCGCCTCGGCCAGCGCCTCGCCCTTGGTCGAGCCGGCACGGCGGTAAGCGTCGAGGGCCACCATCACCGCCTCGAGCGAGAAGCCGACGTTGAAGATGTAGCCTTCCAGGGCATCGTTGGGCCAGCGCCGCTTGAACGCTTCGGCCACCGGCACCGCCATCTCGGCCTTGGGGTTGTACCAGGGCACGTTGGAGATGCAGTAGTCGGAATACTTGGCCAGGGTGTTGAAGAACTGCTGCTCGTACATGCCTGGGCTGCCCGGGCTGACGATGCCCATGGGCTCGTAGCGCTGCTTGACTATCTCGCGCACCAGGGTGATGGCGTCGTTGATGCGCGTCACCACCATGACGATGTCGGCGTTGGTCGACTTGGCCTTGCTCACCTCGACCGACAGGTCGCGGGCGGCGGGATCATAGGAGATCGCCTCGACCAGTTGGAACGGCATGTCCAGGGTGGGGAAGATCTTGTCGATGGCCCCCTTTGTGGCGACGCCG
The DNA here is from genome assembly GCA_036675815.1 of Rhodospirillaceae bacterium. Lineage (GTDB taxonomy): Bacteria > Pseudomonadota > Alphaproteobacteria > Rhodospirillales > Magnetospirillaceae > JAKFEE01. The sequence continues at coordinate 159,925 of JAKFEE010000028.1, forward strand.
AAGGTGTCGTTGACGTGCATCAGCACTGCCGTCTTCGGCTTGGCCCCGGTAACGCTGATGACATCCTTCATCAGCGTCAGCCCGTTCTTGATCAGCTCGGGCGCCCGCGGGAAATTGCGGAAGACGTATTTGTAGCCCTGTTCGGTGATCTGCGGCGCCGCCGCGACGTTGATGACGAAGGGCACGCCCTTCTGTTCGGCCACCTGGGCGATGGCCGCCGCCGCGCCGGAATCGAACGGCCCGATCAGCAGGTTCGCCCCCTCCTGGATCAGGCGCTCGGCCTGGGTCCGCGCCGTGTTGACGTTGGATTCGAAGTCGGCGTTCATGATCTCGAACGGCACGTCGTAGCCCAGGCCCGGCAACACGTCGGCGGCAAGGTCGATGCCGCGCTGGCACGACTGGCCGAAGAAGGCCATGTGGCCGGAACGCGGCAGCAGCACGCCGATCTTGAGCGGCGGCACCGCCGCGCGCAGCCGCGGCGCAAAAGCGGTTGCGGCGGCAACGGCGATCGTGCCGGCAGTGAACGCGCGCCGGGTAACGCCGGAACGGTTGCTCGTCTCGGACATTGACAGTTCCTCCAATTATTGTGAGGCGGTTGTTCATCACGATTATAGTATTTGTTCTATCATGGATTTGGCCGTGACGCATATTGACCCTCGGCTAGGCCTCCTCTCATCATAGATGTAGGGTAAAAATCAGACGGGGGATCCGCCATGGCCGCGCGCGATAAGGTTCTCGATCTGCTGTGTCAACGCGTCGTGGCGACGCGCCCCCAGATCGGAGACGCCTGGCCCTACCATGCCGACCCACGCACCGGCCGCTGGCAGACCACGGACGACGGCGACTGGTGTGACGGCCACTGGATCGAAATGCTGCGCATGACCGGTGATCTGCTGGGGCGGAGCGACCTCGTCGACGAGGCTCGTGCCCGTACCGAGCGCCAACGCTACAAGCTCGAACGCGACGACATGTTCCGCGGCCACCGCTTCTATTATTCGGCGGCGCGGCTGTGGGAGGCCGAACGCGACCGCGATCTGCGCACCCTCGCCCTGGCCGCCGCCTATGCGGTGCGCTCGATGGCGCTCAAGGTCAACGGCGCCATGCCCATCGGCACCGAGGTTCAGGTCAAGTCGGCGTCGGATCACCTCAAGTCACGCCGCCACGTCTGCGTCGACAACGTCCATCCCAACCTGATCCTCGACTGGTGGGCGTGGAAGGCGACCGGCGACGACACCTTCCTATTGGGTGCCCGGCGCATGCACGACGTGCTCGAGCGCCATTTCATCCGCCCGGACGGCTCCACCCTCGAATTCATCGAGTTCGATCCCGAGACCGGCGCGGCGCTGCACGCCTTCACCTTGCTGGGCTATTCCGACGACTCGTGCTGGAGCCGCGGCCAGGCCTGGGCCATCGGCGGCTGCCTGATGGCCTATGAACACACCGGCGAAGGCCGCTTCGTCGACACGGCGACGCGCCTGTTCGATTACTGGTGGTCGCAATGCGGTGCGGCGGTGCCGCCGTACGACTTCAAGGATCCACGCCCGGGCATCCCAGTCGACACGTCGGCCGGGGCCATCGTCACCGCGGCCCTCGCCCGCCTGGCCTGTCATCGCCCCGGCGCCGCGCGGCACCTCGTCGACCGCCTGGAGCCAATGCTGGAATCCTTGTGTGCACACGTCACCCCCACGCATCCCGGCGACCCGCGCCCGCCGGGCATGCTGGTCGGTGGGTGCTTCAATCACCCGCGTGGATTCGCCGACGACAACGAGCTGCTGTGGGGTGACTTCTACCTGCTGGAGACCCTGTATTGCCTAAAGAAGGGCGGCCTGCCCTGCTGATGGCCTGCGGCTAGCGTGGTTCGGCGACCGGTGGCGTCGGCCAGTAACCCCGCCCCCGCCGCACCGCCGCGGCCTGTGCCGGCGCATCGGGTGCCGGCACAGGCTGGCGCAATCGCTCGGCTACCGTGTGGCGCAGGATGACGACCATTGCCACCTCGAGATACAGGTAATCGTAGAAGGCCATGGTCAGGAAGGTGCCCGAGGCGGCGTAGCCGCACAGGCTGATCATCAGCATGTCTGCCAGAATCCGCTCGGAGTGCAGGTCGAGGCGCCGCCGCGTGCGCCGCCGTACCCACAGGCAATCGGCAAAAACACTGAGACCCAAGGCCAGGAACAGGAACAGGCCGATAAAGCCATGCTCGCCCAGCATCTGGAAATACGAGCTGTGGACGTCGCGCATGACGTCGCTCTCGGGGAAATACGCGGTGTAGGCGGTGGGTTCGACGAAGACCTTGAACCCGCCGCCGACGATCGGGTTGTCGGCGGCGATGCGCATCGCCATGTGCCACATCACGATGCGCGACATCGCCGATTCGTCCTGGTCGTAGGTTTGGATGGTGCCGATGCGCGCAGTGTACCGCTCGGGCAGCAGGGGGACGGCCAGGACGAGCAGGAATGCCATCATCGCCGCTCCGAGGATGCGGTAGCGCGAGCGCAGCAGCAGCAGGCCGTAGCACACCACCAAGCCGATGAATCCACCGCGGGAATAGGTGAAGACGGCGGCCAGGGTGGTCAGGGCCAGGGCGGCCCACAACAGCATGCGGATGGTGCGGCGGTCTGCCGTCATCGCCAGATAGGCGAGCAGCGGGATGGTCATCACCAAGGCCAAGGCCATGCCGTTGTTGTCGCCGATGAACGTCTGCAGCGGCCCATGCACCCGGTATTGGCCGGCGGTAGCCAGCGCAAACAGGCCGCCCTTGACCCCATAGAAGCCGAGGGCCACCGCCGGCGCCCAGACCAGGGCGCGCAGCCGCTGCGGCCTTGCCATGATCGGTATGGTGACGGCCGCCATGAAGAGGATCTTGATCGTCTGCTCCCAGTAGTCCAGCGCCATGGCGGTGTTGCGCGCGGTGATCGTGGTGATCGTCACCCACAGGGCCAGCACGACGAGGAGCACGAAGCTGCGGCTGAGGACGAACCGCCTGGGCTGGCCGGGCAGCATCCACGTGCCGATGGTGACCACGGCGATCGCCGCGGCCCAGGGGAGCGTGTTGGCGAAGCCCCAGGTCAGGCGATGCGGATTCATCAACGAGAACACGTGCCAGATGATGATGCCGTAATGAGCCCCCTGCAGCGGCACCGCACCGAGGCCCGTCAGCATGAGCAGAGTGAACAGCACGTCGCGCATGGAAGATCAAACCACGTTGTTCCGCCGTGCCCATGGGCGCCATGGGCGAGCCTAGCACCTCTCGCGCGGCGAGGATGCCCAGGCATCGGGCAGGCGGCACCGCCACCGGCCATAGCCCGGGGCTATGACCACCCCCTTCGACTGCACGCCTTCGCCAGTACCGCCGGCCACGACGCCTGTCGCCATGGCGCCAAACGCATCAGCGGCAAGAGCATCGCCCGTGCGGGTGCTTCCGCATCGATGCGCCAGCTCCGTGGATTCCGCCCACGAGGCGGCTCCCGCTGCCCGCGGGTAACGGGCCTCGATCGATCACGCATCCGTTCTGGGCCGGAGGACATGGCGACACGTGCGAGCAGACCACCTTCCGGCGCGCAAGGCGCAGGCGATCGGGAACGCCCAGCTGCGCCGCCTCGCGCGCGAGGCTCAGTTGACCTGGCCGTCACCCTTCAGGGCCCTGACCTGGCCATGCAAGGTGTTGCCCTTGAGAACCACTTCCGTAGCGGTGAGATTGTTGACGAAGACCGTGGTGCGACCGGTTTTATTGGTGAAGACGTTGTCCTCGAAGATCAGCTCGCGGCTGGGCTGCAAAACGCCCTCGGCGCCGATCATCACGGCCGTACCGCGATTGCTGGTGTTGGCGCCTTTTTGCAGGATGTTGTGGCGCATGATCAGCGACCCGCCGATGGGGATATCGACCAGATAGCTCGATGTCCCCGTCTCGCCATCCTCGATGGTGTTGTCGATCAGCACGGTGCGCAGCGCGCGGGACTTGATGTGGTGCCCGACACGGGTGTCGCGAAAGATCGTGCGCTCGATCGACAGCAGGCCAATGCGGTTGATGTAGACGCCATGGGCGCAGGAACCCTCGCACTTGCCGTTACGGATGAAGGCGCTGTCGCGGATGTAGATTTCTCCGGTGGGATTGGGTGCCGTGAGAATGCCGTTCTCGTTGTTGACGAAGCGCGACTTCTCCACGGTGAGCTTGCCGCCCTCATGGCGGATGCCGGCGCCGTTGTGATCGGGGACTCTGGCGCGCGTAAAGGTAATGTTACGGACCGTCACGTCGTCGCCGCGGATGACGAACAAGGCCTTGCCCTCGCAGGCCTTGTCGGTAATGACCACGCCGTCCCCCTGGCCCTCGATCACCAAACCATCCGCCTCCCAGATCGCGCAGTCGAAATACTCGCCGGACTCGATGGCGACGACATCGCCGTCCTGCGCGACTTTGGCCGCCTCGCTGGGGAGCTGATACTCCTGGCCTTGCCCGACCTTGAGCGTTCGGGCCTCGGCCACTGCCGACAAGGACAACATGATCGGCAGCAACAACAGCTGACAGTGACGCGACGAGGCTGAGGAACGGATCACGGCGACACTCCTGTTCCAATGAGGCGCGCGGAGCTGCGCCGTTCGTTGAGTCGTGTTGACCAAATTAGCCAAGCGGCCGGCCACGGACGCATGGCAAAAAAGGAGAAGCACGGCGCGCAAAAGTGGTCAGTTCGGTGTTGTCGGGCGGATTGGCAGAGCGGCGGAGGGTAATGCCGTCGGGCTGCGGCGCTCGCGGCGGACCAGGCGCATGAGCGGATATTCGAGCCTACGCGAAGCTGCGATGCCGCCAGCGACCCCGGCCAACGACAGCAGCATGAAGCTCAGCCACGGCGGCGCCGAATCGAGGCCCGTCACCAGCAAGAGCTGCCACACGACACCGATGAACACGAATTGAAACAGGTAGATCGAGTAGGAGGCGCGCCCTAGCGCGCGAAAGATGGCAGGCGTTCGTTTCGTTGCGGCGGCACCAAACACGATCAGCACAGATGCCGGCGCGTAAATCAGCCTCGCCCTATCGTAGTCGATCAGACCACGATCCTCGGCGACGCCCGCGACGGCGAACAGCATGCCGCCCGCCGCAAGCGTCAGACGCGCCGCCGCCACGGGCGAGCGACGCATGACGTACGCCACGGCCA
>JAKFEE010000046.1:0-2499 GCA_036675815.1 Rhodospirillaceae bacterium
CTGCGTCACTTGAATTCGCTGGCCCAGTACGCCTCGACCTGCTTCACCAGCTCCGGCGGCAGCGGCACGTAATCCAGCGCCTGTGCCTGCGCCTGGCCGTTCTCCATCGCCCACTTGAAGAACGCGAGCGCCTCGGCCGAGCGCTCGGCATTCCTGCCTTTGGTGAGCGTGGGCTGCTTGTACATCAGGATGAAATTGGTGGCCGTCAGCGGCCATGCATCTGCGCCCGGCGCATTGGTGATCACCAGGTTGAAGTCCTTGGCGTTCGCCCAGTCGGCGGTGGCGGCGGCGGCCTGGAAGCTCGCGGCGTTCGGCTCGACGAAGTTGCCGGCGGCGTTCTGCAGCATGGTGTGCGACATGCCGTTCTGCAGTGCGTAGGCGAGTTCGACGTAGCCGATCGACCCCTTGATCTGCTTCACGTACGCGGCAACGCCCTCGTTGCCCTTGCCGCCGATGCCGCCCGGCCATTGCACCGAGGTGCCTTCGCCGACCGTGTCTTTCCACGCCGGGCTCACCTTCGACAGGTAGTTGACGAAGTTGAAGGTCGTGCCCGAACCGTCGGAGCGGTGGACGACGTTGATCTTGGTCGACGGCAACGTCACGCCCGGATTGATCGCGGCGATGGCCGGATCGTTCCAGGTCGCGACCTTGCCCAGGAAGATGTCGGCGAGCAGCGGGCCGGTCAGGCGCAGCTTGCCCGGGGTGATGCCCTCGATGTTCACCACCGGCACCACGCCACCGATCACCGACGGGAACTGGCCGAGGCCGGCGGCCGCCAGTTCCTCGGACGACAGCGGCTTGTCGGACGAGCCGAAATCGACGGTGCCCGCCTTGATCTGCGCGATGCCGCCGCCGGAACCGATCGACTGGTAGTTGATCTTGTTGCCGGTGCTCTTGTGGTACTCGTCCGACCACTTCGACAGGATCGGATAGACGAACGTGGCGCCGGCACCGGTGATCTCGGCGGCGACCTTGTCGCCGGCAGGCGCGGCAGTCGTCGCGCCCGGGCCGGAATCGGCGGTGGGCGTGGTGGTGTCGTTGCCTGGCTTGCAGGCCGTGACGGCCAGCGACAGGGCGATGGACAGGACGGCGAGGCGGGCCGGGAACAGGTTCATGCGCAACTCCATGACGATGGCGCCGGGGACGGCCGGCGTGGTGGCGCCATGAAATGATGTTTTTGTTACATGCCGATGACAGGGGCCCGGATGCCCACGGCCGGCCGGGTGCTGATTTCCTGCAGGAGCGGCTTCAGCCGCGAGCTTTCGGGCTGGATCAGGAGCTCGTGGCTGAAGCCGCTCCTGCAAAAAGCACGGGCCCCTAAGGGCCCGTGGCTTCGAACGGCAGGGAGAACGTCCCCGGTCAGATCAGTACTTCATGTTCGCGGTCCAGTAGGCCTCGACCTGCTTCACCAGCGCGTCCGGCAGCGGCACGTAGTCGAGCTTCTTGGCCTGGGCATCGCCGTTGGCATAGGCCCAACGGAAGAACTCCCTGGCGTTCGCGGCGCTGGCGGCGTTCTTCGGCTGCTTGTACATCAGGATGAAGTTGGTCGCGGTGATCGGCCAGGAATTCTCGCCCGGGGCGTTCGTCATCACCAGGTAGAAGTCCTTGGCGTCGGCCCAGTTGGCGCTGGCGGCGGCCGCGGCGAAAGTTTCGTCGCTCGGGATCACATAGTTGCCGGCGGCGTTCTTCAGGCGCGAATAGGCCATCTTGTTCTGCAGCGCGTACGACAGTTCGACATAGCCGATGCCGCCACTGATCTGCTTCACGTAGGCGGCGACGCCCTCGTTGCCCTTGCCGCCGATGCCGACCGGCCACTTCACCGCGGTGCCTTCACCGACCTTGGACTTCCACTCCGGGTTGACCTTGGACAGGTAGTTCACGAAGTTGAAGGTGGTGCCCGAGCCGTCGGAGCGGTGCACGACCGTGATCTTCTTGGCCGGCAGGGTGACGCCGCCGTTGAGCGCGGCGATCGCCGGGTCGTTCCACATCTTGATCTTGCCGAGGAAGATGTCGGCGAGCACGTCGCCGTCGAGCTTCATCGCGCCGGAGGCCACGCCCGGGACATTGATCACCGGCACCACGCCGCCGATCACCGACGGGAACTGCGCCAGGCCATGCTTGGCCAGTTCTTCCGGCTTCAGCGGGGCGTCGGAGGAACCGAAGTCGACGGTCGCGGCCTTGATCTGGGCGATGCCGCCACCGGAACCGATCGACTGGTAGTTGACCTTCTTCTTGGTGGCCTTGGCGTAATCGGCCGACCACTTCGACATGACCGGGTAGACGAACGACGCACCGGCGCCGGTGACGTCGGCGGCGTGCGAATGGGCGGCGAAGGCCATCGCCAGCGCGAGGGCGGCGATGCGGAATGTATTGCGCTTGGAAGGACTGTTGGACACGGGGCGACTCCTGGAAGGGATGCACACGGGCCATGCCCGCTTGCGAGCCATTCCATAACGGTTCGATGACAGCGGCATGTTGCCGGCATGACGATCGGATGAC
>JAKFEE010000002.1:0-50367 GCA_036675815.1 Rhodospirillaceae bacterium
CTACATCGCCGTCGGCATCTCCGGGGCCATCCAGCACCTGGCCGGCATGAAGGACTCCAAGGTCATCGTCGCCATCAACAAGGACGAGGAGGCGCCGATCTTCCAGGTCGCCGACTACGGCCTGGTCGCCGACCTGTTCCAGGCGGTGCCGGAGCTCGAGAAGGAAGTCGCCTGATCCCCGGATGCCCTGGGCAGGCGTTGAAATGGCCGGGGCTCGCTCCGGCCATTTTCATATCCGACGGAGCGCGGAACTCCAGCTCCGCACGCGGCAGGCGGAGCTGGAGCTCCGCGCTCCATTGGCACTTTGCCCCAGATCGATTCCGCCTGTCTTCATTCCGCTCTACGCCAACAGCGCGTCGATGGGCACGCCAAGGACGCGGGCGATACTCTTGTACGCGTCCACGGACCCAGGCTTCTTCCCTGTTTCGATCTCGCTCAGGTAAGTCTTCGATATTTCGGCGGCCTCGGACAATTTCGCGGCCGTCATGCCGCGATAGTCGCGCCAGACGCGCACCGGGTGTTCACCGCCTATGATGCGCATGGCGAAGGTGTGCGGCAAGGTGATGCCGGTCCGCGCGGCGTGGGCGGCGACGATGTCGTCAAGGTCCTCGATCCGTGCCCGCATCGCCTCGTATTCGGCGCGCGAGATGGTGATGGTGTCAGTCATAGGCATCCCTCCGATGACGCACGCGAATCACGGTCATTACGATGGCGATGTCGCCTTCCAGTGAAAAGATCACGCGATAATCGCCTACTCGTAGGCGGTAGAACGGCGACCCGGTCAGGTGCTTCACATTGTTGGCCAGAGCGCCCGGAGCGGCGGCGTATTGTGTGATCTTCACGACAACCCGCTCGCGGATTTTCGGCTCGAGAGCCTTCAGGTCCTTGATCGCCCGGATCTCGTAAATGACCTGCATGGCACGCGCCCCCGTCGCGGGGAATCGTCGCCTACCAGCCGGCACAATGCAAGCTGTCTATTCGCTGATAGCGACTTCCCGGGCAATCGGCGCCCACCCGCCAGATCGTAGGCCGACGGTGACGTCGCCTGGTGATCGGGGGCTATGCGTCAGGCGCTCGACCGCATCGATGACATCGCGGGTGGGGATGGCGTCGATGGCGCGCTGGCCGTAGTCCTGGGCGCGCAGCGTGATCAGGCGTGGCGTGTAGGGGGCGAATTTCTCCGGCCGGGTCGGGCCGAACAGCGACACCAGCGGGCAGCATCCGGCGGCCAGCATATGGCCGGTGCCCGAGCAGTTGGCCACCGCCGCCGCCAGCCGGCCGCCGATGGCCACGGTAAGGGCCGGCCCGGAATACTCGGCCGGCGGCCGCAGGGCATCATAGCCGGGGACCAGCGCCTCGGGCAGGGCGGCGCGGATGGCCGGCAGCATGTCCTCTTCGCTACGGCCGATCAGCACCACCGGCGTGCGCCCGCGCTCGACCTGCGCCCGCCCCACCGCCAGGAAATTCTCCAGCGGCCACAGCTTGCCGGTGTCGCGGCGCCCGGCGCCGGGGGCGAGGCCGATATAGGCGGGGCCGTCGGGCAGCAGGGCGCGCGCCGCCGCGTGCCAGGCCGGGGCCAAGGACACACCGAACGGCGCCTGCACCGGCGCCCCTTGCGCGGCGGCGGCCAGCGCCACCAACTGGTCGACCAGGCGTTCGCCGTCGGGCTGCGCTTTCACCTGCTTGCGGTCCGACAGCAGCCAGTTCCAGGTGCGCGATACGAAGCAGCGGTGCGGGATGCGCCGCAGCTGCAGGGTGCGCGCCAGCTTCCGCTGGGTGTCGATGATCAGATCGAAGGATCGCCCTGGCATGGGGTTGCCGAGGCGAAAGAAACCGCGCTGATCGTCGGGCAGGTCGAGATCGGTGACCAGTTCGTCGATCAGCCCGTCCACCAGCGGCGCCAGGCCGCCGGCGTAGTGCGCCGGCCCCAGGCCCGGCACCCAGGTCAGCCGAGCCGCCGGCCATGCCGCCTTGAGGGCGCGCAGGAACGGCAGCTTGATGATGTTCTCGCCCAGCGCGTTGTCGACGTGGCTGGAGATGTAGACGAGGATGCTGCGGGGAATCATGAGCCGGGGGAAGGCCTCGAAACGGAGCGGCTGGCGCATCAATAGTCCGCAGGGGTAATGCCGGCAAGCGCGAAACGCGCCGCCCGCTCTCCTGCCTCAATCCACTGCTCTGCCTCTTGGCTCAATGATATCCGACGCACGCCACGTAATCGCGCAGAAGCTGCTCCTCGTACTGGGTGTCTTCCAGGAGGGCCTGCAGCGCGTCCTTGGCGTTGAGCACACCGAGGGGAATCAGGTGGCCCTGATCGACGACCGGGATGTTCTTGAGGCCGTGCTGCTTGATGACCGACCACACGTCGTGCACCCAGTCGTCCGGCCGGCAGAACGTCACCTCCCGCGTCATCACGTTCGCCGCCGCCGTGGTGCAGCTGAAGCCGCTGCAATTGCTGATGCGGCCGACGATGTCCGTCTTGGTGATGACTCCGGCCATTCTGCCGGCATCGTCGCAGACGACGACGAGATTGCGCTGTGGGCTCTTGAGCAGCCGCGCCGCGTCGACCAGCAGCGCATCGGTCTTGATCGTGGCCAGCCGCTTGCTCGCCGTGGGCAAGATCGCTTCCACTTTCATGTCGCTCCGTCCTTCGCTGTGCGGCGCTCGCTCGTGCCGGCGCGGCCCTGATGATCAGGTGGCGGCCCATGCGGCCGAGGGCAAGACGCGGCAGGAGGGAAGAGGTGGGCGGAGGAGATTATGGCGCCCCGCGCAGCCTCTGCTACCCCTGGAACGGAAGATAAACGGGAGTGTCCCACTTTCCGATCAGATCGTGCCGGTAGACAAAAAACGAAACGGCCTGAAATCGCAGCGATTTCAGGCCGTTTAAAATCTAATGGTGCCCAGGGGCGGAATCGAACCACCGACACTGCGATTTTCAGTCGCATGCTCTACCAACTGAGCTACCTGGGCATAGGCGCCGTCTGGCGAGAGCGCTGGATATAGTGGAATTCGCCGGGGCTGTCCAGCGGCGAAATTCCCCTTTTTTGCGATGCTTGACCGTAGCGCCGCGGCGGCGGCAGGATGCCGGCGTTCCCATCATCGCGACGGCCCCGTCATGACCGCAGAGGACAAGCCCAACACCCCGCACCTGACCGACAAGGCGCAGCGCGAGGCCGAGGCCAAGCGCGAACGCCTCGCCCAGGCCTTGCGCGACAACCTGCAGCGCCGCAAGAGCCAGGCGCGGGCGCGCCAGGGCGGCGAGGGCGCCGACTCCGCCGGCGGCGGCGACGACTGAGTCTTCCCCCGGGCATCCCTCTGCGCTAAAAGATCGCCGAAAGAAGGAGTCGCCCGATGGCCGTAATGCCCGACCGCTGGATTCGTGACATGGCCGTGAATCACGGCATGATCGAGCCCTTCACCGAAAAGCTGCAGCGCGCCGGGGTGATTTCCTACGGGCTGTCGTCCTATGGCTATGACGCGCGGGTGTCGCGCGAGTTCAAGCTGTTCACCAACGTCGACTCGGCGGTGGTCGACCCCAAGGAATTCTCGGATCGCAGCTTCGTCGACCGCGAGACCGACGTCTGCATCATCCCGCCTAATTCCTTCGCCCTGGCACGCACCGTCGAGTATTTCCGCATCCCGCGCGACGTGCTGGTGATCTGCCTGGGCAAGTCCACCTATGCCCGCTGCGGCATCATCGTCAACGTCACGCCGCTGGAACCCGAATGGGAAGGCCACGTGACGCTGGAGTTTTCCAACACCACGCCGCTGCCGGCCAAGATCTACGCCAACGAGGGCGCCTGCCAGTTCATTTTCCTCAAGGGCGAGCAGGGCTGCGAAACCTCCTACAAGGACCGCTCGGGCAAGTATCAGGGCCAGCGCGGCGTCACCTTGCCGCGCCTCTAGGGCGGCGCCCTCTCACCAGGACCACCCATGGACAAGATCCGAATCGTCGGCGGCACGCCGCTCAAGGGCACCATTCCCGTCTGCGGCGCCAAGAACGCCGCGCTGGCACTAATGCCGGCCTGCCTGCTCACCGACGAGACGCTGACGCTGTCGAACCTGCCGCATCTGGTCGACATCACCACCATGGCGCATCTGCTGGCCCAGCACGGCGTCGACATCAGCATGAACGGCCACACCGGCCGCGTCCTCGAGCTGACCGCCGGCGACATCACCAACACCACGGCGCCCTACGACCTGGTGCGCAAGATGCGCGCCTCGGTGCTGGTGCTGGGGCCGCTCTTGGCGCGCTGCGGCCAGGCGCGGGTATCGCTGCCCGGCGGCTGCGCCATCGGCACCCGCCCGGTCGACCTGCATCTCAAGGCCCTCGAGGCGATGGGCGCCGAGATCACCCTCGACGAGGGCTACATCGTCGCCCGACGCAAGGGCCGGCTCAAGGGCGCCCACATCATCTTCCCGCAGGTCACCGTCGGCGGCACCGAGAACGCCATGATGGCGGCGACCCTGGCCGAGGGCGAGACGGTGATCGTCAACGCCGCACGCGAGCCCGAGGTGTCGGATCTCGCCAACTGCCTGGTGGCGATGGGCGCCGACATCCGCGGCATCGGCAGCGGCACGCTGCGCATCCGCGGCGTCGAGCGGCTGTCGGGCGCCGACTACAGCGTCATCGCCGACCGCATCGAGACCGGCACCTATGCCGTCGCCGCCGCCATCACCCGCGGCCGCATCGAAATCACCGGAACGCGCGTCGATCTGATGGAAACGACGCTCAAGGTGTTGCGCGATGCCGGCGTCGACGTCGCCGAGACGCCGCGCGGCCTGCTGATCGATGCCGAGAACCGCGAGATCGTCGGCGTCGACATCATGACCGAGCCCTATCCCGGTTTCCCCACCGACATGCAGGCGCAATTGATGGCTCTGATGGCCACCGCCGAGGGCGCCTCGATGATGACCGAGACTATCTTCGAGAACCGCTTCATGCACGTGCCGGAACTGGTGCGCATGGGCGCCCGCGTCAATGTCCACGGCGCCTCGGCCATCGTCCGCGGCGTGCCCTTCCTGTCCGGCGCGCCGGTCATGGCCACCGACCTGCGCGCCTCGGTGTCGCTGGTCCTGGCCGGTTTGGCGGCGCGCGGCGAGACCACGGTCAGCCGCATCTATCATCTCGATCGCGGCTACGAGCGGGTGGAAGAGAAGCTGGCCGCCTGCGGCGCTGTCATCGAGCGCGTCAAGGAAACCGTGGCGGCGGAGTAGAGTGAAAGAGTTTGTGAAGAATGCCCTTATCCACCCTTGGTCGTCACCCCCGCGGAAGCGAGGGTCCATTCCTGAGGGCGCGCATCCCGCTTAAGCACTTCCGACGGCGGAATGGATTCCCGCTTTCGCGGGAATGATGGATAGGGGGCATTTCTTCACAAGCGCGAAAAGCGGAAAATCCATGGTGCCGCCGCTTGGAAAAGGGCGGCAGTGGCGGGTGATTTGGTTGCTGCATTGCAGCAGACGGCGCGGTGGAGTAAGAATCGGCCGTGCGGGAGAGTAGCGTGGCAAGTGACGACAGACTGACATTGGCCCTGCCCAAGGGGCGCATCCTCGACGAGGCGATGCCGCTGGTGCGCGCCGCCGGCATCGTGCCCGAGGCCGATTTCGACAATCCCTCCAGTCGGGCGCTGCGCTTCGCCACCAACCATCCCAATATCGACATCATCCGCGTGCGCTCCTTCGACGTCGCCACCTTCGTCGCCTTTGGCGCGGCGCAATTGGGCATCTGCGGCAACGACGTGCTGATGGAGTTCGATTACCAGGAGATCTACGCGCCGCTCGATCTCAAGATCGGCAAGTGCCGGCTGGCCGTGGCCGAGCCGCACGACCTGATGGAGACCGATGATCCGGCGCGCTGGAGCCACGTGCGCATCGCCACCAAGTACCCCGAGGTGACGCGCCGCCATTTCGCCGCCCGCGGCGTCCAGGCGGAATGCGTCAAACTCAACGGCGCCATGGAGCTGGCGCCGGTGCTGGGCTTGTCGCAGCGCATCGTCGATCTGGTGTCCACCGGCTCGACCCTGCGCGCCAACGGTCTGGTCGAGGTCGAGCACATCGCCGACATCTCGTCGCGCCTCATCCTCAACCGCACCGCCCTCAAGACCCGCTCGGAAGAGTTGGGCGCCTGGCTCGAACGCTTTCGCGAGGCCGTGAATGCCGGTTGAACTCGTCCTCGGTTCCCCTGCGTTCGAACGGGACTTCGCCGCCCTCCTGGCGGCGAAGCGCGAGACCGATGCCGACGTCAATGCCGCCGTCGCCGCCATCCTGGCCGAGGTGCGGGCGCGCGGCGACGCCGCCGTCATCGACTACACCAAGCGCTTCGACCGGCTGGAGTTGACGCCGGCCGGCATGCGCATCGGCCCGGACGAGGTGGCGCGAGCGGTGGCCGCCTGCACGCCGGCGACGCTCGACGCGCTGAAACTTGCCGCGCGGCGCATTGTCGACTTCCATGGCCGCCAGGTGCCGACGGGGCAGGACTACACCGACGAGGCCGGCGTTCGCCTGGGCTATCGCTGGACGGCGGTGGCCGCCGCCGGCCTCTACGTCCCCGGCGGCACCGCCGCCTATCCGTCGTCGGTGCTGATGAACGCCATCCCGGCCAAGGCGGCCGGCGTGCCGCGGCTGGTGATGGTGGTGCCGACCCCGGACGGCCGGCTCAACCCGCTGGTCCTCGCCGCCGCCGACATCGCCGGGGTCGATGAGATCTACCGTATCGGCGGCGCCCAGGCGGTGGGCGCGCTCGCTTATGGCACCGCCACCATCCGGCCGGTCGACAAGATCGTCGGCCCGGGCAACGCCTATGTCGCCGCCGCCAAGCGGCAGGTGTTCGGCACGGTCGGCATCGACATGATCGCCGGGCCGTCGGAGATCCTGGTGGTTGCCGATGCCGCCAACGATCCCGGCTGGATCGCCGCCGACCTGCTGTCGCAGGCCGAGCACGACATCGCCGCCCAGTCGATCCTGATCACCGACGATGCCGATTTCGCCGCTGCCGTCGCCCGGGCCGTCGAGGCGCATCTGGCTATCCTGCCGCGGGCCGAGATCGCCCGTGCCAGTTGGCAGGCCCACGGCGCCCTCATCATCGTGCCGACACTGGCCGAGGCGCTGCCGCTGATCGACCGCATCGCCCCCGAGCATCTCGAATTGGCGGTGGACGACCCCGACGCCCTGGCCGCCGGCATCCGCAACGCCGGCGCCATCTTCCTCGGGCGGCACACTCCCGAGGCCATCGGCGATTACGTCGGCGGCCCCAACCACGTGCTGCCGACCGCGCGCAGCGCCCGCTTCTCGTCGGGACTGGGCGTGCTCGACTTCATGAAACGCACCACCTTCGTCGGCTGCAACGCGGCGGCCTTGCGCGCCATCGGCCCGGCGGCGGTGACATTGGCGGCGGCCGAGGGGCTGGACGCCCATGGCCTCTCGGTGGCGATCCGCCTCGACACCCCATGACCATGACCTTGGCGCCGCACCGACTCCAACGTTTGGCCAACATCCAGCTCGATGAGCCGTACGTCGTCCGCCGTAAGGCCGAGGTCGAGCATGAGCGCGCGGTGGCCATCTACGATCTGCTGGAAGAGAACTACTTTGCCCCGGCCGGCGACTTTGCCGGGCCATACTCGCTGCACATCGGCATCGAGGAAAATCGGCTGTGCCTGGATGTGCGCCAGGAAGACGATTCCGCCTCGCTGACCCGCGTGCAGTTGCCTCTCAAGCCGTTCAAGTCCATCGTCAAGGACTACTTCATCGTCTGCGAGAGCTACTTTGCCGCCATCAAGCGGTCGTCGCCGTCGCAGATCGAGGCCATCGACATGGGACGCAGAGGTCTGCACAACGAGGGATCCGAGCTTCTGCGCGAGCGTCTGCACGGCAAGATCGACGTCGATTTCGACACCGCACGGCGGCTGTTCACCCTGATCTGCGTCCTGCACATTCGGGGTTGAGCCGTGCGGGACCTGCCGTCCGCGGTCCTGTTCTCCTGCAACTGGAACGCCGTGCGCTCGCCGATGGCCGAGGCGTTCATGAAGCACTTCCACGGGCACCACGTCTTCGTCGACTCGGTGGGGGTGCGCCAAGGCGACCTCGACCCCTTCGCCGTCGCCGTCATGGACGAGGTCGGTATCGACCTGTCGCGCCACCGCCCCAAGACGTTCGACGATCTCGAAGACGAGAGCTTCGACGTCGTCGTCTCGCTGTCGCCGGAGGCCCAGCACAAGGCGGTGGAGCTCACCCGCACCTCGTCCTGTGAGGTCGAGTTCTGGCCGACCATGGACCCGACCGCGGTCGAGGGGAGCCGCGAGGTTCGCATGCAGGCCTATCGTGAATTGCGCGACAGCATCCGTCGGCGGATCCTCGAACGCTTCCCACTACACCAGATGTCCGGTCCCTGATGACCGGGCAGGAAAAGGCTTGACCGGGCAGGCGTTCAACCGCACTTATTCCCGCGTCCGACTGACGATGGGGCTTAAATGGCGAAAGAAGATCTGATCGAGTTCTCCGGTACGGTTGTCGAACTTCTGCCCAATGCCATGTTCCGGGTCAAGCTCGACAACGAGCACGAAATCCTGGCGCACACCTCGGGCAAGATGCGCAAGAACCGCATCCGTGTGCTGGCCGGCGATCGCGTGAATGTCGAGATGACGCCGTACGACCTGACCAAGGGTCGCATTACCTTCCGCTTCAAGTAAGCCTGCGGTGCCCGCTCCCAACTCCGGACAGCCGTGCCTGGTCCTCGCCTCGGCTTCGCCCCGCCGGCTTGATCTTCTGCATCAGATCGGATTCGCCCCCAATCGCGTCGATGCGGCGGATGTCGACGAGACCCCGCTGAAGGGCGAACTGCCGGCGCCGCACGCCGCGCGCCTCGCCGCCGACAAGGCGCGTCTGGTCGCCGCCCGCAATCCCGGTTGCATCGTCGTCGCCGCCGACACCGTGGTCGCCTGCGGCCGGCGCATCCTGCCCAAGGCCGAGGATGTCGCGACGGCGCGGCGCTGCCTGGCGATGCTGTCGGGGCGTCGTCATCGCGTGCTCGGCGGCGTGTGCGTGATTTCTTCCGACGGCCGCGTCGCCCAGCGTCTGGTGACGACGGCCGTGACCTTCAAGCGGCTCGAGCGCGACGAGATCGAGGCCTATGTCGCCGGCGGCGAGTGGCATGGCAAGGCCGGCGGCTATGCCATCCAGGGCAAGGCTGCCGTCTTCGTCCGCCAACTCGGCGGCTCGTACTCCAACGTGGTCGGCCTGCCGCTGCACGAAACCTATCAACTGCTGCGCGGGCTCGGCTACCGTGGCGGCGATGCCGGCGCCTGACACGCTGATCTGCGCGGCGTCGCCGGGCGAGGCCCGCTTGGCCCTGCTGGCTGGCGATCTTCCCGTGGAACTGGCCGTGACGCGCGCCGGGCAGGCGTTGGGCGGCATCTGGCTGGGGCGCGTCAAGGCCAGCGGGCGCGGCGGCACCTTCGTCGACATCGGCCTGGAGCGGCCGGGTTGGCTGGCCGAGCCTGCCGCGGAAGGCGCCGCCCTGCTGGTCCAGGCCGTCGCCGAGCCGCGCGCCGACAAGGGGGCCGAACTCGTCACCGATCTCTCATTTACCGGCCGCCGGCTGGCGTTGTCGCCGATGCGCCCGGGCGTCGCCGTGTCGCGGCGCCTCGATGCGGCCGAACGGGTGCGCCTGACGGAGCTCGGCCGGATTCTGGCCGAGTCGGGCGAGGGTCTGGTGCTGCGCACCGCGGCGCAGGGCGCCACCGCCGAAAGCCTCAGGCAAGAGCTGGATGTCCTGCGGGCGCAGTGGCGGCGCATGCAGGCGACGAGCGGTGAGACGCGGCCGCCGGCCCTGCTGCTGGCGCCCGATGCCATCGCCCGGCTGCTGGCCGACCATCCGTCGGTGCGCCACCTGGTGGTCGATGACGCCGAAGCCTATGCCGCGCTGCGGCAGAGCCACCGCGACGTCCTGGTCGCGCAACGCCGCGACGTCGCCGAACGGATCGACGAGATTTTTGCCGAGGCGCTGCTGCCGCGCGTCTCGCTGCCCTGCGGTGGCACCTTGACCGTGGACGAGACGGCGGCGGCCGTGCTCGTCGACGTCGACGCCGGCGGTGCCGCGGCGGACGTCGCCAATGCCGAGGCCGTTGCCGAAGTGGCGCGCCTGCTGCGGCTGCGCAATCTGTGCGGCCATATCCTGGTCGACCTGATCCCCGGCAAGAACCGGCGGCGGCGCGAGCAGCTCCTCGCCGCGCTGCGCCTGGCGGTGGCGGACGATCCGACGCCCACCCATGTGGTGGGAATGACGCCGTTGGGCATGATCGAGCTGACGCGCCAGCGGCGGCGGCCGTCGCTGGCCGAGACCATGTGCGAGCGGCGGCTGGAGGTCTCGGCGGAGACGGCGGCGCTGACGGCCTTGCGCGCCGTCCTGCGCGAGGCGGCGGCGCGACCTGGAGCGGTGCGGCTGACGGTGGCTTCCGACGTGGCGGCGGCGTTGGCGCGCCTGCCGGCGGCGATGGCCGAGACCCGGCGTCGCCTGGTGCGGCCGCTGACGGTGGTCGCCGAGGACGGCCGCCCGCGCGAGCGCCATGACATCAGCATCGGTTGAGGCATGAGCACGAAGAAGAAAGCCAAGTGCCCCGTGTGCGGCAAGCCGAGCGTCGAGCGCTTCCGGCCGTTCTGTTCGTCGCGCTGCGCCGATGTCGACCTCAACCGCTGGCTCGGCGGCGTCTATGCCATTCCCGCCGAGGAGAGGCCGGCCAATGACGACGGCGACGAGGCTTGACCAGAATTGGAGCGCGGAGCTCCAGCTCCGCAAACGCGGGGCGGACCTGGAGGTCCGCGCTCCAGCTCGGCGCGGCGCCGGCGGGGCGATTGGCGCTTGCGTCTCCCGGCTGGCTGTGGCATATAGCGCGCCTTCACCACGGTATGCTGCTGTAGCTCAGTGGTAGAGCACTCCCTTGGTAAGGGAGAGGTCGACAGTTCAATCCTGTCCAGCAGCACCATCCTTTTCCAGCATGTCCGCGGCTCTCGGCCCTCAAGCCCACCCAACGAAGATCCGGCAGAAACCAGGTGCCCAGGACCGCTGGGTGCTACAGGTGCGGCGGTTTCATTTCGAAAGCGCCGTCGGTATGAGCCGTTCCGGTTGTTCTCTTGACCTGGGTTATGAGTGATGCACATATGGGTGCACAGGCTTGCAGAGGTGAGAACGGCCTCCTCACGCGCCACATGGCCCGGGTCGTGTGGCAAAGTAGCCCCGTAAGGGATGAAGAGATCCGGAGTTGGGCAGCCCGGCTCAAGCCAAATCGCTAGGGGCTTCGTCGTGAGAGCGGCGAGGCCCTTAGTGATTCCTGGCCCTCTTCAGGTAACCCTTGGCGAGCCGGTTCTGTACTTTTTTTTCAGAGATCGGGTAGAAGGAGGAGACGAGGTACCGCCCCGCCTCGTCACGCTCGACTTGAACGGCGACGAGTAGGCACCCTCCCAGTGCCGCCACACCGGCGATGATTTCGATCTTCCCGATTCCTAAAGTCATCACCAATATAGAGCGGATTAGCCAGGACGGCGGCCACATGCGGCAGGCACGCGGCATAGTCCTCGGGGTGGTTTCGCGCCGCATGGGTCTGATGTGCTGGCGTCAACACCGCCTCGCCAGGATCCAGCTCCAAACCGAGGGTCTTGTTGATGATGCCGGTCGGAAGGGCGCCGAGCCGAAGGGTGATGTGTGGTCTACGAGCCATGATCCGGCGGCTGAGGTTCGGGCGTATCGGTGGGCGACATGGCGATCGAGAAGCACGAGCCCTTGCCGGGGCTCGAGCTGGCGGTGATGCGATGGCCGAGAACCCGTGCCAGCCGCTCGACGATGGGCAAGCCCAGGCCCAGGCCGAGGCGGCTGTCGCGCGAGGGGTTGCCGACCTGGTAAAACTCTTCGAAGATCAGCCTGAGCTTGTCGGGCTCGATGCCGACGCCGGTGTCGTAGACGGCGATCACGCATCCCTCGCCGCGTCGTCGTGCGCCGATCAACACCTTGCCGCGCTCGGTATAGCGGATGGCGTTCGTCACCAGGTTGCGCAGGATTCGTGTCAGCAGCATGGGATCGCTGTCGACGACGAGCGAGGTTGGCGCGACCTTCAGCGCCAGCCCCTTGGTCTCGGCCTGCGGCGCCATCTCGATGGCGAGATCGGCGAGCAGGGGGGCCAAGGCCATGCGCTGCTTCCGCCACGGCACCAGCCCGACGTCGAGCTTGGCGATGTCGAGGATCGAATCCAGCAACTGTCCCATGCGGTCGACCGAGATGCGCAGGTGACGCAGGGCCACGAGCGATTGCGGGCGCACGTTGGGGTCGCCGTCGACGACCGAGGCGAACAGCGAGATGGACTGCAGCGGTTGCCTGAGGTCATGACTGACGGCGGCGATGAGGCGCGATTTGGACCGTGAAGCGCTTTCGGCCAGGGTGCGCCCGCGCTCGGCCTCGTCGCGCAGCCGCTGCTGCTCGGTGATGTCGCGGGCACAGACGGTGAGTGCCGCTTCCCCCTGCCAGGTGACCCCGGCACCGGCCACCGACACCGTGATCTCGCTGCCGTCGCGCCGAATCCACACCTGTTCCATGACCGGGTTTTGACGGCCGGTCGCGAAGGCGAAGGCAATCCGCTCGGTCACCGTCGCGTGGAGATCCTCGCGGACGAACGACAGCGGCGACAGGCCCAACAGGTCCTCGGGTTTGGCGAAACCGACGAGCGTCGCGGCAGCCCGGTTGGCGAAGACGATCTTGTTCTCGCACGCCACGAGGATCGCATCGGGGCTGAGCTCGATGAGTTGCTCGTAGGGAGTTCGCACGTCCGCTGCCATGTTCATCCGCTCGGACCGCCAGCGCGTAAACTCCTGATCTTGGGCCTTGTTTGTGCCGTTCGGCAAGAATCAATCGGCGGCGGGACCGACGCATGTCGCCCCCACCGATGCGCGCTCAAATTTGCGCGTCCCCCTGGCGGGTGACAGACGCCTCCGCCGACGGCTGGCAGAATCATGGTCAAAATGCCCGAGGAGGCGACGTCCATGACGGTCCAAGCGGCCCAGCCCTACAAGTTCCAGCCCGAGCAGGAGACCATGCCGCGTGAGCGGATTCAGGCGCTGCAGCTCGAACGCCTGAAGCGTACCTTGCGCCACGCCTATGACAACGTGCCGCACCATAGGCGCCGGTTCGACGAGCAGGGCGTGCACCCGGACGATCTGAAAGAGCTGTCGGACCTGTCGCGGTTTCCGTTCACGGTCAAGATCGACCTGCGCGACAACTATCCCTTCGGCCTGTTCGCGGTGCCGCGTACGCGGGTCGTGCGCCTGCATGCGTCGTCGGGGACCACCGGCAAGCCCACCGTGGTCGGCTACACCCGCGGCGATCTCGACACTTGGGCCGATCTGGCGGCGCGGACCATGGCCGCCAACGGGGCGCAGCCGGGAGAGGTCGCCCATAACGCCTATGGCTATGGCCTGTTCACTGGCGGCCTCGGCTATCACTACGGCGCCGAGCGGCTGGGTTGCACGGTCACGCCGATGTCGGGCGGCAACACCGAGAAGCAGATCCAGCTGATCCAGGATCTCGGCGCCAGCGTGCTGTGCTGCACGCCGTCCTATGCGCTGAACATCGCCGAGGTGGCCGAGAAGGAGGGCGTCGACCTGCGCTCAGGCCCGTTGCGCATCGCCGTGTTCGGCGCCGAGCCGTGGTCCGAGGCCATGCGTGAGGAGATCGACCGCCGCCTCGGCCTGCGCGCCATGGACACCTATGGCCTGTCGGAGATCATGGGGCCGGGCGTCGCCGCCGAATGCGAGCATCGCTGCGGCCTGCATGGCTGGGAGGATCATTTCCTGTTCGAGATCCTCGACCCCGACACGCTGCGGCCGGTGGCGCCGGGCGAACTGGGCGAACTGGTCATCACCACGCTGACCAAGGAGGCGCTGCCGATGGTGCGCTACCGCACCCGCGACATCACCCGTGCCAATTACGACCGCTGCGCCTGCGGCCGCACCCATCTGCGGCTGATGCGCATCACCGGGCGCGACGACGACATGCTGATCATCCGCGGCGTCAACGTCTATCCGAGCCAGGTCGAGGCGGTGCTGGTCGGCTTCCCCGACGTGTCGCCGCACTATCAACTGGTGGTCCGCCGCGAGGGCGCCCTCGACCATCTGGCCGTCGAGGTCGAAGCCAACCCGCTGCTGCCGGACTACGATTTCGCCCGCGTCGCCCAGGCGGTGCGCCATCACATCAAGAGCCTGATCGGCGTCACCTGCGAGGTCGCCCTCAAACGGCCGGGCGAGATCCCGCGCTCGCTGGGCAAGGCGGTGCGCGTGCGCGACCTGCGGCCGAAGGGGGGCTGAGGCGAAGAAGAGGGACGGCTCTTAGGCCCTCTCCCGCTTGCGGGAGAGGGAGGGGACCCGCGCAGCGGGGAGGGTGAGGGAAGCGCTCCGGCGGCGCGGCGCCACCCTCACCCCGACCCTCTCCCGCCAGCGGGAGAGGGGGACATGGACCGCGCCTACGCCGCGGCGGTGGCGGCCGACAGGCACAGAGCGAACAGCTCGTGCTGGCTGCTGATGCCGAGCTTGCCATAGGCGCGTTTGCGGTAGGTGGCGACCGAGCTCTGGGCGATGGCGAGGTCGAGGCCGATGGCCTCGGCCGAGTAGCCGCAGACGGTGCGGGCGCACACCGCCAGCTCGCGCGGGGTCAGGCGCGCCGCCTTGCTGGCCAGCAGGCGCTGGACTTCGCCCAGTTTCGGCGGCACGGGCGCGGCGCCGGCGCCTTTGGACAAAGAACGGTGGCGCAGCAGGCCTTGCGACAGCACCGGGCTGACGGCGGCGAGATTGTCGATCTCGGCCTCGCTGAACTCATCGCCGGCGCGCTTGTAGAAATTGAGATAGACGCCGCCGTCGAGCACCGACAGCTTGGCCCCCAGCCGCGGCCGGTCGAAGAACACGCGCCGGTAGGAGTCGTCCTCGATCTGCTCGCAACGCACCAGGCCGCTGCGCGATTCGGCGCGGCGCAGGCGCACCAGGCCCAGGTCGTGCTCGAAGTAGCGGCCCTCGACATAGCGCCGGCACAGCGTTGCTGTCAGCTCCGGCTGCGCGCGGTGCCAGGAGAAGAGGCAGCCGTCGGCGCCGCCGCCGTTCCAGGCAAAGACGGTGAATTGGTCGATCGCTGCCGTCGCCGTCACCAACTCGGCCAGCCGCTCGTCGAAGCGGCTGGCGCCGATGCTGCCGATCACGCCGGCCAGCCGGGGCATCAGCATGCGGTCCCGGTCCCTCTCTTCGTGCATGGCGCTTCTCCCCGTCGCCACGTTTCCGCCAGCATACCCCGTCCCCTCGCAGGGTGACAGACCCCACGCGCCGGCTTCGGCGACAATAAAGCGGGTGAAGACAGGAGGGGTCAGTGACGGTAGCGCGCGAAGAGCGGCGGGTTCCCACCTATTGCTATCAATGCGTGGCAGGGCCCGACCTGTTGATGGTGAAGGTCGAGAATGGCATTGCCGCCGAGGTCGAGCCGAACTTCGCCGCCGACGGCGTCCATCCGGCCAATGGCCGGGTGTGCGTCAAGGCCTTCGGCCTGATCCAGAAGACGCACAATCCGCACCGCGTGCTGACGCCGATGAAGCGCACCAACCCGAACAAGGGCAGGGGCGAGGACCCGGGTTTCGTGCCGATCTCCTGGGACGAAGCCTTGGACATGATCGGCGACAAGCTGAAGGCGGTGCGGGCGCAGGGCCTGCTCGACGACAGCGGCTTCCCGCGCGTCGCCGCGTCGTTCGGCGGCGGCGGCACGCCGGCCTCGTACATGGGCACCTTTCCGGCGTTCCTCGCCGCCTGGGGGCCGATCGACTTCAGCTACGGCAGCGGCCAGGGCGTCAAGTGCACCCACTCCGAGCATCTCTACGGCGAGCTGTGGCACCGCGCCTTCACCGTGTGCCCAGACACGCCGCTGACCAAATACGTGGTGTCGTTCGGCGCCAACACCGAGGCGTCGAGTGGCGTGTGCGGCGTGTTCCGCCATGCCGAGGCGCGTGTGGCCAAGGGCATGAAGCGTATCCAGGTCGAGCCGCACCTGTCGGTCACCGGCGGCTGCTCGGCCGAATGGGTGCCGATCAAGCCGCAGACCGACGCCGCCTTCCTCTTCGCCATGCTGCACGTGCTGCTGCACGAGCGCCGGCATGAGGAACTCGACCTGCCGTTCCTGCGCCGCCACACCGCCTCGGCCTATCTGGTCGGCCCGAACGGCTTTTTCCTGCGCGATCCGGCCACCGAGAAGCCGCTGGTGTGGCAGGGCGGCGCCGCGGTGGCGTTCGATGCCGCCGAGCGGCCGGAGCTGCAGGGCCGCGTCACCGTGGCGGCGCTGGAGATCGGCGCGGACGGCGAGCGCTGGTCTCACGACGCTGCCGAGGGCACGACCGCCTTCACCCTGCTGGTCGAGCATGTCCGCGGCTACACCCCGGAGTGGGCGCAGACCGTCTGCGACGTGCCCGCCAAGACCATTCGCCGCATCGCCAATGAATTTCTCGACCACGCCGAGATCGGCGCCGAGATCGAGATCGACGGCCGCACGCTGCCGCTGCGCCCGGTATCGATCAGCCTGGGCAAGAGCGTCAACAACGGCTGGGGTGGCTACGAGTGCTGCTGGGCGCGTACGCTGCTGGCCTGCCTGGTCGGCGGCCTGGAAGTGCCGGGCGGCATGCTGGGCACGACGGTGCGGCTCAACCGTCCGGCCAGCAGCCGCCAAGCCAGCGTCAAGCCCGGCGAGGACGGGTTCATGGTCTTCCCATGGAACGACACCGACCGCGAGCGCTGGCAGGCGCGGCCGCATGTCCGCAACGGCCACAAGACCCTGGTGCCGCTCAGCGCCAATTCGCCGTGGAGCCAGGCGCTGGGGCCGACACATCTGGCCTGGGCCTTCATGGACGATCGCCCCGAGAACTGGCCCGAGACCAATCCGCCCGATGTCTGGTTCGTCTACCGCACCAATCCCGCCATCTCGTTCTGGGATACGCGGCGTCTGACCAACACCATGGCGCGCTTCCCCTTCGTCGTGTGCTTCGCCTACACCCAAGACGAAACCAACCACATGGCCGATGTGCTGCTGCCCGACGCCACCGACCTGGAGGGCCTGCAGCTCATCCGCATCGGCGGCACCAAATACGTCGAGCAGTATTGGGAGCATCAGGGCTTCGCCCTGCGCCAGCCGGTTTCCGCGCCGAAGGGCGAGACTCGCGATTTCACCTGGATCTCGACCGAGATCGCCCGGCGCGCCGGGCTGCTCGAAAAGTACAACAACGCCATCAATCGCGGCGCCGCCGGCGTTGCCCTGGCCGGCAAAGGCTGGGATTTCAGCCTGCCGGTCGACCAGCCCCATGACGTCGAGACCATCTGGGACGCCACCTGCAAGGCGGCCTCGGCCGAATTGGGCGAGGAAATCCATGGCCTCGACTGGTTCAAGGACAATGGCTTCCAGGTCGGGCCGTTCCCCCGCCTCGACTGGTATCTACTGCCGTCGCTGATGGACCAGGGCCTGCGCTTCGAGATGCCGTACCAGGAGCGGCTGCTGCGGGTCGGCCGCCAGCTTGGCAACCGTCTGCACGAGGCCGGTATCCACTGGTGGGACAAGCAGCTCGACGAATATCAGGCGCTGCCGGCGTGGAAGAACTTCCCCGGCAAATGGGAGCAGGTGCTGGTCAAGCACGGCCAGCGGCCCGAGGACTACCCGTTCTGGCTGCTCACCGCGCGCTCGATGCAATACGCCTGGGGCGGCAATGTCGGCGTACAGATGATCCGTGAATTGGCCGAGAACATCGCCGGCCACCGCGGCGTCATCATGAACGCGCGCACTGCCGACGAACTGGGCCTCGACGACGGCGACGAGGTCGAGGTGGCCTCGCACATCAACGCGGTACAGGGGCGGGTGGTGGTGCGTCAGGGCATCCGTCCCGACACGCTGTTGATGATCGGCCAGTTCGGCCATTGGAAGACGCCCTTCGCCAAGGGCTTCGATACGCCGAGCATGAACGCGCTGACGCCGATGGATCTCGACCTCACCGATGCCACCGGCTCGGGCGCCGACGTGGTGCGGGTCAAGGTGCGCAAGGTGTGATCCTTGTCTGGAGTACGGACCTCCAGGTCCGCACAATGCGGAGCTGGAGCGCCGCGCTTCGGGAATCAGCCGCCGTTGCCGAGCTGGTCGGCCTGGCGGTAATGGGGCAGGGTGATGCCCCAGCGGATGGCGGCGGCACGCACGATGAAGGCGACCAGGAAGGCGGTGCCGGCGCGGCTGTCCTGCGGGATGGGCGCCTCGGCCAGCAGCAGGAAGGTGGCGGCGCCGATGATCGAGGCGGTGGCGTAGATTTCCTTGTGGAACAGCAGCGGCCGCTCGCCGCACATCATGTCGCGGATGAGCCCACCGAAGCACGCCGTCATCACCCCCATGGCGATGGCGACGAACGGCGGCGCGTCCATGGAAATGGCCTTTTGCGTGCCGGCCACCGTGAACATGGCCATACCGACGGCGTCGGCCCAGAGCAGGGTGCGATAGCGGGCGTGCAGCGGCCGCGCCAGCCAGAAGGTGGCCAGGGAGACGAAGACGCAGATGGCCAGGTTGGTCTGGTCGGACACCCACGACACCGGCCGCACCCCCAGCACCAGGTCGCGCAGGGTGCCGCCGCCGATGCCGGCGGTGGCGCCGACGACGATGAAGCCGATCGGATCCATGCCCTTGCGCGCCGCCAGCAGGGCGCCGGAAATCGCAAACACGGCGACGCCGACGTAATCCAGGATCATCACCGCCTGGTGCAGGGTTTCGAGCTGTGCGGGGGTCATTCGTTCCTCGCCGTGGGGGCGCAAGGCAAAGCGCGATCGATTGTCGCGATGCGGCGAAAATGTCAACGGCAAACTTTCCGTAGAATCACGGTCTTCTAGGCCACCCCCCTCAGGATTTAAATTTGCGGCGATTTTTGGGCGTGTGGATATCCAGCCGCAGTTCGCATGCCGCGGCAAGGCGGTCCAGCGCGGGCTTACCGGCCCGCGGTGGCAATGGCGGTCGCCACCAACTAGTTACATTGGAGAGATGATCATGAGCGACATGCTTAGCCATGCCCTGACTCGCCTCGACGAGGCTTCCCGCTACATCGAAGTGGACCCGGAAGTGCTCGAGAAGCTGCGGCATCCGAAGGAGACATTGAGCTCGCGCCTGACGATCCGCATGGACAATGGCTCGCAGCGGTCATTCGTCGCCTGGCGCTGCCGCTATGACGACACCCGCGGCCCGACCAAGGGCGGCATTCGCTTCCACCCCGATTCATCGATGGACGAAGTGTCGACCCTGGCGTTCTGGATGACCTTCAAGTGCGCGGTGATGAGCCTACCCTATGGCGGCGGCAAGGGCGCGGTTCAGGTGGACCCGCGCGGCCTGTCGCGCGCCGAGCTCGAGCGGCTGTCGCGCGCCTATGTGCAGGCCTTCGCCGGCATGATCGGCCCCGACCGCGACATCCCCGCCCCGGACGTCTACACCAATTCGATGATCATGGGGTGGATGGCCGACGAGTACAGCTCGATCGTCCGCCAGCCGAGCCCGGCGGTCATCACCGGCAAGCCCATCGCCCTCGGCGGCTCGCTCGGCCGCGATGACGCCACCGCACGCGGGGGCTATTACCTGATCAAGCATCTCGAAAGCGAGCTTGGCCTCAACAAGAGCAAGAAGCGGGTCGTCGTTCAGGGATACGGCAACGCCGGCGTCCACATTGCGCGGCTCCTGCACGCCGACGGCTACCGCATCGTCGCCATTTCCGACTCGCGCGGCGCCATCATGAACAGCGAGGGCCTCGACCCGAACGCGGTTCTCGATGCCAAGGACGCGCACGGCTCGGTCAGCGCCTATGCCACGCAGGGCCGTGCCAGCACCATCAGCCCCGACGAGCTCCTGGCCATCGAATGCGAGCTGTTGGTCCCCGCCGCCCTCGAAGACCAGATCCACGCCGGCAATGCCGGCAGCATCAAGGCCAAGGTGGTGCTCGAGCTGGCGAACGGCCCGGTCACCAGCGAGGCCGATGCCATCCTGGAGGCGAAGGGCGTGGTGGTTCTGCCCGACATCCTGGCCAATGCCGGCGGTGTCACGGTATCTTATTTCGAGTGGGTGCAGAACCGCCAGGGCTACTACTGGACGGTCGATGAGGTCCACGCCCGCCTCAAGCAGATCATGGAGACCGAAGGCCGCCTGGTATGGGACATCCATCTGAACAAGAACATCCCTGCGCGCACGGCGGCCTACGTCCACGCGCTGCAGCGGTTGTCGGACGCCATTGCCGCCCACGGCACCCAGGCTTATTTCGCCAACTGATCCTTGGCGGGCGGCGCTACGCGTGCCGCCCGCGCCTTCACTGACGGGCCGTCGCGTGCGCGTGTTCGCAAGCGGCGGCCGCGCCGCCTGGGTGTTCGCCGTCGCCTTCCTGGCGCTTTACCTGGCGATCGACTGGATCACCTTCATCCACGAGCCGCCGGCGCTCAACGTCACGCCGTGGAATCCGCCGGCCGGCCTCTACATGGCCCTGCTGCTCGTGGGCTGGCCGCGGGCCTCGCTGCTCGTCTTTGCCGCATTGCTGTCGGGCGACGTGCTGGTACGCGGCATGCCGGCGCCGTTGCCGCTGCTGGCCATCTCCAACCTGCTGATTCTGTTGTGTTACTGGTGCACGGCTATGATCCTGCGCCGGGCGGTGAGGCTGCGGCCGCAGCTCGATCGGCTGTCGGACATGGCGTGGCTGATTGCGGCCGTCGCGGTTGGGGCGGTGCCCGCAGCCTTCGGTTTCGCACTGCCCTATGTCATCGGCGGCCTGCTGGCGGGGCGGGATCTGCTCGCCGTGGCGCTGCAGTATTGGGTCGGCGACGTCATCGGCATCCTTACGGTCACGCCGTTCGTCATGGTCCTGTTGCGGCAGGCGCCGGTCGGTCAGCCGCAACTGCTGCGCCCGGTCGAGCTGCTGTTGCAAGGCCTGGCGGTGGCCGTGGGGCTGATGGTCACCTTCAACCGCTTCGTGCCGGACCCGTCGAAAATCTTCTATGTCCTGTTCCTGCCGATCATCTGGATTGCCATGCGCCGCGGCCTGCCGGGGGCGACCATGGCCATCCTGGCGACGCAGGTCGGCTTGGTCGTCGGTCTGCTGGCGCTGCCGGATCATCGGCACGATCTGTTGTATTACCAGTCGCTGATGCTGGCGCTGGTGACCACCGGATTGCTGGTTGGCGCCGTGGTCAGCGAGCGGTGGCGCCTCGAGCAAAGCCTGCGCGAACGGCAATCGGAGTTGACTCGTATCTCGCGGTTGAGCCTTCTGGGGGAAATGGCATCATCCCTGGCGCATGAACTCAATCAGCCCCTGTTCACCACGGTGGGCTACACGCGTGCGGGCCGGCAGTTGCTGCTGCGCGGCGGCGACCGCGACGCCGTCGTCGATCTGATGAACCGCGCCGAGGCCGAGGCGCAGCGGGCGGCGGACGTCCTCAAGAGCATTCGCGGCTTCCTCAAGCAGGGCGGCCAAGCCAGTGCGGTCAGCCTGCCGGCGGTGATCGACGAGATGTTGGCGCTGGCCAAACCGGAGGCGGCGCGCGCCGGCATCGCCGTCACGGTGTCGCTACCGCCCGATCTGCCTGCGCTGTGGGCCGACAAGGTTCAGATCGACCAGGTGCTGCTCAACCTGTTGCGCAACAGCATCGATGCCTTGCTGGCCGTCTCTGGCCGGACCAAGGAAATCGTCGTCGCCGCCGAGCTGCATGGCGGAATGGTCGAGATTTCGGTGACCGACACTGGTCCCGGCGTGCCCGAGGACAAGATCGATCCGCTCTTCGACCTGTTCTTCACCACCAAGCCTTCGGGGATGGGGCTGGGCCTGCCGATCTGTCGCTCGATCATCGAAGCGCATGGCGGCCGCCTGTGGCTGGCGGCCAACAGCGCCGCCGGCGCGCGTTTCGCTTTTACGCTGCCGGTCGCCACTTGATGGAACCTACGGTCTTCATCGTCGATGACGACGCCGCCGTGCGCCACTGCCTGTCGGTCATCTGCGACCTGAACGGGCTGCGCTGTGAGACGTTCGCCGATGCGGCCGCGTTTATCCAGGCGTACCGCTCCGACCGCCCGGGTTGTCTTGTCGTCGACGTTCGCATGCCCGGCATGGGCGGCATCGAGCTTCAGCAGTGGATGGCCCAGCAAGAGGTGGCCCTGCCGGTCATCATCATTACCGGCCATGGTGACGTTCCCATCGCGGTGACGGCGTTTCGCGGCGGCGCCTGGGATTTCCTCGAAAAGCCGTTCGACGACGAATATTTCCTGAAGCGGGTCAACGAGGCCATCGAGCGTGATCGAGAGGCGCGGCTGCAGCGGAATGAGCAGGACAGCGCCATCACCCGCTTTCGACGTCTCAGCCCGCGTGAACGGGCGGTCATGCAACTCATGGTGCAGGGCCTGGCCAACAAACTCATCGCAGCCGAACTCAACATCGGCATCCGCACCGTGGAAAGCCATCGTGCCAACGTGCTCAAGAAAATGGCGGTGACCAGTCTGTCGGAATTGACGCGCCTGCAGTTGCGCCTCGAAGGCAAAGGTGCCTGAGTGCCCCCCGTGCGGGGCTTGGTTCGCCCGCCGTTGCCGAACCGCGGCGACGGGCGCCGTCAAGCGCGGCGATTCCGTAGTTTACGCGGATTGGCACCCGCACGGGCCATGTTGAGAATGGCCGCGACGGTGATTGCGGGCGAGGCCGAAATGCAAGAGCGGGCGCTGGTCTATATCGTGGACGACGACGCCGCAGTGCGCCATTTCCTATCCTTCCGGCTGGGGATGGAGGGTTTTGACGTCCGCGATTTCCCCGACGCGCAGTCGTTCATGCAAGGCTACGACGCGCGCCGGCCCGGCTGCGTCGTCGCCGATCTCCGCATGCCGCGGCTGAGCGGCCTCGAACTCCTGCAGTGGATGGGCGCTCAGGCCGACGCGGCGCCGATGATCATCATGACCGGGCACGGCGACCTCTCGGCCACCGTCGCCGCGTTCCGGGGCGGGGCGCATGATTTCCTCGAAAAGCCGTTCGATGAGGAATACCTGATCCAGCGCATCCGCCATGCCCTGACCCAACATGAGACCACGCGGCGGAAGGTGCGGCTGCGCCGCGAGGCCGCGCTGAAGTATCGCCGCCTCAGCCGTCGCGAGCGTGATGTCGTCTCGGGCTTGGCCGCCGGGCGAAGCAACAAGGAGATCGCCGCCAGCCTCGGTCTCGGCTTGCGGACGATCGAGAGCCACCGCTTCCAAATCATGAAAAAGCTCGATGCGGCCAGCGTCTGCGACGTCACGCGGCTGATGGCGCTCATCGAGGAATGAACTTGCCGGGCGCCCACCCGGCGCGCGGCGTGCACCGCGAAATCACCTCAAAAGACCCTGATCGTCGTCCATGCCGTCGTCGTCATCGCGCGGGATGACCTGCACCATGAAACAGGTCTGGCACCAGGCGATGTAATCCGAGGGCGTGCGGATCACCAGATGCGGCTCGATCGAGCCGACATGAGGACACCACAGAAGCCGCGATTCGCCCATGGGACGGCCCACCGGTTGAGATTGGGCGGCAGGCCCCCCGCGCGAGTTGGAACCCGGAGAGGAAAAGCCATGTTCCATCCGCCCATCTTAGCTGCAAGCCACGCGCCGGAGAGTCCCGCATAAGTGGTGCCAATCCAGCCGGCATGCCGCCGAGGGCCTCCGGATGTATAGGCCGGCCGCCCGGCGCCATCAGCCGCTGCGCAAGGTCGTGAGGAAGGCATCGAGTTCCTTGACCAGGGCCTCGCTCGGCGCCGCGAGTTCCTCGGCCGCCCAGATGACGCGAATCGCCGAGCCGTAGGACGACGCGGATGCCTGCGCCACGTGGCCGACCTTGTCGCTGACGCCATGCGTCTCGGCGCTGAGGCTGCGGGCGCTTCCGGCGATCTCGGCGGTGGCGCGGCCCTGGCTCTCGACGGCGCCGCTGACGCGCAGGGCGAAGTCGTCCACCGAGGCGATGGTCGCCGATACCCCGTCGATCGCCTGCAGGGCATCGGCGGCGGCCTGCTGCACGGCGGCGATCTGCTCGCCGATCTGCTGGGTGGCGTGCGCGGTCTGGCTGGCCAGGTTCTTGACCTCGCCGGCGACGACGGCGAAGCCCTTGCCGGCCTCGCCGGCACGGGCGGCCTCGATGGTGGCGTTCAAGGCCAACAGGTTGGTCTGGCTGGCGATGTCGCTGATCAGGGTGGCGACGGTGCCGATGTGGTCCACCGACTGGGCCAGCTCGGCCATTTTTGAGGCCGCCTGCGCCGATTCCGATTTTGCTTGCGCCGCCACCTGGGAAACGCTGGCGACGTCGCGGCCGACGTCGGCCACCGATCCCGACAGTTGCTCGGTGGCGGTCGCCGCCTGCCGGCTCGACAGCAGCGTGCGTTCCGAGGCTTCCGCGACATCGAAGGTGCCCGACGAACTGGTGTCGAGCTTGCCGCCCATCTCCTCGGAGGTGGCCACGATCTCGGCGGCGCGGCGCCCCACCAGCTCGGCCACCGACTTCACCTTGGCCTCGAAATCGTCGGCCAGGGTGAGGACGTAGTCGCGCCGTTCGGCCTCGGCCTGGCGCTTGGCCTCGGCCTGCTCCTCCTCCATCCGGCGCATGGCCAGCAGATTGCCGCGGAAGACCTCGAGGGCGCCGGCCATCTGGCCGATTTCGTCCTTGCGGTCGAGGCCGGGCACGGCGATCTCGGTCCTGCCCTCGGCGAGGCTGGCCATGGCCGTGGTGATCGAGCCGAGGCCGGCGGTGATGCGGCGGGCGATGATCATGGCGATCACCAGGCCGAACACCAGGGCGGCGGCGGCGATCACGCCGTCGCCGAACATGGCCGTGTCGACGGCGGCGACCGAGGCATCGCGCACTTCGCTGACGCGGGCACGCTCGGCGGCGCCCAGCCGGCGCCCCAGGTCCGTGGCGGCGACGCCGGTCGGCCCCAAGACCTCGTTGCGCAGACGGATGATCTCGGCTTGGCTGGTGCGCACGGCGGCGAAGGCATCGCGGAACTTCGGCAGCCTGTCGCTCACCTGCACCAGCAATTTCTTGCTGCGGTTCGTCGACACCCAGTCGCCCAGCATCGCCATGGCGTCGCTGAACGCGGCCATGTTCTGCTCGAGCGCGGCGGCGGCGGCGGCGTCATTCAGGCCGATGAAGGCGACGGCGTTGAGGCGTGCCCCCATCAGCGCATATTGCGCCTTGCCGGCATAGGCGGCGGCCAGGTTGTCGCCATCCTCGAGCGCGCTGGTCATGAGTTCGGCCAGGGTCGTCGCCATGGCGGCGCCGGTTTCCTGAATGCCCTTCTCGACGGCGCTCTGCTGTTCGCCCTTCAGCTCGAAGATGCGATGGAAGGTCGAGGTGTAGTCCGACAGGCCGGCGCTGAGAGCGGTGACTTCGGGGGAATCATCGAGATTGCCCAGAGCCTGGTTGAGCGAGTCTTCCATCTCGTTGGCGCGTTTGGCCTCGTCGTCGGAGCCCGAATCGACATAGGCCTGCACCGCTCGGCGCAGTTCCGTCAGGTCGGTGCTGATCGACAGCATCAGCGTGGCGGTTTCGGCGCTGCGCGCCAACTCCAGCTGGGCGTCGCGCGCCCCGTCCAGGCCGCGGATGCCGATCGTGGCGACGATGCCCAACAGCACCAGGGTGAAGGTGAAACCACCATAGATCCGGCCACGGATGCCGACGGTGGGCAATCCCATCGCAAATACCTCCCCGAAACTTAAAATTTTATATTTTGATGTTTAACTAGCCGATTCGGCTAAGGTATCACGTGCGCGGCGGCCTCGACCAGCGCATCCGCGCAGGCCGCCGAACCTGCCAGGAAGTTCACCTTTCGCTCAGGAATACCACGGGAGCTTCGCTGCACTGCCGCGCGGTCGGCGACTACCGCTGATCCGGCGCCCCGTCTAGCCTTCGCCGAGGTGAGGGACCGTTCGGCGCTCACCCCTAACCGTTGGACGGGATTTGCTCTCCCGAAACGCATATTGCCGCCCCCGCGAGCCGGCCCCACGTGGAATATCACCTTTGAAACGATTATGCGTCGCAAACGGGCGGTTAGCGGCGAGGTAGCGGCTGAACTCGTCCGGGAGGCGGTTGCATTCAGCAGGGGATGCTGACACCGATGATTGGCTCTTCAATCAGGCTCGCCGCCACCGCGGCCCTTGCGGGGTTGCCGTTGCCGGTGGCGGCGCAGGCGAGCGACGAAAGCGGGCGGCCGTGGCCGTGGCAATGGGATTTCCAGGCGGCGGCGTCGCCGACCATGGAGCGCATCGCGTCGCTGACTCTTACCCTCAACATCATCATCGTCGCCATCGTGGTCCTGGTCACCGCCCTGGTGGTCTACGTGGCGTGGCGGTTCCGCGCCAGCCGCAACCCGGTGCCGGCGCGCTGGACCCATAACTCCAAGCTCGAGATCGCGTGGACGACGATCCCGGTGCTGATCCTGGTGGCGATCGCCTTTCCGTCCTTCGATCTGCTCTACTACATGGACCGCACCAAGCAGGCCGACATGACCCTCAAGGTCACCGGCCATCAATGGTACTGGTCCTACGAATACCCGGACCACAACGTCGGCTTCGACGCGTTCATGGTCGACGAGGCGGAACTGGAGCCGGGGCAGTTGCGGCTGCTGACCACCGATAATCCGGTGGTGCTGCCGGTGGGCGTGCCCATCCGCATTCAACTCACCGCCAACGACGTCATCCACGCCTGGGCGGTGCCGGCGCTGGGCATCAAGACCGACAACGTCCCCGGCCGCCTCAACGAGACCTGGGTGCAGATCGATCACCCCGGCACCTATTACGGCCAGTGCTCCGAGTTGTGCGGCGTCAACCATGGGTTCATGCCGATCATGATCGAGGCGGTGCCCAAGGAGCAGTTCCAGGTGTGGCTGGGCGACGCCAAGGCCAAGTTCGCGATGATGACAAGCGGCGCCCGCGTGGCCGCCGCGAACGCGCAGTGATCGAGGGAGGTTTGCTCATGGCCGGCGTAACCACCACCCACGCCCATCACCTGCATGAGGCGCCGACCGGTTGGCGCCGCTGGCTGTTTTCGACGAACCACAAGGACATCGGCACGATGTACCTGGTGTTCTCGATCATCGCCGGCATCATCGGCGGGGCCATGTCGGTGTATTTGCGCGCCGAGCTGATGCAGCCCGGCATCCAGATCTCCGACGACCACCATTTCTACAACGTCATCCTGACCGCGCATGGCGTGATCATGGTGTTCTTCGTCGTCATGCCCGGCTTGATCGGCGGCTTCGGCAACTGGTTCGTGCCGCTGATGATCGGGGCGCCGGACATGGCGTTCCCGCGCATGAACAACATCAGCTTCTGGCTGCTGGTGCCGGCCTTCACCCTGTTGCTGCTGTCCTTGTTCATGGGCCTGGGCGCCGGCACCGGCTGGACCCTGTACCCGCCGCTGTCGACCACCGGCCATCCCGACGCTTCGGTCGACTACGCCATCCTGGCGCTGCACATCGCCGGCATCTCGTCGATCCTCGGCGCCATCAACTTCATCACCACCATCGTCAACATGCGCGCGCCCGGCATGACCATGCACCGCATGCCGCTGTTCGCCTGGGCGATGCTGGTGACGGCGGTGCTGCTGCTGCTGTCGTTGCCGGTGCTGGCCGGGGCGCTGACCATGCTGCTCACCGACCGCAATTTCGGCACCGCCTTCTTCGATCCGGCCGGCGGCGGCGATCCGGTGCTGTATCAGCACCTGTTCTGGTTCTTCGGCCACCCCGAAGTCTACATCATGATTTTGCCGGCCTTCGGCATCGTCAGCCACGTCGTATCGACCTTCTCGCGCAAGCCGATCTTCGGCTACCTGGCCATGGCCTATGCGATGATCGCCATCGCCTTCATCGGGTTCATCGTGTGGGCGCACCACATGTTCACCGTCGGCCTCGACGTCAACACCCGCGCCTATTTCACCGCGGCGACGATGATCATCGCCGTACCCACCGGCATCAAGGTGTTCAGTTGGATCGCCACCATGTGGGGCGGCTCGATCGAGTTCAAGACGCCGATGCTGTGGGCGACCGGCTTCATCTTCCTGTTCGTCATGGGCGGCGTCACCGGCGTGGTGCTGGCCAATTCCGGCGTCGACATCGCCCTGCACGACACCTACTACGTCGTCGCCCATTTCCATTACGTGCTGAGCCTGGGCGCCGTCTTCGCCATGTTCGCCGCCTTTTACTACTGGATCGGCAAGATGTCGGGGCGCCAGTACAACGAGACGCTGGGCAAGGCGCAGTTCTGGCTGATGTTCATCGGCGCCAACCTCACCTTCTTCCCCCAGCATTTCCTGGGCGTCGCCGGCATGCCGCGGCGCATCCCCGATTATCCCGACGCCTTCGCCGGCTGGAACATGGTGTCGTCGGTCGGTGCCTATCTCGGCTTCGCCGGCGCGCTGCTGTTCATCTACATCTGCTGGCACACCCTGCGCCATGGGGCGCGTGCCGCCGACAATCCCTGGGGCGCCGGTGCGACGACGCTGGAGTGGACGGTGACCTCGCCGCCGCCGCTGCACAGCTTCGAGGAACTGCCGCGCTTCCACGAAGCGGCGGAGTAGGGGCCATGGCCGGCGACCGCAACGGCAAGCGGACCACGCTGCTGGCGTCGTTGGCGGCGATGGCGGCGATGGTGGCGCTGGTGGTTGCCTCGGTGCCGCTGTACCGGCTGTTCTGCGAGGTCACCGGCTACGGCGGGGCCACGCAGGTGGCGAGCGCCGGACCGGCCGCGGTGTCGGAGCGCATGGTCACGGTGCGCTTCGACGCCAATGTCATGAAGGACGTGCCCTGGCGCTTCACACCGGTGCAGCGCGAGGTCCAGGTGCGATTGGGCGAGGAAACGCTGATCGCCTACACCGCCGAGAACCAGTCGGACCAGCCGGTGGTCGGCACCGCCACCTTCAACGTGACGCCGGCCAAGGCCGGCCAGTACTTCGCCAAGATCGAGTGCTTCTGCTTCACCGAACAGCGCCTCGAGCCCGGCCAGCGGGTGGAGATGCCGGTCTCGTTCTACGTCGATCCAGCACTTGCCGAAGACGCCAACACCGACGAGGTCGCCACCATCACCTTGTCCTACACGTTTTTCCGCGCCAGGACGGATGCCGACCCGACGGGGGCGGCGCGCGCCGGCACGACGACGCGGCAGGAGGGATCGTCATGAGCGACAAGCGCGGGGCGCATTCGGCGCCTCATCCATATCATCTGGTCAATCCCAGCCCGTGGCCGGCGCTGGGCGCCGTGGCCGCCTTCGCCCTGGCCTTCGGCGGAATCCAATACATGAGGGGCGGCAGCGCCTGGTGGCTGGCGCCGGGCGTGCTGCTGGTGCTGTTCACCATGTTCGCCTGGTGGCGCGACGTGGTGCGCGAGGCCACCGTCGAGCATGCCCATACCGATGTCGTCCGCCACGGCCTGCGGGTGGGCATGGCCCTGTTCATCGTCTCGGAGGTGATGTTCTTCGTCGCCTTCTTCTGGGCATTCTTCAATGCCAGCCTGGGTGTCAATCCCAGCATCACCGCATGGCCGCCGGCGGGCATCGAGCCGCTGCCGACCTGGGATCTGCCGTTCTTCAACACCCTGGTGCTGCTGACCTCGGGCCTGACCCTGAACTGGGGGCATCACGCCCTGCGCCACGGCGACCGCCGCACCCTGACTAAGGCGCTCGCCATCACCGTCGGCCTCGGCATTCTGTTCCTTGCCGGCCAGATCTATGAGTACGGCCATGCCGCCTTCGGATTCCGCGACGGCGTCTATCCGTCGGTGTTCTACATGGCCACAGGGTTCCATGGGTTCCATGTCTTCGTCGGCGTGTGTTTTCTGGCGGTCAACCTGTTCCGCACCTTGGCCGGCCATTTCTCACCGGCCCACCATGTCGGGTTCGAGGCGGCGGCATGGTACTGGCACTTCGTCGACGTGGTGTGGCTCTTCCTGTTCGTCTGGGTCTACTGGTGGGGCAACGGCTGAGGCCGCGGCGCCGGCCCGAGGGTCGGCGCCGCGGCGGTCATTGAACGCGCTGGGGCCGTCCGGTCTGCTTGTCGAAGGCCAGCCTATCGACGAGCGAACCGTCCTGCGTGACGATCTCGGCGACGATGCTGTCGCCCTGCTCGGCGACCTTGCCTAATTTCAGGCGCTCATTGCCCATCATCTGCAGGTGCCGCTGCACCCGCTGGGTGACGTTCTCGGTCGTCGCCGGGCCGCCCATCATGCCCGGGCCGCCCATCATTCCCGACCCCATGCCGCCCATCATGCCTGGCCCCATGCCCTCGCCGTTCCCCCCACCATGCATCATCCCATGCATCATGCCGTGCATGCCCATGCCGCCCATCATCGGGCAGCACGCCATCGGGCATCCGCCGTACCAGCCGCCGAAACCCTGCGGCGGGTGCGCCGACGCCGGCACGGCCGTCATCCCCATGGCGACCACAGCCGCCGTCGCGAGCATCCGTTTCATTCCGTCCTCCGCGCTCCATGGTTACGCGGCCATGGTGCCGGCACCACGCCAACGGGTGTTGATCTCGATCAATCGGTCGTGATCGGGGCCAGGCGCCGCAGCAGGGCGGCAAGATCGGGCGTGGACATAGCTTCGATCGGCTGGGCCAGCAGGCGCTCGATGCATTGCCGGAAGGTGCCGTAGGCGCCTTCGAAGGCGGCCGCGGCCTCGGGGCCTTGCACCGCCGCCGGATCGCCCACTCCCCAATGGACTTGTACCGGCGCCCCCGGCCACACGGGGCAGGCCTCGGCGGCGGCATTGCCGCACACGGTAAGAACGACGTCGATTTTGGGTGCGCCGGGTCGGGCGAACTCGTCCCAGCTCTTGCTGCGCAGGTCCCTCGTCGCCACGCCGTACCGCGCCAGCACCTCCAATGCCCGCGGATGCGGCATGCCGGTGGGGCGGCTCCCGGCGCTGTAGGCCTCGATGCGGTCGTCGCCCAAGTGCCGGAACAGGGCCTCGGCGATCAGGCTGCGCGCCGAATTGCCGGTGCACAGGACGAGGACGCGAAGGGGCGTGGGCATCGGACTCTCCAGCATGGTTGTCAGGGCGGCCGCGCCGCCTTAGTATGCATAGCATATTTGGCTAATTGGCGAAATGATATGCTTGAGCAGTTCGGCCCCGTCGCCCGCGCCGTCTCCGATCCCAATCGCGTGCGGGTGTTGAAGATGCTGGCCGGCGGCGAGTTGTGCGTCTGCCAGATCACCGCCGTCCTCGATCTCGCCACCGCCACCGTGTCGAAGCACCTGTCGCTGTTGCGCGGCGCCGGGCTGGTGGCATCCCGCAAGGACGGGCGGTGGGTCTATTACCGTTTGGCGGACCGCACCGGCAACGGCTTCGTCGCGCCGATGCTGGCCATGGTCGCCGCGATCGGCGATGACGACGTGCTGGCGGCGGACTGCGCCCGCCTTGCCGAAATCCGCAAGCTGCCGCTCGATCGGCTGTGCGCGCCGGCCGCCCGGCCGGGCGCCGTTCGCGATCCGGCCCAGGGGGTGATCTGATGTCGGTCCAGTGTGACGTGGTGGCGCGCCAGGCCGAGGCGGCGCCGCTCGGCGTGTTCGAGCGCTGGCTGTCGTTGTGGGTGGCCCTGTGCATCGTCGCCGGCATCGGCCTCGGCCATGTCCTGCCGGCGCCGTTCGCCGCCATCGGCCGCATGGAGGTGGCCAAAGTCAATCTGCCGGTGGCAGTGCTGATCTGGCTGATGATCGTGCCGATGCTGCTCAAGATCGACTTCGCCGCCCTGCATCATGTGCGCGAGCATTGGCGCGGCGTCGCGGTGACGGTCTTCGTCAACTGGGCGGTAAAGCCCTTCTCCATGGCGCTCCTCGGCTGGCTCTTCGTCGCGACGCTGTTTGCGCCGCTGCTGCCGGCCGAGCAGATCGACTCTTACATCGCCGGGTTGATCCTGCTGGCCGCGGCGCCATGCACGGCGATGGTGTTCGTGTGGAGCAACCTGTGTCGCGGTGAGCCGCATTTCACCCTGACGCAGGTGGCGCTGAACGACACCATCATGATCTTCGCCTTCGCGCCCATCGTCGGCCTGCTGCTGGGCCTGTCGAGCATCACCGTTCCCTGGCAGACCTTGTTGCTGTCGGTGGTGCTGTACATCGTGCTGCCGGTGGTGTTCGCCCATGCGTGGCGACGCCGGCTACTCGCCGCCGGCCGCCTGGAAGCGGTGCTCAAACGGCTGCAGCCGCTGTCCCTGGCGGCGTTGCTGGCCACCTTGGTGCTGCTGTTCGCGTTCCAGGGGCGACAGATCATCGAGCAGCCGCTGGTGATCCTGTTGCTGGCGGTGCCGATCCTGATCCAGGTCTATTTCAATGCCGGCCTGGCCTATGTGCTCAATCGCAGCCTGGGTGTCGCCCACTGCGTCGCCGGCCCCAGCGCCCTCATCGGCGCCAGCAATTTCTTCGAACTGGCGGTTGCCGCGGCGATCATCGCCTTCGGCTTCGAGTCCGGGGCGGCGCTGGCTACGGTCGTCGGAGTCCTGGTCGAGGTGCCGGTGATGCTGTCGGTCGTGCGCCTTGTCGAGCGGACCCGCGGCTGGTACGAGCGCGGCCTGACCTCGCGCGCGTAGTTGCGTGCAGTAAAGCTATGGCCGGCTGATCTCTCCGCTTGCGCTACCCGCGCTGGCACCCCAAGTAAAAGAAACTCAGATGATGTATCGGGCGTTTTCCGCAACAGCCCCGTTCGGGTGCGTTTTGGACTTTCCCCCCTTGCGTAATTTGATGCTGCCCGCGCTTTTCGTGCGGCAGCCATGCCAGCGTGGAGGGATTTCATGTCTACGGGCACCGTCAAATGGTTCAGCAGCGCCAAAGGCTACGGCTTCATTGAGAACGACGACGGCTCTGCCGACGTATTCGTCCATATCTCGGCGGTCGAACGCGCCGGTCTGGCCAATCTTGGCGAAGGCCAGAAGCTGACGTTCGAGATTGAAAAGGGGCCAGCCGGCAAGTCGGCTGCGGTCAATCTCCACACGGCCTGAAACATCGGCGTAAGGGGCGGCATTCGCCTCCCCCTTTTATCGTGAGGAGAATCAGATGGCCGACATGATCAGCATGCTGCCGACGTTCGATGATACCATGTTGGCCAACCTGTTGGCCAATGCCCGCCGGCTGTCGTCGGAAGGCGATGCGCGTCAACGGATCTCTGCTGGCGCAATACTGACCGCTGCGGAGGCTGAGTGCGCCAAGCGGGCTGCGGCCGCACCGACCCGAGCGAAGCGAGTGCCGGTGAGCCGGAAAACACTGACACCTCGTAACGACGCCTGATCCCAGGTCCTGTCGCCAGCCAGGACGAGCGGGCGTCTTGCCAGCTCGACCTCAGGCCGGTCGCGCCCGTCGTTGTTGGCGGCGTCGATAGACCGCAATGGCAGAGGCGGCTTTTGCGGCGGATATCCAATCAAATGAATCGAGTGAGGTTTTTATGTCCCGTCTCATAGAGGGCAGCGTGCGGGGTCTTGCCGTGCTGTGCCCGAACTGTCGAACCGTCGCCCAGCACAAGGTCATTGTGGTAACCGATGTGCTTAGGATTTTATGGTGCGAGCGCTGCCGAGTGCCGCATCTCGACGAGAGCAATAGGGTGCCGGAGCAAGCGAGCCCACCCGGCGCGGCCGTGTGAGGTCGCCGAAGCAAGTGAACCAGCCCCAGCCCACTGAAACGACGTCGTTCGCGAGTCCGCGCGCCGAGGGAACTTCGGCCGGTCGCCGGCGTTGCTGTGGCGATGGATATGCCGCTTGCCGCCAGGGATCGGGATCGGCCACCCCCCGTCGTCGCGCACGAAGCCGGCCTCCGCTATGCCAGCGATGTCGAACCGGGAATTCGGCGCAAGCGGCGGGGCTCAGTCTTTCGCTATGTCGACGACGCGGGGCGCGCGGTGAGCTCGGCCGAAACCCTCGACCGCATCGCCACGCTGGCGATCCCGCCGGCCTGGACCGACGTGTGGATCTGCGCCGATCCCGAGGGGCATCTGCAGGCCACCGGCCGCGACGGCCGCCGGCGCAAGCAGTACCGCTATCATGCGCGCTGGCGCGAGGTGCGCGACGAAACCAAGTACCACCGCATGCTGGCCTTCGGCCGCGCCTTGCCGGGTCTGCGGGCGCGCGTGCGCGCCGACATGGCCCAGCGCGGTCTGCCGCGGACCAAGGTGCTGGCGGCGGTGGTGAAGTTGCTGGAAACCTCGCTGATCCGCATCGGCAACGAGGAATACGCCCGCGACAACGACAGCTACGGCGCCACCACCCTGCGCGACGAGCACGTCGACGTCGACGGCAGCACCATCACCTTCGAATTCCGCGGCAAGAGCGGCAAGAAACACCGTATCGCCCTCAGGGACCGCAAGCTCGCGCGCATCGTCCAGTCCTGCCAGGACCTGCCGGGGCAAGAGCTGTTCCAATACATCGACGACGACGGCAGCCAGCGCACGATCGGCTCGGCCGACGTCAACGCCTATCTCCAGGAGATCAGCGACGACAGTTTCACCGCCAAGGATTTCCGCACCTGGGCCGGCACCGTGCTGGCGGCGATGGCGTTGCAGAGCTTCGAGTCCTTCGAGACCAAGAAGGTGTTGAAGGCCAACGTCAAGCAGGCGATCGAGCGTGTCGCCGCCCGCCTCGGCAATACGCCGGCGATCTGCCGCAAATGCTACGTCCACCCGGAAGTCCTGAACGCCTACGCCGACGGCGCCCTGATCGCGTTCCTGAAAGGACGCAGCGAGGAGAGCCTGGCCGCCGTCGAAGGGCTCACGCCCGAGGAGGCTGCGGTGCTTGCCTTTCTCCAGCAGCGGCTGACCGCCGCATCGACGCACCCCTTTGGCTGAGGCTGCGTGTCGCACGGGCAATTGACACAGGCATGCGTTCCTCCCAGGTCGAGATTATCCGAATGGGGAGGGCATATCATGTCGATCAATCTGGCGGACGTTGCTCCCGACTTTACCGCCCAGACCACCGAGGGCGACATCCGTTTCCACGAGTGGTTGGGCAACAGTTGGGGTGTGCTGTTCTCGCACCCCAAGGATTTCACGCCGGTGTGCACCACCGAGTTGGGCGAGGTGGCCC
This sequence comes from Rhodospirillaceae bacterium, assembly GCA_036675815.1. GTDB lineage: Bacteria > Pseudomonadota > Alphaproteobacteria > Rhodospirillales > Magnetospirillaceae > JAKFEE01. The sequence continues at coordinate 35,100 of JAKFEE010000002.1, forward strand.
GGCTGAAGCCCGAGTTCGACAAGCGCGGCGTCAAGATCATCGGCCTGTCGGTCGACCCGCTGGACAGTCACCGCGGCTGGGTGAACGACATCGCCGAGACCCAGGGCCATGCGCTCAATTTCCCGCTGATCGCCGACGCCGATCGTCACGTATCGGACCTGTACGGGATGATCCATCCCCAGGCCAGCGATACGCTGACCGTACGCTCGGTGTTCGTCATCGATCCCAACAAGAAAGTGCGGCTGGTCCTCACCTATCCGGCCAGCACCGGCCGCAACTTCGAGGAAATCCTGCGCGCCATCGACTCGCTGCAGCTCACCGACAGCTACAGTGTCGCCACGCCGGTCAACTGGCGCCAGGGCGAGGATTGCATCATCGTGCCGTCGGTGTCGAACGAGGACGCCAAGGCGCGGTTCCCCAAGGGATGGAAGGAGCTGAAGCCGTATCTGCGGGTCACGCCGCAGCCGAACGTGTAATCGCCGGCAAGCCTGATGGAGCGCGGAGCTCCAGGTCCGCACGCGGAATGCGGAGCTGGAGCTCCGCGCTCCATCTGACGCTCGGCCACCGACCCTCTCCCGCAAGCGGGAGAGGGTGAACCCGCGCTTTCAGAACTCGATGCCGTAACTGACCTGGGCACCGAGGGTTTCGCTGTCGGAGCCGTCGGCGTCGAAGTGCATCCAGCCCGCCTGCATGGCGATGCCGTTCTCGAACTCGTAACCGGCCGAGAGCTGGATGAACTTGTCGTCCGTGTCGGGCGCGCCCGGCTGATCGTCCCAGCGCCATCCGCCGATGGCCACCGCGTTCCAGCTATTGTAGCCGACGGCCACACCGGCGGTGAGATAGTCCTCTTCGGCGCCGCCCACGGATTCCGGCGACTCGACGCCAAGGGCGTCTTCCGAGTGCACCCAATCGACCATGGGCGCCACGGTCAAGGCGTCGTTGACCTCGATCTCGTACAGAGCCCCGAGGCCGTAGGCCCACTGGGTGTCGCTGTCGCCTTCGCCTTCGCCCTGGCGCAGTAGCGAAGCGCGCAGCAGCAGGCCCGGGGCCGCCGCGATGTCCTTGACGTCGAACGCCAGGCTGAAGTTTTCGAGCCCGTCGGTGTTGCCCGGGCCGCCGTCCGATTCGTGCAGGCGGTCGCGCCGCGTGAAGGCGGAATCGTTGAGGAAGCTGGTGTCGCGCTTGAACACCGCCGCAGTCAGGGCGAAGGTGGCGACATCGTTCACGGTGACCTCGGCGCCGCCGCCGAAGCCGACGCGTTCGACCAGTTCATAGCTCTCGGCCAGGGTATCGCCGTACAGGCCAGGGAAGGAATCGGGCTCGAAGGCGAACACCGGGATGAACTTGCCGGCGTTGACGAACCAGCCGTCGCCCTCGTAGATCGCCTGCAACGTCTCGGCATAGAGGCCATGGTCGTCGAACCAGCGGTCGTCACCCGGCTCGGCGTCCTGGACCGGCTCGAACACCAGCCCGGCCTCCAGCAACAGGTTAGGAGTCAGGTGTAGTCTGGTCGCCGATTCGATCTTCATGTAAAGGTCGTTGGCCTCGGCATCGTCGTCGGCGGAAACGACGCTGTCGTTCTGGATTTCGCCGTAAAGCTCGCCGGAGACCCATTTGCCGTCGGCGTCAGCGGCGATGGCCGCCGTCGACCCCATGGCCAGGGCCGCGGCTGCCACCGCGGCGATAAGAATGCGCATTTTGGTTTTTCCCCTTCCCCTCGAAATCACGTCTCGCCAAAGCGCGTGAAGCCGTCAGACGGAGCGCGGACCTCCAGGTCCGCACACCGAATGCGGAGCTGGAGCTCCGCGCTCCATCAGCGCTCCCAATCATTCCGCTCTAATAGCCGCCCTTCTTGCCGGTGCCGGTGTAGGTGAAGTCCCACTCGACCCCGAACGGCTTCCACCAGGCGCCGACGCCGGTTTCCTTGTCGATATGGCGCAGGAAGCCGTTGGTGGCCGGCGTATTGATGCGATAGACGACGTGGTACTTGCCGGGACCGTCCATCTTGACGTTGGCGCCGTAATGCGGGCCGTCGCTGGCGACCATCGGCACCAGCTTGCCTTCCTTCTTGTAGTCGCTGCCCGGCTTGGTCAGGACGAAGTCGATGTCGAGATAGGGCACCCACTCGCCCTCGGCGAAGCCGTTGTTGTTGCCTTTGATCGCCTTGATGTCGGCCTCGAGGTGGATGTCGGCATTGTCGTGGGCGGCATGGTGCGGCTCCATCATCACCGGCTGCAGATACACGCCGGCGATCTCCATGCCGTTGAGCTCGACCGGCTCGCCGATCGGCTTCTCGCCGGCCACGGCAGGGGTCGCGGCCAGCAAGGCGGCGACGGCGACAGGAAGAACGAGATGCTTCATATTCCCCTCTCTGTGCGAATGATAACTATTATCACAATCACTCATAACGTTTGTTCTGATGAGGCGCAATAGCTTAGTGCGTCATGATCCGAACAGGGCCGGCCACCACGCCAGCGCCACTCCGCTGCTGCCCAGCAGGCCGGGCAGCAGCGCCAAGGCACGCGCCGCCGGCGCCAGGCCCTGCACCAGCAGGATGCGGTTGCCGAGATGCAGGCTCCACAGGATGCCGAGGCCGAACAGGGCCAGCTTGAGGGCGGTCACCGCCATCGCCGGCAAGCCGATCCAGGCCAGCGCCTGGAACAGCCCGCCGCCCAGCCCGATCAGCAGCGATACCATGGCCACCGGGGCGAACTGGTAGCCGAGCTCGACGAACCGGCTGCGCTGGCTGCCGTCGCCGCCGAGGCGGCCGGCGAGCCAGGCGGCGAGGGCGGTGCAGGCGGCAAGGCCCAGGGTCAGTGCCACCATGCAGGCCAGCATGAAGCCGCTGATCATGAAGAAGTCCAGCCACACGAACACCTCGCGCCGGTCCGGATGGACGCTCATCAGCCAGGCGGGGCCGACTTCGCCGATCCACAGCCAGTCATGCTCGATGAACCAGACGCCGACCGCATCGCGCAGCCGCTCGTACAGCGGCAGCACCGTCCACAGGAAGCCGCCGAGGGCGACGCCGGCGCCGAGGAACAGGAACCACACCTCGGAGGTGTCGGGATGGTGGCCCCGGATCTGTTCGATCTCCTCGCCGGGGCGCCGCAGGCGTAAGTACAGCCCACCCGGCGCCGGGGGGCTGACGCAACGGAAGCACTCGATGCAATGGCGCGATTCTTCCTTGCGGCGCAGGTCGATCATGGTCGGGCAGACGCCCTTGTCGGTCCAGCGGTCGCCGCCGGGCTCGGGCCGCTTCGGCGCGAACTGCACGGCGCCCAGGCGCGAGAACACGCCCAGCAGCAGGCCGATGGGGCAAGCGTGGCGGCACCAGGGGCGCTTGCCCGGCGCATACAGGAAGCCGAGGACGATGGCGAGCAGCATGGTGCCGCCGAAGACCTCGGCGGCCGCCTCGGGATGGTCGCGCACGCCGACCGTCTGGCCGAGGACGGTGACGACGATGAAGCTCAGGATCGGCGTGCCCGGCCAGGTCAGCCAGCCGGGCAGGGCGCGTTTCAGCCCGATCTTGCTGGCGGCCTCGGATGCGGCGCCCATCGGGCAGAACAGGCCGCACCAACTGCGGCCGCTCACCACCACCGAGGCAAAGACCAGCGGGAACCACACGCCCCACAGCATCAGATTGGCGAAGGGCGCCAGGTGGTCGAGCGGGCCGGCGTTCTCCGGCGCTTGGGGGATCAGGACCGGCCCCAGGATCAACACCAGGAAGCCCGCGAACATCACGCCGTGCACCCACGGCAAGCGTTGGCGATGACGTACGAAGAACGCTTCGACGGCGCCGGCGATGCGGCTGCTCGGGCGTCGCGCTTCCGCCGCGGGAACCTGGCGCATTTTCATGGCGCGGCTCGTTTTGGACGACGCCGACGCAGCCACAGGATGAGTGGCGGCATCAGCAGGGCCAGGACCACGGCCTGTGCCGTGAGCGACTCGACCGTCGGGAAGATGCCCAGGGCCGTTACCGTCGGTGCCCATGCCACCTGCGTCGTAGCAAACCAGCCGGCGCCCTGCAACTCGAGCATGCCCTGGCCGGTGAAGATGAAGGCCAGAACGTACAGCAACACCGCCGTGGCGGTGAAAAATATTCCCAGCGGCAGGCGCCGCGAGGCCCGACGCATCAGACCATATACGCCGACCAGGGCGATGGCGCCGCCGACGAAGCCGCTGCCGACCGCAATCCCTTCGCCCGGCGCGCCGGCCAGCAGCGCCTGATAGAACAGCACCGTCTCGGCGCCCTCGCGGAAGACGGCCAAGAATGCCGCCAATGCCAGCGAAAATGCCTGGCCGCCTGACACCGCCTGCTCGAGACGGGCGTGGATGTAGCCCTGCCACCGGGCTGCCTCGCGTTTGGCGAACAGCCAGTGCGAGACATAGATGAGGACCGCGGCGGCCATCAGCATGGTCGCGCCCTCGACGGCCTCGCGCTGCGGCCCCGAGATGCGGATCACGGCGGCCATGGCATAGGCGGCGGCCAGGCTGGCGGCAAGCGCGGTGCCCACACCCGCCCACAGCCAACGAATCTGGCGCTCGGCCCCTAGGCGCTGCAGGTACGCCACCAGGGCGCTGATCACCAGGATGGCTTCGAACCCTTCGCGCAACAGGATCAGGAAAGCCTGGATGAAGGCGCCCAGACTGCCGCTGACCGCGGCCTGCTGCCGCACCGCCTCGTCGAGCAGCACATGCAGCTTGGCCCACTCGCCGTGCAGCGTTTCCGCCGGCTCGCCGTTGCCGGCCGAGGTGACCAGGGCTCCGAAGCCTTGTTCGAGTTGTGCCTTCAGCGCGGCGTCGCGGGCGCCGATGGCCGCCTCCATGCCCGATGCCTCGAACACGTCGAAATAGACATCGCCGAACCGCTCGGCGGATTCCGCTCCCCGCTCCGGCCGGTGGTCGGCGATGGTCGCTTCGATCTGGGCGCCGATGTCGGCCGCTACGGCGGGAAAGTCGACGGCTGTCGCGGATCCGTCGCTCTCGGCCCGCGCGGGGGTCGCCAGGGCGCAAGCAGACAGCAACAAGGCCAGCAGCAGCTTTCGCATTATCGATTGACCTCGTAGACTTCGGCCGGCACGCCCGCCGCATCGAGGGCCTTGGCGTCCTCGGCCAAGGCCTGGCGCAAGGAATCGGCGGTTTGCTGCACCGTCTCGGCATCCTTCGCCTTGATCGCCTTGCGCATATTACCGAACATGCCTTCGACTTCCACCGCGCGGCTGCCGCCGATCTCCTTGCGGATGGCCGCCTCCATCTTGGAATCCTCGAAGCGGCCGAAATAGGCCTCGGTCAAGGCCGAGCGCGCCGCTGCCGTGTCGCCGGCGGCGAATTTCGCCTGCACGTCGTCGATCGCGGCGGCAACACGCTGGGCCGTTGCCCGCCAATGGCCGTCGGCGGCCAGGCCCACGCCGCAGATCAGCAGGCCCACCGCGGCGGCGCCTATGGTTTGCACGAGCCGTCTTGCGTTCATCGTTCCTCCGACGGTTGAGCAGCTGGGCTATACGCGTTATGGCGCAATTGCGAAGCATACGCAACGTCAACCTCTGCGTGGCCAATATCCTTGATTTTGATCAAAACGGCGCCTCTTCCGATGGGAGATTGTCCTAGACGCATGTCGGGGGCATGTGGGGGAGGCGGAGGGCCGTCAGATGCGCAAGTATCTCGTTTACGCGATAGCAATATTGGCGCTGATGCTGGGCCTGCAGGTCATGTTGCCGCACCGGCTCGAGGAGGGGCGTTCGACCGAGGTGCTCGGCAAGCTCAATCACTACCTGAAATCACGGCCACGCGGCGTGGCGTTGGCACAACTCAGCGATGCCTTCGACTGGGACCGTGTCTGCGCGGTCAAGGCCGACGCCTCGGTCGAAGCGTTTCAAATGGAAACGGACATAAGATTTCCCGGCGAGTTCGAGCTGGGCCGGCTGGGGCCGGCCTGGTTGCTCGTCTTTGCCAAGGGGCAGCAGGCGCTGGCGGTCACCGAAGTGCCGATTGCCAGTTTCGGCGACATCAAGCAGGAACGCCCGTACACCTGCGTCGACGATCACGGGGCCTTTTTCACGGTGATCGAGGGGGACGGCGCCTCCGAGCCGCCGCGGCGCTTCATCCTGCGCAGCTGAGCTATTCGGGCTCGCGCTCCTGATGGGCGCGTTCCTGTTCGGCGGCGGTTTCCCCGACGTTACGGCAACCATCGCCGATATCGTCGGGGCTCTTGCCCGACTGGGCGATCCACTCCGCCGTCGTCGGCAGGTCGTCGCGCGCCCGGTCCTTGCTTTTGGGCATGATCTTCCTCCTGTGCTCCTCCCCGCTTAACAGGGGCGGCGACAGAAGGTTCGGGACGGAGCGCGGAGCTCCAGCTCCGCGCTCCGTCCGCTATTCCTCAGCCGACGATTTCGGTCTGCGCGAAGAAGAACGAGATCTCGTTGGCGGCGTTTTCGAGGCTGTCGGAGCCGTGCACCGAATTGGCCTCGACCGATTCCGCGAAATCGGCGCGGATGGTGCCGGGGGCGGCGTTGGCCGGGTTGGTGGCGCCCATGATCTCGCGGTTGCGGGCCATGGCGTTGTCGCCTTCCAGCACCTGGACCACGACCGGGCCGGAGATCATGAAGGTCACCAGCTCGTCGAAGAACGAGCGCTCTGCGTGGACCGCATAGAAGGCCTGCGCCTGCTCCTTGGTCAGGCGAGTGCGCTTCTGCGCGACGATGCGCAGGCCGGCTTCCTCGAACCGGGCGTTGATCTTGCCGGTGAGGTTGCGACGCGTCGCGTCAGGCTTGATGATCGACAGAGTACGTTCGAGAGCCATGCTTGATTCCTTCGGCCTTGAGAGGCACGCCGACGCCGGGGCCGGGTGCTGGCGCCACCGCCCACGGGTCGGCGGCGCGCCGGGCGTTATAATTCGTTTCAATTTCCAAGTAAACGCCGAGATGGTCCAGGTGGACCTGTGCTTTGCCGCAGGCCGGCGCCGTGCTATGAGGCGCCGATGCTGCATGTGAACGACATCGTCTTCCGCTACGGCGGCCGTGTGCTGTTCGATCTCGCCACGGTGCACGTCGCCGCCGGCCAGCGCGTTGGCCTGGTCGGGCGCAACGGCGCCGGCAAGTCGACGCTGATCCGGCTCATCCTCGGCGACCTGCATGCGGACGGCGGCGACATCACCATCCGCCCCCGCGCCCGCGTCGGCCACCTCGCCCAAGAAACGCCGGCCGGGTCTGCGTGCCTGCTCGATTGGGTTCTGGCCGCCGATACCGAGCGTGCTTCCCTCCTGCACGAGGCCGAGACCGCCACCGACGGCCACCGCATCGCCGAGGTGCATGAGCGCCTGAACGCCATCGACGCCCATACCGCACCGGCGCGCGCCGCCGCCATCCTGTCGGGCCTCGGCTTCGATGCCGAGGCGCAGGCGCGGCCGGTGGATTCCTATTCTGGCGGCTGGCGCATGCGTCTGGCGCTGGCGGCGGTGCTGTTCCTGCAACCCGACCTGTTGCTGCTCGACGAGCCGACCAACCACCTCGACCTCGAGGCGACGCTGTGGCTCGAGGAGCATCTGGCGCGCTATCCGGGTACGCTGGTGATCATCAGCCACGACCGCGGCTTGTTGAACAAGGTGGTCGATCGCATCGTCCATCTCGAAGGCGGCAAGCTCAACGCCTATGGCGGCAATTACGACCGCTTCGAGCGCACGCGGCGCCAGAAGATGGAGTTGCAGGCCAAGGCCGTGGCCAAGCAGCTCGAGCAGCGGCGCAAGATCCAGTCCTTCATCGACCGCTTCCGCGCCAAGGCCACCAAGGCGGCGCAGGCGCAGAGCCGCATCAAGATGCTGGAGCGCATGGAGGCGGTGGTGCCGGTGGTCGAGGAGCGCTCGATCAGCTTCGACTTCCCCGACCCCGAGCCGATGTCGCCGCCACTGATCGCGCTGGAAGGCGTGCAGGCTGGCTATGCGCCCGGCAAGCCGGTGCTGCGCAACCTCAATCAGCGCATCGATCCCGACGACCGCATCGCGCTGTTGGGCGCCAACGGCAACGGCAAGTCGACCATGGCCAAGCTGCTGTCGGGGCGCCTGGCGCCGCTGGAAGGCAGCTTGCGCAAGTCGCCGAAGCTGCGCATCGGCTATTTCGCCCAGCACCAGACCGACGAGCTGCGCCTCGAATGGACGGCCTACGACCACATGGCCGAGCTGATGCCCGACGCGCCCGAGGCCAAGGTGCGCGCCCATCTCGGCCGCTTCGGCTTCGAGCAGGAGAGGGCCAACGTCAAGGTGGCCAGCCTGTCGGGCGGCGAGAAGGCCAGGCTGCTGTTCGCGCTGATGAGCCGCGACGCGCCGCATGTGATGATCCTCGACGAGCCGACCAACCATCTCGACATCGATTCGCGCGAGGCCCTGGTGTCGGCGCTCAATGCCTTCGATGGCGCCGTCATCCTGATCAGCCACGATCCCCTTTTGATCGAACTGGCCGCCGACCGGCTGTGGCTGGTGGCCGACGGCGCCTGCAAGCCCTTCGACGGCGATCTCGACGATTACCGCCGGTTGCTGCTCGAGCAGGCGCGCGAGGCCCGGCGCGACAAGGCGCCGGCCAAGGCCGAGACCGCCAGCCGCAAGGACGAGCGCCGCGCCGCCGCCGAGTTGCGCCAGCAGCAGGCACCGCTGCGCAAGAAGGCCCAGGACGCGGAACGCCGGCTCGAAACCCTGCACCGCAAGCAGCGCGAATTGCAGGAACGCCTGGCCGACCCCGCTCTCTACAATGGTCCGGCCGACAAGGTGACGGCGCTGCAGGTCGAGCTGGGGCAGGTCGAGAAGGCGATCGGCGAGACCGAGGAGTTGTGGCTGGAGGCGCAGGAAGCGCTGGAAGCGGGGACCGTGGGCGGATGACGGATTATCGTTTCTACACCGGCCTGCTGCGCTTCGTCGCGGCGAAGGCGGACCCGCGTGACACGGCCACGGCCGCGGTCATGGCGCATCTCGCGCCGCTGGCCGACGAGATTGACCGCGCGGGCGGGGTGTTTACGGTCGCGCCGGCCGATCTCGCCACCACCGCCCGTGCCTTCGCCGGCGTCGCCGGCTTCCTGCAGAAACAGATCCTGCCCGAGGCGGTGGCCCACGGCCACGCCGAGGTCGAACGGCGGCTGCGCTGGTCGGTGGACGCCTCGATGGAGGCGGTGCGCATCCTCCTGGTCCACGCCGCCGAGGGGGCGGGGCAGGCGGTGACGGTGCGCCTGCCGCCCCTTTCCCACTCGCCGGAGAAGGGAAACCGGCGCGAACGATGATCCCTCGCCCGCAAGCGGGAGAGGGAGAAAACCACCTTACGCCGCGTCCTGGCCAAGCGTGATCGACGTGCGAATCTCGGTGTAATCGGCACGCAGCATCGTCCCGTCACGTTCGATCAACCCGACGGCTTCGAGAGCGGTCACGTCATCGTGGACCCGCTTGTAATCGCGCCCCAGGGCGCGGGCGAGCGCCCGGATGCTTGGCTCGGGCTTCTCATGCAGATGACGCAACAGCGCGTGGCGCTTGTCGGTCATCACCGAGGCGAGCGACGACCATGTCAGGAACGTGACATTGTCCTGCGGCTCGATGGGTTCGCCGTGTTCGGCGCGGTGCCATGCTTCGACGACGCGCTTGGCGGCGCCTCGCAGGCTGCCGCCGACGGTGACGCTCTTGCTCATCGCTTCCTCCGCAACTGCTCGACCTCGGCGACAAATCTCTCCAACAGCCCATCGATCGAGTCGAAGGCCAACGGCTCCTCGTGATCGCCGACATGGCGGTGGTCGCCTTTGCCGCGCTCGTTATCATAACCCAGGAGCCGTTGACCGCCCGACACGTAAGTGAGGCTGTAGTTGAAGCCATGCGTCGTCGGCGCCACGGGTTCCGGCACTCGCCAGATCACCATTTGGGCCAGGTCTCCATCGGGAAACACCACACGCTCCCGAATCACGAGTTTGGCCTTCATCAGGCGAGTATGCCAGGAGGCCCCTGATGGCGTCAAACGCCATCAATGCAGACGTTTTTCGGCATGCCCGCGGACGCGGGCATCCAGTCCGCGATTCCGCGAAACCGTCAACGGAATGGGCTCCCGCTTTTGAGCGTGTGAAGGAATTCCCTTCTCCGTCACCCCCGCGGAAGCGGGGGTCCATTCCGCCTGTGCTTCAGCATCGAAATCGTGGTGAGATGCCGGCCAGAGCACTGCGCGGGCCTCTACTCCCGCCCCAGCGCCTGCATCAGTTCGCCCCATTCGCGCTTCGACAGGGTGCTGGTCTCCTGGCCCACCGGCTGGCCGGCGAGCATGCGCCGCACCACGTCGAGGCCGCCGGCCGACAGATGCGTGCCGCCGACGCGATATTTCATGAACGCGTCGTAGGTCAGCGGCACCCACGCCTTCAGCATCTCCAGCATCGCCTCGGCGTAGACGCGGATCTCGTACTGGGCGTGGGGGTCGGCGCGCAGGCTGAGGAAATGCATCAGGTTGTGCAGGTCGGTCTTCCAGTACCACTGGGTATAGGTGTTGAGCGTCAGGTTCATCCGCGCCAGCTCGCGCGCCAGCCCCTTGCGCGACGGGTCGGCGGGCTCGCCCGCTTCGTCCTCGTTCAGCATCTGCGCATAGTGGTCGTAGCAACGCCCGGCGTCGTCCCGCAGCAGGCGCAGCACCTCGATGGCCTCGTCGCCCTCGAGCACGTCGCCGCGGCCCTGGCGGTTGGTGCGTGATTGCGCCGCCATATGGTCGGGGGCGGGGATGTAGAACTCCTTGTCGAGGATCGAATAGCGCGCCGAATACTCGTTGACGTTGGCGGTGCGATGGCGAATCCACTGCCGCGCCACGAAAATGGGCAGCTTCACGTGGTACTTGATCTCGCACATCTCGAACGGCGTGGTGTGCCGGTGGCGCAGCAGATAGTCGATGAGTCCCTTGTCCTCCTGCACCTTCTTGGTGCCGCGGCCATAGGACACCCGGGCCGCCTGGACGATGGCGCCGTCGTCGCCCATGTAGTCGATGACGCGCACGAAGCCGTGGTCCAGCGCCGGTAACGGCTGATACAGCATGTCTTCCAGCGCCGGGACGGTGGCACGGCGGGTCGTATGCGCCTGGGCGCGGGCGGCCTCGATTTCGGCCTGTTGCTCGGGGGTCAGCTGCATCGTCGGGCCCGGTGGTTGAAAGGGTGCGGCGACTGTAGCGGCGAACGCCGTCCGCTTCAAATTCTGTGTTTGACCACTGGCGCACGCCGCCCAAGCCCACTATATTGACCCTCGCCGGGCTTCGGCCCGGCTATGGCGCTAAACGCCTTGTGGAATATGCCTTGTGGACCCGGGGGCGGTACCCGGCGCCTCCACCAAACCTTCCGGTCGCGACCGGAACCATGGGGGCGAAACAGGATCGACACGGGTAGTAAAGACATGGTTTGCGCTCGGCATGATACCGCCGTTATCGGGTCAATCTCACAAGTGCCAATGACAATGAGGCGCTCGCTGTTGCTGCATAAGCAATAAGCGCGGTTCGGGGAGCACCGGGCAACAGAAGCTCCCCACTTCTGCCCGACGCGGGCGTGGGAGAGGGGCCGGTTCGCATGGGTCAGAGCATGTTGCGTTACGACAAGATGGTGGAAAATGCCCTGCGCGGCGTATTGCGCGAGGCGCTCACCGTCGCCGCCAAGGCGGGCTTGCCCGGCGCCCATCACTTCTACATCACCTTCCGCACCACCGACCCCGGCGTGGTCATTCCCGAGCAGGCGCGCACCCGCTATCCGGACGAGATGACGATCGTGCTGCAGCACCAGTTCTGGGGGCTCGACGTCACCGACGACTATTTCGAGGTCACGCTCTCGTTCAATCGCGTCAATGAGCGGCTGCACATCCCGTTCTCGGCCGTCACCGCCTTCGCCGACCCCTCGGCGAAATTCGGCCTGCAGTTCCAGATCGAGGGCGCCGAGGAGGCGCCGTCGCCCGCCGCCGCCCTGCCCGCCGGGCTCGCAGCCGAGGACAAGGAAGAGGCCGCGCCGGCACCGGCCGGCGAGGTCATCGCCCTTGACGCCTTCCGCAAAAAGTAGTTTCACAGGCCCCACCTGACCGGGCAGGCCGGTCCAACCCTTTGACCAGGGGCCTTTGCGCATGGCTGCATCCAATCCGTACGACCTGTTTCCGCTCGCGGAAGACACGACGCCTTATCGTCGCCTGACCACCGACCATGTCGCCGTCGAGACTTTCAACGGCCGCAGTGTCTTGACGGTTGCGCCGGAGGCGCTGACGCTGTTGACGCGCGAGGCCATGCGCGACATCCAGCACCTGCTGCGCCCCGCCCATCTCGCCCAGGTGCGCGCCATCATCGACGACCCCGAGGCCTCGGCCAACGACAAGTTCGTCGCCCTCGACCTGCTGAAGAACGCCAACATCGCCGCCAGCGGCGTCCTGCCCATGTGCCAGGACACCGGCACCGCCATCGTCATGGGCAAAAAGGGCCAGAACGTCTGGACCGGCGGCAACGACGAGGAGGCGATCTCGCTCGGCGTGCGGCGCGCCTATACCGAGCTCAACCTGCGCTATAGCCAAGTGGCGCCGCTGGACATGTACGAGGAGGTCAACACCGGCACCAACCTGCCGGCGCAGATCGACCTGTTCGCCACCGAGGGCGACGCCTACAAGTTCCTGTTCATGGCCAAGGGCGGCGGCTCGGCCAACAAGACCTTCCTCTATCAGCAGACCAAGGCGCTGCTGAATCCCGAGTCGCTGATCAAGTTCCTGGACGCCCAGATCCGCACCCTGGGCACCGCCGCCTGCCCGCCCTATCACCTGGCCATCGTCATCGGCGGCCTGTCGGCCGAGATGGCGCTGAAGACCTGCAAGCTGGCCTCGACCAAGTATCTCGACGGCCTGCCGACCAAGGGCGACGACATGGGTCACGCCTTCCGCGACCTCGAACTCGAGCAGAAGGTGCTGGAGCTCAGCCGCGAGATGGGCCTCGGCGCCCAGTTCGGCGGCAAGTACTTCTGCCACGACGTCCGTGTGGTGCGCCTGCCGCGCCACGGCGCCTCATGCCCGGTGGCCATCGGCGTGTCGTGCTCGGCCGACCGCCAGATCCTCGGCAAGATCACCAAGGATGGGGTGTTCCTCGAACAGCTCGAGACCGATCCGGCCAAATATCTGCCCAACATCGACACCGCGGTGCTGTCGGGCGAGGTGGTCGAGGTCGACCTCAACCAGCCCATGGCCGAGATCCGCAAGCTGCTGTCGCAGTATCCGATCCGCACCCGCCTGTCGCTGTCGGGCCCGTTGATCGTCGCCCGCGACATCGCCCATGCCAAGTTGAAGGAGCGACTGGATCGCGGCGAGGGCCTGCCGCAGTATTTCAAGGACCATGCCGTCTATTACGCTGGCCCGGCCAAGACGCCGGAAGGCTTCGCCTCCGGCTCGTTCGGCCCGACCACGGCGGGGCGCATGGACTCCTACGTCGACCTGTTCCAGGCCAACGGCGGCAGCATGGTGATGGTGGCCAAGGGCAACCGCTCGCAGGCGGTCACCGATGCCTGCAAGAAGCACGGCGGCTTCTACCTTGGCTCGATCGGCGGCGCCGCCGCCCGCTTGGCCCAGGACTGCATCAAGAAGGTCGCGGTGGTGGAATACCCGGAACTCGGCATGGAAGCGATCTGGAAGATCGAGATCGAAGACTTCCCCGCCTTCATCGTCGTCGACGATAAGGGCAACGACTTCTTCGCCGAATTCGCCCACTGAACGAGACGCCACCCTCACCCCGACCCTCTCCCGCAAGCGGGAGAGGGAGGGACCCGCCGCGTGGCGGTGGGAGGGTGAGGGCCGCGCTGCGGCGTCACGGCGGCGGCTCGGCCGGCTCAATCCTCCCTCGCCCTCCACGGCTGCCAGCCCCGGCCTTCCTTGCCGCCGGTCATCTCGGTGGCGCGCCCTTCGATCGTGTGCATGGCGACGGTATGCATTTCGCCGCCGCGCTCGACCCGCTCAACCTCGACGCGAATGCCGCAGGCATGCGGGTTGGCCCGCACCGCCCCTTCGACGTATTTGCTGGCGTCCGCGTCCAATCGCTTCAAGCGGCCATCGTCATAGACCAGCCCGTAGGCCGTTTCATGGCCGACTCCCGCCAACAGCCGCTCCTTGGGATGGGCCCGCGCCTTGGTCAACGGGCTGCCGACATCGGCGAGGTAGCTGGCGACGTCGACGAGATAGCCCGCCAGGATCTCATGCCGCGACATGGCTCGAATCTCCTCATCTCCACCTACTGGTAAGACACGTGGGCTCCCTTTGGTATTCCGCCGCCACGCGCTAGACTAAATTTGGGCTTGGCAGGGCGGAGGGCAAGACCATGACCAGCGGACGCGAATCAACCGATGCCATCGTCGCCCTGCTGCGATCGCTGGTGGGCGCGGTCGAGACCAGGGAGATGATGGGGGCCGTCGGACTCTTCCTCCAGGGCGCCCAGTTCGGCGTCATCTCCGACGCGCGCCTGCACTATCGCACCGATCACCTGAACCGCGCCGATTACGAAGCCTTCGAGATGCGGGATTCCGGCGCGTTCTGCCCGGCCGCAACCATGCCGGCGGACCTGCCGTGGCGGGTGGTGCCGGGGCCGGTGCTGGGCGATGCCGAGGTGCTGACGGCGTGGACGCGCAAGGCGTGGGAGGCGGCGAAGCGCGCCCGCAAGGCCGCACCCTACTAGTCAGGGCAAGCCGCACGGCCCATGTCACGAGGGGCAGTCACGAAGGGCAGGCGATCATGGCAGGCGAGGACGACCGCATCGAAAGCGACAGCATGGGCGAGGTGCGCGTGTCCGCGCATCGCTATTGGGGGGCGCAGACACAGCGCAGCCTCGAAAACTTCCGCATCGGCGGCGAAAGGATGCCGGAACCGCTGATCCGCGCCCTCGGTCTGCAGAAGAAGGCCGCGGCGCTGGCCAACCGCGACCTCGGCGCCCTCGATGCGCGGCTGGCCGATGCCATCGCCGCCGCCGCCGACGAGGTCATCGACGGCCGTCTCGCCGAGGAGTTTCCGCTGGTGGTGTGGCAGACCGGCTCGGGCACCCAGACCAACATGAATGCCAACGAGGTCATCGCCAACCGGGCCAACGAGTTGCTGGGCGGCCAGCGCGGTGTCAAGACGCCGATCCATCCCAACGATCACGTCAATCTCGGCCAGTCGTCCAACGACAGCTTCCCCACTGCGATGCACATCGCCACGGTGGAGCAGCTCCACGGCCTGCTGCTGCCGGCGCTGGGCGAACTACGTGAAGCTCTGGCCGCCAAGGCCGACGCCTTCGCCGAT
>JAKFEE010000027.1:0-2376 GCA_036675815.1 Rhodospirillaceae bacterium
AGGAAGGGCTAGAGTTCGAAAGAGGAGTATTGCGCCCTGTGGCTCGTTTTTGGCCATTTGCAGGGTGCGTTTATTCCGCAGCCCGGTAACCGCGATAACGTGGGGTCCGGCTGTACAGAAACTACTTCGACGTAGAAGGACACTAAACCGTGGACCTGTTTGAATACCAGGCGCGCGATATGTTCGAGGCGCACGGTGTACCCGTGCTTGCTGGCATCGTGGCGCACACCCCTGAAGAAGCAAAGGCAGCTGCCGAGAAAATCGGCGGCGTAACTGTCGTAAAGGCGCAGGTCAAGGCCGGAGGCCGCGGCAAAGCCGGCGGCGTCAAGGTCGCCAAGACCGCTGACGAGGCGTTTGAACACTCCACCAACATCCTCGGGATGGACATCAAGGGTCACACCGTCCACCGCGTGATGATCGCCCAGGGTGCGGACATCGCCGAGGAATACTACTTCTCCGTTCTTCTGGACCGGGCCAACCGCAACTACCTGGCCATGTGCTCGGTTGAAGGCGGCATGGAAATCGAGCAGCTCGCCGTTGAGCGCCCCGACGCCCTGGCCAAGATCGCCATCGACCCGGCCGTCGGCATCGACCAGGCCAAGGCCGACGAAATCGTCGCCGCCGCAGGCTTCTCCGAGGAACTGCGCGGCAAAGTCGCCGGCGTCATCCTGAAGCTCTGGGACGTTTTCAAGAAGGAAGACGCCACCCTCGTGGAGGTCAACCCGCTGGTCCTGACCGGCGCCGGTGACATCGTTGCCCTCGACGGCAAGGTCTCCCTCGACGAGAACGCCGGCTTCCGCCACCCCAAGCACGCGCACCTTGAAGACAAGGACGCTGCTGACCCGCTCGAGGCCAAGGCCAAGGAGCAGGACCTCAACTACGTCAAGCTGGACGGCTCCGTCGGCATCATCGGCAACGGTGCCGGCCTGGTCATGTCCACGCTCGACGTCGTTGCCTACGCCGGCGAGAACCACGGCGGCGTCAAGCCCGCCAACTTCCTGGACATCGGCGGTGGAGCTTCCGCCGAGGTCATGGCAGCAGGCCTCGACGTCATCCTGGGCGACCCGCAGGTCAAGTCCGTCTTCGTCAACGTCTTCGGCGGCATCACCGCCTGTGACGCCGTCGCCAAGGGCATCGTCGGTGCCCTGGCCGAGCTGGGTCACTCCGCCAACAAGCCGCTGGTAGTCCGCCTCGACGGCAACAACGTTGAGGAAGGCCGCCGCATCCTGGCCGAGGCCAACCACCCGCTGGTTACCCTGGCCGCCACCATGGACGAGGGCGCCGACAAGGCTGCCGAGCTCGCCAACGCAGCGAAGTAAAGGGACTCGACTATGTCTATTTATCTGAACAAGGACTCCAAGGTCATCGTCCAGGGCATCACCGGCGGCGAAGGCACCAAGCACACCGCCCTGATGCTGAAGGCCGGCACCAACGTTGTTGGCGGCGTCAACGCCCGCAAGGCCGGCAGCACCGTCCTTCACGGCGACACCGAGATCACCGTCTTCGGCACCGTCAAGGAAGCCATGGCCGAGACCGGCGCTGACGTCTCCATCGTCTTCGTCCCCCCGGCCTTCACCAAGGACGCCGTCGTTGAGGCCATCGAGGCCGGCATCGGCCTGGTCGTCGTCATCACCGAGGGCGTGCCGGTACAGGACTCTGCCGAGTTCTGGGCCCTGGCACAGTCCAAGGTCGACGCCAACGGCAAGCAGGTCACCCGCATCATCGGACCGAACTGCCCCGGCATCATCACCCCCGGCGAGGCCCTCGTGGGCATCACCCCGGCCAACATCACGGGCAAGGGCCCCATCGGCCTCGTCTCCAAGTCAGGCACCCTGACCTACCAGATGATGTACGAACTGCGCGACCTGGGCTTCTCCACCGCCATCGGCATCGGCGGCGACCCGGTCATCGGCACCACCCACATCGATGCGCTCGAGGCCTTCGAAGCTGACCCGGAAACCAAGGCGATCGTCATGATCGGCGAAATCGGCGGCGACGCCGAAGAGCGTGCCGCCGACTACATCAAGGCACACGTCACGAAGCCGGTTGTTGGCTACGTCGCAGGCTTCACCGCCCCGGAAGGCAAGACCATGGGCCACGCAGGCGCCATCGTCTCGGGCTCCGCGGGCACCGCCCAGGCCAAGAAGGAAGCCCTCGAGGCTGCCGGGGTCAAGGTCGGCAAGACGCCGTCCGAGACCGCCAAGCTCCTGCGCGAGGTCTTCGCCACCCTCTAAGGGCCGAAGCACCAAGCACCAACACAACGCGGGGTCATCTCCGGCCCGTCCCACTCGCTGGGATGGACCGGAAATGACCCCGCGTTGTTTGTTTAAGCACGACGGCGGCGGATCACCTGGAAAGGTGGCCGCCGCCGTCGTC
>JAKFEE010000014.1:0-2347 GCA_036675815.1 Rhodospirillaceae bacterium
GCCATCGGCTTCGGCGCGCTGAAGATCACGCTGCAGCGGGCTTGCATCGCGAAGCTTTTCGAGCAGAACGATCTGGTGCTGGATGCCGAAGAGATTTACGCGATCGCCAAACCGATGGTGGGGTGACAAGCGTGAGCTTCGAGCACCGACGGTATGACTCCCTCTCCCCAAAGGGGCGAGGGAGCAATACAAACCGCACGGCCTGTTCGCCACAGCGCCACCACGTTTCAATGACCTTCGCCAGGGCTCAACCATGATCACCGACCTCTCCACCGAAGCCTTCCTCGACGCCCTCGCCAGCGGCAACGCCACGCCCGGCGGCGGCAGCGCCGCGGCCGTCATGGGTGCGATGGCTGCGGCCCTGGTGAGCATGGTCTGCAACCTGACCATCGGCAAGAAAGGCTACGAAAGCGCCGAGGCCGAGATGAAGACGGTGCTCGTCGAAGCGGAAGCCTTGCGCGCACGGCTGCTCGAGATGGTTCCGCAAGACATCGCCGCCTTCGACCGGCTCATGGCCGGCTACAAGCTGCCCAAGGGCACCGATGCGGAGAAGGCCGCGCGCAGCGCCGCCATCCAGAAGGGCCTGCAGGGCGCCACCCAGGTGCCGCTCGACTGCGCCGTGGCCTGCGCCGAGGTGCTGCGCCTGACGGCGCGCTCCGTCGAAGTGGGCAACGTCAACGTCATCAGCGACGTGGGCGTGGGCGTGCTGGCCGGCTGGGCCGCCCTGCGCAGCGCCGCGCTCAACGTGCACATCAACGCCCCGCAGATCAAGGATCGCGAGTTCACCGAAAGCAGACTCGCACAACTCGAAGAGCTGCTCGCCGAATGCGGGCCGCTATCCGAACAGGTACACGACAGGGTGCACGGCAAGCTCGGCTGAGGGGCCTTCAGGAACGCCACCGTCGCGGCGGCCGTGGCGAAGCAACGCACCCGCGGTCCCGCCGCTTGAAGACAGTTCGCGTTTCGCAACGAATTTTCATCATCTCAACCGCGCAGCCCCGTCACAGCACGGGCGCTGCGTCGCAAGCCGAGTCGCGCTCCGTCCAGAAGACGCTCCCGCGACACGCCTGGCCCCCGGCGTTTCACCGCCGGGCGATCTCGCAAGGAAATGCCGGGCCGTCCGGGCCGGCTCGCCCCTCGGGGAGGAGTCCGTCCGGCTGCGCCAGGACACACATCACAGGAGCATTGCATGGACATTCACGAATACCAGGCCAAGGAGCTGCTAGCCGGCTTCGGCGTGCCGGTGCCGCGCGGCGGCGTCGCCTACAGCCCCGACCAGGCGGTGTACGTCGCCACCGAACTCGGTGGCTGGCACTGGGCCGTCAAGGCGCAGATCCATTCGGGCGGGCGCGGCAAGGCGGGCGGCGTCAAGCTGTGCCGCACCTACCACGAGGTGGCCGACATCTCGCGCGAGCTGCTCGGCAAGCGGCTCGTCACCAACCAGACGGGCCCCGAAGGCAAGATGTGCAACCGCGTCTACATCGAAGCGGCCGAGCCCTTCGAGCGCGAGATCTATCTCGGCTTCGTGCTCGACCGCAAGACCGAGCGCATCCTCGTCATCGCCTCTGGCGAAGGCGGCATGGACATCGAGGAAATCAGCCACGACAAGATCATGCAGATCGAGGTGGAGCCGGCCGTCGGACTGCAGCCCTTCCAGGCGCGCGAGATCGCCTTCGGCCTGGGCCTGGGCATCAAGCAGGTGAGCCAGGCGGTGACCACCATCATGGCCTGCTACCGCGCCTTTCGGGACCTCGACGCGACGATGGTCGAGATCAACCCGCTGGTCGTCACCAAGGAGGGCAAGGTGCTGGCGCTCGACGCGAAGATGAGCTTCGACGACAACGCCATCTTCCGCCGCCGCCAGATCGCCGAGATGCGCGACGTGGCCCAGGAAGACCCGCGCGAAGCGCAGGCCGGCCAGCACGGCCTGAACTACGTGGGCCTGCAGGGCGACATCGGCTGCATCATCAATGGCGCCGGTCTCGCGATGGCCACCATGGACATGATCAAGTACGCCGGCGGCGAGCCCGCGAACTTTCTCGACGTGGGCGGCGGCGCCTCGCCGGAGCGGGTGGGCCAGGCGTTCAACCTGGTGCTGTCCGATCCCGGCGTGAAGGCGATCCTGGTCAACATCTTCGCCGGCATCAACCGCTGCGACTGGGTCGCGCAGGGCGTCGTGCAGGCGGCCAAGGACCTGAAGGTGCCGCTGATCGTGCGCCTGGCGGGCACCAACGTCGACGAGGGCATGAAGATCGTGCGCGAGTGCGGCCTGCCCATCATCCTGGCCGATTCGCTGGCCGACGCCGCGAACAAGGCCGTTGCCGCCGCGCGCGGCGACCACAAGACC
>JAKFEE010000025.1:0-2347 GCA_036675815.1 Rhodospirillaceae bacterium
CGTCAAGCCGGTGGACGCCGTGGCCTTGCGCGAGCTGTTGGTGCAGGAGTGATTGCAGCCGGGAGGCAGGGACGGGCCGCCCCTCACCCCCGCCCTCTCCCCAAAGGGGCGAGGGAGCAATACAACGCACGGGCCCCTCGCACGCGAGGGAGTAATACAACGGGCCCTCATGGCCCTCACGCAACTGAATTGCTCTCGCTTCGTTGACGGATGAATTGTTCCCTCTCCCTCTGGGAGAGGGCTAGGGTGAGGGCCGGCCGGAACGCTCCTCTTCGCCAGCCTCCTCGTCATCTTCCTGATCCGCCTCGATGAGGTCCATGTCGTCACCCTCGTCACGTCCCCCATCGCTGCCGTCCGCCAGCAGATCCTCATGCGAACTTTCGTCCTCCGACAACCCGTCCGGATCGGTGACGATGCGGTCGGGCCCGATGTCGGCCGACTCGCGCCGGCCGGCATCGCCCGCCGCGCTGCGTCGCTCGCCGGTGCCGGTGTGGTCGCTGCCGGCGCCCGGCGAGAAGGAGTCGGCCACGGTGTCGGAGCGCTGGCTGTCCGGGTCGGCCGCGACGTCGGCGGGCAGGCCCGGATCGCCCTCGTCCAGATCGCCGAGGCCGGCCACGTCGCTGCCGCTGTCGGAGGTGTCGCTCGGACCGAGATCGGCCGCGTCGCGGCCGCGCGGGTTGGAAGGCGCCCGGTCGATGCCGAGCAGGCTGCTGTTGGCCATGGGTAGGTCTCCTGGGGTGCTTGCCGGTGGTCCGCCGCGGGCCGCCGCGAACCCGATTGCGGCAAGTGCTATGCCGGCCGACGTAGCGGACCCGTGCCGTACCGGGAACGAGCCTTGCCCGATTAGGGCAGTGCGGCGCCGGCTGCGCTTCACCTTCACCCTTGAAAAGGAGCGTCACATGAACCAGTCCAAGAAGAATCCGCAGGCGGATTCGCAAGCCGGGAAGAAGGATCCTTTGCAACAACGTTCATCGGAGCAGCAAGGCGGCGCAAAGGTGAACCAGGGTGAAGGCACGGACCAGCAGGAACAAGGCAGCGCGCGTACCGGCCAAGGCGGACAGGGCGGCCAGCAAAAGCAGGGCGTGAGGAGCGGCCAGCAAGGCGGCCCGGTCGATCCCGGCCCGGGCGACGAGGACGCCAACCGCACCGGCCTGAGCCGCCCGGCCGGCGGCTCGCCGAACACGCCGCGCCAGTGACGCGCCTCGCATCGGCGGGCGCCGCGCCGTCGATGCGAACGCTGTAGCGGCAGTTCGTTGCCGGCAATGCCGGCAACGAAGGGCTTCGGCCCCGATCACGCACCGAGCAGTCAGAGACTGAGAGTTTCTCGGGGCGCGGTGCGCGATCGGCACTCACGGACGGGGCTGCGCCGGCGGCTTGGAAGCCGCGCTCGCCTTCATCGTGATGACGCTGATCTGGCCATCGCTTTCCATGCAGGCCTTCTTCACGCAAGACAAGTCATCGACGCCATGCTGGCGCAGTTCGGCCTTCAGGTCTTCGGTCGACAGGCGTTCGTGTCTCAGATTGCGGTGCATCAGGCGGCCGTCGCGCACCAGCAGCAACGGCGGCGGCTCCACCAGCCTGCGCACCCACTCCGTGCGGTAGGCAGCCCAGTCGAGCAGGTAGTTCCAGCCGGCAATGGTCGCCACCAGAATGACGCCGTCGGTCACCGACTCGTAGCCGCCGGACATTGCGTTCTGCGAGGCATCGGCGATCAGCACCAGCAGCAGAATGTCGGCCAACCCGATCGAGCCCACGTCGCGGCGCAGCACGAGGCGAAACAACGCGAACAGGAACCAGTACATCGCGGTGCCGCGCGCCACCAATTCCCAGGGCGAGATCGATAGTCGAAAGAGTTCTGCCAGGTCGAACATGGCGGCAACCCGACCCGCGGCAGCGCAGTGCCTGCCGCTCAGCCTTGCTGCGGCGTAGGGATCAGACGGCCCGGGTCGTAGCCCTTGAGCCGCGCGTGATCGACCAGGCGCTGGTACGGCTCGCGCTCGATCATGGGCGTGCGCGACAGCAACCACAGGTGCTTGCGGTCGGGCGTGCCGACCAGGGCGCTCTGGTAGTCGGCATCGACATGAAGCACCCAGTAATCGGCCCACACGAAAGGCAGCCAGCGCAGCCACTCGGGCGCAAAGCTGACTTCCAGCTTGGCCGAATCATCGGGGTCGGTGAGGCGCGCCTCGCCCTGCACGACCGCTGCGCTGCCGTCTTCGTGCAAGCACTGGTTGATGACTGCGATGCCATCGTCGTGCAGCACGTAGGTGGCGGAAACATCCGAGTCGCATTGCGCTTCGGCGCGCAAGGGCAGGCGTGCGATCTCGAACCAGCGGCCGGTGTAGCG
>JAKFEE010000045.1:0-11761 GCA_036675815.1 Rhodospirillaceae bacterium
ATGGTTCGCGCCGTCACCGACAAGAAATCCCTCAAGCTCAGGCGCAAGCTCGCCGGATGGGACGTTGGCTATCTCGCTTCAATCCTCGGCCTGCCGGCTCGTTAACCTGGATTCGGAGCCCTGGGCGGGACTGCCATTTGCGTGCCTGCACCGAGGCGGCTGACACCGTTATCATGCGTCCATGTCCCCGGCGATCAATCACAAGCTGCTGCGGTCCCTGCTGGTATTGGGCTCGGTGGTCGAGGCGCGTGATGCTTATACCGGCGGCCATCTGTGGCGCGTTGGCCATTACGCGCGGCTGCTGGCCGCCAGGGCCGGCGTCGACGAGGCGGGCGTGTTCATGGCCGGCATCGGCGGCTTCCTGCACGATCTGGGCAAGATTGGCGTGTCCGACGCCATCCTGCGCAAGCCTGTGGCGCTCGATGCGGCCGAGTATGCGGCCATCCGCACCCATCCCAGGGTCGGCCACGACCTACTGCGCGAGCATCCGCTGGCCTATCTGGCGCTCGATGCCGTCACCCATCATCACGAGCGTACCGACGGCCGCGGCTATCCGGCCGGGCTGCTTGACGAGGAGATACCGCTCGTCGCGCGCGTCGTCGCTATCGCCGACGCCTTCGATGCCATGACCAGCAGCCGCCCGTACCGGCGGGCTCTGCCGGTGGAGGTAGCCCTCAGGAACCTAGCGCAGGTCAAGGGCCGGCAATTCGATGCGGCCCTGGTCGAACGGTTCCTCGCCGCACACGCCGCCGGGCAATTGGACGGCATCATCGGCTTTTCGCACCATGACCGGCCCCTGGCCGTCTGCCGTAGATGCGGCCCGGTCATCGCCGTGCCGCCCGCCGCCGAGGATGGAGGGATGGTGCCGTGCCGCGCCTGCGCCGGCATTTTCCGCGTTCACCGCCGCGGCGGCGGGTTCGACGCCGAATTCGTCGGGCATACGAGCGATCCCGAACTGTTGAAGCCGCAGGCCGAACTCGAGGCCGTCACCGAATTCGCGGGGGTATTGCCGGCATCCTACACCCCCGTATGACGCAGGGCATGGGGAGGTTGTGCCTCTCATGCCCTGCCGCCATTTCTAAGTAAGGATCACTATGACGGGAGGGGACACATGCTTGTCGAGAGCGTCCTGCGGCACAAGGGCACCAACGTGGTCACCACCAAGGCCGATGTCACCATCGGCGAGGCGGCCAGGGTCCTGGCGGCACACCGCATCGGTGCCCTGATCGTCATCGACGATCAGCAGGCCATCGTAGGCGTCCTCTCCGAGCGCGACATCGTGCGCGGCATCGCCGAGTACGGCGATCGCGTCTATGCCATGCCGGTGCGTCAGCTCATGAGCAGCGACGTCCTGGTATGTGGCCGGCAGGATTCATTGCAGTCGCTGATGGCGGTCATGACCAACCGCCGCGTGCGCCACCTGCCGGTGGTCGAAGATCAGCGGCTGGTCGGCATCGTCACCATCGGTGACGTCGTGAAGAGCCGTTTGGAAGAGGCGACGATGGAGGTCGATTCGCTGCGGCGCTACGTGATGGACGTGCGCTGAGCTGCTTAGGCCGAAGCGGCCTAGGCGGCTCCACCCTTCAGTTCTCCCTCGACCTTGGCTTTGAGGTCGAGGTGGCCGCCTTGGCCGTAGAGCCGCGCCGCATGGCTGAGATGGCTGTGCGCCCTCGCCGAATCGGCGGTCGCCATCTCCATATGCGCCAATTCGACCAGGGCATCGGCCTCGCCTTTCAAATGGCCCGCCAGCCCGTACAGTTCGGCCGCCTTTTCGAATTGCCGATAGGCTTCGATGCCATCCGGCTGGCCGCGCAACAGGCGGGCGAGCCCGCTCCGGGCGCCGGCCTCGCCAAGGACGTCGCCGTTGCCGGCGAACAGGCTGATCGCCTCTTCGTACAGGCGATGGGCGCGGTCGATGCGGCCAACGGTTCGCAAGAGCCCCGCCAACGCCTTGAGCGTATGGGCCTCGCCCAAGCCGTCGCCGGCGTGGCGATACATTTCGCGTGCCTCGGTATAGAGATCCAGCGCGACGTCGTGACGCCCCTGGGTGTGCTCGAGATGGCCGAGGCGCCTCAGGACGTGCGCCTCGCCCGACAGGTCCGCGGCCGCGCGCAGCAGTTCGCGGGCCGAGGCATAGCATTGGCGCGCCTCGTTGGGCTTGTCATCGTGCACGGCAAGCTCGCCCAGTCGCGCCAACAGGGCCGCCTGATCGCGCTGGTCGCCGTCTGGCGCATAGAGTGCGCGCGCCGCCACATAGGCCTCGCGCGCCGCCGCATGATGACCCAAACGGCGTTCGAGGTCGCCCAACTGTGTGAGGGCCGCCGCCTCGCCCGGCGCGTCGGCGATTTCGCGATACAGCATGCGGGCGCGACGATAAGCCTCTCGGGCGCGCTGTTCGTCGCCCGCCAACCACAGCCGCTCGGCTTCGAGTAGAGCCTCATCGGCGCGCGTCTGCCCCATCAAGGCCTCCCTGTCCATCCTGATATATGAACAGGATGCGCCGCCTCGGCGTTCCCTTACCGTTTTGCGCGGAGTGCCACCTCTTCGGAATTCAACTTTGCGTTCGGGGCATGGGCGTTTAAATCTAGCCCATGCGCGTTCTTGCCGTCCTTGCTGCTGCCCTCAGCCTCACCATCGCCGCTCCCGGGTGGAGCCAGGATTGCACCACCCCGCCCGGCCCCGGCGTAAACTGGCAGCGCTGCTATCTCGATGGGCGAAACCTCGCCCGGCACGACCTCACCGGGGCGCGGCTGGTCGATGCCAGCTTCGCGCGCGCCAACCTGCAAGACGCCATTCTGGCCGAGGTCAATGCTTATCGCGCCAAGTTCATCAGCGCCGAGATGCAACGGTCAAACCTGAACGGCGGCGTCTTCATCGAGGCCGACTTCACCAAGGCCGATTTGGCCGGAGCATCCCTGGTCGAGGCCGACTTGCGGCGGGCGCGACTGTACCGGGCGATTCTGCGCGGTGCCAATCTTACCGGCGCCAGGACGACCGGCGCCGATCTGCTTTACGCCGACCTCAGCGGCGCCACCTGGATCGACGGCAAGCGCGTCTGCGCCGAGGGCTCCCTCGGCCAGTGCAACTGACGGCCGCCGCCTACCAGGGCATGGCGCCGGCCAGCGCCAGCCAGGCCGCCGCCGCGGCCATCGACACCAGCGTCATGGGGATGCCGCTGCGCGCGTGATCGGCAAGGCTCAGCCGAACCCCGACCGAGGCGGCGCGCTCGGCGACGATGATGTTGGCCAGGCTGCCGAGCAGCAGAAGGTTTCCGGCCAGGGTCGACAAAACCGCCAGCCCCAGCAGTGCGCCCTCCGCAGGTTGCGGCCATACCGACAGCAGCAGCATGACCGCCGGAACGTTGCCGATGGTGTTGCTGGCGGCCAGCATCAGCGGCGCCATCACCAGCAGCCGGTCGGGCAGCACTCCGCTCCCGGCCAGCTGCGCCATCGCCTCGGCGGCGAGGCCCAGCCCGGCGAAGGCATGGGTGATGATGAACAGGCAGGCGAACAGCAGCAGCAGGTGCCAGTCGACGGCGCCGATCATGTCGCGGCTGGATAGGCGGCGGCTGGCCAGCAGCAGCGCGGCAATGACCAGAGCGCCGATTTCGCGGGGCAGGGGCGTGGCGAACAACGCCGCCAGGGCGATCACCGCCAGCACGCCCTTCGCCATCTGCCACGTGTCAGGCCGGGGGGCCGTGTCCAGGATGGGTATCGGCGTCGCCGCCAGGGCATCGCGCCACTGCCAGCGAATGACGGCGAACACCACGGCGAGGCCCATCAGCGCCGGCGGGGCGCAGATTGCGGCGAATCCCCAGAAGTCGAGTTGGCCGCTCTGGCCGATCAGGATGTTCTGCGGATTGCCGATGATGGTCATGGCGCTGCCGGCGTTGCAGGCGCCGGCCAGGGCGATGAGGAAGGGGCGCGGGTCGAGGCCGCGGCGGCGCGTCCCCTCGGCGATGATCGGCGCCATGGCGAAGGCGATGATGTCGTTGGCCAATACCGCCGAAAGCGCACCTGCGGCAGCGACGACGACGGCCAACAGCCTTGCCGGGCTGCCGCGGCCGGCGGTGATGCGGCTGGCGACGTAGGCGTAGACTCCGGCGGCGGCGAATTGCGCCGAAACGATCATCAGGGCAAACAGCAGCAGCAGGGTCGGCGCATCGACGGCGGCACCGATGGACCCCGGCCGCAATGCGCCCCCGGCCAGCAGCATCACCACCCCCATCAGCGCCATGCCGGTGCGGTCGAGCTTCAGTCCCGGCGCGCGACCCAACGCCATGCCGACATAGGTTAAGCCGAAGGCGGCGAGGGTGAGCGTGTCCATCGGCCGTTTATGAGCCGCCCTCGGGACTCCGGCAACCACTGTTCGCGACGCCTGCCGACGCCGTCGGAGTTGCTTTCGTCACGGCTTTATCGCCGTCAGATCACCGGTTTTCGCAGTGCAGGCAGCGGTTTGGCGGCAATGCTCTTGGTGGAGGAAAAGGCGGCGCTGGAATAACGCAGCTCCATACTCGACTTTTGGCATAGGCTGTGATAATTCGGTGGCATTCGGTACTTACTGGCGCCTCATTGGGGCGCCTGACGCTTGGTCTGTCGCGTACCGACGGTGTTATTTGATTGGACGCAAATGATGTTTACACGACGCCGCCTGATTACCACTTTCTTCTGCGCCGCCTGCACGATGGGCTTGGCCACGCCGACGATGGCCGCCACGCAGCACGACGCCGAACGTCTGATCGCCGGCCTGCGTGACGAGGCCGTGGTCATGGCCTCGAACGATCTCAGCCTGCCGCAGAAGGAGCGGCGCTTCCGCAATCTCCTGCACAGCTCCTTCGACCTGCCGGCGATCGGCCGATTCGTTCTTGGCCGTTACTGGCGTACGGCCACCCCGGAGCAGCAGCGCGAATTCCTGGCCCTGTTCGAGGATTTGACGGTATTCACCTGGGTGAAGCGCTTCGACGAATACGCCGGCGAGGAAATTCGCGTGATCTCGACGCGCAACGAGGCCGGCGGCATGGTGATCGACACGCGCGTCGAGCGCCCGCGCGGGCCGGCGATACCGGTGACGTGGCGGGCGACGGACGGCGGCGGGCGCCTGCGTGTGGTCGATATCGTCGTCGAGGGCGTCAGCATGGCGATCACCCATCGCTCGGAGTACACCTCGACCATCCGCACCTCGGGCAGCATCGACGGCCTGCTCCAGGCAATGCGCCGCAAGGTCGAAGAATTGCGCGGCTGAGCGAAGGTCGCCCTGTCGCCCCCCAGGGCGGCAGGGCGGTGCTCGCCGTCGCGGCAGGTCACATCTGGGCTTCGAGCGTTTCCCGCATCTGCCGGAATGCCGGCAGGCCGACCTCGATCAGCAGGTCCAGCGGCCATTGCCCGTTGAACGGGGCCGCGGCGTTCGGCTGCGTCATCCACTGATCGGCCAGCGGCCGGCTGTACAGGGTGTTGAGCGCCCGGGCGATGGCCGTCAGTTGTTGGATGCGGGCGATCGCGTCGGCGCCGAGCGCGGTGTCGTCGGTCGACGAGTGCAGCAGTGCCGGGGCGACGCCGAGCAGGTCGGCGGCCTGCTCGGCAGTGAGCTGCCAGCGCCCGGCGAGGGCGCGGAAGGCGGAAAGGGCGGCGTCGACGCTCATCGCGGGCGCACCGGCAGGCTGTCCTGACCGGCCTGCTGTGCGTCATGGATTTCCCAGAACCAGGCGTCCTCGTCGGAAACCCGCACCAGGAATACCGCTTGCCGGCGCGTATCGGCCTGGCGCTGCGCCTCGGCGAGGCCGGCCTGCTCGCTCGCGAATCTCACCGAAATGCGTGCCACCGTGGTTTCCTCCTTGGCTTTTCCACACTGGCTGAGCATGTTCCTACCGCCTGCGGCGGCCGTCAATGTGCTGGCGCAAACTTGGGACTGAGGACATGGGACCCGGCATCTATCGGCGGCGCATCCGCATCACCACCGAACCCGGCCTGGCGCGTGCCGATCTCGAGGACGACCTGCACCGCGTCGGTGCCGTCGTCCGTCACGACGGCCGCCGTGTCACCGCCGTCGAGCCGCTGGCCATTCGGGTGCCGTGGTCGTTGTGCCCCGAGGCGGGGCGGCGCCTGCAGCGTTTGGTGGGCATGCCGCTTTCGACCCATCCGCTGGCCGCCCAACGCCATACGCCGGGGCCCGAGCAGTGCACCCACATGTTCGACATGGCGGCCCTGGCGGTGACCCATGCCGCCCGCGGCACGGCCTCGCGCGACTATCTTGCCGAAGTTCCGGTGACGACGCCGGGCGCCGCCCAGGCCGCCCGGCTGTACCGCGATGGCGAGGCGGTGCTGGGCTGGACCGCCGAGGGCACGGCCCTGGTGGCACCCGCGGCTTTCGCCGGGCGTGACCTGCGGCGCCTGCTGGCTTGGGCCGAGACGGCGCTCGACGCCGATGCGCTCGAGGCGGTGACGGTGCTGCGGCGGGCCATGCTGATCTCCGGCTCGCGCCACGTCGATGTCGACGCCTTCGCCAACGCCCTCGAATCGGGCTATCCGCTGGGCGGCTGCTACGTCTTCCAGCCGGACACCGCGCCGCGCGCGTCGCGCAACCGCGGCAGCCGCCGCGACTTCAGCCCCGACGCCGCGCCCATGCTGGGCGACCTCGACGACGGCGCCGCCGAGTAGGGGACACCGTTGATCGTGTCGATGGCTTGCTGGCCGAAGATTGGCTGGCCGAGCAGTGACGGTACTGCAGACTTGGCGTTATCGATCCGAGATGTTGATTTGACCGGCCGTTGGCCGCACATTGTTCCCGGTAAGGGAGGTATCCGGTGGCCCAGTCACAACCCCGCTCGTCGCGGTCGGCCGCCGTCCGCCGGCGGGCAGAGCGCCTGGAGGCGCGCGTAACGGCCGAGCAGAAGGCGCTGATCGAGCGCGCGGCGGCCCTGGAGGGCCGCACCGTCACCGATTTCGTGCTCACCAGCGTGCAGGAAGCTGCCCGGCGCACGATCGAAGATCACGAGATCATCCGCTTGAGCGTGCGCGACTCGCAGGCGTTCGTGGACGCGCTCCTCAATCCGCGCGAGCCGAGCGCGCGCATGCGCGAGCGGGTTGCGCGCTACAGGTCGGTGATCGGCGACACCTGAGCCGGATGTGAACGCGCCCATCCCGGTCATCGAGCCGCTCGACACAGGGCGGCATGAACGCGACGACTTCCGCTCCGGGGTGCCTGCGCTCGACCGCTATCTCGCGATCCAAGCCGGACAGGACGCGCGCCGTCGCGTCGCGGCCCCGTTCGTCCTGGTGCGGCCACCCTCGTCGGCCGTGATCGGCTACTACACCCTGTCGAACGCATCGGTGCTCGCTGCCGACCTGCCCGCTGCCTCAACGAAGCGCCTGCCGCGCTACCCCGTACTCCCGGCGACTTTGCTCGGCCGGCTGGCCGTCGACGAGCGGCACTGAGGGGCAGGTCTCGGCACCCTCCTGCTGCTCGATGCGCTGCACCGTGCCTTGCGCAGCGAGGTCGCATCCATGGCGGTCCTTGTGGACGCCAAAGACGGCGCCGCGGCGGAGTTCTACCGCCGGCACGATTTCCGGTCGCTGCCCGACCAGCCCCGCCGCATGTTCCTGCCGATGGCCGAGGTCGCGGCGCTGTTTGACGAGCCGTAGCAGCCAAGAAAGCCGCTCAACGGCGGATTTCTCTAAGCACCTTCGCAATATGCTGGAATTTGGAGCGGGCGAAGGGATTCGAACCCTCGACCCCAACCTTGGCAAGGTTGTGCTCTACCCCTGAGCTACGCCCGCCCGCTCGTTTCCGCCCGCCCCGCAGGTTCGGAATGGCCCCGGCTTCGGATGGAAGGGATGTCACCGAACTGGAGCGGGCGAAGGGATTCGAACCCTCGACCCCAACCTTGGCAAGGTTGTGCTCTACCCCTGAGCTACGCCCGCCCGCTCGTTCGATTCTCCGTCCCGGCAGGAGCGGAGGCCCCGGATAATACGTAAAGCCGGGTGGTTTGCAAGCGCCCTTTTCAAAAAAATCCGCGGCGCCGGTACCGTTCGAACGGGCTATCCGAACGGCGCGGTTGGCACTTGCCACGCAACATTCTACGGTCCACATATTTCCCTCGAAGATCCTGATATGGGAAGGCAGCACGATGGATTTCCTGTTCGGCAAGGGCGGCGGTCAGCCCGGCAATGCGGCGGCGCCGGCGGGCGGCCTGATCAAGGAGAGCAACACCGCCACCTTCGCCGCCGACGTCATCGAGGCGTCGATGCAGGTGCCGGTGATCGTCGATTTCTGGGCGCCATGGTGCGGGCCGTGCAAACAGTTGGGGCCGGCCCTCGAGCGCCTGGTCACCCAGGCCAAGGGCGCGGTGCGCATGGTCAAGATCAACGTCGACCAGAACCAGGAACTGGCGGCGCAGCTGCGCATCCAGTCGGTGCCGACGGTCTACGCCTTCAAGGGCGGCCGTCCGGTCGACGGCTTCGTCGGTTCGTTGCCCGACAGCCAGCTCCAGGCCTTCATCGATCGCCTGGCCGGCGAGCGCGTCGGCGGCGGCATCGAGGATGCGCTGGCCGAGGCCAAGGAGATGCTGGCGCAGGGCGATGCCGCCACCGCCGCCGCCATCTATCAGGACATCCTGGCCGAGGACCCGCGCAATCCCGCCGCCATCGCCGGGTTGGTGCGCAGCGCCATCGCCTTGGGCGACATCGACGGCGCCCGTACGATTCTGGCCGAGGTGCCGGCCGAACTGGCCGGTCACGCCGACATCGCCGCGGCGCGCAGTGCCATCGAGGTGCATGAGCAGGCCGAGCAGGCCGGCTCGTCCGCCGACCTGCGCCAGCGCGTGGCCGCAGCCCCCGACGATCACCAGGCGCGCTACGATCTGGCCATGGCCTATTACGCCTCGGGAGAGCGCGAGGCCGCGGTCGACGAGCTTCTTGAGATCGTCCGCCGCGAGCGGGCCTGGAACGAGGAGGCGGCGCGCAAGCAACTGGTCAAGCTGTTCGAGGCCTTCGGCCCGACCGACCCGTTGACGATATCGGCGCGGCGCCGGCTGTCGTCGCTCCTGTTCGCGTGAGCGCCATGAGCGATTCGGCCCGCCTGATCGACCCCAAGCTCTTGGACATCCTCGTGTGTCCTGTGACAAAGGGGCCGTTGCGCTATGATGCCGAGCGTCAGGAGCTGATCAGCGACAAGGCCGGCCTGGCCTATCCGATCCGCGACGGCATCCCGATCATGCTGCCTGACGAGGCGCGCAAGATGGACGAGGAAGGCAAGCCATGAACGAGTACGGCACCGAGCACTGGCCGACCGAGATCCGTTATCATGCCAGCGAGAAGCAGCTGGAAATCAGCTTCGACAATGGCGAGACCTTCCGCATCAGCGCCGAGCTGCTGCGTGTCGAGAGCCCCTCGGCCGAGGTGCAGGGGCATAGCCCGTCCGAGAAGCAGGTGGTGGCCGGGCGGCGCCACGTCGGCATCATCGGCATCGAGCCGGTGGGCAATTATGCCATCAAGCTGAGCTTCGACGATCTCCACGATACTGGCATCTACACATGGTCCTATCTCTACGATCTCGGCCGGAATCAGGATCGTGCCTGGGCGGCCTATCTCGACGCCCTGGAGAGTTCCGGCAAGTCGCGCGACCCCGGCCCCAACGATGCCCCGCGTCGATCTGGCCACGGCTGCGGGGGTGGTGGCGGCGGCTGCCACTGATCAGTCGGCGATGTCGACGCAGGTGAATTCGGCCAGCAGATCGCCGTCACCGAGCGGGACGTCGCGCTCGAGCAAAGGGATGCCGCCGTACATCGAACAGAATTTCTCGGCCTGCAGCGCCATGCGGGACAGCTCGCCGGGGGCGTGAATGAACGCGGCCGAGGGTGGGCTGGGCGCCGGCGGCGCCAGCTGCCGGTCGGCGCCCTCGGTGCAGCCGCTCATCGCGGCCAGCGCCAGTGTCATGGCGGTGATCCGCATCGGTTCCATCCGCCGGCACCCTCCTGCTTGGCCGGCAGGCGCCGGCCAAGCCGCGGGCGCCCTCGTCAGCGGCAGTTGAAGAAGGATACGCGGTCGTCTTCGCCGACAAAGGCCTGCGTGCCGGCATGATAGGCGCGCGCACCCATGCGGCCGCAGGTTTGCGCGGCATAAGCCGACGCCAATTGCCGGTCTTCGAGATCGTAGGAGTAGCCGAAGGTCGGCGTCGTCACGGTGCTGGCGCTCACCAGTTGCCGCGGCCCCTGTTCCGCACAGGCGGCGAGGGCGGTCAGAGCGAGGATGCAAATGAGAACGCGCATGGGGATGGTCTCCTTGCTGCGTGTGGGCGGGCCACACTGGCAGAAGAACCCCGCCACCGGGATGGGAGTTCCGGGGCGATGGTGCGGCTACACCCTTTTTCCCCGCATTAGCCGCGGCAGGTCGCCGACCAATCCCATGGCATGGCGCATGAACAGCCGCTTCAGCGGGGGCAGCCGCTCGACCGCGCCGAGGCCGACGCCGCGCGCCAGGCGCAGCGGGCCGAGGCCGTTCGAGAACAATCGATTCAGGCCGTCGGTGACGGCCAGCATCAGGGCGTTGTCGAAGCGGCGCCACCGCTGGTAGCGCGCCAGCACGTCGGGGGCGCCGGGATCGAGGCCGAGGCGCAGCGTGTCGACGACCAATTCGGTCAGGACCGCCGCATCGCGCAATCCCATGTTCATGCCTTGGCCGGCGATCGGATGCATGCCGTGCGCCGCATCGCCGATCAGGGCCAGGCGCGGCGCCGTGTAGCGGTCGGCGAGCTGCAGCGACAACGGATAGGCAAAGCGCGGTCCCTCGACGGCGAGGTCGCCGAGGAAGCCGCCGAAGCGCAAGCGGAGTTCGGCGAGGAAGGTGGCGTCCTCGGCCGCCACGATCGCCTGCCCCAGATCGGTCCGCTCGACCCACACGATGGACGAGCGGTTGCCGGGCAGCGGCAGGATGGCGAAGGGGCCGGTCGGCAGGAAGCGCTCGTGCGCAATGCCGCGATGCGGCAGGCCGTGGGCGACGGTGCAGACGATGCCGACCTGCCGATAATCCCATGTCAGGACGCCGATGCCGGCGGCGTGGCGGGTCGGCGACGGGCGGCCATCGGCGGCCACCGCCAGGCGGGCGCCGATGCGTCGGCCATCGTTCAGCCGCCCTTCGACCCCGTGTGGCGTATGAGCCAGAGCGGTGATTTCGCTGCCGGTGAGCCAAGTGACGCTGGCCAGTTGCGCCACGCGGGCGGCCTGCGCCCGGCGGATACCACGATTTTCGGCGATCCAGCCCAGCGGTTCATCCCCGAGGGCGCGATGATCGTAGTGCAGGAACGGCGGCGAGTTGCCCTCGGACACGCGGATGTCGTCGATCGCGGCGGCCAGCGGCGCCATGTGCGGCCACAGGCCAATCACCTCCAGCATGACCTTCGAGCCCAGCGCGACGGCCGAAGCGCGGCCGTCGAAGGCTTCGCCCAATGACCGCTGCGGGTGCTCGCGGTCGACGCAGACCACCGAAACGCCGGCATCGCCCAGGGCGCAGGCCATGGTGCCACCGACCAAGCCGCCCCCGATGACCAGCACGTCCGCGGAAATGTCAGGCGAGGCGTTCATCACACCTACAGATGCCGCGACGGCGTGCCGCTGTCCAGCACGGGATGGGAGTGGCTCTCAAGCCGCCCGGAGCGCGGAGCTCCAGCTCCGCATGGGCTTGCGGACCTGGAGGTCCGCGCTTCTCTAATCGGGCCTTTGTTGTCAATGGGGCTTCTCCTGCGGTTGGTGGCGAGGCCGGCGCGGAGCTCC
>JAKFEE010000012.1:0-2270 GCA_036675815.1 Rhodospirillaceae bacterium
TCCGGCCTTTGTCGCCGCCTTCGAGGATGACCTGGCGCACTACGTCGGCCGTCCCAGCCCGATCTATTACGCCGAGCGCCTGAGCCGCGAAGTCGGCGGCGCGCGCATCCTGCTCAAGCGCGAAGACCTGAACCACACCGGCGCGCACAAGATCAACAACACCATCGGCCAGGCGCTGCTCGCCAGCCGCATGGGCAAGACCCGGATCATCGCCGAGACCGGTGCCGGCCAGCACGGGGTCGCCAGCGCCACCGTCGCCGCGCGCCTCGGGCTGGAGTGCGTGGTGTACATGGGCGCCACCGACATCGAGCGCCAGAAGATCAACGTCTACCGGATGAAGCTGCTCGGCGCGACCGTGGTGCCGGTCACCAGCGGTTCGGCCACGCTCAAAGATGCGCTCAACGAGGCGATGCGCGACTGGGTCACCAACGTCCACGACACCTTCTACATCATCGGCACCGTCGCCGGCCCAGATCCGTACCCGCGCATGGTCCGCGACTTCAACGCCGTGGTCGGGCGCGAGGCGCGCGCGCAGATGCTGGCCGAGTACGGCCGCCTGCCCGACGTGGTCACCGCCTGCGTCGGCGGCGGCAGCAACGCCATTGGCGTGTTCCATGCCTTCCTCAACGACCGCGGCGTGCGCCTGGTCGGCGCCGAGGCGGCGGGCGAGGGTATCGCCAGCGGCCACCACGCGGCCTCGTTGTCCGCCGGCCGCCCCGGCGTGCTGCACGGCAACCGCACCTATGTGCTGTGCGACGACGATGGCCAGATCATCGAGACCCACTCGGTCTCCGCCGGGCTCGATTACCCCGGTGTCGGCCCCGAACACGCCTTCCTCAAGGACACCGGCCGGGCCGAGTACGTCGGCGTGACCGACGACGAGGCGCTGGCCGCCTTCCATCAGCTCGCGCGCACCGAGGGCATCCTGCCCGCATTGGAGTCCAGCCACGCCATCGCCCAGGCGATCAAGCTGGCGCGCGAGCTGCCCAAGGACCAGCTCGTCCTGTGCAACCTGTCCGGACGCGGCGACAAAGACGTGCACACCATCGCCGGCCGCGAGGGGATCGCGCTATGAGCCGCCACGCCGTGAACCGATTGGAGCGCAAGTTCGCCGCGCTCAAGTCCGCCGGCCGCAAGGCGTTGGTGCCGTTCATCACCGCCGGCGACCCGTCACTGGCCGCGACCGTGCCGGTCATGCATGCGCTGGTCGAAGCCGGCGCCGACGTGATCGAGCTCGGCGTGCCGTTCTCCGATCCGATGGCCGACGGCCCGATCATCCAGCGCAGCTCCGAACGCGCGCTGGCCCGTGGCACCGGCCTGCAGTACATCTTTGACAGCCTGCGCGCGTTCCGTGAGCGCGACGCCGACACCCCGGTGGTGCTGATGGGCTACCTCAACCCGGTCGAGATCCGCGGCCCCGAGGCCTTCGCCAAGGCCGCGGTCGAAGCCGGCGCCGACGGCATCCTGCTGGTCGACCTGCCGCCGGAGGAGGCCGCCGACTTTCGCACCGGCTTCGCCGCCCACGGCCTGGATTTGGTCCTGCTGGCCGCGCCGACCACCTCTGATGCACGCATCGCCCAGCTCTGCGCCGAGGGCGAAGGCTACCTCTACTACGTCAGCTACGCCGGCGTGACCGGCGCCGACCGCCTCGACACCGGCGCCGCCAGCGAGCGCCTGCAGACGATCCGCGCCACCAGCCGGGTGCCGGTGGTGGCCGGCTTCGGCATCAAGGACGCCGCCCGCGCCGCCGCCATGGCCCGCGAGGCCGACGGGGTGGTGGTCGGCAGCGCCCTGGTCGAGACCCTGGCCCAGGCCGCCGACCCGGTCGCCGCCGCCCGCGACTTCCTCGCCCCCCTGCGCGCAGCATTGGACGTATCCGGACAGAGTTGAGCCGGACTCAGGTGCTCTTGCTCTTCTCCCAGCTCCCCTGACCGTTCTGAGCGGGAGGCACCCCTGATCGAAAGTCGCTCCCCGATACTCGCTTGGTTTCGATCAGGGGTGCCTCCCGCGGCTGGCGACGGTTGGCCCTCCATACCCCCCCGTCTCCCGTCCCCAACAACCGCTGCGCTAAACTGACCCGCTTGGCCGAATACGGGCGCCCGCCCGTGACCGGCCCTCATGCCTAGCCTGAACAGGGGAACACGCAGCACATGTCCTGGCTCAAGAAACTCATGCCCTCGGGCATCCGCACCGACGCCGGCGCCTCCGCCAAGCGCCGCAACGTCCCCGAAGGCCTGTGGGAAAAGTGCGATCGCTGCGGCGCCGTGCTC
>JAKFEE010000021.1:0-401629 GCA_036675815.1 Rhodospirillaceae bacterium
GTGGGCGTAGTGGCGGTTGGCCGTCTCGTACTCGACGTGCGAGGTCGAGATGGTGATGCCGCGCGCCTTCTCCTCCGGCGCCTTGTCGATCTGGTCGTAGGCGGTGAAGGTGGCGCCGCCGGCTTCGGCCAGCACCTTGGTGATCGCCGCCGTCAGCGACGTCTTGCCATGGTCGACGTGACCGATCGTCCCAATGTTGCAGTGCGGCTTCGTCCGCTCGAATTTCGCCTTAGCCATCGTCCTTAACCCGTCCCCTTTGCAGCAGACCTGCTCGATTCATCCAACATGCGCGATGGAGCGGGTGACGGGAATCGAACCCGCACAACCAGCTTGGAAGGCTGGGGCTCTACCATTGAGCTACACCCGCGGACATCGCGACTGCCTTCCGGATGGCACAGCGTTGGGGGAAGTGGTGGAGGGAGTAGGATTCGAACCTACGTAGACATTCGTCGGCAGATTTACAGTCTGCTGCCATTGACCGCTCGGCCACCCCTCCACGGGTCCCTTCGGCTGCCCGCCGCACCGGGAGACCGGAGTTATGGTGATTTCGCGGCTATTGTCAATCCGAAAAGAGCGGCGTAAATCGCCTTTCGCATTAACGCCCTCACCCGAGCGCCCCAGCCAGGATTTCCGATGAGCCGACGCAAGCCAGAAACCCGCCCCACCCGCAATGCGTCACGCCGGCCGCCGTCGACGCCGGCGCGCCCGCCGGCCGGCATGGTCTGGCTGTACGGCACCCATGCGGTGCTGGCGGCGCTGGCCAATCCCCAGCGGCGGCCGCAGCGGCTGGTCCTGACCGCCGAGGCCGAGCAGCAGCACGGTGCGGCGCTGGGCGACGTGCGCCGCCAGGTCGTCGAGCGCGCCGACATCGACAAGCTGCTGCCGCCGGGCGCCGTGCACCAGGGGCTGGCGCTGCTGGCCGATTCGCTGCCGGCGCTGTGGGTGGAGGATGTCGCCGAGCTTACCCGCGGCCAGGAGCGCGCCGTGGTCGTGGTGCTGGATCAGGTGACCGACCCCCACAACGTCGGCGCCGTCTTGCGCTCGGCCGCCGCCTTCGGCGCCGCGGCGGTGATCGTGCAGGACCGCCACGCCCCCGACGAGACCGGCACCCTGGCCAAGGCGGCGTCGGGGGCGCTCGAGCGCATGCCGGTGATTCGCGCCGTCAACCTGGCGCGCGCCCTCGATTCGCTGAAGGAGGCCGGCTTCTGGTGCGCCGGGCTGGCCGCCGACGCACCGGTGACGCTGGCCGAGGCCGGCCTTGCCGGCCGAATCGCCCTGGTGCTGGGCAGCGAGGGCGAGGGCCTGCGCCGGCTGGTGCGCGAGCGCTGCGACGTCTTGGTGCGCCTGCCGATGACCACGGCGGTCGAATCGCTCAACGTCTCCAACGCCGCCGCCGTCGCCCTCTACGAACTGGCGCGCGGCTGAGCGGCAGTGGGGCGCCGCCGTGGCGCCTGCGGCCTGCCTTCTTGGCGCTTGCGGCGCCGGCGGCCCTCGCCTAAGGTCTGCGCCAAGCCGGTTTAGCTCAGCTGGTAGAGCACCTGATTTGTAATCAGGGGGTCACGGGTTCGAATCCTGTAACCGGCACCAGCATTTTAACGGGTTAGGCCGTCATCAAAAGCCGCCAAGCCCGTCCAAGACTACAGCCCATGGTGACCGTGGGCCTCGTGCTCCGTCGCCGACATCAATGCCCATGGGCGCGCCGTTCGGCGAGATAATCCTTGTACTTCATGTCGTCTGCCAGGTGCGCCACCAGACAGAACTTCATCAACTGCCCGATGTCGGCGAGATCTTTCGCACCAGAAAGGAGATCCTCGACGAAGTGCCGCATCCTGTCGTGCACATCCGCGTGCTGGTCTCGATGCTCTTCCAGCCCGGGAAACCCCCAATCCTCGAGCAGTCGTTCCTCGCGCTGAAAATGCCCGTCGAGGTGGTCGAGCAACTGGTCGGCGATTGTCTTTAGGCGCGGACTACTCTCGCCGGCTTTCGTGGCGTCGTGCAGATGGTTTAGGATGTCGATCAAGCGTTCGTGGTCGGCATCGAGCGCGGCGATATGGACGCTCAGCCCCGGTGACAAGGCCAGCGGATCGATCGGCAGTGACAAGTCGCCATCGACAATCGTCACCCGAAAGCAAAGCTCGCACCACAACAGTGGCTGCTGCCCCGGCTGCTGCACGATCTTTTGGGGCGCGATTTCCGCACAATGCGGGCACCGGCTATTTTTCTTTTTAATAGTTGTCAATTGCTACCAACCCGAAAGCCTACTCTAGGCGCGTTGGCGAGGCTTGTTCAACCGTCTGTAACAGGCAGGTAGCTCACGGTGATGGTAGACTTGGCCTTACTGTAGCCGCTGCTCGGCCTGCGGCCCGCGGGTGGCGCTCAACACGTGGATGCCGACGGCCAGGTCCACCCCGCGCGAGATCGGCGGCGCCAGGAAACCCGACGGGGCGGCGTGACCGGCGCCTCTCAGAGGGCCGGCCGCGTCCCGCCCGGGCGTGGCGGCGCCAGCGGTACGCCCGCCCGGCGGCTCAAGCCCCATTCGCTGAGGGTTTCGTCGGCCATGTCGGCGAAGAACGCCGTGTCCATGTCCATCAGTTCGGCGAGCCAGTCGCTGAGCGCCTGCGACAGGGCGGCCATGCCCGGGAAGCCGCCGCCCTCGAAGCCGTCCATGATGTCGCGCACCCGGTCGAGCAACTGGTCGTGCCGCCGGCGCCGTGCGGCCAACTGGGGATCGCCGATCTTGCGCATGAAGCGCTCTTCGAGCGCGAGATGCGCCGTCGCCAGCGAATGGAACTCGCCCAGGGTGCCGGCAATCTCGGCGTGGGGCCGGCCGCCGCGCAGATCCTCGTCGATCGCGTTGAGCAGGTCGACCAGCTTGCGATGCTCGTAATCGATGGCTTGGACGCCGGTTTCGAATGACGCATCCCACTCGAGAAAGGCCATGGCTTCCTCCCAGCAACTCTCCGCCGATTACCGACTCTGAACCGCCGGCCGCGACATGTCGAGATTGGGTGACGGCTAGTCCGCACACCCAATCGGCGGAGACGAATCAGCCGATCGATATATGCATTGGGCGCCGCGGCACGACCGGGAGGAAGAGGCCGGCGCGCTTGGGGCGACATCCCTCGCTCGCAATGGCGCCGTGGTCTCCTGTTTGCACGCGTACCGCCCCGCCCGGGCGATTGCTAGTCTGTCGCGCGACATTGGAGGGTGACATGGAAAGCCAAGGCTATGGGCAGTTCTGTCCGGTTGCCATGGCGGCCGAGATTCTCTGCCAGCGCTGGACCATGGTGGTGGTGCGCGAGCTGGTCGCCGGCAGCACGCGCTTCAACGAATTGCGCCGGGGCGCCCCGCGCATGTCGCCGGCGCTGCTGTCGAAACGCCTGCGGGAGCTGGAAGAGGCCGGGGTGGTCGAGCACCGGAGCACGCCCGGCGGCGGCTCGGAATATCGGCTGACCGAGGCCGGCCGCGATCTCGGCAGCGTGGTCATGGCGGTGGGTACCTGGGGCCAGCGGTGGGTGCGCTCGCATCCCAGTCTGCGCAACCTCGATCCCGGTCTGCTGATGTGGGACATGCGCCGCAATCTCGACCCCAGCCCGATGCCGGCGCGGCGCTGCGTCGTCGAATTCTCGTATCCCGAGCTGGTGCCTAGCAAGCGGCACTGGTGGCTGATCGTCGAGCCGGGCAAGGACGTCGACCTGTGCTCGGTCGATCCCGGCTTCGACGTCGACCTCTACATCGCCACCGACCTGCGGACGATGACGGCGATCTGGATGGGACTCGACGACGTGCGCAGCGCCCGCGACGGTGGCCGCCTGGGCATGACCGGCAACGAGGCCCTGGCGCGGTCGGTGGAGCGCTGGCTGCGCCTCAGCCCCTTCGCGCCGGAGAAGAAGCGGGTGGCGTGACGGAGCGCCATGAAAACCCTCTCCCGCAAGCGGGAGAGGGAGAAACGGCCCCTCAGCCCTGCGGGCGCAGGTTGTGGTTGAGGCGGAACAGATTCTGCGGGTCGTAACGCCGCTTGATGGCGCACAGGCGCTGGTAATTCATCCCATAGGCGGCGGCCACCAATTCGTCGCCGGCGCTGACGAAGTTGACGTAGACGCCGCCGGTGGCGAAGCGGGCGGTGTCGGCGTACAGGGCCCGCGCCCAGCGGATGCATGAGTCGTCCTGGGCCGGATCCTCCCAGCGCGTATGCACGTTCATCACGAACTCCGCGTCGCGGTGCGGGTAGGCGGTGGCATCGGCCGCCGGCCGCCGCGTGGCGCCGCCAAGATGGCCGATGAACACCTCGCAGCCCGGCGACGGCAGGCGCCCGACCTGGGCGACGACCGTCTCGATCAGTTCGTCGTCGAGCCGGGCCAGGTTGTGCGATTTCCAGTAATTGCGCGACCCCGACCCCAGCAGGGGATCGAACGCCGCCTGCCAGGCGACGAACGGCATGGTGTCGACGTGACTGCCGACGGGGCTGCCCAGCGCCATCAGGTCCTTGATCTCGCTGCGCGCCGCGACGGCGGCGCCGATATGGCACAAGGCCATGATCAGCACCTCCTGCCCGTGCACCTCGGCCGGCAGGAAGGGCAGCGGCGGCGCCTTGCGCAGGACCAGCCAGCACGACAGCTCGTCGCTGGCGCCGGCCACTACGTCACGGTATTTCGGCACCACCTCGGAGGCCGCCGCCAGGGGATGGACGATCAACCCGGCCACAACCTCGGGGCCGACGCGGTGCATGCGGTACTCGAACGAGGTGACGACGCCGAAATTGCCGCCGCCGCCCTGCAGCGCCCAGAACAGATCCGGGTTGTCGCATTCGCTGGCGCGCACCAGGTCGCCATCGGCGGTGACCACGTCGGCCGACACCAGGTTGTCGACGGTCAGGCCGAATTTGCGGCTGAGCCAGCCGAAGCCGCCGCCGAGGGTCAGGCCGGCGACGCCGGTGGTCGAGTTGATGCCGAGCGGCGTCGCCAGCCCAAACGCCTGGGCCTCGCGATCGAAGTCGCCGAGGGTGGCCCCCGGGCCGACGCGGGCCAGCCCCTCCCACGGCGCCACCCGCACCGCCTTCATGTCGGCGAGGTCGATCACCAGACCGCCGTCACACATGGCGAGGCCGGCAATGTTGTGGCCGCCGCCGCGCACAGCGGTGAGCAATCGCCGATCGCGGGTGAGGCGTACGCACTGCAGCACGTCGGCGACGCCGGCGCAGCGCACGATCAGGCCGGGCCGGCGGTCGACCATGGCGTTCCACACCTGCCGTGCCGCATCATAGCCGGGGTCGTCGGGCGTGATGGCCGGGCCGCGCAGGTGCGCGGCCCATTGCGCGAGTGCCGGGCGGCTCATGAACCATTCACCGCCATCGAGGGTCGTCAGGGCAAGCTGGTCCATCGCCATCTCCCCATCAGTCGGCGAACACCGGAGCGGTCAGGTATTCGTCGTGGAAGCGCTCGATGCGCACCGTGGTCGGGTCGCGCGACGTGACCCGGATCCGGTTCTCGGGCAAGAAGGCGCGCCCATGATCCGCCTGCGTGACGACTTGCGGCGAGGCAGGCAGCGGAAGCTGAATTTGCGTGTTCTCGCTGTGGTACGGCTGGCCGCTCATTACCGGCCACCTCTCAGTCTCTTGTTCGGCGGCGGCCGCCGAGCCGAGCATGCCGATCCCGGCCAAAATGGTGATCAATGCGGTTCTCATGTCGTCCTCCTGTGGCGTGTGTCCACCACATGACCACGTTTTGAGAACGCCTCTCAAGTTCAGCGCCTGTACTGCCTGACTCGGGGCTAATCCGCTGACGATCCATGATTTTCCTCGGCGGCGACACCGCATGGCCAGCGACGGCGGGCTGCAGGGGCACCACCAAGCCGATGGCGATTCCGATTCTGTACCTCGCCGCCTATCCGATGGAGCGCGGAGCTCCAGGTCCGCAAAGAGGGATGCGGAGCTGGAGCTCCGCGCTCCGAGCCACGCGACTCGTCCCGGCCATTGTGGCAAGCTGGGCTCACGGTGGTGGGAACGGAGCGGCGAGATGGTGACCCGCGCGAACGGTCGGCATGAAGCCGGCCTCCATGCCGACATTCCCATAAGGATCCGCAAACCGGGCCTTGCTCGGCTGGCCCGGCGCGTGGTGCTGGGCGGGCTGACGATTTCTCTCGTTCTGGGCGTGGTGGCCTTTGCCTTCGAGGTGGCGCTGCTGCGCCGGCATTTCACCGCCATTGCCCTGAACGAGGCGCTGGAATTCACCCGCCGTGCCGACATCCCGGGCGAGAGGGCGGCGCCCGGCGACACCGCCACCCTGCAGACGGCACTCGAACGCTTCCTCGCCGCGCGCCGGCAGCTCCCCGAGGGCCATTTCGTCGTGGCCGAGGTCTACGATGCGGCGGGCGCTCCGCTCGCCCACAGCATCTCGCCCCAGGCCACCGCCGCTGAAGAATGGATGGATGCGCATCCCCACGGCTTCCCCGCCGACGGAGTACCATGGACGCGCCTGATGCTTCTCGACGGCGACGTCTACGTCCAGGTGGTCGCGCCAATGCGGCAGGACGGCATGGTCGGCGGTTTTTTCGAGGGCGCCTACCTGGTCGAACGGCCGGTGGTGGCGCGGCTGCTGCGCAGCGCCGCCCGCGTATCGGGCCTGGTCGCCCTGGCGGTGGCGGCGACCAGCCTGCTGCTGTATCCGGCGATCCGGGCGTTGCATCGCCGGCTGGTCGAAGACGCCCTGCGCCTGCTCCATGCCAATCTCGATACCCTGGCCGTGCTCGGCGACGCCATCGCCAAGCGCGACGGCGAAACCGGCCTCCATTCCTATCGCGTCACCCTGATCGCCATCCGCCTGGCCGAGGCCGCCGGCCTCGACGCCCAGCGCATGCGGGGGCTGATCAAAGGGGCCTTCCTGCACGACGTCGGCAAGATCGGCATCGCCGACGCCATCCTGCTCAAGCCGGGGCCGCTGGGCGCGGGCGAAACCGAGCAGATGCGCCGCCACGTGCGCAACGGCCTCGAAATCGTGGCCCAGGCCGAATGGCTGGCCGATGCCGCCGAGGTCGTCGGCCATCACCACGAATGGTTCGACGGCAGCGGCTATCCGCAAGGCCTCGCCGGCGAGGCCATCCCGTTGGCGGCCCGCATCTTCGCCATCGCCGACGTGTTCGACGCCCTGACCTCGCCCCGTCCCTACAAGCCGGCACTCAGCCTGGAGGAGAGCCTGGCGATCCTGGAGCAGGGCCGCGGCAGCCATTTCGACCCGCACCTTCTCGATCTGTTCCAGGGCATCGCATCCAGGGTCCACGCCCAGGTCTGCTGCGGCGACGACCAAGCCCTGGCCGCGCAGTTGCGGCGCTCGACCCGGCGCTACTTCGCCGAAAGCATCGCCCTGTGAGCCGGCGGGAAAGGCCGCTGGAGGCTGTACCAACAGTCGCCCTGCCCGATCACGTCAGCAGTTTGCCATGCCAGATGCGCTGGATGGTGACTGCATCTGCGCCGACTTCATACACGATGATGTAGGGATGGACCGCCAGCCGCTTCCCGCAGATGGGCGGTTTCGGCATCCTCGTCGGGGAGCTTGGGGGCCGCGTTGCTCATTCCAGAACTATGGCACCGACACGGCTGCTTTTCCTGGGCGTCCGCAATCATAAACCGACACCAGGAGTTGGCATGTTAGAGCCTTCAAACGGAGCGCGGAGCTCCTGGTGGGGGCGGCGGGACTCGAACCCGCAAGGCCGCAGCCGCGCGATTTTAAGTCGCGTGCGTTTACCATTTCGCCACGCCCCCAGCCCAGGCCGGTCACGCTAGCCGGCCATCGCCCGGCCGGCAAGCGCCTTGGCGGCGATTGGTCAGCTCTCGTCTTCCGGCTCGGCGCCCAGGGCACGCGCCAGATCGGCCACCGCCGCCGCCGCCGCCCGAAGCTTGGCCGCGTCGGTGCCGCGCACGACGATGGCGGCGCCCAGGCGATTGGCGCGAAAGAATGGGTAGCTGCCGATCTCGACCTCGGCATGGGCGTCCTGGATCTGCGCAAGGCCCGCCGCCAGCACCCCCTCGGCCAGATGGATGGTGACGGTGCGCGACAGCATCGGCGGCCCGCCCGAAAGCTCGTGGCGAATCGAATCGAACATCGCCTGGGCGATGCGCGGCACGCCGGCCAGGACGAAGACGTTGCCCAGGCGGAAGCCGGGGGCGTTGCTCACCGGGTTGGTGATCAGGCTGGCGCCGGCGGGGATGTCGGCCATGCGCAGGCGGGCCTCGTTGATGTCCTCCCGCGCGTATTGTCGCTCCAGGCGGGCCACCGCCTCGGCGTTGCGCTCCAGGGCGACGCCGAA
Source organism: Rhodospirillaceae bacterium (assembly GCA_036675815.1). Classification (GTDB taxonomy): domain Bacteria; phylum Pseudomonadota; class Alphaproteobacteria; order Rhodospirillales; family Magnetospirillaceae; genus JAKFEE01. The sequence continues at coordinate 8,302 of JAKFEE010000021.1, forward strand.
GGCCTTGGCCACCGCCGCCGAGGTGATGTCGTCGTGGGTCGGGCCGATGCCGCCGGTGGTGAACACGTAAGTGTAGCGGCGGCGCAGTTCGTTGACGGCGGCGACGATCGCCTCGTCGAAGTCGCCGATCACCCGGGCCTCGCGCACGCGAATGCCGAGATCGCCCAGCGCCGCCGCCAGGAAATTGAGATTGGCGTCCTGGGTGCGGCCCGACAGGATTTCATTTCCGATGATCAGCACCGCCGCGTTGCTTTCCCCACTCATCCGCCATCCCCTCCAAACGATCCACGGCCATCGCACCGGCTGCACGCTGGCACCCGCCTTGTGCGCGCCCTATCCTGCTGCCGGCAACCACCGGCGACGAGGATAGCATGGGCCGCTTCGGCACGGGACAGGCGGTGCGCCGGCTCGAGGATCGACGCTTCCTCACCGGCAGCGGCCGCTACACCGACGATATCGGACTGCCGGGGATGGCGCACGGCCACCTGCTGCGCTCGCCGCACGGCCATGCCCGCATTCTCGAAATCGATGTCGACGCCGCGCGGGCCACGCCGGGGGTGCTGGCGGTGTTCACCGCCGCCGATCTGGCCGCCGCCGGCGTCGGGCCGCTGCCGGTGGACTATCTGGCCCGCAATCGCGACGGCAGCCAGATGGTGGCGCCGCGCCGCACGGCCCTGGCCGAGGAGCGGGTACGCCATGTCGGCGAGGCGGTGGCCTTCGTCGTCGCCGAGACCGCCGCCCTGGCCCGCGACGCAGCCGAGCTGATCATGGTCGACTACGAGCCGCTGGATGCGGTGATCACCGCCGATCGCGCGGTGGCCGAGGGTGCGCCGCAACTGTGGGACCACTTGGCGGGCAACGTCTGCTTCGACTGGGAGAAGGGCGACGCCGCCGCCGTCGCCGCCGCCTTCGCCGGCGCGGCGCATGTGGTCGCCCTCGACCTGGTCAACAACCGCGTCGCCCCCACCGCGCTGGAGCCGCGCGCCGCCATCGGCGCCGTCGAGGACGGGCGGCTGGTGCTCTATGCCGGCAGCCAGGGCTCGCACACCCTGCGCGACTATTTGTGCCGGGTCTTTGGTGAAAGGCCCGAGCGCTTCCATGTGATCTCGCCCGATGTCGGCGGCGGCTTCGGCATGCGGCTGTTCCTGTTCCCCGAGCATGTGCTGGTGGTGCACGCCGCCCGCGTCCTGGGCCGGCGGGTGAAATGGACCGGCGACCGCTCGGAGGCCTTCCTGTCAGACACCCACGGCCGCGACCACATCTCGCATGCGGAAATGGCGCTCGACGCCGATGGCCGCATCCTGGCGCTGAAGGTCGACACCCTGGCCAATCTCGGCGCCTATGTCTCGCAATACGGCGCCTTCGTGCCGACCGCGGCCGGCGCCGGCATGATGGCCGGCGTCTACACCATGCAGGCGCTGCATGTGCGGGTGCGCGGGGTGATGACCAATACCGCCCCGGTCGACGCCTATCGCGGCGCCGGGCGCCCCGAGGCCATGTATCTGATCGAGCGTATGGTCGACCGCGCCGCGCGGGCCCTGGACCTCGCCCCCGACGAGATCCGGCGCCGCAATTTCATCCCGGCCGATGCCTTCCCCTACCGCACCGCCGGCGGCCACACCTATGACAGCGGCGAGTTCGCCGCGGCCATGGACGCGGCGATGCGGCGTGCCGACTGGGCGGGATTCGCCGCGCGCCGCGCCGCGGCGGCCGAGCGCGGGCGGCTGCGCGGCATCGGCCTGTCCTATTACGTCGAGGCCTGCGGCGGCGGCGGCGACGAGGGCGCGACGCTGCGCATCGAGGGCGACGGCAGCGCCACGGTGCTGATCGGCACCCAGTCGAGCGGCCAGGGCCACGAGACCGCCTATGCCCAGATGGCGGCGGCCGAACTCGGCCTCGCCCCCGAACAGGTGCGGGTCATCCAGGGCGACACCGACCTCGTGGCCGATGGCAGCGGCACCGGCGGCTCGCGCTCGATCCCGGTCGGCGGCGTCGCCACCGCCCAGGCGGCGGAAAAGCTGGCGGCGCGGGCGAAGGCGCTGGCGGCGCCGCTGTTGGGGGCGCGCGAGGACGAGTTGGAGTTGGCCGACGGCACCGTCCACGTCGCCGGCACCAACCGCTTCGTGCCGCTGGGGGATCTGGCGCGGCAGGCCGGCGGGCTGAGCGAGACGGCGCGGTTCAAGCCGCCGGCCACCACCTATCCCAATGGCTGCCACATCTGCGAGGTCGAGGTCGATCCGGATACAGGTGAGGTCGAGGTCGAACGCTACACCATCGTCGACGACGTCGGCGTGGTGCTCAATCCGCTACTGCTGGAGGGGCAGGTCCAGGGCGGCACCGCCCAGGGCATCGGCCAGGCGCTGCTGGAGCGGGTGGTCTACGACACCTCCGGCCAGTTGCTGTCGGGCACGCTGATGGACTACGCCATCCCCCACGCCCGCGACCTGCCCGACATCGATTTCACCACCCGGCCGGTGCCGTGCCGCACCAATCCCTTGGGCATCAAGGGCGCGGGCGAAGCCGGCGCTATCGGCGCGCCGCCGGCCGTGATAAATGCCGTGGTCGATGCGCTGTCGGCGCTGGGCGTGGTCCATGTCGACATGCCGGCGACGCCGTTGCGCATCTGGCAGACCCTCCAGCAGGCGCGAGGCGCATGACCCTTCCTTCCCTGTCCACGTTGCTTCCCGTCGTCACCCGGCTGGCGCGCGACGCCGGCAACGTCATCCTCGAAGTGTACGAGAGCGATTTCGCCGTGCGTGCCAAAGACGACAATTCGCCGGTCACCGCCGCCGACGAGCGCGCCGAGGACGTCATCCTCGCCGGGCTTGCGCGGCTGACGCCCACCGTGCCGGTGGTCTCGGAAGAGGCGGCCTCGGCCGGCCACATCCCCGAGGTGCACGACCTGTTCTGGCTGGTCGACCCGCTCGACGGCACCAAGGAGTTCGTGCGCCGCAGCGGCGAGTTCACCGTCAACATCGCCCTGATCCGCGACGGCATGCCGATTCTGGGTGTCGTTCACGCCCCGGCCATCGCCAAGACCTTCGCCGCCGCCGGGCCGGGTACGGCGACGCGCTGGCTGGGCGACGGCGCGCCCGAGGCCATCCGCACGCGGCGCCCGCCGCCCGAGGGCCTGACCGTGCTGACCAGCCGCTCGCACGGCGCCGGCGCCCAACTCGACGCCTGGCTGGCCACACACCGCATCGCCGGCCGCGTCACCGCCGGCAGCTCGTTGAAGTTCTGCGTCATCGCCTGCGGCGAGGCCGATGCCTATCCGCGCTTCGGCCCGACCAGCGAATGGGACACCGCCGCCGGCCACGCCGTCCTGCTGGCCGCCGGGGGCAGCATCACCGAGACCGATGGCACGCCGCTCGCCTACGGCAAGTCGAGATTCCTCAATCCCGATTTCATCGCCCGCGGCCGTCCCGGCGGTTGAGCGGAGCGCGGAGCTCCAGAGATCATCCCTTCGGCGAAGGGCGCGGCAACAAGGCGTAAGGCCGCCAACATCGGCGCATTTGCTTTGCGCTCGGCGCCGCAACGGCGCTATCGTCGTCGACGGTGATAGGGCGATACGTCCGCTCACCGAATCGCCGCCGCAAGGTACTTGCGGTGACGTGGCTCCGGACCGGCGCAATCCGATCCGACCAACTGCAACAGCAGAGAAGCGGGCCCTTCGCCGATGCGAAGGGCCCTTCTGTTTCGCGCGCTTCCGCCGCCTCCCCCCTTCCGCTATTGTCGCGGCGCCATGAGCCACATCGTTCCCGCCACCGACGCCGCCATCGCCGAGGCCGCTGCCCTGCTGCGCGCCGGGCATCTGGTCGCCTTCCCCACGGAAACGGTCTACGGGCTGGGCGGCGACGCCACCAACGACCGGGCGGTGGCGGCAATCTTCGAGGCCAAGCGGCGGCCGCAATTCAATCCGCTGATCGCCCACGTGCCCGACCTGGCGGCGGCCGAGGCGTTGGCGGTGTTCGACGAGCGGGCGCGGCGGGTGGCCGAGCAGTTTTGGCCGGGGCCGCTGACCATGGTCCTGCCGCGCCGCACCGACGCCAAGGTGTCGCTATTGGCCAGTGCCGGTCTCGACACGCTGGCACTGCGCGTGCCCGGGCATGCCCTCGCCCAAGCCCTGCTGCGGGCCGCCGGCCGGCCGATCGCCGCCCCCAGCGCCAACCGTTCGGGCGCGGTCAGCCCGACGCGGGCCGAGCATGTGGCGGAAAGTCTGGGGGATGCGGTCGAGCTGATCCTCGACGGCGGCCCCTGCCGGGTCGGCATCGAATCCACCATCCTCGATCTTTCCGGCGAACGCCCGCTGCTGCTGCGCCCTGGCGGTATCGCCGCCGAGGCGATCGCGGCAATGGTGGGGCCGCTGGGGCGGGCGGCGGCCGGCGCCATCAAGGCGCCGGGCATGCTGAGCAGCCACTATGCGCCCCATCTGCCGGTGCGCCTCGATGCCCGCACGGCGGCGTCGGGCGAGGCACTGCTAGGATTTGGGCCGACGGCGACGGCCACGCTCAATCTCAGCGAGGCGGGCGACGTGGTCGAGGCGGCGGCGAACCTGTTCGCCATGCTGCGGGCGCTCGACCGGTGCGAATTCACCGGTATCGCCGTCAGCCCCATCCCCGAAGCCGGCCTGGGCGCGGCGATCAAGGACCGCCTGCGCCGCGCCGCCGCGCCGCGGGACTGAGCTGGAGCTCCGCGCTCCACCACTCCCTTTAGGCGATCTTGGCGACGCCGCCGTCCGGCCCGACGAAGAGGACGCTCACGCCCATGGCCGCGGCGATGCTTGCACGATCTTTCGCCGGCACCACCGATAGTGCCGTCGACAGGGCGTCGGCCTTGGCGGCGCTGGCGGCGACCACGGTGACGCTGCACTGCGAGGGCGCGGTGGCGCCGCTGCGCGGATCGATGAGGTGGGTGAAACGGCCGGCCGCGTCGAACATCGTGCCATAGCCGCCCGAGGTGGCGACCGCCTTGTCGATCACCTCGATCGTGGTGACGAGCGTTTCGGGCGCCGCCGGATGGGCGATGCCGACGCGCCATGCGGTACCGTCGGGCCGGGTCGACGCCGCGCGCGGCTCGCCCATGTCGACCAACATGCGCTCGAGCCCTTCGCCGCGCAGGACCTCGGTGACGCGATCGGTGATGTAGCCCTGGGCGATGCCATTGAGGCTGAGGGCCATGCCCGGGCGGCCGAGCCGCACCCGGCGGCCATCGACCTCGATGCCGCGCCAGTCGACCAGGGCGCGCGCCGCGTCGATGTCGGCCTTGGCCGGCCCGTTGGGATCGGGCGAGGCGGCGGTGAAGTGTTGGAAGTACACCTGCCACAGCGGCTGGATGCTGGGGTCGAAGGACCCGTCAGTCGCCTCGGAGACACGGCGCGAGGCGCTCAGCAGCTCCACCAGCTCGCGCGGAGCCTCGTCCAGATGACCATCGCGGTTCAGCGCGACCATGGCACTGTCGGCACGATACAGGCTGAAGATGGCCTCGAGCCGGGCAAGTTCGGCGGTCGCCGCGGCAATCGCGCGCTCGGCCGCGGCGGCATCCTCGTGATAAAGGCTGAGCGATGCCGGAGCCCCCAGCGCCGTACCTTGCCAGCGCACCGCACGAACCGTGCTCGCCTTGCCACTGCCGGGCTCGAGCAGAAGCGGCACACCCGCGGCTGCGGCCAGCACGGCGATGGCACGGCGGCGAGAAATCAGGCGATGCATACGTGAGGACCCCTCTGGACATGACACGATCAGGCGGTGCGACCCGCCTCGAGGGGCGATTCGTTGCCAAAAACCCCCTGTGCGAAGCAAGGTCCGCCGCCCGTCATTTCGCAAGTGCGAAACGCTGCGTCAGCGTAGCGCGACGCCCGTCGCTTGCCCATGCGACAAGTTGCCGCCGGGCGACACGATGAGGTCTTCGAGAGCCCCCAGCAGTTCGTGGACGCCGACCGGCTTGTGCAGCATCTTGAGGCCGCTTCGATGGATGTCCATGACCCGCTCGGGCGCCGTGTCACCGGTCAGGATCAAGGCCGGCACCGCCATATCCAGCGCCGCGCGCACCTTGGCCACTGCCAGAACGCCCGTTTCGCTGTCGCGCAGACGGTAATCGGCGATGATGGCGTCGGGCTCGCCGCCGCTGCCACGCAGGCGGTCGATGGCCTCGTCACCCGATGAGGCCGCGGTGACGCTGTGCCCAAGCGCTTCGAGCAGCATCGACAGCGACTTGAGGACGAGGGCTTCGTCATCGATGGCGAGGAAATGGCTCATTGGGGGTCCCTGGCTGCAATCCCCCTCAGATATGATCGCCGCGCAGCCGAAACAGTCCCCACAACGGCAGGGAAAAGCGTTCCCAAAAGCGAAGGCCGCTTATGCCGCTTAGCCGCATTGGTTTAGTCTACGCTCCGCTTCTAGTCGTCCACCTCGCCGAGCTGTGAGCGGATGAGCGCCAGCCGCGCCACGGCGTGCTGGCCGAGGCGTTGGGCTTCGCGCATTACCGCCTCGTCCGGCGCCTGTTCGGCCGCGGCCATGTAAGCCTCGAATACCTCCTCGGCGTTCTTCAAGGCCAAGCCGAGCGTGCTGGCCGGCGACAGCGCCGCCGTGTCCAGCGACGGCGCCACCGCGGCACCCGCGCCGGCGGCGAGGGCCGCATCCTGCTCGGCCTGCCGCCGCATGGCGGCAGCGGCCGGATGACCGATGGCGGTCAGTGCATTGGCGGCCGCGGTATCGAAATCGCGGGCACGCGTTTCCAGTCGGCCGGCCAGGGCGCGCAACTCGTCCAGAGTGTGAACGGCGCGGCGGTCCTGAGGCTTGCGCAGCTCGGCGTGGTAGGCGCGCCGGCGCATGGCCCGCAGTTCGGCCAGATGATCGAGTTCGCCCCGGGCCAGGGCCTCGGCTCGCTCGCGCACGAGGGGATCGGTGCTGGCGGCGGACAGATAGGCGTAGAAGGTGAAGCCGCGCTCTTCGTTGCGCACCGCGATCGACAAGGCCCGATATGGCGTGAGGACGCCGACGCCATCCTCGTCGAAGGTCTCGGGGAATTGCCAGGCGAACGTGACGGGCGCCGGCGCGGCACCGTACGTGCGCTCGGCCATCCGCACCAGTTCCTCCTCATGCTCGGCCTCGAGCTTGGCGAGGTCGTCGAACAGCCTTGCCAAATCCATGGTTCCGGCACGCCGCATCTCCGCGGCAAGCTCGCGATAGCGCAGCGTTGCCTCATGCTCCATGCCGATGGCCACGGCCATCAATTGGTGCACGTCAGCAATCTCGGCCACGGGAAACTGGGGAGTGAGCGAACCGTCATGGCGGTCGGTCGTGGGCCGGGGCATCGCTGGTCCTACCTTGCAGAAAACGACGGCCCATCTTTACCGAGTTCGCCGGGCATTGGAACCGCTCTGAATGTCTGGTGGCGATGCATCATCGCTGGCAGTATGGGTGCGGCATCGGGGGGTCGGGGATGTTGGGAACGCTGCTGCGCATTCTTGTGGCGGTCATGATCGTCGCCGCCGCCGGCCCGGGCTTTGCCCAGCAGCCGGACCGGCTGGCGGGGTTTCTGGCCAAGGTCAGCCCCGGCGAGATCTTTCCGGGTGCCGACGCCGTTGGCCCGGTCTCCGGCACGCCGCCGGCCGCCCCCGCCTATGCCGGCGGCCGGCTTGTCGGCCACGTGTTCCTGAACTCCGACGCCACCGATGCCGGCGGCTACTCCGGCAAGCCGATCCATGTCGTCGCCGCCGTCGATCTCGCCGGCACCATCGTCGGCATCCGCCTGCTCGAGCACAGCGAGCCCATCGTCATGATCGGCGTGTCCGAAGCCGACATGCGTCAATACATTCAAGGCCATGTCGGCCTGAACGTGCTCGGCGCCGCCCCGCCGCCGGATGTCGACATCGTGAGCGGCGCCACCGTCTCGGCCCTGATCATCAACGACACCGTGGTGCGCGCCGCGGCGCGGGTGCTACAAAGCCGGCAAGCGTCGGCCCCGGCGGAACGGCGCATCGACATGACGCAGGACGCGGTCGCGAGCTGGCCGGACCTGATCGACGCGGGCGCCGTCGCCGGCCTCCAGCTGAGCGTGGGTGAGGTCAACGACGCCTTCGCCAAGCGCCACCCCGCGGCGGCCGCCAACGCCGCGCCGGGCCGCGCGGATGCCACTTACGTCAAGCTGTACACGGCGTTGCCCACCGCCCCAGCCATCGGGCGCTCGCTCCTTGGCGATCGTGGCTATCTCGACCTGCGGCAGCGCCTGGGCGACCGCTCGGCGATCATGATCATGGGCCACGGCCCCTATTCGTGGCGCGGCGGCCAGGATCGCGTCGTCCTCGTGCAGCGCGAGCGCATCATCCATTTCAAGCCCGAGGACGCCACCCGGGTCGCCGACTTGGAAGCCGCCGAAGCGCCGTACCTGTCGACCATGGCCGTGCTGGCGGTGTCGGATCCCGCCTTCGACCCGACGGCGCCGTGGCGGCTGCGGCTGCGCATCGAGCGCCAGGCGGGCGACGGCATCGCCGCCATCACCTACGACCTGCCCTATCAGCTTCCTGAAACGTATCTGGTGCGCACCGCCGCGCCGCCAGCCGCAACCGTAGCCGCGCCGGAATCGGAGCGGCCACCGCTGTGGATGCGTATCTGGCTCGACCGTGCCTGGCAGATCGCCGTCGTGGGTGCCGCGCTGGTGCTGCTCACCCTGCTGTTCTTCTTCCAGGACTGGCTGGTCAAGCGGCCGAGGCTGCACTTCTATGTCCGCACCGCCTTCCTGGCGTGGACCTTGTTGTGGCTGGGCTGGTACGCCCTGGCGCAATTGTCGGTGGTGAACGTCCTGACGTTGACGACGTCGCTGGTCGGCGATTTCAGCTGGGACACCTTCCTGATCGAGCCGCTGGTGTTCGTGCTGTGGTCGGCGGTGGCGGCGTCGCTGCTGTTCTGGGGCCGTGGCGCCTTCTGCGGCTGGCTGTGCCCGTTCGGCGCGCTGCAGGAGTTCGCCAACCGCCTGGGGCGGCGCCTGCGCATCCCGCAGATGACGGTGCCGTGGTCGCTGCACGAGCGCCTGTGGCCGTTCAAATACATGGTGTTCCTCGGCCTGTTCGGGGTGGCGCTGTCCTCGCTGGCGCTGGCCGAGCGCCTGGCCGAGATCGAGCCGTTCAAGACGGCCATCGTGCTGCATTTCCTGCGCGCCTGGCCGTTCGTCCTCTATGCGGTGATGCTGCTGGTGGTGGGGCTGTTCATCGAGCGGGTGTTCTGCCGCTACGTCTGCCCGCTGGGCGCCGCCATCGCCATCCCGGCGCGCCTGCGCATGTTCGAATGGCTGAAGCGTCATCGCGAATGCGGCAACCCCTGCCAGCGCTGCGCCCAGGAATGCCCGGTCGCCTCCATCCACCCCGACGGCCGCATCAATCCCAACGAATGCATCTACTGCATGCACTGCCAGTTGCTGTATTGGGACGACTACAAATGCCCGGCGATGATCCAGCGCCGCCTGCGCCGCGAACGCGCCGAGGCGCTGTCGTCGCGCTAGCCGACGGGCACCAGGCCCAGGTGCTCGCGCCGGGTCCAGCGCGCCACCATCATCAGGGCGACGACGCCCAGGCCCACCGCCAGCCCCAGCCAGATGCCATGGCCGCCGAACCCGCCGATGAAGGCCAGGGCCGCGCCGAACGGCAGGCCGATGCCCCAATAGCCGAGCCCGGCAAAGGCCATCGGCACGCGCGTGTCCTTGAGGCCGCGCAGCGCCCCGGCACCGACGGCCTGGGCGCCGTCGGCGATCTGGAACACCCCGGCGATGGCCAAGTAGGACGAGGCCAGCGCCAGCACCGCTTGCGCCGTCGGCCCGCTGTCGTCGAGGAACCAGCCGACGATCATCTCCGGCGCCCCGATGAACACGATGGCACTCGTCGTCATGAAGGCGCAGCCCAAGGCCAAGGCCACCCATCCGGCGGTGCCGACGCCGACACGATCGCCACGCCCGGCGGCCAGCCCCACCCGGATGGTCGCCGCCTGCGATAACCCCAGCGCCACCATGAAGGTGACCGAGGCGCATTGCAGAGCGATGGAATGCGCCGCCAACGCCGCCGTGCCCAGCAGGCCCATGAGGAAGGCGGCACCGTTGAACACCGTCACCTCGAAGGCCAACTGCACGCTCATCGGCAGGCCGATGCGCATCAGTTCGCGGAATTTCGGCCAGTCCGGCCGCCACAGATAACCGAGCAGATAATGGCGGCGGAAGCGCCGATCGATCAGCACGAAGCCGAGCAGCGCCAGGAACATGAAGGCGTGGGCGAGGCTGCTGGCGATGCCGGCACCGGCCAGGCCCAACGGCGGCGCCCCCAGCCGGCCGAAGGCCAGTACCCACACCAGGAGCGCGTTGACCGCGACCCCGGCCACCGTCACCACCAGCCCTGCGCGCGGCCGCTCATGCGCGGCAATGAACGAGCGCAGGACCATGAACCACAAGGCCGGCAGCAGGCTCCATTGCAGCCCGCGCACGTAGATCTGAGCCTGGGCGGCGAGCGTCGCATCCTGGCCGAGCAGGAGCAACAACGTCTCGGCCCGCCACAGCACCAGCCACGCCAGCAGCGACAGCAGCAGCGAGGCCCACAGACCCTGGCGCACGGTGCGCCGGCCGTCGCGCACCGTGTGGCGACCGCGCCCGAGCGCCTGGGCCAGCATCGGCGATGCTGCCATGGCGATGCCCAGGCCGGGGACGAAGCAGACGAAGAACAGGTTGGCGCCGAGCGTGCCGGCGGCGAGGGTCTCGGCACCCAGCCAGCCGAGCATCATCGCGTCGGTGGTGGTGATGGCGATCTGCGCCAGATTGGTCAGGATCAGCGGCCAGCCGAGCGCCAGCATCGCCCGCAGCTCGCCGCCCCAGCGGCCGGCGCCCCGCGCCGAGGCGACGGCCATGGCCGCGCTGTCACTCATGGGGCGCCGTGTGGATCAATCGACGGCAAACACCTGGGGGGTCGCCTCGATCGTATAGACGGTGAAGGGCCCCTCCTTGGCGCCCGACATGCCGGGCGATCCCTGTGGCATCCCCGGCAGGGCGACACCCTTGACCTTCGGGCGTTCGCTCAGCAGCTTGTCGATCACCGCAGCCGGGACGTGGCCCTCGACCACATAGCCCTCGATCATGGTGGTATGGCAGCTGTGCAAAGCGTCGGGAATGCCCGCCATCTGCTTCACTTGGCCGATCGCCTCCGTCTCGACGACCTTGATGTCGTAGCCATGGCTCTTCAGATAGTCGCCGTGCCCGGTACAGCAGCCACACTGCGGGTGCTTGTAGATGGTCGCCTGCCGCTCGGCGGCGGCGGCGCTGCCGGATAGCGCGACGGCGACGCCAAGCGCCAGGGATGCGGCAACTTTGCGGGCGATCATGGGGCCTCCTGTCGAGAAAACGGCCAGCGGCACTGACCGCTGGCCGCCACCATATAGGGGCGCCGATGATTGCGGCAACCGTCAGCGAGTCTGCGACCCCATCGGTTCCGGCTGGCTCGCGCCCGGCACCTCGGCCTTTTCCGCCTGCGTGATCTCCAGGGCCATCTGCAGGTGTTCCTGCAGCATCGGCAAGGTCGTTTGGGCGAACTGCTTGAGCTCGGCGTTGTCGCCGTTCTGGGCATAGCTCTGGAAGATGGCGATGTCATTCCGGTGATCGCTGACCATTTCGCGCATGTAGGTGCGATCGAAGGCGGCGCCCTTCTGCTCCTTCAGCGAGTCCAGGGTCTGCTTGTGCTTGGATTCCATGTCGCTGGGCATGGACATATCGATCTTCTTGGCCAGTTCGGCCAGCTCGTCGCTGGACTTGCCATGCTCGGTGACCATCCGCTGCCCGAACTCACGCACCTGCGGATCTTCCGCAGCGTCCTGGGCAAGCTTGCCGGCGGCCACCTCGAACATGCCGCCACTGGCAGCCTCCTTGAAGAACTCCTCGGTGCTCATCTGCGTCTGCTGCTGCATCTGCTGCCCGGACGGGGCCTTGGTCCCCATACCCTCGCTGCCGGCCTGTTGTGCGCTGGCGCCGCCGGCCGCCAGCGCCGAGGCCAACAGAGTTGCCACGAAAATCCGCGTCATGCTTCCGTCTCCATCGCAGAGGCGCCACCAAGCGGCGCCAACCGATGAACCCGCATCGAAGGCGGCTGTTCTCTGCGCAGAAGATTAGGCGGGGTGAATTGGAGCGCCGCGCTCCGGTTCCGAGCGTACGGACACCACGATGCCGGTTCGCGACGCTTGCCGAGAAGCGGTAGGGGCGGCTACGCAAGAGGTGATACGAGGACTTCCTCGCTTGGCAGATGCCACTCGGCAATCCATCTTTGGCGGGATCGGATAGAGGTAGGGGATGGAACGCGCCGTACGCCGAAAGGCATTCTCTCAGGCGATGCTCATACTGCTGCTGGCGTTGGCGACGACCGTAGCGGCATGGTGGCAGGTGCGCGAACAGGGGCGGCTGCTGGCCGATGCGCGGTTCGCCGCGATGGCGCAACAGGTGGAGATGCGCATCGTCGCCAACATGCGTGGATATGAGCAGATCCTGCGCGGCGGTGCGGGACTGCTCCAGGCGGTGCCGCTCATCGATCGCTACCAGTGGAGGGCCTACGTCCAGCGCCTGCAGGTCGAGGACAATTATCCGGGCATCCAGGTCATCGGCTTTGCGCCGAGAGTGCGCCCCCAGGACCTCGCAGAGCATGAGACCTGGGTTCGCGCATCGGGATATCCCGATTATGCCGTGACGCCGACATATCCGCGCGAGGACTATTTCCCCACCACCTTCCTCGAACCCTTCGACGACCGCAATCAGCGGGCCTTCGGCTACGACATGTTCTCGCATCCGGTCCGGCGTGCCGCGATGGAGCGGGCCATGCAGAGCAGCGCGCCAACCCTGTCGGGCAAGGTCACCCTGGTGCAGGAAACCGGCGACGATCTACAGACCGGGACGCTGCTGTACCTGCCGGTCTATCGAACCAATCCACGCGGGCCGGACGAGCGAAACACCGAGCTGTACGGCTTCGTCTACGGCGCGTTTCGCATGGACAACCTGATCAAGGGCAGCGTCGGCGAATATCTGCGTCAGGTCGACCTCAGCGTCTATGACGGCGAAGCCACGGACGAGGCGCGACTGTACGGGACGGCATCGCCGCCCCCCAGTGGCATGCAGGTGCGGCGCGTGGTGACCATTTACGGGCGGACCTGGGTGCTCGACATCCAACCGCGGCCGGTGTTGGCCGCCGCCATCACCGACAACGATTCATGGCTGGTTCTTGGCGCCGGCGTCGTGATCAGCCTGTTGTTGATGTGGCTGACAGCAGCGTTGTCGTCGGAGCGGATGAAGCGTCTGGCCCTGGCCGACAGCAATCGCCAGTTGGCCGCCGCACGCGCCGAAGCCGAAGGCGCCAATCGGGCGAAATCCAAGTTCCTTGCCGCCGCCAGCCATGACATCCGCCAACCGGTCCAGTCGCTGGTGTTGTTGTCGGCCGCGCTGTCGCAGCATCTGCACGGCCACCCGGTGCAGCATCTGGTCGTGCATCTCGACAAATCGCTGGATGCGCTGCGCACGTTGTTGAACAGCCTGCTCGACATCTCGCGCCTCGACGCCGGCATCATCGAACCGGTGATCGAACCGGTCGAGCTCGACGACGTCGTCAGCACCATCGCCGAGGAATATCGGCTGCGGGCGACCGAGCGCGGGCTGGCGTTCCGCTGCGACATCGGCTGCGGCGCCGTCAACACCGACCGCGCCCTGCTCGAGCGCATCTTGCGCAACCTCCTCGAGAATGCTCTGCGCTACACCTTTGCCGGCCACATCGGGCTTTATTGCCGATCCAAGGGCGATACGATCGAAATCGACGTCGAGGACACCGGCATCGGCATCGCCGATGAAGACCTTCACCGCATCTTCGAAGAGTTCTATCAGGTCGGCAATCACGAGCGTGACCGCGCCCAGGGACTCGGCCTCGGCCTGTCCATCGTACGGCGTCTGGTGCAGATGCTGGGCCATCACATCGACCTGCAGTCGGAGGTGGGCAGGGGCACGCGCTTCACCGTGACCATCCCGCGCTCGCACGCCGCCGTTGCCGAACCGGCGACTCAGGAAGCATAGGGGCGCGCCAACCGGCTCTGGCTGCCCAGCGCCTCTTCGACACGCAGCCCCTCGTTCCATTTCGCCATGCGCTCGGAGCGGGCGAAGGCACCGGCCTCGAGCAGATCGACGCCCCAGCCGACGGCGAGGTGGACGATGCCGGTGTCCTCGCTGTCGCTCGACCGCGCGCCGATGCCGGTAGCCCAGCCGGCGATGCGGGCGGCCTCCAGCGCCTGCCGGGCACGCGTCACCGTCCCGGCCCGGCTGGGCTTGACGAGGACGGCGTTGCAGGCCCCGTCCTCGGCCAAACGGGCGACATGGACCGCACTCGCCTGGGCGGCGTCGTCCGCCATCACCCGAATGCGGCCGCCGAGACCGCTGGTCATTGCCGCCAGGCCATCGATATCGCCCGCGGCCAACGGATCCTCGATGGCGACGATGGGATAGCGCTCCACCCAGTCGGACAGGGTGGCGATCATTCCCTCGCTGTCCAGCGTCCGGCCGTCGCCATCGAGATGGTACAAGCCGTCGTGGCGGCGCAGGCGGCCGGCGGCGATGTCGAGGGCTATGACCACCTGCACGCCCGGTTCCAGCCCGGCCAGTTCGATCGCCTCCATCGTCGCGTCGAGGGCCTCGTCGTTGCCGTCGAACACCGGCCACCAGCCGCCCTGGTCGCCGGTGCCGGCCAGCCTGCCGGCGGCAGCCATGATCTTGCCGGCGCAATGATAGACATTGGCGATCCAGTCGAGCGCCTGGGCGAAGCTGTCGGCACCGGGGCAGGTCACCATGATGTCCTGAATGTCGATGCGACGGCCGGCATGGGCGCCGCCGGTAAAGATCTGCGCCTGGGGCAGCGGCAGCTCGACCTCGCCGGTCAGGCCGGCCTCGGTCAGCAGCAGGCGCCACAAGGGCATGCGCCGGCTGGCCGCCACCGCCTGCAGGGTCGCCAGCGACACGGCGATGGCGGCGTTGGCGCCGATGCGCTGGAAACCGGCAGTGCCGTCGAGATCCTCGAGCCGGGCATCGACCAAGGCTTGGTCTGCGCCATCCTGCCCCTTCAGCACCAAGGCGATGTCGCCGTTGACGTGCCCCACCGCCTTGCGCACGTCCAGGCCGTCGAGTACGGTGCCGCCGTCACGCAGGTCGACCGCCTCGCCCAGCCCCTGCTCGGTGCCGGCGGGGGCGATGGCGCGGCCCCGGCTGCCGTCGGCGAGCAGCACCTCGGCCTCGACCGTCGGCCGGCCACGCGAATCCCAGACTCGGCGTCCGATGACGCCGCTGATGATGGTGTCGGTCATGCAGCCCCTGTCGCGGATGGATGCACCACCCTTGACTTAAGCGCGGGCGCGGGTTGCGAAAACCCGCCATACGGCGGAAACCTTCGCGCCCGGGCGAAGGGGCCATCACATCGGGGCGAGGCCGAGGCGGCCGAACAGCGATGCGTCCTGGTCCGGGCTGGCATTGGGGGCGGTCAGCAGCTTCTCGCCGCAAAACACCGAATTGGCGCCGGCCAGGAAGCACAGGGCCTGCAGTTCCTCGCTCATGCCCTGGCGGCCGGCCGACAGCCGCACCAGCGACTGCGGCATGAGGATGCGGGCGACGGCGACGGTGCGCACGAAATCGAAGGGATCGACGCGGTCGTTGCCTTCGTACGGCGTGCCGGGAATGCGGATCAGCAGGTTGATCGGCACGCTTTCCGGATGCTTGGCCATATTGGCCAGGGACAGCAGCATCTTGGCGCGGTCCTGCTGTTCCTCGCCGAGGCCGACGATGCCGCCGCAGCACACCTTGAGCCCGGCCGCACGCACCGTCTCCAGCGTATCCAGGCGGTCCTGGAAGGTGCGGGTGGTGATGACCTTGCCGTAATGCTCTTCCGAGGTGTCGATGTTGTGGTTGTAATAGTCGAGGCCGGCATCCTTGAGGCGATGCGCCTGCTCGGCATCGAGTAGGCCTAGGCTGGCGCAGGTCTCCAGGCCCATGGCCTTCACCCCCGACACCATCGACACCACCGTCTCGAAATCCTTGCCCGGGCCGCGCCACGCCGCACCCATGCAGAAGCGCGTGGCGCCGGAGTCCTTGGCCGCCCGGGCTGCCGACAGCACCGTCTCGATCTCCAGCAGTTGCTCCTTTTCGAGGCCGGTGTCGTAGTGCGCGCTCTGCGGGCAGTACTTGCAGTCCTCGGGACAGCTGCCGGTCTTGATCGACACCAGCCGGCTGACCTGGATGCGGTTGGCGTCGTGGTGGGCGCGATGGATCATCTGCGCCTTGAACAGCAGATCGTTGAAGGGCAGAGCGAACAGCCGGAGCACCTCGTCGACGCGCCAGTCGTGGCGCAGCTCGGCGTCGGCAGGCCGGTCGGGAATGGTTGCGGCGCTCGGCTGCACGGGCTTCTCCTCCAAGACGGAACGGCGATGCTTAGCGCGGACCACGCCGACTTTGCAATGGCAAAGGATTCCGTCTAGAACCTGCCAAACATGTCGCGCTTCGACGAAATCTGGCATCGCACGCTGGGCGAACTCGACGCCGCCGGCCGCCGCCGGCGCCTGCGCACCACCGAGGCCGTGGCCGACGCCACCATCGTCGTCGACGGCCGCCGGCTGGTCGACTTCAGCGCCAACGACTATCTGGGCCTGTCGCACCATCCCGACTTGATCCGCCGTGCCGCGGAATGGAGCGAACGGTGGGGGGCCGGTGCCGGCGCCTCGCGGCTGGTGCGCGGCAACCTGGCGCCGTTCGAGGCGGTCGAGGCGAAAGTCGCCGCCGCCAAGGGCGCCGAGGCCGCCCTGGTGTTCACCTCGGGCTTCCAGGCCAACGCCTCGATCCTGCCGGCATTGCTCGACGCCAAGGTGCTGGGCGCCGAGCCGCTGGTGTTCAGCGACCGCCTCAACCACGCCAGCATCCATCACGGCTGCGCCGCCGCCGGGGTGCGGCAGATCCGCTTCCGCCACAACGATCTCGACCATCTCGAGCAACTGCTGTCCGCCCACGCGGGCGACGGCCGGCCCAAGTTCATCCTCGGCGAGACCGTGTTCAGCATGGACGGCGACCGCAGCGACGTACCGGCGCTGATCGATCTGGCCGAGCGCCACGACGCCTTCCTCTATCTCGACGAGGCCCATGCCACCGGCGTGCTCGGCGCGCGCGGCTTCGGCCTGGCCGCCGGCTACGCCAGCCGCATCGGCCTGGTCATGGGAACCTTCTCCAAGGCCCTCGGCGGCTTCGGCGCCTACGTCGCCGGCTCGGCGGCCCTGCGCGACTACCTCATCAACCGCTGCAGCGGCCTGATCTATTCGACCGGCCTGCCGCCGGCGGTGCTGGGCGCCATGGACGCGGCGCTCGACCTGGTGCCGACGCTCGACGCGGCGCGGGTCCGCCTGCACGATACCGCCGAAACCTTCCGCCAGCGCCTCGGGCAAGCAGGATTGGACACCGGCGCCTCGTCGACCCAGATCGTGCCGGTGATCCTGGGCAGCGAGGAGCGGGCCATCGCAGTCGCCAAGGGGCTGGAGGCCGAAGGCCTGTTGGCCGTCGCCATCCGCCCGCCGACGGTCCCCCCCGGCACCAGCCGCCTGCGCGTCGCCTTCTCGGCCCTGCACACGCCGGAACAGGCCGATGATCTGGCGGCAACCATCGTGAGGCTGGCGGAATGAGGGACGATCCCTTGGTGGCTCCCCGCTTTCGCGCGTGTGAAGGAACCCCCTTTTTCCGTCACCCCCGCGGAAGCGGGGGTCCATATCGGGGCCGCACAGCACCCGACCTGCCAATGTCGTGCGGTGCGGCCATGGAGTCCCGCTTTCGAGCGTGTGAAGGAATTCCCTTTTTCGTCACCCCCGCGGAAGCGGGGGGCCATATTGGGGCCGCACAGCGCCCAAGCTACCGGATGTTGTGCGGTTCGGCGATGGATTCCCGCTTTCGCGGGAATGACGAAACAACTGAGCAATTCCTTCACGAACTCTTTCGCGGGAATGACGTAACAACTGACCGATTCCTTCACACGCTCTTTCGCGGGGATGACGACAAGACATGGGCGTGACCCTCGCCCTGATCCCCGGCTGGGGTCTCGACGCGGCGTTGTGCCGACCCTTGCGCGCGCTGCTCCCCGACAGCGTGGTCGTCAACATGCACGCGCCGCGATTGCCGGACGGGCCGCTGGTGGCGGTCGGCCATTCGCTGGGATTCGCCTGGGCTTTGCGCCAGGCGGTGCCATGGTCGGCGCTGGTATCGATCGGCGGTTTCGCTCGCTTCACCCGCGCCGACGATTTCCCGCACGGGATTCACCCGCGGCTGCTCGCGCGCATGCGCGCCAAGCTGGCCGAGGCGCCGGCCGAGGTCCATGGCGACTTCATCAGACGCTGTGGCGGCGAGCCGCACGATGGGGCGCTCGACGTGCCCACCCTGGACCAGGGTCTGGGCTGGCTCGCCACGTGGGACGAGCGGCGGGCCCTCGCCGGCTGGCGCAAGCCGCTGCTGGCCTTGGCCGCCGCCGACGACGCCATCGTGCCCGAGGCCATGGCACGGCAGACCTTCGCCGACGCCCTGCGCCTGCGGGCCGATGGCGGTCATCTGCTGCCGCTGCGCCAGCCTGAATGGTGCGTGGCACAAATCCGCGATTTCCTGGCGGGGCTGCCATGAGCCGGCGCAAGCAACGCATCGCCGCCGCCTTCGGCGCCGCCGCCGCCGACTACGACGCCGCCGCCGCCGTGCAGCGCCAAGCCGCCGAACGCCTGGCCGACCTGGCGGCGGCGCTGCCGCTGCCGGCGGGGCAGCGCGTCGAGATCGGCTGCGGCACCGGCTTCCTGTCGCGCCGGCTAGTGGAGCGCCTGCCCGGCGACTGGCTGATCACCGACATCGCCCCGGCCATGCTCGACAAGGCGGCCGTCAGCCTCGGCCAGCGAGCCCGCTTTCACGTCATGGACGGCGAAGCCCCGGACCTGGCGCCGGGTAGTTGCGCCCTGATCGTCTCCAGCCTCGCCGTCCAATGGTTCGAGGATCTGCCGTTAGCCTTGCGCCGTCTGTCGCGTTGCCTCACGCCGGGCGGCCATCTGGCCTTCGCCACGCTGGGCAGCGGCACCTTCGTCGAGTGGCGCCGTGCCCATGCCGAGCTCGGCGTCGGCTGCGGCACGCCCGACTTCCCCGACCCTGCGGCATTGGCCGCGCAGTGGCCCGCCGGTGGCTGCGGCCGCGTGCAGCGCGAGCGCATCACCGCCCGCTATGAGGACGGGCGCGCCTTCACCCACAGCCTCAAGCAACTGGGGGCGCATGTGGCGCACGGCGAGCATGCACCGCTGAACGCAGGGACCTTCCGCCGCCTGCTGCGTCAGTTCGATCATGGCTGCACCATGAGCTACGACGTGCTCTACGGTCTGTTCACCAGGGACGGTGCGCGGTGAAAGGCGTGTTCGTCACCGGCACCGACACCAATGTCGGCAAGACCGTGATCTCGGCCTGGCTGGTGCGCGGCTGGGCCGCCGACTATTGGAAGCCGGTGCAGACCGGCGCCGCCGCAGACCGCGACGCCGATGCCGTCCGCGCCCTGGCCGGCATGGCTGCGCCGCAGCGCGTCCACCCGTCGACCTGGGAGCTCGAGGCACCGCTGTCGCCGCACATCGCCGCCGACTTGGAAGGCCGGCAGATCGCCCTGGCCGATTTCGCCCTGCCCGCCACCACGCGGCCGCTGGTGGTCGAGGGTGCCGGCGGCATCCTGGTGCCGTTGAACGGCCGTGATCTCATGGTCGATTTGGCGGTGGCGCTGCGTCTGCCGGTGCTGATCGTGGCACGCAGCGGCCTCGGCACCATCAACCACACGCTCCTCACCGTCCAGGCTCTGCGGCGACGCGACGCCGCCGTCGCCGGCGTGGTCATGGCCGGGCCGCCCGACGCCGACAACCGCCGCAGCATCGAGCGTTTCGCCGAAGTTTCGGTGCTTGCCGAAATCCCCTTGCTGGCGCCGTTGACGCCGCAGACGCTGGCGGCGCTGCCGCCGCCTTCCTTCGCCCCGGAGCTGCCATGAGCATCACCGAACTCGACCGCCGCCACATCTGGCACCCGTTCACCCAGGCGCAGACCACCCCGACACCGCCAGTGGCCACCGCCGGGCGCGGCGCCGTCATCGTCGGCGAGGACGGCCGCGAGTATCTCGACATGGTGTCATCGTGGTGGGTGAACCTGCACGGCCACGCCCAGCCGGCCATCGCCCAGGCCATCGCCAAGCAGGCGATGCAGCTCGAACAAGTGATCTTCGCCGAGTTCACCCACGCCCCCGCCGTCGAATTGGCCGCGGCGGTGTGCCGGCTGCTGCCCGACGACCTCGACCGCGTGTTCTATTCCGACGACGGCTCGACCGCCGTCGAGGTGGCGCTGAAGATGGCGCTTCAGTACTGGGGCAATCTCGGCCAAGGCCACAAAACCCGCTTCGTCGCCTTCGACGGCGCTTACCACGGTGATACCGTCGGCGCCATGTCGGCGGGCGCCGCGTCGGGCTATTTCCGCGCTTGGAACAGCGTGCTGTTCCCCGTCGGCTTCGCTCCCTTCCCCGCCACCTGGGACGACGATGCCGAAGTCGAGGCCAAGGAGGCGCAGGCGCTGGCGGCAATCGAGGGACTGCTGGCCGCCGGCGACGTTGCCGGGGTTATCATCGAGCCGCTGATCCAGGGGGCCGGCGGCATGCGCATGTGCCGGCCGCAGTTCCTGCAGCGTCTGGCCACGCTGGTGCGCCAGGCCGAGGCACTGCTGATCTTCGACGAGGTCATGACCGGCTTCGGCCGCACCGGCGAACTGTTCGCCTGCGTGAAGGCGCAGGTGACGCCCGACCTGATCTGCCTGTCCAAGGGCCTCACCGGCGGCTTCCTGCCGCTGTCCATGACCGTGGCGCGCGAGGGCATCTACCAGGCCTTCCTCGGCGAGTCGATCGGCCGAGCCTTCCTCCATGGCCATTCCTATACCGCCAATCCACTCGGCTGCGCCGCCGGGCTGGCGTCGCTGGCGCTGTTGACCGATGCGGACTGCCAAGCCCGCATCGCGGCGGTCGAGCAGACCCATCGGCACGAACTGGACCGGTTGCGCGGCCATGCCAAGGTGCGGCGCACGCGGCTGATGGGCACCATCGCCGCCTTCGAGGTAGCGGGCGCCGACAGCGGCTACGGCGCCGGCATCGGGCAGGCGATCAAGCAATATTGCCTCGCCCGGGGCGTGCTGCTGCGGCCTTTGGGCGAGGTGTGTTACCTGCTGCCACCCTATTGCACATCGAACGAGCAGCTTCGCTTCGCCTGGCGCGTGCTCGGCGACGCTGTCGAACAGATCTAGCGCCGCCTTGGAACCAGCCCACGCCCGGAAGCATTAATCCGACGTGTCCGCGCCGATTCGCGGCGTGAGTTGGACCAAGGAGGAGCTTCGATGAAGAAGACATTCGCTTCCATCGCCGTGCTCGGCCTGATGCTGGCGGGGCCGGCCGTCGCCGCCGGCTACGGCAGCAGCGGCAGCAGCACTAGCAGCAGCACGATGGATCAGAGCAGCCAGAGCCCCGGCGAGAGCGCCCAGAGGGGCTCGGACCTGTCCGATCAGACCGCCTCCGGCACCAGCGGCATGAGCCAGCTGGAGCGCTCGGGCCAGACGGCAGCCCTCAGTCAGGACAAGGAGGTCGTGCGCCAGGTCCAGGAGCAGCTGAAGAGCAGCGGCTATGACGTCGGCCAGGTCGACGGCATCTACGGGCCTCAGACCCGGCAGGCCCTGACGCAGTATCAGAAGGACAAGGGCCTGACGGCAAGCGGCGAGATCGACCAGCAACTGCTGGCGGGCATGGACATCGACGCACCGCAAGTAGCCAGGACCCCCGACGAGCCGTCGCAGCAGCCTTTGCGCGAGCAGTCCGACGAGGGATTTAACGTCCAGCAGCCGGCCGAAGAGGGCGGCAATCGCTGATGGCCTCTCCTGCCCATCCCCTACCGCAGGGCCGCCTCCGGGCGGCCCTCCGCTTTGGCGCCATCTCCCCCTCTCCCGCAAGCGGGCGAGGGAGCGCGCTCGGAGCTTGGCGGGCCGATGCGCAACGGCATGCACATAAGTCGCGGTTTTCGCACTTTCGGTTCCGTGCTATCACTCCCCTGATTTGAGAGGCATTCGCATTTCGGCTTGCGTCGGCGCTATGCGCATGGCACGCTGCGGTCATTGCGAATGAGTGACGATTGCATTTTGAATCTTTGAAGAGGGGGATACCGATCGTGAAGGCCCGTCTGTTGGGCGGCATGTTTGCCGCTCTCGCCGTTGCCGCAGCCCTGCCGGCTTCCGCCGCCGAGGTCAACGTCTACTCGGCCCGCAAGGACAATCTGATCAAGCCGTTGCTGGATGCCTTCACCGACAAGACCGGCATCAAGGTGAACCTGCTGACCGCGGATGCCGACCAGCTGATCGAGCGCTTGAAGAGCGAAGGCGTCAACAGCCCGGCCGACGTTCTCATCACCACCGACGCCGGCCGCCTGCACCGCGCCGAAGCCGAAAAGCTGCTGCAGCCCATCCAGTCGGCGGTGCTGTCCGAGAACATCCCGGCGAACATGCGTGACCCCGAGAACCAATGGTTCGGACTATCGCAACGCGCCCGCGTGGTCTTCTATGCCAAGGACCGGGTCAAACCGGCCGAGCTGTCGACCTATGCCGATCTCGCCGATCCCAAGTGGAAGGGTCGCATCTGCATCCGCAGCTCCAACAGCGTCTACAACCAGTCGATGCTGGCGGCATTCATCGCCAATATGGGCGCCGAGAAGGCGGAAAGCTGGGCCAAGGGTATCGTCGCCAACATGGCGCGCAAGCCGCAGGGCGGCGATCGTGACCAGATCAAGGCGGTGGCCGCCGGGGAATGCGACGTCGCCGTCGCCAACACCTACTATTACGCCGGCATGCTGACCGGCAAGAACGAGGCCGACAAGAAGGTGGCCGAACAGGTGGCGATCTTCTTCCCCGATCAGAAGGGCGACGGCGTCCACGTCAACGTCTCCGGCGCCGGCGTGACCGCCAGCAGCAAGAACAAGGCCGAGGCGGTGAAGCTGCTCGAGTTCCTGTCGGGCGAAGAGGCGCAGCGCATCTACGCCGACGTCAATCAGGAGTACCCGGTCACCCCGGGCGTGGCATGGTCCTCGGTGGTCGAGGGCTGGGGCCGCTTCAAGGCCGACGACCTGAACGTCGGCGCCTTGGGCGACAACAATGCCGAGGCGGTCAAGATCTTCGACCGCGCCGGCTGGCGTTGATTCATCCGCCGGCGGAGGCCTGCCTCCGCCGGTTTCTTCCAAGGGGAGAATTCGATGGTCCTGTGGCGCAGCATGAACTCCCGGACATTCGCCGATGCCCTTGCCTATCTGTTCCGTCCCAGGCCTCAGGCGAAGGATGCCCCCGCCGCCAAGGCCGTCCCCCTGCGCAAGCCGCCCCATAAAGTATAGGCCTATCCGATGGAGCTCCGCGTTCCGTGGCGTCAGCCCTGCGGCCAGGCCGCGGCGGACAGCCACGTCAGCGCCCGCGACCACATGGCCCTGTGGCAACGAAGCCCGACCAGCGCGGTGAGATGGGGGAAGCCGGTCCCTGGCTCGGGCCGCACCTCGATGACCAGCTTCTCGCGCGCCGCCGCCGCCCCGAGGAAGGGCTGCACCGCCTGGGGTGGAACGATCGCGCTGTCGGGGTCTACGATGGCCAGCAGCGGGGCATGAATGCCTCCAGGCCCGAGCGTTCCCTCGCCGAGATCGAGCCTGCCCCGATGGAACGCATTGCAGCGATACAGCAGCTCCGTCACGTCCGCGAACAAGCGTCGCGGCATCGGCAATTCGTCCAGCACCCACCGCTCGACGCGCAGGTGGCGGCGCAGGCCGTCCCAGTCGGCGGCGGTTGCCATCAGGTCGGCCCAGCGGCCGTACTGAAAGACCTCGGGCGCCGCCGCCGCCGCGAAGGCCGACAGGAATGCCCCGGGCACACTGGCGTGGAACGGCAAAAGGGGCTCGACGGCCGCATGTGCCGCAACCAGCCGCGAAAAGCTGCCGCCGCCCGAGCCGAAACACAGCGGCGCCTCGACAACGGCCAACGCCGCCACCGCAGCCGGTCTCTGCGCGGCGGCGATTGCCGCCAGCGTCCCGCCCAGGGAGTGGCCGATCACCATGGGCGGCGACCGGTGCCGCCGCGCGACGATGCCGAGCGTGGCCACCAGATCGCGGGCATTGTCGTACAGGCCGTAACCGGCAGCGGCATCGTCGCGCCACTCGCACAGGTATACGGCAAGGCCGTGACCCAGGCAGCGCCGCACCACGCTGACCTTAGGCTCCAGATCCCAGATGTAATGACGCTTGATGGGTGCCGGGACGAGAAGGACGGGCCGCCCCGCGCCGCCGTAGGCGCGCAGGCGTAGTCCGGGCAGCGAGACGAGGCACTCGGCCCGGCTCTCCTCGGGACCGAAGCCGCAGGCAGCGAGCACCCCTCCCTGGGCGCGTCGCACCACGTCCATCATTGCAAAGGCCGCACCTGTCCAGGGCATGGCGAGCCGCCGGGCTCATTCCGCGAGGGATCTGCGAGAATCCCTATGGTGCGTGCGCGCGATCCGCCGGTGCTGATCCAGATCAACCGGCGGAACTCGCCAGACCGGGCGATTCAGGCGGGATTCAGCGCTGCGTCAGCTTGCCGACCACGGCTTGCAGGCCATCGACCATGTTCGCGCCGGCGGTGCCGCCCGAGCCTTCCATGCCCTGGTTGATGACCAGGCGCATGGCGTCCAAGTGGAGCCCGATGGCGTCGATGCCGGCGTCGTCGAGCTCGTCGACCGATTCGAGTAGCTGACACAGATGGTAGCCGATGCTGGTCATCAGGCCGTAGCCGAAGCTGCCGCCCTGCCCCTTGATGTCATGGGCGACGCAAAACAGGTCCTTGACCAACTCCTGGCGCTGGCCGGGTTCGGATCGGGCGCGGTCGTAAAGGGCCTGCAGCTTGTCGATATCCTCGACCACCCACTCCAGATAGCTGCCGCGCAGGCCGGCGATGACCTGCTCGGCCTTCTCCAGCATCGCCGCGTCGACGCCGGTGGCACTGTAGGACACCTTCTTGTGCAGCGTGTCGGGGGGCGTGATGAACTCGCACGCTTTGTCCTGCACGGTCGCTCCCTCCTATCGCGGTGCTGATGGCCGGGGTTCCCCCAGCCTGTGGCGGCTGTACCATGCCGGGCTCAGCCGTTCAACAGCGCCTCGATCTCGGCCTGGCTGAGGCCGCCGCCTTCTGCCCCGTCGGGCGAGCGGTCGCCGTCGGATTTGCGGCGCTCCTTGCCCTTGAAATCCGTTTGTTTACGGCGCCGGTCGGGGCCGAAATAAGTGGCGGTGCGGACGAAGGGGCGCGGCTTCTCGACGATCGAGCGGATGCGCGAATACAGGGCCTTGGCCGAGATCGGCTTGGCCAGGAACTCGTGCACCCCGGCGTCGCGGGCCTCGATCACCCGGTGCATCTCGGTGTGGCCGGTGAGCATGATGATGGCGGCGAACGGGTTCGGGCTGTCCTTGCCGGTGCGCACCAGCCGGACGAAATCCAGGCCATCGAGCGGCGACATGTTCCAGTCGCAGATGATGATGTCGGCCGGATAATGCCGCAGTTCCTTGAAGGCGTCGGCACCGTCGGCGGCCTCGAGGACGTTCTTGGCGCCGAGGGCGTGCAGGATGGTCTTGACCAGCGCACGCATGTGCTTGTTGTCGTCGACAACAAGGAAGTTCAGCCGATCGAGGTTGTATCCGCCCATGTCTTCCCGTCACGCCCGCCCCTGCGTCAACTGGGCGAAACTCTAGCCGCATTCCGGCCACACCGAAAGCCGCAAGTTGCAGGCCCGGCGACACCTCTCACCCTGCGGTCTCTTGCGGCCTCAGCGCACGCGCCACCTTGGAGGCGGGAGCGCGCCCGAGCTGTCGACAGATGAAGCCGCCCGCATCCAAGACGCCATCGAGGGCGACGCCGGTGGCGATACCCATGCCGTTCAGCATGTACAGCACGTCCTCGGTGGCGACGTTGCCCGATGCCCCCTTGGCGTAGGGGCAGCCGCCCAGCCCGGCGACCGAGCCGTCGATCACGGCGATGCCCTTCTCGAGCACGGCATGCAGGTTGGCGAGCGCCTGCCCGTAGGTGTCGTGGAAATGCGCCGCCAGCCGCGCGCGCGGCACCCGCGCCGCCACCGCCTCGACCATGGCCTGGGCCTTGAGCGGCGTGCCGGTGCCGATGGTGTCGCCCAGGCTGATCTCGTAACAACCGAGGGCGAACAGCCGCTCGGCCACCTCGGCCACCGCCGCGGCCGTGATCTCGCCCTCGTAGGGGCAGCCCAGCACGCAGGAGACATAGCCGCGCACCCGCAAGCCCCTCTCCCGGGCCATCGCCACCACCGGGGCGAAGCGTTCGAGACTTTCGGCGATCGAGCAGTTGATGTTCCGCTGCGAGAAGGTTTCCGACGCCGCGCCGAACACGGCGATCTCGTCGACGCCGGCCGCCAGCGCCGCTTCCAGGCCTTGGGTGTTGGGCACCAGCACCGGGTAGCTCACTCCCGGCTTGCGGCGGATGCGCGCCAGCACCTCGGCCGTGTCGGCCATCTGCGGCACCCATTTCGGCGAGACGAAGCTGCCGGCCTCGATCACGGCCAGGCCGGTCTCGGCGAGCCCGTCGATCAGCGCCACCTTGACCGCGGTCGGCACGACGGCCGCCTCGTTCTGCAGGCCGTCGCGCGGGCCGACTTCGACGATCTTGACGCGTTTGGGCAGCATTGGTGGTTGCTCCTTCCGTTTTCCCCTCTCCCGCCTGCGGGAGAGGGAGGGCCCGCGAAGCGGGAGGGTGAGGGTGGCGCCCTGTCGTCGACGCTCAGGCGCGGCCCTCACCCCGACCCTCTCCCGCAAGCGGGAGAGGGGGACCGTCACTCCGCCGCCGCGAACTCGATCAGTTCCGTGCCTTCGGTGACCTGGTCGCCGGCAGCGAACCGCACCGCCTTGACCACGCCATCCGCCGGCGCCGCGATGGTGTGCTCCATCTTCATCGCTTCCAGCACCATCAGCGCCGCGCCGCGCGACACCGCCTGCCCCGGCTCGACCATCACCTGGACGACGCGACCGGGCATCGGCGCAGTGAGGCGGCCGGCGCCGTCCTCCTGATCCTCGGCGGCGGCGGTGGGGTCCTCGAGGGTCAGGCGCCAGCTACGGCCGTCGAGCAGGATGCTGAGCTCGAGGCCGTTGCGCACGACCACCGCGGTGCGCCGCACGCCGTCGATCACCGCCACCAGCCGGCCGTCGGTCCCCATCTCGCCCTGCACGGCGATGTGACCCTGCGGCAGGTCGAGGGCCCAGCCGTCGCGGCGATAATGTACCGTCACCGGCACCGCAGTCTCGCCGTCCTTGAAGGCGAGGTCGTGATGATTGTCGTCGTTGAGGCGCCAGCCGCCGGTGGAATGCCAGGGCGAATGACGATCTTGCGACCGGGCCGCCGCCTCCGCCGCCTCGTCCGCGCGGTGCAGCAGCACCGCCAGTGCGGCCACCGCCAGCACCTCGGCCGGCGCCGGTTGCGGCCCCGGCAGCAGCTCGGCGCGGTGGCGCTCGATGAAGCCGGTGTCGACCTCGCCACCGGCAAAGGCCCGATGCGCCGCCAGCGCCGCCAGGAAGCCGACGTTGGTGGCGAGCCCGGCGACATGATAGTCGGCCAGCGCCCGGCGCAGCCGGCGCAGCGCGCCGCCGCGGGTCTCGTCCCAGGCGATCAGCTTGGCGATCATCGGATCGTAGTGCGGCGATACCTCGTCGCCCTCGCGCACGCCGGTATCCACCCGCACGTGCACGCCCTCCTCCGGCGGCCGCAGGTGGCGCAGCTTGCCGATGGCGGGCAGGAAGTCCTTGGCCGGATCCTCGGCATACAGCCGCGCCTCGAACGCATGGCCGCGGCTGCGCACCTGTTCCTGGCGCAGCGGCAGGTTCTCGCCGGCCGCCACGCGCAGCTGCCATTCGACCAGATCGAGGCCGGTGATCATCTCGGTCACCGGATGCTCGACCTGCAGGCGGGTGTTCATTTCGATGAAGTAGAACTGGCCATCCTCGTACAGGAACTCGACCGTGCCGGCGCCGACATAGTTCACCGCCCGGGCCGCGGCGACGCCGGCGGCGCCGACGCGGGCGCGCATTTCCGCCGGCAGGCCGGGAGCCGGCGCCTCCTCGATCACCTTCTGGTGGCGGCGCTGGATCGAGCAGTCGCGCTCGAACAGGTGGATGAGATTGCCGTGCATGTCGCCGAACACCTGCACCTCGACGTGGCGCGGGCGGTCCAGATACTTCTCGATGAGCAGCGTGTCGTCGCCGAACGCCGCCGCCGCCTCGCGGCGGGCGCCGGCCACCGCCTCGGCCAATGCGGTGGCCTCTCGAACCACCCGCATGCCCTTGCCGCCGCCGCCGGCCGAGGCCTTGACCAGCACCGGATAGCCGATGCGTTCGGCCGCCCCGGTCAGCGCGTCCAGCGACTGGTCGGTGCCGTGGTAGCCGGGCACCAGCGGCACCCCCGCCGCCTCCATCAGCCGCTTCGCTTCGGACTTCGAGCCCATGGCCTCGATGGCTGCGATCGGCGGGCCGATGAAGACGATGCCTTCGTCCTTGCACGCCTGGGCGAAGGCGGCGTTCTCCGACAGGAAGCCGTAGCCCGGGTGGATGGCCTGGGCGCCGGCCCGCCTGGCGGCGGCGATGACCTTGTCGATGGCAAGATAGCTGTCGCGCGCCGCCGCCGGCCCCAGGCGATGGGCCTCGTCGGCCATCGCCACATGCCGGGCGCGGGCGTCGGCATCCGAGTATACGGCGACCGTCTTCACCCCCAGCCGGCGGCAGGTCTCCATCACCCGGCAGGCGATCTCGCCGCGGTTGGCGATCAGGATCTTGTCGAACATTCCTCGGTCTCGTTCCCGGATTTATTGGTTAACCACAGAGGCACAGAGACACGGAGGAAGCAGAGAGAACGGTTTATCGCCGGCTTCGCCGGCAATAAGTTCTCCTCGGTGTCTTCTCTGTGTCTCTGTGCCTCTGTGGTTCATGTCAGTCCTTGACCCAGTTCGGCTTGCGCTTCTCCAGGAAGGCGCCGAGGCCTTCCCGGCCCTCGTCGGAGGCCCGCACCTGGGCGATGTAGCGCGCGGTGTAGCGCATGAGATCGGGTCCGCTGTCCGAATCGCGCACGACGTGAATCACCTCCTTGGCATGAGCTTGCGCCTTGGGGCCGCACTGCAACAGCGCGGTGATCATCAACTCGCGCGCCTCGGGCAGCTTGTCGTCCTGCACGCATTCATGGACCAGGCCGATGCGCTTGGCTTCGGTGCAGGAGAAGCGCTCGCCGGTGAGGAAATAGCGCCGCGCCGCCCGGGCACCGATCGCGGCGATGACATAGGGGCTGATCACCGCCGGAATGATGCCGAGGCGCACCTCCGACAGGCTGAAGGTGGCCCGGTCGCTGGCGATGGCCATGTCGCACGCCGAGACGAGGCCGACGCCGCCGCCATAGGCCGGCCCCTGGACCACCGCCAGCGTCGGCTTGGGGCAGCGGTCGATGGCCTCCATCATCAGCGCCAGGGCCATGGCATCGCGCTGGTTCTCCTCGTCGGAATAGCCGGCCATGCGACGCATCCAGCCGAGGTCGGCGCCGGCCGAGAAGCTCTTGCCCTCGGCCGCCAGCACTATGGCGCGCACGGTGTCGGTGCCGCCCAGTTCGCGGAAGATCTCGGTCAACCGGGCGATGAGTGCGTCGTCGAAGGCGTTGTGCACCTCCGGGCGGCACAACGTGACGGTGGCGACGCCGCGGGCGTCGGTGGTTACGGTTACGGCTTCGGTCATGCGTCCCCTTGTCCGTTGTTCCCTCTCCCGCCTGCGGGAGAGGGTTGGGGTGAGGGTCGCGCTGTGTCGTCGGCGCTGAAGCGCTGCCCTCACCCTCCCGCTGCGCGGGCCCCTCCCTCTCCCGCAAGCGGGAGAGGGTATTGGCGATCGTCTCCAGAACCGTGGGAAGGTTTTCCGTGACATCGTTGTTCCAGAATCGTAGGACCTGAAAACCCTCGCGCTTCAGGACCTGTGTTCGCTTCTCATCCACTTCCAGCCCGTGCTGGCCGCCATCGAGTTCAATGACCAGGCCAAGGTCGAGACAAACGAAATCAACGACGTAAGCGCCGATCTGATGTTGCCGGCGGAACTTGACCCCAAGCTGTCTGTTCCGCAGCGCCTGCCACAACCGCCATTCCACATCCGTCGCATCCACACGCAGCCTGCGCGCAAAGCCCACATTTGATCGTAACGATACCTGCCCGCGCGCCTCCTCTCCCGCCTGCGGGAGAGGGTCGGGGTGAGGGTCGCGCTCGGGCGTATGATCACATCCGGAACACGCCATACGTCGTCTCCGGGATGGGCGCGTTCAGCGCGGCCGAGATGCCCAGCCCCAGCACCATGCGCGCCTCGGCCGGATCGACGATGCCGTCGTCCCACAGCCGGGCCGAGGCGTAATAGGGATGGCCCTGCGTCTCGTACTGCTGGCGGATCGGCGTCTTGAATGCCGCCTCGTCGGCGGGGTCCCAGCTCTCGCCGCGCGCCTCCATGGCGTCGCGCTTGACCTGGGCCAGCACGTTGGCGGCCTGGTCGCCGCCCATGACGCTGATGCGGGCGTTGGGCCACATCCACAAGAGCCGCGGCGAATAGGCCCGCCCGCACATGCCGTAGTTGCCGGCGCCGTGGCTGCCGCCGATGATCATGGTGAAGCGCGGCACCTGGGCGTTCGACACCGCCGTCACCATCTTGGCGCCGTCCTTGGCGATGCCGCCGGCCTCGTATTTGCGTCCCACCATGAAGCCGCTGACGTTCTGCAGGAACACCAGCGGGATCTTGCGCTGTGCGCACAGCTCGACGAAATGCGCGCCCTTCAGGGCGCTCTCCGAGAACATGATGCCGTTGTTGGCGACGATGCCCACCGGATAGCCCCAGATATGGGCGAAGCCGCAGACCAGGGTGGCGCCGTAGAGCTGCTTGAACTCGTCGAAGCGCGAGCCGTCGACGACGCGGGCGATGACCTCGCGCACGTCGTAGGGCTTGCGGGTGTCGTCGGGAATGATGCCGTAAAGCTCGCGCGGGTCGTACAGCGGCTCCTTGGGCGGCTGCACGGCGATGTCCAGGCGCTTCGGCCGGTTGATGTTGGCCACCAGCCGCCGGGCGATGGCGAGGGCATGGGCGTCGTCGACGGCGTAGTGATCGGTGACGCCGGAGGTGCGGCAGTGGAGATCGGCGCCGCCCAGCTCCTCGGCGGTGACCACCTCGCCGGTCGCCGCCTTCACCAGCGGCGGGCCGCCGAGGAAGATGGTGCCCTGGTTCCTGACGATGACGCTCTCGTCCGACATCGCCGGGATATAGGCGCCGCCGGCGGTGCATGAGCCCATGACCACGGCGATCTGCGGGATGGCCATCGCCGACATGGTGGCCTGGTTGTAGAAGATGCGGCCGAAATGCTCGCGGTCGGGGAAGACCTCGTCCTGGTTCGGCAGGTTGGCGCCGCCCGATTCCACCAGATAGACGCAAGGCAGCCGGTTCTCCTTGGCGATCTCCTGGGCGCGCAGATGCTTCTTCACCGTCAGCGGGAAGTAGCTGCCGCCCTTGACCGTCGGGTCATTGACCACCAGCACGCATTCGTGCCCGGCGATACGGCCGATGCCGGCAATGACTCCGGCCGAGGCGACGTCGCCGCCATACATGTCCCAGGCGGCGAGCTGCGAGAACTCGAGGAACGGCGAACCGACGTCGAGCAGGCGGCGAATACGCTCGCGCGGCAGCAGCTTGCCGCGTTGCAGGTGCCGCTCGCGCGCCCGCGTTCCGCCGCCCAGCTTCGTCTGCTGGACCTTCTGGCGCAGATCGGCGACCAAGCCCTCCATGGCCGCGACATTCCGGCGGAAATCCTCGGACCGGGTGTCGATGCTGCTCTTCAGGACGGTCACGACGCTGCTCCCTTCGCTAATTCACCAGCCGCCGGTCCCCAGCCACTCATCGACGTCGGCCAGACGATCGTGCCCCCAGAACGCCTCGCCGTCGATGATGAAGGTGGGCGAGCCGAAGACGCGGCGCGCCAGTGCGGCATCGACCTCGGCCTTCAGCCGCTCCTTGACTGCGGGATCGTTCAGCGCCGCCAACACCTCGTTGCGCGCCACACCCGCCGCGGCCGCCTCGTCGGCAACCATGTCGGCATGGGTGAAGTCGCGACCCTCGCCGAAATAGGCTTGGTAGACGCGCTGGGCGAAGCGCTTGGCCAGCGCCGGGTCCTTGTCGTGCAGCCAATAGAAGGCGCGCGACGGGGCCACCGCAGCGTGCGGGAAGCCCTCGGGGATCACGAACGGCCGCCCCAGCCGCCGTGCGATGCGCCGCCAGTCATGGGGAAAATACCAGCCGCGAATCTCGGCCTGGCGGGCCAACGGCTGCTGGCCGCTGAGCTTGAATGCCGCCCCCAGTAGGAACGGCCGCCAAGTCACCTGGCGCCCATGCCGCGCCACCAGTTCGTCGATCTTCAGGGAAGCGAAATAGCCATAGGGCGAGGCGAAATCGAAATAAAAGTCGATGGGTGCCGACATTTCAGTGCCTCCCTTGGCTCTTTCTTCCGTCATGCCCGCGAAGGCGGGCATCCATTGACTCGGGCCTCTGGAACGTGGATTCCCGCGCGCGCTTTCGCGGGAATGACAAACGATCTCATCCTTCCCCCGCCAGCGCCCGGCTGATCACCATGCGCTGGACATCCGAGGTGCCTTCGTAGATCTGGCAGACGCGGACGTCGCGATAGATGCGCTCGATCGGGAAATCGGCGAGATAGCCGTAGCCGCCGTGAATCTGAATGGCATCCGAGCACACCCGTTCGGCCATTTCGCTGGCGAACAGCTTGGCCATGGCCGCCTCCTTGAGGCAGGGCCGGCCGCCGTCGCGTAATTCCGCAGCCTGTAGCACCAGCAGCCGCGCGGCCTCGATCTGCGTCGCCATGTCGGCTAGGCGGAAGGCCACCGCCTGATGCTCGATGATCGGCTTGCCGAAGGTCTGGCGCTCCTTGGCGTATTGCAGCGCCGCCTCGAACGCGGCGCGGGCCATGCCCACCGACTGCGCGGCGATGCCGATGCGCCCGCCTTCCAGATTGGCCAGCGCCACCTTGTAGCCCTCGCCCTCGCGGCCCAGCATCAGCTCGGCCGGGACGCGGCAGTCGTCGAGCACGATCTGGCAGGTGTCGGAGGCATGCTGGCCGAGCTTGTCCTCGACGCGCGCCACCTGATAGCCGGGGGTGTCGGTGGGGACGATGAAGGCCGAGATGCCTTTCTTGCCGGCGTCCGGGTCGGTCATCGCGAAGACGATGCACCAGGCGGCATTCTTGCCCGAGGTGATGAACTGCTTGGTGCCGTTCAGCACATAGGTGCTGTTGCCCTCCTTGCGGGCGCGGGTCTTGATGGCCGAAGCATCCGAGCCGGCCTGCGGCTCGGTCAGGGCGAAGGCGCAGATGCCGTCGCCGCGCGCCATCGGCCTGAGGAAGCGCTGCTTCTGCTCATCGCTGCCGAACTTCAGCACCGGCATGCAGCCCACCGAGTTGTGCACGCTCATGATCGTCGACACGGCACCGCAGCCGGCGGCGATCTCCTCGAGGGCCATGGCGTAGGCGACGTGGCCGGTGGCCGCGCCGTCCCACTCCTCGGGCACCAGCATGCCGAGGAAGCCGAGCTTGCCCATTTCAGCCAGGGCCGCGGCGGGGTAGCTATGCTCGCGGTCCCATTGCGCCGCGAACGGCGCCAATCGTTCCTGGGCGAACTGCCGCGCCATGTCGCGGATCAGCGCCTGTTCCTCGGTGGCGATCACCACGGCACCTCCTGACCGTCGTAAGAGAAGAAGCGGCCCGAATGGCTGGGTGTGGCGCCGTCGATGATGCGGCGCATGCCGCCGACGCTCTGCTGCGGCGAAACAATGGCGCTGGGCCCGCCCATGGCGGTCTTGACCCAGCCGGGGTGCAGGACGATGCAGATGATGCCGCGGTCGCGCAGGTCGAGGGACAGGTTCTTGTTGACCATGTTGAGCGCCGCCTTGGACGAGCGGTAGGCATAGACGCCGCCTGCGGAGTCGTCGATCGAACCCATGCGCGACGAGATCGAGGCGATCACCCGACGCTGGCCGCGCGCCACATGCTCGACCAAGGCCTCGGCCATTTTGAGCGGCGCCATGGTGTTGACGCGAAACACATGTGACCAGGCGTCGGCATCGACGGCGCCGAAACCCTGCTCGCCGCCGTGGATGCCGGCGTTGTTGATGAGGACGTCGACGGGGCGGCCGGCGAGACGCTCACCGAGGGCGACGATCTGGTCGAATTGGGACACGTCGAGTGCATGAACCTCGACGTTCAGGGCGCAAAGCTCGGTGGCGTCCTGCGGGTTGCGGCAGGTGGCGATGACCTCCCAGCCGTCGGCGGCGTACTGGCGCACGAATTCGAGGCCGATGCCGCGGTTGGCCCCGGTGATCAGCAAGGTCGGCATGCCGCTACCCTCCCGTCCCCTCACCCCAACCCTCTCCCGCAAGCGGGAGAGGGCACATTTATTCCTTCTTCAGCGCCGTCACCTCGATTTCCACCTTCATGCGCTCGTCGACGAGGCCGCAGACGATGGTGGAATTGGCCGGGCGGATGCCCTTGAACTGCTTGCCGCACACCTTGGCGACATCCTCGAAATAGCTGCGGTCGGTGATGTAGACGACGACGCGCACGACATCCGCCAAACCGGCACCGGCTTCGGCCAGCGCCCCGGCAATGGTGGCGAACGCCTGCTCGGCCTGTTCCACCACGCCCTCGGCGATCTCGCTGTTGGCGAAGCCGGAGGTGCCGGCGACGAAGACCCAGCGGCCGTCGACCACCGCGCGGGAATAGCCGGCGACTTCCTCGAAGGGCGAGCCGGAAGAAATGAGGCGACGTGTCATGATGTTCAGACGATCCTTTCGATAGCCATGGCGGTCGCCTCGCCGCCGCCGATGCACAGCGAGGCCACCCCCCGCTTCATACCGTATTTCTCCAGCGCCGCCAGCAGAGTAACGACGATGCGCGCCCCCGAGGCGCCGATAGGGTGGCCGAGGGCGCAGGCGCCGCCATGCACGTTGACCTTGTCGTGGGGAATGTCGAGATCGCGCATCGCCGCCATGGTGACCACGGCAAAGGCCTCGTTGATCTCGAACAGGTCGACGTCCTTGGCGGTCCAGCCGGTCTTGGCGAACAGGGTCTGCATCGCCCCCACCGGCGACGTGGTGAACCAGGCCGGCTCCTGGGCGTGGGTGGCGTGGCCGACGATGGCGGCGAGCGGCTTCAACCCGCGCCTCTCAGCCTCGGATCGCTTCATCAGCACCAGGGCGGCGGCGCCGTCGGAGATCGACGAGGAATTGGCGGCGGTGACGGTGCCACCCTCGCGGAAGGCCGGCTTGAGCTGGGGGATCTTGTCGAGCTTGGCCTTGTGCGGCTGCTCGTCACGAGCGACCTCGCCGGCCTTGACCGCGACCGGCACCACCTCGCCGGCGAAGGAGCCGTCGTCGATGGCCTGCTTGGCGCGGGTCAGCGAGGCGACCGCGAAATCGTCCTGCTGCTGGCGGGTGAACTGGTAATGCTCGGCGGTCTGCTCGGCATAGGCGCCCATCAGCCGGCCCTTGTCATAGGCATCCTCGAGCCCGTCGAGGAACATGTGGTCGTAGATCTTGCCGTGGCCCATGCGGTAGCCGCCGCGCGCCTTCTCCAGCACGTAAGGGGCGTTGGTCATGCTCTCCATGCCGCCGGCGACGCCGATGCCGATCGAGCCGGCCTTGATGAAGTCGTGGATCATCATCGCAGCCTTCATGCCCGAGCCGCACATCTTGGAGACGGTGGTGCAGCCGGCCGCATCGGGAATGCCGGCACCGCGGCTGGCCTGGCGCGCCGGTGCCTGGCCGACACCGGCGAACAGGCACAGGCCCATCACCACCTCCTCGACCTGCTCCGGCGCGACGCCCGAGCGCTCGACGGCGGCGCGGATGGCGGTGGCGCCGAGCTGGGGGGCGCTGACGCCGGACAGATCGCCCTGGAAGCCGCCCATGGGCGTGCGGGCGCAGCCGACGATGACGACGGGATCGGTGGTCATGACTGAATTCTCCTCTCGTGTCGCTGCTCGGCTCCTACCACAGCCGACGGACGCCGTAGGCGTCAAAGGGCTGCTCGTTGGAGACCAGCGTCATGTTCTCGATGATCGCCTGCGCGATCAGCATGCGGTCGAAGGGATCGCAGTGCGGCCCCGGCAAAGACCCGGACAGTTCGCCATGCCGCAGCGAAATCGGCAAGGGCGAGAAACCGTGTTCGCGTACGCACGCCTCGACGTCGGCGGCAACGAGCGCGGCACCGGGAAGCTTGCCCAGCCGGAACTTCGTCGCGATCTCCCATGCGGTAGCCGCGCTGACGTGAACTTCGTTCTCGGGGGCCGACAACGCCTCGCTCGCCGCGGCGGTGAGGGACTCGTCGCCGGCAAGCCACCATAGAAAGGCGTGTGTGTCGAGCAGCAGCCGCACCCGTCATCCCCCTTCCCACAATTTGAGTTCTTCCTCGGGCAGAGGTTCGAAGAACTCGGGCCCGATCCAGACCTTGCCCTTCAGCGCACCGAACTTGCGCCGGGCGGCCGGCGGCTGAATCGGCACCAGCTTGGCCACCGGCTCCTTGCCGCGCGCGATGACGATCTCCTCCCCGGCCTCGACGCGGCTGATGAGTTGTGACAACCGGGTCTTCGCGACGTGAATGGTGACGGTGTCCATGGCGCGCCCTCCTAGCTAAGAGATTTAGCTAAGGTTGCCGGCCGGAACAAGGAAGCCCAGGCGCTCATCGCCACAATCCCACCAGGTCATAGTCGACGATCATCGCCTCGGCGCGATGTATCATCTCGGGCGGCATCGGGCAGGATTTCCGCGCCACCGTGTCCATATGCACCCCCACCAGCTCGCACACGGCCGCAATATCGTCGGTCTCGCCGTTGCGCATCTCGTGGACGAAGCGCACCGTCTTCTTGCGCACCTCCAGCATGGCCGAACGCACGACGATGATTTCGCCGGCCTTGACCTCGCGGCGATAGGCGATCTTCTGCGACAGTGCCGCCATGCCACGGCTGTTGTCGCGCAGGTATGACGGCGTAGCGCCGATGCGCGCCAGGAAATTCCAGGTGCCCTCGTCGAACTTGCCGACGTACCACATCACGTTCATGTGCCCGATGTGATCGCACTGCCACGGGTAGACCGTGCCGCGACAGGTTTCGATCAGCTCCGTCACGCTTCCTCCCCGGCGGGCATCATGGCGCCCGTCCCCCTGTTAGCCATATCGACGTGCCCAAGGCCGGGTACCGGCGCCTGGGCGTCACCGTGCGTGCGGGGAGAGTAATGGGCCGAGGCGCGGCTGGCCAGCCAGCCTGCCCCGGAAGGGCCGGCGGCTAGGCCGCCAAAGGCACCGTCGCGGGCCGTTCCGGCCGCCTGACCACCAACAGCATCTGGCAGCACAGGCCCTTGATGTCCAGCACCCACACCAACAGGTCGTAGGCCACCGAGGCCAGGTACAGCGGCACCAGGAACTTGAAGTAAATGGACTGATAAAAGCGCAGATGCACCTGCTCGACCTCCAGTCCGGACGCCCGCAGCACACGCGTCATCTCGCCGTGGGTGCAGTTGTCGTAGAAGGCCTTGAAGCCGCATTCGTCGCGCCACTGCGGAAACACGAAATACAGCGCCTTGTGCACCAGCCAGCCCGGCAGCAGCCGGTTCAGCACGGCAAAGGGAGCGTTGCGCGCGGGACAGACATGCACCTGATAGCCGCCGGGTCGCGTCACCCGCGCCGCCTCGGCAAAGAAGCGCCGCGTGTCGGGCAGGTGCTCGAGCACCGAGCGGGTGACCAGCAGGTCGATGCTGGCATCCCGGAACGGCAGGCCGATGCAGGCATCGGCCACGGCCCAGGCGTCGGCCACGCGGTTCTTCACCAACTGCGCGTGCAGGACGTCCGAAGCGATCACGTAGGCGGCCGACTGCGGCGTGCGACGCTGGGCGAACGGGCACAGATGGCCGCCGCCAACGTCGAGCACGACCTGGCCGGGGCGCGCATTCAGCAATTGCGCCGCCGCAAGCTCGTGGCGCGTCAGCAGGCTGCGCGTGAAGGCGGCCGGCAGCAGCCGCTTCTCGATCCAGTCGCAGGCCTTGATGTTCCAGCGCACGAAGGATTTGATCGGCGATGCCATGCAGATGCCCCCGCCACGCCATGGAAAGTGTCGGCGAAAGGCTATCGGCTGCGGCCGGCGGCCGACAAGGCCTCCTCCCGGTATGGGCACGGGGCAGTCGCCATAGGACCTTGGTCGGACGGCGCCGCATGGTCACGGCCCTACGCGGTTTCCTTGAACAGCTCGCGGCCGATCAGCATGCGGCGGATCTCGCTGGTGCCGGCGCCAATCTCGTAGAGTTTGGCATCGCGCAAGAGCCGCCCCGTCGCATATTCGTTGATGTAGCCGTTGCCGCCCAGCAGCTGGATGGCATCGAGGGCCATCTGCGTCGCCTTCTCGGCGGCATAGAGGATGGCGCCGGCGGCATCCTTGCGGCTGGTCTGGCCGCGGTCGCAGGCCTTGGCGACGGCATAGACATAGGCGCGGCAGGCGGCGAGCGTCGTGTACATGTCGGCGAGCTTGCCCTGCACCAACTGGAACTCGCCGATCGGCTGGCCGAACTGCTCGCGCTCGTGGACATAGGGAAGCGCCACGTCCATGCAGGCCTGCATGATGCCGACGGGGCCGCCGGCAAGCACCGCGCGCTCATAGTCGAGGCCGCTCATCAGCACGTTGACGCCGCGCCCGACCTGGTTCAGCACGTTCTCTTCCGGCACTTCGCAGTCCTGGAACACCAGCTCGCCGGTGTTGGAGCCGCGCATGCCCAGCTTATCGAGCTTCTGCGCCACCGAGAAGCCCTTGAAGCCCTTCTCGACGATGAAGGTGGTGATGCCGCGCGGCCCCGCGGCCGTATCGGTCTTGGCGTAGACCACCAGCACGTCGGCGTCGGGGCCGTTGGTGATCCACATCTTGGTGCCGTTGAGGACGTAGCGGTCGCCCCGCTTCTCGGCCTTGAGCCTCATCGACACCACGTCCGAGCCGGCGTCGGGCTCGCTCATGGCCAGGGCGCCGACATGCTCGCCCGAGATCAGCTTGGGCAGGTAGCGGCGCTTCTGCTCGTCGCTGCCGTTGCGGCGGATCTGGTTGACGCACAGGTTCGAGTGCGCGCCGTAGGACAGGCCGACCGCGGCCGAGGCGCGGCTGATCTCCTCCATAACGATCACATGCTCGAGATAGCCCATGCCGGCGCCGCCGTATTCTTCCTCGACGGTGACGCCAAGCACGCCGAGGTCGCCCATCTTGCGCCATAGGTCGGCCGGGAAGTCGTTGACGCGGTCGATGTCGGCGGCACGCGGGGCGATCTCGACGGCGGCGAAGTCGCGGACGCTGTCCCGCAGCATCTCGGCCGTCTCGCCGAGATCGAAATCCAAGGTCGGATAGGCGTTGGGGATCATCTCGGCTTTCCTCCCGTCGTTCCTCGTTCCTAGAAGGCGACGCCGGCGCCACCGGTCTTGCCGCGCAACGTCTGCAGCGCCACCGCGCACAGATGTTCCTCTCCGGCGCGCGCAACGAACAAGCGCGCTTCGGTGAAGATGAGTGTACGGCCGGCAGACAGCACGGCGCCACGGCCGATCAACTCATCCCCCAGGCCGGGGGCCAGGATGTTCAGCTTGTACTCGACGGTGAGAACGCTGCTGCCGGGGGGCAACAGCGAGTAGCCGGCAAAGCCGCCGCTGACGTCGGCGATGGCGCCGATCACCCCGCCGTGGAAGAAGCCATGATTCTGGCCGACCTCCTCGCGATAGGGGACGCGGATCTCGACCTGCCCCGGATGGACCGCGACGAGGCGGGCGCCGAGATAGCCCATGAACGGCTGGCGCACGAAGCCGTCGTGCACCGCCTGCCGATAATCGGGGTTCGCTGCGACGAAGCTCATGCGTCCTCCCCCTCTCCCGCTGGAAGGCTAACATGACGTTTACGTAAACGTCAACCTGACGGCCTTGCAACCATGCCTTTCAACATGCATGGTTGAGCTCGACAGGGGAGACAAGGGCGGAATGGCCGCTCCGAATCGGATTCAGATTGGCGACACGCTGGGTGACGGCTCGGTGCTGCGGCTGCTGCCCGGCGGCCTGCGCAACGCCGTGCGTCGGCTGGGCGTCAGGCGTCCTAAGCCGCGCGAGCGCCGCCTGATGCGGGTCGCCGCCGGCATCTTCCCGGCCATCCAGAACATCGAGATGATGGCGGTCGCCGACGGCCAGCAATTGTTGGTCGGCAAGACCTTCGACGAATGCTGTCGCGACGCCAAGTGCATCGAACGGGCGCTGACCTTGTTCGAGGTGGCATGGCAAACCGGGTTGACGGACCTGCGGCCTTCGGCGACGGCGGCGCCGCTGCCTTGGGGCAACACGCGCACGCCGCTGGGCGCCTGCGGCCTGTCGGTGGGCCAGGGGCAGCAGGTCTTTCTCAAGATGGCGGTCGCGCTGATCTTCAAGGATAATCGCCAGGCGTACGAACGCCTGATCAAGTTCATCGACGAGAAGAGCTCGTTGGCGCGCATGCGTCTGTTGTCGTCCATCGATCCCTTGTCGCTGGCCGAGTTGCAGACGGGCTGGGGGCGCCGCTTCGCCGAACTGCTGACCACCAAGGACGACCATTACGCCGCCGCGGTACGTCGGTTGAAGCCGTTCCAGGTGCGATCCATGCGCCAGGTGATGGAGGCGAAATTCGTCAATTGCCTGGAATGGCCGCCCGACATGGTCGATGCGGTCAGCGAATCTTTCCAGTGCGTCGAGCAGTTTCGCGACCTTGGTGATTTCTTCATCATGCTGACGACGACCGAGGCCATCCACGCCATCGGCCGGTGGGAGCGCCGCGACATCACCACACACGTCAACGCCGAACGCAAGAAGCAGGGCAAGGCGCCGCTCAAGGGCCGCCGCTGGGATACCGACATCGCGCATATCAAGCGGGTACTCGGCACGCAGTTCGGCATCCTGCTCGAGCGCGATGCCGGCCTGATCGACCTGTTCGGCGAGCTCTACGCCAGCCGCATTCGCCTGCTGAGCGAGCCGCAGCGCGGCACCGCCATCGAACAATTCCAGTTGTTGGCCAAGCGTTACCTGGCCTACCTCACCTCGCCCATGCTCGAGGCGCTGATGCGGCCGGAAGGCGCCGACGGGGAGGAGCTGAATTTCGCCGAGATGATCGGCGTGCTTGAAGGCCTATTCATGAAAAACGGCCTGGGCACCGGTTTCTTCGAGGGCGCATTCCAGACCGAAGAAGGCGTGAGGGCGGTGCGCAACCTCATCGGCGAATACATCGACATGAAGCGGCGCGGCGCGGCCAAGGCCAATACCGACGTCGCGGCGCTGGTGCGCGATTCCGACCTGTTCGATCGGCACCTGGTGCCGTTGATGGGGCGGAAGAAGAAGCCCCTACCCGCCTGACGGCTCGATACCACGCGAGCGCAGGATGTCGGCGCATTGCGTCTCGATGATGTCGAGTTCGTCCAGGATGACGGCGATGTCTTCCTGCTGCTGGCGCAGCGCCACCTTGCGCTCGCGCACCTTGTCGATGAAATGGCCGAGCTGCGCCGCCTCGCCCGGCGTGTCGTACATGTCCAGGATCTCCTTGATCTCCTGGAGCGAGAAGCCGAGGCGTTTGCCGCGGATGATGAGGCGCAGGCGCGTGTGGTCGCGCAGCGTATAAATGCGCCGTTGTCCCTCGCGCGCCGGCTCGAGCAGGCCGACGTCCTCGTAGAAGCGGATGGCGCGCGGCGTCAGGTCGAAATCCTGCGCCAACTCGCTGATCGTCCAGGTCTGCGACATGCGCCCGAACATAATTGCGGCCGGGGCAAACGAAAAGCCTAATTGGCCGCCGGCCCCTTGCGGCGCCATTCGGCCATGGTGAAGCCGACGAGCAGCC
Organism: Rhodospirillaceae bacterium; assembly: GCA_036675815.1. Classification (GTDB taxonomy): domain Bacteria; phylum Pseudomonadota; class Alphaproteobacteria; order Rhodospirillales; family Magnetospirillaceae; genus JAKFEE01. The sequence goes on from JAKFEE010000021.1 coordinate 50,381, forward strand.
AAAAGCCGCCGACCAGGAAACCGCCGGCGACGTCGCTGGCGTAGTGCACCGACAGGAACACCCGGCTCACCCCGACCAGCGCCACGACCACCAGGGTCCAGTACGCCACGTCGAAGCGGCGCCGCGGATCCTCGATGTCGCGCGCCACCAGATAGGCCAGAAAGCCGTAGACGGCGAGGGATCCCGTGGCATGGGCGGAAGGAAAGGAGGGGGAAACCGCGGTGGCGGCGGTGACGAAGTCCGGCCGTTGGCGCGCCAGCACGTACTTGCCGGTCCAGGTCGTCGCCTGCGAGCCGAGGACGGTGATCCACAGCGGCAGCAGCGGCCCGAAACGCCGCTCCCCCCACAGCAGGCCGCTCACCGCCACGATCACGGCCACCAGCGTCGAACTGTCGCCGAGTTGGGTGATCCAGAGAAAGACGCGCTCCAGCAGCCCGCCCCGCCACGGGGAAAACACCGCGTCCACCGCCTGGTCGAGTTGGACCAGTTCGTCGGTCTCACGCAGCTCGGCGATGAGGCCGCCGAACAGGGCCGCGGCATAGACGCCGGCGACCAGCATCAGGCTCAGGGGCAAGCCCTGGAATCGCCGCGGCTCCAGGCGTGCCGCCAACAGCGCATACACGCGCGGCAGCCGGTCCTTGACGCGCGCCCGCAGCGGGTGTGCCCGCGCCCAACCGCCGAAGCGCCGCACCGCTTCGGGCGGCGCTGCAAACAGCGCGAGCAGGGCGCTCAGCAGCCGGCGGCCGACATACCACAGGCCGAGGAGAAGCACGCTGCCGAGAATGACGATGACGACTTCCATTCAGCCGAACACCAATTGCCATAGTCGGGTCAGCGATTCGCCGGTGGACGGCGGCCTCACGGTGAACATGCTCGGCCCATCGACGACCGCGCCGTCGGCGCCGATCAGCGCGCGAATCCCCCACATGCCCAATTCGCCGCCGCCCGGGTAGCCGTAGCGCAAGTCGCGTGCCTCGACCGTCGCGCCATCGCGTCGCCACAGGAGCTGACCGTCGGCGAACCACGCCAGGATTTCGGCCTCGCGCGTGGCGGTGACGGCAGCGATTGCCGGACCGCCCTCCGACCTTGTCTGCACCCATGCGATGGGCCGAGGATTGAGCGACGAATGGAAGCCGACCCAGATCGCATCGCCCTTGCGGGCGACAATGCGCCGATAGTAGGGCTGCAGGATCGTGGGATAGGCCTGGATCTCGACGCCTGTCGTCCCGGCCTCGGCCAGTTGGCGCCGGGCCTCGGCCTCGGCGGCGTCGTTGAGACTCCAGCCGTACATGGCGTAGGCATAGGCCAGGATCATCCCGGCCCAGGCGATGGCGACGGAAGCGCTGGCACGCCGCGTGGCAAACGCCCCGACCAAGGCCGGCAACCCCAAGAGCAGCGTCATCACCGGATCGATCACCGGCAGCGCCGGAATGCCGAAACGGTGATCCGACAGCGGCGCCAGCAACTGCGTTCCGTAATGGGTGATCACGTCCAGCAGCGGATGCGTGAGCAACGCCGCGATGGCCAGGGCGATCCAGGCGGTGCGTCGATCGCGCGATGCGGCCGCCGCCGATCGACCCCAACGCTGGTGCAGCCACCACAGGCCGTAGCCTACCGCCGCGCCGACGATCGGGGCGATCAGGATGGAATGGGTGATGCCACGATGATAGAGCAGGTTGGCAAACGGCCCACCCAGCCAACCGGCAACGATGTCGGCATCGGGGCTCATGGCGACCAGCGCCCCCACGGCAACGGCGCGACGGCCCAGCCGGCGGCGGCCGACGGCAAGGCCGAGGCTGCCGCCGAGGGCGGCGTGGGTGACGGGGTCCATTTGGCTGGGCTTTCTCCGCGGCGCCGATTCCCCAGATGATGAGTAAGTGCGGTGGCGTTGTCGAGGTCGGGAGATGGAGCGCGAGGCACTTGACCGTTTGGCGTGGTGGCTGGACGAACGGTTCCGCATACCCGGCACCAACATGCGCGTCGGGTTTGACGGCATCATCGGCCTGATCCCCGGTGTCGGCGACACCGCCACCGCGCTGATCTCCGCCTGGATCGTCTACCGCGCCTGGCAGATGGGGGCACCAGCGCCGCTGCTCGCGCGCATGAGCGCCAACGTCGCCGTGGATTATGTCGCCGGCACCATTCCCCTGCTCGGCGACGTCTTCGACGTGGCCTTCAAGGCCAACCGCCGCAATATCTCGCTATTGCGCCGCTGGATCGATCAACGCTGACGAGGTCGGAATGGAGTTCCTGGAATATCCGCTCCTGCACTACGCCGACCTCATGCTGGCCCTGCTGCATGCCGGCGATGGCAAGGAGGCGTCGCTCGACGACGCCGCAACCCTGCTTGCCCACGATCTCGACCGTGCCCACGAGCAGCCGCCCATCGGCCAGGCCGAGATGATGGCCCGGCTGGCCACGGCACGGCGCCATCTCATCGAGGCGCGGCTGCTGCAGAATGTCGGCGGCGGCCGCTTCTCGACCACCGCGCGCGGTCGTCACGCCCTGGCCGATCATCCCGAGGGCATCGACGATACGGTGCTGATGGAATTCCAGGAGTTTCGCGCCTATCTGCACCGGCGCGCCGCTCACCCCGACCCGGAAGATTGCTGCGGCGATTTCTTCCGCGAGGGCTATGCCAAGCAGCAGTCCGACATGCCGCATTCGGCCAATCCGTACCGCCAGGACACGGCCGCCCATCTCGCCTGGGAAAACGGCTGGTTCGCCGCCCGCGACGAGGCCAACGCTCATGGCAGAGGCGACCATCGGTAGAGGCACCGTCCCGACTATTGCCCGGAGGCAAGGCAGGGGGTTCAATCACCGCAAGGACAGTCGGAGGACCCAGCGATGTGGAACTGGCTTACAGGGGGCCTCTCGGTGCTGGTGGCCTGCGCCTTCCTCGGCGCCATCGCCCTCACCGTCAACGAGTGGGCGCTGTGGGCGGCCATCGCCCTCGGCGTCGTCGGCATGATCGCGGATTACGTCTGGAGCGCGCGCGAAGGCGCCTAATAGTCGCGGCGCCAGTTGAGGCCGATGCTGCCGCCGCCGGCGCGGCCGACGCCGCCTTCGACGGTGAGGCCGCGGCCGAGCTGGCGCTCGATCGACACCTGATTGTCCTTGGTGCCGCCCTCCTCGACCTTCAGGAAGGTGTCGTCGTCGAGGTACTTGCCGAAGGTGACACGCGGGCTGATGCCGCCGGTGCCATCCTCGTCCTCGGCGGTGCCCACCTCGAGCACGTCCAGGCCGAGAGCCTGGCGCAAGCCGCCGATGGGGTCAAGGGCGCCCCGGCCGCTGAACGCGGCGGCCGCCCGCGCCAGCTGCACCTGCTGCCCGACCGTCAATTGCCCAACCTGCTTGCCGAATAGCAGGCGCGCCAGGATTTCGTCCTTGGGATAGGCGGGCTCGGAGGTGAAGTCGATGACGGGCTGGTCGGGGCTGCCGGTGACACGCACTCGTGCGGTGATGTCCGGCGCCGCGGACTCAGCGATTATGTCGAGTCGCGGGCTGGCCGAGCCTTCGAAAACGACGCGACTGCCGGCCAACTGAAAATTCCGGCCAATGAGGTCATAGCTGCCGCGTTCGGCCTCCAGAGCGCCGACGATGGTCGGGTCGGCCGCGGTGCCCTCGATCGTCAATCGCCCCGACCACACGGAATCGAGACCGCGCCCCCGCACGAACAGCCGGTTCACCCGCGTGTCGATGCCAAGCGAAATCACCAACGGCGTCTCGACCCCCACATCCTGGCCGCGCTCGTCGCCGCCGCGACGCGATGGCTGCTTGCGCGCCCCCGGCCGGTTGATCTCGACGACCTCGATGTGGGGCACGCTGCCGCCGGGCAGGTGCCCGGTGATGTTGAACTCCGCCGGCCCGACATCGACGGTGCCGGTCAGGGCGGCGAGGCTGCCCTCGCCCTGGAGCGTCAGATCGCCACTGGCCAGGGCGGCGCCGCTGTCGATGTCGACGATGCGGAACTGCATCAGGCGGACACCGGCCGTATAGGCCATTCCCGCTTCCTCGAGCCGCAGAACGCCGTCGGCGCCGACACGGCCGCCGCCGGGGTCGGCACCCTGCAAGTTCAGGCGGAAGCGGCGTGCATCCTCGGCCGTCAGGCGCGCCTGAACGTCGCGGAGGATGGTCCCCGTCCGGTAGAACTCGTAATAGCCGTCGGCCACGGTGGCCGCACCGTCCACGCGCGGATCGGCGACGGTGCCGCCAAGGAGCAGATCGGCATTGATCCGCCCGGCAAAGCGATGACCGGGAAGCGGCAAGGCCTCGGCGATGCGCTCGATCTGCCCATCTGCCTGCAGACGGCCGGCCAATGGCCCATCGCCCGGCACGTGCAGGCCGCCGTCCAGAACCAGCGGAAACGTGGCATCGAGTTGCGCGCTGGCGCCGCGCATGCCGCTGGCGACCGCACCGACGCGCACGACGCGATCGTGCCAACTCGCGGTGACGTCGGCGTCGATGCGCTCGCGCCCGCCGGCAAAGCCGATGCCGCGCCCCTGCAGCCGGGCCTCGGCCTGTGGCGCGGCGACGGTACCCTGCAGTCGCAATTCGCCATCCACCAAGCCGGTCATGCCTTGCTCGGGCAGCACGACATCCACCAATTCCAGCGGCAGCCGACGCACATCGGCCCGCAGGTCGAGCCTATCGCCGGCGGTCGCCCCGGCCAGCGATACCCTGCCGCTGGCGAGATCGAACGTCGTCAGGGCCAGCCGCCAGCCATCGGGGGTCTGGCTGACCGTCGTCGGCTCCACCAGTCGCGCGGTGTGCCCGGCGCGGTGCAACTGAAGGGCCGCCAGGCGGACCGTGCTGCGCCCCTGGTCGGCCTGCCATGACCCGCGTGCCTGGATGCCCAGCTCGCCTTGGGTATCCAGGCGGAAGTCGACGGCCCGCGGGTTTCCGGCGAGGTCGAGGCTCGCCTGCCGCAGGGCGGTCCCCGCGATGACGAGATCGTTGCCGTTCAACCGCGCCTCGAACGCCGTCCCCGAAACCTCCACGCTGGCCTGCAGCCGCCCGTCGAGGTCCGTGCCGGCCACATCCTCCCAGGTGTCGAGATCGGCGATCCGTGCATGAAGGGTTCCTGAAAGGCCCGCGTCGCCCGCGATGCTGACGGCCCCCGTGATGCGATCGGCACCCGAGGCGATCACGATGTCCTCGAACGCGACACCGTCGCCGAGGTGAAAGGCGGCGCTGACATCGGCCTGCTTGCCCCTGCCGGCGATGCCGGCCTTGAACAGCCCCGTCGGCGCCGGCTCGATGTCGTCCAAGCCCGCGGCGGCCACGAAGGCGTAGGTGCCGGCACCGGCATGGGTGATGCCGTCGCTGCGGGCAACAAGCCCGACATGCGGCCGATCGATGCGGCCGACGGCGTAGCCGCGCGCCTCGACCGCCCCCGTCAACTCCGCTCCCGGCAAGGCGGCCAGGTCGGCAATGGCCAGATGCCAGCCCAGCCCCAGCACCGGCGAGACGGCGCCGCCAAGCCGCAGCGTGGCGGCGGCTCCCGTCAGGCTGGCGTCGAGCGCCGGAATGCCGGCCGCGGTGATGGCCATGCCGCCGGTGATGGTGGCGACCGGGCCCAGCAAACCGTCGAGCGGCGCCACGCCGGTGCGCAACCCATAGGTGCTGCCGGCCACGCTGACACGCAAATCGGGGCGCAGCGCATCGCCGTGGACCGCCACCGCCAGCATGGCGCGGCCACTGGCGGCCGGCGCCAATTCGTCGAGACTGGCGGTGCGCAGCAGCCCGGTGAGCGCCAGCGCCTGGCCGAACTGGCGGGCGGTGCCGCGCAGCGTCAATGTCCCCAGCCGCGTGTCGAGGCGCAACGCCGGGATACGGGCAAGCCCGCTCCGCTGGTTCAGGCGCGCATCCACCGCCAGGGTCAGCGGGCCGTCGATGGCCGGCACGAGACCGGTTGCGGTGAGGGCGCTGCTGGCGCTGACCACCCAATCGTCGGCCTCGGCGCGCAAGAGCAGCCTGGCCTGCAGGTCCCGCCAACCACGGCCGTTTACGCTGCCATGCGGCGACGTCACGGCAATGTCGATCACCGGGGCCGTGCGGGTGCCGACGACGCTGCCCGTCAGATGCACCGCGCCGGTGGCGCCGGTGGCGGGCAGGCGCGCCAATTCATCCGCATCGAGGGCGAAGCGCAGCGAGTAGGTGTCGCCCACCGATCCGCTGGCCGTGGCGGTGAGCGTGCCGGCCGTCAGCTCCAGCCGGGCGATGTCGACGCCACCGGTCCCCCACGAGGCCGCCGTGTCGAAGATGACGGGAGCCCCGGCCAAGGCGGCCCGCGCTTCGGCCGGCATGCACTCGGGCTCGACGTGACCGTTGGCGGCGATGTCACGATCCGGCTGGCCGGAGAGGTGCAGATCGGCCTCGGCGCAGGCATCGCCGTCATGTGTTGCGACGAGCCCGCCGTGCCAGTTCGACAAGGGCCCCTCGCCGCTCACGCGAAGGGCCAGGGGCGGCAGGCCGTAGAGGGCGAGCGCCGCCCCGAGCCGTTGATCGGCGGTGACATCGATCTTCAGCCGCCCCGCATCCCGGTCAAAGGCGATGATGGCGGTGCCGGCACCGGGCACGTCGGTCCGCCGGACGTCGGCATCGACATGAACCGCCGCTTCGGACAGGTGCGCACTGGCGCGCAGAGCCATGCTCAGCTCGTTCCCGTAGCTGATGTCGGCCGACAACTCCTCGATGGCGATATCGAGCGGCAGGCGCGGCAGTCCGCCGCCATCACCACCGCTTCCCTCATCCGTCGGCGAACGGGCGATGCCGATATGCTCGGCCGCAAGCCGACGCGCGGCAAACGTGCCGCCCAGGAGCGCCCCTGGGGTCCAGTCGAGGACGGCGCCGCGCACCTCCAGCCACTCGCCATCGGCATCGGCCGCGGTCAACCGGTCGACGCGAAGCTGAAGCGGCCAGGCCACCACCACACCCTCGACCCTGCCACCGCTGAGGCCGGCGATGCGGCGCCCGAGCCACCCCTCACCGGCCGGCGTGTGGACGAAGCCCAGCAAGGCCGCCGCCAGGACGACGGGCAAGAGGAGAAGGACGACGATCGTCAGGAGAATACGTACGCGCGCGGATGCCATGCCAACTATTCGTTCCGCCCGAGAGGGCGGAAAACCTCCCGAGAGTGTCGCGGGCAGCAGTCCCCGTGCCCGACATTTCTCAAGTGGCGCGAGTCGGTCGGAGCGGTCAAGCCTCGCCTTGTAATAAAGGCCCCGTGTTCACCGCCATTCAGAACGCTTGGCCGAAGCTGATGTAGAACTGGAAGGCATCGTCGTCGCCACGAGCGTTAAGAGGCACGGCGATATCGGCCCTGATCGGGCCGATCGGCGTAAAGTAGCGAACACCCAGCCCGGCGCCCCAACGCAGCGTCTCGGAAAAGTCGGGGTAGCGCTCGGGATAGACCGTGCCGGCCTCGATGAAGGGCACGATGCCGATGCTTTCGGTGACCTTGATCCGCATCTCGCCGCCGATGGCCAACATCGACAGCCCGCCCTCCGGGTCGCCGTCCTCGTCCAGCGGCCCAGCCATTTGCAGGCCAAAGGCGCGCACCGAGCCGCCGCCGCCGGCATAGAAGCGTTTGCTCGGCGGCAGTTCGGCGAGGCTGGATCCCATGATCGAGCCGATGTCGAACCAGCCGGCCAACACCACGCGCGGGTCCTCCATCACCAGGACATAGGCCGTATCGCTTGCATCGAGGCGCACGAAAGGGTCGGTGGTGCCGGTCACGTCGTAGTAAGGCGTGGCGTGCAGGACAAGCCGCCCGCCTTCGGTGGGGTCGAGCAGGTCGTCGCTGCTGTCGCGCCTGACCACCAGCGGCAGGCCGGCCAGCAGATAGTCGCGCTCGACACCATCGTCCTCGTCGATCAAATACTCCACGGCCCCCGAAGCCGTCACCTTCCAGAAGTCGCTCAGGCGCAATTCGGCGCCGATCGAGCCGGTGGTGGCGGTGCTGTTGAAGGCGCGGGTGTCGAGCCTCGTGGCATCGACATCGGCCACCAGGTCCCGATCGACGCCGAACAGATCGGGATTGCGGAACGCACCCTCGCCGCCGAAGCCGAGTTCGTTGAAGAACAGCCGGCCGCGCAACCGCTCGCCGGCGCCCAGCAGGTTGCGGTGTTCCCAATAGGCCTCGATGCCGAAGCCCTGATCGGTGTCGTAGTTAATGGCGCCGCCGATGGTTCGCGGCTTGCGCTCCTCGAGCTCGACGACCACCGGCAAGCGCCCGCCCTCGGTCAACTCGTCGGCGGGGGTCAGCCGGATCGAGCTGAACAGGTTGGTCTCGACCAGTCGTTTGCGCCCCTCTTCCAGCCGTGCCAGATCGAAGGGATCGCCGACACGCCAAGGCAGGCGATTGCGGACGAACTGCGCCTCGACGTCGTCCAGGCCGCGGATCTCCGCCTCACCGAACGCGGCCGGCGGGCCGCTGTCGACGACGAACGACACCGAGACGCCGAAGGTGGCGTGATCGACCACGACTGCACGATCGACGATCTCGGCCAAGGGATGGGCGCGGCGCGCAAAGGCCATGATCAGATTCTGCTGCGCCTCGACGATGTCTTCGGTGCGCGCCGGATCGCCCACGGCGAGACCGAGTTCCTCCAGCGGGACGCTGACCGGCAACGGCCCCCGGCTGGGCTCGCGGGGACGGATGGACAGCTCGGAAATGACGAAGCGGCGTCCCGGCTCGACCGCGATGGTCACCGCGACCGGTCGTACGCTGGTATCGATCGCGATGTCCGCCGTGCCGGCGTAGTAGCCTTCCGCCCGCAGTGCCTCCTGCACGACAGCCCGATCGCCATCGACCCGGCGCTGCAGGGCGACGAGGCTGCCAGGTGGCCGATCCGCAAGGGTAATGAGCTGCGACGCGCGCCTGATCAGCCGTTCGAGATCGCCGCCGGCCCCCGACAGCGTCACCCGATAGGGAAGCTCGGCCTCGTCGGGTGCCGGGGCCGCGTCCTGCGCCCCAGCGCCGCCACCCGCCTGCTGCGCCGCCGCGGGCAGAGCAGTCGGCGCCAGCAGCAACAACGCAGCGATCCCCCAACGGATGACGTTCATCGCGGCATCCTAACCAAAGCGGCCTTGGGCGCCCAAGTATGCCTCTCGGATGGCCGGCCTTTAGCGCCGAGGCGTTCTGGCCGCACGGCCGGCGGCGGGCGGCGGCGCCAACGGATCCTGCCAGCGCATGGGACATTCGGCGGCGCGCGGATCGCGGACATCCTTGGCCATCACCTGGCGCAGTTCGTTGCCGACGCGTCCGCGAGGGGTGTGCACCACTTGCGCCAGGTACCAGCTTTGCAGGGGGAAGTGATTGGTCTGGAAGCGAAACCCGCCACGAACCGACTGGAACTCGGCGCGACGCAAGGCATTGCGCAGGGCTTCCGCCTTGTCGCCGGCGGCGGTGTCGGCCGCGGCAATACGGAAGGCCGAATCGAGGAGCGTGGCCGCATCATAGCCGAAGGCGGCGGAGATGCTGGGCGGGCGGCCGAAGCGCGCCTCGAACTCCGCGGCAAAGCGCAGGCTGATCGGGACGTCGAGGTCCTCGACCCACGGCGCAACGGTCATGGCGTCGAGGCCGGCCTCGCCGATGGCCGCCGTGTACGGATGATCAAGGAACGAGCTTGGCGCCAACAGAGGCACCCGCGCCGTGAGATCGCGGTCCTTGGCCTGCCGGACGAAATTGACCCCCATGCCACCGCTGATGACGCTATAGACGCCATCAAGGCCATCGCTTGCCTGTTCGATGGCGACCAAGTCATTAAGGAAGCTCATCTGCCCGGGGCGGCTGGTGCTTTCACCGGCGATCGTCCCGGTATAGGCGCCCTTGAACGCCGCCGCCGCCGCGCGCGCCGATTCGGTTTGCGCCGAGGCCAACCAGATACGCCCGGCACCCAGGCTGACGAGATGGCGCGCCATCATCGCATGCTCGGCATCGGCGGTGGGCGCCAACGAGAAGAAGAAGGGGCTGCAGCTCTTTCCCGCCAGGGTCGGCGGTGATTCGCTGACGCCGATGGTGAAGGCCTTGCCCGCCGAGGCTACGGCCGCCACCGCCGCGTTGGCTGCCGGCAGCGCCGAGGCCACCACGAACAGGGTGGCGCCGTCGGCATGCATGGCCTTGGCGCGTGCGGCCGCCATCTCGGCGCTGGCCTCGTCGTCGGTCGCAACCACCTGAACCTCGACGCCGCCCGGCCGCTCGCCGGTGCTTTCGAGGCCGAGGCGGAAGCCGTCGAGGGCATCACGGCCCACGGGCGCGCCAATCCCGCTCAGGCTGCCGATGAAGCCGATGGCCAGCGGGTCCTCCGCCCACGCCCTCGGCGCGCTCAGAGCGGCGAGGCAGATGGCGCCGAGGGCGATGAACCGCCGCACGGGCTACTGCCCCCGCTTGGCGCGGGCGAAGGCCTCGGCCAGGGTCCCGCCGCCGGCGGCAGGCTTGCTCTCGGCCCGCTGCCGCGGCTTGTCCGCCGATTTGCGCTCCGGTTGCCGGCCGGTTCGTGGCGCCGGCGTCTCGCCCAGCCGCATCGACAGCGCAATGCGTTTGCGCGGCAGATCGACCTCCAACACCCTCACCTTCACCACGTCGCCGGCCTTGACCACGGCGTGCGGGTCCTTGACGAAGCGGTCGGCCAGCATCGAAATGTGCACCAGCCCATCCTGGTGGACGCCGATGTCGACGAAGGCGCCGAAATTGGTGACGTTGGTCACCACCCCCTCCAGGGTCATTCCCGGCTGGAGATCGGCCAGGGTCTCGACCCCCTCCCTGAACTCGGCAGTCTTGAATTCGGGACGCGGGTCGCGCCCGGGCTTCTCGAGCTCCCTGAGGATGTCGCTGACCGTCGGCACGCCGAAACGCTCGTCGGTGAACGGCTCCGGCGCGAGCGAACGCAGGAAGGGCACGTCGGCGATCAGCCCGCGGACGTCGCGCACCGTCGTCTTGAGAATTCGCTGCACCACCGGATAGGCCTCGGGGTGGACCGCGGAGGCATCGAGCGGGTCGTCGCCGTCACGGATGCGCAAGAAGCCGGCCGCCTGCTCGAACGCCTTCGGCCCCAGCCGCTCGACCTCCAGCAGTTGCCGGCGCGAGCGGAAGGCGCCGTTGCGGTCGCGAAAGGCGACGACGTTGCGGGCGATGGTCGGGCTGAGGCCGGCAACCCGGGCCAGCAGCGGCGCCGAGGCCGTGTTCACGTCGACGCCGACGCCGTTGACGCAGTCCTCGACCACGGCATCCAGCGAGCGGCCGAGATGTTGCTGGTTGACGTCATGCTGATACTGCCCGACGCCGATCGACTTGGGGTCAATCTTCACCAACTCGGCCAAGGGATCCTGCAGGCGCCGTGCGATGGACACCGCCCCGCGCAGGGTGACGTCGAGGCCGGGGAACTCCTGGGCGGCGGTTTCCGAAGCCGAATACACCGACGCCCCCGCCTCCGACACCACCAGCTTGGTCAGCGTGAGCTCGGGATGCTTGCGGATCAGCTCGGCCGCCAGGCGGTCGGTCTCGCGCGACGCCGTGCCGTTGCCGATGGCGATCAGTTCCGCCCCGTGCTTGCGCGCCAGCGCCGCGACGGCGGCGATGGCGCCGTCCCAATCGTTGCGCGGCGCGTGGGGGAAGACGGTGGCGGTGTCGACCAGCTTGCCGGTGGCATCAACCACGGCGACCTTGACCCCGGTGCGCAAGCCCGGGTCGAGGCCGATGGTGGCACGCATGCCGGCCGGCGCCGCCAGCAGCAGTGCCCGCAGGTTGCGGGCGAAAACGCCGATGGCCTCGTCCTCGGCCGCTTCGCGCAGCCGCCCCATCAGTTCGAGCTCCAGGTGCAGGTGGATCTTCACCCGCCACGCCCAGCGCACCGTTTCGGCCAGCCAACGATCCCCCGGACGGCCGCGGTCGGCGATGCGGAAGCGCGCGGCGATGCGCAACTCGGCTTCGCCGGCGGCGCGGGCACCCGTCTCCGCCTCGTCCGGCATCTGCAACTTCAATTGAAGTACGCCCTCATTGCGACCACGGAACAACGCCAGTGCCCGATGCGAGGGGATGGCGCGAATGGCCTCGCGGTAGTCGAAGTAGTCGGCGAACTTCGCTCCGGCCTGCTGCTGCCCGTCGACGACGGCGGAGGCGACGATGCCCTCGTCCCACAGCAATTGGCGCAGGCCGCCCAGGAGTTCGGCGTCCTCGGCGAAACGTTCGATCAGGATCTGGCGAGCCCCGTCGAGGGCTGCCTTGACGTCGGCGACACCCTTGTCGGGGACGACAAAGGGCGCCGCCGCGGTTTCCGGCGTCAGGCCGGGATCGGCCAACAGGGCCTCGGCCAGCGGCTCCAACCCCGCCTCGCGGGCGATCTGCGCCTTGGTGCGCCGCTTCGGCTTGTACGGCAGGTAAAGATCTTCCAAGCGCGCCTTGGTGTCGGCCGCGGCAATCTCGCCAGCCAGTTCCGGCGTCAGTTTGCCTTGCTCGCCGATGCTGGCGAGAATCATCGCGCGGCGCTCCTCGAGGTCGCGCAAATAGCGCAGGCGCTCCTCCAACCGACGCAGTTGGGTGTCGTCCAGGCCGCCGGTCGCCTCCTTGCGATAGCGGGCGATGAACGGAACGGTGCTCCCCTCGTCGAGGAGGGACATGGCGGAGTCGACTTGGCGTTGGGAGACGCCCAGTTCATCGGCGATGCGCTTACTGATCGGAGTCATGCGTTCATCAATACGGCCTTGGGACATGGAGGTGTACCCTTCCGTGTCATAAAATGCCAAGACCGTTCGGATTGTGAGCAATTGTGCGGCTGCGAAATGGTGCTCTCGACAGCAATCGGCGCTTGTCATATATAGGGGGCGTTCGCCACACCCCGGCGTTCGACCGGCCTGGATGGGCCAGGCAGTCCGGGGCAAGGGCGCGTACCACCTTCGGTGAGGATCTTCGCCGGACTAGGGGCTGTTCCGGCTCTTGGTGCTGTTGCCCGCAAATGGTTCCTGACAGCCGTGGCGGCGCCTCGGCCTGATGGTGTGCGGGCGAGTAGCCAAGGGGACGGAGCCTCGGTTTTGAGGAACGGGCACACCGCGCTATGCGCAAATACGGCTTTGCGATTCTGCTACTCATCGCTGCCGCCAATTTCAGCGGCTGGGCGTATCTGAACCGGCCGGTCCAGGACATTCCATGGACCGGCGTGCTTGACGGCGTATCCTTCAGCCCCAACCAGAAGGACGACGACCCGATCAACGGCAAGCTGCCGACCATCGATGACATCGACCGCGACCTCGCCCTGCTCGAGGGCCATGTGGCGACGGTGCGTACCTATACGGCGCTCGAAGGCATGGAATACGTGCCGGAGCTGGCCGAGAAGTACGGTATCAAGGTGATGGCCGGCGCCTGGGTGGACACCCGCCTGGGCAAGAACGAGGCCGAACTGTCGAGCCTGATCAAGACGATCCGGGAAAACGACAACGTCGAACGCGCCATCATCGGCAACGAGGCGATCCTGCGCGGCGACGTCACCGTGCAGCAGCTCACCCGCTATCTGCGCCGCGTCAAGGAAAAGGTGCGCATCCCCATCAGCACCGCCGAACCGTGGCACGTCTGGCTGAAGTATCCCGAGCTGGCGCGCGAGGTCGACTTCATCGCCGTCCATATCCTGCCCTACTGGGAAGGCTTGCCGGCCAACGAGTCGCTCAATTACCTGCTGATGCGCTATGACGAGCTGCGCCGCACCTTCCCCGACAAGCACATCGTCATCACCGAGGTGGGCTGGCCGTCGGCGGGCAAGCCGCGCATGGGCGCCGAGCCCAGCCTGGCCAACCAGGCGATGTTCCTGCGCAACTTCCTCAACATCGCCCAACTGCGCGGCATCGACTACAACGTCATCGAGGCCTTCGACCAGCCCTGGAAGAAGCAGATCGAGCATTCTGTCGGTGCGCACTGGGGCATCTGGGACGCCGACCGCAACCTGAAATTCTCATGGACCCAGCCGGTGGTCAGCATCGCCGAATGGCCGGTGCTGGCCGGCGCCGCGACCCTGCTGGCGGTGCTGCCGCTGGGCGTGTTCTTCTGGCGCTGGGATCACATGAAGCGCGGCGGCCTGCTGTTCTTCGGCGCCGTCGTACAGTTCGGCACCTCCTTCGCCATGTGGGCGATCGCCATCCCGATGATCCAGGACTACGCGCCGCCCAAACTGTTCATGTATGGGCTGCTGTTGCCGTCGCTGACCCTCCTGGTGGCGGTGTCGATCATCAATGCGCTCGAGGTGACCGAACTCGCGTTCATGCGCCGGTGGCGGCGGCGCCACCTGCCCTTCACCGTCGAGACCATCCGCAATTTCCCCAAGGTGTCGCTGCACCTCGCCTGCTGCAACGAGCCGCCCGAGATGGTGAAGCTCACCATCGACAGCCTGGTCAACGTCGATTACCCCAACCTCGAGGTGCTGGTCGTCGACAACAACACCAAGGACGAGGCGGTATGGAAGCCGGTGGCCGACCATGTCGAGCACCTGCGCGAGACGATGGGCGACCGAGTCAAGTTCTTCCACCTGCCGAAATGGCCCGGCTACAAGGCCGGCGCCCTCAACTTCGCCATGCAGCAGACCGCGGCCGACGCCGAGGTCATCGGCCTGGTCGACGCCGACTATGTAGTGCGTAAGGACTGGCTGAAGTCGCTGGTCCCCTATTTCGAGAATCCCAAGGTCGCCTGGGTGCAGGCGCCGCAGGACCATCGCGAATGGCAGGGCGACACATTCAAGGAGTGGATCAACTGGGAGTATGCCGGGTTCTTCGACATCGGCATGGTCGCCCGCAACGAGGCCAACGCCATCATCCAGCACGGCACCATGACGCTGATGCGCAAGTCGGCCATGGATCAGGTCGGCGGCTGGGGCGAATGGTGCATTTGCGAGGACGCCGAACTGGGCCTGCGCTTCCTGCAGGCCGGGTACGAGGCGGTCTACGTGCAGGAACGCTTCGGCCACGGCCTGACGCCCGACACCTTCCTGGGCTACAAGAAGCAGCGCTTCCGCTGGGCCTTCGGCGGCATGCAGATCCTGAAAGGCCACTGGCGCGCCCTGCTGCCGTGGTCGAAATCTGGCCTGACCCTGGCACAGAAGTACCACTTCGTCTCGGGGTGGCTGCCGTGGATCGCCGACGGCTTCTATCTCGCCTTCGTGCTGTTCAGCCTTCTGTGGTCGGCGGGGCTGGTGCTGTGGCCGATCGCCCTCGACCAGGTGCCGCTCGATTGGCAGCCTTATGTGCGGCTCATCGAGTTCGATTTCCCGCTGACGCTGTTCGCCGCGCCGACGATCGCCATCTTCGTCGCCAAGCTGGTGCACCACCTGTTCATGTACCACACCCGGGTGAAGTGCAGCTGGGGCCAGCGCTTCGGCTCGGCGCTCTGCGGCATGGGCCTAACCTACTCGATCGCCCTGGCGATCTGGCAGTCGGCCTACAAGAAGAGCACGCCGTTCTTCCGCACGCCGAAGTGCGAGGACAAGGCCGCCCTGTCCAAGGGCATCGCCATGGCCCGCGAGGAAACGGTGCTGATGCTGACCCTGTGGGTGGCGGCGGTGTCGGTGGTCAACCTGACCAAGCCGGAATTCGCCTTCCAGGCGCGGCTCTGGGCGGCGGTGCTGTTCGTCCAGTCACTGCCCTTCGCCGCGGCGCTGGTGACCTCTCTGGTCAGCGCGCTGCCGTCCCTCGCCCTGCGCAAAGCGACGAAACCGATGCTGGAAACCGCCGAGTAAGCCCGGCCCATACGTTGTGGACGAGGCCCGCGACCTGATGCGATCGCGGGCCTTTTTTCTTGGCTCATGAGGAGGGGGCATGGAGCGCGGAGCTCCAGTTCCGCAACGCTCAATGCGGAGCTGGAGCTCCGCGCTCCTCGCTTGCCGTGCGGCGAGCGCATATTCGGGTTGACCGAACCGCCATGGTCATCTTCCCTTAGTCGGAGAGTCGCTATAGTTTCCCCGGCACCCCAACGGGAGGCGAGGTTCTGTCGTGAAGTCGATTTTCCCCACCGCCATCGTCGCGGCCGTCACCGCCGGCCTGACCTTTGCCGCGCCGGTCTGGGCGCAATCCGGCATGGGTGATTACCAGCCGTATCGCGGCGTCATCAGCGGCGGCAGCGGCAGCTCCACCATCATCACCTCGCCCGCCCTGGGCGGCGGCGTCACCGCCACGCCCCCCGCTGACGGCGGCTTTCCGGCGACGCCCGCCCCAGGCGGCTTTCCGGTGCCCCCCGCCGCCCAAGGCGGCTTTGCGCCGCCGCCGCCCACTCCGACCTTCGCCCCTTTGCCAGCCGACGCCGCCGGGCGCGCCGAAGTGCGGCTGCAGGCGCTGGAGGAGCAGATCCGCCAGCTCACCGGCCGCGTCGAGGAGGTTCAATTCCACAATCAGCAGCTCAAGGAGCAACTGCAGCGCATGCAGGCCGACACCGACCTGCGCTTTCGCGAACTGCAGGGGGGCGGCCAGGCGGCGGCCACGCCGACGCCGGGCGCGCCAGCCACTGCCGGCGACGGCGTGCTGGGCACCATGGCCAAGAAGGATCTCGATCGTGAGCCGAGCGGCGCCGCCCTCAAGGGCGGCACGCCCAAGGAGCAGTACGACTATGCCTACGGCCTGGTGATGAGCGATCGCGAGAAAGCCGGGCAGGCGCTGAAGGCGTTCCTGCAGGAACACCCCAATGACGCGTTGGCCGGCAACGCCCATTACTGGCTGGGCGAGACCTATTTCGTCAAAGGCGACTACAAGCAGGCCGCAGTCAGTTTCATGGAAGGCTACCGCAAGTTCCCCAAGGGGCAGAAGGGTTCGCACAATCTGCTGAAACTGGCGTTGAGCATGTCCCGGATGGGCGATGCCAAGGCCGCCTGCGCCGCCTTCGCCCGCCTCGACAGCGAATACCCGGATGCGGAAAACGCGGTGAAGCGCGCCGCCCAGAACGAAAAGCAGAAACTCAAGTGCTCATGAGCTAACGGATGCCGGCGGCGGCGCTGACCGCGGCGGAATTTGACGCCGCCATGACGCGGCTGGGGCCGTTCGAGCGGCCGCCGCATCTGGCCGTCGCCGTGTCCGGTGGTGCCGACAGCCTGGCCCTCGCCTTCCTCGCCCAGGAGTGGGTCAGCGCCCGTGCCGGCACCATCACGGCGCTGACCGTCGACCATGGCCTGCGTCCCGAGTCGGCGGCCGAGGCAGAAGGTGTCGGGCGTTGGCTGGCCGCCCGTGGCCTCGCCCACCGCATCCTGCGCTGGGCGCCCGGCGCCGTGTCGAGCGATGTGCAGGCAACGGCCCGCGCCGCCCGCTACCGACTGCTCGAAGACTGGTGCGCCGCCCAAGGGGTACTGCACCTGCTGCTTGCCCACCACCGCGACGACCAGGCCGAAACCCTTCTGCTGAGGCTGGGGCGCGGCAGTGGCGTCGACGGCCTGGCGGCCATGGCCCCGATTACCGAGACCCCAAGACTGCGCCTGCTGCGGCCGCTGCTCGACGTCCCCCACGCGCGCTTGACCGCCACCTTGCGGACGACTGGCCAGCCCTGGGTCGAAGACCCCAGCAACCGCAAGCCGGAATTCGCCCGGGTGCGTCTGCGTGCGCTGATGCCGCAACTGGGCGCCGAAGGGCTGACGCCCGGGCGGTTGGCGGCGACGGCGGCACGGCTGTCGCGAGCGCGCGCCGCCCTCGAGGACCTTACCGCCGAGGCCGCGGCACGCCACGTCCGCCTGTACGCGAGCGGATGGGCGGAGTGCGCGCCGGGACTGCTGACGGAAACCGACGAAGTGGCGCTGCGGGTCTTGTCGCGGCTGCTGATGGCGGTCGCCGGCCGAGACTATCCGCCACGGTTGGAGCGGCTGGAACGGCTGCTGGCCGCCCTTCGCGCGGGCGGGCGCGGCCACACCCTGGCCGGTTGCCGCCTGCTGCGCGCCCCCGCGGGGTTCCGCGTCTTTCGCGAAGCCGCCGCCCTGGCGCCGCCCTTACGTATTTCCGGGCCGGGGCCCCTCCACTGGGATGGCCGCTTCCGCCTGCTGCTGCGCGGGAAAGGCACGGCGACGCTCCAGACGTTGGGCAACACGCCCCTGATCCGCGAGGCCGCCCGCCCCGACCTGCTGGCGACGGTGCCGGGGCCGGCGCGCGCCGCGCTACCCGCGCTCTGCGACGAACGAGGTATTTTCGCCGTCCCACACCTGGGATATATGCGGCACGACGGAACCGCGCCCCCCTATGCGGTGGAGTGGGTAGAGTTTGCGCCGCCCCTGCCCCTGACGGCGGTTGGGCATTGCCTTGTTTAGGCAGCCCTGCGCATTATTTTAATCTGGCATAATCCGCATCTGGGGCGGACTGTCGAATGATCCTCTTCGAGGAAGGGCCTGAACGTTGAATTTCAGCAAGAACTTGGCGCTGTGGGTAATCATCGCCCTGCTGTTGGTGGCGCTGTTCAACCTGTTCCAGAATTCGGCACCGCCGCGCGGCATGTCGAATTATGCGTTCTCGGATTTCATGACCGAGGTGGAGCGCGGGCAGGTGGCCGACGTCACCATTCAGGGCGAGGCAATCAGCGGCCATTTCGCCGACGGCCGCCCATTTACCACCTATTCGCCGCCCGACGCCAACATCGTGCCGAAGCTGCGTGAACATGGGGTGCGCATCGCCGCCATGCCGGCGACCGAGGATACGCCGACCTTCTGGAGCGTGATGGTCAGCTGGTTCCCGATGATCCTGCTGATCGGCGTGTGGATCTTCTTCATGCGCCAGATGCAGGGCGGCGGCAAGGGGGCCATGGGTTTCGGCAAGTCACGGGCGCGCCTGCTGACCGAAAAGGCCGGCCGCGTGACGTTCGAGGACGTCGCCGGCATCGACGAGGCGAAGCAGGAACTGGAAGAGATCGTCGATTTCCTGCGCGACCCACAGAAGTTCCAGCGCCTCGGCGGTAAGATCCCCAAGGGCTGCCTGCTGGTCGGCCCGCCCGGCACCGGTAAGACGCTGCTGGCCCGCGCCATCGCCGGCGAAGCCAACGTGCCGTTCTTCACCATCTCGGGCTCGGACTTCGTCGAGATGTTCGTCGGCGTCGGCGCGTCCCGCGTGCGTGACATGTTCGAGCAGGGCAAGAAGAACGCGCCCTGCATCATCTTCATCGACGAGATCGACGCCGTCGGCCGCCACCGTGGCGCCGGCCTGGGCGGCGGCAACGACGAACGCGAGCAGACCCTGAACCAGCTGCTGGTCGAGATGGACGGCTTCGAGGCCAACGAGGGCGTCATCCTCATCGCCGCCACCAACCGCCCCGACGTGCTCGACCCGGCCTTGCTGCGCCCCGGCCGCTTCGATCGTCAGGTGGTGGTGCCGAACCCCGACATCCTCGGTCGCGAGAAGATCCTCAAGGTTCATATGCGCAAGGTGCCGATGGCGCCGGACGTCGAGCCCAAGATCATCGCCCGCGGCACTCCCGGCTTCTCGGGCGCCGACCTCGCCAACCTGGTGAACGAGGCCGCCCTGCTGGCCGCCCGCGCCGGCAAACGCGTGGTGACCATGACCGAGTTCGAGGCGGCCAAGGACAAGGTGATGATGGGCGCCGAGCGCCGCTCGATGGTGATGAGCGAGGAAGAGAAGCGCCTGACCGCCTACCACGAGGCCGGCCACGCGCTGGTCGCCCTGCATTGCCCCGAGTCGGATCCGATCCACAAAGCCACCATCATCCCGCGCGGCCGCGCCCTGGGCATGGTGATGCGCCTGCCCGAGAGCGACCGCATCTCGGTGTCCAAGGCCAAGCTCAAGGCCGACCTCGCCGTCGCCATGGGCGGGCGCATCGCCGAGGAGTTGATCTTCGGCCCCGAGAAGATCACCACCGGCGCCTCTTCGGACATCAAGATGGCCACCGACATGTCGCGCCGCATGGTCACCGAGTGGGGCATGTCGGAAAAGCTGGGCCCACTGACTTACGGCGAGAACGACCAGGAGGTGTTCCTCGGCCATTCGGTGACGACGCACAAGAACATCTCCGACGCCACTGCCCGGGTGGTCGACGAGGAGATCCGCGGCATCGTCGAAACGGCCTACAACCACGCCCGCACCATCCTCACCGAGCATCTCGACGGCCTGCACGCGCTGGCCAAGGGGCTGCTGGAGTACGAGACGCTGAGTGGCGACGATATCCGCGGCATCCTGCGCGGCGAGGCGGTGGTGCGCAGCAACGGCGAAGAGACCCGCCGCAGCGACAGCGGTCGCCGTTCCTCGGTGCCGAGTGCCGGGGCCGGCAAGCCGGCGCCGGGCTTCGGCGAACCGGAACCGCAGCCGGGTTCTTGATCCCGGCGGCGGGTTGGTCTAGGGAAAGGCGGCCTTCGGGCCGCCTTTTCTCTGGCTGCTAGACCGAATTGCTGACTCACGCCCGGTGACATACTCCTCCGTCATTCCCGCGAAAGCGGGAATCCATGGCGCCGCCGCCACCGCTCTTGGCGTGGAGCATGGTCGCTGGACATGACCCCCGCTTTCGCGGGGGTGACGAAACAAATGATGATCCGCGGCGACAAGGAGGCCCGTTTTTGCGGGCATGATGAAAAATGCGTTCCCCAACACCGCTTCGCCACCTTGCCAGCCCAACGCTGCCGCGCCGCTTTGCCGATCCCGGCGAGGATCTGGCGCGGCGCCTCTATGTGGCTCCCACCGGCATCACCGCCGGTGCTGCCGCCGAGGCGGCGATCGCCGCCGGCACCGCGTGGCCGCTGGCTGGCGGCCCGCTCATGTTCACCCAGCTTAACGTCCTGCTGCGCGACGGCGATCGGGTGATCGAGGCCACGGCACCGCTGGCGGCGGTCATCGACTGGGCGGAAGCCGAGGGCGAGCCGGTGGTCAGCCACGTCTCGCGCCTGATCCACCGCATCGGTGCCAAGCGGCCTGAGTTCGCCGGGCTCAGCCTCGACCGGCCGCGCATCATGGGCATCATCAACGCCACGCCCGACAGCTTTTCCGACGGCGGCGAGTTCTTCTCCGCCGAAGCCGCCATTGCTCACGGCATCGCCCTGATGGAGGCCGGGGCCGACATCCTCGACGTCGGCGGCGAATCGACGCGCCCCGGCTCGGCACCGGTGGCACCAGACGAGGAGATCCGTCGCGTCCTGCCGGTGGTGCGCGCCCTGGCCGAGCGTGGCGCCACCGTCTCGATCGACACCCGCCATGCCCAGACCATGGCGGCGGCGCTGGCCGCCGGCGCCTGCATCGTCAACGACATCACCGCCCTCGCCGCCCCGGGCGCCATGCAGGTGGTGGCCGAGCGGCAGGCGCCGGTGGTGCTGATGCACATGCAGGGCGAGCCGCGCAGCATGCAGGCAACTCCCGCCTACGGGTTCGCCCCGCTCGACGTCTACGACGAACTGGCGGCGCGCGTCGCCGCCTGCGAGGCCGCCGGCCTGCCGCGCTCGCTGATCTGCGTCGATCCAGGCATCGGTTTCGGCAAGAACCTGGACCACAACCTGTCGATCCTCGCCCGCCTCGGCCTCTATCACGGCCTCGGCTGCCCGGTGCTGCTCGGCGTGTCGCGCAAGAGCTTCATCACCCGCATCTGCGGCGACATCCCGGCCAAGCAACGCCTGCCCGGCTCGCTGGCTGCCGCCCAGGCCGGGCTCGACCAGTGGATGCAGATCCTGCGCGTCCACGACGTCGCCGAAACGGTACAGGCCGTGGCCGTATGGCGAGCGATCCGCAGCGCCGATTGACGCCCGCAAACCCGGGGATCACACTCTTTCTCGACAGGAGGCTCGCCATGCGCATCAGCGTCGAGGAAGCCCGCGCGAATTTCGACAAATTGCTGGATGCCGTCCGCCAGGGCGAACAGGTGACCATCGTCGAGAATGATCGACCCGTGGCGGAATTGCTTCCCGCCTTGAGCACTGGCGGGGCACAGAGGCTGCGAGAGCTTCGTAAGGGCAACATACTTGGAATGCCCGGTAAAGAAGCCATCGCACAAGGTCGCCTCTAGTGAGCCGGTTTGTGGTCGATAGTTCGGTTGCTCTAGGATGGTGCTTTGAGGACGAGAAAAACCCCTATTCAGAGTTGGTACTGGACTGCGTAACAGGCAACGGCGAGGGCCTCGTCCCGTGCCTTTGGCTCCTCGAAATGACCAATGTCCTCCGGACAGCCCTGCGAACTCGACGAATCGACGAAGCGAAGGCCATGGAAACGATGGCAGCGCTCTTAAAGCTGAACATTGTGACAGCCGCGCCCATATCACCTTGCGAGATGCCTCACCTGCTCAAACTCGCCCACACCCATGGCCTCACCGCCTATGACGCCGCCTATCTCGACCTCGCCTTGCGCGAGCATCTGCCGTTGGCGATGCTGGACGCCGATCTCGCCGCGGCGGCACGTGCCGCCGGCGTCGCCATGTTCTCGCCCTGACTTCGCCCTTCCCTGGCCACCCGCTTGTGCTTTAATGACGGCCTGCCATCAGGGGGTGAGGAAGGAACACGCATGACGCGTAAGCTGTTCGGGACCGATGGGGTGCGCGGTCGCGCCAATTGCGAGCCGATGACCGCCGAGACGGCGATGCGCATCGGCATGGCCGCCGGCCGCTACTTCACCCGCGGCGATCACCGCCACGTCGTCGTTGTCGGCAAAGACACGCGGCTGTCCGGCTATCTGTTGGAGCCGGCACTGACCGCGGGCTTCGTCGCGGTGGGCATGGACGTCGTGCTGCTGGGGCCGCTGCCGACGCCGGCGGTGGCCATGCTGACCCGTTCGTTGCGCGCCGATCTCGGCGTGATGATCTCGGCCTCGCACAACCCTTACGAGGACAACGGCATCAAGCTGTTCGGCCCCGACGGCTTCAAGCTCTCGGACGAGGCCGAGGCGGAGATCGAGGCCAAGATCGCCCAGGGCTGTGCCGACGACCGCGCCAGCCCGTCGAAGCTGGGCAAGGCACGCCGCCTCGACGACGCCGTCGGCCGCTATATCGAGTTCGTCAAGAACACCTTCCCGCGTGGGCTGCGCCTCGATGGATTGAAGATCGTCATCGACTGCGCCAACGGCGCTGCCTACAAGGTCGCCCCCACCGTATTGTGGGAACTGGGCGCCGAGGTCGTGCCAATCGGCGTCGAGCCCGACGGCTTCAACATCAACCGCGATTGCGGCTCGCTGGCCACCCAGACGATGCGCGAGCAGGTCATTGCCCATGGCGCCCATCTCGGCATCGCCCTCGATGGCGACGCCGACCGCGTGGTGATGTGCGACGAGAAGGGCAACATGGTCGACGGCGACCAGCTCATGGCCCTGATCGCCGGCAGTTGGCAGCGTTCCAGCCAGCTGCATGGCGGCGGCGTTGTCGCCACCGTCATGTCCAATCTGGGGCTGGAGCGCCACCTCGCCGGCATCGGCCTCAACCTGATCCGCACCGCCGTCGGCGATCGCTACGTGCTCGAGGTGATGCGTCGCGACGGCTACAACGTCGGCGGCGAGCAGTCCGGCCACATCATCCTTTCCGACCACGGCACCACCGGCGACGGTCTGGTGGCGGCGCTGCAGGTGCTGGCGGCCATCGTCGAGTCCGGCAAGCCGGCCAGCGCCGTAACCTCGGTGTTCCAGCCGCTGCCGCAGCTGCTGCGCAATGTGCGCACCGGCGCCGCCGCCCCCGCCGCCGTCATCGCCGACGACCGCGTGCAGGCGGCGATTCGTGCCGGCGAAGGCCGGCTCAACGGCTGTGGCCGGCTGCTGATCCGCAAGTCGGGCACCGAGCCGCTGATCCGGGTGATGGCCGAGGGCGAGGACGACAAGCTGATCGATACTGTGGTCGGCGACATCGTCGCCGTGATCGAGCGCGTGGCCGTGTCATGACGGCGACACTGGGGCGGGTATTGATCGTCGCCGGCTCGGATTCGGGCGGCGGCGCCGGCATCCAGGCCGACATCAAGACGGTGACCTGCCTGCAGGCCTATGGCGCGACGGCGATTGCCGCCCTGACCGCCCAGAACACCCGCGGCGTGTTCGGTGTCCATGAAGTACCGATCCCCTTCGTGATCCAGCAGATGGAACTGGTGCTGGAGGACATCGGCGCCGACTGCGTCAAGACCGGCATGCTGGCGAGCGCCGCCATCATCGACGCCGTCGTCGACACCCTGGATCGCTTGGCGCCGCAGGTGGCGCTGGTGGTCGATCCGGTGATGGTGGCCAAGGGCGGCGCCTCGCTGTTGGCGGCCGAGGCGGTGGCGACGCTGAAAAGCCGCCTGCTGCCGCGCGCCACCCTGGTCACGCCCAACGTCCCCGAGGCCGAAGCCCTGGCTGGTCGCACCATCCGCAGCCGCGACGACATGCGGGCGGCGGCGCGAAGCATTCTTGAATTGGGTCCCAAGGCGGTGCTGCTGAAAGGCGGCCACCTCGAAGGCGCCGAAGTCAGCGACCTGCTGCTGCTCGCCGACGGCACCGAACGCTTCTTCACCGACCCGCGCATCGACACCGCGCATACCCACGGCACCGGCTGCACGCTGGCCTCGGCCGTCGCCGCCGGCATCGCCAGCGGCCTCGGCCTGCCCGACGCGGTGGCACGCGCCCGCCACTACGTGCGCAAGGCCATCGAGCAGGCACCGGGCCTCGGCAGCGGTCACGGCCCCCTGGCCCACGGCCACACCGTCGCCCCCTTTGACCTGTCGCCCAAGGCCTAAGCCACCGGCGCCCACAGCACTTCGTCGATGGTGTCCTTGCCGGTGGCCAGCATCACCAGCCGATCGACGCCGAGGGCGATTCCGGCGCTCTCCGGCATGCCGTGGGCCAAGGCCGCCAGGAAATCCTCGTCGATCGGGTAGCGTTCGCCGTACAGGCGTTCCTTCATGTCCATGTCGGCCGTGAAGCGGCGGCGCTGCTCGGCCGGGTCGGTGAGTTCGGAGAAGGCGTTGGCCAGCTCGACACCGCAGGCATAGAGCTCGAAGCGCTCGGCCACGCGTGAATCCGTGGGGTTCGGGCGCGACAGCGCCGCCATCGACACCGGATAATCGTAGAGGATGGTCGGCACGCCGATGCCGAGATGCGGTTCGATGCGGTCGAGCATGATGCGGAAGAAGATGTCGTCCCAGGCATCGGTGTCACCGACATGCAGGCCGATGCGGCGGGCCTCGCCCGCCAGGGCCGCCGCGTCGCCCGCCGTCGCCAGCACGTCGATGCCGGTGTGGCGCCGGAAGGCCTCGGCCACCGAAAGGCGCTCGAACGGCTGGAAGGGGTCGCACAGCATTGCCCCACGCTGGAAATTGGCGGCGCCGACAGCCCCGACGCAGGCGCGCAGCAGGTTCTCGCAGTCGTCCATCAGCGCCCGGTAATCGGCGCCGGCGCGGTACCATTCCAGCATGGCGAACTCGGGGTGGTGGGTGGGCGAACGCTCGCCGTTGCGCCACACCCGCGCCAACTGGAACAGCCGCGGCACCCCGGCGACCAACAGCTTCTTCATGGAGAATTCCGGCGAGGTGTGGAGGTAGAGGGTGCGCCGGCCTTGGCCGAACGGCTCGTCCAGGGTGGTGGCGAAGGCCATCAGGTGCGGCTCCATGCCGGGCGACACCTGCAGCGCCGGCGTCTCCACCTCGTCGAACTCACGCTCGGCGAAGAACCGGCGCATGGCGGCGACGATGGCGGCGCGCGCCCGCAGCGCCGGCAGGCGCGCGGCGAACCGCTCGGGCTGCCACCAGTGTTTGCCAGGCATGGTTTTTCCTCTATGACTGTGACCTTCGCTCACCACCTAAAGCACCATGGGCCTCCCCGACAAGCTTCACCGCCGCCGCACGCTGCGCAGTGCCGCCGATCTGGTCGAGGCCGGCATCCTTTCACCCGACAGGGCCGCCGACGCCGATGCTGCGGCAGGAACCCTGCCCATTGCCGTGACGCCGGAGTTGCTCGATTTGATGACTCCCGGCGATGCCGCCGATCCGATTGCCCGGCAGTTCATCCCTTCTTCGGCCGAATTGCAGGCCGCCCCCGAGGACCTGCCCGACCCCATCGGCGACGACGCCCGCTCGCCGCTCAAGGGCCTCGTCCACCGCTATCCCGACCGCGTGCTGCTGAAGCCGCTGCTGGTGTGCCCGGTGTATTGCCGCTTCTGCTTCCGCCGCGATGCGGTCGGCCCCGACGGCGGCGCGCTGACGCCGGCGGAAGTGGACGCCACCCTCGCCTATATCGCGGCGCACCCGGCAATCTGGGAAGTCGTGCTCAGCGGCGGCGATCCGCTGATGCTCGGTACCGCCCGGCTGGCCGCACTGCTGCAACGCATTGCCGCCATCCCCCATGTCGCGGTGGTGCGCATCCACACCCGCATCCCCATCGCCGACCCGTCGCGGGTGACGCCGGCCCTGGTGGCGGCCCTCCGCACCGGCCTTGCCACCTACGTCGCCATCCACTGCAATCACCCGCGCGAACTCGGCGAGCCGCAGCGCCAGGCCATTACCCGGCTGGCCGACGCCGGCATCCCCCTGCTTGGCCAGTCGGTGCTCCTCAAGGGCGTCAACGACGATGTGGCGACCCTCGAGGCGCTGATGCGCGCCCTGGTGCGCAACCGCATCAAGCCCTATTACCTGCACCAGCCCGACCTGGTCCCCGGCACGGCGCACCTGCGGCCCAGCGTCGCCGAGGGACAGCGGCTGATGGCGGCGTTGCGCGGGCGGCTGTCGGGGATTGCCCAACCGACCTATGTTCTCGACATCCCCGGCGGCCACGGCAAGGTCCCCATCGGCCCCAACTACATCGATCTCGAGGCCGGGCTGGTGAGCGACCCCGACGGCGTGGCCCGGCCCTATGACGGAAGCTGACGCCTCCACCTCCCTTGCGGTTGCCACGGATCGGGCAAGCTGCTAGGTTCCGCGCCGATCATTTTTCCTTTTTTCCGTTTCGGACGAATCCATGAAGATCCAAGCCAATACCATCCGGCCGGGCAACATTATCGAACACAACGGCCGGCAATGGAGCGTCCTCAAGATTCAGCTGATCCAGCCGGGCAAGGGCGGCGCCTTCATCCAGGTCGAGATGCGCGACATCCGCACCGCCACCAAGACCAACGAGCGCTGGCGCACCGCCGACACCGTCGAGAAGCTGATGGTCGAGGAGAAGGACTGCACCTTCCTGTTCGGCGACGACCAGGGCCTGACCTTCATGGACAGCGAAACCTTCGAGCAGTTCACGGTGCCGCGCGACATCCTGGGTGACTCGGCCGCCTTCCTGCAGGACGGCATGCCCGTCGCCATCGACTTCGTCGAGGGCTCGCCGGTATCGGTGACCCTGCCCGAGAAGGTCACCCTGCAGATCACCGAGGCCGATCCCGCGGTGAAGGGTCAGACCGCCGCCTCGTCGTACAAGCCGGCGATCCTGGAAAACGGCCTGCGCGTCATGGTGCCGCCGTTCATCGAGGCGGGCGAGCGCATCGTCGTCAACACCGGCGACTGCACCTACGTCGAACGCGCGAAATAAGGATCGACGTGACCCTTCGCTCGCCCCTCATCAACGTCATGACCGCGGCCGTTCGCAAGGCGGCGCGCGGATTGGTGCGCGACTTCGGCGAGGTCGAGCAGTTGCAGGTGTCCTTGAAGGGTACCAGCGACTTCGTGTCCTCGGCCGACCTGCGCACCGAGAAGATCCTGCGCCAGGAGCTGAAGAAGGCGCGGCCGGACTTCGGCTTCCTGCTCGAAGAAGGCGGCGAGATCGACGCCGAGCGCAGCCAGCGCTGGATCATCGACCCGCTCGACGGCACGACCAATTTCCTGCATGGCATCCCGCATTTCGCCGTCTCCGTCGCCTTGCAGCGGGATGGCGAGATCGTCGCCGGCATCATCTACCATCCGCTGACCGACGAGATGTTCGCCGCCGAAAAGGGCGCCGGCGCCTATGTCAACGAGCGCCGCCTGCGGGTCTCGGCGCGCCGCAAGCTGGAGGATGCGGTGATCGCCACCGGCATCCCGCACCGTGGCCGCGGCGATCATCCGCTGTTCCTCAAGCAACTCCAGGCCGTCATGGGGGCCGTTGCCGGCATCCGGCGGTTTGGCGCCGCATCCCTCGACCTTGCCTATGTCGCCGCCGGGCGCTGCGACGGCTTTTGGGAGACGGGGTTGAGCCCGTGGGACATCGCCGCCGGCGCGCTGATGATCAAGGAGGCCGGCGGCTATGTCAGCGACTTGGAGGCCGGCCACAACTTCCTGGAAAGCGGCAACGTTCTCGCCGCGAATGACCATTTGCACCTGCCGCTCGGCGGTCTGCTGCGCTCCATCCGGGGATAGGCCTTTCGCCCGTGGGTATATTCGGGTTGTCCGCTCCCAAGGCATGAGCTAGTCTGCGCCAGGGGGCGGGAACGGATCCTGCCGTGGACTATGCGGACTCATGCGTAATTCTCGTCAGATGATCCTGATCGCGGCCACCGCGACCGCCCTGGCCTCGACCACGCCGGCACGCGGGCAACTGGTCATCTCCGGCGGACACGACGACGGCAGCGTCATCATCGATCAGAGCGTGCTCGATGATCTGGGGCCAGCGCGGACCCTGCCGCAGCTCCTGGGGCCGGATGCCCCACCGGCCATAGCCACGCCGCCGGTCAAATTGAAGGCGCCCAAGATCGAAAAGAAGGGCGCCGCGGCATCAAAGTCGGCGAAACAGAACACGGCCACAACGCAGCCGCCGACCAAGGTCGCGCGCGACAAGCCGGCTGCGGCGCGGACGGTGGTTCGCAAGGCGGCGAAGCCAACGGTCGTGCCGGCTGCATCAGTCCTGGAGTCGCCAAAGGCGACCTCCGCGAATCCGCCGTCGCCGCCGCAGAAAATAGCCTCGCCGTCGGATGCCGTCCCCCAGGAGGCGGCTGCCGCGATGGTGGCTGCGGGCGCCGCACCGACTCGGGACTTGCAGAAAACGGCGGCCACGTCGGATGCCGCGCTGCCGGTGCCCGCGGGCGAGATGGTTGCACCGCCGACGGTGGCCGCCGAACCGGCCGCACCGCCCGCCGCCACGGGCGCAGCACCGGTGATGGTGGGCCAGCCCACCGCACCTGCGCCTGTGGAGGGGGACAAATCGCCGCGCCCCGCCGATGAATCGCCGGCCGCCGGCGACGCGGCACCGCTTCCGCTGACGGCGCCCACGGTGGGGGCGGCCAATCTGCCTGCCTCGACGCCATCCTCGGCCTCGGCACCACGCGGGCTGGTGCCTCCCCCGCCAGTTCCGGCGATAGCGTCGGTCGTGTCGGTGCCGCCGCCGACCCCGGTCGTCCCCGTCAGCGCCTCCGACGTCGGCGGCAGCCCGGGGATCGTCGAGCGCAACGGGCGCGTGTCGGTGTTGTTCTCGCCGGATCAGGCCGAGCTGCCCACCGACGCACGTCATGCCGTCGAGGCCCTGGCGCAACGCCTGGACAAAGATCCGTCTCTTTACCTGCAGTTGATCGCCTATGCCGAAGGTAGTGAGGCGGATGCGAGCAAGGCACGCCGATTGTCCCTCTCGCGTGCGCTGTCGGTTCGCTCATATTTGATGAACTATGGGTTGCGCAGCACACGCATCGATGTTCGCGCCTTGGGCAACACGGCACCCGACGCGCCGCTGGATCGCGTCGATCTGATGGTTGAGAAGCGCTAGCCGATGGCGGCCACTGGCCTGGGCATCAAGACAGCTTCCACGGCGCCGTCGAGCGGATCAGGGAGGGGCGGCATCGCCGGCACCATGATGACACGACCCAGGCGCTTTCTTCTGCGCATGGCCGTTTTCCTGGCGGCGGTAGCGGCGGTCGTCGCGCTACTGTCGCCGGGCCTGACCGAGGCATTCCTGGCCAATCCGGCCTTGAACGGCCTCATCCTTGGCGTGCTCCTGGTCGGTATCGTCATGAATGTCCGCCAGGTGATGCTTCTCCGGCATGAGGTGCAATGGATCGAGGCGGCACGCAGCGGACAGCCACTCCTCTCGCACGAGCGCCCGCCACGTTTGGTGGCGCCGTTGGCGGCGATGCTGGGCGATCGCCGAGTCGAGCGTCTCAGCCTGTCGGCCACCGGCTTGCGCTCGGTTCTCGACGCCATCGCATCACGCCTCGACGAATCGCGTGAGATTGCGCATTACATCACCGGGTTATTGGTCTTCCTGGGCCTGTTGGGCACCGTGTGGGGGCTGTCGCTGACCGTCGCGTCCATCGGCCATGTGATCGGCGATCTTTCCCTCGTCGGCGACGACGTCGGCACTGCCTTCGAGGCGTTCAAGGGCGGCTTGGCCCAGCCGATTTCCGAGATGGGCGTTGCCTTCTCGGCCACGCTGTTCGGCATCGGCAGCTCGGTGGTCGTCGGCTTCCTCGATCTGCAGGCCGGGCAGGCGCAGAACGCCTTCTACACCGAGCTGGAAGACTGGTTGTCCAGCCAGACCCGCATCGCCGCCGGCACCGCCACCATCGAGGGCGCCGGCGAACACCCGGTTCCCGCTTACATCCAGGCCCTGCTCGAACAGACGGCGGAAAGCCTCGACAGCCTCCAGCGGATCATCGCCCGCGGCGAAGAGGGGCGCGCCTCGGCCGCCAGCAACATGCGCACGCTGACCGACAAGCTGTCGGCCCTGACCGATCACATGCGCGCCGAACAGACGCTGCTGATCCGCCTGGCGGAAAGCCAGATCGAGATCAAGCCGCTGCTGAGCAAGCTGGCCGAGGCCAGCGGCGGCGGCATGGACGAAGCCACTCGCAACCATGTCCGCAATATCGACGTTGCACTCTCGCGGATGGTCGATGAGGCATCGATCGGCCGCGACGACGTGATCCGCGAGATGCGCAGCGAATTCAAGCTGTTGGCGCGGACCATCGCCGCGCTTGCGGAGGAAACGGAGCACTAGCCCATGGCCAGCATCGGCCGGCGGCAGCTGCGCCGCCCCGCGCATTTCTGGCCCGGCTTCGTGGATGCGCTGTCCACGCTGCTCATGGTCATGTTCTTCGTCATGATGGTGTTCATGCTGGCCCAGTTCTTCATGGGCCAGGCACTGTCGGGGCGCGATCAGGCGCTCGAGCGGCTGGGGCGGCAGGTCAGGGAACTCAGCGACCTATTGTCGCTCGAACGCAAGGCCACCGCCGACCTGCGCCTGAGCGTCGGGCAGCTTTCCGCGGAACTGCAGGTGTCCACCGCCGAACGGCAACGCCTGGCCGGCCGGGCCGCCGAGGCGGACGCACTGCTGGCGCAGTTGCAGGCGATGACCAGCCGGGCCAGCGACGCCAGTGGCCGCGCCGAGAGCATGTCGGCCGAACTCGACGAGGCGTTCCGCACCATGACCGCCGATCGCGAGAAGATCGAGCTGCAGGTGCGCGAGTTGGCCCTGTTGCGTCAGGACGTCGCCGCCTTGAAGGCGCTGCGCCAGGAACTGGAGGCCAAGGTTGCCGAACTCGGGGCCAAAGCCGGCGAGCAGCAAGGCCAGTTGGCCGAGGAGCGGCGGTTCTCGGACGAGGCACGGGCACATGCCGCCCTGCTCAACCAACAACTCGACACCTTGCGCCAAGAAATGGCCCGCCTGAACGCGGCGCTCGATGCATCCGAGAAACTGTCGAGCGAGCAGAAGATCGAGATCGCCAGCCTGGGCCAGCGGCTCAATCAGGCCCTGGCCGGGAAGGTCGAGGAGCTGCAGCGCTACCGCTCGGAGTTCTTCGGCCGCCTGCGCCAGTTCCTCGGCACGCGCGAAGGAATCCGCGTGGAAGGCGATCGCTTCGTCTTCCAGTCGGAGCTGCTGTTCCCCTCCGGCTCGTCCGATCTGGAGCCCGGCGGCCAGCTGCGCCTGATGGAACTGGCCGACACGCTGAAGCAGATCATGCCGCAAATCCCCGGCGACCTGAACTGGGTGCTGCGCGTCGATGGCCACACCGACCGCATTCCCATCGCCACGGCGCGGTTCCCCTCGAACTGGGAGTTGTCGACGGTGCGTGCCATCTCGGTGGTCAAGTTCCTCATCGCGCAAGGCATCCCGGCCGAACGCCTGGCGGCGGCCGGGTTCGGCGAATTTCACCCGATCGACACCGGCGAGACACCGGAGGCGCTTGCCAAGAATCGCCGCATCGAAATCCGCTTCGATCAGCGTTGACGCCCGACCACGGCTTGCGCCGCGCGTTTGGGGGAATCGTGTCTTGCACCACCTGCCCGCCTCCGTTATATAGGCCGCTTCGGTTTTGGAGCTGCGGTAATGAAGAGCGACATTCATCCGGACTATCACGAGATCACGGTCGTCATGACCGATGGTAGCGAATTCAAGA
The DNA here is from genome assembly GCA_036675815.1 of Rhodospirillaceae bacterium. Classification (GTDB taxonomy): domain Bacteria; phylum Pseudomonadota; class Alphaproteobacteria; order Rhodospirillales; family Magnetospirillaceae; genus JAKFEE01. The sequence goes on from JAKFEE010000021.1 coordinate 82,536, forward strand.
CCCGCACGACGTGGGGTAAGCCGGGTGACTCGATGCGCCTGGACATCGATCCCAAGTCCCATCCGGCGTGGACGGGCGTGCATCGCACCATCGACAGCGGCGGCCAGATCGCCAAGTTCAACAAGCGCTTTGCCAAGTTCGGCATCAAATAAAGCGGTTGCCCCAACGAACAACATGAGTGGCGGTGCCTTCGGCCCGCCGCTCTTGTTTTGCGACGGCGACAATCGCCGCAATTTGCTGATACTATCGACCTCCGGCTGCGATCGTCGCGCCGGATGTTTTGTTTTTGGGGCTGGCGGCTATCGAAATGGCCAAGAAGAGCACGCCCGTAATTCATTTCGAAATCTATGTGCTCGTCCGCGGGCACTGGACATTACAGGTGCGCTATCCGCACCATCAGCGCGACGAAGCCTTGGCCGAGGCCAAGAACCTCGAACTCAGCCTTGGTGCGGCCGTCAAGGTCATCCGCGAAACCTACTTCCCGGATAGCAATACCTGCGAAGAGGCGACCGCCTATCTCAGCCCAAAGGCGACGCGGGCCGGATCCCGGCCCCAGCGGCCCCGGCCGCGCCTCGTCGCGCCACGGCCAAGACCGACCGCGCACCGACCGCACCGGCCCAAGACGGCCGAGGATGCTGCGCCGGCCGTAGGTACCGTGGTTCTCAAGCTGCTGGCCATCATCACGGCCGCCATGATCGTCGCCGCGCTGGCGACGGCCGCGCTGCCTCATGTGATGGCGTGGTTGAGCCGCATCGGTTACCGCGTCGATCCCGACATCTATCCCAAGCTGGTGTTTGCCACCTTTGCCGGCACTTTTCTGCTGGTCGCCATGCCGGCGACACTGACGGTGCTGGAAGGGGCGCGCCGGGGCTTCCTGCGGCGGTTTCTTGGCATCGGCGCTCGTGGCAAGCGAGTGGCGGCGACAGGCCGGGGAACTCCGTCGAGGCCGGCGGCCAGCGAGCCCCAAAGTCCGGCTCCGGCGAGCACGTTCCAGGTCGCCGCGACCAAGGCGCTGAGCGACGTGCTGGCCGGCGTCGCCGAACGCCTCTTGAAAGGCGATGGACCGCAGGCGGCGCGCGCCGAGCGGGCGGCAGCCGATGGCCCCGAGCTACCTCGGCCGCCAGAGATGCCTGCGGCGCGCGAACAGGGTGGCCCCGGCATCGAGCAACCGGATGTGCCCATGGCGGGAGCGCAAGGGATGGACGAAGGCGCAACTCCGCCCGAAGCGTCGGATCTCGAGCGCCACCGCCTCCTGGCCATGCGCTTCCTCGGCGAGGCCATCACCACCATCAAGCGGACGCGGCCGCAGCTTGACGCCTACAACCGCTTTGGCATCAATCTGCTGCTGGCCGGCGCCGTCGATGCCTTGGGCGACGCGGCGGGCCTCGGCCCCGAGGGACGCCAGCGCATGTTGCTCGAACTCATCGGCATGCTGGGCAGCAAAGGTCAGGTGGCGCAGACATTTTGCGAGCGGGTCGACGAATACGTGCTCGAACCGCGCTACATGCACATGATCGGCCTTGGCCGCGAAACCATGGAGCGTTTCGCCGCTGCCGATGCCACGGCGCTGGATGCCTTGCCCGGCGCCATGGAGCGATGGAACAAGCCGGCGGACAATCAGGCGCCGCAGCGGATCACCGCCGTCATGTTCACCGACATGGTCGGATCGACCGACATCACCCAGACCCAGGGCGACTTGGCGGCTCAGGAGCTGGTGCGCCGTCACAACGGCATCGTGCGCAACGCCTTGGCCGAGTTTGGCGGGCGAGAAGTCAAGCACACCGGCGATGGCATCATGGCGTCGTTCGCCAGCACGGCCAGTGCCGTGGATGCGGCCGTTACCATCCAGCGCGCGACGGCCACCTACAACGAGGCCAGCCCGTCCATGCGGTTGCAGTTGCGCATCGGAATAAATGCCGGCGAGCCCATCGAGGAAGAGGACGATCTGTTCGGCACCACCGTACAACTTGCCGCGCGCCTGTGCGCCGCCGCCGATCCCGAGCAGATCGTGTGCTCGAACGTCGTGCGTGAGCTCAGCGCAGGCACGGACCGGCGCTTCGTCAGCCAGGGCGAGCAACGCCTCAAGGGCTTTCGCGAGCCGATCATCCTGCACGAGGTGCTGTGGCTGCCGAATGGGGACACGGCAAAGGAGATCGGCGACAAGGAGGCTTCGGGCGGCGATGCCGACTCGAACCTGCCACAGCCATTGACGACGAGTTGAATGGGACCGTCAGGTCCAGTCGCGCAGGATCGCCACCAGGGGCACGTCGGCCGGCGGCATGGGATAGTCGGCCAAGCGCACCGGCCGTACCCACGCCAGCTTCTGCCCCTCGCGCGGCATCACCGTCCCCTTCCAGGTCCGGCAGGCATAGAGCGGCATGAGCAGGTGGAAGGTGTCGTAGTCGTGCGAGGCGAAGGCCAGCGGCGCCAGGCAGCTCTCGCGCACGTCGATGCCCAACTCTTCCTCGAGCTCGCGTACCAGCGCCGCTTCCGGCGTTTCGCCGCCATGCACCTTGCCGCCGGGGAATTCCCAGAAGCCGGCCATCATCTTGCCCTCGGGACGTTGGGCGATGAGCACGCGGCCGTCGACGTCGAGCAAGGCCACGGCGGCGACCAGCAGCATGGGCTTCGATGACTGGACCCGCCCCCACTCGTCGCGAGTAAGCCGCCAGCGATCCAAGCTGGCGCGGATGCCGCGGGCCGGCAGGTCGCGTTCGCCACTGCCGGCGCGGCTGAACCCGGCCCTGGCCAGCACGCGGGTCGAGGCGGCATTGTCGGGCAGGATCTCGGCCGTCAGGCTGGGCAGGTCGAAATTGGCGAAAGCCAGCCGCGTCGCGCGGCGGAGCGCCTCGCTGGCATAGCCCTTCCCCCAATACGGCCGGCCGATCCAGTAGCCGATCTCGAAACCCGCCTGCCCGGGGCCGAAGCCGATCACGCCGATGAGCGCACCGTCGAGCCGGCGCTCGACGGCCATGGTGACCTGATCGCCGCTGGATTGCAGGGCTATGAACGCGGCCGCATCGTCGGGGCCATAGGGATGGGGAACGAGCGCCGTCCAGCGCGCTACTTCCCAGTCGCCCGCAAGTTCCGTGATCGCCGCCGCATCACCCGGTTCGAGCCGGCGCAGGCGCAGGCGCGCCGTATCCAGAGGATTGCCGATCCAGCCTTTGCCGGCGTGCCAGCAGGGGGTATCGGGTTCGTACATCAGGTCCTGTACGCCCCGTTGATGTCGATGTAGGCGTGGGTGAGGTCGCAGGTCCACACCGTCGCCTTGCCGCGGCCGACGCCGACATCGACGGCCACTTTGATGGCCTGGCCCTTCATATGCTCGTTCACCGGCGTCTCGTCGTAGCCCGGCACCACCTGGCCGTTCAGCGCCACCTGCACGCCGCCGATGCTGATCGACAGCTTGTCGCGGTCGGCCTTCTCGCCGGCCTTGCCGACGGCCATGACGATGCGTCCCCAGTTGGCATCCTCGCCGGCGATGGCGGTCTTGACCAGCGGCGAATTGGCGATGGCCAGGGCGATGCGCTTGGCCGGGCCGCGGCCGGCGGCGCCGGTGACGGTGACCTCGACGAATTTGGAGGCGCCCTCGCCGTCCTTGACCACCTGATGGGCCAGATCGAGCAGCAAGTCGTCGAGCTTACGGGCGAAGTCGCGCAGATCGGCCGTTCCCGACACCGGCGGGTGCTGGGCCTGGCCGGTGGCGAACAGCAGCAGCGTGTCGCTGGTCGAGGTATCGCTATCGACGGTGATGCTGTTGAAGGATTTTTCCGTGCCGCGGGCCAGCATCTGCTGCAGCAGCGGCTGGGGAATGGCGGCATCGGTGAAGACGAAGGCCAGCATCGTCGCCATGTCGGGCGCGATCATGCCGGCGCCCTTGGCCATGCCGTTGATGGTCACGGTGACGCCGCCGATGCGCGCCTGGCGCGTCGCCACCTTGGGGAAGGTGTCGGTGGTCATGATCGCCTGCGCCGCCTCGCCCCAGGCGGCGTCCGACAGCTTCTTGCGCGCGTCGGGCAAGGCGGCGGTGATCTTGCCGTCGTCGAGCGGCACGCCGATGGTGCCGGTCGAGGCGATGAACACCTCCTCGGCCCGGCAGCCGACAAGTTGGGCGGCGGCCTTGACGGTGCGGTCGACCGAGGCGACGCCGAGGGCGCCGGTGAAGGCGTTGGAATTGCCGGAGTTGACCACCACCACCCGGCCATGGCCGCCGGCGAGGGCCTGGCGGCACCACAGCACCGGCGCCGAGGCGGTCAGCGATTTGGTGAACACCCCGGCCGCCACCGTGCCCGGCGCCATCTCGGCGATCATGAGGTCGGTGCGGCCGGTATAGCGGATGCCGCAGGCATGCGAGGCGAGCCGCACCCCGGCCACTGGCGGCAGCTCGACGATGGTGGCCGGAGCCAGGGGCGACAGCGCCGTCATCGTGTTACTTGCCCTTGCCCGCATCGTCCGGCTTGGCGCCGGCGGCCGGAGTCTCACCGGCCGGGGCTTCCGACTTCTTGATGTCGACGTTGGCCTTGGCCCGCAGGTCCTCGACCTCCTTCATGATCATCTCTTGGCTCATCTGCTCCTTGAGCTCGTCCTTCACCTCTTCGAAGGCCGGCGGCTGGGCGGTCCGCTTATCCTCGACCTTGATGACGTGCCAGCCGAACTGGGTCTTCACCGGCTCCTTGCTGACGTCGCCCGGCTTCATGGCGAAGGCGGCGGCGGCGAATTCGGGCACCATCTCATCCTTGGTGAAATAGCCGAGATCACCGCCGTTTTCCGCCGAAGGCCCGCTCGAACGGGTCTTGGCCACCTCCTCGAAGCTCTTGCCGCCCTGAATCTCGGCGACGACCTTCTTGGCCTCGTCCTCGGTCGGCACCAGGATGTGACGGGCGTGCACCTCTTCCTTGGGCGGGGCGTTCTTGACCAGCTCGTCATAGCGCTTCTTCAGCGCCTCTTCGGTGATCTGGCCCTCGACCTTGCGGTTCAGGTAGGCCTGCTGCAGCACCTGGTTCTCCAGCTGGCGCAGTTGCTCCTTGACCTTGGCGTCGTCCTGGAGCTTTTGCTTGCGGGCCTCGGCCACGATCAACTGGCTGTTGATCAGATGTTCGAGGATCTGATCGAAGACCATCTCCAACGGCACCTGGCGCAACTGCGGCATCGACTGCTGGAACTCGACCACCTCGGAACGCGTGATCTGCTTGCCGTTGACGGTGGCGACGACGTCGTTCGTAGCGGGCGAGGCAGCGATGGCCGGCACGGCGCCGAAGGCCACCGAGAGGGCGACTGCCGCGGCGCGCGCGGTACGTGGAAACATGTCGGCTTCCTCTTCTGGATGGAGGCGCGCGGGAGCCGCGGGCCCAGTCGTGGAGATCAACGCATCATGCACAAGCGACGTTCGCGCGCAAGGCCGCGTGCACGGGCCGGGCGCGATCAATGGAAGTCGCGGGAAGGCAGCCGCAGCGCCCCCTCGCCGGCCGCTGTCACCTCGGCCGGTGCGGCCAGCCGCAACAACCGTTCGGTGTGGTCGGTCAACCCGTCCGCCACCACGTGGATGACCGCCCCTTGGCGCTGGAGGCGGCCGTCGACGCGAATCAGGCTGGCGGTGAGCACCGTGCGGCGGAAGCGCTCGAACACCTGCGGCCACACCACGATGTTGGCCACGCCGGTCTCGTCCTCGATGGTCATGAAGATGACGCCGCTGGCGCTGCCCGGCCGCTGGCGGATCAGCACCAGCCCGGCCACCGACACCCGGCCCGAACGCCGCCGCTCCAGGCTGGCCGCCGTCGCCACGCCATCGGCGGCCAGTTCGGCGCGCAGCAGCGCCAGGGGATGGGCCTTCAGCGACAGGCGCAGGGCGCCGTAGTCGGCCACCACCTCCTCGCCCATGGCGGCGATGGGCAGAGCCACCGCCGGCTCGGTCGACGGCGCCTCCAGCCCGGCGAACAGCGGCGGCGGCGGAGCATCAAGGGCCTTTACCGCCCACAGCGCCTGGCGCCGGCTCAGGCCCAGCGAGCCGAAGGCATCAGCCTTGGCCAGCCGCTCCAGCCCCGCCACCGCCATGCCGGCGCGGCGCCACAGCGCCAGCGGCGAGGCATAGCCGTCACCGCGCAGCGCCACCAGCTTGCGCATGTCCTGTTCCACCGCCCCGGCGATCTGGCGGAAGCCGACGCGCAAGGCCAACCGGCCATCCGCCGCCGGTTCGAGGGTGTAGTCCCAGTCGCTGGCATTGACGTCCACCGGGCGAATGGCGACGCCATGGTCCTGGGCGTCGCGCACGATCTGCGCCGGGGCATAGAAGCCCATGGGCTGGCTGTTGAGCAGAGCGCAGGCGAACACCGCCGGGTGATGGCATTTCAGCCAGGCCGAGACATAGACGAGATGGGCGAAGCTGGCGGAATGCGATTCGGGGAAGCCGTATTCGGCGAAGCCCTCGATCTGCTTGAACACCCGCTCGGCGAAATCGGGGGCATAGCCGCGCGCCGCCATGCCGGCCAGCAGCCGCTGGCGGAATTCGGCGAGGCGGCCGTTGCGGCGGAAGCTGGCCATCGAGCGCCGCAACTCGTCGGCCTCGGCCGGGGTGAAGCCCGCCGCCACCATCGCCACCCGCATCACCTGCTCCTGGAACAGCGGCACGCCCAGGGTCTTGTCCAAAACGGCCTTCAGTTCGGGCGACGGATACTCGACCTTCTCCTTGCCCTCGCGCCGCCGCAAGTAAGGGTGGACCATGTCACCCTGGATCGGGCCGGGCCGCACGATCGCCACCTCGATGACCAGATCGTAGAAGGTCTTGGGCTTCAGCCGCGGCAGCATGGTCATCTGGGCGCGGCTTTCGACCTGGAAGACGCCGATCGAATCGGCCTGACTCAACATGGCGTAGACCGCCGGGTCTTCAGGCGGCACCGTCGCCAGGGTCATGTCGAGGCCGCGATGCTGGCGCAGCAGCGCGAAGGCCTTGCGGATGCAGGTCAGCATGCCGAGGCCGAGGACATCGACCTTGAGGATGCCGAGTTCCTCGATGTCGTCCTTGTCCCAGGCGATGACGGTGCGGTCCTCCATCGCCGCGTTCTCGATGGGCACCATCTCGTCGAGGCGCTGGCGCGAGATGACGAAGCCGCCGACATGCTGCGACAGATGGCGGGGAAAGCCGGTCAGCTCGCCGGCAAGATCGAGGACCAGCGCCAGGGTCGGCTCGTCGGGGTCGAGGCCCTGTTCGCGCACATGCTGCCGGGCGATGGGATCGCGGCTCCAGCCCCAGGTGGTGCGGGCCAGGGTCGCCACCACATCCTCGGACAGGCCCAGCGCCTTGCCGACGTCGCGGATGGCCGAGCGGGCGCGGTAGTGGATGACGGTGGCGGTCAGGCCGGCGCGACCGCGGCCGTACTTGCCGTAGATGTACTGGATGACCTCCTCGCGGCGCTCATGCTCGAAATCGACGTCGATGTCGGGCGGCTCGTCGCGCGCCTCCGAGATGAAGCGCTCGAACAGCAGGTCGAAACGCGCCGGGTCGACATTGGTGATGCCCAGGCAATAGCACACCGCCGAATTGGCCGCCGAACCCCGCCCCTGGCACAGGATGCCCCGCCCCTTGGCGAAGCGGACGATGTCCTCGACGGTGAGGAAGTAGGGTGCGTAGCCCATGCGGGCGATCAGCGCCAGCTCGTGGTCCAGCGCCTTGCGCACCTTGTCCGGCACCGCCGCCGGATAGCGCTGCCGCGCCCCGTCCCAGGCCAGCCGCTCCAGCCGCGCCTGCGGCGTCAGGCCATCGTCGCCCCCTTCGGCCGGATACTCGTAGCGCAGCGAATCGAGCGAGAAACGGCAGCGGTCGGCGATGGCGACACTGCGGGCGATGGCCTGCGGGTAATGGCGGAGCAGCCGTGCCATCTCCTCGGGCGTCTTGAGATGGCGCTCGGCATTGGCCGACAGGCGCCAGCCCGCCTGCGCGATGGTGCAGCCCTCGCGCACGCAGGTCAGCACGTCCTGCAGCGGCCGGCGGTCGGGGGCGTGGTAGTGCACGTCGTTGGTGGCCACCAGCGGCGCCCCGCATCGCTCGGCCAGTTCGGCCAGCCGTGCCAGGCGCCGCTGGTCGTCGCCGCGAAACAGCCATTGACCGGCCACGTAAACTCGCCCCGGGCAGCGCGTCACCCAATCGGTGAGGGCCTCGGCGAAGGCCTGATCCGGCCGCTCGGGCGGCAACGCCACCAGAAGCTGGCCGTCGGCATGGGCGGCGACGTCGGCGGTATCGAGATGGCACTCGCCTTTAGGCGCCCGCCGTCGGCCCAGGGTGAGCAGTCGGGTCAGCCGGCCGTAGGCGGCGCGGTCGGTGGGGAAGCACAGCAGGCTGGGGCCGTCGCGCAGGTCCAGGCGCGCCCCCACCACCAGGCGGATGCCAGCCTGCTTGGCGGCGCCGTGGGCGCGCACCACGCCGCCCAGGCTGTTGCGGTCGGTGATGGCAATGGCATGCAGGCCGAGGGCGGCGGCGGTCAGCACCAGTTCCTCGGGATGCGAAGCCCCCTGCAGAAAGGTGAAGTTGGTGGTGACCTGCAGCTCGGCGTAGCTCATGGGAACACCCCGTGCAGGAACCAGCGCGGGGCAACGCCGTCGCCGTAATGGTGCTCGCGATACAGCCAGAAGCGCCGGCCGTTCTCGTCCTCGACAAGATAATAGTCGCGGTCGGGCCCCGGCCGGCGCCACCACTCGGCGGCGATGCGCTCGGCGCCGTCGGCGCGCACCAGCCGATGCGTGCGCCGCCCCCAGCGGAACAGCACGGGTGGCGCATCCGGCAGCATGGCCACCGCCTCCACCGGCTCGGGCCGGCTGAACAGGCGCAAGGGCCGCCGCCCCACCGGCCATTCGCTGGCGGCGGACGCGGCAAGCGCCGGCAGGCGGCGCACCGCCGCCTCGGGAAGGTGGCTTTGCCGTGCCGCCGGGCGGCTGACGCGGTCAAAGCCCAGGCGGTTGCCCAGGGAGTCCAGCAACAGGGCCAACTCGTCGGGCGCGCCCTTCGCCGCTGCGCCGACCATGTCCGCCTGCTTGAGCGCGAGCGGGGCCACTTCGCTGGCCGACAGGCGCGCCGCCTCGATGCCGAAACCGGCATCGACACCCGCCAAGGGCTCCCGCAGCAGCCGTAGCAGATGGCGCGGATCATTGACCGGCCGGCTGGTGCCGATGGCCACGCACTGCGTCGAGGCATCGACGCGGAATAACCTCACTTCCAGCCGGCGCACTCCCAGGCGTTCGGCCTCGAGTTGCGCGCACAGCCGCAGCAGAAGCCGGTGCACCGCCTCGGTGACATCCTCGGCGCGGGCGATGGGTTCGGCGAAGGCCATGTGCATGCGGTGCGATGCCGGCTCGAGGCGCGGCGAGATCGGCTCGGCCTCGTGACCCAGCATCTGGTCGAGGCGATGCGCCACCTCGCGGCCGAAACGGGCGGCGATGGTGGCGCGGGGCAGGCCGTAGAGATCGCCGATCTGGCGCAGGCCCAGGCCGGCCAGCCCGGCGGCGGTGGTCGGCTGCAGGCGCAGCGCCGCCACCGGCAGGGCGGCCAGGGCGGTGCGCTGGCCGTTCGGCGTCAGGATGGGCTGCCGGGCATCGCCGAACCGCGCCCAGGCCCAGGCGGCACCGGGGGTATCGGCCAGCCCCGAACGGGCGGCGAAGCCCAGGCGCGCCAAGCGAGCGTGCAGATGGGCCAGCAGCTTCGCTTCGCCGCCGAACAGGTGGGCGCAGCCGGTAATGTCGAGCCACAGCCCGCCGCCGGTGCCCTCGCCCCAGCCATCGGCGGCCGCCCACGGCGTGTAGTGGCCGCACCAGTCGGCCAGGCGCTCGAGCAATTGCCGGTCGGATTGGGGATCATGTGGCGCCAGGGCCAGGCCCGGGGCCACCGCCAGGGCGTCGGCCACCGTCACCCCCGGTCGCACCCCCGCCGCCTCGGCCAGCCGGTTGACCGCCGTGATGCGGCGCGCGCCGCCGGCGGTGGCGGTGGCCAGCGCCCTATCCCGCCCGGCGGGATCGCCGCGGCTCAGCCGATCGGTCGCCAGCCGCGGCAACCACACGGAGACCACGCGTTTCATCGCACCACTCCACCGTCCACGCGGCCACCCGTCCGTCCTCGGCCGCCGCCCGGCCGCGGCAGCGCAAAAGATCCACCTGCCAACGCCACGCCCCCACCCCTTCGCCGGCTGGAGCCTGGCTGGGCGCCGGCGCGATCCGCCAGCGCGTCATCGCCGGGGCGGCGCCGGCGCCACGGTTGAGCAGCAGCGCCGTTCCCCCCGAGGCCCGCGCCGCCAGCTGCAGCCGGCGCGCCGCAGTGGGCTCGATTCCCCAGGTCTCGGCCAGCACGCCGGCGAGCGCGGCACAGCGCAACCCTTCCTCCAGCGCCCACAGCACCTGGGCCGGCTTGTAGGGGCGCACCAGGATCAGCCGCTGCGGGGGCAAGCCCAAGGCGGCCAGGCCGGGGGCGTAAGGGTCATCGTCGCGCGTGATCCACAGCACCGGCCGCTCGGCCGCCGCGGCCAGACGGCCGAGCACGGCGACGGCAAAGCCACACGCGGCACCTGCCTCGGCCCGATCGGCCGAGATAGGCGCGATCTCATGCAGGCAGCCCCGCGGCAGCCCGCCCCACGGCAGGACGGCGTCGATCGCGGGCACGGCCAGCGGCACCACGCCGGCCACCACCTCGCGCCCCGTTCCCTCCAGGGCGGCAATGCGGGCGCGCAACGTGCTGAGGGCAGAGGAGCGAAGCATGATGTTCTCTATATGTTCTGCTGCGACAGCGAGTCAAGCCGCCGCCCCTCTATTACCACTCATCATCCGAGTATTACCGAGGCAGCCATGGCGACCACCGTCACCAGTAAGGGTCAGGTCACCATCCCAAAGTCGGTGCGTGACCGGCTTGGTATCCAGCCGGGCGACGCCGTCGAGTTCGAACTGGCGCCGGACGGGCGGGTGGTGCTGGTAAAGGTCGAGGCTGAGCGCCCCAGGAGCCGGTTCGAGGCGTTACGCGGCCGTGCCGGCCACGGACTCAGCACCGAGAGATCATGGCCCTGACCCACGGCGAGGATTGAGGTGACGCTGGTCGACACCAACTCCTGCTGGACTTGGTCACAAACAATCCCGCCTGGGCGGACTGGTCGATCCGGCAACTGGATGCTGCCGCCATGCAAGGGCGGATGGCCATCAATGCCGTCGTCTACGCTGAGCTGTCGGTGCGCTTCACACGCATCGAGGACCTTGAAGACGTACTGGACGAGGCTGGCATCACCGTCGAGGACATTCCCCGCGCCGCCCTGTTCCTGGCCGGCAAGGCATTCCAGAAGCACCGCACCGCCGGCGGCAGCCGCACTGGCGTGCTGCCGGACTTCTTCATCGGCGCGCACGCCGCCGTACTGGGAATGCCGTTGCTGACCCGCGACGTCCGGCGCTATCGCACCTATTTCCCGTCCCTCAGCCTGATTGCGCCCCAGGCGTGACCAGTGCGGCGCAGCCGCTGGCGATCGACGCGCTCACTACATCACCACCTGGATATCGACCTCGCCCTCGCGCTGCAGGACATTGACGCCGACATTGTGCTGATAGCGGGTCAGCATCAGATCCACCACCGCGTCCCCGATCCTCAAGCCATGCAGTTCCACCGACGGCAGGAACGGCGGCAGGCTCGGGCGGTTGAAGACGATGCGCGGCGGCTTGGCATCGATGACCAGCCCCAGCGACGATTGCAGCAGCATGAACACCGTGCCCGAGGCCCACGCCTGCGGGATGCAGGCCACGGGATAGAGGGTTGGCCCCTGCCCCGGCATGCGGGCGAAGCCGCAGAACAATTCGGGCAGGCGGTTCAGGTCGACGAACAGGGCGGCATCGAACAGCCCGGCAAACACCCGGTCGGCCAGATCCGTCATGCCGTAACGTGCCAGCCCCGCGGCAACGATGGCATTGTCGTGCGGCCATATGGAGCCATTATGGTAGGACATCGGGTTGAAGCGCTGCTCGCTCTCGGCCAGGGTCCGCACCCCCCAGCCGGTGAACAGCGCCGGCGACAGCAGTGTCTGGGCAACGCGGCGCGCCCGCGCCGGGTCGGCGATCCCCGTCCACAGGACATGGCCGGGATTGGACGACACCACGCGACACGGTTTCTTGCCCCCGTCCAAGGCGATGGCGTAGGTGCCGAGGTCGTCCAGCCAGAACGCCTGCTCGAAACGGATCCGCAGCTCCTCGGCCTGCCGCGCCAAGTCGTCGCCGCGCGATTGGTCGCCAAGGGCACGGGCGATGGCGGCGGCGCCCAGCTTGGCGGCATAGACATAGCCCTGCACCTCGCACAAGGCCACCGGCGGGTCGGCGATGCGCCCATCGGCATGGGAGACGGAATCGTCGGAATCCTTCCACCCCTGATTGAACAGCCCCTCGTGCCGCTTGCGCGCGTATTCGACGAAACCGTCCCCGTCGATATCGCCATGGCGATCGATCCAGGCCAGCGCGTCCTGCACGTGCGGCCACAGCGAACGCATGAAGTCGAGATCGCCCGAGCGCTGCAGATAGGCATACGCCAGAATGACGAACAAGGGCGTGGAATCGGCCGAGCCATAGTAGCGCTTGAAGGGAACTTCGCGCAGTTCGGCCATTTCGCCTTCGCGCATTTCGTGCAAGATCTTGCCCGGCTCGGCGTCATTGAGCGGATCGAAGGTCTCGGCCTGGGTCGCTGCCAGGGTGGCCAGCACGCCTCGCGCCAGCAACGGCGACACAAACAGGTACTGGAGGGCGGTAATGATGCCGTCACGCCCGAAAACCGTGGAGAACCAAGGAACGCCGGCATAGGGATAGGGTCCCTCCGGCCGCTCGGTCGTCAGCATTTCCAGATCGGCGGCCGAGCGCGTGATCCAATGATTGAACTGCTCGTTCGCGGTCCATACCGAACAGGCGTCGGGGAAGTGCTTCAACGTGACCAGGGCTTCACGGTTACGGCTGAAGACATTCAGCGACGGCGCCTCGGGCTCGCCCTCGAAAGCCACCACATAGAACAGGTCGACGGCGGTCTTTGGCGCCAGCCGCAGGACGAAGCGCGCCTGCGTCTCGCCCAATTCGACGGGATCCAGCGAAAAGACGAGCCGGGTCCGGCGTTCCACGCCATCGAGGCCGGTGTAACGCATGGTGACGCCCCGCCGATCCGTGGCGGCCGACTTCTGGCCACGGCGGCGGCGCGCCGTACCGCGCACTTCGAACAGATCGACGAAATCGGCATCGAACAGGAAGGTGATTTCGGAATCGAAGGTCGTTTCGCCGAAATTCATCACCCTCGTGCGGCCATAGAGCGCCCCCTGCCACAGGAATTGCGACCGGAAGATGTGAATGATGCCGCGCTTGAGAATGTCGTCGCCATCGAGTGGAACGTCGGGATTGGTCAAATCGACGGCGATGAAGGCATTGCGTTCGTGCACCGTCGACGACAGCAGCAATGGCCGTTGGTTCCCCAGCCGGAACTCGAATTGCGACAGCACCCGCGTGCCGCGATGAAAAACCCCCTGCTCGCCCGATCCGATCGGGCAGGCATCGCCGAACCGATCGAGAACCGCGAAGGTCTCCGCCTCTTTCAGGGTCAAGGTGCTCGTCACGATGCGCGGCGACGTGGCGAGGATGTAGGAATGGCCTTGAAAATGGACGATGTCGGTCATGTCATGCCGCCGAACCGAGCACCGGCCGCAAGGCCCGGGTCATGAGCCCCCGATACAGGGCAAGATAGTCATCGGCCATGCGCCGCGCGTCGAAGCGTTCGACGCAGCGCTGCCGACAGGCCGCCCGATCCATCGCCAACAGCCGGCCGATGGCCGCCACGGCTTCGTCGAGGCTGGCCACCACCACGCCGGTCAGACCGTCGTCGACGATTTCCGGCACCGAGCCACAGCGGAAGGCCAGCACAGGGGTGCCGCAGGCCATCGCCTCGATCATCGCCAGGCCAAACGGTTCGGGCCAATCGATGGGGAACAGCAGCGCCTTGGCCTGCCCCAGGAAATCAACCTTTTCCGGATCGGCGATCTCGCCGATGAAGTCGACCAGCGGATGGTCGAGCAACGGCCTGATAATTTCCTCGAAATACGTGCGGTCGGCGGCATCGACCTTGGCCGCGACCTTCAGCGGCAGCCCAACCCGCCGGGCGATCTCGATCGCCCGGTCGAGGCGTTTTTCCAGCGATATGCGGCCGAGGAAGGCCAGATAGCCGCCGTCGCCGCGCCCCAGCCGATAGATGTCGGTGCGAATCCCGTGATAGACCGTGCCCCGCCAGTTGACGTGGGGCAGCGGCGCTCTCTGCGCATTCGAGATCGACACCAGGGCGACATCGGTAAATTCGCGATAGATCGGGACCAGATCGGGGAGGTCGAGGCGGCCGTGCAGCGTCGTCAGGGACGGCACCGGCGAGCGGCGCGCCAGGGGCAGCGTAAAATAATCGGTGTGAAAATGGATGAAGTCGAATTCCCGCCACAGACGCATCACCTGCTCGTTCTGCAGGACGTGATACATGACGCGGTCGTAGCAATCGGGATCGAGCCTGAGCGCCCGCGGGCTGCCGCTGACAAGGCGTGCACGCGTGGTGGAATCGCCACTGGCGAACAAGGTCACGTCATGGCCGAGGTCGATTAATTCCTCCACCAGAATGGAAACGACCCGTTCCGTACCGCCATAGAGCGGCGGCGGCACCGGTTCGTGCAGCGGGGCAACCTGAGCGATGCGCATGAAGAATCCTTCCAACGGCTCTAACCGTCTGGATCAACATGCCTCGGGGGGCTAGGGTTCCTGGAGGTGTACGGACCGCCCAAACGGGGCCAACACCATTCCGCATGCCGACGGTGACGCACATCCCAATCTTGTCACTGGCCGGCCGGCAATCATCTTGGGTAGCGTACCCTCGTCTACCCAAGTGAGAACATGATGCGCTTGCCGATCCGTACCACCATGGGACTGGCTGTGACGATCAGCCTGCTCCTGAGCGGCTGCCATTTCCACGGCCACGTCCCCCCCGGTCAGGCGAAGAAGGTGTTCGTCGAACCGCCGCCGCCAGGCCATGCGAAGTGGCGCTAGCATGTCACGGCTTCCCAGCGCCGAGGAAATCGGCGAGATGGCCCGGGCGGCAGTCGCCAGCCAGGGCGTTGATGCCCAGTTGCACATCACGCGGCACATCGGTGAGCTGATGGCTTCGGGCGATATGCTGGCGGTATCCGTCTGGCGCGAGGTGCGGCGCGCGGTGGCGGCATTGCAGCAAGAGGTCCGTTCGGGCGCCCACCCCGAGCCGTCCCGCCCAGAGTCGGGCTGAGCGGGCGGCGACAACGCCCGAAAACCCTCTCCCGCAATCGGGAGAGGGGGAACGGTTGCCTAAATGGCGAGATACTGCTGTCGCAACGCCGCGTCGCCGAGCACGTCCTGGGCCGTCCCCTGAAACACTACCTCGCCCATGTCGAGGATGAGGGCGCGGTCGGAAAGCTGCAGGGCGGCCACCGCATTCTGCTCGACGATGATCGTCGTGATGCCGAGCGCCTTGACGTCCTGCAGGATCCGCTCGATCTCGCGCACGATGACCGGCGCCAGCCCCTCATAGGGCTCGTCGAGCAACAGTAGCTTGACCTCGCGGGCCAAGGCCCGGGCGACGGCCAGCATCTGCTGTTCGCCGCCGGACATGGTCACCGCCTCCTGCCGCCGACGCTCCGCCAGGCGGGGGAAATGCTCGTAGATCCGCTCCAGGGGCCAGCCCTTCGGCTCGGCGATCTGCGCCAGCAGCAGGTTTTCCTCGACGGTGAGGCCGGGAATGATCCGGCGATCTTCGGGGACCAGCGAAACGCCGTTCTGCGCCGCCTGGAACGAGGGCATGCGGTGCAGCGCCTTGCCGTCCAGCCAGACCTCGCCCTTGCGCAGGGCAGGCTCGGCGGTTCGCGCGATCGTGCGCAGGGTCGATGTCTTGCCGGCGCCGTTTCGCCCGAGCAAGGCAAGGATTTCACCTTCCCTCACATCGAAGCTGACCCCCTGCACGATGTAGCTTTCGCCGTAATAGGCATGTACGTCGCGCACCGACAGGAAGGCGTCCGCCGCACTCACCATCGCCGGTTCCGGTTTTGTCATCACCATCGCTCGCGTCATGCGTGGACTCCCCCGAGATAGGCCTGCTGAACCCTGTCGTTGCCGCGCACCTCGTCGGGGGCGCCCTCGGCAATGATCGTGCCCTGGGCCAGGACACTGATCCGGTCGGCGAGACTGAACACCACATGCATGTCGTGTTCGATCACGATCTTGGTCATGCCACGATCCTTGATGCGCTGCAGCAGGTCGATGGTCCGGTTGGTGTCGTGGCGCGACATGCCGGCGGTCGGCTCGTCAAGCAGCAGCAATTTTGGACGCTGGATGAGGCACATGGCCAATTCGAGGCGGCGCTTGTCGCCGCGCGACAGGCTGCCGGCGGTGTCGTTCATGGCATCCTGCAGGCCGACGTCGACCAGGACGTCTTCGGCTTCGTCGCGCAGCTCCGCCTCGGCCCGCAGCGTTCTTACCGCGTTGAAGCGGAACGCCCCGTCGCGGCGGGCGAAGGCCGGCACCATGACGTTCTGCAGCAGCGTCAGATCGGAGAATATCTCCGGTGTCTGGAACACACGGGCGACGCCGGCCTGGTTGATCTCATGCGGCTTCTTGCCGCTCAAGACCTGGCCGTTGAAGACGACCGAGCCGCTGTCCGGGGCAATTCGCCCGACGCAGACATTGAGCAAGGTGGACTTGCCGGCGCCGTTGGGGCCGATGATGGCATGGGTCTTGCCGCTTTCCACCTGCAGGTTGATGTCGCTGAGGGCGCGCAGGCCGCCAAACGCCTTCTGCACATCGGTCACGTTGAGCACTATGTCTGCCATCACAACCTCCCATCGGCGGCTACGGCCTTGTCCGAACGGTGCCCAGGCCGGGGCAGCGGCACCATGTTGCGCAGGCGCTGCCATCCCTCCATCAGGCCGCCCGGCATGAAGATGACGATCATCATGAACAGGGCGCCGAGGGTGAGCTGCCAGCCATCCCCGACAAACTGCTTGAGGATGCCGACCGCGGCATCCGCAAGCGGCGCCGGCAGGAAGGCGAAGACCTCATGCAGCGCCGCCTCGTTGTAGGCCGAAAAGATGTTCTCGAAGTATTTGATCACGCCGGCGCCCAACAGTGGGCCGACCAGGGTTCCGGCGCCACCGAGGATGGTCATCAGCACGACTTCGCCCGAGGCCGTCCACTGCATGCGCTCGGCGCCGACGAGCGGATCGGTCACCGCCATCAGGCTTCCCGCCAGGCCGGCATACATGCCCGAGATGACGAAGGCGGTCAGCATGTAGGGGCGCGTGTTGAAGCCCGTGTAGTTCATGCGAACCTGATTGGACTTGATGGCGCGCAACATCATGCCGAAGGGCGACCGATAGATCAGCATCGACCCCGCAAAGGCCAGGATCAGCACGACGGCACAGAAGTAAAAGCCGGTGTAGCCGGTCATCTCCAGGCCGAACAATTGCGGCGACGGCAGCCCGTTTCCGGCGATGGCCGTGGCATCGAGGATGCGCGGATCCTGCCGCGTCAGCTTCAGCCCGGTCTCACCGTTGGTGATCGGCGTCAGCACCGAGTAGGCGAGGTTGTAGGACATCTGGGCGAAAGCCAGCGTGAGGATCGAAAAGTAGATGCCCGAACGCCGCAGGCACACGTAGCCGATCAGCGCGGCAAAGGCGCCGGCGAGCAACGTGCCGATGATGACGGCGGGCAGGACATTGATGCTCAGCAGTTTGAACGCCCAGACGGCGGCGTAGGAACCGACGCCGAGGAAGGCCGCGTGCCCGAACGACAGGTATCCGGTCAGCCCGAACAGGATGTTGAAGCCGATGGCGAAGATGCCAAAGATGGCGAATTTCTGCAGCAGATCGGGATAGGCCCCGCCCAGGGGCAGCATCCACAGCGGCATGGCGAGGACAACCGCCGAAAAGATCAGCAGCGTCAGAAGATCACGGCGTGAGGACGACATGCTCATGTCAGCTCTCCATGACGCCGCGGCGCCCCATGAGCCCGCGCGGCCGCAACAACAGGATGGCGACGGCGACGGCATAGATGATGATCTGGTCGATGCCCGGCAGCAGCGCCTTCACCTGGTTCATCGAGGCGAAGGACTGGAGCACGCCGAGCAGGAAGCCGGCCGATACCGCGCCGCCCAGCGATCCCATGCCGCCGACGACGACGACCACGAAGGACAGCACCAGGAAATCCATGCCGATGTGGTAATCGGGCGGCAGGACGGGCGTGTACATCACGCCGGCCAGGCCTGCCACCACGGCGGCCATGCCGAAGACGACGGTGAAGCGCTTCTCGATGTCGATGCCGAGCAGGCCTACGGTCTCGCGGTCCTGCATGCCGGCGCGGACGACCATGCCGTAGGTGGTGAATTGCAGGAAGGAAAAGACCAGGCCGATCACGACCAGCGAGAAAGCCAGATAGATCAGGCGCCACCACGGATAGACGATCGTGCCGGGGTCGAAGCCGAGCACGGCCCCGATGTCGGCACTGCCGGCGACGATCTCGGGCGGCGGCATGGGAATGGGATTGGCGCCGAACAGCGACTTGACCACCTCCTGCAGCACGATGGCCAGGCCGAAGGTCACCAGGATCTGCTCGGCGTGGGAGCGCTTGTAGAAGAAACGGATCAGGCCGCGCTCCATCACCAGGCCGATCAGCAGCATGACCGGGATGGCCAGCAGGATGGCGAGCGGCACCGCGTAGTCGATCACGGCAAGGCCGGTATCGCCGAACCAAAGCTGGAGATAGGGCGTCTCCTTGTAGGCCTCGAAAAAGGTGACGCTCGGATCCCGCACCTTGACCGACAGGGTCAGCAGCTTTTCCACGCCCACCGCGCAGAATGCGCCGAGCATGAAGATGGCGCCGTGGGCAAAATTGACGACGCCGAGGGTGCCGAACACCAGGGTCAGGCCCAGGGCGATCAGCGCATAGGCGCCGCCCTTGTCCAGGCCGTTCAGTATCTGCAACAGAATCGCATCCATGTCCGATGACGGTCCTTCTGGTCGGACAGCAGGAAAACGGCCGGCCGGGTGCCGGCCGGCCGTTTTGGCAGGATCAGACCTCGTAGGGGCCGAGCTCGCCGCCGAAGATCTTGGCGTCGTACTCGACCTGACTGCGCGGCACCGGCTTGACCAGCTTGAGGATGTCGAACTGGCTGGACGGCTTCTCGTTGCCCTCCATCACATAGACGTCCTTGAAGCACTGGTGATCTTCGGCGCGGTATTCCGTCGGGCCGTTGCCCATGCCGTCGAATTTGAAGCCCTCCAGGGCCTTGATGACCTTGGGCGGATAGAAGGTCCCGGCCCGTTCGCAGGCGTCGGCGTAGAGCAGCGTCTGGACATAGCAGGTGTGGGCGGCCTGCGACGGCGGCGCGCCATAGACATTGCCGTAGGATTTGACGAAGTTCTTGGTCGCCTCGTCCTGCAAGGTCCAGTGCCAGTTGGTGGTGCCGAGAATGCCCTGGATGGCGCTGCCCGCACCCTGGGCCATCAGGCGAGAGTACAGCGGCACGACGATTTCGAAATTCTTGCCGTTGACTTGCTTGTCGCGCAGGCCGAACTGTACCGCCTGCGTCAACGAGTTGATCATGTCCTTGCCGTAGTGGTTGAGGATCAGCACGTCGGCACCGGAATTGAGCACCGGCGTGATGTACTGCGAGAAATCGCCGGCGCCCAACGGCGTGCGCACCGCCTTGACCGTCTGCCAACCGATCTTCTCGGTGGCGTCGATCAGCGACTCCTCCTGGGTCCAGCCCCAGGTGTAGTCGGCGGTGAGGTGATAGGCGCGGCGGTCGCTGCCCATGCGCTCCTTGAGCACCGGGCCGAGCGCCTGGCCCGACATGTAGGCGTTGAAGAAGTGGCGGAAGCCGTAACGGCGCTTGTCCTTGCCGGTGGTGTCGTTGGAATGGGTCAGGCCGGCCATGAAGATCACGCCCATTTCCTGGGCCAGGGCCTGCACGGCGACGGCGACGCCCGACGACGAGCCGCCCGAGAACATCAGCACGCCGTCCTTTTCGATCATGCGCTTGGCCGAGGCGCGGGCGGCATCGGACTTGGTCTGAGTGTCGCCGGTGACGTATTCGACCTTTTTGCCGAGGATGCCGTTGCCCTTGAGGGCCAGCGGCTTCATCGTCGTCAGCATGCCGCCGTCGCCTTCGCCGTTGAGGTGCTGGGCCGCCAGCTTGAAGGCACGCAATTCGTCGGCGCCCTCGTCGGCGTAGGGGCCGGTCTGCGGCACATTGAAGCCGAGCGTGACCGACTTGGCGTTGCCGGGATTATTGCGGAACGTTTCCGCCCAGGCGTCGCGGATGAAAATGGTGGGGCCGACCAGGGATGCGCCGGCGAGAGCCCCACCCGTCCGCAATAGGCTGCGGCGCGAAAAGGGTTTGTCAAATACGGCCATAATTATTTCCTCCGATTTTTTTGTGTTATTTGGCCGTTTGACACGGCCTCGGCAAATGCCCTGGCTTCCAATATGGGCGGACCGCCTGAACGGGCAACAAAATCCCAGCACTTACAGCAACTTTAGTAAATTCGTTTGGTGTTGTGGGATTTTTCCTGTAAAGATATTTACAACATGAGTATTGGCACGAATGCGCGATGGCCCGCTTTCCGCCGGGAAGACTGATCCGCGAGCAGCGCCAGAAGCGGCGCATGACGCAGGCGTCGCTCGCCGCGGCGGTGGGCATTTCGGCGCCGTATCTCAACCTGATCGAACACGACAAGCGCCCCATCGGCGGGGCCTTGCTCCACCGCATAGCCGCCGCGCTGGCGGTCGAGCCCGGGCATTTTGCCGGCGGCGAGGATGTGCGACTGGCGCAGGATCTCCTCGAGCTGGCCCGCACATTGTCCGGGGTCATCGCCGACGAGGCCCAGGCCCTGCAACTGGCCGCGGTCTTTCCCGACTGGGCGCGTGCCATCGTTCAATTGCACCGCAGCTATCGCGACACCGCCGAAATCGCCCTGGCGCTGTCGGACCGCCTCAGCCAGGACTCGACGCTGATCGAACTGAGCCATGCCCTGCTCAGTCGGGTCGCCGCCATCCGCTCCTTTGCCGAGATTCTCGAACAGCATCCGGATCTCGAGCGCGCTCAGCGCCGGCGCTTCTCGGGAATCGTCGCCTCGGAGGCCGATCGGTTGGGGGGTGGCGTCAGGGCCATGGTCGAACTGCTGGGCACCCCTCCGGGGAGCAATTTCGAGGTCGCACCCAATGACGAGGTCGACGAGTACATCAATTATCACAACAATTATTTCCCCGATCTGGAGGATGCCGCCGAACGGTTGCGCCATCACCTGTGCAGCGGCGATCACTTGCCCTCGCAGGCGATCGCCCAGCGTCTGGCCGATCATGGCGTCGAGGTCATCGAGGATTACGACGGCGTCGCCGGGGGCGTGAACGCGACATCGCCGATCCGCATCGATGCGGGACGCTCCGAGGCCAGCCGGCGCTTCATCCTGGCGCGGCACCTGGTGGGCCTGGAGCACGCCGACCTGCTGGCCCGGCTGGCCGATGATCCGCGGCTCATAACGTCCGATGCGGCGCGCACCCTCAGCCGTCGCGCGCTGGCCAACTATCTGGCGGGCGCATTGCTGCTCCCGTACGAGACCTTCCTCGCCGCCGCCGAAGCCTGGCGCTACGATATCGACCGCCTCGCCCACCACTTCGGCAGCAGCTTCGAGCAGGCGGCACACCGGCTGGTGACCCTGCGCCGCCCTGACGCCGAAGGGATTCCGTTCGCCTTCCTGCGCAGCGACCCGGCGGGCAATCTGTCCAAGCGGTTCAGCACGGTAGGGCTGCGCATGCCGCGCTTCGGCGGGGCCTGCCCGCTGTGGCCGCTGTACTCGGCCTTCCGCTCGCCCGAGCGCGTCGTCGCCCAACTGGCCGTCATGCCCGAGGGCGAACGCTATCTGCTCGCGGCACGCTGCATATCGAAACGGGCGGCCGGGTTCGGGCAAGTGGAGACGCTTTACAGCATCATGATCGGCTGCGATGCCAGCCACCGCGCCCGCATCGTCTATGGCGACGGGTTCACCGGCAGCCACGGGGCCAGCGTCACCGAGGCCGGCTTCAGCTGCCGCTCCTGCAGCCGCAGCGCGTGCCCGCAGCGGGCCCATCCCGCAATCCTGGCCAGTGATCGGCAGAAGGAGGCTAGCGCCGACGCTCCGCCGTGACATGATGAGCCGCATAAAAAACAGGTGGTGCCCAAACCCCCACGAAGGAGGCCGTCCATGCCCAAGCGAATCCTCATCGCCGAGGATGAACCTTACATCGTCGAATCCTTGACCTTCCTACTGCAGCGCGAGGGCCATGTGGTGACCGCGGTGAGCGACGGCGCGGCCGTGCTGCCGGCCATCGGCCGGGTGAAACCCGATCTCCTGGTCCTCGACATCATGCTGCCGACCTCGAACGGCTTCGAGATCCTGTCGCGGCTGCGCGGGACGGCCGAACTCGAGTCCCTCCCCGTCCTCGCCCTGACCGCCAAAGGCCTGGAATCCGATCGCCGCCGCATGGTCGATCTCGGGGTCGACGATTTCGTCACCAAGCCCTTCTCCAACAAGGACCTCGTCGGCCGGGTGACTCGCCTGCTCGACGCCCCCCGCCGGGCGAAACCCCACCGGCGCGACGGACAGGCGGCCGACGCCCAACCTTGAGCGCCACTTGATCCGCCCAGCAAATTTCGTCCCCGCAACCTCCCGCTGAGGCTGAAATAGCTCCAGAATCGGCGCGCATGCATAGCCCGCGCACCTTATTAAGACGCATTTGCATTTGCAGTCAGGGCTAGGGTCATGCGCAGTATCAGAGATGTCACGGCGGCCAGTGCCGCCCTTGCCGGCCTGTGGGCCGCACCAGGCGCCGCCGTCGCCGAACAACCGGTCGTCCTGCAGCCCGTGACCGTCGAGGATCAGCGGCTCACGGGCGCCGCCGTCGAACAGCAGATCCTCGACCAGGTCCCTGGCGGCACCAACCTCATCAAGGCCGAAGAGCTCAAACAGAAGAGCGGGCGCACGCTCGGCAACGCGCTCGAATACCAGCCCGGCGTCGTCGTGCAGGAATTCTTCGGCGGCATCGATCAGCCGCGCGTCAACATCCGCGGCTCGGGCATCCAGAGCAATCCCTTGAGCCGCGGTCTGCTGCTGCTGGAGAATGGCCTGCCGATCAACCAGTCGGACGGCTCGTTCATCATTGGCCAGCTCGAACCACGCACGGCCAATTTCATCTCCGTCTACCGCGGGGCGAATGCGCTGAGCTACGGTGGGGCTACCCTCGGCGGCGCGCTCAATTTCCAGGAGTTCACCGGACACGACCTGCAAGGGATCGCCGGCGGCATCGAGGGCGGCAGCTGGGGCTATGCCGGCGGCCAGTTCTCCGCCGGTGGCGTCCAGGGAAACTGGGACGGCTATGCCTCCTACACCCACAACCGCTCCGACGGCTTCCAGGGCAACCATTCCAACCGCGGCAAGGTCGTCCTCAATGGCGGCTACCGGCTCGACGCCGGCCAGGTGCGGCTCACCTACTCGCATCTCGATCTCGATTTCGACATTCCCGTCGCCCTGTCCAAACGCCAGATCGAGGACGACCCGAGCCAGACCTTCGAGCGCTTCCCCTTCTTCGTCAGCACCACCGAGCCGCGGCGCCAGGCGGTCATCGATCGCGTGGCGCTGTTCGGCGACACGGCGCTGGGCGCCGGCACGCTGACCCTGGGGACCTATTTCCAGAACGTCGACGACTCGTTCAAGACGTTCTTCCGCTACCGCTTCACCGATGCCTACACCATCGGCGGGCGTGCCGCGTACGAGTTGCCTCTGACGCTGTTCGGCCGCCCCAACCGTCTGGCTTTCGGCGTTCGCGGCGACTGGGGTGAGCAGGACCAGGACTTCAATCTGAACACCCGCTGGCCCGGCTTCGGCCCGCTGCCCTCGTTTCGCACGCCCGGCTTCGGCGACGTCGGCCCGCGCTATGGGTCCGCCGATCTCGAGGCGTGGAACATCACCGCCTTCGCCGAGAACACCCTTTCGGTCACCGATCGCCTGGACCTGTTGATCGGCGGCCAGTACACCTATGCGGTGCGCGACGCCTCGCACGATCTGACGTCGGCGAGCCTGGACCAGGACTACGACGAATTCATCCCGCGCATCGGCGTGAACTATCGCGTCCACCCCGACGTCAGCCTGTTCGCCAACGTGTCCCGCAGCTTCGAAGCCCCGACCTTCGACGAGATCGTGGGCGACACACCCAACCCGCCGGCCCGGCGCGGCATCAGCTTCAACGAACTCGATGCGCAGACGGCGACGACGGTCGAGGTGGGCACACGCGGCCGCTGGCAGGGCATCTACTGGGAGACCGTCGCCTATCACTCCTGGGTGCGTGACGAGCTCTTGGACACCTCCAACGCCCTCGGCGTCTCGACAACCCGCAACTACGACAAGACCACGCACCGCGGCCTCGAGATCGGCCTGGGCGCCGAGCTGTGGCAGGGCCCGAGCGGCGCGATCAGCACCCGTGGTGCCTACACCTTGAGCGACTTCGAGTTCGACGGCGGCCTTTATGACGGCAACCAGATCGGCGGCCTGCCCCGTCATGTGATCCAGGCCGAGTTGCGCTACACCGACGTCAGCGGCTTCTACATCGCGCCCAACGTCTATTGGTCGCCCGAGAAGACGCCGGCCGATCACCAGAATACCATCCACCAGGACAGCTATGCCCTGTTCGGGTTGAACGCCGGCTATGAATCCGAGGACGGGTGGATGCTGTTCATCGAGGGCAAGAACCTTCTCGATAAGAAGTACGCCGCCAGCTACTTGATCACCGACACGCCGGCCTTCCCCTATGCCAAGGAGGACCAGCCCGTGTTCATCGCCGGCGGCGGGGCCAGCGTCAACATGGGCGTCAAATTCAAGTGGTGAGGTAAGCCAAACCGCCTTGCCCCGAGGGCGCCGGCATGCTTCGCTGCCGGCGCCCAAAATTTTTGTGGATTGCCCGTCAGTGGGAGAGGTCATCATGTCCATGTCCGAATCACAGCTTCCAGGCCATGACCTGGACATCGCCAAAATGCCCGGCCACTGGCTGCTCGCGCGCCTGGGCAAGCGGGTTCTGCGGCCGGGCGGGCTGAAGATGACCCAGCACATGGTGCGCTCCCTCGGCATCGGCCGCGACGACGCGGTGGTCGAGTTTGCACCCGGCCTGGGTATGACCGCCAAACTCGTCCTGACCCATCAGCCGAGCAGCTATGTCGGGGTCGAGCGCGATCCCGATGCCGCGCGATGGGTGGGCCAGCACCTGCCATCACGCCCCAATGTGGAGGTGCGCGTCGGCACGAGCAGCAACACCGGCCTCGCCGACGGCAGCGCCTCGATCGTGCTCGGCGAGGCCATGCTCAGCATGCACACGACCGCGCAAAAGGCGGCCATCATTGGTGAAGCCTTCCGACTGCTGCGCCCGGGAGGCCGTTACGGCCTTCATGAAATGAGCGTGGTGCCGGACGACATAGCGCCAGACCTGAAGGCCGAGATCGAGCGCTCGCTATCGAGCGCCATTCACGTCGGCGCCCGCCCGCTCGGCAAGGGCGAGTGGATCGACCTGCTCCATCAAGCCGGCTTCCATGTCGTGCATGTTCATGAACGGCCGATGGACCTGCTGCGCCCCGGTCGCCTGATCGAGGACGAGGGGTTGGCAGGCGCGCTGCGCTTCTTGAAGAACGTCCTGACCGATCGGCCGGCGCGGCGGCGCGTCATGGAGATGCGGCAGACGTTCGAACGCTACCGTGACAGCATGGGCGCCATTTGCCTCGTCGCCGAGCGACGCGACTGACCATCCCCGGGGCGGAATCGACGTATCTATTTCGCCCCGGCGTGCTCGCGCCGATAGTCGGCCGGATTTCGGCCGAAGTGATTGCGGAACGCCGTGGCGAAGCGACTCGGATTGTGGAAGCCGACCTCGAGGGCGACGTCGGTGATGTTGAGCGAGCCGTGGATCAACAGATCGCGGGCGGCCTCGAGGCGCTTGATCCGGGAATAGCGGCCGATGCTCTGGCCGAAGATGACTTTGAACAGCCGTTTCAGATCGCATTCGTTGATGGCCGCCAAGCGCGCCAGTTCGGTGATCGTGGGGGGGCTGTCGTATCTGCGCTCGATGATCGCCGCCGCACGATAGATCTTGCCGGCGACGTCGGGGCGAATCGGCAGGGCGGCGCGCGCGGCGGTGCTGGTAACCTGCTGCACCCAGCTCAACAGGCGCAGGATCGTCGCCTCATGATGGAGGACGTGGCCGTCGGCAACGGCATCGATCAGCGCGCGTGCGAGGGCCGCGGCATCATCGTCGAGTCGCACCGTGGCGGGCTCGCCGGCCGCCGTCGAGATGGTGTCATCATGCCGCAGGCGCAGGACGGGGCATTGGCCGCCGCACGGGCACGCCGCGCACCAGCCGTCGGGCAGGAAGATCGCTACGCCGAGATTGGATGCCTCGCGCCGGGTCCATCGCCGCTCGATCACCTCGAAATCGACGACCCGCAGCGTTCCCGGCTGCACCGCGATGCAGCGGCCAGCGCCATGTACGAGGAGCTCTCCCGTCAGCACGATGCAGAGCCATACGCCAGCATCATCGCCACACGTCGCCTCGACAGCCGAATCGGCGTCGTCGCCAGCCACCACATAGCGGAGGCCGTTGCGCAGCACCACACACCCGAGGGGCGATGGTGCCCGCCCCGCCCCCGCCATCTCGGTGACGGCGCCATGACACGGCGCGTGGACAGGGGTGCCCCTCACCTACCCCTCCTTGCCGTCGATCCGCGGCCTGAGAAGCTTGGGCGTGAAGCAGATGCCATAGGCACCGAGCGCGGCGACGAACAGCACCGACGACAGGCCCAGGCCGACCGGCCCGTAGAGATCGGGCGCCAGGATCGGCGTGAGGCTGCGCGCAAGAGCGGCGCCGTTCATCAGCACGAAGGCTGCCGCGCCCAGCGGCGGCACCAGGAGATCGTGCCCGGTATGGCGCATGCCGGCGATGACGAACACGGCCAGGATCGCCGAGCCCATGGCGCCGGTGGTCAACGCATGCCGGCCCGCCGACTCGGCCACCAGGTCGAAGCAATGATGCAGGCCGATCAGGGCGAGTCCGACGGCGATCCACCAATATGCGGCGTAGAGGATCAGCACATAGGGCCTGAACAACGCCCGGCCGACATGCCAGTCGGTGAGGCGGTCGAACTGCGCCGCCGCCGCGGCGAGCGCGACCCAGCCGGCCACCGCGGTGCCCGGCGCTGCGAACTCGACGGCGGCATACACGGCAACCGTCAGCCAAGCCATGGTGTTGCGGGCCGGATTGGGGCGGAAGCGCTTGGCCTCGCCGATCTCGTCGAGCGCGGCGTTGATGACGACGATGCTGATGCGGCTGACCGTGAGCACGATGAGCAGCACGAACAGCATGACGACGGCATCGAAGCCGCGCGCCGGTGCGCCAGCCTCGGCCGTGATCCATCCCCAATGCACCAGGGCCTGTGACGCCAGCATGAACGTCAGGACCAGCGGAAACGCCCGGTGACGCCGCGAGCGGTCGGCAAAGACCGGCCCCGTGAGCCACGCCAGCAGCAGGGCCAGGAAGCCGAGACTGGTGCCGGCGACCAGCCATCCCGGCAGCCATGCCGCGCACCACATCGCCACCCGGCCCGCCAGCCACACCGCCACCAGGGCGACGAGGCGACCGCGAACCACCGGTGCACTGTTGGTCCAGCTTGGCGCCGCCGTAAGGATGAAGCCGGCCAGGGCGGCACCGACGAAACCGAACAGCATTTCGTGGGCGTGCCACTCCCACGCGGGCATCGGCAGCGGCAGATACGAGCCGGTCAGGGCAAACCAGGCCCAGGCCATCGTCATCAGTATCCCGTAGCCGCTCGCCAGCAGAAAGAAGGGACGAAAGGCATAGGCCCAGACGGTGGCGCGGCAAAAGGCGGGGGCGGCGCCTTCGACCGGGCATTTGGCAGTCATTGATCCTCCGTGACGGCGCGAAAGGCGTCCGCAACCGCGGGGTCGCGCAGCAGGTCGGCAACCGTTTCATAGATGAAGCCGTCGTCCCGCTCGCCACGGGCTCGTCGCAGGCGCAGCGACCGCACCAGCCGGCCGGGCGCCGGCGCGAGAACCGCGACGTCGTCGCTGAGCCGCACGGCTTCGGCAAGATCGTGGGTGATGAACACGGCGGCGAGGCCGCGCCCCTCGATTTCCCGAATGAGCAGATCCTGCAGTTCGCGGCGCAAACCGACATCGAGCGCACTGAACGGCTCGTCGAGCAACAAAAGGTCGGGCTCCACCGCCAGGGCGCGGGCCAGCGCGATGCGCTGGCGCATGCCGCCGCTCAGCTCGTGCGGAAATTTGTCGAGATCGCTGCCGTCGAGCCCCATGCGCCGCGCCAAGGCATGGGCCACGTTGCGCCGCTCGCCCGCAGCCATCCCGCTTGCCTTGAGCCCGAAGGTGATGTTGTCGCCGGCGCGCCGCCATGGCAGCAGGCGCGGTTCCTGAAAGACGAAGGCGGTGCGCCGGAAGCCGTTTTCGATGGCGCCCTCGCTGGGCTCGATCAGCCCGCCGGCCATGTGCAGCAGCGTCGTCTTGCCGCAGCCCGACGGGCCGACGAGGCTCAGCACCTGCCCCGCGGTCACCGCCAGATCGATGCCCGCCACCGCCGTCTTCGGCCCGTAGCTGTGGCCGGCGTCGGTCCAGACGAGCATCAGGCGCTCCCGCCTTGCATGGCGCCACGCGCCGAAAGCGGCGCCCGCCAGCGTTCGACGCGGCGCTTGATCGGATGCAGCAGCAGATATTCGACGGCGAGCAGCAGGGCCACCACCGCCAGCGCCCAGCCCATGGCCTCGGCCGTGTCGAGGTTGACGCGAGAGACGGCCAGCTCGGAGCCGATGCCGCTGCTGCTGCCCAGCAACTCGGCCATCACCGTCACCTTCCAGGCGCTGCCCAGCGCCGTCACCCACGCCGGAAACAGGTAGGAGAGGATGTGCGGCACATGCACGTCCCACAGCATCAGCCAGCCGGAGGCGCCGAATGAGCGCGCCATGTCCTCCAGCCCGCGGTCCAGTGTGCGGGCACCTTCCACCGCCCCGGCGAAGGCGATGGGGAAGGTGGTGACGATGACGGTAAAGACGGGCGCCATGCCGCCGGAGCCGAACCACAACAGCGCCAACACGATCCAGGCGATCGGCGGGACGCCGAGCAGGACGGTCACCACCGGCCGCACGGCTCGCGCCGCGGCCACCGACAACCCGGCGGCGATGCCAAGCACGCTGCCGACCAGCCCAGCCAACACGAATCCGGCGAGCGCCCGGCCGGCCGTGGCCACCACCGCCGGAGCGGCACGCCCATCATCGATCATGCGCAGCAGCGCCGCCGCCGATTCCGCCGGCGACGGCAGGATGAACGAGCCGTAGAGGTCATGGCCCAACTGCCATACCGCGACGAGAAGCAGAAGCCCGGTGGCCGTGCCCCAGACTTCCCATAGATAACCCAGCAGGCTGCTCGCGAGACGCATGTATCAGCCGAGATAGAATGCGCCGTCGGGCAGCTTGCCGCCGATGATGGCGGGGCTGTCCGCGGCCAGCGTCGAGAAGAAGAATTCGAGCTCTTCCCGAGCCTCCTTCGCCGCTGTTGCGGCAAGGTTGGAGGTGGCGATCGATTTCTCGACGATCGGCGCCATGAGCCCCATGTGCTCGGCGCCCATTCTGGCCGCGCTCGCCGGATTGTCGACGATCCATTGACGGGCGCTCAGCAAGCCCTGCTGAAGGGCCGCCAGCACCTCGGGCTTGCTCGCGACCTCGGCGGTCACGGCCAATCCGACCTGTGGAATGCGCGGGCTGCGACCGGTAACCCGGGCCCATTCCTGCTGGATGTCGATGGCTCGGCGGATGGGAAGCCCGTCCCGCGCACCCCGCACCACCGCCGCCGTCGCCGCCGGCTCCGAGACCAAAGCGGCATCGACGCGGCCGGCAAACAGCAACTGGATCGCCTCGATCGAGTTGCTGACGTATTGGACGTCCACGTTCTCGCCGATATTCAGCCCGTTCTTCGGTCCGAGAAAGCGCAACAGCAGGTCCGGCATGTCGTTCTTGAGGGCGACGGCGAACTTCTTGCCGGCGAGATCGGCCAAGGAACGGATGTTGGGATCGCGCGCCACCACGTAGAGCAGCCCCCACGACAACACCGACAGCATGCGGACCGGCAGGCCGCGGTTGTACATGTTTGCCGCAGTATAGCTGGGGACGGCGGTAATGGCCATGTTGCCCGAGGCCATGCCCGCGCGCATCTCGTCCGGCGTTTTCCAGGTACGGAATTCGACGCGGCCCAGGCGAGCGGGCGTCGCCTCGTCCTGCGCCAGGCGGGCCAGCATCAGCGACGGCGATGCCGGCGGCCCATAGATCGTCAGGACGGGCTCGGCCGCCAAAGCCCGTTTCGGCAGGAGCGCCGGCGCCACCGCAAGTGTCGCCAGAGCCGAAAGGCCGGTGGTGAGGGCATCGCGGCGGCTGTATCGGGTCATGGTGATTTCCTTTACGGCGGCGTCGCTTTGAATAATGCAACGCATTTGCACAAAACGTTGCCTCATCATGCCCAAAAGCGGCATGACGTTGGTCAAGCAGCGAAAATACTTGGTGAAGCCATCATCGGGACGCGAAGCGGTGGGCAACGGCCCGCCGCCCACCGGGCCTCGATCGAGCGGCCGGGGCGGCAGCGGATGATCACGTCACCCGTTGCGGCCCAGGCCCGTTCCTGCGGCCGCGCGGCTCAGCGCATCCGCCGCCCGATCAGGGCGCTGACTCCCTGATTGATCGAGCGCTCGAGCACGGCGGTGAACAGGCTGCGGCCGAACATGGTTCCTGCTTGCGCAACGAGCCCGCCGCCAATCCGCGGCATCGGTGCGTGACGCCCACCGACGGCAAGGCAGCCGGCTTTGCGCAAGCAGGCCGTCACTTCCTCGAACGCCACCACATTCTCGTCATAGGCGACCACCAACGAGGCGGCTGCCCGGTTGACTTCGACGCTGCGGACTCCCGCCAACGCCAGCAGCGCTTGACGGGCCGATTCGGCGCGGGCCTTGTCACACTTGACCAAGGGGAGACGAAATCTGGCGCGGCCCGGAATGTGGTGTACGCAACGGCCCATAGCAAAACTCCAGCGGCGATCTCAGCCTCAGCATTAAGAATGAGTCGCATCATCATGTCAATGGGCGCGTAGATACCTCACATTCGCAGGCGCTTCCTCCTCGACCGCAATCTCGGCCGCCGCCTCCCGCGGGGCGGCCACGGCCTGCCGGGCCGGCAATGCCTTCCCCACCCCGGCCAGTCCGCGCAGCAACACGCCGATGGTCGTCCCGTTATGCAGGAAGGCGGTGAGGAGCGGCCGCGACAGCCCAAGCGAGGCGGCCAGAAATAGCAACGAGTTCACGCCGACGGCGATGCGGAAGTTCGAGCGGATCAGCGCCATTCCCCGCATCGCCAGATCGCGGGCCTCGGCCACCGCGTCGAGGCGGTCCTCGACCAGCACGATGTCGGCGGTGGCCCGGGCGAGATCGGCGCCGTGTGGCATGGCGATGCCGACGTCGGCGGCGATGAGCGCGGGCGCGTCGTTGACACCGTCGCCGACGAAGGCGACCTTGCGGCCGCGCGCCTGCAGCTCCGTCACGATATCGGCCTTCGCTTCCGGCGGCTGCTCGGCGAAGACCTCATCAACCCCCAGCGCCTTGCCCAGGGCGAGCGCCTTGGCCCGGCGATCACCGGTGATGATCACTAGTCTGCCGATTCCGAGGCGGCGCAGGGCGGTCAACGTGGTCGCTGCCTCGTCGCGCAGGCGATCGCGCAGCGCCACGATGCCGATCAGCTGCCCGGCCAGTCCGACGAACAGCAGATTCTTGCCCTCGGCCTCGAGTCGCTCCACGGTGTCCGCCTGCCCCGCGCACGCGACACCCTCGTGCTCCTCGAGGAAATGACGGCTGCCGATGACGACACGATGGCCGTCGACCTCGCTGATCAGCCCGTGGGCGACGATGAACTCCACCTCTTCATGCGACACGTGCCCCAGGCGGCGCTCGCGCGCGGCACTGACCACGGCGTCGGCCACCGGGTGGATCGAATGCTCCTCGATGGACGCGATGAGCGCCAGCAGCCGCCGCTCGGGCCAGCTCTCGCGCGCCAGGGCGACGATGTCGGTGACGTCGAGTTGGCCATGGGTCAGGGTTCCGGTCTTGTCGAACACCACGGTGTCGCACTCGGCGAGGCGCTCGAGCGCGTGACCGCCCTTGATCAGGATGCCGCGATGCGCCCCCTGATACATGGTCGCCTTGATCGCCACCGGCGTGCCCAGCTTGAGGGCGCAGGAATAGTCGACCAGGAACACCGAGGCCATCCGGGTGATGTCGCGCGTCAGCAGCCAGATGACGCCGCCCAGGCCCAGGGTGAGCTTCACCCGGGCGTCGGCAAAACGATCCGTGGTCTCCTGGATGGCCGAGCGCTGGTTCAGCGATTCCTTGAGGAAACGGGTGATGCGGGCGGTGGTGGTGTCGTCGCCGACCGCCACGGCGCGGATGCGCAGACGCCCCTCCTCGACCACCGATCCCGACAGCACGCGGTCGCCGGCCTCCCTGGCCGCGGGAACGAACTCGCCGGAGATGGCGGCCTCGTTGACCTGCGCGGCGCCCGATACGACTTGCCCGTCGACCGCGATCATCTCGCCGGGGCCGACCACGACGATGTCGCCACGCTTGACCACGTCGAGGCCGACCTCGACCAGTTCGCGGCCATGCTCGATCCACACGCGCTGCGGTTGCGGCTTCAGTAGCTGGCGCAGGAGATCGTCGGAGGAGCGGCGGGTCGAGGCCTCGAGATGCTCGCCCAGATTGAGCAGGAAATAGGTGATCAGGGCGGTTGTCATGTCGCCCTTGGCGGCCGATGCCCCGAGCGCCACCGCGTCGAGGACCTCGACCCTGACGCCGCGCCGCGCCAGCGTCGTCGCCCCCGCCGCCAGGGCCGGGGCCAGGGTGAGCCAGCCGACGGCCGAACGAACGACCGGCGGCAGCAGCGGGCCGGCGGCAGCGGCCAAGCCGATCGCGGCCAGCCTGATCAGGTGGCCATCACCATCGGACGCCGCGGCTCGGGGAAGGTCGGCCCAGGCAAGTGTCGCCAAACGCCGCAGAACCGAGCGCCGTACGCGGGTCTTGCCGTCGTAGGTGACGACGACGGAGCA
The DNA here is from genome assembly GCA_036675815.1 of Rhodospirillaceae bacterium. Taxonomy (GTDB): domain Bacteria; phylum Pseudomonadota; class Alphaproteobacteria; order Rhodospirillales; family Magnetospirillaceae; genus JAKFEE01. Next base: position 115,802 of record JAKFEE010000021.1, read on the forward strand.
GGCGCGCGGATTGACCCGCGCACTGGTCACTCCCGGCAGCGCCTCGATCAGCCCGGCGAGGGCGACGGAATCCACGTCCGGGCGCCGGAACAGGTGCGGCGCCCGGACGCGAAGTCGGCAGGGAAGCTCATGGACGACCTGAGGAACCTGCTGCCGTGGGCCGCGCGACGACATCAGGCGGCAGGGCCTTCCTCTTCCATTTCCGCGGCCATCTCGGCCTCGGCGTCACGATAGCGCTCGCGCATTTCCTCGACGCCGCCCTGCACGGAGCCGATGACGCGGGCGACGCCGCGTATCAGCGCCTTCTGCACGGTTTCGTTGGTCAGCAGGTAGGTCACGGCGGCGCCGATGACCATCCCCTGCAGATAAGGGCTGCCCAAGGCGCTGCCGCGGCCGAGCGCCGTCAACGAATGATCTTTCATGTCGTCTGTCTCCTCTCTCCTGGGATGGTGATCACGTTTCACTGGCCGGCGTCGGACCCGCCGGCTTGCGGCCGCGACGCGGCGCCGCCTTGGCCGAAGCGGGCTTCTTCTTCGCCGTCGCCCGTGGCATCGCTGCCGCCGGCGCCGCTGCCGCGCGTGGCGACGGCTTGGGGCGCTCCTGGCGGGCGGGCTTCTTCTGCTGGCGCATCGACAACACCGCGGCGCCAACCGCCACCAGGGTGAGGACGCCGAACAACGGATAGACCCGCACCACATGCGCCGCGACCGAAGCGATCGCCATGCTGGCCGCCCCGCGCGCCGCGACCTGCACCGTCTCCTGCACCGCCTGGTTGCGGTCGATCTCGCCGCTCTTCACGCGCATGGCATTCACCGCGCCGGTGGTGGCGCCGCCGAGAATCGCCCCGAACGCAGCGGCCTGCACGACCTTGCCCACCGGTGGAAGAATACCACCACCGCCGGCCGCGGCCTTCGTTTCATCCTCGATCATCCAGTAGGCCATCCCCTCCCTCCTTACGTACGATGTCCGCCAGCGCCTCGAGCGCCCGCTCCGCCTCCTGCCGCGAGCCGTGGATCAAGTCACGCCACAAGCCGGCCGAGATTCGTTTCGCGTCATATTCTATGACGACCGATCGCGCCATGATGTTCAAGCGCACCGAACGGATGGCCTCGACACGCTGCAGGTCGCGTCCGACCTGCTTGGCCTGATCCTTGGGCAGTCGGGCGATGGCCTGTGGCGTGAGGCGCAGGCGAAGCCGCCCTGGAATTTCATGGGCGGTTTCCAGGTAATCCCGCAGGTCCAGAAGCCTGTCGACCAGCCCTTCCGGCAAAGCGGCTTCCCAATCGCCACGAAGCATCGGCAACGAGTTCTCCTGTGTGCTAGCCCCGATGCGCCCCGCTCTGGTGCAGACAAAGGGCACCGATGATTGATATATCGCGGTACGGCGTTTCACTTACAAGACAAAGTCGCGCCTGAGCGCACGGGCGCCCAGCCCTGCGCATTGCAAAAAACGAATTACGCATCGAATTGCCGCTTTTCGGGTCCGCGCCCACCGCAACGTTTGCAATCGCCTCGCATTTGCGGTAGGTCGGGTAGCCAATAGATGGAGGAAGGCATGATCCGCACGCTTGGCAGGGCCGCCGGCCTGGCGCTCGCCGCCATCCCGTTGGGCATGGGGCAGGCCCGGGCTCAGGAAGGCGCCGGGGCCGTTCCCGCGGCGGCAGAGGCCATCGACCCCGTGATGGCGGCGGCCGGCGTGCTGCCGCACGACCTGTCGCCGTGGGGCATGTTCATGGCGGCCGACATCGTCGTGCAGACGGTGATGGTGGGCCTGGCGCTGGCCTCGCTCGCCACCTGGACGGTAGCCCTGGCCAAGGCGGTGGAGCTGGCCAAGAGCAAGCGCTCCGCCAATTCCGCCGTGGACATCCTCGACCAGGCGCGCAGCCTGGGCGAAGCGGCGGAGCGCCTGGCCTTCCTCAAGTGCCGCTCGGCCGCGATGGTCCGTGCCGCCGCCGGCGAGATGCGGCTGTCGCCCGAGTTGGCCGGCGACGGCATCAAGGAGCGCGTCGCCTCGCGGTTGGAGCGGATCGAAGCCGCCGCCGGCCGGGCCATGGCCCGCGGCACCGGCATCCTGGCCACCATCGGCGCCGTCGCGCCGTTCGTCGGCCTGTTCGGCACGGTGTGGGGCATCATGAACAGCTTCGTCGGCATCTCCAAGGCGCAGACCACCAATCTGGCGGTGGTGGCGCCCGGTATCGCCGAGGCGCTGCTGGCCACCGCCATCGGTCTGGTGGCGGCGATTCCGGCGGTCATCATCTACAATGCCTTCGCCCGCGCCATCGGCGGCTACAAGGCCCTGCTCGGCGATGCGTCGGCGGCGGTGATGCGCCTGGTCAGCCGCGACCTCGACCGCGGCGCCAGCCTGGCCAACGCGGCGGAGTAGACCATGGCCGCGCGTTTGCAGCACGGTGACGACGACCTCGTCGAGACGCATGAGATCAACGTCACCCCGTTCATCGACGTCATCCTGGTCCTGCTCATCATCTTCATGGTGGCGGCGCCGCTGGCGACGGTCGACGTGCCGGTCGACCTGCCCAAGTCCAGCGCCGCGACGCAGCCGCGGCCCGACAAGCCGGTCTTCCTCACCTTGCGCAAGGATCTGACGCTGCATCTCGGCGATGACCCGGTGAGCCGCGACGGCTTGGCCGCCGCCCTGGCCGCGGCGACCGCCGGCGACAAGGAGCAGCGCATCTTCCTGCGCGCCGACGGCGCCGTCGACTACGCCAGCGTCATGGCGGTGATGGATGACTTGCGTCGCGCCGGGCACCTCAAGGTCGCCCTGGTCGGGCTGGAAGGCCGATGACCGAGGCGCCGGCCCGCCATGACGCCGTTCGCTGGGGGCTGAGCTTCGGCCTGGCGGCCGCCGGCCATGCGGCGGTGGCGGCGGTGCTGCTGTGGCCGCAGCCGATGGTCGCGCCGGCCGCGGCGCTGGCGCCGGCGGTGATGCTCGACCTCGCCCCCATGCCGGCAGCCCAACCGGAACCGTCGCCGCCGCCCGTGGCAAAGCCGGAGCCGGAGCCGGAGCCGGAGCCGGTCCTCGAGCCCGAACCCGAGCCGGAACCGGTCCCCGAACCCGAGCCCGAGCCGGAGCCGGAACCCAAGCCTCAGCCCAAGCCCAAGCCGAAGCCGAAGCCGAAGCCCAAGCCGAAGCCCGAGCCGCGCAGCAAGCCGGTGGAGCGCCCGGCGCCGCCCAGGCGTGACCCACCGACGGCGGCGGCGCCGTCGCCGGCACCGGCCGTCGCCGCGCGGCCGGCGGTGCCGTCGCATTTGCTGCCGACGTGGCATTCGGTCCTGGCGGGGCACCTCGAGCGCCACAAGCGTTATCCGCGCACGGCCGTGGTCCGCCGCCAGCAGGGCGTGGTGCGCCTGCGCTTCACCATCGACCGCGCCGGCAACGTCCTCGCCCACGCCATCGCGCGCAGTTCGGGTGTCGCCGCCCTCGACCAGGAGGCCCTGCAGATGGTCGCCCGCGCCCAGCCCTTCCCCCAGCCGCCGCCGGCCCTGCCCGGCCAGCGCTTCGAATTCGAGGTCCCCGTCCACTTCGCTTTGCGCTGAAGGCCAGGGCGTGCGCACGGGAATAGATTATCGGAGGAAACGCGAGCGGTCCCGCTACCGCAGGGAGCGGCTGCTAGCGGGTCCATTGGGCAAAATCGCTATCAGCCCTGATGTGGCCGCCACCGTACAAACGACAAAGGCCGCCTTATGGCGGCCCTAAGCCCTTGTTTTGATTGGCGTCCCCACGGGGATTCGAACCCCGGTTGCCGCCGTGAGAGGGCGGTGTCCTAGGCCTCTAGACGATGGGGACATCGCAAGGCGGAGACGCTATGTAGCCGGTCGCGCGCCGCCGTTCAAGCACATTTTCGCCGCCTCAGCCAATCTTCAGGGCCAGGGCGCGGAAGGCGCCGCCGCCGGCGGCCAGGCGGAAGGCGGCGGTGGCGCCGGCGCGGCCGCCGGCGACGGCGGTGATCAGCCACACCAGCTCGGGCTCGAACGCCATGGCCAGATCGGTGGCCGAGGGCGCCGCCGCATGGTCGGGGTGGCTGTGATAGTGGCCGATCAGCCGCTCGGGGCCGTCGCCGAGCTCGCGCATCAGCGCCAGGCGCAGCGCCGGGTCGACCTCGAAGCGGTCGCGGCGTTCGGCCGCCAGCAGGTTGACCGACGGCACCACCCGCGTCACTCGCAACTGGCGACGGCCGCGCCCCACCAGCAGGCCGCAGCACTCGGCCGGATAGGCGGCCTCGGCGGCGGCGGTGATCTCGGCGAGCAGCGTCGCCGGCAGGCGGAGCATCGCCGTCAGCGCAGCGGCACCGCCCCCGGCGCCGCGCTCGGCGCGGCGCGCAGGACGAAGCTGCCGGCGACGCTGCCGTCGCTCGGATCGAGGATGAGGATGCGCTCGCCCGCCGGCTCGGCGACGCGCACCGCCAGCCGGCCGGCGGCGGCGGCGACGTCGGTGATGCGCCCGCCCGCGGCCAGCGGCACCGTCACCTCGCCGAAGGCGCGCGCCGACGCCGCCGCCGCGGGGGCCGTCTGGCCGCCGCCGCGCTCGAGCCGGTCGCTCTGGGTGTAGAAGCCATAGCCGAGCAGCCCCAGCCCGGCGACGATCAAAACCCCCATCCCCAGCACCAATGCCTTGATCGCCTGCATGTTTTCGGCTCTTTTCGCGGAAATTGACCAGGAGACCCACCGCCCATGGACGAGAGCGCCAGCACCCGGCATGAAGCAACGGTGGCGCCCGAACAGGCCGGCCAGCGCCTCGACAAATGGCTGGCGACCCTGTTGCCGGCGCTGTCGCGCACGCGCATCCAGGCCCTGATCGACGGCGGGCAGGTGCGCTGCGCCGGCGCGACCATAACCGAGGCGGCGCGGCGGGTCAAATTCGGGGAGGCCTTCGCCGTCACCGTGCCCCCGGCCGTCGAGGCGGCACCACTGGCCCAGGCCATGGCCCTGCCCATCGTCTACGAGGACGAGCACCTGATCGTCGTCGACAAGCCGGCCGGCCTGGTGGTCCATCCGGCGCCGGGCAGCCCGGACATGACCCTGGTCAACGCCCTTCTCGCCCATTGCGGCGACAGCCTATCCGGAATCGGCGGAGTCAAACGGCCGGGAATCGTGCATCGTCTCGACAAGGACACCAGCGGCCTGCTGGTCGCGGCGAAGACCGACGCCGCCCATCGCGGCTTGGCCACACAGTTCGCCGCGCACAGCATCGAGCGTGCCTATTATGCTTTGGTATGGGGGGTGCCGCAGCCGGCGCAGGGGACGATTACCGGCAACATCGGCCGCAGCCCGGCCAACCGCAAGAAGATGGCCGTCGTGCGCGGCGGTGGCAAGGAGGCGGTGACCCACTACAAGGTGCTGCGGCGGTTCGGCGATGTGGCCAGCTTGGTGGAATGCCGATTAGAGACCGGCCGCACCCACCAAATCCGCGTCCACATGACCGCCTTGGGCCATCCGCTGATCGGCGACCAAACCTACGGCCGCAGCCGCACGGCCAAGCTGCCAGCGGTACTGCGGCCGACCATCCAGGCCTTCCCGCGCCAGGCGCTGCATGCCTTTTTGCTAGGGTTCGACCACCCCGTCACAAAGGCTAGGCTGTCCTACCTAAGTGACATACCTCCGGATATCAGTAGGTTGGTGCAATCCTTGGAGACGGTTTAAATCTCTGTATAATTGAGATTGGTCGCCGGGTATTGTTCACTGGAGATCGAGTTGGCCACGCCGGCCACCAGTTCAAGTGACGCTGACGCGCTTCGTTCAAGGCGCTGCGCGATCGGCCAAAGTGAGGGAGCACGGGATGACGGCAATCAATCCAGGCCTCGGCCTCGCCCCGGAAGGGAATCTGTCGCGCTATCTGCAGGACATCCGCAAGTTCCCCATGCTGGCCTCGGACGAAGAGTATGGGCTGGCCAAGCGCTACCGCGACGACGGCGACTGGAACGCGGCGCACCGGCTGGTCACCAGCCATCTGCGCCTGGTGGCCAAGATCGCCATGGGCTACCGCGGCTACGGCCTGCCCATGGGCGAGCTGATCTCGGAGGGCAACGTCGGCATGATGCAGGCGGTGCGTCGCTTCGATCCTGATCGCGGCTTCCGCCTCGCCACCTACGCCATGTGGTGGATCCGCGCCGCCATCCAGGAATACATCCTGCACTCGTGGTCGCTGGTGAAGATGGGCACCACCGCGGCGCAGAAAAAGCTGTTCTTCAACCTGCGCAAGCTCAAGGGCCAGATGCAGGCCATCGAGGAAGGCGACCTGTCGCCGGAGAACGTGCGCCGCATCGCCGAGGAACTGGAGGTCGCCGAGGCCGACGTCATCAGCATGAACCGCCGCCTCGCCAGCCCCGACCACAGCCTCAATGCCCCGGTGCGCATCGACGGCGAGGGCGAATGGCAGGATTGGCTGGTCGACGAGCACGACGACCAGGAGACCGAACTGGGCGAGCGCGAGGAACTGGGCAAGCGCCGCATCCTGCTCGGCCATGCCCTCAAAGGATTGAACCAGCGCGAGCGCCATATCCTGACCGAACGCCGGCTGCGCGACAATCCGGTGACGCTCGAGGACCTCAGCCAGCAATACGGCATCAGCCGCGAGCGGGTGCGCCAGATCGAGGTGCGGGCTTTCGAGAAACTGCAGAAGTCGATGCGTAACGCCAGCCTCGATCACCACGCCCGGCTGTGAAGGAATTGGCCAGTTGTTTCGTCATTCCCGCGAAAGCGGGAATCCATCACTGAACCGCACAGCATTCGGTAGCTCGGGTGCTGTGCGGCCCCATCCGCGGGGGTGATGAAAAGGGGACTTCCGTCACAAACTCCTGTGCGGGAGCGACGCAAACGACGGGAACGGAAAAATTCCGTACCGCCGCGTCAGCCGGCGTCCTGGGTGCTGACGTCGGATCCCCAGCGCTCGACGAGTTTGAGCTGTGTGGCGCGGAGTGTCTGGCCACGCCGCTGTGCGGCCACCTGCACGATGGCGCCCACCACCGGCGGCAGCGCCATGTAGAGCAGCCAGCCGAAGCCGGCAGCCCCATAGGCCATCAGCAAGGCAAGAACGCTGGTCACCTCGGCCAGGGCGTGGTCGATGGTGTGGCCGTCACTCCACAGTTCGAACAGGAACGGGCTGAGACCGGCGAAGTTGAGCCCGCCGACGCATACCCAGGCGTAACGCTGCGGCCCGCGCTCGACCAAGGCCGCCGCCAGGGTCGGCAGCAGCCCGAAAAACAGAAGGATCAACGTCGGCAGCACCAGCGGCACCAGGGCCAGCCCGGCCAGCACCAGCACCACCTTCTGCCCCACCCCGCGGCGCGCCTTGCTCGCAGTGGTCCCCACCGGTTTCCTGGCCATGGCCTACCATAACTCCATCAGCGTGACGACAGTCAGGGTCGCCAACCCGATGAGCACCGAGACGATTGCCGCACTCTGCTGGCCCAAGCGGAGCGCCCGCGCCTCGCGCGCCTCGCTGGCGCTGTCGAGATCGGCGATCTCCTGCTCGGCCGCCGCCCATTCGCGCTGGGCGCGGGCGAAGCCTTCGGCGTCCGCCTGGCGCTGCTCGGCATTGTCGACATACCGATACAGCGCGAGCAAGCTGCCCTGGCGCACCAGCCGCGGGATCTCCGCCTCCAGCTCGGCGCGTAGCTCGCGGCTGTGGTAGCTGGAGATCACCGGCCCGAGAAGGCCGCCCACCCATCCGGTCAGCCCATACAACTCGGCCGGGCCCAGCCGCCACTGGAGGATGGCGAGCAGATTGAGCATGCCCAGCGCCGCCATCGCCGGATCATCGTCGCTCAATGCCTGGAGCTGCCTGCCGACATCATAATTGAGATGGCTGACCAGGAAGGCAACGACATGGCGGTCGAACGGCCATGCCTTGGTGTCGGCGCGCCTGGCGGCGCCGTCGAGCGCCGGCAGCAACTGCTTGATGTCGATCACGTACTCCTCGGCCACCAGGCCGCTTTGCAGCGGCAGTGTCTCGTTGAGGAGGTACAGGCATCGTTCCAGGCCGTGGCCCGTGGCGGGAATGCGCAGCTGATCGCGCAGTTCGCGATACGTGGCGGCGAGCATGGTGTTTTCCGGGCTGTAGCCCTCGCGCTCGCCCAGCCACAGCTTCGGCACCTCGCGCAGCAGGCATTCTGCGAGCAAGCGGGGGTCGTGACGGCCTGCCATCATCCACGCCAGCAGCGGCCCGAAACCGTCTGGCATGACGTGCAGGCCCTTGTAGCGGATCGGGGCAGTCGGATCGAGAACCATGCAGACTTTGGCCAGCATGGCGGCGGCGGCGGCACGCGAATCGCCCAACGCGCCGGTGGCATTGCTCACGGCGGCGGCGACACCATCGGCCCTGTCCCGGTCCCCGAGCGCCCGCCGCAGCCACAGCTCGAGCTTACCGTCCAGCACCACGGGAATGGCGGCATCCCAGTGCTTGGCCAAAGCCATGCCGAGATCGCGGGCTGCGGAATATTCCTTGCCGTTGAACGGGAAGCTGCGCTCGGCGCGCTTCGGCAGTTTGGCCTGGAGCGGCGACAGGCGACGGCCGGAGAGCCACAGGTCGAGGCTTTCGATGGTCCAGCGCTCGGCCGGGTCGTCGCACAGGAGGCCGCGCAGCACTTCGATCGACGCCAGCGGCAACCGCTCCTCGCCGACCAGCGCGGCATAGCTGCCCGCCGCGACTTTCCGGTGCAGCAGGGCTTCGTCCGACATCTCGGCTACGGGGTTGCGGCCGAGCAGGAGCAGCACCAGCGACACACCCAGCGAGTACATGTCGTCGTCGTAGCGACCGCTGCCGCGCCCGGCCGGGTGCGCCATGCCATGTTCGATGGTCTCGAACAGCACCGGCTGATCGAGACCGGCCGGTGCGGTGGCGCAGTCGCCGAGCACGATGGTCTCGCGATCGACGCCCATATAGAACATGTTGGTGAGGCGGATGGCGCGATGGCTGACGCCGCGGGCGGTCAGCTCCCGCAGCGCCGCCGTCAACGGCCCCACCAGCTTTTTCGACACTTCCCAGTCGTCGTAGCGGCGCAGTTCGGCGCCGGGGCCGGCCATCACCCGGCCGCCCGCCGGCCGCTCGTAGACCACCATCATGCATTGCCGGCCTGCCGGCGCCCACGGGGCGCAGCCCCATTCGATCAAAGGCAGCAGCCCGGCCGACTGCACCCCCTTCAGCGAGCGCATGACATTGGTGCGGGGCGGGAGATCCGGCCGGCAGATCAGGGCAAACAGGGCGCGCTGCGGGTCGCGGCGGTCGGCTGCGGCAAAAGCCTTGGCACTCGGCGTGTCGAACTCGGGAAGCGGCTTGTCCGGGTAGACGCCATAGCGGCCCTGCAGGACGGTCGCCCCCGCCTCCGCCGCCTCATCCTGCCTTATCGCCGTGGCCTGCTCGCTGGCCATGTCCGCCATCCTCGCCACCGGCACCGCCGGGGCAACGTCAGGGTCAACCCCACCACAGGCGCACCGCAGGCCTCGCCATGCGGCGCCCCGATCGCGATGGGCGACAAAAGATGTCGGAGTTCACTCTAAAGAGGTAGCGGCGGCGGCACAAGGCCGCCGCCCATCAATCCTCGAAGGGATCGTGGACCAGGATGGTGTCTTCACGCTCGGGGCTGGTCGACAGCAGCGCCACGGGCGCCTCGATCAATTCCTCGATGCGGCGGATGTATTTGATCGCCGTGGCCGGCAGATCGATCCACGAACGCGCACCCTGCGTGCTCTCCGACCAGCCGGGAATGGTCTCGTAGATCGGCTCGACCTGCTCCTGGCCGGCCATCGACGCCGGCAGGTGGCCGATGGTGGCCCCGCGGTAGCGATAGCCGGTGCAGATCTTCAGTTCGTCCAACCCGTCGAGCACGTCGAGCTTGGTGAGGGCGATGCCGTTGATGCCGCCGACCTTGATCGCCTGGCGCACCAGGACGGCATCGAACCAGCCGCAGCGGCGGCGGCGACCGGTCACGGTGCCGAATTCGCGGCCGCGATCGCCGATGCGTTGGCCGATCTCGTCGTGCAGCTCGGTCGGGAAAGGCCCGGCACCAACGCGCGTGGTGTAGGCCTTGACGATGCCGAGAACGTAGCCGACGGCACCCGGGCCGACGCCAGATCCGGCCGACGCCTGCCCCGACACGGTATTGGACGAGGTGACATACGGGTAGGTGCCGTGGTCGATGTCGAGCATGGCACCCTGGGCGCCTTCGAACAGGATGCGCTTGCCGGCGCGCTTGAGATCGTCGAGGCGCTGCCACACCACGTCGGCATAGGGCAGCAGGCGCGGCGCCAGGTCCTTGAGCTGGTCGAACAGCGCCTCGCCATCGACCGGCGCCGCCCCCAGCCCTTTCAGCAGGGCGTTGTGGTGGGCGAGCAGGCGCTCGATCTTGGCTTGCAGCACCGCCTCGTCGGCCAGGTCACAGACGCGGATGGCGCGGCGCGCCACCTTGTCTTCATAGGCCGGGCCGATGCCGCGGCCGGTGGTGCCGATCTTGGCCGAACCCGAGGCTTCTTCGCGGGCCCGATCCAGGTTGCCGTGCAGCGGCAGGATCAGCGGCGTGTTCTCGGCGACCTTGAGCAGGTCGGGGGTCAGCACCACTCCTTGCTCGCGGATCTTGTCGATCTCGCCCAGCAAGGCCCATGGGTCGAGCACGACGCCGTTGCCGATGATCGACAGCTTGCCGCGCACGACGCCGGACGGCAGCAGGTTGAGCTTGTAGGTGACGCCGTTGATGACCAGGGTGTGGCCGGCATTGTGCCCGCCCTGGAAGCGAACGACGACGTCGGCGCGTTGCGACAGCCAGTCGACGACCTTGCCCTTGCCCTCATCGCCCCACTGGGCACCGACCACCGCCACATTGGCCATGTCTACTCATCTCCTTCGGAAACCGAAACCACGGCGTCACCCTCGACGACGTGCGTGCAACGCATGCGGCGCGCTTCGGCGCGCGCGTCCTTGACCGGCTCCAATCCCGCCACCGTCACCCACCCCTGCCGACGCAGGTCTTCGGCCATCCGCGGCGAACCGCCGACCGGCACGAAGGCGCGGCGCCCGGGCTGCGCGCCGGGCAGGGCACCGACGATGCCGTCCATGAACAAGGTCGCGCCGACACCGGGTTCGCGGCCGCCGGGATTGTAGCGCCCGCCACGGCCCAGTTCGGCGGTGGCGGCGCGCGAGAAAATGGTGAAGCTGGCGCCGGTATAATACTCGAAGCCACGGCTCTCGACCGGATCGACGGTCAGCTCGAGCGCAGGGGCGGCCCGACGGATGTGCTCGACCACCGTCACCAGGCGGTCGCGCGCCGCCGCCGCCGCCGGCGGCAGCGACAGTGCCTTGACGAGCGGCAGGGCCAGATCGGCCGGGCCGCAGGCATCGATCAGCCGGCGCAGCGTCTCGGCCGCGCCGCCGCCCGCCGCGATCACCACCGCCACGTCCTTGTGATCGAGCGCTTCGCGCAAGGCCGGCGCCGAGACATCGGTGCCCAGCGCGCTGCAGATCGCCGGAACCAGGGAGGGCAGCCCGATGTCGACCGTCACCTGGTCGACGCCCACCAGCGCCAGCGCCCGTGTCGCCAGGGCGACGATTTCGGCGTCGGCGCTCGGAGCATCGCTGCCGATCAGTTCCAACCCGGCCTGGCCGAACTGGCGCTCGGGCCGCAGCTGCGATCCCTTGACCCGCAACACCTGCCCGGCATAGCTCAGCCGCAACGGCCGCGGCGCGTGGGTCAGCCGTGTCGTGACGATGCGGGCGATCTGCGCCGTCATGTCGGGCCGCACCGCCATCATGCGCTGCGCCAGCGGATCCATCACGCGGAAGGCCTGCGCCGCCAGCCCCGGGCCGGCATCGGCCAGCAGGCTCTCCTCGAACTCGATCAGCGGCGGCTTGACCCGGTCGTAGCCATGGTCGGCGAAAAAGCTCATCACCCGATGCGACACCTCCGCCTCGTAAGCGGCGTCGGGCGGCAGCATGTCGCGCAGTCCAGCAGGGAGAAGCGCGCGGTTGGCGAAATCGGTCATGACGCTCGAAGCATTGCGGCGAAACCCCCGGAGCGAGGCACTGCCGATGTAGCGTGTTTGGTCTGGAACGGCAAACGGAAAGCGACTCTCGGCCGAGCCACCGGATGGCGGCACCACCCGGCGGCCCGACCGTTCACACGCGGGTCTAGAACGTGAGGGCCTTGGCCTTCACCACCAGTGGGATGGCCATGACCTTTTGCCGCAGCGCCTCGTCGATCGGCTGGTCCACCTGGATCATGGCGATGGCCTTGCCGCCGGCATCGGCACGGCCGAGGTGGAAGGTGGCGATGTTGACGCCGGCCTCGCCCAGCAGGGTGCCCAGCCGGCCGATGAAGCCCGGCTTGTCGTCGTTGGTGACGTAGAGCATGTAGGGGCCGAGCTCGGCCTCGATGGGAATGCCCTTGATGTCGACGATGCGCGGCTTGTCGCCATAGAGCGTGCCGGCCAGCGAGCGGCTCTGGCGTTCCGTGGTCACCGTCAGGCGGATCAGGGTGTGGTACTCGGCCGAGCTGCCACCCTTGACCTCGGTCACCTGGATGTCGCGCTCGCGGGCGACGATCGGGGCATTGACCATGTTGACGTTCTCGAGCAGCGGCTTCAACAGCCCCTGCAGCAGGACGGCGGTCAACGGCTTGGTGTTGAGGTCGGCGACATCGCCGCTGTACTCGATCTGCACCGCCCGCAAGCCGGACTCGGTCACTTGGCCGGCGAAGCTGCCCAACTGCTCGGCCAGCGTCATGTAGGGGCGCAGCTTCGGCGCCTCTTCCGCGGTGACGGACGGCATGTTGAGCGCGTTGGTGATGGCCCCGGAGATCAGGTAGTCCGACATCTGCTGGGCGACCTGCAAGGCCACGTTCTCCTGCGCCTCGCTGGTCGAGGCGCCGAGATGGGGGGTGCACACCACGTTGGGATGGCCGAACAGGACATTCGCCCGCGCCGGCTCTTCCTGGAAGACGTCGAGGGCGGCCCCGGCGACTTTGCCGGAATCCAGGGCGGCCTTCAGATCCTCCTCGACGACGAGGCCGCCACGGGCGCAATTGATGATGCGTACGCCCTTTTTCATCTTGGCGATGGCCTTGGCGTCGATGATGCCGCGGGTGGCCTCGGTCATCGGCGTGTGCAGCGAGATGAAGTCGGCGCGCGCGAACAGGTCGGCAAGCTCGACCTTCTCGATGCCGAGATCCTTGGCGCGCTCGGGCGACAGGAAGGGGTCGTAGGCGATGACCTTCATCTTGAGGCCCAAGGCGCGTTCGGCGACGATCGAGCCGATGTTGCCGGCGCCGATGATGCCCAGCGTCTTGCCGGTCAATTCGACGCCCATGAACCTCGACTTTTCCCATTTGCCGGAATGAGTCGAGGCATTGGCTTGCGGAATGTCGCGGGCGACGGCGAACATGAGTGCGATGGCGTGTTCGGCCGTGGTGATGGAATTGCCGAAGGGCGTGTTCATCACGATGATGCCGCGCGCCGTGGCAGCGGGCACGTCGACGTTGTCGACGCCGATGCCGGCGCGGCCGACCACCTTCAGGTTGCGCGCCACCTCGAGGATCTCGGCATTGACCCTGGTCGCCGAGCGGATGGCCAAGCCGTCGTACTCGCCGATGATGGTTTTCAGCTCTTCCGGCGACAGGCCGGTCCTGACGTCGACGTCGACGCCGCGGTCCTTGAAGATCTGTACGGCGGCGGGACTGAGCTTGTCGCTGATCAGCACCTTGGGCATTTCGTCTCCCCCCTCAGGAATCAGAAGGGGGGACACAGAGATCACTGAAGCACGCAGAGATCACAGAGGGAAACTTGGGCGCGCAAAGCGCGCAATTCGGCTCCTCCGTGTGCTCTGTGCTCCTCTGTGCCCTCTGTGTCCCCGTTCAATCACACCTTCGCCGCGAACTCCGCCTCGACCTGGGCATAGGCCCAGTCCAGCCACGGCAGCACCTTCTCGATGTCGGCGGTCTCGACCGTGGCCCCGCCCCAGAGGCGCAGGCCGGCCGGCGCGTCGCGGTAGGCGGCGATGTCGTAGGCCACGCCTTCCTTGTCGAGCATTGAGGCGATCTTCTTGGCGAAGGCCGCCTTATCCTCGCCCGACAGCCTGGCGAAGGCCGGCGATTTGATGGTCAGGCAGATCGAGGTGCACGAGCGGATGGCCTTGTCCTCGGCCAGGAACGCCGCCCACGGGCTTTTCGCCACCCAAGCCTCAATGGCCGCCAGATTGGCTTCCGAGCGCTTGATCAGCGCCGGCAGCCCGCCGATGCTTTCGGCCCATTTGAGCGCGTCCACCTGGTCCTCGACGGCCAGCATCGACACGGTGTTGATGGTGTCGGCCTTGAAGATGCCCTCGATCAGCTTGCCGCCCTTGGTCATGCGGAAGATCTTGGGCAGCGGCCACGCCGGCTTGTAGCTCTCCAGCCGCTCGACGGCGCGCGGGCTGAGCACCAGCATGCCGTGCGCGGCCTCGCCGCCCAGCACCTTCTGCCACGACCAGGTGACGACGTCGAGCTTGTCCCACGGCATCTCCATGGCGAAGACGGCCGAGGTGGCGTCGCAGATGGTCAGGCCCTGGCGATCGGCGGCGATCCAGCCGCCATTGGCCACGCGGGCGCCGGCGGTGGTGCCGTTCCAGGTGAAGACGACGTCGCGGTTGAAGTCGACCTGGGCGAAATCGGGCAGCCGGCCGTACGGCGCGCGAAGCACCCGCACGTCGGAAAGCTTGAGCTGCTTCTCGACGTCGGTCACCCAGCCGTCGCCGAAACTTTCCCAGGCCAGCATGTCGACGCCGCGAGCGCCGAGCAGCGACCACAGCGCCATCTCGACGGCGCCGGTGTCCGAGGCGGGCACGATGCCGATTCGATAGTCCTCGGGCAGGCCGAGGATGGTGCGGCTGCGGTCCAGCACTTCCTGGATGCGCGCCTTGGCTTGCTTGGCCCGGTGCGAACGGCCGACGAGGGCGCCCGACAGCGCCTCCAGCGTCCAACCAGGGCGCTTGGCACAGGGGCCCGACGAGAAATTGGGATTAGCGGGCCGAACAGCCGGCCGTTGCGGTGCAGACATCAAAAAAAGCCCTCCCTCGCAGAAGGGGCGCGACCCGTTGGGGGGCCGTGGCCCGCCCCGAGCATAGGGGGGGCAGCCGCGGAGCGTCAATCGCCTGAATCGAACGGGGGGGTCGTGCCACACGGCCGATGGTGCAATTGCCGCGCCGTCGGCGGTGGCGCATGCTAGGGGCGAATTGCCCTCCTCCCGCCTGGAGCGCGGAGCTCCAGCTCCGCCTATTTTTGCGGACTTGAGGGTCCGCGCTCCATGTGGGCGACTCGGATGAGAGCGGAGAACCTGTCATGCAGCCGCCCGCCTTCCATGATCCGGCCAATGCCGTCTGGGCCTATCGCCCCGACATCGCCCGCCTGTTCAATGCCGCCAGGATCGCCGCCCGCGATCTCACGCCGGCGGCCCACGACCGCCGCAAGGTGGCGCTGCTGGTCGTCGACGCGCAGAAGGATTTCTGCCTGCCCGAGGGGAGCCTGTTCGTCGGCGGCCGCAGCGGCCACGGCGCCGTCGATGATTCGCTGTGCATGGCGGCGTTCATCTATCGTAACCTCGACGTCATCACGACCATCGTTCCCACCCTCGACAGCCACCACCCGTGGCATATCTTCTCTCCCAGTTTCTGGGACGACGAAGCGGGCGCTCCCCTGCCGCCCTATGCCGAGGTGATGGCCGAAGGCGATGGGTTCCGCTGGAGCGGCGACGGCCGCGAGTGGCGGCCATGCCGGCCTGCCGCGGCCGCCGCCCAGCTGATCGGCATGGATGCCGACCAGGTGCACCGCCAGGCCGTGCACTATTGCCGGACGTTGCAACAGGAGGGCCGCTATCGGCTGGTGGTCTGGCCGTTCCACTGCATCATGGGCAGCGAGGGCCACGATCTCGTCGGCATCGTCCACGAGGCCATCCTGTTCCACGCCTTCGCCCGCGAGGCCCCGAACCGGGTGATCGCCAAGGGCGAGCATCCCTTGTCGGAGAACTACAGCGTGTTCTCGCCCGAGGTGCGAACCTGGCACGACGGGCGGCCTTATTTGGCAAAGAACACCTCTCTGATCGACTGGCTGCTGGCGCACGACCGCGTGCTGATCGTCGGGCAAGCCGCGTCGCATTGCGTGAAATGGTCCATCGACGACCTGCTGGCCGAGGTCCAGGCGCGCGACCCCGCGCAGGCCGGCAAATTGGCAGTGGGCATCGACATGATGTCGAGCGTCGCCGTGCCCGACGGCCATGGCGGGTTCGCCGCCGATTTCACCGACGAGACCGAGCAGGCCTTCGCCCGCTGGGAGACGGCCGGAGTCCAACTGTTCCGCAGCACCGACGACCTTCCCGCCGCTCTCGCCCTGTAGAAGCCAGGAGGAACGCCATGAACATCGGGTTCATCGGTCTCGGCATCATGGGCCGGCCCATGGCCGGCCATCTCGTCGCCGCCGGCCATGCGCTGTTCGTCTGCCGCCATCGCAGGCCACTACCTGAGGAATTGGCCGGCAAGGTGATCGAGTGCGCCACGCGCAGCGATGTCGCGCGCCAGGCCGAGGCGATCATCGTCATGGTGCCCGACACCCCCGACGTCGAGCAGGTGCTGTTCGGCACCGCGGGCGTGGCCGAGGGATTGTCGCCGGGCAAGGTCGTGATCGACATGAGCTCGATCTCTCCCACCGCCACCAGCGAGTTTGCGCGGCGCATCAACGAGCTCGGCTGCGACTACCTGGATGCGCCGGTGTCGGGCGGCGAGGTCGGCGCCCGCAATGCCGCCCTGACCATCATGGTCGGCGGCGCCGAGGCCACATTCGAGCGCGTCCGGCCCTTGTTCGAACTGATGGGCAAGAACGTCACCCTGATCGGCGGCAACGGTGCCGGCCAGACCTGCAAGGTGGCCAACCAGATCGTCGTCGCCCTGCAGATCGAGGCGGTAGCCGAGGCGCTGGTGTTCGCCGCCAAGGCCGGCGTCGATCCCGCCAAGGTGCGCCAGGCGCTGCTCGGCGGCTTTGCCGCGTCGCGCATCCTTGAGGTCCATGGCAATCGCATGATCGAGCGGACCTTCGATCCCGGCTTCCGCATCCGCCTGCACCAGAAGGACCTCAACCTAGCCCTGCAGGCGGCGCGCGAGCTTGGCGTATCCTTGCCCAACACCGCCACCGCGCAGGAACTGTTCAACGCCTGCGCCGCCATGGGCGGCGCCGACTGGGACCATTCGGCCATGGTCAAGGCACTGGAGAAGCTGGCGGAGCACCCGGTGGCATGAGCGACGAGGTCGTCCTGCTGCGCCGCCTGTTCGACATGGCCGTCGCCGCGGCGCAACCGGCGCTGTGCGTGCCGCCGCGCCTGCCGCCGCCGCCCAAGGGCCGCACCATCGTCGTCGGCGCCGGCAAGGCCAGCGCCGCCATGGCCCGCGCCGTCGAGGACCATTGGCCGGGGCCGCTGGAGGGACTGGTGATCACCCGCTATGGCCATGGCGTGCCCTGCGAGCGGATCGAGATCGTCGAGGCGGCGCATCCGATACCCGATGACGCCGGCCAGCGCGCGACGGCGCGAATTCTCGAGCTGGTGGCGGGCCTGGGGCGGGACGATCTGGTGCTGTGCCTGATCTCGGGTGGCGGCTCGGCGCTGCTGTCGCTGCCGGCGCCGGGGCTGACGGCTGCGGACAAGCGTGCCGTCACCCGCGACCTGCTGCGCTCAGGCGCCCCGATCGCCGAGATCAACTGCGTGCGCAAGCACCTGTCGGCGGTCAAGGGCGGCCGCCTCGCCGCCGCCTGCGCCCCCGCCCGCGTCGTCGCCCTGATGATCTCGGACGTGCCCGGCGACAATCCGTCGGTGATCGCCTCGGGTCCCACCGTCGCCGACCCCACCACCTTCGCCGAGGCGCAGGCGGTGCTGGCCAAATACGGAATTGCGGCGCCGGCCGCGGTGACCGCCTATCTCGCCGCAGCCGACGGCGAGACGCCCAAACCCGGCGATCCGCGCCTGGCCGGAGTCGAGAACCGGCTGGTGGCGACGCCGCAGATGTCGCTGGCCGCCGCGGCCGAAGCGGCGCGCGGGATGGGTGTGAAGCCGCTGATCCTCGGCGACGCCATCGAGGGCGAGGCGCGCGAGGTGGCGAAGGTCATGGCCGGCATCGCACTGCAGGTGCGCCGCCACGGTCAGCCGGCGCCAGCGCCTTGCGTTCTGCTGTCGGGTGGCGAGACCACGGTGACGGTGCGCGGCGACGGCCGTGGCGGCCGCAACGTCGAATTCCTGCTGGCGCTTGCCCTGGCCCTCGACGGCGCCCCAGGCGTCTTCGCCATCGCCGGCGACACCGATGGCATCGACGGAGCCGAAGCCACGGCCGGCGCCATCATCACCCCCGACACCCTCGCCCACGCCGAGTCGCTCGGCATCGGCGCCAAGTCGGCGCTTCAGCGCAACGACGCACACAGCTTTTTCGAGCGGCTGGGCGATGCGGTGGTCACCGGGCCGACTCTCACCAACGTCAATGACTTCCGCGCGATCCTGATTCGCTGAGGCCGTCACGCCACCGGGTGTGCTCCACGATGGCGATGACCTCGCGCGTCGACCGCGCCAGCAGGAAATTGCCTTCGGCCTCGAGTTCGGGCAGCAGGCTGTAAAGCCGGAGTAAGATATCATCGCCGTCCATGGCTCAACCGGTATGCCGCCCGCACGAGACTGGCCATTGGACTTTGGTCATGTTGGGCCGGTAATCCCCGTTATCCCCAGCTATCACAGGCGACGGCGACGGCCGGCCGCAAGTTGACGGCCGCCGCCGCCGGTGCTAGCGCACGTCCTTTCGTCACGAAAGGACGCCACGTGGCCGCGGCCCTGTACATTGCCCTCTACGCACTCACCCTGGCCGGCAGTTTCGGCGCGCCCGCGCTGGCGAACGCGGCGGCGCTGGTGCTCGCGGCGCTGCTGGTGCTGGAGTTCCGCCGCGTGCCGCTGGCGCAGCGGCTGGTCGGCAGCGGGCTGTGCGCCGCCGGCATCGCCGCCTGTGCCGTGGTCGGCGACGCCGTGCCGCTGGTGCTCGAGGGGCTGCGCCAGGCCCTGCCCTTCCTGGTGCTGTTCGCCGCCGTGCTGTGCCTGCAGGTGCCGGCGCAGGCCAGCCCGTCGCTGCGCAGCATCGGCAACGTCATCATGCACCAGCCGCCGGGACGGCGTTACCTGGCGGTAGCGGCGGGCGCCCATCTGCTGGGGGCGCTGCTCAATCTGGCCGGGCTGCAATTCGTGGCGACGGTGGTCGAGCGCGGCGCGTCGGTCGAGCTGCGCGAGCGCCTGGCCCGGGCGATGATGCGCGGCTTCAGCGCCGCCGCCTGCTGGTCGCCGCTGTTCGTCAGCACCGCCGCCGTGCTGTCGGTGATGCCCGGCCTGTCATGGACCGACATCG
Source organism: Rhodospirillaceae bacterium (assembly GCA_036675815.1). Lineage (GTDB taxonomy): Bacteria > Pseudomonadota > Alphaproteobacteria > Rhodospirillales > Magnetospirillaceae > JAKFEE01. The sequence goes on from JAKFEE010000021.1 coordinate 135,195, forward strand.
GGCCGCCGGGCATGGTGGTCGGCGCCGGCCTGGTATGCCTGGCCTGGCTGGTCGACCGGCTGCGGCGGCAATCCAGCCCGGCGACCGGGGCCGAACTGCCGCGCCTGCAGCCGATGGCGGTGATCAAGGTGGCGATCGCTTTCACCATCCTGGTCGGCTCGGTGCTGACCCTGGTGGATGTGAGCGGCGTCGGCATTGCCATCGCCCTTGGCGTGGCGGCGCCGCTGGTGGCGGTGGCATGGCGCGCCGCCATCGCCGATTTCCGCGCGCCGATCGAGGCCGCCGCCCGCGTCTTCGCCCATGTCGGCGGGCGCCTTGCCGATCTGCGCGCCGAAGCGCTGCTGTTCACCGGCGCCAGCCTGCTCGGCACCGGTGTCGCCGCCATCCTGCGCGCCCACCCGCCGAGCGGCCTGGAGGTGTTGGCGGCGGTCCCCGAGCCGCTGATGCTCATCGGCCTCGTCGTCGGCCTCGCCGCCTTCGGCATCATTGGCCTGCATCCCGTGGTGCCGGTGATCGTCGTCGGCCGTGCCCTGCCGCCCGAGGCCCTGGGGCTGCCGCCGCAATTGATGGCCCTGGCGCTGATGTCGGGATGGGGGCTGGCGACCATGGTGTCGCCGTTCTCGGCCACCGCCATGTACACCGCCCGCCTGCTCGACCGTAGCGTGTGGGTCATCGCGTGGCGCTGGCAGGCGGCATATGGCCTCGGCGCGGCCGCCCTGGTCGGCGCCGCCATCGCAGCACTCACCTGACGGGCGTCCTGGTACGCCGAGGCGACCGCCAGATCGGAAGGCGCCTGCTTAACCACAGAGACACAGAGGCACGGAGAGGGAACGGAGAACGTCTATTCTTCGTCATGCCCGCGAAAGCCTACTGCTGTCCGGAATTCTCCATTACCGTCGTTTTCGTCGCTCCCGCGAAGGCGGGAGCCTATTTTCCAGAGGCGTCGGGACGGACCGCTCAACCGGCAAGGCGAGTCGGAAATGGCTCTGGAAAATGGATTCCCGCTTTCGCGTCGCTTTCGCGGGAATGACTACAGGAGCCTCGGTGCCACCTCTGTGTCTCTGTGGTTCTCCGGACCGGCTCAGCCGCCGAGCAGCGGCAGCGCCTTGGCCATGGCCAGGCCGCCGCCGGCGATGGCGATTCCGTAGGGGATGGCGGCGCCCTTGTGCAGCACCGCCGGCGTACGGCCGAGATGGGCGAGCGCCGTGGCCAGGACCGGGCTGCGCAGCAGCAGCACGACCACAGCCAGCCCGCCGCCGAGTACCGCCACGCCGAGCACGAACGCCGGCAGCCGATCCCAGCCCAGCCACAGCGCCGCCACCGCCAGGAGCTTGACGTCGCCGCCGCCGAACAGGCGCAGGGCAAACAGCCCGAAGCCCGCGGCCAGCACTACGCCGCCGGCGGCCAAATGCCACAGCCAGTCCACCGGCTGCGGCGCCAGCTGCGCCGCCAGCGGAAACAACGCAAGGAACATCAGATTGAGGGCATTGGGGATGCGGAAGGTGGCGAGGTCCCACCCCGCCGCCACCACCAGTGGTGCGCCATAAAGCGCCAGGATCACCGCCTCGCTGCCCCAGACGCCCATTCTCCCCCCCTTCGGCCGTTGCCGCCATTGTCACCGGCGGCGGGCCGCGGGCAAGGCCCTAATTACGCCGGCACGGCCAAACGCGCCGGCTCGTTGTCCTGCCAGCCGCCCAGCAGGCGGTCGACCTCGGCCCCGGTCAGGCTTTCGCGCTCGAGCAGCGTCGTCGCCAGCAGTTCCAGCTGGTCGGCATGGCCCTTGAGGATGGACATGGCGCGCTCGTGGCCGCAGTCGATCAGCAGCTTCACCTCGGCGTCGATCTCGCGCGACGTCGATTCGGAGAAGGCGCCCTCGCGCGCCTGCGTCGGCCCCAGGTCGAAGCTGACGGCGCCGACGCGCTCACTCATGCCCCACTCGGCCACCATGCGCCGCGCCAGTTGCGAGGCCATCTGGATGTCGCCGGCGGCGCCGGTGGTGACGTCGTCGCTGCCGAAGATCAGCTCCTCGGCGGCGCGCCCGCCCATGGCGACGGCGAGGTCGGCCTTGAGCTTGGAACGGCGCAGGGCCGGGCTGTCGTTCTCGGGCAGACGCACCACCATGCCCAGGGCGCGGCCGCGCGGCACGATGGTCACCTTGTGGATGGGGTCCGATTCGGGGCAGTGATAGGCGACCAGCGCATGGCCGGCCTCGTGATAGGCGGTGAGCCGCCGATCCGCCTCGGTCATCTTCAGCGAGCGGCGCTCGTTGCCCATGAGGATGCGGTCCTTGGCCTGCTCGAAATCCTCGCCCGCCACCGCCTCGCGCTCGGCGCGCGCCGCCAGGATCGCCGCCTCGTTGACCAGATTGGCGAGATCCGCCCCGGAAAACCCCGGCGTGCCGCGGGCGACCACCTGCAGATCGAGCGTCGGCGCCAGGGCCACCCGCGCCGCGTGCACCGCCAGAATCTTCTCGCGGCCGGCGACGTCGGGATTCTGCAGCACGATGTTGCGCGAAAAACGGCCGGGGCGGGTCAGCGCCTTGTCGAGAATGTCGGGCCGATTGGTGGCGGCGATGACGACGACGCCGCAGTTGGTCTTGAAGCCGTCCATCTCGACCAGCAATTGGTTCAGCGTCTGCTCGCGCTCCTCGTGGGCGCCGCCCGCGGCATGGTTCGAGCGCGACCGTCCCACCGCGTCGATCTCGTCGATGAACAGGATGCACGGCGCCTTTTTCTTGGCCTTGGCAAAGACGCTGCGCACGCGCTTGGCGCCGACGCCGACATACATCTCGACGAAATCGGAGCCCGAGATGGAGAAGAACGGCACGCCCGCCTCGCCGGCCACGGCACGGGCCAGCAGGGTCTTGCCGGTGCCGGGCGGCCCGGACATCAGCACGCCTGCGGGCACGCGGCCGCCAAGGCGGTCGAAGCGCCCCGGATCGCGCAGAAACTGCACGATCTCCATCAGCTCCTGCTTCTCGGCATCGCAGCCGGCGACATCGGCGAAGCGCACGGTGCTGTCGTCCGGGGTGGCCAGCGCCGCCTTCGAGCGCCCGGCCAGGGCCCCGCGCAGGATGAGGAAATAGAACAGGATGCCGAGGAACACGATCACGGCAAGGTTGCCGGCGACCGCCAGCATCCATTTGGCGGTGATGTCGCCGGCGCTGGGAAAGAACTGCTCGGGCTTGAAATGCACGGCCACGCCGTTTTGCGCGGCGGCCTCGGCCAGGTTGGCGGCAACCATCGGCGGAATCAGGGCGGTGAGGCTGAGGCCGTCGGCGGTCTCGGCCACGGCGCTGGAACTGCCGAAAAAGCTGAGTGAGGCCAACTGGCCCTTGCCCAGCAGGCTGGCAATCTCGGAATAGCTGCCCTCGCGCACCTCGGCGGCGGCGGTTGGCGGGGCGGTCAGCGCCTGATACAGGGGATAGCATGCCCCGGCGCCGGCAATCACGCCGATGAGGAGGGCAATGACGAAGTAGAGGCGTCTGCGCTGGTTCACGTCGCTATCCTGCTTTCGCTGTGTCCGGGGCGTTGGTCCTGTATAATGCGTAGACCCTTAGAGGTAGCTCGCAAATGAGGCGTACCGCCAAAGATTCCGACGGTTCTTGCCCCTTTGCGTGAGCGAGCCACACTTTCGAGGCGAAAGGCGAGCAATGCGGCTGGCGCTCGCCGCATGCCTGTGTTAACCAACTAGGGAGGACAGGTTTTCGACTGGTAGAGTCACCAAATGAGCCGTAGCACCACCCGCATCGCTTGCCTTGCCTTGACCGTCGCCGCGCTGGCCGGCTGCGCCACGCCGCCGCCCGCAGACGACCCGGAAGCGGTGGCGGAGTACGAGCAGCTCAACGACCCGCTCGAGCCGACGAATCGCGCCATCTTCGCCTTCAACCAAGCCGTCGATCGCGCCATCATCAAGCCGGTGGCCCAGGGCTATCGCCGCGCCGTTCCCGAGTTCGGCCGCGACCGCGTCGACGACTTCCTGACCAACGCCAGTGAGCCGCTGACCTTCATCCACGACGTGCTGCAGGGCGAATTCAGCCGCGCCGGCACCACCGCCGGCCGCTTCGTGCTGAACACCACCTTCGGTGTGCTGGGGATCATGGACGTGGCCGAGCCAATGGGCCTGCCCGGCCATTCCGAGGATTTCGGCCAGACGCTGGCCGTGTGGGGGGTACCCGACGGCCCTTACCTGATGCTGCCGCTGTTGGGCCCGTCGAACCCGCGTGACGGCGTCGGCCGGGGTGTCGATTGGTTCGCCGATCCCGTCACCATCGGCGCCAACGAGGGCGACCTCGACGGCTTCACCTGGGGGCGCATGGGCGGCGACGCCATCAACACCCGCGAGAAGTATCTCGACGTTCTCGATGACATCGAACGCTCGTCGCTCGACTACTACGCCTCGATCCGCAGCATGTACCGGCAGAATCGCGCACGCCGCATCTCGAACGCCAGCAACGAGAACGAATTGTAGGTTTGAACGGCCGGCGGGCGCCGGCCATGGTTTTGCGATGAGTCCTTTCGAATCCGCCTCGCCGACGCGCCCGCTGCGCGTCGGCGTTCTCGTTGATCTGGCATGGACACCACAGGCCGGCGGCCACGTGAAGTGCTGGGAACGGTTCGCCGAGGCGGCGGCCGGGATGCCCGAGGCGGTCGACCTCACGGTCCATTTCCAAGGCGAAACCGAGGCGAGCCATACCATCGCCCCCAACGTGCGTTACCGCTTGCACGCTCCGGTGTTCAGCACCGGTCGCCTTCCGTTCCTGTCGCACATTCCCGACCACACCGACCTCGCCCCCCATCACCCGCGCCTGGCCAAAGCACTGGCGGATTACGACGTCATCCACACCACCGACGCCTTCTTCAATTTTTCCAGGACGGCGGCACGCGTGGCGCGGCGGCATGACATTCCGCTGGTCAATTCTATCCACACCGACACACCGAATTACACCCGCGTGTTCACCGCCCGGACCATCCAGCGTCTGGTCGGCAGCGGCTGGCTCGGCCGTCTGCTCGTCGAGCGCCTGCGCCTGGCCGAGCGCGCCGGCGACGACATGCTGCGCAAACTCGACCGGCATCAGCGGGCCTGCGCCTTCGCCCTGGTATCGCAGGACAGCGAGTATCAGCGGGCGCGGCACGTGCTGCCGGCCGAGCGGCTGGGCCATTTGCGCCGCGGCATCGATCGCGACGCCTTCACGCCGGCCAAGCGCGACCGCGACGCCCTCGCCCACCGCCTCGGCATCCCCGCCGATCGTGTACTTCTGCTGTTCGCCGGCCGCGTCGATCGCGGCAAGAACGTGATGACCCTGGCGCTGGCGGTGCGCCGGCTGCTCGATGAGGGCCTGCCGGTGCATCTGCTGTGCGCCGGCCGCGGCGAGGACCAGGCGACAATCCTGGGCCTGCTGGGCGAGCACGCGACCTGCCCCGGCGCCGTGCCGCAGCCCGAGTTGCAGGTGCTGCACGCCAACGCCGACCTCTTTGCCTTCCCCTCGGAGTTCGAGACCTTCGGCAATGTCGTCGCCGAGGCGCTCACCTCCGGCGCCCCTGTGGCGGTCAGCGACAAGATCGCCATCAGCCGCATCGTCAGCGCCGACGTCGGCGTCGTGGTGGCCGACAGCCGCAATCCCGGGGCCTGGGCCGCCGCGCTTGCCGGCCTCGTCGCCGACCGGGCTCGCCTGGCGGCCATGCGGGTGGCGGCGCGGCGCAAGGCCCAGGCCGAAATCCCGTCGTGGCGCGAGGTGCTGGAGGCCGATCTGCTGCCCTATTGGCGTGCCGCCGCGGCGCGCGAGGCCGTGCCGTGTTCGGCCGCCGCATCCTCGTCCTGATTCCCCATGCCGACGACGAGGTCGTCGGCTGCGCCGCCGCCATCGGCCGCGCCCGCGCCGCCGGCGCCGAGGTCATCGCCCTCTACCTGACCACGGGAATCCCCGACCGAACCGTATTCTGGCCGTGGCAACGACGTCACCATGCCGATCGCGTGGCGCGGCGCCGACGGGAGGCACGGGCAACGGCCGAATTGCTGGGGCTGCGCCCGTGGCGGTTCCTGGATATTCCCGCCCGCTGCCTCAAGGGCCGTCTGCACGCGGCGCTGGGCGAGGCCCGACGCGCGATTGCGGACACCGAGGCCGACATGGTGTGGGCGCCCGCCTACGAGGGCGGGCATCAGGACCACGACAGCGCCAGTTTCCTGGCGAGCCACCTGCGCGACCTGGTGCCAGTGTGGGAATTCGCCGAATATGGCTTCGCCGGCGGCATCGTCCGGCGCCAGGAATTCCCCGAGGCCAACGGGTCCGAACAGGCCTTGGCGCTGACCGCCGACGAAATGGCGCTGAAGCGGCGCGCCCTGGCGCTGTATGCATCGGAAACGGGCAATCTCGGCTATGTCGGCACCGCCCGCGAGTGCTTTCGCCCGCAGGCCGACTACGACTACCGGGCGCCGCCGCATCCCGGCAAGGCCTTCTACCAGCGGTTCCAGTGGGTGCCGTTCCGCCATCCGCGCATCGATTTCACCACGCCGGCCGAGGTCTGCCGAGCACTGGCGCGCTTCGGCTGATCAGGCCTCCTGCCCGACGGCGGCGGCGCGGCTTTCCACCGCCCACCACACCGCCAGCGCCGGCAGACCGACCGCCAGTTCGCGCACCCGCTTGATCAGGGCCACCGCCAGCGCCGACTGCGGCGACAGCCCGATCATCTGCCCAAGGACCAGCAGGGTGCCCTCCTGCAGGCCAAGGCCGCCGGGCACGGCGAAGGCGGCGCTGCGGATGGTGGCGCCGATGCTTTCGATCATCAAGGCATCGGCGGCCGAAATCTCGATCCCCTGCAGGCGCAAGGCCAGCCAGATCTCGATGGCGCCCACCAGCCACGACAGCAGCCGCCAGGCGGTGGAATGGACAAAGGCCAGCTTGTCGCGGTAGACCTCGGCCAGGGCGCGCTCGAAGGCGGCGGTGCCGCCGGAGACCGCCGCCGCCAGCGAGCCGCCGAGCTTGCCGGCGATGCGCCGCACGACGCCGGTGAGCAGGCCCGAGCGCTGGGCGACAAAGAAGATGGCGAGCATGCCGGCCATGGCGGCCATGGCCCAATAGAGGCCCGTGCTCATCGCCTCGGAGGTGGTGCGTTGCAGCAGCAGCACCACGCCCATCAGGCTGAACACCATGGTGGCGACCATGCCGGTGGTCAGGTCGGCGACCACGGTGGCGGCGGCCAGGGCGCCGGCGATGCGCGGCGCGCGCACGAAGGCTGGGCGGCCGATCAGGCGCGTGCGCACCACCTCGCCGCCGATCTGCGCCACCGGCAGCAGGGCGTTGACGCTTTCCGAGATCCAGCGCACCCAGAATGTGGGCACCATCGGCGGCCGCCACGCCACCGGAAACAGCACGCGCCAGCCGATGGCGTCGCAGACAATCGGCAGCGCCCGCACCGCGAAGATCAGCAGGATGCCCCAGCCCACCGCGGCGACGGCGGCGGCGATGTCGGCGAAGCCGTGCTGGACGAACAGGTAGATCGCCAAGGCCAGACCGGCACCCCCGGCCAACAGCAAAGACTTGCGCATGCCACTCCCCTCGCCCGCCCCGGCATGGAATCTCGATGGTTGGCGCCAAGCTTGAAAGTCGGCTAAACCTATCGGCGCCCGGCGGATGCCGCAACCTCGGCGTCGCCGCCTCACGCATCGCGCCGCGAAGAACAACGAAAGGCCAGGCCGTGCCCGTCCCCTTGATCCAGCAGTTCCGCGTCGGCAGCTATCTGCTCAAGCAGCGGCTGCGCGGCAACAAGCGCTTCCCGCTGGTGCTGATGCTCGAGCCGCTGTTCCGCTGCAATCTCGCCTGCGCCGGCTGCGGCAAGATCTCGTACCCCGAACACATCCTCAACAAGCGGATGTCGGTGGAGGAATGCCTGGCGGCGGCCGAGGAATGCGGCGCCCCGATGGTGTCGATCCCCGGCGGCGAGCCGCTGCTGCACAAGGAAATCGAGCAGATCGTCACGGGACTGATTGCGCAGAAGCGGTTCGTCTATCTGTGCACCAACGCCTTGCTGCTCGAGAAGAAGCTCGACCTGTTCCAGCCGTCGCCCTACCTCACCTTCTCGGTCCATCTCGACGGCGACCGCGAACACCACGACCGCGCCGTCTGCCAACCCGGCACCTTCGACCGCGCCACCAGCGCCATTCGCGAAGCGGTGCGCCGCGGCTTCCGCGTCACCGTCAACTGCACCATCTTCGACGGCGCCGAGCCGCAAGCGATGGCCGACTTCTTCGACTTCGCCATGAACGACCTCGAGGTCGAGGGCATCACCGTCTCGCCCGGCTATGCCTACGAGAAGGCGCCCGACCAGACGCACTTCCTGTCGCGGCAGAAGTCCAAGCAGCTGTTCCGCGACATCTTCCGTCGCGGCAAGGGCCGCGGCTGGCGCTTCAACCAGTCGTCGCTGTTCATCGACTTTCTCGCCGGCAACCAGGACTACCGCTGCCAGCCGTGGAGCATGCCGGCCCGCAACGTCTTCGGCTGGCAACGGCCCTGCTATCTCCTCGGCGAGGGCTATGTGGCGAGCTACCGCGAACTGCTCGATACCACCGACTGGGACAGCTACGGCACCGGCAATTACGAGAAGTGCGCCAACTGCATGGTGCATTGCGGCTACGAGGCCACCGCCGTCAACGACACCGTCTCGCATCCGGTGAAGGCGGCGCTGGTGGCGCTGCGCGGGCCGCGCACCGACGGCGCCATGGCGCCCGAGATCGACCTGTCGCGCCAGCGCCCGGCCGAGCCGCTGCGGCCGCTGAGCAAGGCCGACGCCGCCGAATAGGACGTGCGACGGCCGAAGTGCTGGCCCGATCGACCGGATGATGCCTGCCGGTAGAGCAAAAGCCTGGACCCTCCCCTACCCCGTGGGGCGGCGGCATCAGCCACTTTAAGCGCGCCCCTTATTCCGAGGAACTGCCCGCCAAACGTGTCCTCTCGCCTAGAATGGCGCCTTCCCAGACATGGGCAGGAAGAGAGGCAGCCATGCGAAACCTGATCGGTGCGACGTTCCTCGCTGTCGGCCTCGCCGCCGGGGCCGGCGCCTTTGCTGCGGACACGCCAGACGTCGAGGCGACTCTCGACGACATCCGGCAGACCTTCGGCGTCGTGCCGAGCTTCGCCAAGAACTTCCCGGAGGCCGGCCTGCCTGCGGCCTGGGCCGAGATGAAGGCGGTCCGCCTCAGCCCCGACACCGCGCTGTCGGGCAAGGAGAAGGAACTGATCGGGCTGGCCGTCGCCGCGCAGATCCCGTGCGACTACTGCGTGCACTTCCATACCGAAGCGGCCAAGCTGCACGGCGCCACCGAGGCGGAGATCAAGGAGGCGATCGCGATCGCGGCCATCACCCGGCACTGGAGCACGGTCCTGAACGGCGCGCAGCTCGACAGGGAAGATTTCCGCAAGGAGGCCGCTGCCATCCTGGACCACGTACGGGCCAAGCAGACCGCCGCCGCGCCCAAGCAGGACAAGCCCGACTGAGCGGGGCGCTGCATGCAGCGAACCAGGGGAGGGAGCCATGAATGAACAGACCCGTACGAACGCCCCCAATATCGAGGCGACGCTCGACGACATCAGGCAGACCCTCGGCATCGTGCCGAGCTTCGCCAAGCACTTTCCGGAGGCCGGCCTGCCGGCGGCCTGGGCCGAGATGAAGGCAATCCGCTTCAGCCCCGATACCGAGCTGTCGGGGAAGGAGAAGGAACTGATCGGGCTGGCCGTCGCATCGCAGATTCCTTGCGACTTGTGCGTGCATTTCCACACCGAGGCGGCCAAGCTGAACGGCGCCACCGAGGGCGAGGTCAAGGAGGCGATCGCGGTCGCCGCCCTCACCCGGCATTGGAGCACGGTCCTGAACGGTGCGCAGATCGACGGGCAGATATTCCGGCAGGAGGCCGCCGCCATCCTGGAGCACGTGCGGGCCAAGCGGGCCGCCGCGGCGCCCAAGCAGGATGGGCCTTAGCCTGGCTTGGCCATATGCGACGCCCCTGTCGTCATTGCCGGGGTGACGCGGAGACGGGCTGCGACTTCTTTAGTCGGTCATCGGCCTAGATCAGCCTCATCCAAGCGCTTGCTCACTGCTGAGCGGGTGGATAAGCCGGGCCAAGCACCGCGGTGCTGGCGCCGGCCCGGCCATCGCTCGTGATCTTCGCGTCCCTGGTGACAAGCAGCAGCCCTTCGACGCGGGCTTGGGCGATCAGTATGCGGTCGAACGGGTCGCGGTGGATCGGCGGCAGGCCGATAACCCCTTGGCAATGGCTGGGCAGGAGCGGCAGCAGCTCTATACCATGTGGTAACGTGAACAGGCGCGGATCGTTGTCGATGCGCCCCAGGCTGACCAGCAGAGCAATCTCCCAATAGCTGACCACGCTGACCGTCCGACGTGGCGCGACATCGATGAGCGTGCGCTCTTGTCTCGTCAGCTTGTCGGGCTCGATGCGCATCCAAAGGAAGATGTGGGTGTCGAGGAGCAGGGCCTTCGACATTACCGCCCCATGAAGTCGTCGACGACGTTGTCGGGCAACGAGAGGTCGTCGCTGATCCGGAGACCCGCTAGGTCGCCGTAGGCGACAGACTGCTCAACCAGCGCCGTGATCCGGGCTACCGGCTTGCCGTTGGGCGCTCCTGCGATTCCCGAACAAGCGCGGCCGGCGTCTGGACCTATGCGCGATCGCCGCAGGCGCGCAGGTATTCCCGCATGTGCGGCGGCACCGGCGCCGTGACCGTGATCGTCGGCTTCTTCGGGTAGAGCGGCAGGCCGATGGCGCGCGAATGCAGGTGCATGGCCCCCGCCGGTCCGCCGTATTGCGGATCGCCGAGCAGCGGACAGCCGATGGCGGCGCAATGGACGCGGATCTGGTGGGTGCGCCCGGTCTGCGGCCGCAGTTCCAGCCAGCTGATGCCGTCGCCCCGCCCCAGGACCCGGTAATGCGTCTGTGCCGCCTGCCCGCCGGAGTCGACCACCATGCGCCAGCCGGTGGCCTTGGTGGACACCTTCTTCAGCGGCAGATCGATCACGCCTTCCGCGGCCGGCGGCGCCCCCCGCACCACCGCCCAGTAGACCTTCTCGACCTGTCCCTGGCTGAACAACCGCCCCAGTCGGCGCAGCGCCTTGGGATGGCGGCCGAGCACGAGGCAGCCGGAGGTATCGCGATCGAGACGATGCGCCAGGAACGGCGGCTTGGGCAGGCCGAAGCGCAAGTGATCGAAATGGCGCTCGAGCGTGTCGCCGCCGCCCGGCCCGGCATGCACGGGCAAGCCCGCCGGCTTGTCGATCACCAGCATCAGTCCGTCGCGGTAGAGCACGCGACCGAGCAGTTCCTCCGGTGTCACGCCGGCCGCCCCCAAACCAGGTTCGCCGCCTGGCGGCCCGAACGGATGGCGCCCTCGATGGTCGCCGGCAGCCCGGTATCGATCCAGTCGCCGGCGAGGAACAGATTGGCGAGCGTCGTGCGGGCCGATGGGCGCAGGGCCACCTGTTGCGGGGTCTGGGCGATGGTGGCGCGCTTTTCCTTGATGATGCGCCATGGCGGTAACGGCTTTTCGCCAAGCTGGAGGCAGCGGCGCACGTCGTCCCACAGCACCGCGGCGATCGTCTCGTTGGCCCGCTCGGCCAGGGCGTCGGCGGCGCTGACCGTCACCGAGACGATGTCGCCGCGCAGAAACAGCCACTGCGCCACCCCGCCGACCACGCCGATCAACCGCGGCGCCGCCGGCGACGTCACCGGCCGCTCGAACCGGAAATGGCCGTTGACGATGGCGCGGAACTGGGTGGGAACGCGAAGCCCCGGCAGCAGTTGCGCCGCTGCCGCGGGCGGCACCGCCAGCACCACGGCATCATCCCCGGCAAGTTCGATGCGCGCGCCGTCGAAGGCCAGGGCGACGGCGCGCCCGTCGCGGCGTTCGATGGCCTTCAAGCGACGCCCGAAACACACTTCGGCGCCGTTGCCGCGCAGCCAGGCGATGCCGGGGTCGACCAGCGCCTCGGACAGGCCGCACCGCGCGATCAGCGGCCGGCAGGCCGCCGCGCCGGCCAGGAAGGTCTCGACCATCACCGGCCACAGCAGGCCGGCATCGGCCTCATCGGCGGCGGTGTTGAGCACGCCGAGCGCCAATGGCTCCCAGAACCGCCGCCACGCCACGGTTTCCGGCCGAAACACGCGGGCCACCGCCACGCCGTCTGCTTTCTTCAGCCGAAGCGCCGCCAGGTAGTCGGCGATACGGCTGCCCGGCACGCGCCGCGATGGCACCAACAACCACCAGGGCAGGCGTCCGCCATTGGGCCGGAGCGTCCACCGCTCGCCGGTCGCCAGGTCGACAAAGGGGAAGGAGGTGCTGGGCGCGGCATAAAGGCCGTCCACCGCGCCGATGGTGTCGAGATAGCCGCGCATGGCCCAGTTGCCGGACAGCAGCAGGTGATTGCCGCTGTCGATGCGCCGGTCGAGGGTGGCGTCGTGAAACGAGCGGCAGCGGCCGCCGCCGTGCAGGGCCGCTTCGTGGACGGCCGGCACCACGCCGCGGCGCGCCAGCTCGACGGCACAGGCCAAGCCGGCGACGCCGGCGCCAATGACATGAATTCTTCGCATCCCGATGCGCCTTAGCGGATCGCGCGCACTCTACAGCACGCCATGGCGCAGGACGATCCACAGCTTGGTCAGTGTCGGGACGCTGACACGTTCGGTGGGGCGGTTCCAGCCACGTTTCTCCAGCCGACGGAAAATGGCCCGGTACGCCTCCATCATCAGCCGCGCCGGTTTCATCGCCTTGGGCGCGCACTGATCCATGAGGCTGTCGGCGGCACGGTACTGATGCTCGGTCAGGATCGCCAGGTCGTGGCACACGCCGGCCAGCCCCGCGTGGGCCAGCACCTCGCGCGGTTTCCGAGTCGCGATGCCGTGCTTGTCGAGCAGTTCGTGCGGCAGGTAGAGGCGGTTGCGTGCCGCATCCTCGGCGATGTCGCGTAGGATGTTGGTCAGTTGCAGCGCCTCGCCCTGCGCCACGGCCAAACGCTTAGCCGCTTCCGAGGTGTCGCCGAACACCGGCAACGACAGCATGCCGACGGCACCGGCGACGCGCCGGCAATAGAGCTTGATCTGATCGAGGCTCATGCCGGGAATGGCGTCGGCGGCATCCGTCTCCATACCGTCGATCAGCGCCAGAAATTCCGCCTTGGGCAGGTCGAAACGTTGCACCGGGGCAAGCAGCGCCTGGGTGATGGGCCGCGTCGGCCGCCCGGCGTAGAGGGCGTCGATTTCCTGGCGCCACGCCATCAGGGCGGAACGCTTCTCCGCCTCGGCGGCGCTGCCGTCGGCGATGTCGTCGACCTCGCGGCAGAAGGCGTAGATGGCGAACATCGCGTCGCGCCGATCGGGCGGCAATACGCGCATTCCCCAATAGAACGAGGTGTTGGAGCGCACCACGACCTGCCGGACGTGTTCGAGGGAGGTGCCGCCGTCGGCCGTCATCGAGGCTGCAGTCACGTCAGGCACTGGCCGGTTGGCGGAGGACGTCGCGGCCGAGAGCGGCAAGCACGGCGTCGACGACATGACGGGCACTCAGCCCGGCCGCGGCGTATTGCCGTTCGCCGGTGTCGTGCTCGATGAAGCGGTCGGGCAAGGTCAGCGGCCGGAACTTCAGGCCGCGGTCAAACAGCCCCTGCCATGCCAGCAGCTGTGCCACCTGCGCCGAGAAGCCGCCGACGGCGCCCTCCTCGATGGTGATCAGCACCTCATGCTCGCGGGCCAGCCGCAAGATCAGCTCGCCATCGAGCGGCTTGGCGAAACGGGCGTCGGCAACCGTCGCTGGCAGCCCGCGCGCCGCCAACTCGTCGGCGGCGATCAGGCACTCGGCCAGGCGGGTGCCCAGCGACAGCAGCGCCACCTTGCCGCCCTCGCGCACGACACGGCCCCTGCCGATTTCCAGCACCTCGCCGCGATCGGGCAACGGCAGGCCCACCCCTTCGCCGCGCGGGTAGCGGAAGGCGATGGGGCCGGCGTCGTGGGCGGCGGCGGTGGCCACCATATGCATCAGTTCGACCTCGTCGGCAGCGGCCATCAGCACCATGTCGGGGACGCAGCCGAGATAGGCCAGATCGAAGGCCCCGGCATGCGTGGCGCCATCGGCGCCGACCAGCCCGGCGCGGTCGATGGCGAAGCGCACCGGCAGCTTCTGCAAGGCCACGTCGTGCACGATCTGGTCATAGGCCCGCTGCAGGAAGGTCGAATAGATGGCGGCAAAGGGCTTCATGCCCTCGGCGGCAAGACTGGCGGCGAAGGTGACCGCGTGCTGCTCGGCGATGCCGACGTCGAAGAAACGGTCGGGGAAGCGCTGCGCGAACCGGTCGAGGCCGGTGCCCGAGGGCATGGCGGCGGTGATGGCGACGACGCGCGGGTCGGCCTCGGCCTCGGCAATGATCGAACGGGCGAAGACACCGGTGTAGCTGGGCGCCTTGGCGGCCGATTTCTTCAAGGCGCCGGTGCACACGTCGAACTGGCCGACGCCATGGTATTTGTCGGCGGCCTGCTCGGCCGGCGGATAGCCCTTGCCCTTCTGGGTGACGACATGGACGAGCACCGGTTTGTCGTCGCGGTAGTCGCGCAGGTTGACCAGCACCGGGATCAGGTGGTCGATGTTGTGCCCGTCGACCGGCCCGACGTAGTAGAAGCCGAGTTCCTCGAACAAGGTGCCGCCGGTGACCATGCCGCGGGCATAGCCCTCCAGCCGCTGCATCGCCCGTTCCAGCGATTGCGGCAGGCGCTTGGCGATGTCGGCGCCGATGCTGCGCAGCGAGTGATAGGACTTCGACGACAGCAGCCGCGACAGGTAGTCCGACAGCGCCCCCACCGGCGGCGCGATCGACATGTCGTTGTCGTTGAGGACGACGATCAGCCGCGAGCCCAGCGACCCGGCGTTGTTCATCGCCTCGTAGATCATGCCGCCGCTCATGGCGCCGTCGCCGACGACGCAGATGACGTTGCGATCGTCTCCCCTGAGGTCGCGCGCCACCGCCATGCCCAGGCCGGCCGAGATGCTGGTGCCGCTGTGCCCCGCCCCGAAGGGGTCGTATTCGCTTTCGGCGCGATTGGTGAAGCCGGCGAGGCCGCCGCCCTGGCGCAACGTCGGCATACGCTCGCGACGGCCCGTCAGCATCTTGTGGGCGTAGCACTGGTGGCCGACGTCCCAGATCAGGCGATCATGGGGGGTGTCGAACACATAGTGGATGGCGAGCGTCAGCTCGACGACACCGAGGCTGGCGCCGAGATGGCCGCCGGTCTTGGAGACCACCTCGATGATCTCCTGCCGCAGTTCCTCGGCAAGGGTCGGCAGTTGCTCGGGCGACAGCCGACGCAAGTCCTGAGGCAGTGAGACATTGTCCAGAAGACGGGTGCTGCGGCTCACTCTTTTTCCCTTCGTCGCCACGTCGACCGATGACGATGGCAGCTACGGCGCGGTGTGTTTGGCGCGCCGACGTTAGCCCATCGCGCAAGGGCGCGCCAAGCCTTATCCGGCCCATCTCCGCCAGACGCCCCGCAGTCCGCAAACGGCGAAGTCCCATTTGGTCAGGCCGACGCGCCCCGCAATGGGATCGCCGCGCCGCAACCGAGCCGACAGCCGCTCGGCCAGGGTGAAGATCACGCCCGATTCCATCGCCAAATGGCGGCTTTTCAGGCGCCGAGGCAGCGGCCGGGCCCGCGCCAGAAGCTCGTCGACACCATCGAGGCAGCGATCGAGGAGCTTGCGCATCCCGGGACGGGCAGCGGCCAGGGACAGATCGCCGATGCCGGTCGCGAACTCGTCCATCCAGTCGGCCGGCAGGTAGACCCGGTCGAGGCTGCGGTGATCCTTCTGGCAGTCCTGCAGGTGGTTGAGGACTTGCAGGGCGTCGCACAGCGGATCCGAGGCGGCATAATCGGCGGCCGCTTCGCCGTGCAGGTCGAGCAGATAGCGGCCGACCGGCGACGCCGACAGCCGACAATAGGCCATCAGGTCGCCCCAGTCGGCATAGCGGTTCTTCACCGCATCCTGCTTGAAGGCGGCCAGCAGATCGCGGCAGTGCCGGGAGGTGACGCCGGTCTGCTCGAGGCTGCGGCGGATGCGAACGGCCTTGCCCAAGGCCGGATCGTCGAGCCCGTGACCATCGAAGACACCGTCGAGGGCGTCGAGGCGGCGCAGCTTGTCGTCGGGCGACAGCGCGGAATCGTCGGCGATGTCATCGGCGGCGCGGGCAAAGTCATAGAAGATCGCCACATGCGGCCGAAGCCTGGCCGGCAGCAGGAACGACCCCACCGGAAAATTCTCGTCCGCCGCACCCTTGCCGGACGCGGCCTCGATGGCCGCGATGGTGGCCGCATCGCTCATGATGCTGCCCCGGAATAGGTACGGCCTTTCCAGCCGCCGCCGCGCCCGCGCCAGTGGCGCCATGCCGAGGCGATGGTCATCAGCGTGTAAAGAACGCCGGCCAGCGGCAGGCTGAGCGTGCGTTGACGCGGCAGGTCATAGAGCTTGACGGTCGGCCAGTAGGCGACGCACATCACCAACCAGGCGATGCCGCCGACGGCGCTGACGGCGCGATCACCGCTGATCGCGCCGCCGAAAAAGGCGGCCGGAGGCACCACGTACAGCACCACCATGCCGAGCACGGTGCCCAGCAGCAGCAGCGGCGAATGGCGCAACTGCGTGTAGGCCGTTCGCGCCACCATATTCCAGAAATCGCCGAAGGCCGGATAGGGGCGGATCGAGCGGGTGGCCCGGGTCAGCCCCAGCCAGATGCGGCCACGGGCCTTGAGCAACCGTGCCAGGGCGCAATCGTCGATGATGGCGTTGCGGATGGCGGCGATGCCACCGGCAGCCTCCAGCGCCGCACGTCGGACCAGCATGCAGCCGCCGGCAGCACCGGCAACGGCACTGCGCGAGTCGTTGACCCGCGGAAACGGGTACAGCTTCTGGAAGAAGAAGACGAAGGCCGGGACCAGCAGCTGTTCCGCCAGCGACCGGCAGTTGAGCAGGACCATGAGCGAGGTCAGGTCGAGCCCGTCGGCCTCGGCCTTGGTCACCAGCCGCACCAGCCCATCATGTCCATGCTCGATGTCGGCATCGGTGAACAGCAGGTAGTCAGCCTCGGGGTAGAGATCGGCCGCCTTGGCGACACCCTGCGACACCGCCCACATCTTGCCCGCCCACCCGTCGGGCAGCGGTGCCGCGGCGATCACGGTCAGCCGGTCGGCGGCGCCGATGGCGGCCGCCGTCCGAAGCGCCACTTCGGCGGTGCCGTCGCTGGAATGGTCGTCGACGACGACGACGTGAAACGGTCCGGCATGATCCTGGCGCAGCAGCGAGCCGACCGAGCGGGCGATGACCTCGGCCTCGTCGCGCGCCGGCACCACCGCCACCACCGTCGGCAACGGCCCCTCGCTGGCCGGCAAACCCGCCGGCAGCCGCTGGTCGGCGCGCCAGAAGCGTCCATGCGCCACCAGCAATCCCAGCCACAGCACGAGCGACAGCGCCGCGATCCAGATCATGGCGCCGTCGCCTGCTGCCGTGCCTTGGCCTCGAGCGCCCGGATCAGCTCCTCGACGCCGCCGCTCCTGAGCACCGCCAGGAACTGGCTGCGCTGGTTGGCAACCTCACTGATCCCTCCCATGTAGTAGACGTCGACGATTCGCCAGCCCTCCTCGCCCTGCTTGACCAGATAATCGAGCGCGACGTCATCGGCGCCTGGGCGCAGCAGGCGAGTCCGCACCAGGACGCCGCCCCCCGGCGCCTCCCGTGTGCCGGTCGTGGTGAACCCTTCGCCGTCATAGTCGTCGAAGCGGGCGGCATAGGTGGCCGCTGACATGCGGGCGAAGGCGTCGATCAGGCGCCGGCGCTGGTCGGGCGAAAAGTTCTTCCAGTGGCGGCCCGAGGCGACGCGCGCCATCTCGCCATAATCATAGACCGCGTTCAGCACGGGGGCGAGCGATTGGAGGCGCCCCTCGTAGCCAAGGCGGCCCGCCTGCTGCATGACATCGAGCAGGCTGGCATGCAATCTTTCGACGGAGGCGGTCGGCGATGGTTGCTGTGCCTGGGCCGCCGGCGCTATAAGCACCGTCGCCAGCACGACAAGAACGACCTGTAAGACTCGACCGAAAGGCACGTTTTCCTCCTCGGTTCAGGGATGCGCGCATTAGGCAGACCGGGCATAGGCATAATCTGAAAGAACGATGAACGGCAAACACAATCCGGGCGCCATCCGCTCCGCCGGGCGCAGGCTATTGACCGCATGGATCCGATGGGTGCAGCGCAATGCCGGGCTCGTGCTGCTGCTCAGCACCGTGCTCAGCCTGGCCATGCTGGGGCTGGCGGTCACCCGCCTGACCATCAACACCAACACCGACGACATGCTGTCGCCGGAGCTGTCGTTCCGCCAATTGGACCGGGAGCAGCGCAAGGCCTTTCCGCAGTACTCCGACTTGCTGCTGGTCGTCGTCGACGGCATCGATGCCGACGCCACCGCAGATGCGGCGATGGCGCTGACTCGGCGCCTGCAGGCCGCGCCCGAGCTGTTCCGCACCGTGTTCTACCCGCCCGCCGAACCGTTCTTCCAGCAGAACGGCCTGCTGTACACGGAGGTGGCGGAACTGAACGCCATTTCCGACCGCATTGCCGAGGCGCAGGGGCTCTTGGCCAAGCTGGCCGGCGATGTCAGCCTGCGCGGCTTGTTCGACGTCATGGGCATGGCCGTCGAGCGGTTGCCGCCGGACGGCGCCGAAGCCGACACCCTGGGTGCCATGATGGATCGCATGGCCCGCGTCGCGGTGGCGCAAGCGCAGGGCCAGCCTGATGCGCTGGCATGGCGCGAGCTGCTGCACGGCGCGGCGACCTCGGACGTCGACCGCCCCGAGCTCGTGCTGGTGCAGCCGGTGCTGGATTTCGGCACCCTGCAGCCGGCCGAGCAGGCAATCGATGCCATCCGCCGCATCACCCAGGACCTTCAGCTCGGCGACAAGGGCGTGCGGGTGCGCCTGACCGGCAGCGCCGCGCTCGAGCAGGAAGAGCTGCAATCGCTGCAGCAGAACATGGGAATGATCAACCTGGCCTCGTTCCTGCTGGTGGCGGGGCTGCTGTTCGTCGCCTTGCGCTCGCCACGCCTGGGCCTGGCCACCCTGGTCACCATGCTGATGGGGCTGATCTGGACCACCGGCTTCGCCACCATCGCCATCGGCCATCTCAACCTGATCTCGGTCGCCTACGCCATCCTGTTCATCGGCCTCAGTGTCGATTACGGCATCCATTTCGGCCTGTGCGCCATGGAGACCACCGACAATGGCGGCAACCCCAGGCGCGCCGTCCGCCGGGCGGGCGAACAGGTCGGCGGCGCCCTGGCACTGAGCTCGCTGACCGCCGCCATCGGCTTTTTCGCTTTCGTGCCCACCGCCTATATCGGGCTTGCCGAACTGGGGATCATCGCCGCTGCCGGCATGGCCATCGACCTGGTCGCCAACCTCACCGTGCTGCCGGCGTTGCTGACCGTGATGCCGCTGCCCCGGCGCGAGAGGCGGACATCGCGCCTTGCCGGCTTCACCGACGCCGGCAAGCACCTCGTCCAGCGCCACTCCGGCAAGGTGACCTTGGTCGCCATCGGCCTGGGGCTGGCCGCCCTGCTGGCCTTGCCGTTCGCCCGCTTCGATTTCGACCCGATGAACCTGCGGGATCCCAAGACCGAATCGGTGCGCACCCTGCTCGACCTCATGTCGGACAGCCAGGCCAACCCCTACGCCATCACCATCCTGGCCGAGGACATCGGCGAAGCGCGCGTGATGGAGCGCCGCCTGGAAGGGCTGCCCGAAGTCGCCGGCGTCATCACCGTCGACGATCTGATTCCGGCCGATCAGGACGACAAATTGGGTACGATTTCCATGCTGTCGACGATGCTGGTGCCGGTGTTGATGGCCGAGGAAATGCCGCCGCCCACGCCCGAGGCGCGCCACATCGCCTGGACCGACTTCAATGCCCGGCTCTACCAGGCAGCCGCGGGACAGGGGCCGCTGGCCGAGCCTGCGGCACGCCTCGCGGCGGCCTTCGCGCGTCTGAGCGCCGGCCAGGCGCCGAGCGACGCGACCTTGGCCGAGCTCGAGCACCGGCTGGTGGGCAGCCTGCCTCCTCGCCTCGACGAGTTGCGCCACAGCCTGGCGGCGCAGCCGGTGTCGCTGGAGACACTGCCGGACGAACTCAGCCGGCGCATGCTGGCCGCCGACGGGCGCGTGCGCATGCAGGTGCTGCCCGCCGGCGACATGCGTGACAGCACGGAGATGCGCCAGTTCATCGAAGCGGTGCGCGCCGAGGCGCCGCAAGCCACCGGCGCGCCGGTGGTGATCGCCGAGGCCGGCGATACCGTGGTCATGGCGTTCTGGCAGGCCACCGCCATCGCCCTGGGCATGATCCTGCTGCTGCTGACCGTGATCCTGCGTTCACTGCGCGACACCGTGCTGGTGCTGCTGCCGGTGACTTTGGCGACGCTGCTCACCATCGCCTCGTCGGTGCTGCTCGGCATGCCGTTCAATTTTGCCAACGTGCTGGTGCTGCCGTTGCTGTTCGGCATGAGCGTGTCCAACGGCATCCACTTCGTGTTGCGCCGGCGCGAGGTCGGCGACGCCGCCCAGGTGATGGACACCTCGACGCCGCGGGCGGTGATGTTCAGCACGATGGCCACCATCGCCTCGTTCGGCACACTGGCCTTCTCCGATCACCGCGGCACCGCCAGCATGGGTATGATGCTCACCCTGGCCATCATCTATACCCTGATCTCGACCCTGGTCATCCTGCCGACCTTCACCGCCTGGCTGACGCGGCGGCACGCTGCCTAGCCGGCGCCACCGCAATGATCGTTTTCGTGCCCTCAACATAACTTGTGGTAATTCGTCGTTACGATAGAGACAACCCTCAGCCGAGGCTAGACTGTCCGTCGAATACCGTCAGGACATCAGACGAGAGGGTCACTATGAGCCGTCGATTTCTCATCATGATTGCCGCCGGATTAGTGATGCCCATCGCACCTTCGACATTTGCCCAAGAATCCGGCCAATATGTGTGTGAGCAGGACCTGGACCGCATCGCCGGTATGTACCGCGACAGGATTGGCGCCCTCTCCGACACCGACCGCGCCGAAGCGGACCGCCTGATGCAGATCGCGCGCAGCAGGTGTGCCCAGGGTTCGCCCGGGGCGCTCAACACCCGCAGCAAGGAGGCGGCGGCCCTCATCCAGAAGCTGGAAAGCGTGCCCCCGTCCTCGCAGGCCACCGTACCGCCGGCGCGCTGATCAACGCGTCGTGAGGCGAAGGCCCCGCCGGGACCTTCGCTTTCCCGGAGCCTGAACGTCTACGCCGCCTCCTCGCCAAAGGCGCGGCGCAACAGGTTGCGCATGAGGCGACGGCCCGAGGGTGGCTGCGGCGGCTGTGTCGAATAGGCGCCACCGAACAGGGTGGCGATCAGCGTTTCGCGGGCCGCATCGTCGAGAGGCGCGAAGGCGACGGCGAGGCTGCCCTGGGCGGTGGCTACGACGCTGGCCTTCAACCAGCCGACCGGCGGGAACAGAATCTCGGCCGGGGCACCCAGGATGGCCGCCGGCGCCTCCGCCCGCAGTCTCGCCCCACCAAGCGACATATCGATGAAACGAGCGGGAAACTCCAGGCCCGCGACCCGCACGACCGCCGCTTCGTCGACGTAGAAGCGCTCTTCCTTGCGCCGGCGCGGCGCATCGAAGCAGATGAGCCAGCCGATCGCCAGGGTGACGATGTTGAGCGCCCCCCAGAACGCGGCGACCGGAAAGAAATCCTGGTCATGCACGATACGAAAGCTGGGCACCGAATTGATGAGCAGCCCCGCCGCCGTCAACGCGATCGCCGCGGAAATGGACGCCAACGTGACGTAGTCGATCGACAGTTGGTTGAGAGTGCCTTTGGGTGTGACCCTGAACGGCTTTCCGAATGGTTTGACCAGGCTCATGATCAACGTCGGCAGCAGGCGGAAGGTCGAGAACACGCCGATCGCCGTCGACAACACCGGGGCATATTTCCCGCCGACGAACCACTGCATCGACCAGTAATAGCCAAGCAGCATCGGAATCTGGCACGAGACGAGGTCGTCGACGGACGTGAAATGGAGCGGCATGAGGCCGGTGAGCAGGTAAACGATGGGCACGAGCAGCATCATCAGCCGTGTCGGATACTGAATGAGCCATGAGGTCGGCAGGAAGAGGAGCCGTTGGAGGGGAGTGAGGCCGCCCTTGCCCAGCGGCCCCTCGGGCAGGAACAGCGTCTGGATGGCGCCTTGGCACCAACGCGCCCGCTGCACGAAGTACGCCTCCACCGATTCGGGAGCGAGGCCTTGGCTCAATCGTTCATTGAGGTAGCGCGTGCGGAACCCCTTGCGCAGCATGGCAAGGGTCGTCAGCAGGTCCTCGGTGATGCTCGACGTCGGCACGCCGTCGATGGCCACGAGCGCTTCGCGGCGGATGAGGCTGCATGAACCGCAGCAGAACGACACGCCCCAGGCATCACGGCTGGCGGCCATATCGTCGAAAAACAGCCGTTGCTCGTCCGGCCAGTCGTTGGCGACCAGCAGGTTCATCTGCACCGGGTCCTTGTTGAAGAAATGCTGCGGCGTCTGCACGATGCCCAGGGTCTGGTCAGCAAACAAGCCGACGGTTCTGCGCAGGAAATTCCGCGATGCAACGAAGTCGGCGTCGAAGATGGCGATGAATTCGCCGGAGCTTGCCGCCAATCCATTATTGAGATTGCCGGCTTTGGCATGGTTGTTGTCGCGGCGCACGACATAGTGGACGCCCTTGGCCTGGCAGAAATCGCGCAGC
Source organism: Rhodospirillaceae bacterium (assembly GCA_036675815.1). Lineage (GTDB taxonomy): Bacteria > Pseudomonadota > Alphaproteobacteria > Rhodospirillales > Magnetospirillaceae > JAKFEE01. The sequence continues at coordinate 158,048 of JAKFEE010000021.1, forward strand.
CAAGCGCGGCGACCATCGTCCAGGACATAGACGCGGAAATTGGGGTAGTCGATGTGCTTGGCGCCGACGATGCTTTTCTCCAAGACCTCGAGCGGCTCGTTGTAGGTGGGGATGAAGACGTCGACGCTGGGAAAGCGGCCGGAGCGCACCAATTCACGTTCGGCGCGCGCCGCCTCGTCGCCGCCGCGGTTCGCCCGGGACATGATGAGGAGGAAGGTGGCGACTTCGAAGAAGGCGGCCCATTCGCAGGCGGCGACAAACCATATCCACGCCACCTCCCACCACGGGCCGTCGACGGGAATGACCGTGTCGGTCAGGCGCCAAACCAGGTAGCGCAGCGCAACCACGGCGGTGATCGCCGCGACCACGGTTCGGGCGCGGTTGCTGTTCCGATCGAGTTCGGGCGCGATGCCGACATAAAATCCCGCCAGGATGAGCAAAGGGCCAAAGGAGACGGGATCAAACAACATCCCATAGCGCCTTGAACGGCCCCCATGGATTGAGGCGTTGCGGCAAGCGCACCTCGACATGCCGCCCGACCTGGCAGTAGCTGGCGGTGTCGGCCCTTACGTCGACGGCATCCGGCTCGATCAGGACGTGAAACTGGTTCAACCGCGGCGCATCGAGCTTGGCCGCCAGCGTTCGATCCTCGGCCGTGGCGCTGACGCCACGCAGGGCAACGACCCGCCCAGTCCTGAACTCGAGGCTGCCGACGAGGCGATAGCTCACCTCGTCACCAATGTTGATGGTCTCAAAACGGCTGTCCGCAACCAGGGCATCGATGAAACTGGTCCGACAGTCGAGTAGTTGCGCAATCTCGCTGCCAATCTGCACTGCCTTGTCGCGCTGCACCAAGACGCGCCAGACCACCGCGTCTGCGGGCGCGGTCAGCGTGACTTCACCGGCTTGCTCCAGGCGAGCCTCCTCGACGGCAATCTGCCGCCCGATCTCGGCAACCCGCGTCTGCTGTTCCGCCCGGCGGGCGGTCAGGTCGAGGATCTGCATCTCGATCTCGTCGCTGCGCTGTCGATCGTAGGGAACGTCATTGCGCCCCATGCCCAGAAAGATGCCGTCGTCTGCGTTCTGTTTCTGAAGTTCGAGGCGCCGGATCGTCTGCTCGATGCCCTCGGCGACCGCTCGTGCGTAGTCTCGCTCGGCTAAGGCCTCGTCATAGGCCTGCTGCGATCCATGCCCGGTCCGCAGCAATTGCTCGCGGCGCTGCAGGACCCGCTCCTTGCCGTGCAGCACGGCCTGCTGCGCCTGCAAGGCGGCGTGCTGTTCGCCCCGGGCGGCTTGGAGGTCGCTGACCGTGGCCAACTGGAACGCCCGGCGGCGCTGGCCAAGCTCCGCTTGCAAGTGTTCCAGGCCGGCAATTTGTTCGGAAAGGGCCGCCACCCGGCGGGTAAGGCTTTCCCGTTCGGTCGTGAGCTCGCCTAGGAAGCTGCGGTTCACCCTCTCGTTGCGCACCGTGGCGACGAGGTCGCCTTTTTTCAGGGTCTGCCGCGGGCCGACAACCCGCCCCTCGATCACACCATCAATGGGTGTATGGATACTCATCAGGTGAGCGTTAACGATGGCATCAATACTCGTGTAATAGACAAAATGGGGAGCCAATAGAAATGCTCCGAACACCACGAGAGCAATGCCAATGGTTACGCGCACTCTCCTCCTGTTCAAAAACTTCAATCTTGGCGTGCGCGGCGCCTCCAAAGCCTTTGCCGTTTCCTCATCCCTATTGATGAACATCCACCAACCCTGCTCAGCCGACGCCTGGGTTCGCCGGCCTGCGTCCAGCACCTTCGATGCGACGCCTACCACGTATACCTCAGCAGTTATATTTCCGGTGAGGGGCGGGGAAGGTCAACAGGGTATAGCGGTCCGGACGGGTGCAGGAACTCACCCACACGATGACAGTGGCCGGCCGGATAGATCCCCTTCACCTCGCCACGGCGACGACCACGCCCTGCCGCATCGCCACCGCGGTCAGGTGCAAGAAATTCCGGCTAGCCAGACAGCGCGGAACCGCGCTGGTTCCTGTTTTTCGCAGTGCCCCTGGGATTGGGATTCGATGCGCGCTTGAGGAGGGATTCATGGCCATGACTCTGGGACGACGGGACTTTTTCGCCGTTGCCGCCGCCGGCGCCGCGGCCGGCCTGCCGCTGCGCCTGGCACGGGCGCAAGAGCGCGGCAGCCTCGAGCCGGTGGCGACGCCGTACACGGCGCCTACGGGCGAGCGCGCGCTGAAGATCATCAACCACAGCGGCATCGCCGCGGCACCGACGTGTTCAAGGCCCTGGCCCTCGGCGCCGACGCCGTGGCGCTGGGGCGGCCGGTGTTGTACGGCCTCGCCCTCGGCGGCGCCGCCGGCGTCGAGAGCGTCTATGCCCACATCGAGCAGGAACTCACCCATACGATGACGGTGGCCGGCGCCGGTTCGATCGAGGAAATCCAGCGGCAGTTCCTGATGTGAGCGCGAGCGCCCTCAGCCCTTGACGTAGCCGTTGGCCCGGAACCACGCCACGGCGCGGGCCAGCGCCTCGGACGCCGGGCGCGGGGCGTAGCCAAGGGCCTGGCGCGCCTTGTCGCTGGCGAAGAACATGCGTTTGCGCGCCATGCGCACGCCGTCGACGGTGGCGAAGGGCTCGCCGCCGAAGGTGCGGGCCCACAGCTCGGCCACATGGGCGATGGGCATGACCACGCCATGGGGGATGCACAGCCGCGGCGGCCGCCGCCCGGCGATACGGGCGATCTCCGCCAGGATGGCGCCCAGCGCCATGTCGTCGCCGCCCAGAACGTAGCGCTCGCCGATGACCCCATGGCGCCAGGCCAGCAGGTGCCCGCGGGCGACGTCGTCCACGTCGGCGATGTTGAGGCCGGTATCGACATAGGCCGGCATCTTGCCCGAGGCCGCCTCGACGATCATGCGCCCGGTCGGCGTCGGCTTGACGTCGCGCGGCCCCACCGGGGTGGAGGGGTTGACGATGACCACCGGCGCCCCCTCGTCGCGCACCAGGCGCCGCACCTCCTCCTCGGCCAGGAACTTGGACCGCTTGTACGGGCCGATCATGTCGGCCAGCGACACCGGCGTGTCCTCGCGGCCGGGTGCGCCGCCCAGTGGGATGCCGAGTGTGGCCACCGACGAGGTGTAGACGATGCGATCGGCGCCGGCCGCGGCGGCGGCGCGGATGACATCGCGGCTGCCTCGGACATTGGCCGCCAGCATGGCCGGGGGATCGGGCACCCACAGCCGATAGTCGGCGGCGACGTGGAACAGTGCGGTGCATCCCCTGGCCGCCCGCGTCAGCGAGGCCGCATCGGTGAGGTCGCCCTCGACGATCTCGACGTCGAGGGCGGCGAGGTTGCGGCGGTCGCCGCGCGGGCGGGCCAAGGCCCGCACGGCGCAGCCTTCCTCGAGCAAGGCGCGAACCACCGCCGCACCGACGAAGCCCGTTCCGCCGGTCACCAGGATCGTCATGGCCGCCTCCCCACCTCGACCAGAACCGGCGCGGCACGGCGCAAGGCGGCCAGTGCCGCCCGCATGCGCAGGCCCAGGCGCACCAACCGCGGTAGCTGCCACGGTCGCAGCATCACACCTTGCACCACGGGCCAGGCGCGGCTGCGGCCGTCCTCGCCCATTCCCGCCAGCGCCATCTCGGGCACCGTCTCGTCCGCCGTATCGATGATGGCGCGCAAGGCGACGAACGGCAGGCCGGCGGCATCGGCGAGCATCGCCACCGCGTGGCTTTCCATATCGATGGCGATGGCACCGGTATGCTGGCCCAATTCCCGTTTCGCCACCGGCGACACGACGGGGATATCGCTGCCAACCAGCAAGCCTTGGTACGGCGTCGTGAGCGCCGCGCCCAATTCCAGGCACAACGGCGACCAAGTCGCGATGGGCCGGCCATCGGCCACCACGGCTTCCGGCAGCACCAATTGCCCGGGGCGCAGGTCGGATGCCAGGGCGCCGGCAACGCCGAAGCTGACCAGCACCTCGGCGCCGTGCAGGATGGCATGGCGCACGGCTTCGGCGGCCCGCGCCGAGCCGGGACCGGCGCAGATTATGGACATCCCGGCCGAAGCGGTGAAACAGGCCGCCTCGCCCGCCAGCCCGGTGACGATCCCCAGTCTCACATGCCGTACAGCGGGAAACGCGCGTTGTTGCGCTTGAGATTACGGTAACGGGCCAAGGCCCATAGCGGAAAATATGCCGAATAGCCGTGATAGCGCAGGTAAAACACGCGGGGGAAGCCGATGGCGGTGAAATGCTCCTCGTCCCATTTGGCGGCCGTGCGCGGGCAATGCAGCAGGTAGGCGACGCCGCGCGTGACGGCGTCCGAGTCGACCTCGCCGGCGGCCATCAGCCCCAGCAAGGCCCAGGCGGTCTGCGACGGGGTCGAAACCGTGCCGACGTCCTTGCGATCGGGCCAATAGCTGGCGCAGTCCTCGCCCCAGCCGCCATCGGGGCGTTGGCACGATTTCAGCCACTCCACCGCCCGACGGATGTGCGGCGCGTGAGGGTCCTCGCCGGCCGCGTTGAAGGCGCAGAGCGCCGACCATGTGCCGTAGATGTAGTTGGTGCCCCAGCGCCCGAACCAGGATCCGTCCGCCTCCTGCTCACGGCGCAGGAAGTCGAGACCGCGGGCCATTACCGGATCGTCGCGATCGAAGCCGATCTGCGCCAGGAAGGAGATGCAGCGGGCAGACACATCCAAGGTCGGCGGGTCGAGCAGCGCCCCATGATCGGCGAAGGGAATGTGGTTCAGGTGATAGTGCTCGTTCTCGGCGTCGAAGGCCGCCCAGCCGCCGTTCGACGACTGCAATCCGACGATCCATTCGGCGGCGCGGTCGATCGACTCGCGCAAGACGTGCCCGCCGATGCGATCGAGGGCCAACGCCACGACGGCCGTATCGTCGACGTCGGGGTAATGCGGGTTGTCGTACTGGAAGGCCCAGCCGCCGGGACGGACGTTGGGCCGCTGCGCCGCCCAGTCGCCGACGAGGTCCAGCACCTGTTTGGCGCGCAGCCATTCGGCGGCGCGGCGCAGGCGCGTGTCCGCCTGCGGCACGCCGGCCTCGAGCAGCGCATGGCAGGCCAGCGCGGTGTCCCACACCGGCGACACGCAGGGCTGGCAATAGCCCATGTCCTCGCCCAGGATCAGCAGCTTGTCGATCGATCGACGCACCGTGCGGCAGTGCTCATGCTCGGGAGCATAGCCCAGGGCGTCGAACATCATCAGGGCATTGGCCATCGCCGGGAAGATGGCGCCGAGGCCATCCTCGCCATTGAGGCGCTCGACGATCCAGTCCACCGACCGTGCAATCGCGCGCCGACGCAGCGCCTTGGGGAAGTGCGGCTCGAGGACGCGCAGCGCGCCATCGATGCGCAACAACGCGTCGCCAAGCCGGCTGCCGGTGGGATTGTGGTGGTATTCCGGCTCGTCTTCCGCCGGCACCGCGAACAGCTCGGAAACGCCGATGCCCCTCGGGTTGCGGGCCTTCGGCTTGAGCGACGCCAGCACCAGGAGCGGCGTCATCACGGTGCGCGACCAATAGGCCACCTTGTCCACATGGAAAGGGAACCATTTCGGCAGCAGCACCGCCTCGACCGGCATCACCGGCACCGCCCGCCATGGCACCTGCTGGAACAGCGCCAGGGTGTAGCGGGTGAACACATTGGCACGAGCGGCGCCGCCGCGCGCCAGGATGGCGTCACGGGCGCGGCGCATGTGCGGCGCGTCCGGGTCATCGCCGATCAGTTTCAGCGCGTAATAGGCCTTGACCGAGGCGCTGAGGTCGAGATCGCCGTCGTGGAACAGCGGCCAGCCGCCGTGCCTGCCCTGGATGGCGCGCAGATAGTTGCCAAGCTTGGCCTCCACCGCCTCGTCGATGGTGCCGAGGTAATGGTTGAGGAAGATGTATTCGGCCGGAATGGTGGCGTCGGCCTCCAGCTCGAAGACCCAATGGCCATCAGCGCCCTGCCGGGCAAGCAAGGCGGCCGCCGCATCGGCGATCGTATCATCAACGCGCCCGTCGTAGCCGGCGGCGGCTTCCGGGCGGGCCTGGAATCCGATGACGTTGGCAAGCATCCTGTCGTCCGCTGATGCGCGGCTTTGTCAAACGCGGCCGCTGGTGCGGGGAGTCTTTGCTGCAACGCGGCAAGAATGTCAAGTTCCGCCCCGGCAACGGCAATATCCATGGAGGCAGCGTGGTTTTGCAATACCCCGCACTCTTGCCACGAGGCGCCAATGGCCTATCCTTTGGGAGAGGATGTCTCGCCTACGTCTAGGATGGAATGGCTCCTGCGCATGACCACTGACCGCGAAAACAAGCGAACGCGCCGCGCGACGCATCAGCCCGCCACCTCGCAGGAGGTACAAGCGGCGCGGACGTTGAGGGCGGCCCGGGAGGTCGCCGCCGAAATCGAAGCGCTGCGAACGGTGGTGCGCGACGAAACACGCCCCGCGCTCGAACGCCGACAGGCGAAGACGGTGCTGCTCGACGGCACCGAACGAATGTGCAACATCATGGCCCTGGCCGTGTGTCAGCTCAGCGCCTCGTTGAGCATCGAGTTTCAGAACAAACTGGCCGAGGGTTTCCAGGATATCCGCCGCCGCCTTCAGCATACGGGGGTACACCTGATGCTGGAGCGCGTCGAGAAGATCCGAAAGAGCGCCGAAGCCGTGCTCGACGGGCAAGGCTATCCCGTCGGCTTGGCCATGCGCCTGAGCGCCACCTACATCGAATTGTCCAATAATCTCGATGCGTTGGGCGGCGAGGCGGTATTGACCGCCGAGCAGCGGCAACTGATCGTCAACACCGGCTCGATGATCCAGCGCCTGGCGGCGATCGAGGAACAGCTTGGCATGATCACCGACCTCCGCGGCGATGGCACCACCTTGCGGTCCCAAACACTCGCCGTCTGACGGGCTTTGCGCCGCGAGAAGGCATGCCGGACACGGACGGGTAAGGTGTCGTCCTGCCGAATGATGGCGACACGCAAACGACGTGCACGCCGCGCTGGCCGCTGGAAGTACGCCGCCCCCACCTCATCTAGTCGCCCAGGCAGGCTCAACGGGGAGGACGACATGAGCGGCGCTGTGCAAGCCATTCCCGCCGGCTATCACACCGTTACCCCATATTTGGTCGTGGCCGGCGCGGCGGCGGCCATCGACTTCTACAAGATGGCCTTCGGCGCCGAAGAAGTGATGCGCTTCGGCGAGCCCGGGGGCCAGATCCACCACGCCGAAATCAAGATCGGCGATTCGCGCGTGATGTTGGCGGACGAGTGCCCCGAGATGGGCGCGCGCAGCCCAAATGCGCTAGGAGGCTCGCCGGTCAGCCTCTATATGTACGTCAGCGACGTCGACGCCGTCGCCGACCGCGCCAGTGCCGCCGGCGCCAAACCCTTGCGGCCGGTGGAAGACCAATTCTACGGCGACCGCGCCGGAACCTTCATCGACCCCTATGGCCACATCTGGCACATCGCCAGCCACAAGGAGGATGTGACGATGGAGGAACTGCGGCGGCGGGCCGAAGTGGCGATGAAGAAGGAAGGCTGATTGCTGGTCAGTGTCGCTCGGCGGCGCTACGCTTGGCGGCGATGATGACGGAATGCCCGAAAGCCTGGAAGGCGGCGGCGCTGGTGCTGGCGGCGCACGGCTCTTCGCGCCATCCCGGCAGCCGGCTGCCCACCGAGCGCCTCGCCGAAGCGATCAGGCGCCGCGGCTGTTTTGCCGAAGTGGCGACCTGTTATCTCAAGGAGCCACCGTTTGTCGGGGACGCCCTGTCGCTGGTGGCGGCCGAGACGGTCTACGTCGTGCCGAATTTCGCCGCCGAAGGCGACATGACGCGCCGGCAGGTCCCAACGGCCATGGGCCTGACCGGACGGGTGACGCGACGGGGGCACCGGCAGATCCACTACACCGAGCCGGTGGGCAGTCATCCGCAGATTCCCCGGTTCCTGCGCCGCCGTGTCGATACCGTTTTGGAGGCCAACGCCCTTGCCGCCCCGTCGGTTTCGGTGCTGCTGGTCGGGCACGGCTCGTCGCGCCCCGGCTCCTCGGCGACGGCCGAGGCGATCGCGGATGCGCTGCGCCACGGCGGCGGCTACGGCGAGGTGCTCACCGCCTTCCTCGAGCAGGAGCCGCGGGTGGCGGCGTGGGCCGACCGGGTGTCTTTTCCCCATGTCGTCGTCGCCCCGCTGCTGATCGCCGAAGGCCTGCATGGCAGCGAGGACATTCCTCCAGTGTTCGGGCTGGCGGCGGGCGAGCAAGGCCCGGCGCATGCGGCCGGGCACCGCGTGTGGTTGTGCCCGGGCATCGGCGACAGCGTCGAAATCGCCGACATCGTTCTCGACCGCGTCGCCGCCTGCACCGCAGCCGCCTATGACCTTTGAGGCGTGTTCTTCCGCACCTGAGGATCGGACAATAACGGAGCGTTTGCCGCGGAGGCAGGGATGGCCGTGCCGGCTTATGGATTGCTGCTGACGGATCTGTATCAGCTCAACATGCTGCAGGCGTATTTCGACCGGCGGATGTTCGAGCCGGCCGTGTTCGAGCTGTTCGTGCGCAAGCTGCCGCGGACGCGGAATTTCCTGATGGCGGCGGGCATCGAACAGGCGGTGGGCTACCTCGAAGGGCTGCGGGCGACCGACGAGGAAATCGCCTGGCTGGCGCATTCCGGCCGCTTCTCGGCCGAATTCATCGCCTGGCTGGCCGATCTGCGCTTCACCGGCGACGTCGAGGCCCTGCCCGAGGGCACGGTGTTCTTCCCCGATGAACCGGTGCTGCGGGTGACCGCGCCCCTGCCCCAGGCGCAACTCGTCGAGACCCGGCTGATCAATCTCGTGCACTTCCAGAGCGTGGTGGCGTCGAAGGCGGCGCGCATGGTGCTGGCGGCGCCCCGCCAGCAACTGATCGACTTCGGCCTGCGCCGTGCCCATGGCGCCGAGGCCGGCCTTTATGCGGCCCGCGCCGCCTACCTCGCCGGCTTCGCCGGCACCGCCACCGCGGTCGCCGCGCCGCTGATGGGCATCCCGGTGTTCGGCACCATGGCCCATTCGTTCATCCTCGCCCACGAGGACGAGGCGGAGGCCTTCCTCGGCTTTGCGCGGGCGCGGCCGAAGGGGCTGGTGCTGCTGATCGACACCTACGATACCGAAGCGGCGGCGCACAAGGTCGTGGCGCTGGCGCCAAAGCTGCGCGCCGAAGGCATCACCATTGCCGGGGTCCGCCTCGATAGCGGCAATCTGGTCGAACACGCCCGCCGGGTGCGGCGGATCCTCGACGGCGGCGGCTTGCCCGCGGTCAGGATCGTCGCCAGCGGCGGGCTCGACGAGGGCGCGCTGGAGGCATTCACGGCAAGCGGCGCCCCCATCGACACGTACGGCATCGGGACCAGCCTGGTCACCGCCAGCGACGCGCCGGTACTCGATTGCGCCTACAAGATGCAATCCTATGCCGGGCGCCCCAAGCGCAAGCTGTCGGAGGGCAAGGTCAATTGGCCGGGGGCGAAGCAGGTCTTCCGCAATTTCGATACTGACGGGCGCATGCGGGGCGACATCCTCGGGACCATCGGCGAAAAGCTGCCGGGCCGGCCCCTGTTGGAGCCGGTGATGGTCGGTGGCCGGCGCACCGAACGCCTGCTGTCGCTGGAGCGGGCGCGCCGCCACGCCGGCGAGCAACTCGCGGCGCTTCCCGACCATCTGCGGCGTCTAACTCCAAGTCCGCCCTTTCCCCTGGTGATCTCGGCGGCGGTGAAGGCATTGGCCGCGGAAGCCGACCGGGCGGCAAGAGCGCAATGACGGCATCACGGGAACGGCCCGGCGACGGGTGGCACGCGCTGGCCGCCGCGGAGGTGCTGGCGCGATTGGAGAGCGGCGCCGCGGGCTTGGACACCGAGGAAGCCGCGCGACGGTTGGCCGCGCACGGCCCCAATCGCCTGCCGCCGGCCAAGCGGCGCGGCCCCATCGCCCGCTTCGTCGCCCAGTTCGACAACGTGCTGATCTACGTCCTGCTGGCGGCAGGCGCGGTGACGCTGGTGCAGGGCCATTTGGTCGATGCGTCGGTGATCTTCGGCGTCATCGTCATCAATGCCATCATCGGCTTCATCCAGGAGGGCAAGGCCGAGCGCGCGCTGGAAGCGATCGCCGCCATGCTGAGCATGTCGGCGGTGCGCTTGAGCCGGGGGCGCAAGACGGTCGTGGCCACCACCGAATTGGTGCCCGGCGACGTCGTCCTGCTGCAAGCCGGCGACAAGGTCCCCGCCGACCTGCGCCTGATCGAGGCGCGCAGCCTGCGCATCCAGGAGGCCAGCCTCACCGGCGAATCGGTGCCGGTCGACAAGCTGACCCAGGCGATGTCGTCGGACACGCCGCTGGCCGAGCGGCAATGCATGGCATTTTCCGGGACCCTGGTCGCCGCCGGCCATGGCTGCGGCGTCGTCGTCGCGACCGGCCGTGATACCGAAATCGGCCGCATCTCGGACATGCTGGCCGAAGTGACGACGCTGACGACGCCGCTGCTCCGGCAGATGGCGCATTTCTCGCGCTGGCTCTCGTTCGCCTGCCTCGCGTTGGCGGTCGGCGCCTTCGCCTTTGGCGTGCTCGTCCGCAGTTTCACCGTCGACGAGATGTTTCTCGCCGCGGTCGGCATCGCCGTCGCCGCCATTCCGGAAGGCTTGCCGGCGGTGATGACCATTACCCTGGCCATCGGCGTGCAACGCATGGCGCGCAGGAACGCCATCATCCGCCGCCTGCCGGCGGTCGAGACCCTGGGGGCGGTGACGGTGATCTGTTCGGACAAGACCGGGACGCTCACCCGTGACGAGATGACGGTGCGCACGGTCGGCGTCGGGGGACGCGTGCTCGAGGTCACTGGTACCGGCTATGCCCCCCGCGGCGAGTTCCTCGACGACGGCGGCCCGGTGCCCCCCGCCGAGATACCGGCGCTGGTCGAACTGGCCCGCGCCGCCCTGTTGTGCGGCGATGCCGACTTGCAACGCGAAGGAGAGCATTGGCTGGTGGCTGGCGATCCCAGCGAAGGCGCCCTGGTCGCCATGGCCGGCAAGGCCGGTATCGCCGCCGACAAAGCCCGCCGCGACCATCCCCGTCTCGACGTCATTCCCTTCGAATCCGAGCGGCGCTTCATGGCGACGCTGCATCGCCGGCCCGACGGCGGCGGGGGGATCCTTCTGGTCAAGGGCGCGCCCGAGAGGCTGCTGCCGATGTGCGGCGGCCAGCGCGATGCGGACGGCGGCGTGGCCGCTCTCGACTCATCCTACTGGCATGGGTTCATCGATGCGGTCGCCCGCCATGGCGAACGCCTGCTGGCCGTGGCGATGAAACCCACCGATGCCGATCACCTCGACGAGCATATGGTGGAGCACGACCTGATCCTCCTCGGCATGGTCGGGCTCATCGATCCGCCGCGGGACGAGGCGATGCAGTCGTATCGGCAGGTGCGCGACGCCGGCATCGACGTGAAGATGATCACCGGCGACCACGCCGTCACCGCCGCGGCCATCGGCATGAAGCTAGGCATGGACTCGCCCGAGGTGTTGACCGGCAACGACGTCGACCGGCTGTCCGAGTCCGAACTGCGCGACGCCGCCTGTGCCACCACGATCTTCGCCCGCACCGCGCCCGAGCACAAGCTGCGCCTGGTCGAGGCCCTGCAGGCGTGTGGCCATGTCGTCGCCATGACCGGCGATGGCGTGAACGACGCGCCGGCGCTGAAACGGGCCGACATCGGCGTGGCCATGGGTCGCAAGGGCACCGAGGTCGCCAAGGAGGCGGCCGGCATGGTGCTGGTCGACGACAACTTCGCCTCGATCGCCCACGCCGTCGAAGAGGGCCGGATCGTCTATGACAACCTGAAGAAGGCCATCGTCTTCATCTTGCCTACCAACGGCGGCGAAGCGCTGGTCCTGGTAACCGCTATCCTGCTCGATCTGGCGCTGCCGATCACGCCCAAGCAGATCCTATGGGTCAATATGATCACCGCGGTCACCCTGGCGTTGGCCCTGGCCTTCGAGCCGGCCGAACCGGGCCTGATGCGGCGCCCCCCGCGCCCGCCCGACGCGCCGTTGCTGTCGCCCTTCCTGGTCTGGCGCATCGCCTTCGTCTCGCTGCTGCTGGTGGTCGCCAGCCTGGGGCTGTTCCTGTGGGAGATCGATCAGGGCGCCGACCTCGCCACGGCGCGCACCGCCGCGGTCAATGCCCTGGTGATGGGGATGATCGGCTATCTGTGGAACGCGCGCCTGCTTCATGCCTCGGCACTGACGCGGCGTGGCTTGCTCGGCAGCAAACCGGTGCTGATCTCGGTGGCGCTAGTCATCCTGTTCCAGCTGCTGTTCACCTATGCGCCGCCGCTGCAGGCTCTGTTCGATACCGCCGGCCTCGGCCTCGATGCCTGGATCCGCATCGCCGGACTCGGCTTGTTCGTCTTCGTCGCCGTCGAAATCGAGAAGGCGCTGCTATGGCTGCTCGGGAGCAAGCGCGGCTGATGCCATACAACTTCCACGATTACAGGCGCGCCGGACGGGGAGCCGGAGGTGACAACACGGTCTCTTCGCTCATCCAGATGGCGCGAATTTCCGGCGCCAACGCGCCGATGACCCGCCCCACTTCGCCCATGCTCATGTTCTTGGTCATCAACGCCACCACCGCACGGGCGGCCACCGCCGGCTCGATATGGGGGTCGCCGATTTCCTTGGCCACCTGACCGAGGAAATCGCCCTCGAGGCGTCGCCGGCCGCCCGGCCGCCAACTTTCGAAAAAGACGCCGCGGATCATGGTCGGCAACTGCGCTGCCAGTCGCGCCGCGGCGGGCGCCGTCATCTGATCGCGCAGGGCGTGAAGGGTGGCGCGCAACGCCCGATAGGCAAGATGCTGATCGTCGGTTCCCAGGCGCTGCATCAACTCGATCAGCCAGCTATTGGAGAGATGAACCGTCTCGTCAAAGACGTGCATATGCGATGGGTGCATAGCTTAGCCTCGTTCATGGTGCCAGTCTTGGCCCTTCCTACGGCCAAACGGTGGGCTGGCGCTCTAATCTGGATCAAAGCCAGCGACGCCGCCCGGCTGCGGCCGATGATCGGCGGCGAGGGCTGGCCGCTCAGAGTGGCGCCCGCTCATGCGCCAGATCGGGCTCGCCGCAGTGGTCGAGAATCCAGGCGCGCGCCTCGTCGCGCAGGCGGCAGGCCTGCTGCCAGGCCTTATCCGGAGACGGCGCCTTCCCACCCATTGCCGGGCCGATCGCCACCGCAATCGCCCCCGGCCGCGGCCACCATGAGCCGGAACGCAGCATCGAGCGCGTGCCGCGAATCGCCACCGGCACCACCGGCAGCCAGAGCGACGTCGCCAGTTCGAAGGCCCCCATGTGGAACGGCAGCAGCCCCGGCATGCGGGTGAAGGTGCCTTCGGCGAAGAACACCAGCGACCGCCCCTGCATGGCGAAAGCCGGCAAGGCTCGTGCGTCGGCAACGCTACGCTGGTGGGCGAGGCGTTCGACGAAGGCGGTGCCCAGGCGGCGCAGCGGCAGGCGCGTCCACCAGGCGCGGCCGAGCTCGGCCTTGGCGACAAAGCTGAGCCGCCCGGGCAGGGTTGCCGCCAGCACGAAGCTGTCGAGATAGCTGGCGTGGTTGGTGACGTAAATGACGGGCCCCGACGGCATGGTGCCCTCGGGCCCGCTCACCGTCAGCCGCGTGGCGGTAGCCCGCGCCAGCCCCCGCAGCATCGATCGCAGCAGCCGCCAGCGGCGCTCCTGCCGCGGCAGCAGCACCACCGCAGGCCAGGCGATGACGGCAAACACGGCCACCGCCGCCCAGGCGTAGCCGGCATAAACGACGCCGCGTGCGTCCGCCCACAGCCGATGTAGACCGGTACGCAGGCCGGCGAAACGCAGCGCGATGATCTGCCGCCACACGGGCTTGCGCGCGCGGCCAATGGCACCCTCCTCGTATAGGCGGCGGCAGGCGGCGCGCCGGATCTTGCCGCTGGAGGTCTTGAGGATGGTGTTGGGCGGGGCCAAGACCACGCGATCCGGCGGCATCCCGACCAGATCGATCACCGCGGCGGCGACCGCCGTCTCCAAATCGCGCCAACCCTCGGCGGGCTTGCGGGTCTCGGCCATTACCACCAGCCGCTCGGTGGCGTCGTGTGCATCGGTCACGCCGAACACGGCGACATTGCCCTTGCGGATGCCGGCAATGGCGCCCACCGCCTCCTCGATCTCCTCGGGATGGATGTTGCGGCCGGCGCGGATGACGATGTCCTTGACCCGGCCGGTGACGTAAAGCTCGCCGCCGGCCAAGTAGCCGAGGTCGCCGGTGCCGCACCAGTCGCCGCGAAACAGCGCTGCCGTGGCTTCCGGGTTGCGGAAATAGCCGCTGGTCGACGACGGGCCGCGGAATTGGATACGCCCCTCGCGGCGCTCGGGCAACTCGCGGTCGCTGGCGTCGACGACGCGGATTTCGTGCCCAGGCAGCGGTACCCCGCAGGAGACGAAGCGCACGTCATCGCCACCATCGGCGCCACCATCGGTGGCGGCAATGGCGTCGCCCGAGGAGACGAAGTGCTGCCGCTGCACGGCATCGATGCGCGGGCCGCGGCCCAGCGGGGTGAACGCCAGGCCGACCGACGACTCGGCCAGGCCATAGACCGGCATCATCGCCTCGCGGCGGAAGCCGCGCGGGGCGAAGCGCGCGATGAAGCGCTCCATGGTCTGCGGGCTGATGGCCTCGGCGCCGTTGTAGACGCCGCGCAGGGTCGAGAGATCGAGGCCGGCGACCTCGTCGTCGGCAATGCGGCGCAGGCACAGCTCGAAGGCGAAGTTCGGCGCCGCGGTCAACGTGCCGCCGTGGCGGTGGATGGCCGCCAGCCATCGCACCGGCCGCGCGACGAAGGCCAGGGGCGACATCAGCACCAGGGGGATGCCGTGATAGAGGCTGCCCAGCCAGGCGCCGATCAGCCCCATGTCGTGGTACAGCGGCAGCCAGCTCACCACCACGTCCTGGGGCCGGACCCGCGCGGCCGCGCCGATGGCGCGGACGTTGGCCAGCAGGTTGGCGTGGTTGAGGATGACCCCCTTGGGTGCGCCGGTGCTGCCCGAGGTGTATTGCAGCAGCGCGGTATCGGCGCCCGTCACCCGCGGCTGCACCGAGCCGCCATCGCCGTGCAGATCATCGAGCGACACCACGGCGCGCAAACTGCGGACCTGGCCGATGAGCAGGCGCGCCGCCGGCTGCAGCTCGGCGGCGGTGATCAGCAGCGGCGCCAGGCAGTTGGCCAGAATACCGGCCTGGCGGCGTAGGTGCTCCTCCAACTGGGTCGCCCGAAACGGTGGATAAAGCGGCACCGGCACGGCGCCGACCAACAGGATGCCGACGAAGCAGACGAAATACGCGCGGCCGGTCGGCAACATCAGGGCCACCGCCTCCCCCGGCCCGATCCCCTGCGACACCAAGCCGGCGGCAATACCCCGCGCCCCGGCCATCAGGCCCGCATGGGACAGCTCGTCCCCCGCTCCCTGATCGGCGTAGAAGCGGATATGCGTCGCCTCGGGGCGGCGCCGTTCGTGCCAATCGAGCACGTCGAGCCAGGTTTCCGCCCGCAGCGGGACCTCGGCCGCGTGTGCGATCCCGGCGGCTGGCTGCGCGGGGGCCGGCGTGGGCTCGGCCAGGCGCGGCCGTGGCGCGGCCAGCACCGCCCGCAGCAGATCCCGCGGCGTCTCGGCCTCGGCCGCCGCGCGATCCGGCAAGGCGACGCCAAAGAGGCGTTCCAGGCGCGCCAGCAGTTCGACCCGGCCGAGACTGTCGAAACCGAGATCGCGGTCAAGGCGGCTGTCGAGGTGTGCCGGGCCGCCGGTGCGGCCGGGATGGAGCTCGTCGGCGACCGCCGTCACCGCCGCCAGCAGCGTCGCCTCGGGCGCGGACTCGTCCACATCTCGCATGTCGTTCAAGCATCCCCCGCTGTTGGGGGCATCGGCGCCAGGGTCTCGGCCAGCGACAAGGCGGCGCAGGTGCACGGGCGGATGTGGATCACCATGCCCGCCCCTTCCAAGGCGCGGCGCGACGCGTCGTCGACCCAGCCACAGATCAGGGCACCAGCCCCCGAGGCCAAGAGCTGCGCCGTGAGCCCATTCGGCTCGGCCCGCCGGTTGGGCATCCAGGTGACGACGCCGCTGTCGACATCGAGCACCAGCAGCCATTTCGCCTTGGCATAAAAGGGCGAGAGCGCCGCGGCCTCGTCCATTCGGTCCACCAGGAACGCGATCTTGCCCATCGCCGCGACTTTCGTTGACGCGCCATCATGCGCGCCGACGGCGCCGCCCGGTGCTAACCTCGATCAAAGGGGATCGGGGGATTCACCCCGAAACGTACATTGGCCCGCGGGCCGATCACCCCAATGGAGCGACGGCCCGCAATTCGGTCGCTACCCACAACGTAGTTTAGCGGTCACGTCATGAATCCCGATAATGGAGCGAGTTCCGGGGAGGGATCATGAGCGCGCAGATCAAGCCGATCTTCCGAGCATTGGCCTGTCAGTCCTGCCCGATCCGCGAGCATACCCTGTGCAGCGCCACCGATGCCGGCACCATGGAGCGGCTTCGCTCGGGCACCCGTGTCGTCACGCCCGGTGTCGATCTGTTTCCCCAGGGGGCCGACTGCACGAACATCTACATCATGTTGAGCGGCTGGGCCTGCCTCTACGAGCTGCTCGAGGACGGCCGCCGGCAGATCTTGCAGTTCCTTCTTCCCGGCGACGTATTGGGCTTCGGCCGCGATCGCGGCGTGGCCACCTTCGGCGCCCAGGCGATCACCACGGTCGCCGCTTGCGTGGTGCCGCGCGACCGATTCATGGAGGCGGCGCTGAAACGGCCGCAGTTGGCGCTGGAGCTTTCGGCATTGACCGCGGCGCAGGAGGCCATGGCGTACGAACATCTGACCTCCGTCGGCCGGCGGACGGCGCGCGAGCGTGTGGCGTACCTGTTGCTCGAGCTGTTCTGCCGGGCGCGCAGCCGCATCCCTTCCGACAGCCTGGATCAAATCACTTTGCCGCTGACCCAATCGCACATCGCCGACGCCTCGGGGCTGACGCCGGTCCATACCAACCGCATGTTGCGCAACCTGCGCGAGGCCGGCATCATCGAACTCAATCAGCGCACCCTGCGCGTCCGCAATCCCGACCTCTTGGCCGCCGCCGCCGGTTTCGAGCGCGAAGTCGCCCTGCCCTACCTGCCACGCCGCCGCTGGACACTGGGCAATGCCGGCACCGGCGGCGCCGATCGCAACGGAATGGTCACCGCTTGAAGGGGTTCACCATGCACATGAACGAAATCGATCCGGCACCGACGCCCTTCATGGAGGGCTGTCGTTACCTGCTGGAACTCCAATTGGCCGGGGTGCAGGCCTGGAGCGATTGGATGGAAATGATGGTCCACACCCAGGAGCACCTGCTGGCTGAGCAGGCCGCGTTCCTGGCCGAACACCATCCGCATCGGCGTTGGCACAAAATCATGCCATCAGGCCCGGACCTGAAGGACCATTACGGCCACCGCGCCCAGGACGTCGACGTCGAACGCATCTGATCGAGCACGTCCCCGCCCGATGAACAGGCCGCCGCGGCTCCGTCCCTGCGGGGCGTCGGCGTGTGGGTCGGATGCGTCTCCCCCAGACCCGAAATCAATCGCAACCGAAACGCACACGCCCACCGTCGGTTGATCGAGGTTAGGGAGCGCCACGCCGGGTACCCTAACATCGGCTTGGAGACGGAGAGATCAACCATGGCTCTGCATCGGATCGGGTGGATCGTGTTCGCCATTGCCGCCGGCGGATACTGCAGCTTGGCCAACGCGCAGGACTTCCCAGGGGATCCGGTGGCCGGGGCCGTTTACGCGCAAAGTGCCTGCGCCGAGTGCCACGCCATCGGCGCCGGCGAGCCTTCCGGCTTGGTGGCCCCCAGCTTTGCCGAGGTGGCCAATCGGACGAGCACCACCGGCATGTCGTTGCTGGCCTGGCTGACCAGCGTGCCGCATCCGTCGATGCCTGACCTGATCATCCCCCCGGAACAAGCCAGGGACGTGGTCGCCTACATCCTCACCCTGCGCAAGCGCTGAGCCGGTCGCATCCCTGGATCAGCGCGGCCGGCCGATCGCCAGCAGATAGAGCGGCTCCTCGCTTTCCCGACCGACCAGCGCCCTGATCTCGTTGTCGCCGAAGGCGCCGACCAGTCCGACGCCCAGCCCGCGGGCCACCGCCTGCAGGCAGACATTCTGGGCGGCGTGCCCGGCCTCCATGTCGATGTAGCGGTGGCCGCGGCGGCCGTAGACCTCGGTGGTGCGCTCGGGCAACGCCGTCAGGATCAGCACCACCGGTGCCGTCGCCACCCAGTCCTGGTCGAGCGAGGCCGCCGCGAGGTCGGGGCGCCGATCGCCTTCCTCGAGCAGGGTGAGGTCGTGCCGCTGGCAGTCATAGCGGTACAGTCCGGGCAACAGCCCGGCCACATCGGCCACCACGGCATAGACCTCGAGCGGATAGCGTGCCCCCGCCGATGGGGCTGCGCGCAAGCCTTCGTCGCAGGTCACGCCCTGTGCCGCCCACAGCAGCTGCGAGAGGTCGGCCAAGCCGAGCCCCTTGCCCGCGAATGCGCGGACGGTGCGCCGGCGTTGAACCGCCTGTTCCAGCGATAGCATACCCTCGGTCTGCGGCGGCGGCAGACTCGTGCCCAGCGGCCCCGGCATCGGCATCGGCATCGGCACCTCCATGCTCAGATTGCGGCGGTGATCAGCGCTCCTCTTCCCACTGTTCCTCGGCGGTGAGGACGTCGTAGACCGCCGCCACCCGGCCGGCCAGGGACCTCTCGGCATCGGCAAGGGCATCCGTTTCGTCGGAGGCCCAGGCAAACGCCTCGACGACTTCCTCCAAGGTGGCGCCGGTGGCGATGATGTCCGCGATCTTGTCGTCGTCAATCTGGCCGACGACACCGATCACCTGGTCATGGGTAAGAGGCGCCGCGCCCGACATCATGATCCACCTCCCGCAGAATCGTGATCGCGATCGCCGGATGCCGCCAGGAGGCGCCGAGCCTCGTCCAGCTGGGCGATCACCTCTTCATCCGTCAGTTGTCGAAAATCCCTGTAATGCATGCCAATGGCTCCAAGGTCCGCCGGCACGTACAGGCACGCCACCTCGTCGACCTCGGCGCGCAGCGACTCCAGCGTGTCCGCCGCCGCCACCGGCACCGCCAGGATCAAGCGTTCCGGCTGGCGACGCGCCAACGCCCTCAGCCCAGCGCGCATAGTGGCGCCGGTGGCGATGCCATCGTCGACGACGATCACGGTCTTGCCCGCCACCACCGCCGGCGGCCGCCCGGCCAAGTACAGCTGGCGTCGCCGTTCGATCTCCGCAAGCTGCCGGCGTGCCTCGCGGTCGACGTACTCCGCGTCGGCGCCGGTCAGACGCATCACCTCGTCGTTGGTGACGATGATCGGCTCGCCACCATCCACCACCGCCCCCACCGCCAACTCCGGCTGCCACGGCGCACCGATCTTGCGCACCAGCAATATGTCGAGCGCGGCGGTTAGGGCCTTGGCAATCTCCAGCGCTACCGGCACCCCGCCGCGCGGCAGCGCCAAGACCACCGGGTGGCGATCGCGATAGGGGGCCAGCCGTTCGCCCAGCAGGCGCCCGGCTTCACTGCGATTGGTGAACATGGCCGTGTTCCTGCCTGGGCTGGAAGTGCTTGAGGAACCACTCGGCGGCCAGATCGACGACCGAATCGAGAGTCCCCGGCTCATCGAATAGATGCGTTGCCCCCTCGATCACCACCAATTCGGCCTCTCCGGGAAGGTGTGCCAACGCGGTCTGATTGAGGTCGAACACCGCCTCGTCGAGCCCGCCGACGATCAGCAGGGTCGGCGCGCCGACCATGGCGAGCGACTCGCCGGCGAGATCGGAGCGACCGCCGCGCGAAACGACGCAGCCGATCCGTTCACCCAGCTTCGCTGCCGCCACCAATGCCGCCGCGCCTGTGCTGGCGCCGAACAAGCCGACGGGCAGGCCGGAGGTCTCATCGGCATCCCGCGAGGTTGGGGTCATGGCACTGCTCCCCGATGAACGGGTCATGGTGTTCGCCGAATCCGCCCGCCGGACTGATCGAGGTTAATCGCGGCGCCGGTGCGCTTCCGGGGTCAGGCGCTGCAGAGCCTGCGGGGCGCGTTGGCCTTGATCCAGTTTAGTCCCCACTCAGGTGGGGGTGCCGGAGCCGTTGGCAAACGGGGGCTGGCGCCGTTTCAGGCCGCGGCGCAGCATCGCCTCCCACGCCTGCTCGGCGGTATCCACCATCTCGAAGTTGACCAACTCTTCGGTGCTGACCATGCCGTGCTCGACGAGGGCGTCGAAATTGACGATCTGGCGCCAATAATCGCGACCGACCAGCACGATGGGCAGCGGCGAGGCCTTGTTGGTGATGCGCAGGTTGAGGATCTCGAAGCACTCGTCGAGGGTGCCGAAGCCGCCGGGGAAGATCGCCAGCGCATTGGCGCGCTTGGCGAGGTGGAACTTGCGCATGTGGAAATAGTGGAAGTTGAAGGTCAGGTCGGGGGTACTGTAGCGATTGGGCTCCTGCTCGTGCGGCAACAGGATGTTGAGCCCCACCGACGGCGCCCCGACCTCGTGGGCGCCGCGATTCGCCGCCTCCATGATGCCCGGGCCGCCCCCCGAGCAAATGACGTTGTCGCGCAGGCCATCGGCGGTGGGCTCGAGGGCACCGCCATTTTCGGAGACGAGACGGCCGAACCGGCGAGCCTCGTCGTACCACAGCGCCTTCTGCGCCATACGTTCGGCCTCGGCCTTGTCTGCGGCCGACAGGGCGCCGGCACGAAGCTCCTCGACCTGCTCGGGCGACGGTACGCGGGCACTGCCGAACACGACGATGGTGGAGCGGATGCCCCAGGCCCGCATATGCTCCTCCGGCTTCTGGTATTCGAGCAGGAAACGGACGCCCCGCATCGAATCGCCATGCAGGAACTCGTCGTCCTCGAATGCCAGTTGATAGCTCTTGTAGACGTTCTTCCGGGGGCGGTTGGGCATTCAGGTTCTCCCATCTGTTGACGCATCCGCCGGGCGGCAATCGGCACCGGCCGCACCTGGGATGCGGCCGCGGGGGTCGTCACGCGGCTGTGGGATATCCAAGATTGACAGATGGGAGCGGCAAGGTCGAGCCTCAACCGTAAGCCCCCCCTGGACAAAGGGCATGGTCGCCGGGCGGCGGCGGACATCAGCGTAGATGAAAACGACGAAGGGCCGCCCGGAGGCAGCCCATAAATCGTCGCTCGCGCTGAGAAAATATTTGGTCGGAGTGAGAGGATTCGAACCTCCGGCCCCTGCCTCCCGAAGACAGTGCTCTACCAGGCTGAGCTACACTCCGACCGCCCGAGAGGCGCCTTATATAGCGTCATCCGACGCCGGCGCAAAGCGGAATTTGCGGTAATCTTGCGGTTGTTCAATAGGCCCGCTCGATGCAGAAATCGATGACCTCGGCCAGTGCCGCCTTGATCGGTGACTCCGGGAAAATGCCAAGGGCGTCGCGGGCAATGGCGCCGTAGTGGCGGGCGCGCTCGACGGTGGCCTGCAGGGTCTCATGGCGGGCCATCAGCGCCTGTGCCCGCTCGAGATCGCCGTCGTGCTGATCGAGACTGCCGACGGTGCGGCGCCAGAACGCCCGCTCCTCGTCGTCGCCGCGGCGGAAGGCGAGGATGATCGGCAGGGTGATCTTGCCCTCGCGGAAGTCGTCGCCGATGGTCTTGCCCAGGGTCGCCTGCTTGGCCGAGTAGTCGAGGACGTCGTCGATGAGCTGGAAGGCGATGCCGAGATTGAGGCCGTAGCGTTCCAGCGCCTCCTCCTCGGCCTTGGGCCGGTCGGCGACGACGGCGCCGACCCGGCAGGCGGCGGCGAACAGCGCCGCCGTCTTCGAGCGGATGACGTCGAGATAGGCATCCTGGGTGGTGTCGGTGTCGTTGGTGGTGATCAACTGCAGCACCTCACCCTCGGCGATCACCGACGAGGCGCGCGACAGGATGGCCAGCACCGCCAGCGAGCCGTCCTCGACCATCAATTCGAAGGCGCGGCTGAACAGGAAGTCGCCGACCAGCACGCTGGCCTTGTTGCCCCAGACCGCATTGGCCGAGGCGAGGCCGCGGCGCAGATCGCTTTCGTCGACGACGTCGTCATGCAGCAGGGTGGCGGTGTGGATGAACTCGACGCAGGTGGCCAGCTTGATGTGGCGGTCGCCGTCATAGCCGCAGGCGCGGGCGGCGGCCAGGGTCAGCATCGGTCGCAGGCGCTTGCCGCCGGCGGCGATGATGTGGCCGGCGAGCTGCGGAATCAGGGCCACCGGGCTGTGCATGCGCTCGATGATGGCGTGATTGACGCGCTCGAGATCGGCGTCGACCAGGTGCAGGAGCGCGTCGATACCGCGGGCCGGCTTGCTCCGCTCGTCCAGACTTACCACGATGGCCACCAGTTTCCCTCGGATGGTCCGCGACCGCGGCGAGCATAAGGTTGCGATTTCGCGACGGTCAAGTTTACAACAAGTTAGCGGGCCGCACTTAGCCACAGGTGGCCCGTTGGGGGCAAGGGGACAAAGGCGACCGGGGCATGGAAATCACCGAGGATGCGCTGCTCGGCGGCCGCGTCAAGCTGCGCCAGCCGGCCGAGGGCTATCGCGCCGCCATCGATCCGGTCTTCCTGGCGGCGGCGGTGCCGGCCAGCGGCGGCCAGATGGTGCTGGACGTCGGTATCGGCGTCGGCGCCGCCAGCCTGTGCCTGTCGGCGCGGGTGCCGGGCTGCCGCGTGTTCGGGATCGAACTGCAGCCGGCATTGGCGGCGCTCGCGCGCGACAACGTGGCCCTCAACGGCATGGCCGGCCGCATCGACGTGCTCACCGGCAATCTGCTGACGCCGCCGCCGCGCCTGGCCCCCGGCTCCTTCCACCACGTGATGACCAATCCGCCCTTCCTCGACGCCGAGCAAGGCTCCCCGCCTCCCGACGACACCAAGGCCACGGCCAATGTCGAGGGCGAGGCCGATCTCGGGATGTGGCTGCGGTTTTGCGTCAATATGCTGCGGCCCAAGGGTACCCTCATCGTCATCCACCGCGCCGATCGCCTGGACGAGTTGCTGGCGGCGCTGCGCGGCAAGGTCGGTGAGATCAGCCTGTGCCCGCTATGGCCGAAGGCCGGCCGGCCGGCGCGGCGTGTCATCCTGCGCGCGCGCAAGGGCGTCGCCAGCCCGCTGGCCTTGGGGCCGGGGCTGGTGCTGCACGCCGAGGACGGCAACTACACCGCCGCCGCCAGGGCGGTGCTGTGGAACGGCGCCGGCCTCGACTGACGCCATGGTTGGCAAGCTGCCGGCGTCTGCCTAACTTGGGGTCATGGACATGATCTCACTGCTCGACCGCTTTCGCCCGACCGCCCCGCTGGTGACGGTGCTGCGGTTGCAGGGCGTCATCGGCCGCGTCGGCGGCATCCGCCACGGGCTGGAGGCGGCGCCGCTGGCACCGCTGATCGAGCGCGCCTTCGCGCCCAAGCCGCTGGCGGCGGTGGCCCTGGCCATCAATTCGCCGGGCGGCGCCCCGGTGCAGTCTTCCTTGATCCATCAGCGCATCCGCCAGCTGGCCACCGAGAAGAACGTGCCGGTGATCGCCTTCGTCGAGGATGTCGGCGCCTCGGGCGGCTATTGGCTGGCGCTGGCGGCCGACGAGATCTATGCCGACACCAATTCGATTCTGGGCTCGATCGGCGTCGTCGCCGCCGGCTTCGGCTTTACCGGGCTGATCGAGCGCATGGGCGTCGAGCGGCGCATCTATGCCCAGGGCGAGCGCAAGTCCATGCTGGACCCGTTCCGCCCGGAAGACCCCGAGGACATCGCCCGCGTAAAAGCACTGCAGGCCGACATCCACGACAGCTTCAAGGCGGTGGTGCGGGCGCGGCGCGGCGACAAGCTGAAAGCACCGGAAGAGATGTTGTTCAACGGCGACATCTGGACGGGGCGCCGGGCCGTCGAACTGGGCTTGATCGACGGTCTCGGCGAGTTGCGCGAGACCATGCGCCGGCGTTTCGGCGACAAGGTGCGGCTGCGCCTGATCGGCGAGCGCAAGGCGTGGCTGCTGCGGCGGCTGCGCATCGCCGCGCCCGAGACCTGGGCCACGGCGGCGCTGGCCGCCGTGGAGGAGCGAGCCCTGTGGAGCCGCTACGGCTTGTGACTAATCGTCCGGGCGGCGGCCGCGCGGGATGAGATTTGGTGGCCTGGCGACCCACCGGTCCAGGGTCTCGCGCGAGATCATGCCCATGATCACGGCATAGCCGAACGCGTAGCCGTAGTCGTAGACGCCGGTGGCGTTCCCGGACAAGCCCTCCAGCGCGGGGAAGGTGTTCCGAGCATAGATGCTCATCACCACCAGACCCAGGGGGATGGCCGCCAACAGCTCCTTCCCCAGCGGCGCCGCGTCGGCGGGCGGCATCAGGTAGGACCTGACCCAAACGCCGGCAACATAGAGGGCGACGAGCAGCGCCAGCAGTACGGAGGCGGACGAAATGATGCCCATGACCTTTACTCCTGCCCGAAAATTTACTCCTGCCCCGAAAATTTGAAATTGGCCGCCGGATCGTCGCCGGACCCGGAGTAGATCCAGCCGCGCTTCTCGGGCTGCTGCGCATTCTCGATCTTCAGCCACTGCTGACCGCCGAATATCGTCGGAATCCGCCGTTGCTCGAGGATGCGATACTCCTGTTTGGGGACGGTCGCGCCGATCTGGTCGCCGGGCGGCGTGAAGAACATGGACGGGGGACTGGCGCGCATCGGCAAATTGGGCGCCGGCGCGATCAGCTGTCCGGAAAGATCCTGTGACCAGGCCTCTGCGCCAGCCATCGAGAGGCCGGCGGCAATGCTTACCGCAATCAGTGCTCGCATAGCAGCCTCACTAGTTTCACGATGGCTATGCTAGCCACTCGCCCTCTTTAGTTGCAACAATCAATGCGGATGCCCCCGTTTGGACATTGGGCCGACGCGCTGGGCGGGCCGCGATTGACCCTTGCGCTGGCGCGGCTCATAAATTGGCGATGTTGAACAAGCTCCTGCTCACCGTCATCGCCATTGCCCTGGTCTGGTTCGGGTTCAAATACTGGAACCGCATGGTGCTGCGGGGCGACCGCGAGCGTCGCCGCGAGGTTCCGGCCGGCGGCCATGGGACCAAGGCCGAGGCCGAGGCCGTCGAGGACATGGTCGAATGCCGCGTGTGCGGCAGCTATGTGCCGGCGCAGCGCCCCCGGCGCTGCGGGCGCCCCGACTGCCCGTTCTAGGGCCGCCGGAGCGGTGATGATCGCCCTGGCCTCACCCAATCACGAAGGGCGCCCGCCAGGGCGCGACGTCGATATCCTCGTGATCCACTACACCGGTATGGAGACCGCGGGCGCCGCTCTGGCGCGCCTGTGCGATCCGGCGGCTAAGGTCAGCGCCCATTACGTGATCGATGAGGACGGCACGGTCTATCGGCTGGTAGCCGAGGACCGCCGCGCCTGGCATGCCGGCGTGTCGTGCTGGCACGGCGATCGCGACGTCAACAGCCGATCGATCGGCATCGAACTGGTCAATCCGGGGCATGAGTTCGGCTACCGCCCCTTTGCCGAAGCGCAGATGCTGGCCCTGCGAGGGTTGGCGTGCGACATCCTCGCCCGTCATCCCATACCGCCGCACAACGTCCTCGGCCATTCCGACGTGGCCCCCATGCGCAAGCAAGACCCCGGCGAACTGTTCGACTGGCCGCGCCTGGCCGGTTGGGGAATCGGGCTCTGGCCTTTCGGCGAGGAGGCCCCCGACGATCGCATCATCCCCGCGTCCGCGGTGCAAGACCTGCTCGCCCGTTGCGGTTACGATGTCCCAGGCGCCGCCGCCAAGGCCGTGGTGGTGGCGGCGATCACCGCCTTTCAGCGCCACTATCGGCCGCGCCGGGTGGATGGCGTGGTGGACGCCGACACGTTGCGACGGCTGGACCGCCTGGCGGCCATGGCGGACGGGAGGCCGTCGGCCGACTGACCCGGACGTCAGCCGCCGGGCGGCGGATCGCCGGGCCGCGCCGCCCGGTACCACCGTTCGAAGCGTGCGGCGTCGGGGTGGCCTTCGACCGGGGCCCAGGCGGCAAAATCCTTGTCCGACACCGGTTGGTACGGCCCTTCCTTGATCTCGAGCAGCACCGTATCGGCCTCCAGCGCCGCCACGGCGTGCCACATGCCGGGCGGAACCTCGACGATGACGTCACCGCCCCGGCCCAGCTCGGCACGCTCGCGCACCCGCCCGTCGCCGTCGAAGGTCAGCACCGCCGCGGCGCCGCCCAGGACGGCGAACAACTCCCATTTCGGCGGCGTGACATGGCGATGCGGCCGCACGTAACTGCCAGGCGCCATCGCGTTGCAGAACCGCTGGACACGGTCCTCCAGGGTCGTGTGCAGGTTGTGATTGGTGCGACGGCGCGGCTCAACCGACGCGCGATCGGCCAGCAACCGCAACAGGCGCCGGTCGACACGCTTCACGACGGCCTCGACGACAACAAGATGTATGCGGATGGGCGTATGGCCCACGCGTCAGCATTTGGACGATCGGCCGGCGGGCGCCGCCGCCGCCGATCGTGACGGGTGGGCAGAGCGGTCACCGCGCTTTGAGGCTGTGACCGCTGAGACGGGCGAAGCGCAAGGCACGCGTGCCCTCATGCAAGTGGCGGATCAGGTCGCGCATTTCCTCCACCAGCACGGGTTGAGCCGATTCACCGTCCGACCGATCCCGCGCAATGCCCCGCACCAGTGTCTCCGCTTCGGCCGCCATTTTCAGCGCCACGGAATTCAACTCATAAGCGATCACGGCCAAGTTGCCTGTCTCCGGCATGGCTACGCGTTCATTTTCCGGTACCAACGTTTTGCCCCCAAATCCAACGACGCGAAGGCGGCGATATTGCGCAAAGTATCGAGCAAAAAATACCCCACCTTCGTCGGGGTTCACGGATATCCGACGGTGAAGGTGCTTTTGCCTCTTGATGGGTAGCCTACCACTTCAGCATGGGTTCTAGGGCAGCAGGTTGGCTTCGCGATAGAACCGCTCGGCACCGGCGTGCAACGGCGCCGTCAGCGCGCCCACCGCCAACCCCTTGCGGTCGAGGTTCCGCAACTGCGGGTGCATGGCGCGTAAGCTGTCGAAATTCTGGCCGATCGCCGCGACAACGGCGTAAGCGGCAGCCTCGCTCAGCTTGGTCGTCGTCACTAGGGTGGCCTTCATCGCCACGCTGGCGATCTCCGTCTCGATCCCGGCATAGGTATCGGCCGCCAGCGCCTGCGGGGCAAGGAACGGTACCTTCCGCAGCGCTTCGGCCGAGGTCAGGGCCGAAAGGTCGACAACCTCGGCCTCGCACTCGGTGATTGCTTCCTGCACCGCGGCCAGCGGATGCAGTCCGGCGAAAAAGGCGGCATCGATCCGACCGTCGCACAAGGCCGCCTTCTGTTCGGATGTGTCCAACTCGAGCACCGTCGTCAAATCATCCGGCGCCAGCCCCGCCGCCGTCAGAACCGTTTCGGCCATCAGCCGCTGAAAGCTCTTCGGGCGGCCCAGGCTGGCCTTCTTGCCCTTCAAATCGGCAAGCGACTTGATCGCGGCACCCTTCGCCGCCAGAACCACCACCGCTTCGCCGTGGAGCGACGCGAGCGAGCGCAATTCGGTGAACGCCTTCATCTCGGCGAAGGCCCCCGTGCCACGAAAGGCCTCCATGTGCGCGCGCGACTGCACGATCGCCAGGTCGACCTCGCCGCTGCGCAAGGCGGCGAGATTGGCGGCGCTGCCGGCACTCGGCTCGACCAGACAGCGGAGCCCATGATGTTCGCGACCCTTGTTGACCAGCCGGCATACCGCCCCACCCAACGGATAGTACAAGCCGCCCGCCTCGCCGCTGCTCAAGACGATCGTCGTGGAGGGCGGGGGCTCGGCCGTCGCCGGCGTCGGCGCCATCAGCGCCCAGGCGAGCGCCGTCCCGGTGAGCAAGCGTCTCAGATTTGCGAACATGGCCCCTCCTTTCGATGCGGGGCGGATGTTAGAGAAGCCGGGAGAGCGTCGCAACCGCTGGAGGGCCGCGTGACGTTTGCGCGACGCCGCCGTTGCCGCTACGATCCGCCTGCCGCGACCCCGATCGGAACAGCCATGGATATCAAGGACCACATTCGCGCGATCCCGGACTTCCCCAAGCCCGGGATCCTCTTTTACGATATCTCGACGCTGCTGGCCCATCCGGATGCATGGCAAGTGACCATGGGGCGCCTGGCCAATGCCGTGCGCAAGCATCATCCCGACGTGCTGGCCGGCATCGAATCGCGGGGGTTTCTGGTGGCTGCGCCCTTGGCGCTGAAACTGGGTTGCGGCTTCATGATGGTGCGCAAGCGTGGCAAGCTGCCGGGGCGAACCATCCGTCATGACTATGCGTTGGAATACGGCTCCGACACCGTCGAGATCCAGGAGGACGCCGTGCGGCCCGGACAGCGAGTGGTCGTGCTCGATGACCTTCTGGCCACCGGCGGGACGCTACGCGCCGCCATCGAACTGATCGACAAGGTCGGCGCCGAGGTGGTCGGCGCCGCATCCATCGTCGAGCTGACATTCCTCAAGGGACGCGAGCGTCTCGGCGTCCCCTTTACGTCGCTGGTTCAGTACGATTCGTAGGCTCTACGCCGGCAGCTGCGGCAGATAACGGGTTGTGACCGGCGGCAACGCCGGCATCGCCCCTTGCAGATGGACCTTGAGCGCGTCCACGGCGGCATCGGCGGAGGTGGACGACAGGTTGAGCACGTCTTCGCAGGCGAGCAGGCTGGCGACGTCGACGGTATCGATGGTCTCAGGCGTTACCGCCAGCACGACGCGCTCGAAGCACTCCAGCGCCTCGGCGACGGCGGACGCCGCCACGGCCGCCACTACGGCTTTCCCCGCCTCGAGATCGGCCCGCACGCTCGCCGGCAAGGCAAAATTGCGGCCATCGCAGCTCCACACGAAGGCGAAGGCCCCACCACGCCGCAGATCCTGGAACTGCGCCGGGGTAACCGACTGGTACAACTCGTCGCCACTTCCGATGGGATGAGTAATGACGCGCCGCGGAATGCTCACGCACCCGTCGCTACGCATTTTTCGCCGAACCGCTGGCATGATCGCGGCGCTTTGGCCCTCGTTGGCCTCCACCACCAGATAAAAAACGCCGCGGCCTCCGCGCTCCATCCAGCATCCTCCTATAGTCGTCAAACCCTTTGGCGGATATGGCTGGTCGAGGTGCTACGGGCAATTGCGCCAAAGTCCCTCTCTCCGATGGCTTACCCGTTGTTTCGTTATTCCCGCGAAAGCGGGAATCCGTCGCTGAACCGCACGACATTGGTAGCGCGGGTTCCGTGCGGCCCCAATATGGAGCCCCGCTTCGGAGCGTGTGAAGGAATCCCTTCTCCGTCACCCCCGCGGAAGCGACGCGGAAGCGGGGGTCCATTCCGCCTGCGCTTCAGCATCGAAATCGTGGTGGGATGCCGGCCAAAGCACCGCAGGTCGTGCCGCCGGCGGAATGGATTCCCGCTTTCGCGTCGCTTTCGCGGGAATGACGGAACAAATGATCGATTCCTTCACACGCTCTTCCGCGGGGTGACGGAAAAAGGGAATTCCTTCACACGCTCTGGCATAGGAGGCGGCCTCTTTACTCCGTGATCGCGCGGATCACGCGACAGGGATTGCCCGCGGCAAAAACGCCCTCCGGAATATCCCGCGTCACCACGCTGCCGGCACCGATCACCGCCCGCGATCCGATCCGCACACCCGGCATGATGAGCGCCCCTCCACCCACCCATACGTCTGATCCGATTTCCACCGGGCTCCCGAACTCTTCTCGCCGACGTAACTGTGCGTTGAGCGGATGCAAAGGCGTGTAGATCTGCACCGCCGGACCGAAAAGCGTGAAGCTCCCAATGCGCACCGCGCACACGTCCAGCACGACGCAGTTGAAGTTGAAGAACACCCGCTCCCCAAGCTCGATATTG
The DNA here is from genome assembly GCA_036675815.1 of Rhodospirillaceae bacterium. Taxonomy (GTDB): domain Bacteria; phylum Pseudomonadota; class Alphaproteobacteria; order Rhodospirillales; family Magnetospirillaceae; genus JAKFEE01. The sequence goes on from JAKFEE010000021.1 coordinate 188,146, forward strand.
GAGCCGTAGTCACAGAAGAAGGGGGGCTGCATCCACACTGTGTCGCCGCCAGCACCCAACAGTTCGCGTAGAATGCGCCGCCGCTCGTCCCGCTCCGCTTCGCGCGTGGCGTTCAGCGATTGGCAAAGATCCCGTGCGCGTTCTCGGGCCGCGACGAGCTCGGAATCCAGAGGGTCGTAAAGCTCGCCCGCCAGCATCTTGGCCTTTTCGGTATGCCCGTCCTGCCCTTGCATCGCAGCACCTCCAAGCAGGTTCGCTATTTTTTCCAAGCCAATGAAGCCACCTTGCCCAAGGACAAGGTGGTCACGGCGTGCAGCCGGCCGAGCTGGTGGCTGGCGAGGCGGGGGTCAGCGCCCCGCGCGTGCCGCGTCGCGGATGGCGGCGATGTGGGCCTCGTAGGCCGGCGTGCGGAACACCGCCGAGCCCGCCACCATGACGTCGACGCCGGCCGCCGCGATCTCCGCGGCATTATCGGCGGTGACCCCGCCGTCGATCTCCAGCTCGATCGGGCGCTTGCCGATCATCTGCTTGATGCGCCGCACCTTGTCGAGCTGCGACGCGATGAAGCTCTGGCCGCCGAAGCCGGGGTTGACGCTCATCACCAAAACGAGATCGAGCTTATCGAGGACGTATTCGAGGGCCGATTCCGGCGTCGCCGGGTTGAGCGACACGCCAGCCTTCTTGCCCAGCGAGCGGATGAGCTGCAACGTGCGGTCGAGATGGCAGCCGGCCTCGGCATGTACGGTGATGATGTCGCTGCCGGCCTCGGCGAAGGCCTCGATGTAAGGATCGACCGGATCGATCATCAGATGGACGTCGAACAGCTTCTTGGTGTGCGGCCGTAGCGCCTTCACCACCGCCGGGCCGATGGTGATGTTGGGGACGAAATGGCCGTCCATGACGTCGATATGGACGTAATCGCACCCGGCCTTGTCGATCGCGCGCACCTCCTCGCCCAGGCGGGCGAAGTCGGCAGAGAGGATGCTGGGGGCGATCTTGACCATGTTGGTTTCATCTCCTGTTCGTCACCCCCGCGGAAGCGGGGGTCCATGTTCGGGCGTGACACCAGCCCCTGAGCCCAAGAGCAATGCGGGTTGCGCCATGGATTCCCGCTTTCGCGGGAATGACGAAGATAAGCCCTCTCCCGCAAGCGGGAGAGGGAGAATCATTTAGCGAATCTGCGGCTCGAGTTCGCCCTTGGCGTAGCGGTCGGCGATCTTCTCCAGCGACGTCACCGTGATCTTCGACGCCCAGCCGGCGGTGCCGAAAGCCTCGTAGCGCAGCTTGCAGATCTCGGTCATGCCCTTCTGGGCTTCCTTGAGATACTTGCGCGGGTCGAACTCCTTGCGGTGCTCGGCGAAGAACTTGCGGATCGATCCCGTGGAGGCCATGCGCAGGTCGGTGTCGATGTTGACCTTGCGCACGCCGTACTTGATGGCCTCGACGATCTCGGCCACCGGCACGCCATAGGTCTGGCCCATGTCGCCGCCAAAGGTGTTGATGACGTCCAGCCAGTCCTGCGGCACCGACGACGAGCCGTGCATCACCAAGTGCGTATTGGGGATGCGGGCGTTGATCTCCTTGACCCGGTCGATGCGCAGCACGTCGCCCGACGGCTTCTTGGTGAATTTGTAGGCGCCGTGGCTGGTGCCGATGGCGATGGCCAGGGCGTCGACCTTGGTCGCCTTGACGAACTCGGCAGCCTCGTTGGCGTCGGTCAGGAGCTGCGAATGCTCCAGCGTGCCCTCGGCGCCGACCCCGTCTTCCTCGCCGGCCTGGCCGGTTTCCAGCGAGCCGAGGCAGCCCAGTTCACCCTCGACCGACACGCCGCAGGCATGGGCGAAATCGACGACCTTGCGGGTGGTCTCGACGTTGTAGTCGTAGGAGGCCGGGGTCTTGCCGTCCTCACGCAGCGAGCCGTCCATCATCACCGACGAGAAGCCCGACTGGATGGCGCGCACGCACACCGCCGGCGAGGTGCCGTGGTCCTGGTGCATGCACACCGGGATGTGCGGATAGGCCTCGACGGCGGCCAGGATCAGATGGCGCAGGAACGGCTCGCCGGCATATTTGCGGGCGCCGGCCGAGCCCTGCAGGATCACCGGGCTGTTGGTGGCGTCGGCCGCCTCCATGATCGCCTTGACCTGCTCCATGTTGTTCACGTTGAAGGCGGGCAGGCCATAGCCGTTCTCCGCCGCGTGATCGAGAAGCTGACGCATCGAAACGAGAGCCATCTTTCCTTCCTTTCCTTCGCGAGGCGGCGCGATCCTACAGCCGTGTGGTCACGGCGTCGACCACCGCCTCGGCGGTGATGCCGAAATGCCGATAAAGGTCACCGGCCGGGCCGGAAGCACCAAACCCTGTCATGCCGATGACGGCGCCGTCGGCCCCGACATAGCGCTCCCAGCCGAAGGTGCCCAGGGCCTCGACGGCCACGCGCACGCCCTTGGGATTGCCCAGTACCTTGCGGCGGTACTTGTCGTCCTGGCGCTCGAACAGCTCCCACGACGGCATCGAGACCACGGCCGTGCCGATGCCCTTGGCCTGCAGCATGTCGCGGGCGTCGAGCGCCAGCGACACTTCCGAGCCGGTGGCGAGGATGGTGGCGCGGCGCCGACCTTGGGCCTCGGCCAGCACATAGGCCCCCTTGGCCGACAGATTGTCGCGCGTATGCTTGGTGCGCACCGTCGGCAGGTTCTGCCGCGACAGCGCGAGGACGCTGGGGCCTTTGTCGTTGGCCAGCGCCAGGGCATAGCACTCGGCCGTCTCCACCGGGTCGGCGGGGCGGAACACGGTCATGTTCGGCATGGCGCGCAGGGACGCCACCGTTTCGATCGGCTGGTGCGTCGGGCCGTCCTCACCGAGGCCGATGGAGTCATGGGTCAGGACATAGATCGCCCGCTGGCCCATCAGCGCCGCCATGCGCATCGCCGGGCGCATATAGTCGGCGAACACCAGGAAGGTACCGCCATAGGGGATGAAGCCGCCGTGCAAGGCGAGGCCGTTCATCACCGCCGTCATGCCGTGCTCACGCACGCCGTAATGGATGTAGCGCCCCGAGAAGTCGCCGTCCTTCACCGGCTTGGTCGCCTTGGTGATGGTCAGGTTGGAGTGGGTGAGGTCGGCCGAGCCGCCGATCATCTCGGGGACCGCCGCGGTCAGCACCTCGAGCACTTCCTGCGAGGCCTTGCGCGTCGCCCATTTCGGCTGTTCGGCGCTGATCTTCTTCTTGAACGCCAGCACCTTGCGCTCCCAGCCGGCGGGCAGCTCGCCGGACTGGGTGCGGTCGAATTCCGCCTGCTTCTTCGCCGGCAGCGCTGCCACGCGCGCCTGCCAGGCGGCACGCTCGCTGGCGCCGAAGGTGCCGGCCGCGCGCCACGCCTTCAACACCGGCGCCGGCACCTCGAAGGGGGCGTGCGGCCAGCCGAGCTTCTGGCGAGCGCCGGCGATCTCGTCGGCGCCGAGCGGCGCGCCGTGGGTCTTCTCGGAGCCGGCCTTGGTGGGGGCGCCATAGCCGATGATGGTGCGGCAGGCGATCAGCGACGGCTTCTTCGACTTCTTCGCCGCCGCGATGGCCTGGGCCACCGCCTCGGGATCATGGCCATCGACACGCACCGCGTCCCAGCCGGCGGCCTCGAAGCGCTTGAGCTGGTCCTCGGTGTTGGCGACGGTCACGTCGCCGTCGATGCAGATGTTGTTGTCGTCCCACAGCACGATCAGCTTGCCGAGTTGCCAGGTGCCGGCCATGGAAATGGCCTCCTGGCTGACACCCTCCATCAGGCAGCCGTCGCCGGCGATGACGTAGGTGTAGTGGTCGACGGCATTCTTGCCGTAGCGGGCGGCCAGCATCTTCTCGGCCAAGGCCATGCCGACGGCATTGGTGATGCCCTGGCCCAGCGGGCCGGTGGTGGTGTCGGCGATGGCGACGTGGCCGAATTCGGGATGCCCCGCGGTGCGGGCGCCGAGCTGGCGGAAATTCTTGACCTGCTCGATGTCGACATCGGCATAGCCGGTGAGATAGGCCAGCGCATAGAGCAGCATCGAGCCGTGCCCGGCCGACAGCACGAAGCGGTCGCGATCGGCCCAGCGCGGCGCCGTCGGATCGAATTTGAGGAAACGGCCGAACAGCACCGTGGCGACGTCGGCCATGCCCATCGGCATGCCTGGATGTCCCGACTTCGCCTTCTCGACGGCGTCCATGGCGAGGAAGCGGATGGCGCTCGCCATCTCCTGGTGCGTCACTTGAGCCTGGCTGGGCTGGGCGGTCATCGGCTGTCCTTCGTTTTGCTGCATGGCGCGTCTCGGAGGGTGGGCGCCCCGTCGTCGGCCCGAGGCCTAAATGGTGGATGCGCGATCGCCGCGAAAGAGCCGGATGCCGCTTAAATCGGCTCCTGGGTGCATCGCGGGACAAGCGCCTTCACCGTCACCCGCGGGCGGGTATCGACGATTCCCCATCCTCATGGCGCGCTTATCGTCGATGTCGAGGACAATTTCCAGCATATCCGCCGTCTCGCCGGCAAATTCGGCGCAACGACGTTCGGCCGCCTCGTCAGCGGCGCTTGCTACGCTCTAGGCCCGCCTTTCGCGGCCCTGGAGATAGCAGGCCACCGCCTGCGCTCGATTGGTGGCGCCCAGCTTTTCGTACAAGTTCTTCAAATGGAACTTCACCGTGTTGAGCGAAATGCCAAGGTGTACGGCCATCTGATGGTTGGTGAGGCCGCCGGCCAAGGCCGCCAACATCTCGCGCTCACGCGGTGTCAGTGCGGCGAAGGGGTTGTCGCTCAGACGGCCGACGTCGATGAACGGAAACACCATGCGACCGCTGGCCACCGCCTGGATGGTGTCGACGAGACTGGCCGGCGGGTCGCTTTTCGAGCAGAAGCCGGCCGCACCCAAGGACATCGCTTGCCGCGGCACGTCGGGATTAGCGGTGCCGGTGTAGACGATGATGCGCGGGGCGTGAGACTTGAGCCGCAAGGCCTGCAAGACCCCGCGGCCATCGATTGCCGGCATTTCCCAGCCGATGACCCCGACATCGAACGGAACGCAGTCGACCGTCTCGAGGAAGCGTTCCCCATCGGCCGCCGTGGCAACCACGCGGAAACGCGCCTCGTCACTGAACAACCCTACCAGGCTGCTTTGCAGCAACGAGTTCTTTTCGGCGATGGCGATCTCGATGGGCCGCGTTGCGATTTGGGGCATTTCTACCGTAGAGCCTCGTCGGTCTGCCTGTCCCTAGCCGCACTCTCGACCATAGCGCATTTGAGAGGGGGCGCAAGTTGCTTGCGCCACGAAGGGGTGGCGACGGCGCCGGCCCTATGGTTTCTCCGCCGGCAGATTGGCCGTGGTCCCCGTGTTTGCCGAGTCCGGCTCGGAGGCGTGCAGCCTTGTCAGCACCTGGCGATTGAGGGCCTCGGCACCGCCCTTCCCGCCCGTTGCCGAAGCGGCCATCGCCTGGGACGCCTTCGCCGGCACGGTGCGCCGCCCGACAGAGGCCATGGTTGCCCGCGACCGCGCCGGATAGATGAAGCCGTAGGTGGGGTTGGTGCGGGCACCGAGTGTGTCACTGGGCGCATGCCAGACGCGCACCTGCGTCCAGTCGTTGGCGGGCGAGACGTCCCGCACGGCGACGTCGTGCGTGACGCGACCGCGAGTCCGGCGGTCGGAGCCCCAGTTGGCGTGATGGATGCGGATTTCCCGGCTGCTGACGATGCGGTCGACCACGGCGACGTGCCCGTACGGCATCGAGGCCGTGCGCTTGAACACCAAAACGGCACCCGCTTGCGGCCGGCTGCCGCGTTCGTACCGCTCGTTGGCCGCCCCCCACCACTGCCAGGCGTTGCCGGACAGAACGACCCCCGATGCCTGGCGCGCATACGGAACGCACTGCAAGGCCGAGGCCGGGCTGGCGGCGCCAAGACATCCGCCGATAAGAAGCGCCAACAGAAGCTTCCGCACGAATTCCCCCCAGGCGCTTCTCGCTACCTCGAAGGATTGTGCTTATCGCCGCCGGTGAAGGCAACGGGATTCTGTCACACTTCGTAACAATCCGTGATCCAAGCCACTACTGCGCCGCCGAAGCCTCGCTCCGCTCGACCTTCGTCGTGCCGAGCTCGGCAAACCAAACGCCGCGGATATAGTCGTGAACGGTGCGGTCCGACGAGAACTTGCCCATCTTGGCGATATTCAGGACCACCTTGCGCATCCACTCCTCCGGGCGGGCGAACAGGGCATCGGCCTGATGCTGCACGCGGGCATAGGACCCGTAGTCGGCGCACAGCAAGAAGTGGTCGCCGCCGGTGGTCAGCGACTCGACGATGGGGCGGAAGCGGTCCGGCTGCTCGGGCGAGAAGTACCCGCCGCCGATCATGTCGAGCACCTGCCGCAGTTCGTCATCGCCGTTGATATGGCGCCAAGGATCATAGCCTTCGCGGCGAAGATTGGCGACCTCATGCGCCTTGAGGCCAAACAGGAACATGTTGTCTTCGCCGACTTCCTCGCAGATCTCGACGTTGGCGCCGTCCCAGGTGCCCACGGTCAGGGCTCCGTTCATCGACATCTTCATGTTGCCCGTCCCCGACGCCTCGGTTCCGGCCGTTGATATCTGCTCGGAAAGGTCGGCCGCCGGCATGATCAGTTCGGCGGTCGAGACATTGTAGTTGGGGATGAAGATCAGCTTCAGCTTGTTGCCGACGGCGGGGTCGTTGTTGACCACGTCGGCGACGTCGTTGATCAGCTTGATGATCAGCTTGGCCATGGCGTAGCCCGGCGCCGCCTTCCCGCCGATGATCACCGTGCGCGGCACCACCTGCGCCATCGGGTTGAGGCGGATACGCTCGTAGTGGGCGACGACATGCAGCAGATTGAGGAGCTGGCGTTTGTACTCATGGATGCGCTTGACCTGTACGTCGAACATGGAATCGACGTTGATCGGTACGCCCAGGCGCTGCTCGATGACACTGCCCAGGCGCACCTTGTCGGCGCGCTTTATCGCCGACAGCTGGCGGAGAAACTCGGCATCCTCGGCAAAGGGCAGCAGCCCCGCCAGCTCGCTGAGATCGGTGATCCAGCCATCGCCGATGCGGCTGCTGATCAGTTGCGCCAGGCCGGGGTTGGCCGACAGCAGCCATCGCCGCGGCGTCACGCCGTTGGTCACGCACAGGATCTTGCCCGGCTGGAAGTGCTCGAAATCGGCGAAGATGGTGCTTTTCATCAATTCGGTATGGATCTCGGCCACCCCGTTGACCTTGTGGCTGCCGACGAAGGCTAGATGCCCCATGCGGACGCGCCGGCCACCGATTTCCTCGATCAGCGACATGCGGCGCAACACCTCGCCGTCACCCGGCCAGCGATGGCGCACGTCGTTCAGGAAACGGTGATTGATCTCGTAGATGATGTCGAGGTGGCGCGGCAGCAGCCTCTCGAACATCTCGACCGGCCACGTCTCCAGCGCTTCGGGCAACAACGTGTGGTTGGTGTACGCACAGGTCCGCCGGGTCAAATCCCACGCCCTGTCCCAGTCGAGGTGATATTCGTCGATCAGGATGCGCATCAGCTCGGGCACGACCATCGCCGGGTGGGTGTCGTTGAGCTGAACGGCCACGCGGTCTGGCAGCGCGTCGAAAGTGCGATGCAGCTTGCGATAGCGCGCCAGGATGTCCTGCAGCGAAGCGCTGACGAAGAAGTACTCCTGCCGCAGACGCAGTTCCTTGCCGCGCTCGGTCGAATCGGAGGGATAAAGGACCTTGGAAAGGCTTTCCGATTCGCTTTTGTCCTTCACCGCCTCGATGTAGTTGCCGGCGTTGAAGTATTTGAGGTCGAATTCGCGGGTCGACTTCGCCGCCCACAGCCGCAGATCGTTGACGGTATGGCCGCCGAAGCCGGGGACCGGCACGTCGTAGGCCATGGCCATGACTTCCTCGGTGTCGACCCAATGGTGGCGCAGCCGGCCGTTGGCATCCTTGTACTGGACGACCCGGCCGCCGAAATGCACCGGGTAGATGACGCCGGGCCGCTGGAATTCCCATGGGTTGCCATAGCGCAGCCAGTTCTCGGGGGCCTCGATCTGCCAGCCCCCCTCGATGTGCTGGGTGAACATGCCGAATTCGTAACGGATGCCGTAGCCGAAGCCCGGAATCCCAAGGGTCGCCATGGAATCGACCAGACAGGCGGCCAAGCGGCCCAGCCCGCCATTGCCGAGGGCCGGCTCCACCTCCCATCCCTGCAGTTCGTCGAGGTCGTAGCCCAGATCCTCGGTCGCCTGCCGAAAGGCGTCATAGAGCCCGAGATTGATCATGCTGTTGGTCAGCGTCCGACCGATCAGGAACTCCATCGACAAATAATAGACACGCTTCGCGTCCTGCTGGCGATAGGCGCGGCGCGTTTCCCGCCAGCGCTCGACCAGGCGGTCGCGCATGGCGTAGGCGGCGGCGATGTACCAGTCGCGCGAGGTTGCGTTCTGCGCATCCTTGCCGACCGTATAAAGCAGATGGTCGGTCATGGACTGCTTGATGGCGGCGACCTCGTCAGGGGCAACGCCAGTCCCGACGACTTTGCGTCTCGGCATGCGACCTCCAGCTCGTTGGGCAAGACATGGGCGGCGAGTACGAGTCAGATGGTTCCTTTGGTGCGCGACAGTCAACCCTGCCCAGGCAAGGCATGCTGGGCCGGCGGGGCCGAATCGGACAAGAACGCGACCGGGAACGTGGCGAACATGTGCTCGCCGGATATGGTCGGGCGCCCGCGGCGGCGGGTAATGGGGACCGGCGGTCCGCCGAGGGCGTCCGTCATCGTTTCGCCGGTGATGCGTTGGGGCAATTCGATATAGGTGCGCGACCACGCCTTACCCAACGGCGGCAGCGCCTGCGCCTCCGGCCATAGGGGCGCCAGCAGCCGGGGCACCGCGGCGATAGCCATGCCTTCCGCCTGATGGCGGGCGAAGGCGACGACATGCTCGGCACGTTCGCCGCGTACCTGCAGCGCCCGATAGCCGCCGTCGGTGAACAATTCCGGCCATCGCCGGCGGAACGCCAGCACATGCCAGATCAGGCCGAGCTTGACGCCGCCGTCCTGCCATTGCCCCAGAAGATCGGCCAGCGGCATGCCTTGCACGCGCTCGAGCAGCCGCCGCCGCTGCTCGTAATCCACCGGCCGGCGATTGTCGGGATCGACCAGCGCCAGTTGCCAGGACTCGCACCCCTGATAGATGTCGGGGACGCCCGGCGCCGTCAGCTTGAGCAGTGTCTGCGCCAGCGAATTCACCATGCCGATGCGGGCCACCCGCTGCTGCAGCGCCACGAAATCGTCGAGGAACATGCCGCGACGCTGGGGCCCCACCAGCCGGCGGACGAAATCGAGCGTTGCCTGCTCGTACGCCTCGTCGGGTTGATGCCAACTGGTGCGATGCTTGGCCTCGCGGATGGCTTTCAGCGTCGCCGCACACAGCCGTTCGACGAAATCGTCGGCATCGGGGCCGGCTAATGGCCATGCGCCGAGCATCGTTTGATAGAGGAAGTACTCGTCGTTGCGCGCGGGAGCCACGCCGCCGTCGACCTCATGCCTGAGCGCATGATTCAAACGAGCCCAACGCTGGAGGTGACTTAGCCACTCGTTGGGGATTTCCGACAGGGCGTCGATCCGCGCCCGCACGTCCTCGCCGCGTTTGGAATCGTGCGTCGCCGTCGCCAGCATGCCGTACGGGTGTTGGCCCAAGCGGCGCAAATTTACCTGGTGGAAAGCCCCCGGCGACACGCCGAAGCGGCGTGGCTCGCCGCCCACCTCGTTGAGCGCGATCAGCCGATTATAGCGATAGAGCGCCGTGTCCTCGAAGCCCTTGGCCATGACCGGCCCGGTGTATTGCTGCAGGTGCATGGCGACGGCAAGGACCGCGGCGCGGCTGTAGAGGGCGCGGCGGCCACGGGCGATCGAGGTATCCAGCACCGCCTGCAGGAAGTCGAAGATCGACGGCTCGGCGGCGCCTTTGCGCGCCTGCGCCACCGCCCAGGCGATGTAGCCCTTGTCTTGCTGTGGAACCCGGCGTGGCGTCACATAGGTCCGGTAGATGGGGAATTGCGCCACCACCGCACGCAGCGCCTCACGTAGGGCGTCGATGGTAAAATCCCGCGAGCGCCAATGCGAGGCGGCAAGGCGGGCCAGTTGCATTCCCAGGACATGCATCTCGCCCGCCATGTGCTCGCGGGTGACCAGCAGTTTGGCCTCGTGGACCTGCTGGGCAAAGTCCATCGTGGCCTCGATGAACTGCTGATACACGGTCTCGAGCAGGCTGGCATTTTCCGGATTGACGAACAGGCCGTTGACTTCGTTCATGAACTCGTAGCCGGTGGTGCCGGCCACCGGCCAGTCGCGGCGCAGGCGCTCGTGGTGGGCGAGGATCTTCTCGACCAGCAGATAGAGCGGCTGCGCCCCTGGGAGGCCGAGAGCGTCGGCGGCCCGGCGCTGTAGACGCTGGCAGTACTGCGCGGGATTGAACAAGCCGTCGATGTGATCGATGCGCAGGCCGTGGATCTTGCCCTGTTCCAGAAGCCGCAAGACCAGTCGGTGCGTCGCTTCGAAGACCTGCGGGCTTTCCTGGCGCAGCCCTGCCAGGTCATTGATGTCGAAGAAGCGGCGGTAATTGATTTCCGCCCCGGCCACACGCCAGCACGCGACGTGATAGCTTTGCCGTTCCAGCAGACGGTGCAACGGCGCAAAGCTTGCCGGATCGCCCGGGGTTCCCGCCAGCCGCGCCACGGCGGAGTCGAGGGCGCGACACGCCTCGGGGTTTTTGGCCAGGGCGGCCAGGCGTGCCTTGGCGGCATCGGCTTCGCGCCGCGCCACCGTCAGCGAGTCCTTCTTGCGCCTCCCGCCTGCCAATCCGGTGCGCAGGCCATGCAACACCTCCTCCAGGGCCGCGTGGAATTCACCATCCAATTGCTGCGTCGCCGGCTGTAGCAGCCGCGGGTAGTGGCCAACGGCGATGGGCAGGCGGTGCTCCCAGTACCACACGCTGATGGTGCCCGATTCGTCATCGAATTTCGGCACCAACTCGCCACGCTCGAGCACCGTGCCGTAATTGTCGCCGAGAATGGGCAGCAGCACCTTGCCGCGGCGGTCACGCCGCCCCGGGTTCCAGTCGATGTCGAAGAAGCCGGCGTAGGGCGAGCGCTCGCCCCATTCGAGGACGTCCAGCCACCAATCGTTTTCCTTGCCGCTCACGCCCATGTGGTTGGGCACGAAATCGAGGATGATGCCCATGCCGCGCGCTTCGAGGGCCTGCACCAGCGTGTCGAGATCCGCCTCGTCACCGATTTCGGGGTTGAAGGCGTTGTGGTCGACGATGTCGTAGCCATGGAGGCTGCCCGGCCGCGCCTTGAAGAACGACGACAGGTAGAGATGACTGACGCCCAGCGCATCGAGGTAGGGCACCACCTCCAGGGCATCCCGCAGCGTGAAGCCTGCATTCAGCTGAAGCCGATAGGTGGCTCGCGGGATGCGCGGAGGCGGTGGCATCGGGCTGTCTACGGCGAGCGCCGCGCTTCAAGCAGGCGGGCGGTCTGCAACAAGCGCGGATGGTGGCAGAAGCTCTCGACATCGACCGGATAGCGGCGGCGCCAATTCGGATGCTGGTCCGTCGTGCCCGGCAGATTGAACTGCATCGCCAGGCCCAGCACGTCTTCGACCTGAACCATCAGTATCCGCGAGCCCGTCCGATTAAGGTAGGTGTGCACGGCATCGACCAGCCATTCCATCTGTTCGGCCGAGAGGTCGCCATCTTGCGGAAAATCGCCGCCGAGCAAGCCGGCCCCCTGCAGCGCCTCGATCAGCTTGTGGCGGTCCAGGATGCGCGCCTTGGCCTCGTCCTCGTCCATGCCTAGGCGCGGATACAGTGCCAGTCGCTTGCGTTCGGCGACATCCGTGCCCCGCCAGTACCCCGCCAGTGACGGCAAGTCATGCGTGCCGAACGCCACCAGGGCCTGCTCGGTGTACTCTGCCGGCGGCTTGAACACCCCGCCATCGCCGCGTTCGAACACGAACAGGCGATAGCCGTACAACCCCGAGCCGTACAACAGCTCGTGAAAACCCTCGGGCACCGTTCCCAGATCCTCGCCGATGACCACGCAGCGGTTGCGGGTGCTTTCCAGCGCGACGATACCGAACAGGTCGCGCGCCGGCATGCGCACATAGGCACCCTGGTCGGCGGCGGCGCCCGGCGGCACCCAGTACAGGCGTTGCAGCTGCATGGCGTGATCGAGGCGCAGGGCGCCGGCATGGCGCATGTTGGCGCGGATCATCTCGATGAACGGCCGGTAGCCGCATTCGTACAGCGCCACGGGGTTGAATGGCGTCAGCCCCCAATCCTGCCCACCTGGGGCCAAGGCGTCCGGCGGGGCGCCGATGGTCACCCCCCTCACCAGTTCGCACTGGTTGATCCAGGATTCACCGCCATCATCGGCGATGCCCACGCCGACGTCGCGGTAGAGGCCGATGGGCATGCCGGCGGCATCGCAGGTGCTTTGCACCGAAGCGACCTGCGCATCGGCCTGCCACTGCAAATACCAGAAGAACTCGACGCGCTCGCGGTGGCGCAAGGCGAAATCCTGGACCCCGGCGCCATCGGGCTGGCGGAAGCCCTCGGGCCAGTGGCGCCAGCAGCCGAGGTGCGGATCCTGATTCAGGAAATGTTCCTGCAGGGCTTCGAAAGTGGCGAACAACTCGCCGGCCCGGCCGCTTTCCGCCTGATAACGCCGGAAGGCGTTGCCGCGGTCGCCGTCGATGTGGCGCTTGCGGAACTCGGCATAGACGGCCTCCAGCACCGGCATCTTGCAGCGGGCGACACCCGGATAATCGACGAGGTCCTGACGACGCAGGGCGACGAGGGCTTGTTGAAACTCGGGCGCCGCCGCCATGCGGTGGGCCTCGGCGCACTCGGTGAAATCGGGTATGGCCTCGACGTCGAGATAAGCGACGTTCAGAAACGTGCGGCTGGAGGCCGAATAGGGGCTATATCGCTGCGGCCGGCTGGGAAACAGCGCGTGCAGCGGATTGATCCCCACGGCACCGGCGCCGAGGTGGCCCAGGCACTCGGCGACGTGGCGCAGGCCCGAATAGTCACCGACGCCCCAATCGCGGCCGCGGCGTAAGGCATAGATCTGGGTCTGCACGCCCCACAGGCGCCCGCCGCGGCGGATGTGCTCGGGCGAGTAGGCCCGCGGCGGCGCCACGATCAGCATCGTCTCGGCTTCGGCACGATCATGCGTGCTGACCCGGAGACGATGATAACCGGGCGGCGGCAAGATCGGCAGGCGCAGCCCGCAGCGGCGCAGTTGCCGGCCCTCGGCCCATTCTTCCGCGATCAGCGGCAGATCGATGCCGCGAAACCAGCCCTCATGGGCAACGCCGATTTCCTCATCCAGCACCCAGTGGATGTCGTCGTTCTCGCGGTTGGCCGGCAGACGGATCGGGATGATGGGTGCGCCATCTTGCTCATGGACCACCACCGCCGGCTCCAGCCACCGCCGCAAGCGCCGCGCCTGCAGCTCCTCGAGGCTGTGCGCGGCGGCGGCATCGTCCGCGACGGCAAAGCCCATGGCGCCGAGGAAGGCTCGGCGCGTTTCGTCGGACACATGGCGGAAGTTGCCGAAGAAGTCCCACCAGCCGTCCTCGATGCCCACCAATCGTGCCAATTGCGGCAAGGCCTCGCTCATGCCGCCGCCCCCTTCCCTGCCACGTACCAGGCGATGCACCACGCCGGCAGCGCATCCGGCGCGCCATGGGTGCCGAAGATCAAGCGACCGGGCGGCGGCGCGATGGCGTCGACCGGATCGGACCCCAGGTTTCCGTGCAGCACCAGGGCAGTGCCGTCGGGCAAGGGCCAGGCGGCTTGGATGCGACGCCCCCCGGGCAGTGTCACTTGTGCCTTACCGACCTTGGCAAGATACGGCGCGACATGGCGCCGACGCAGATAGATCAGGTCATGGATGAAGTCGCGCCAGCCGTGATGCGGTTCGCCGTCGACGGGGGGCCACTCCAGCACCGAAGCCTCGAAGGTCGCGGCGGCATTGGGGTCGGGAATGGCGGCGCGCGCCTCGGCCGAGGCGAACTCGGGAAACCCGGCGAACTCCTCGCGGCGCCCGCGGCGCACCGCCTGTACAAGCTCCTCGGAAGCGAATTCGCAGAAATAGAGGAATGGGGCGTGCGCGCGCCGTTCCTCACCCATGAACAACATGGGCGGGAATGGTGCCAACAACATCAGCGCCATGGCCGCGCGCAGCGCCTCCGGCGGGGCAATTTGGCCGATCCGCTCACCCAAGGCGCGATTGCCCACCTGGTCGTGGTTTTGCAAGAAACCGACGAAGGCCGCCGGTGGCAAATGACCGCTCGCCCCGCCACGCGGCCGGCCGCCACGATAGGGCGATGCCTCGCCCTGATAGGCAAAGCCTCCCTCCAGGCAACGCGCCAACCACCGCATCGGGTTTTCGGCATAGTCGTTGTAGTAGCCGGAGGTCTCACCGGTCAGCAGCAGGTGCAGGACATGATGGAAGTCGTCGTTCCACTGGGCGGTGTACAGCTTCGGCCGGCCGCGCTCGTCACGTCCGAGCAGCTCCGGTTGGTTATGATCGTTCTCGAGGATCAGGTGGATGTGGCGATCGGGGAACCGGGCGTGCACCGTCTCGGCAAGCTCGACCAGGAAGTGTTTGGGGCTGTCGTCGTAGATCGCATGGACGGCATCCAGGCGAAGGCCGTCGAAATGGTATTCCTCGAGCCAGTACAGCGCATTCTCGATGAAGAATTGGCGGACGACCTGGCTGCCGTCTCCGTCGAAATTGTTGGAATTGCCCCACGGCGTCCTGTGCCGATCGGTGAAGAACCGCTGCGCATAGCTGCCGAGGTAATTCCCATCGGGGCCGAAATGATTGTAGACGACGTCGAGCAGCACCATGATGCCGCGACGGTGTGCCTCCTGAATCAGCCGCTTGAGGTCGGCCGGCCGGCCGTAGCCACTTTCCGGGGCAAACAACAGGGCACCGTCATAGCCCCAGCCACGACGCCCTGGGAACTCGGCCACCGGCATCAGCTCGATCGCCGTGACCCCCAGATCCTGCAAGTAGTCGAGGCGCTCCGTCACCCCGGAGAAGGTTCCGGCCTTGGTGAACGTGCCGACGTGCAGTTCGTAGATCACCGCCTCTTCCCACGGGCGGCCGCGCCAGTTCCGGTCCTGCCAGTCGAAGGCCCCGGAATCGACGACTTCGCTGAGGCCATGCACGTCGTCGGGCTGGCAGCGCGACGCAGGGTCGGGCACCGTCGCGCCGCCAGCGAGTCGGAAGGCGTAGCGGCTGCCGGGACCGGCCGCGCCGGTTAGGCACTCGAACCAGCCATCGGCGCCCCGCCGCATCGGCAGCAATCGCGGCTGCCCGCCGGCATGCACGGCCACCTCGACGGCATCGGCATCCGGCGCCCACAGCCGAAACCGCGTGCCGTCGGCGCCGGGCTCCGCCCCGAAGGGCATCGAATGATGTCGCCTCATGGTCCACCTCGGTCATCGCCGACATCGGCACACCGGCGCAGCACCGCCAGCGAACGCGATCGCAAGGGAAAGCGGCTGCCGGCGCGCCATATCTCATGCCGGCTGAGGGGGCGCGGCTCGGCGGTATCGAGCATCACCTCCCATCCCTTGGCCAGGCCGACGGACGGCAGCGTGTACGGAACCTCGCCGTGATAGGCGTTGAGCAGGACGAGGAAGGCATCCTCCATCTCCTCGTGTCCCGCGCGCGCGTCGTAATCGCCCAGGACGAAAGCCAGCGAACGCGCGAACGGCATCATCCAGTCGCCGTGCCCCATCTCGCACCCCTCGGGTGTGATCCAGGTGATGTCCTTCATGCCGCCGCCAGGCACGCGCCGTCCCCGAAAGAACTTTGGCCGTCGGAACGCCGGGTACTGGCAGCGCAGCGCGACGAGCTTGCGCATGAACGCCAGCATGTCCTGATCAGCCGCGGTCCAATCGAGCCAGCCGATGGCGTTGTCCTGGCAATAGGCATTGTTGTTGCCCCGTTGCGAATTGCCGATCTCGTCACCCGAGAGCAGCATCGGCACCCCTTGCGACAACAACAGCGTCGCCAGGAAGTTGCGCATCTGCTGGCGGCGCAGGCGGAGGATACCGGGGTCGTCGGTGTCGCCTTCGGTGCCGCAGTTCCAACTGAAATTGTCGTTGGTGCCGTCGAGATTGCCCTCGCCGTTGGCCTCGTTGTGCTTGCTGCCGTAGCTGACCAGGTCGCGCAGCGTGAAGCCGTCGTGGGCGGTGATGAAGTTCACGCTGGCCCATGGCCGCCGCCCGCCCCATTCGAACAGGTCGGACGACCCGGTGAGCCGCGATGCCAGGTCGCCGATGAGGCCACCGTCACCGCGCCAGAAGCGGCGCACCGTATCGCGATAGCGGTCGTTCCATTCCGACCATCCCGGCGGGAAGCCCCCCAGGCGATAACCGTCACCGCCCACATCCCAAGGCTCGGCAATGAGCTTGACCCGCGACAGCACCGGATCCTGACGCATGGCGTCGAGGAATCCCGCTCCTCGCTCGAAGCCGATACCCTCACGCCCGAGGCTGGCGGCCAGGTCGAAGCGAAAGCCGTCGACATGCATCTCCTCGACCCAGAAGCGCAAGGAGTCGGTGACCATCTGCAACACCCGTGGATGACGAAGGTTGAGGGTGTTGCCGCAACCGGAGAAATTCTCGTAGTGGCGCTCGTCGCCGGGCATCAGGCGGTAGTACGAGGCGTTGTCGATACCCCTGTAGCAAAGCGTCGGCCCCAGGTGATTGCCCTCGGCGGTATGGTTGTAGACGACGTCGAGGATGACCTCGATGCCGGCCTCGTGCATGCGCAGCACCAGGGTCTTGAACTCGCCATGGCCTCTGCTCTGGCAATAACGGCGATCGAGCGCCGAGAAGCAGATCGGGTTGTAGCCCCAGTAGTTGCGCAGCCCGCGCTCGACCAGACCGCGCTCGTCGATGCCGGCGTGCACCGGCATCAGTTCGATGGCGGTGACGCCCAGACGCACCAGATGGTCAATGGCCGCCGGCTCGGCCAGGCCGAGCAGCGTGCCGCGCAACGGCGCCGGAATGTCGGGGTGGCGCATGGTGTAGCCACGGACGTGCATCTCGTAGATGATCGTCTCGGCCCACGGACGCGCCGGCGGCCGGTCGCCCCCCCAGGTGAAGACCGTCTCCACCACACACGATTTCGGCATCAGGCGGGCATTGTCGCGGCGATCGATGGCCAGGTCGCCACGCGGCGAGCCGGCGCGATATCCCAGGTGCAGGTCGCTCCATTTGAAGGTGCCGACGAGCTCCCGGGCGTAGGGATCGATCAACAGCTTGGCCGGGTTGAAGCGGTGGCCGCGCGCCGGATCGTAGGGGCCATGGACACGATAGCCGTAAAGCTGCCCCGGCCGCGCCTCGGGAAGATAGCCGTGCCACACCTGGTCGGTGAATTCCCGCAGGCCGATACGGGCGATCTCGCGGATGCCGTGTGCGTCGAACAGGCACAGCTCGACCCGTTCGGCATGGGCCGAGAACAGGGCGAAATTGACGCCGCGACCGTCCCAGATGGCACCGAGGGGATAGGGGTTCCCCGGCCATAGGCGCCAGCCGTTGCTCATGGGCGGAACGGCACGGCAGGCATCGCGATCACCCCATCTCCGGCCGCATGACGACCATCGCCAGGGGCGGCAAGGTCATGCCCAATGAATACGGCAAGCCGTGCCACGGCGTCTCCTCGGCCAGCAGGCCACCGCCGTTGCCGACGTTGGAACCGCCGTAGAGCGCGGCGTCGGTGTTCAGGAGCTCGCGATACCAGCCGCCGGTGGGCACGCCGACGCGGTAACCCTGGCGCGGCACGGGCGTAAAGTTGCAGGCGACGACGACGAAATCGCCTGGGTCTTTCGCACGGCGCAGATAGGCGATGACGCTGTTGTCGCGATCGCAGCAGTCGATCCAGGCGAAACCACGGCTGTCGCAATCCTGTTCGTGGAGCGCCGGCAGCGTGGCATAGAGGCGATTGAGGTCGCCGATCAGGCGGCGCACGCCGTCGTGCATGCGATCGGCGACGAGGTGCCAGTCGAGGCTGGCATTATAGTTCCACTCGTTCTCCTGGCCGAACTCGCCGCCCATGAACAGCAGCTTCTTGCCGGGTTGCGTCCACATGAAGCCGTAATAGGCCCGCAGATTGGCGAAGCGCTGCCAGCGATCGCCGGGCATGCGCCCAAGGATCGAGCGCTTGCCGTAGACCACTTCGTCGTGCGACAGCGGCAGCACGAAGTTCTCATGGAACGCATAGAGCAGGCCGAAAGTCAGATCGTCGTGGTGATAGCGGCGGTGGATGGGCCCCTTGCCGATGTAGCGCAAGGTGTCGTGCATCCAGCCCATGTTCCACTTGAAGCCGAAGCCGAGACCGCCGACGTAGACCGGCCGCGACACCATGGGCCAGGCGGTCGATTCCTCGGCGATGGTCATGGCCCCCGGCTGATCGCCGTAGACCAGGATGTTCATCTTGCGCAGGAACTCGATCGCCTCGAGGTTTTCGCGGCCGCCATGGACATTGGGGACCCATTCCCCCGGCTCGCGCGAATAATCGAGATAGAGCATCGAGGCCACGGCATCGACGCGGAGGCCGTCGACATGATACTCGTCCAGCCAGTACAAGGCATTGGCGTATAGGAAATTGCACACCTCGGTGCGGCCGTAGTTGTAGATCAGCGTGTTCCAGTCCTTGTGCAGACCTTGGCGCGGATCCTCGTGTTCGTAGAGATGCGTCCCGTCGAAACGCGCCAGCCCATGCGCGTCCGCCGGGAAATGGCCGGCCACCCAGTCGATGATGACGCCGATGCCCTTGGCGTGCATGGTATCGATGAAGTAACGGAAGTCTTCGGGCGTGCCGAAGCGGCTGGTCGGGGCGAACAGGCCGATCGGCTGGTAGCCCCACGAGCCGCCGAACGGATGCTCATGCACCGGCATCAGCTCGATATGGGTGAAACCCAGGTCGCGCACGTAATCGCCGAGCTGATCGGCAAGCTCGCGATAGGACAGCGGCCGGTTGCCCTCTTCGGGCACCGTCCGCCACGAACCCAGGTGGACCTCGTAGATGCTGATCGGCTTTTGACGATCGTCGCCTCGGCTCCGCCGCGCCATCCACTCCGCATCGGTCCAGTCGTAGTGGCGGATGTCATGGACGACCGATGCGGTTTTCGGGGGCACCTCGGCGAAGAAGCCGTAGGGATCGGCCTTGAGCGGCAGCAGGTGGCCGCCGGCGTCCAGCAACTCGTATTTATAGATGGCCCCCGGCTGCAGCCCGGGGACGAACAGCTCCCACACGCCGGCGTCCATGCGGCGGCGCATGGGGTGGCGGCGGCCATCCCAATCGTTGAAATCGCCGACGACCGACACTCGAGTGGCATTCGGCGCCCACACCGCGAAATTCACCCCAGCGATGCCATCGACGTTGACGCAGTGGGCGCCCAATTTTTCGTAGGTGCGGAGATGCGTGCCCTCGGCCAAGAGATGCATGTCGAGTTCGCCGAGAACCGGCGGGAAACGGTAGGGGTCCTCGACCTCGGTGGTCACCCCCGCCCCGAGATCGAGGCGGAGGCGATAGGCGAACGGCCGGGATCGGCCCGATGGCCCGGCGAACACCCCCTCGGCGGCCACGCGCGGCAATTCGGCCGCCGTTGCGCCAGAGTCGGCATCGATGACCCAGACGCGCTCCGCCCGGGGCTGGAAGGTGCGCACGACATGAAGCTCGCCCTGTCGATGCTGCCCGAGGAAGCCGAAGGGGTCGCCATGGCCACCGCGAACGATGGCGTCCGCCTGGGCGCGCAGACCATCGCCGATGAGTTCATCGCGTAGTGCCATTGTTCCGCGTCTCCTCCGATCTCAACATCGTGATCAGACCCCGGAGGGGGACCGTGAGCCAGGCCGGACGGTTGGCAGACTCATAGACGATTTCGTAACAAGCCTTTTCCATCAGAAACAGCGCCAGCAGCTCGGCAAACGCCTTGTTGTCCGGCGGGCAGGCGGGCGAGCCGGCCATGGTCGACAGATAGCTGGCAAGGAACGTCTGCCGCGCCCGCTCTTCCCAATCCATGGCGAGGTCGAGCAACTGTGCCCTGGCCCCCGGCTGCACCGTCTCGCTGCGAATGATCGTTGCCCATGCGGCATAGCTGAAGGAACGCAGCATGCCCGCGACATCGCGCAGCGGTGAGTCCTTCCGGCGGCGCTCGGCCGCCGATTTCCGCGGCTCGCCCTCGAAGTCGATAATGTAGGCGTCATTGCGGGCGATGAGAATCTGGCCAAGGTGCAGGTCGCCGTGAATCCGCGTCTTGACCATGCCCGAGATCCCCGCGGAAAGGCTGTCGATGCGCGCCAGCAACCGCTCCTCGTTATCGAGCAGCGCCTGCGCCTCAGGGCTCTGCAGCTTGCGCACCACCGCGAGCGCCTCTTCCGCCTGGACGTGAGCCCGTTTGGCCCAGTGGGTGGCATCGGCCGCAGTGGCTGGTTCGGGGTCGAAGGCGAGATCGCCGCTTTCGATGCTCAGGGCCTGGTGCAGTTCGGCCACGCGTTGGCCTATGGTGGCGATAAAGGCCAGGATGTCGTTGTGAATCCCGGCGTCCAACCGGCTGCGCACCTCCGCGTCGGGGAGCAGCCCATACTCGCCGAGAAAGCGCTCGAGATAGCTGAGAACCCAGCTCCAGCCATCCCCCTGATTGCCGATGAAGCCGAAGATCGTGGCCAGGATGGTCTCACGGCCGGCCGCGTCGGTGGCGCTGACCCAGCCCAACAACGGCGGCGTGTTGGCATAGTGCGCGATCTCGGTGAGGAAGCTGCCCATCTCGACTTCGGCGCTGATGCCGTCCTCGACTCGCCGGATCAGTTTCACCACCACCTGTTCGTCGACGACGATCGACGTGTTGGTCTGTTCGACCGTCAATCGCTTGATCGTCGGCGGATCGGCAAATTCGACGCTATCGGCAGCCCGGGTCCGGTGGCCCGCCAGCCATCCCTCACTGCCTGGAACACGGGCGCTCTCGCGTACGGTTTCGATCAGCGCCAACACGAAGCTGTCATCGAAGGCCGCATCGTAGAGGACGCCGATGCGCGGGCCGCGGCGCAAGCGGGCCAGGGTGGAATGCGCCTGCGCCATATCCTCGGCGCGGGCATCCCAGGCGCTGGCCAGCGGCAGGAAATAGATTCGGGTAAGGCCGCCCGGCCGATGGAGGGCAAACAGCCCCAGGAACCAGGTGCCGGCACTCGAGCGCAGCTCGATGTGGCGTAGCAACTCGGCTTGGGCGATGTTCGCGTCCTTGTCGCCGAACCAGCGCTGCAACGGCAGGAACGGCGGCAGAATGTCCTTCTCGAGCTGGCGGCGGCTATTGCCGCCAAGCAAGCTGGCCCACAGCTCTCCCACCACCAGGGTGGTCATCTCCAGCAGGTGTTGCGGCATCGGCTCGTGCCAGCGTGGCGCCTCGACCTCGGCGGCCAGTACGAACCAGTAGAAGCCGTACCCTGGGAGCGTAAGGAAATACGGCAATTCACCGATCGGCGGGAATGCGCTCTGGCCGGTCAGTTCGATCGGCACGCGGCCGCGGAACTCCGACATGTCGAGCTCGACGCCTTGCGCGGCGCGCGACACGTTGAACACGCACAGGATGCTCTCGCCCTCGTACTCGCGCAGATAAGCCAATATCTTGCGGTTGGCCGGATAGAGGAAGCGCATGGCGCCGCGGCCGAACACCTTGCGCGACTGACGAACGCCGATGATGCGCTTCATCCAGTTCAGCAACGATGACGGGTTGCGCAACTGCGCATCGACGTTGACGGCGCGATAGCCGTAGACCGGGTCCATGATGGGCGGCAGCAACAGCCGGGCGGGATCGGCGCGCGAGAAGCCGCCGTTGCGGTCCTCGGACCACTGCATCGGCGTCCGCACGCCGTCGCGGTCGCCAAGAAAGATGTTGTCGCCCATACCGATCTCGTCGCCGTAATAGAGGATGGGCGTGCCCGGCATCGACAGCAGCATCGCGTTCAGCAACTCGATCTTGCGGCGGTCGTTGTCCATCAGCGGCGCGAGGCGCCGCCGGATGCCGACATTGATGCGGGCGCGCGGATCGGCGGCGTAGGTCGACCACAGATAGTCGCGTTCGTGGTCGGTGACCATCTCCAGGGTCAACTCGTCATGGTTGCGCAAGAAGATCGCCCACTGGCAGTTGGGCGGGATTTCCGGCGTCTGGCGCATGATGTCGGTGATGGGATGGCGGTCCTCGCGGGCGATGGCCATGTACATCCGCGGCATCAGCGGAAAATGGAAGGCCATGTGGCATTCGTCGCCCAGGCCGAAATAGGGCAGCACGTCTTCCGGCCACTGGTTGGCCTCGGCCAGGAACAGCCGCCCAGGATGGCTCTCGTCGAGCGCGGCGCGCAGCCGGCGCAGCACGGCATGCGTTTCGGGGATGTTCTCGTTGCTGGTGCCTTCGCGCTCGACCAGGTAGGGAACGGCATCGAGCCGCATGCCATCGACGCCCATGTCCAACCAGAAGCGCATGACGTTGATGACTTCGCGGACGACCTGCGGGTTGTCGAAGTTGAGATCGGGCTGGTGCGAGAAGAAGCGGTGCCAGTAATACTGCTGGGCCGTGTTGTCCCAGGCCCAGTTCGAGGTTTCGGTGTCGGTGAAGATTATGCGGGTATCGACGAACTTATGAACGGTGTCCGACCATACATAATAATTCCGATGCGCCGAGCCCCTGCGCGCCAATCGCGCCCTCTGGAACCACGGGTGCTGGTCCGACGTGTGGTTGACCACCAGCTCGGTGATGACCTTGAGCCCGCGGCGATGGGCCTGGCGCACGAAATTGCGGAAGTCCTTCATCGTGCCGTAGGACGGATGGACATTGCGGTAATCGGCAATGTCGTAGCCGTCGTCGCGCAATGGGCTGGGATAGAACGGCAGCAGCCATATGGTGTTGATGCCCAGATCCTGCAGGTAGTCGAGCTTCTGCGTCAGGCCGCGGAAGTCGCCGACACCGTCGTCGTCAGAGTCGAAGAACGACTTGACGTGCAGTTCGTACAGCACGGCATCCTTATACCACAGCGGCTCCTCGCTGACGGTCGAGGCCGCAGGATGGGCCTCGGCCGTATGTACCCGCTGGTTCAGGTCGCTGCCTTCCATGCCACCTCCTAGAAGCAAGGCGTGCGGTAGTCGACGGAGGTCCACACGGTCACGCGGAAAATCGCCGCCGGGTTGACCTGAGGATCCAGCCGCACCTTGTGCCGGATGCCGCGCCATAGGTGGCGAACGCCGGTCAGCAGTTCCTCGACCTCGAAGGTTTCCCCGGCGGGAACGCCGATCATCTCGAGCGGGAAGTGCAGCACCGCATCATGGGCGTCGAACGGATCGAGATTGACGGCGACGAAGATGATGTTCGAGCGGTCGAGCGTCATCTTCGAATAGAAGATCACGTTGTCGTCGTCGGCCTGGTGAAAGCGCACGTTCTCGAATTCGTGAAGGGCCGGGTTCTCTCGGCGGATGCGATTGATCGCGGTAATCTCGTCCTTGATGTTGCCCGGGCGGTCCCAGTCCCACACCTTGTACTGGTACTTTTCCGAATTCATGTACTCTTCCTTGCCCGGTATTCCCGCGCTCTCGCACAATTCATATGAATTGTAGATGCCGTAGACCGATGACAAGGTCGCCGCCAGCACGAAGCGGATGCGGAAGGCCGGGCGGCCGCCGGTCTGCAGGAACTGCGGCAGGATATCGGGCGTGGTGGGAAAGAAGTTCGGCCGGAAGTATTCGCGGCTTTCCGACTGGCTGAGTTCGGTCAGATAGTCGGTCAGCTCGGCCTTGAAGTTGCGCCAAGTGAAATAGGTGTAGGACTGGGTGAAGCCGACCTTGGCCAGCATGCGCATCATCTTCGGGCGGGTGAAGGCCTCGGACAGGAAAATCGTCCCCGGATAGTTCTCCTGGACCGTACGGATCAGCCATTCCCAGAACGGCACCGGCTTGGTGTGCGGGTTGTCGACGCGGAAGATGGTCACGCCCTGCTCGCACCAGAACAGCACCACCGACAGCATCTCATCCCACAGCGCCCGGGCATGAGGGCCGTAGAAATTGACGTTGACGATGTCCTGGTACTTCTTCGGCGGGTTCTCGGCATATTTGATGGTGCCGTCGGGGCGCCACACGAACCACTCGGGATGCTCGCGGACATAAGGGTGGTCGGGGGCGCACTGGATGGCGAAATCCAGCGCCACCTCCATGCCGTGGTCGGCGGCGGCCCGCACCAGGGCGCGGAAATCGTCCAGGGTGCCGAGGCCGGGATGCACCGCCTTGTGCCCACCCTCGTCGCTGCCGATGGCATAGGGGCTGCCCGGGTCATGCGGGCCGGCGCTAAGGGTGTTGTTGGGTCCCTTGCGATGGACGCGGCCGATGGGATGGATGGGCAGCAGGTAAAGAACGTCGAAACCCATGGCGCGGATCTCGGGCAGGCGCCGGATGCAGTCGTGGAAGGTGGCGCTTGCGGTCGGATCCGAGCCCTGCGAGCGGGCCATCATCTCGTACCAGGCGGCGAAGCGGGCGATGATGCGGTCGACGATGACCTCGCTCACCGCCCCGGAGCGCACCGAGGCCGAGCGGTCCGGATTGCGGGCCATGATCTGGCGCAGCATGGTGGACTGCAGCAGATCGGCTTTCTCGTCATCGCCGTCGGCAGCATCGAAGTCGGCAAGGATGCGCCGCAGGCGGTCGCGGTCGGAGAGTTCGGCGCGCTCGACGCTCGCCGCCACCAGCGCCCGGCCTTCGGTCAATTCCAGGGCGATACTCTGCCCGGCATCGCGCTTCTTGCCGACGTCATGGCGCCACGATTCGAAATGATCGACCCATGACTCGACGGTGTACTCGTAGCGGGTGTTGCGCTCGAGCTTGAAGCGCCCCACCCAGCGGTCGTTGCCATCGACCAGGGCCATGGGCGCCTCGCGCCATCTCGCCTCTCCCTTCTCGCGATAAAGCACGGCGGCGGCGATGCGGTCGTGGCCGTCCTTGAAAATGTCGGCGCCAATCTCGATCAGGTCGCCCACCTCGCGTTTGACCGCGAAGCGTCCACCATCGACCTTGGGCGTCACCCCCTCGATCAGGATGGCGCGCGTCGCCAACCCCGCCATCAGGTCGACCGCGGTCTCGGCGATATGTGCGCCCCCGGCCGATGACGTGGGGGCGTCGACGGCATAGGCGGGCGGCGTCTCGACCCGGCCGGCGCCGCTGGCCCGGGTGCGCAGCAGGCGCACGTCGAAGGGCTCGAGGCGCACGCGCTCGGGCAGGCTCGCCGCGCCGTCATCAGGGGTGCAATCCTCGAAGCGGTCGATGGCGAAGCCGGTCGGCCGCAGCAGCGCCGCCATTTCGACGTCGAAGGCCCTGTGGCCATCGCTGTTCATCAGCAGCAGCGCCGCCGCCGTCCCGTCCGGCGTCCGCCGCAGCAGGGCCACCAGCGGGTTGTCGGGGCGGGTCAACCGCTCCTGCGGGCCTTCGAGAGTCATCGCCGGCGTGGCGCGCTTGCACGCGTTCACCGCGGTGATGAACGGCGAAAGATCGAAGGCTTGCGCTTCCCAGTCATCGGGCCGCGTCTCGACCACGTTCAGCGCCTTGCGAAAGCCGAACTCGAAGCCGAGCGGAATCATCCAGCCGCTGGAGACGAACGCCGCCAACAGGGTGCGCAGCCGATAATAGCGCAGGGGGTCGCCACCACGCGGCACCTCGCTCATCAGCCGCGGCGTGTCGTGGCTTTCGGGAAAGGCGATCGACGGGGCGATGCGGCGCAGCGTGTCGTACTGGTCGAGCAGCCAGTCGCTCTTGAAGTCCCACCATTTGGCCGAGTTGAACAGGTAGTGGAATCCGGCGGTGGCCAGCGCCTCGATCTCGTCGACGCGGCAGCCCAGGGTCTCGGCGGCGAACTGGCCGTCGGGGCGGGCGTCGTGGACATTGGCGATGATGCCGGCCCACACCTCGGCAGGCACCTTGTAGGCGGCATCGCAGCGGAAACCGGCGAAGCCGAGGCCGGCGAAGTGGCGCGCCACCTCGGACCACTGCGTGATCAGTTCCGGCCACAGGGCGCGGTTGTGGTAATCGATCTCGGCCAAGTCGCCCCATTCGGTAAATTTGCCGGGGTCGACCGGATCGACGGCACGCGGGCTTTTCGGCGAGCCATCGGGATTACGGGCGAACCAGGCCGAGCGGGTTTCCACCAAAGGGCTGTCCTTGGCCGTGTGGTTGACCACCAGATCCATCATCACCCTGAGCCCGTGTTCGCCGGCGGCGGCGGCGAAGCGGCGCAGCAGCTCGTCGGCGGACTCGCTCGATCCGCCCTGAAACAGCGGGTGCAGGCGGTCGTATTCCTTGACCGCATAGAGGCTGCCGGAAAAGCCCGGGTAGTGGAACGGATTGAGATAGATCCAATCGAAGCCCATGGCGGCGATGCGCGGCAGATGGTGATGCCAATCGGCCACGGCACCCGCCAGCAGCGGAAACAGATTGTAGATGCGCGGACCCTGCTGCACGCGGCCTCCTTCCCGGCGGGCCATCGACCCGCGGTCATCGGTTCTGGCGTGCTGTGCATGTCTCGCCGCGGGGGCGGCTTTTCAATTCCCCCCGACGCACAAACGGCGGCGAAAGGTCAGGGACGGCCGTCTTGCCTAGGCCGATGGCCGTAAGCTCCACCGCCCGGGACGGAGCGAGCGGCGGACTGACGGTCTGTGCCGGTCAGCGCCGGCTGGCGCCTTTCGCACGGCGCCAGCCGGCGAGATCAACCACCTCGGCCGTTTCCGGCGCCGGCGGCAGCCATGCCGACCAATACATCAACCATGCAGCGACCCAGGGCAGCATAACTGGATGCATTGATGTTCTACCCTCAAATATTCCTTTAGAGCAGGATAGCACCACCATTAAGTTCGGCGTTACTGCCATAAAGAGGTAACAGTCGGCTTCTACGGCGCCTGTGTCCAACTCGTCTTGGGAACTCCACAGGCGAACTAGGGGTGAGCGCGTCGCATTGCCCAACGCCCCCTGAACGAGGATGCCCGGCGGTCCCATATGATGGGGATGCTGATCAGGCAGGGCTCGGACATCCGCAGCGCGGAGATCACGCCGCGTCGCCTCTATCTCGACCGGCGGGCGTTCCTCGCCGGAATGGCGGCGGTTGCGGCCCTGGCACCGGGCTTGGCCGAGGCGGCGCCGTTGGCCGGCGTCGTCGCCGGGCCGTTTTCCACCGACGAGCAGCCGACATCGAAGGAATCGGCGACCAGCTACAACAACTTCTTCGAGCTCGGCCCGGACAAGGAGGATCCCAAGCGCAATGCCGGGCTGTTGCGCACGCGGCCATGGGCGGTGACGGTCGACGGCGCCTGCGCCCGGCCGGGAACCGTGGCCGTCGACGACCTGATCCGGCCGCACCGGCTGGAAGAGCGCATCTACCGCCTGCGCTGCGTCGAGGGCTGGTCGATGGTCATCCCGTGGGTGGGGTTCCCGCTGGCCGACCTGTTGCGCCGCTTCGAACCGACCTCGGCGGCCAAGTTCGTCGCCTTTGCCACGCTGTACGCGC
Source organism: Rhodospirillaceae bacterium (assembly GCA_036675815.1). Lineage (GTDB taxonomy): Bacteria > Pseudomonadota > Alphaproteobacteria > Rhodospirillales > Magnetospirillaceae > JAKFEE01. The sequence continues at coordinate 215,779 of JAKFEE010000021.1, forward strand.
CCGACATGATGCCGGGCCAGCGCCTGCCATTATTGAAATGGCCCTATGCCGAGGGCTTGCGCATCGACGAGGCCATGCATCCCCTGACCATCCTGGCCGTCGGCATGTACGGTGAGGACCTGCCGGCGCAGGACGGCGCGCCGCTGCGCCTGGTGGTGCCGTGGAAATACGGCTTCAAGAGCATCAAGTCGATCGTGCGCATCAGCCTGGTCGAGCGCCAGCCGCCCACCGCATGGAACCTGCGCGCACCCGACGAATACGGCTTCTATGCCAACGTCAATCCGGCGGTCGACCATCCACGCTGGAGCCAGGCCAAGGAGCGGCGGATCGGCGAGTTCTTCCGGCGGCCGACGCTGCCGTTCAACGGCTATGGCGATCAGGTGGCCGGGCTCTACGCCGGCATGGATCTTCGGCGCTTCTTCTGATGCCCCGCTGCCCCCGGATCCCCTGGAAGCCAGTGATCTTCGTCCTATGCCTGCTGCCGCTGGCCATGCTGGCCCATCAGGCGGCGATGGGCGGGCTCGGCGCCAATCCGATCGAAAAAGTGACGCGCAGCCTCGGCGAATGGGCCCTGCGCTTCCTGGCCATCGGCTTGGCCATGACACCGTTGCGCCGGGCGCAAGGATGGGTGTGGCTGGCGCAGTTTCGGCGCATGATCGGCCTTTACGCCTTCTTCTATGCTTGCCTGCACGTCGCCAGCTATGTCGTTCTCGATCAATTCTTCGACTGGCCGGCAATCGGCAAGGACCTGGTCAAGCGCCCCTACATCACCGTGGGCATGGCCGCCTTCCTGCTGCTGGTGCCGCTGGCGGTGACCTCGACCAAGGGCATGATCCGCCGCCTCGGCGGGAGTCGCTGGCGCCGCCTGCACCGGCTGGTCTATCTGGCGGCACCGCTTGGTGCGGTGCACTTCCTCATGCTGGTCAAGGCCGACCTGCGCGACCCCTTGTTCTACGGCGTCGTCCTGGCCCTGCTGCTCGGCCATCGTCTTCTGTCGGCCGCGCCGACGCTCTTCCGCCCGACGGCCGGACGTGGCCGCATGACAAATCGACGAAAGCCGGAATTGCCGGCTCTCGCCGATTGTCGAGGTTCCGAGATAGATCGCTAGCGGTTCGTCGCCGGGCTTTCCGCCGGCGGCGTCGCGGGCGAGGATGACGGCGTGTCCGCCGAGGGCGGCGGTGCGGCAGCCGGCGGCGGTGCCGTGGTCGTGCTGCCCGACGGCGGCGTGCCCTGGCTGGTCTGCTGGTCGGTCGTGGCGCCGGGCTGTTCGGCCTGCTGCTCACTCTGGTCACAGGCGGCAACCCCCAGCGCCAATAGCAGGGCGGAAGCCGCGACAGCGTTCTTTACCATCTCTCTATCTCCACTCGGTGGCACCGCCTCAACAACGCCGCGCCATCCGAGAAGTTCCGTCGAGGGCCGTCACTGCCCCGTCGGCTGCCCCGCGGCATAGAGGCTGACGGTGCTGATGCTGTTCTTGGCCGAGCTTTCGGTGAACTCGGTGGAATAGGCGACATAGATCAGGCTGTTGCGCTTCTGATCGAAGATGCGGCGGATGCGCACGTGCTTGAACACCAGGCTTTCCTTCTGGCTGAACACCACCTCGCCGTCGGCATCGGTGTCGATGTCCTTGATCTTGATCGGCCCGGTCTGTCGGCAGGCAATGGAATAGTTCGACGGATTCTCGAACCAGTTGCCGCTCACCAGCCGCTCGATGGTGCCGCGGTCGAAGCGCGAGATGTGGCAGGTGACGCCCTCGACCTCGGGATCGTCCAGGGCCTCGACGACGATGTCGTTGCCCTTGATATCGAGGCCGATGCGGCCGACCTCGTCGGCGGCCAGGGCGGTGGCCGGCAGCAGCGCGGCCAGCAGGAAAAATGCGATCCTCATCGAAGCGGGTCCTTGATCTGCCATGTCGGGAGCAATCTGGCGCAGCCGCCGCAGCCAATGCAAGGCTGTGGCTGGCGACGACCGGCATCATCGGCTAGCCTGGAGCGATGCGCCGCTTCGTCGCCCTGATGCTTGCGCCCGTGCTGATGCTCGCCGCCCCGGCGGCGGCCCAGCCCCAAGGCTGCCTCACCGCCCGCGAGGCGCAGGCCGAACAGGCCGTGCGCCACGGCGTGCGCCTGCGCGAGGGCGCGTGGCGGTGCGAGGCTCTGGGTTTCGCCACCGGCAGCATCGCCGCATGGCGGGCGGCCGAGGCCGTCCTCGGCCAGCGCTTCGCCGGGCAAACCGAGGTGCGGCGGCGCGCCTTCGTCCGCGAGTTCGAGAACGGCGCCGCCGCCGAACTGGCCCGGTGGGACGGCCGCATCGTCAGCTATTTCCGCCACCGCCCGCTGGGCGAAGCCTACTGCCAACGGCTGGCCGACAAGTTGCATGAGACCGCGCGCGGCGGCTGGCGGGCCTTCCAAACCCAGGCGGCGCGCGAGCGCCCCGAGATCGAGATGGATCACAGGCTGTGCCGGTGACTTGGGGCGCGCGCTCTTGTCGGTTACTGGGGCCGCGGGCGCTCCTCCTCGCCCGCCATGCGCTGGGCGCCGCGACGGCCGAGTTCCTCCGCCTTGGCGGCGGCGGACTGCAACTCGTCAATGGTCTCGGAGGCGGTGTCGCTACCGATGCGCAGCAGACGCACGCTGCCATCCAGCCACTGGTCCATGGTTTCGCGGATGAAGTCGCGCTGCAGTGACGCCACGTCCTCGACCGAGCGGCATTTGGCGATGTCGTTGGCGGTGCGCATGCCCGAGCGCAGGGTGTCCTGGGTGAAGCGCATCACCTCCCAGCCCATCTCCTGCAGGCCGCGCGCCATGCGGGCCTGACTGCTGGTGAGGCGGCCGATGTCCTTGCTGGACCAGTCGGTAAGGTCACGATAGGCCGAGACCGAGGCATTGAACATCCGCCCGAATTGCTCGCTTTGCGCCCGCCCAAGTTCGGCGGCGCGATTCATCTCCTGTTGCCCCAGACGCAGCACGTCGCCACCGGCGCGGCCGGCCTGTTCGGCCCCGCGTGCCGTCTCCTTGCCGGCGTGCTGGGCCATCCGTTCCGGCGCGCCCTGAGCCTCGTCTTTCTTCTGTGCCATTGCTCTCTCCGTGCATCGATGACCGGGAACGGAGACCCCGCCCCTATCGACACAACAACCCAGCGGATGAGGCGTTCCGCCGCTGGCCGAAATTTCGCCGCGGCCGGTGGCCGCCTCATGCCCGGCCCTACCGTCGGTGGAGAATGCCAAAGGGGCTGGTCAACCGCTCCGGTTCGTTGCAAGATGATATCGTCGCCAGGGCGCGGCAGGTTTTGCTTGGGGAATGCGCTTTTGCGAGCGCTTGCAGTGGGGTTTCGCCAGTGTCTGACAGCGATACCGAGGAGGAGCGGCCGACCGCCCGCGTGGGCGTGCCGATGCGCACCCGCGTCAAATGGTTCAACAGCGAAAAAGGCTTCGGCTTCGTCGCGCCGCTCGATGGTGAGGGCACCGGCGATGCCTTCGTCCATGCCTCGGCGCTGCAGATGGCCGGGCTGACGCAATTGTCGCCGGGGGCGGAAGTGACCTGCGAGATCGTCGCGGGGGCGCGCGGCCTGCAGGTCCTGCGCATCCTCGATCAGCCGGTGCTGCCGGAGACCATGGCCGGCGAGCAGGGGCTCGGCGGTTTGGTCAAGTGGTTCGCCGCCGAGAAGGGGTTCGGCTTCATTCTCGCCGACGACGGCGGCAAGGATATTTTCATCCACAAGAACGTGCTGCGCCGCTGCGGCATCGACGCCCTGGCCGACGGCCAGCGCGTGCTGGTCGACACCGCGCCGACGCTCAAGGGCCGCGAAGCGGTGTGGATCGCCGTCGACTAGGCTGGCCGGCCTGAGCCGCGGGTGTCTTCAGCCTCCGGCCCGGCGGCCGCTAGCCGGACCAAGGGGCAAGGACCCCAGGCGCACCACCCTGGCCCGGCAGCCCCTCGGCCCAGGCCGCGACGCCGCCGGCCATGGCCCGCAGGTGATCGGCAGCGGTGAGGCCCGAGGCGGCCTTGCGCGGCCTCAGATCGTGGTCGCCGTCCTCCAGCCACAGCATCTCGATGGCCGGCGACAGCCGGTAGGCCGCGACCTCCGCGCGGCTGCCGAACGCGTCGCGCGTGCCCTGCACGATCAGGGCCGGCGTGCGCATGTCGGCGAAATGAGCGGTGCGCAGTCGATCCGGCTTGCCCACGGGATGGAAGGGATAGCCGAGGCACAGCAGGCCGGCGATGCGGCCGGCGGCGTAAAGCTGGTCGGCGACCATGCTGGCGACGCGCCCGCCCATCGACTTGCCGCCAATCACCAGGCGCCCCGGCACGTCGAGGGCATCGACCGCAGCCAGGTATTCGGGGATGAGAGTTTCCGCCCGCGGCGGCGGCCGCTTTGCCGCCGAGGTGCGGCGCGCGGCCATGTAGGCGAATTCGAAGCGCACGACGCGCAGCCCCGCGGCGGCCAGCGCCCCGGCGCAGGCGGTCAGCGCCGCCGAATCCATCGACGCCCCGGCGCCGTGGGCGAGGAGGATGGTCACCGCCGCATCGTCGGGGCCTTCGGTCAGGAACATGGTCATCTCCGCAACACCCTCTCGACATCCAAGCCCGGCGGGCAATTCCGATCTCGTTCAGGAGGTCTTTGATCGACCGTTGCTGCCATCGAGCCTGTCGGGGAGAACAGCGGACGGTAGGCCCCTTCCCGTGCCTGCCGCAACGCCTGCCGAGACGCCAGTCCTCCTTGCTTGTGCGGTCTCGGCTTGGGCGGTAACTTTTGCCTCCCTCCACTCGCCGTCGGGGTTTCCGTGACCGCACTGCCTTCCGCCCTCCAGTCGTTGAAGCCAGAGCATCGTACCGTCCTGCATCTGAAGGCGCTGATCGGCGCCGCGACGGGTGTGCGGCAACTGGGAAGCGGAACTCGCCCGCTTCGCCCCATCCTTGAAGGTGCTGCGTCTGGCCGAAACCGGCGATCGCGGCGAGATGCTGAAATCGCTCGGTCCCGGCGACGTGCTGATCGCCTCCTACGGCCTGCTGGCGCGGGAAGAGGATAGGCTGACCCGCATTTCCTGGGCGATGGCCGTGCTCGACGAGGCCCAGGCGATCAAGAATCCCGATACGCAGCGCGCCAAGGCCAGCCAACGCCTGAGCGCCGCGTTCCCGCTGGCGCTGACCGGCACCCCGGTCGAGAACGATCTCGACGAGTTGTGGAGCATCTTTCGTTTCGTCAATCCTGGCTTGCTGGGCAGCCGCGAGGCCTTCGGCAAGCGCTTCTCCACCCCGATCGAACGCGACGGCGACCCCAATGCCAAGGCGGCGTTGAAGGCGCTGCTCCGCCCGTTCCTGCTGCGCCGCACCAAGGCCGCCGTCCTGGCTGAACTTCCCGCCCGTACCGAGCAGACGATCCTGGTCGAACGCGACGAGGAGGAACGTACCTTCTACGAGGCACTGCGCCGTCGCGCCCTGGAACGGCTGGAGGAAGCGGGTGGCGAGCGCACCCGCATCCACATCCTGGCGGAGATCACCAAGCTGCGCCAGGCCTGCTGCCATCCCGCCCTCGCCGCTCCCGAAGCCGGCGTACCCGCGGCCAAGCTGGATGCGTTGCTGGAACTGGTGGCGGAACTGCGCGAGGGGCGTCACCGTGCCCTGGTGTTCAGCCAGTTCGTCGGCCATCTCGCGAAGATCCGCGCCGCTCTCGACGCCGCCGGAATCAGCTACCAGTACCTGGATGGCTCGACCCCTGCGCGCGAGCGCGAGAAGCGGGTGACGGCGTTCCAGGCCGGCGAAGGCGACCTGTTCCTGATCAGCCTGAAAGCCGGCGGTTTCGGCCTGAATCTCACCGCCGCCGACTATGTCATCCATCTCGATCCATGGTGGAATCCGGCGGTCGAGGACCAAGCCTCCGACCGCGCCCACCGCATCGGTCAGCAGCGCGCGGTCACCATCTACCGGCTGATCGTCAGGGACAGCGTCGAGGAAGGTATCGTCGCCCTGCACCGGCACAAACGCGACCTCGCCGACGCCCTGCTGGACGGCGCCGACGCCGCCGGACGGCTCTCGGAAGAGGATCTTCTCGACCTCATCCGGGGCACCGTGTGACCGAAGCTCCGGCCCGTACGCAACAACGCCCACAAGCGCACAGAGGCACGCGGCTCTCGGGCCTTCTGGAGCGCGGAGCTCCAGCTCCGCATTCCGCATGCGGACCTGGAGCTCCGCGCTCCAAGCCGGCCACTTTGCGTCTGCTTTCCAAGCGCAATCCGCTGAAGGGCCACTCTTGTGGGTCCGTGGATTTTTTCAACACGCGCCGGCACCGTCGTAGAGACGCATCTGGGCGGGCGCGGCATTACGCTTCCCACCGGCTCTGCGGCGGCTTTACATCGTCCGCGACAACGATCCGGCAGGCAACGGCGCGCGGGACACGCTGACCGAAAGGGCGAACGCCGAAGGGATCGAGGCATCCCGCTGTCGCCGGCACTCGGGGACTTCAACGAGGATCTCCGACGGCTCGGCATCGACGCGCTTCGGGCGGGCGTTCGGGTGCAACTCGCACCGGAGGACACTGTCCGGTTCCTTCGAGGCCACGAGACGGTTGGGCAGAAATCCCCGCAGGCGCTGAATTCGGTCTGCGCCTATTCAGCGCAGCTGTTCAGGATCGGCGTCATCGCGCTCACATGCGCGTCGACCCGCTCAAGCACGGAGATGGGCACGGCATCGCGTTCGGGCAGGGTCCACCAATGGTGATTGACGCGGGCGACGGTTTCCACAACCGCCTTCATGACCGCGGGCTCGGGCAACCTGGCGCGATTGGCGAAGGCTTTCCAGCGCGGCGCCGCCAGCGCCTTGAACGATCGCTCTCCGCCCAGCGACAGCGCCAGGTTGTCGGCGGGAATGTAAGGAACGGTCGACAGCAGATCATAGACCGGCGCCAGCGCTGGCGTGCCCCCGTCGCCCGGATAGATCAACGACCAGTTCTTCAGGTGCATGTCGCCATTGCCCGTCACGGCCGCCAGCGCGAGACGGCGGACAAACTCCAGCGCGGCGGCAGGCGAGATCGCGGCGGTCAATGCCGCCGCAATGTCATGATAGGCAGCGCCTTCATATTTGCGGGCCGGATAGACGCCGAAGACCTGGGCGAAATCCTCGATGTGGATACGCGTCCCGTCGCCTCCCCGGTCGAAACGCCTGATGAGGAGCACCCGGCCTTCGGCCAGCGTGTCGAACTCTTCGGGGATTGCCTCGAAATCCGATTTGGCGACCAGTTCGCTTGTCGGGACATCCATGCCGATCGCGGACGCAAGCGCGAGGGCGGCGAACTCGTTTTCCGAAACGCCGGGAAACGCCGTCGACGGGAACTTGGCGATATACTGCCCCTCACCGTCGTCGAGCGGGAGCGTCAGCCCGCCGCCCTTGCCGGTGTTCTTCATCACCGACAGCTTCATCTGCACGCCGGCGAGAGAAAAGCGCGCCTTGGGCTTTTCGCGGAGGGCGGCCTGCGGAGCGTCATTCATGCCGTCGCCGGGCACGACCCGCACCGCGCCAGGCAGATCCGCGCCGAGCGCCGCCAGCAGGTCGAAATCATTGCCCGGACGAACATCGCCGGCATGATGCTTTTCCATGGCCTCGCGCAGCTTGTCCTCCGGCAGCAGGTTCGCGAAGAACGGCGGAAGCGCGCCTGCCAGAGGCTTGGGGTCTTTGCGCAAACCGCCCGTGGCTGCCCGGAACGAAAGGCTCAAGGTCGGCGAACCGCCCGTTGCGCGATACGCCTCATCGAAACTGAACGCATTGAAGTCGCCCGGCGTCCTGACGATCGTGCCGACCTTCATCGCGTTCAGGAACACGTCCAGCGACTGGACGGCCCTGGGTATGAAAACTTTGTCAGCCATGGCCGTCGCCATCCTCGTCCTGCACGACGAAGGCGGGGCGATCATCGTCGTCACAAGGATGCATCAACGCCTCGATGGCCGGAACCATGGTCTGCGGCACCAGCATCATCTCCAGCCCAAGCGCACGCGCGATGTTCATGAGCGTCGTTGCGCGCGCGGCCGCCGTCCCCTTCTCGATGTCGCGATAGCGCGGCCGGGATATGCCAGCCAGTTCGGCGACCTGCTCCTGCGTCAGCCCGGCAGCCGTCCGAGCCTGACTGAACAGCCTGCCGATGTCATGCAGCATTTCTGAATCAGATCGCATGGAGATGCCTTAACGTATCATTATCACCTATCGTGATTCGTAAACATATCATTTTCCCACTTAGCATCAAGCTTGATGGTTCCTTTTCATATCATACAATGTATGAATGATCTGTATTCGTATCTCCGATCGGAAATCCAACCCTTGCGTGGAATCCCGGGGTCATCCCGTGCGAGGGCTTCCGCCACCTTCGATGAGCCCGGCACCGGGGGATGCGCTTCCTGCCTTCGCTGAAGGGTGCCTGTCGCTTCATGACCCTGGCGGCGCAGCGGAATGGGCTGAAGGGCGGCGCGCGGTCACCATGCCCGCGAGGATGCGCACCCCATCAGGCACAGCAGGCCGGCGGCGTAAAGCTGGTCGGCGACCATGCTGGCGACGCGCCCGCCCATCGACTTGCCGCCAATCACCAGGCGCCCCGGCACGTCGAGTGCATCGACCGCAGCCAGGTATTCGGGGATGAGGGTTTCCGCCCGCGGCGGCGGCCGCTTTACCGCCGAGGTGCGGCGCGCGGCCATGTAGGCGAAATCGAAGCGCACGACGCGCCAGCGCCCCGGCGCAGGCTGTCAGCACCGCCGAATCCATCGGCGCTCCGGCGCCGTGGGCGAGGAGGATGGTCACCGCCGCATCGTCGGGGCCTTCGGTCAGGAAGGTGGGCATTCTCGCAATATCGGTCATATCATCATGGGGCGCGGGGTGCCCAAGGCAGCTGCGTAATAGGGCTTCTTGGAAGTGGCCGGGCGCTGGCCGTGCGTTTTCACCAGGAGATGTCCCATGTCCCGTGTCGCTTCCGAATCGAAGCCCGGCCGTGCCGCCGGCTCACGCATTGTCTCCAGCCTTGGGCCAACTAATGACCAAGGCTAACAAAATTCGCCAGCTTGCGGCCAAAGGGCTGTCCGTCTCCGAAGTCGCCGCGCAGGTCGGGGTGCGTTATCAGCACGCCTACAACGTGTTGAAGCGCGCTGGCCCTGCAACCGCGCCACGCCCGATGGGCGCTCCCGCTCAGAACAAGCCACTGCTCCATGCGGATATACTGCTCAATGCGGGCTTCCATTGCGCCTCCACATGGAGCCTAGACGACGCCGGGCTGCTGATCCTCAAGGAAGTGTTGCCCAAAGAAGTAGGCGTCTATGCCTTCGTCAAGGAGGGAATTGTCATGTACGTGGGAGTGGCAACGATGGGGCTGGCGAAGCGCATTTACTTCTACGCCAAGCCAGGGGTGTCTCAGCGGACCAGCTTGCGGCTCAATGAGATCATCCGGCACGAGCTGAAATCCGCTGCTCAAATCGATGTGTTCATAGCCCATCCGGATGATATGGAGTGGAATGGGCTCCCCGTACATGGGGCGGCGGGCTTGGAACTCGGGCTGATAAAAGCATATGAGTTGCCGTGGAATTTGCGAAGTGCAAGATAGTTTCTGGCAGCCAAGTGCGTGCGCCTTTGGGAGGCCTCCCACAATCCCCCTCTATTGGTTGATCAGGCTCTCAGACCCCTTGCCCCCTCACTCCCACTCGATCGTCCCCGGCGGCTTCGAGGTGATGTCGTAGGTCACGCGGTTGATGCCCTTGACCTCGTTGATGATGCGGTTGGCGACGCGGCCGAGGAAGTCCATGGGGAAGGGATAGAAGTCGGCGGTCATGCCGTCGGTCGAGGTCACGGCGCGCAGGGCGCAGGCGTAGTCGTAGGAGCGGGAATCGCCCATGACGCCGACGGTGCGCACCGGCAGCAGCACGGCGAAGGCCTGCCAGATGGCGTCGTAGAGGCCGGCGTTGCGGATCTCTTCGAGATAGATGGCGTCGGCCTTGCGCAGGATGTCGAGCCGCTCGGCCGTGATCTCCTGGCCGGGGATGCGGATGGCCAGCCCCGGGCCGGGGAACGGGTGACGCCCCACCATCTCGTCGGGCAGGCCGAGCTCGCGGCCCAATGCGCGCACCTCGTCCTTGAACAGCTCGCGCAAGGGCTCGACCAGCTTCATGTTCATGCGCTCAGGCAGGCCGCCGACATTGTGGTGCGACTTGATGGTCACCGAGGGGCCGCCGATGAAGGACACGCTTTCGATGACGTCGGGATAGAGCGTGCCCTGGGCGAGGAAATCGGCGCCGCCCACCTTCCTGGCCTCTTCCTCGAACACGTCGATGAAGGTGGCGCCGATGATCTTGCGCTTGGTCTCGGGGTCGGTGTGGCCGGCCAGCTTGTCAAGGAACAGCTTCGAGACGTCGCGGTGCACCAGCTTGATGTTGAAGCGGTCGCCGAACACACTCACCACCTGCTCGGCCTCGCCCTGGCGCAGCAGGCCGGTGTCGACGAAGACGCAGGTGAGCTGATCGCCGATGGCCTCGTGGATCAGCGCCGCCACGACGGACGAATCGACGCCGCCCGAGAGGCCGCAGATCACCCGCCCCGTGCCGACCTGCTGGCGGACCTTGTCGATCTCCTGCTGGCGGAAGGCGGCCATGGTCCAGTCGCCGGCGAGGCCCGCCACCTTGTGCAGGAAGTTCTCGATCAGGCGGTGGCCGTGGGGGGTGTGGACGACCTCGGGATGGAACTGCACGCCATAGAACTTGCGGGCGTCGTCGGCGATGGCGGCGAAGGGGGCGCCCTCGGTGGCGGCGACCACCTTGAAGCCGGCGGGAATGCGCACGACGCGGTCGCCGTGGCTCATCCACACCTGCTCGCGGCCGCCCTTGTCCCACACGCCGTGGAACAGGGCGCAGTCGTCGACGACGTCGATGAAGGCGCGGCCGAATTCGCGGTGATCGCCCTGCTCGACCTCGCCGCCGAGCTGCGCGCACATGGTCTGCTGGCCGTAGCAGATGGCCAGCACCGGCACGCCCATCTGGAAGACGCGGTCGTGGGCGCGCGGCGTGTCGGTGTGGGTGACCGAGGCCGGGCCGCCCGAGAGGATGATGGCGCGCGGCGCGAAGGCGGCCAGCGAGGCGTCGCTGACGCGGTTGAACGGCTGGATCTCGCAGTAGACCCCGGCCTCGCGCACGCGGCGCGCGATCAGCTGGGTGACCTGTGATCCGAAGTCGATGATGAGTACGCGGTCGGCCATCTTCCCCCTCCGGGCTTGGAGGCGGGACTTTAGCCCCGCCGGCCCAGGCCGACAAGCACGGCGACGGGCGGATGACGGGGCGGATGGAGCCGGCGGGCGGGCATGGGCGGCGGAATTGGCCGCGGGGCCGAGGCCCCGCGGCGGGCTGTGCGATCAGCGGATGATGCGGGTGCCCTGTTCGCGCTGGATGACCGTGGTCGTCGAGCCCAGCGGGGTCGACGGCACCACCGTCTGCCGCTCGACCACCACCGGTGCCGCCGGAACGAGGGCCACGTCGTCGGTGGCGTCGATGGTGCAGGCGCCGAGACCGAGACCGGCAAGGGCGACCAAAGCTAGTCGTTTCATCTTCTACCTCCACATCGCGTGCTGCCGCACTAAACGCTCGTGGCGCGGCTTCCTCCCGCCACCTCGCCTTTTCGCGCCACAATAATTCGAAAGAATAGAGCGCCACCCGCGGCGCGGCGCCGGCGTTGGCGGAGCCCGGCGCCGCCGTCCCCCGTCGGCCTCGCCCGATCGGGCGCAGGAGGCGGGCGGCCTCGACCGCCGTCGCGGTGGTACATCCTGATCAACGGGCACGGGGCGGCAAAGGCTCGCGTCTGCACCCTCTGCGCGGCCACTTTCGTCCAACGCGCGCACGGCGCTTGACGCGGCAGCCGCCGGCGCTCACCTTAGGCGCGCCAGACGGCCGGACGGCCGCCCCCTCGCGGGGGAGGAAAGTCCGGGCTCCACGGAAAAGCGGTGCCGGATAACGTCCGGCGGGGGCGACCCTAGGGAAAGTGCCACAGAAAGCAAACCGCCCACCCTCCCTCGGGATGGCGGGTAAGGATGAAAGGGTGCGGTAAGAGCGCACCGCTCCGCCGGCAACGGCGGGGGCACGGCAAACCCCACCGGGAGCAAGACCAAGTAGGGACGGCAGGGCCTTCGCGGCCCGGGCGATTTCCGCGCCGCCGTCCGGGTCGGTCGCGCGAGGCGTTCGGCAACGGACGTCCCAGATGAATGGCCGTCACCCGTCGCAAGACGGGGACAGAACCCGGCTTACAGGCCGTCTGGCGATATTCTCTGCGATTTCGGCGAGGTGGGGCGCAGCGCCAGCGCGCGGCAACCCTTCCAGCCATGATTTTTTAACGCATTTTCTATAAATCCCACCACTCTCCGCCCAGCCTCGACTATTTGCACAGGCGGGTGTGGCAACTTACGGCTGGGCGACGCCGCCGTTCGTTTACTAGTGGTTTCCATTGACGCCCATAGCCCCCCATGATATCCCATGAGTACCCAATTTTCGCAGCGCTGGGGAGCTTTGGCTGTCGGAATGCGGGTCAGCAGCAGGGGAAATCGGGCACGGAATGGCGCTCTTCCTGTCCACATTCGTGAACAAGATCGACAAGAAGGGGCGGGTTTCCGTCCCGGCGACCTTTCGTGCTGCGCTCTCCCACCCCAGCTTCCAGGGCATCGTCGCCTATCGCTCCTTCACCTCGCCGGCCATCGAGGGCTGCGGCATGGATTTCATGGAGCAACTGGCCGCCTCGACCGAGCAGTTCGACGCCTTCTCGCCCGAGCAGGAACAGATCACCTCGCTGATCTTCGCCGATTCCAAGCAGTTGGCTTGGGACCCCGAAGGCCGTGTCATGCTGCCCGAGGAGTTCATCGCCCATGCCGGCCTTGCCGACGCTTGCGCCTTCGTCGGCAAGGGCAAGACCTTCCAGATCTGGGAGCCGGCGGCGTTCCAGACCGCGCAGGATGCCTTGCGCGAACGCGCCCTGCGCGAGCGCCCGACCCTGCCCTTGCGCCGCCCCGGCGGAGAGCGCTGACATGGCGGCGCCTGCATTCGCCCACATCCCCGTCCTGCGCGACGAGGTGGTCGCCGCCTTGCAGCCTCATGAAGGCGCCGTCTATGTCGACGGCACCTTCGGCGGCGGCGGTTACGCCCGTGCCCTGCTGGATGCGGCCGAATGCATCGTGTGGGGAATCGACCGCGACCCCGACGCCGTCACCCGCGGCCAAGGCCTCGCCGCCACCTACGGCACCCGCCTGACGGTGATAGAAGGCCGCTTCGGCGACATGGACGGCCTGCTGGCCAGCCGCGGTATCGGCGCGATCGACGGCGTCGCCCTCGATCTTGGCGTGTCGTCGATGCAGATCGACGATGCCGAGCGCGGCTTCTCGTTCCTGCGCGATGGGCCGCTCGACATGCGCATGGGGAAGGCCGGGGCCAGCGCCGCCGATGTCGTCAACACCATGCCCGAAGCCGAACTGGCCAACATGATCTTCCGATATGGCGAAGAGCGCCTGTCGCGTCGCGTCGCCCGCGCCATCGTCGCCGCCCGCAAGGACAAGCCGTTCGCGCGCACCGGCGAGCTGGCCGAGGTCGTGCGCCGCGCCGTGCCGCGCTCGGCCGACGGCATCGACCCGGCCACCCGCACCTTCCAGGCGCTGCGCATCCACGTCAACGACGAGCTGGGCGAATTGCACCGCGGCCTGGCAGCGGCGGAGCGGCTGCTGGCGCCCGGCGGCCGGCTGGCGGTGGTCACCTTCCACTCGCTCGAGGACCGGGCGGTCAAGGCCTTCTTCAAGGAACGCAGCGGCGCCGCGCCCCAGCCATCGCGCCATGCCCCGGCGGCCCTCAGCGAGCGTGCCGCCACCTTCGAGCTGCTGCAGCGACGCGCCGTGGCCCCGTCGGCGGCCGAGGTGGCCGCCAACCCGCGCGCCCGTTCGGCCAAGCTGCGCGCCGCCCGGCGCACCACGGCCCCGGCCTGGCCGATCGATGGAGGTCGGCCATGATGCGCGGTATGACCATCCTGTGGACGATGCTGGCGCTGATGGTCGGCATCAGCCTGTTCCTGCTCAAATACGAAGTGCAGTCGCTGGAGGAGCGCCTGGCCGCGCTCGACGGAGAGATTCGCCGCAACCAGGAAAGCCTCCACGTTCTCAAGGCCGAATGGAGCTATCTCAACGACCCGGCCCGGCTGCGCGAGCTGAACGAACGGCACCTGGAGCTCAAGCCCTACCTTCCCGAGCAAGTCATCGCCATTGCCGACCTGCCGATGGCGGCCCCCGACACGCCAGATGCCCCCGAGGACGAGCCGGCATCACGCCGCACCCTGGTCGAGGCGCAGCCACCCAGCGCACCGCCGACAAAACGTAAGGCGCCGGCCCGCCTCGTCGAGGCCAACACCCAGGCAACGGCCCCGAAATCGGCGAAGCGCGTCGCCGAAACGGTGGCGCCCGCGGCGACCAAGCCGGCTCCGGGCCGGCCGCCGGGCGCCACCGTCATCGCCAGATCGGCGCAGGCCGCGCCGGCGCCGGTGCGTACGGTACCCCTGCCACCACCGACCCCGGTGCGCACGCTGCCCCAGCCGGTGGCCTCGCCGACGCCTGATGTGCTGGTGATCAGGTCGCCAGCCCTGCTCCAGGCCGAGGGGATGCGATGAAGCTGTCACTCTTCCAGCGCCGGCCCGCCCCCAATTACTATCCCGGGTCGGACACGACGCAGGAGCCGGGCCGCATGCGGATGGATGGCGCCAGCAAACGCGCCATCGAGACCGGGCGCACCCGGCTGATCATGACCGGCGCGCTGTTCCTGATCGGCTTTTCGGTGATCAGCCTGCGCATGATCGACCTGACCATCATGGCGGGGAGCGACCGCGAACCGAGATCGCGCACGGGCGCCGCCAATGGCTTGGCGATGGATCGCGCCGACATCGTCGACCGCAACGGCGTGCTGCTCGCCACCAGCCTGCCAACGGTCTCGTTGTACGCCAACCCGCTCGAGATCATCGATGCCGACGAGGCGGCGGCACGGCTGGTGCGCGTGCTGCCCGAACTCAGCCATGCCGAATTGGTCAGCCGGCTGTCCGGCGACCGTAGCTTCGTCTATCTGCGCCGCCACCTGACGCCGCGCCAGCAGCAGGAGGTCAACGACCTCGGCATTCCCGGCGTCTATTTCGAGGAGAGCGAACGGCGGATTTACCCGCAAGGCCCGCTGATGTCGCATGTCGTCGGCCTGACGGATTGGGACAACAAGGGCATCGCCGGCATCGAAAAGACCTTCGATGCTCAATTGCGCGACAGCCGCCAGCCCCTGCGACTGGCGATCGATCTGCGCGTGCAGTCGGCGATGCGCAACGAGTTGGCGCGCGCCGTCCAGGAATTCCGCGCCATCGGCGGCACCGGCATGGTCATCGACGTGCGCACCGGCGAGATGCTGGCCATGGTGTCGCTGCCCGACTTCGATCCCAACGCCCCCGGCACGACGACCTCCGAGGCCATGTTCAATCGCGCCACCCTCGGCGTGTACGAGATGGGCTCGACGTTCAAGCTGTTCAACACGGCCATGGCCCTCGACACGGGCAAGGCCAGCATGTCGTCGGGCTACGATGCCTCAAAGCCGATCCGCGTCGCCCGCTTCACCATTAGCGACTACCACGCCAAGAACCGCTGGCTGTCGGTGCCGGAAATCCTGATCTATTCGTCGAATATCGGTTCGGCCAAGATGGCCCTCGATGTCGGCACCGAACTGCAGCGCGCCTATATGGGCCGCTTCGGCATGCTGCGCACCGCCGCCATCGAGCTGCCAGAAGTAGGGGCGCCGCTGGTGCCGAGCCCCTGGCGCGAGATCAACACCATGACCATCAGCTACGGCCATGGCATCGCCGTGACGCCGCTGCAATTGGCGACGGGCGTCGCCAGCCTGGTAAATGGCGGCCTGTACCTGCAGCCGACGTTGATCAAGCGCGAGCCGGGCGCCGAGGTGCCGAAGCAGCGGATCCTGAAGCCGCAGACATCGGAGAGCATGCGCAAGCTCATGCGCATGGTCGTCGAGGAAGGCACCGGCGGCAAAGCCGACGTTGCCGGATACCTGGTGGGCGGCAAGACCGGCACCGCCGAAAAGCTCGGCGCCAGCGGCGGCTATCGCAAGAAGGCGCTGTTGTCCTCGTTCGTCGCCGCCTTCCCCATGAACGACCCGCGCTACGTGGTGGTGGCGATGGTCGACGAGCCGCAAGGCACCAAGGAGACCTTCGGCTATGCCACCGGTGGCTGGACGGCGGCGCCGGTCGTCGGGCGCGTGATCGCCCAGATCGGGCCGATGCTCGGTGTCCAGCCGGTCATCACGCCGGACCCGGCCGTGCAGGTGGTGAAACACGCCGTGGCGAAGGGGGCCGACATTGCCGAAGTTGAGTGATATCACCGGCTTCGCGCTGCCCGTCGATCCCGAGGTCACGGGGCTGACTGCCGACTCGCGGCAGGTACGGCCGGGATTCGTCTTCGCCGCCCTTCCCGGCAGCAAGGCCGACGGTCGCACCTTCGTTGCCGATGCCGTCACTCGCGGCGCCGTCGCCGTGCTCGCCCCCGAGGGTAGCGCCCCGGTCGATGGCACCGCCTTGATCACCGCGGCCGAACCGCGCCGGGCCTTCAGCCTCATGGCGGCACGGTTCTACCCTGGCCAGCCGTCGACGGTCGCCGCCGTCACCGGCACCAACGGCAAGACCTCGGTCGCCGCCTTCACCCGCCAGATATGGACGCGGTCGGGCCATTCCGCCGCCAGCCTGGGCACGCTCGGCCTCGTGTCGCCCGCGGGATTGCGCCCGGGCGGCATGACGACGCCCGACCCGGTGAGCCTGCATCGGATGATGGCGAGCTTGGCGGCCGAGGGCGTGACGCATCTGTGCCTCGAGGCATCCAGCCACGGTCTCGACCAGTTCCGGCTGGACGGCCTGGCCCTGCGCGCGGCGGCTTTCACCAATCTCACGCGCGATCACCTCGACTACCACCCGGACATGGCGCACTACGCCCAATCCAAGTTGCGTCTGTTCGCGGACCTGTTGCCGGCCGACGGCGTGGCGGTGGTCAATGCCGACAGCGCCTTCGCCGAGCGCGTGGTCGACGCGGCACGCGGGCGCATCCTCACCTATGGCACCGCCGGGCGTGACCTGCGTCTGATCGAGCGTCAACCGCAGACCGACGGGCAGCGGCTGGTCGTCGAGGTTCTGGGGCGCACCACCACGGTGCGGCTGCCGCTGGCCGGCGGCTTCCAGGCTGCCAACGCCCTGTGCGCCCTGGGCTTGGTCATCGCCTGCGGGGCCGACGCCCAGGCCGCGATCGCGGCGCTGGAGCGGCTCGAGGGCGTGCCGGGACGGCTGCAGAACGTCGCCGCGTTTCGTGGCGCCCCCATCTTCGTCGACTATGCCCATACGCCGGATGCGCTACGGACCGTGCTCGAAGCCCTGCGGCCGCACGCGGCACGGCGGCTGGCCGTGGTGTTCGGCTGCGGCGGCGATCGCGATGCGGGCAAGCGCCCCGAGATGGGCCACATCGCCGCCGCCCTGGCCGACAGCGTCATCGTCACCGACGACAACCCGCGTGGCGAGGAGCCGGCGCGCATCCGTGCGGCTATCCTGGCCGGATGCCCTGACGCCCTGGAGATCGGCGACCGGGCGCAGGCCATCGGCGCCGCCGTTTCGACCCTGGACCAAGGGGATGTTCTGGTGGTGGCCGGCAAAGGCCACGAGCGCGGGCAGATCGTCGCCGGGGTCGAGCATCCGTTCGACGATGCCGAGGAATGCCGCAAGGCCGTCGCGGCACTGGAAGGCGCGCGATGACCGCATTGTGGACGGCCGCCGAAGCCATCGCCGCCACCGGCGCCACCGGCAGTGCCGATTGGCAGGCGATGGGCGTTTCCATCGACAGCCGCTCGATCGAACCGGGCGATCTGTTCGTCGCCCTGGCCGGCCCCAACCATGATGGCCACGATCATGTCGCCAGCGCGCTCGCCGCCGGTGCCGCGGCCGCCATGGTTCACCAAGTTCCGGCGGGCTTGGCGGCCGATGCCCCGCTGCTCGTCGTCGACGACACCCTGGCGGCGTTGCGCCGTCTGGGCACGGCGGCGCGGGCGCGCATGTCGGGACAGGTCGTCGCGGTGACCGGCAGCGTCGGCAAGACCGGCAGCAAGGAGATGCTGAAACTGGCCCTCGACGGCCAAGGCGCCACCCATGCCAGCGTCGGCAGTTTCAACAATCACTGGGGCGTGCCGTTGTCGCTGGCGCGCATGCCGCGCGACAGCATGTATGCCGTCTTCGAGTTGGGCATGAACCATCCCGGCGAGATTGCTCCTTTGGTGCGCCTGGTGCGCCCGCATGTCGCCATCGTCACCACGGTCGAGGCGGTACACCTCGCCTTCTTCGCCTCGCTGGAACAGATCGCCGACGCCAAGGCCGAGATTTTCGAAGGCCTCGAGCCGGGAGGCGTCGCCGTCCTCAACCGCGACAACCGCTATTTCGGCCGTCTGGCCGAAGCGGCACGCAGCCACGGCATCACCGATGTCCGCGGTTTCGGCAGCCACATCGACGCCGATGCGCGCCTGCTCGACTGTGCCCTTGACCCCACCATCTCGCATGTCTTCGCCCTGATCGGCGACAAACCGATGTCCTATGTCATCGGCACGCCCGGCCGGCAATGGGTGATGAACAGCCTGGCGGTGCTTCAGGCCATCGCCGCCGTCGGCGCCGGCGTCGAATTGGCGGCCCGATCGCTGGCGGCCATGACCCCGCCGAAGGGCCGCGGTGCCCGCCATAGCCTACTGGCGCCGGGCGGCAGCATCGAGGTCATCGACGAGAGCTACAACGCCA
Source organism: Rhodospirillaceae bacterium (assembly GCA_036675815.1). Lineage (GTDB taxonomy): Bacteria > Pseudomonadota > Alphaproteobacteria > Rhodospirillales > Magnetospirillaceae > JAKFEE01. The sequence continues at coordinate 234,612 of JAKFEE010000021.1, forward strand.
GCCCGGTGGCCGTGCGCGCCGCCATAGCCACGCTCGCTGCCGCCAAGCCGGCGCGCGGCGGGCGGCGCATTGCCGTGCTCGGCGACATGCTGGAACTGGGCGAACGTGCCGGCGAACTGCACGCCGGGCTCGCGGCTCCGATCGTCGAGCATGGCGTCGATCTGGTGTTTACCGCCGGCCCGCATATGCAGCAGTTGTACGCCACCTTGCCGGCGCGCATAAGAGGCGGCCACGCAGCGGACTCGGCGCAGTTGGCGCCATTGGTGACGGCCGCGTTGCGGGCTGGGGACGTCGTTATGATCAAGGGATCGGCAGGAAGTCGCATGGGTGTGGTGGTGACAACTTTGTTGAACAGGGACTCGGCCGGGATTCCCCAGGCGGCGCAGGCAGGGGGCTGAGCGCATGCTGCACAATCTTCTCTACCCCCTGGCCGATCAGTTCATCGCCTTCAACCTGTTCCGCTACCTGACGTTCCGCACCGGTGGCGCCATCGTCACCGCCCTGCTCGTCGCCTTCATCATCGGCCCCGGGCTGATCCGCTGGCTGCGCCGCAGACAAAAGCAGGGCCAGCCCATCCGCCTGGACGGGCCCGAGAGCCACCTGCTGACCAAGAAGGGCACGCCGACGATGGGCGGCGTGCTCATCCTGCTGGCGCTGACGGTGGCGACGCTGTTGTGGGCCGACCTCACCAGCGGCTACGTGTGGGTGGCGCTGCTGGTCACCGGCGGCTTCGGCCTCATCGGCTTTGCCGACGACTACCTGAAGGTGACCAAGCTCAATCCCAAGGGGCTGCCCGGCCGTACCAAATTCATCGGTCAAGTGGTGATCTCGGCCGGTGCCGCCTTCGGCTTGATGCAGTTGAGCGACCCCAGCCTTTCCGGCGCCCTCGCCGTGCCCTTCATGAAGAACATGGCAGTACAGTTGGGCTGGCTGTATCTGCCGGCCACCATGTTCGTCATGGTGGGCGCCTCCAATGCCGTGAACCTGACCGATGGCCTCGATGGTCTGGCCATCGTGCCGGTGATGATCGCCGCCGGCGTCTTCGCGCTGATCGCCTATCTGACCGGGCATATCGTCTTCGCCAATTATCTGCAGATCCACCACGTCGCCGGTGTCGGCGAGCTGGCGGTGTTCTGCGGGGCGCTGGTCGGCGCCGGCCTCGGCTTCTTGTGGTTCAACGCACCGCCGGCAACCGTGTTCATGGGCGATACCGGCTCGCTCGCCATGGGCGGCGCGCTCGGCATGGTCAGCGTCGCCACCAAGCACGAGATCGTGCTGGCCATCGTCGGCGGCCTGTTCGTGCTGGAGACGGTGTCGGTCATCGTCCAGGTCGCCTCGTTCAAGCTCACCGGCAAGCGGGTGTTCCGCATGGCGCCGTTGCACCACCACTTCGAAAAGAAGGGCTGGGCGGAATCGACCATCGTCATCCGCTTCTGGATCATCGCCACCATCCTGGCGCTGGTCGGCCTCTCGACCCTGAAGCTGAGGTGAGCCGTTGATCCCCCTTCCCTTCCTCAGCAACAAGACCGTCGCCGTCATGGGCCTGGGCAAGTCGGGCACGGCGACGGTGCGCGCGCTTGGCGCCAGCGGCGCCGCCGTCGCCGCCTGGGATGACGGGGAGACCAAGCGCGTTGAGGCGCTGTCCGAAGGCATGCCGCTGCGCGATCTGGCACGGGTCGACTTCCGCACGGTCGACATCCTGGTGTGGAGCCCGGGCATCCCCCACACGCATCCGCAGCCGCACGCGATCGCTGCCGCCGCGCGCCAGGCCGGCCATAAGCTGATCTGCGACGTGGAACTGCTCGCCCGAGCCTGCCCCGACGCGACCGCCATGGCCATTACCGGCACCAACGGCAAGTCGACGACGACGGCGCTGCTGGCACACATTATGACGGTTTCGGGCCGGTGCACCGAAGTCGGCGGCAATCTCGGCGTACCCGCGCTCGATCTGGAGCCGCTGGGTGTCGATGGCTGCTACGTTCTCGAACTGTCCAGCTATCAGGTCGAGCTGGTCGACAGCCTGCGTCTCGACGTCGCCGTCCTGCTCAACATCACGCCCGACCATCTGGCGCGTCACGGCGGCATGGCCGGTTATGTCGCCGCCAAACGAAAGGTATTCCGGCACCTGCGCGATGGTGGTACCGCCATCATCGGGGTGGACGACGACCATTGCCGCGCCATCCGCGCGGGCCTTGACGGCCGCGTGGTGCCGATCTCGGCGCAACGCGCCGTCGCCGGCGGCGTCTATGTCGTCGACGGCATCCTGATCGACGATCGTGAGCGGGACGCCCGGTCGGTAATGGATCTGCGCGACATCGCCACCCTGCCGGGCCGCCACAATTGGCAGAACGCCGCCGCCGCCTTCGCCGCGGCCCGCACCGCGGGTGTCGCCGAAACCGTCGTCGTCGATGCCATTCGCAGCTACCCCGGCCTGGCGCACCGCCAACAGCGCATCGCGGTGATCGACGGCGTCGCCTATATCAACGACAGCAAGGCCACCAACGCCGATGCCGCCGAGAAGGCGCTGGTGTGTTACGATCGCGTGTACTGGATCGCCGGCGGCCTGCCCAAGGAAGGTGGCATCGCCAGCCTGGCGCCGCAGTTCCCGCGCATCCGCCACGCCTTCCTGATCGGGCAGGCGGCCGACGATTTCGCCGCCACCCTGGAGGGCCAAGCGCCTTACACGCAGTGCGGCACGCTCGAGGTTGCCGTCGCCCGCGCCGCCGCCATGGCCAGCGGCGATACGGGAGCCGTCGTGCTGCTGTCGCCCGCGTGCGCCTCCTGGGATCAATTCGCCAGCTTCGAGGCCCGCGGCGACCAGTTCCGCCGCATCGTCGAATCCCTGCCCGGTGTCAGGGGCATGCCATGACATTTGGCCGCACGGATACCAGCATCATCGCCCGCTGGTGGTGGACCATCGATCGGTGGACCATCCTGGCGCTGGCGCTGCTGATGGTCGCCGGCGCCATCCTGACCCTGGCGGCCAGCCCGGCCGTGGCCGAGCGCATCGGCGCCGACAGCTTCCACTTCGTGCGTCGCCAGTTCGTCTTCCTGCCCTTGACCATCCTGGTGATATTCGGTGTGTCGTTGCTGGCACCGATTTCGATTCGGCGTCTCGCCGCCATCGGCTTCCTGGCGGCGCTGGCGCTGATGGTGCTGACCCTGCTGGTCGGCCCGCAGATCAAGGGCGCGACCCGCTGGATCAGCATCGCCGGCATCACCCTCCAGCCGTCGGAATTCATCAAGCCGACCTTCGCCGTCGTCGCCGCCTGGATGTTCGCGGCGCACCGCATCCATGTCGGGTTTCCCGGCAACTACGTGTCGACGGCGCTGTTCGGCCTGGTCGTCGCCCTGTTGCTGTTGCAGCCGGACGTCGGCCAGACCCTGGTGGTCTCGGCGGTGTGGTTCACCCAGTTCTTCCTGGCCGGTTTGTCGCTGTTCTGGGTGGTCCTGTTCATCGCCGGCGGCATGTCGGCGCTGGTCGGCGCCTACTTCGCCTTTCCACACGTCGCCAGCCGCGTCGATCGGTTTCTCGATCCCTCGGCGGGCGACAGCTATCAGGTCACCACCGCCCTCAGCGCCTTTCGCCATGGCGGGCTGATGGGCACGGGCCCAGGGGAAGGCCGGATCAAAATGGTGCTGCCCGACGCCCACACCGATTTCATCATGGCGGTGGCGGGCGAGGAGTTCGGCCTGATCCTGTGCCTGATCATGGTCGGCCTGTTTGCCTTCGTCGTCTTGCGCGGCTTCTCGCGAATGCTGCAGGAAGACAACCTGTTCGTGCTGCTGGCCACCGCCGGCCTGCTGGTGCAGTTCGGCCTGCAGGCGCTGATCAACATGGCCTCGACCTTGCATCTGATGCCGACCAAGGGCATGACCCTGCCCTTCATCTCCTACGGCGGCTCGTCGACCGTGGCGCTGGGCATCGCCATGGGCATGGTTCTGGCGCTGACGCGGCGACGCGTTTCCGTGGGCGGCGGCTATGACTGAACCGCGTCTGATCGCCCTCACCGCCGGCGGCACCGGCGGCCATGTCTTCCCGGCGGAAGCGCTGGCGCAAGAGCTGCTGCACCGCGGCTACCGGCTGGCGCTGATCACCGACCACCGCGGACGCAGCTATGCCGGGACCCTGGGGCAGTTGCAGACCTTCCGCATCAGCGCCGGCGGCATCGCCGGTCTCGGCCTTCTCGGCAAGCTGTCGAGCGCTTGCGCCCTGGTCGCCGGGCTCGTTCAGGCGCGTCGACTGCTCAGGGCGCTGAAACCCGCCGCGGCGGTGGGCTTTGGCGGCTATGCCGCCTTTCCCACCATGTTCGCCGCCGGCCGGCTCGGCGTCCCCGCCGTGGTCCACGAGCAGAACGCCGTGCTCGGCCGCGCCAATCGCATGCTGGCGTCCCGCGTCGCCCGGATCGCCACCAGCTTCGACCAGGTACGCTTCCTCGGCGCATCGGCCGACCGTGCCGTGCCGACTGGTATGCCGGTCCGCCCTGCCGTCGCTGCGATGCGCGACGTGCCTTATCCCGCCCTCGACCAGCGGATCCGACTGTTGATCATTGGCGGCAGCCAAGGGGCGCGCGTGCTGTCGGAGGTCGTGCCTGCGGCGCTGGCGCGCCTGCCGGAAGCCCTGCGTGCCCGTCTCGACGTGAGTCAGCAGTGCCGCCCCGAGGACATCGAAGGGGTCCGTGCCGCCTATGCCGGCACCGGCATCGCCGCCACGCTGCAGAGCTTCTTCGACGACGTGCCGCAGCGGCTGGCGGCAGCGCACCTGGTGATCGCCCGTTCCGGCGCGTCGACGGTGGCCGAGCTGACCGCGGTCGGCCGGCCGGCCATCCTGGTGCCCTATCCGCACGCCACCGACGATCACCAGACCGACAACGCCAAGGCCGTGGCGGCCTCGGGAGCCGCCTGGCTGATGCCGCAATCGGAATTCACCATCGAGAACCTCGCGGCGCGGCTGCAAACCCTGCTGTCGCAGCCCGAACACCTTGCCGCCGCCGCGGGCTGCGCCCGTGCCGCCGGCACTCCCGACGCCGCCATCCGTCTCGCCGACCTTGTCGAGACGCTGATGCACAAGCACGAAGAGGTCGCATCATGAGGTCCATGCCGCTCGACATCGGCACCATCCATTTCGTCGGCATCGGCGGCATCGGCATGAGCGGCATCGCCGAGATCCTGCATAACCTCGGCTATTCGGTGCAAGGCTCGGACATGGCCGAGAGCGCCAACGTCAAGCGCTTGCGCGGCCTCGGCATCAACATCGCGATCGGCCACGGCGCCGAAAACCTGGGCGACGCGCGCGTCGTCGTCGTCTCGTCGGCGGTCAAGGCCGACAACCCGGAAGTCGTCGCCGCCCGCGCCCATCTGGTGCCGGTGGTACGCCGGGCGGAGATGCTTGCCGAGCTGATGCGCCTGAAATGGGCGATCGCCGTCGGCGGCACGCACGGCAAGACCACCACCACCAGCCTCGTCGCGGCCATGTTGGATGCCGCCGAGATGGACGCCACGGTCATCAATGGCGGCATCATCAATGCCTACGGCACCAATGCCCGTCTGGGCGCCGGCAAATGGATGGTGGTCGAGGCCGACGAGTCCGACGGCACCTTCACCAAGCTGCCGGCCACCATCGCCGTGGTCACCAACATCGACCCCGAGCACATGGACCACTACGGCAGCTTCGACAAGCTGCGCGATGCGTTCCGCACCTATGTCGAGAACATCCCCTTCTACGGCTTCGCCGTGCTGTGCATGGATCATCCCGAGGTGCAGGCGCTGATCCCGCGCGTCCCCGACCGCAAGATCGTCACCTACGGCTTCAATCCCCAGGCCGACGTGCGCGCCACCAACGTCCGGATCGGCCCCGACGGCGCCCGCTACGACGTGATCATCACCGACCGCGCCACCGGCGCATCGCGTACCATCGTGGAGTTGCGCCTGCCGATGTATGGCGAGCACAACGTCCAGAATTCGCTGGCCGCCATCGCCATCGCCGACCAGCTCAAGTACCCCGACGAGGTCGTGCGCAGGGCGCTGGCCTCTTTCGCCGGGGTCAAGCGCCGCTTCACCAAGACCGGCGAGTGGCGCGGCGTCACCGTGATCGACGACTATGGCCATCACCCGGTGGAAATCGCCGCCGTGCTGAAGGCGGCCCGCTCGGCCACCGGCGGCAACGTCATCGCCGTGGTTCAGCCCCACCGCTATACGCGGCTGCACGGGCTGTTCGAGGAATTCTGCACCTGCTTCAACGATGCCGACGTGGTGGTCGTCGCCGACGTCTATGCCGCCGGTGAGGCGCCGATCGAGGGCTGCGATCGCGATACCCTGGTCACCGGCCTGCAGGAGCGCGGTCATCGCCACGTGCTGCCGCTGACTTCGGCCGAGGACTTGCCCGCGCTGGTCAAGGACTTGGCGAAGCCCGGTGATCTGGTGGTGTGCCTGGGCGCCGGCAGCATCACCAATTGGGCGCATGCGCTTCCGGCCGAACTCGACCGGCTGGCGGGTGCGGTCGAGTCCGTGGGGGCGGCGGGCGAATGACCATGGCCGCGGTCCGTTCCCGCCTGATCGACCGGTTGCCGCCGGTGCGCGGACGGCTGACCGCCGACGCGCCGCTGGCCGGCGTGACCTGGTTCGGCGTGGGCGGCCCGGCCGAGGTGCTGTTCAAGCCCGCCGACCTTGACGATCTCGCCGAACTGCTGGCGACGAAGCCGGCAGACGTTCCGGTGACCGTGCTGGGGGTGGGTTCGAATCTATTGGTCCGCGACGGCGGCGTGCCTGGCATCGTATTGCGCCTGGGCCGGGCCTTCGCCGGGATCGAGGCCGCCGGCCTGGAGATCCACGCCGGCGCGGCGGCGCTCGACGGCAACGCTGCCCTGGTCGCCGGCGACGCCGGCATCGGCGGCCTGGAGTTCCTGTCCGGCATTCCCGGCACCATCGGCGGGGGCTTGCGCATGAACGCCGGAGCCTACGGCCGCGAGTTCAAGGACGTCACGGTGGCGGCGGAGGCACTGGACGAGCGCGGCAACCGCCACCGCCTGGACGCGGCCGAGTTGGGCTTCGCCTACCGCCATTGCGGCGTTCCGGCGAACTGGATCTTCACCGGTATCGTCCTGCGTGGAGAGAAGGCGGCGCCCGCCGATATCGCCGCCCGCATGGCCGAGATCAAGCAGCGGCGCGAGGCGAGCCAGCCCGTCCGCACCCGCACCGGCGGCTCGACCTTCGCCAACCCGCCGGGCCACAAGGCGTGGGAGCTGATCGACGCCGCCGGCTGCCGTGGCCTGCGCATGGGGGGCGCCATGGTATCGGAACAGCACTGCAATTTCCTGATCAACACCGGCAAGGCCACCGCCGCCGACATCGAGGCGCTGGGCGAGGAAGTCTGCCGCCGCGTGCGCGATACCAGCGGCATCACGCTGGAGTGGGAAATCCGCCGCATCGGCATCGCCACGGGGAGGGAGGCATGAGCAAGCGCGTCGCCGTGCTGAAGGGCGGCTGGTCGGCCGAGCGCGAGGTATCGCTGAACAGCGGCGCCGCCGTCGCCGCCGGGCTGCGCGAGGCCGGCTACCGCGTCACCGAGATCGACGTCACCCGCGACGTGCCGGCCCTGTTGAGGGCCTTGGAGCCTCGCCCCGACGTCGTCTTCAATGCCCTGCACGGCCGCTGGGGCGAGGACGGCTGCATGCAGGGCCTGCTGGACATGCTGGGCATCCCCTACACCCATTCCGGCCTGGTCGCCTCGGCGGTGGCGATGGACAAGGCTATGGCCAAGCGGTTGTTCCGCGAAGCCGGCATCCCCGTCCCCGAAGGCCGCATCGTTTCGCGCGCCGACATGATCGCCGGCGAGCCGATGGCCCGCCCCTTCGTCGTCAAGCCGATCAACGAGGGATCGAGCGTCGGCGTCTACATCGTCAGGGAGGGCGATCCCTACCCGTGTGCCGGCGAGGCTTGGCCGTTCGAGCATGACGACGTGCTGGTCGAGACCTTCATCCCCGGGCGGGAACTCACGGTTGCCGTCATGGGCGACCGGGCGCTGGGCGCATTGGAAATCACCAGCGAGCGCGGCTTCTATGATTACACCGCCAAATACGCCCCCGGCGGCTCGATCCATGTCTGGCCGGCTCCCCTGCCGCGCGGCGACTATGACGAGGCGCTGCGCCTCGCCCTGCTCGCCCACCAGACTCTGGGTTGCCGCGGCGTCTCCCGCGCGGATTTGCGCTATGACGACTCCGTGGCGCCGGGCCGACTCTATCTGCTGGAGGTCAACACCCAACCGGGAATGACCGCGACGTCGCTGGTGCCGGACATCGCCGGCCATGTCGGCATCCCATTCCCGCAGCTCGTGGCCTGGATGGTGGAGAACGCGGTATGCGACACCTGACGCCCCAAACAGTCCTGTCGCTGGACGGCGAAGCGGCGCCGCGCCGCCGCCGTTGGGTGCCGCCGCGCTGGTGGCGGCCAGTCGTGCGCACGGCCAAGATCGCCGCGGCTCTGGTCATTGGCGCCGGCCTGCCGGCCTGGGCATGGTCAACGGGCTTCGCCGTCGAGACGGCGACCCGCGTCGGCGATGCATTCGTCGGCTACGGTGCCGCAGCCGGGCTGCGGGTCGAGGACGTCCTGGTCGAGGGGCGCACCTACACCAGCCCGGCCGACTTGCTGGCGGCCCTTCAGGTCAAGCGCGGTGATCCCATCCTGGGAATCGATCTGGTGGCCGCCAAAGAGCGGGTCGAAGCCCTGCCCTGGGTCAGCGACGCGGTCATCGAGCGGCGCTTCCCCGGCCTGCTCAGGCTGCAACTGACCGAACGCAAGGCGACGGCGCTGTGGCAGAACCAGGGCGAATTCATCGTCGTCGACAACACCGGCACGCCGATCCCCGACGCGTTGGGCGATGTCGATGACCTCCCCCTGGTCGTGGGCGACGACGCGCCGCAACATGCTGCCGAACTGATCGCCATCATGGCGAGCGAGCCGCAGTTGATGCGCCGGGTCAAGGCGGCGGTTCGGGTGTCGGGTCGGCGCTGGAATTTGGTGTTCGACCGCCTGGGCGGCATCAATGTGCGCCTTCCCGAGGAGAACGCGGCCGCCGCATGGCAGCGGCTGGCCCAGATCGAACGCGAGCATGGCCTGCTCGAGCGCGCCATCACCGCCGTCGATCTGCGCTTGCCGGACCGGTTGGTGGTGCGCCGCGAAGGCAGCGATGAGCCGTTGCCGCCCAAGCGCAAGGTTGCCGGCAAGGATGCATGAGCGGTCGCGGCGAGAGAGGAGGTAGGGTGTCGAATCCCAAGATGCGCAATGGCCTGATTGCCGCCCTCGATGTCGGCACCACCAAGGTGTGCTGCTTCATTGCGCGCACCCAGGAGGACGGCACCTTGCGCGTACTGGGCATGGGGCACCAGGTGTCGCGTGGCATGCGCGGCGGCGCCGTCGTCGACATGGACGAGGCCGAAACCTCGATCCGCGCCGCCGTCGACACCGCCGAGCAGATGGCCAGCGAACGCGTGCGCGAGGTCGTGGTCAACCTGTCGGGCGGCCAGCCGCAATCGGCCAACCTCAAGGTCGAGATCGCCATCAACGGCCATGCCGTTGGCGACGCCGACATCCGCCGCATGCTCGACCATTCGCGGCAGCACGGCGAGACCCCCGACCGCGAGCTCATCCATTCCATTCCCGTCGGCTACACCATCGACGGCAATGACGGCATCACCGATCCGCGCGGCATGTATGGCGAGCGCCTCGGCGTCACCGTGCACCAGATCAGGGCAGCCACCGGGCCGGTGCGCAATCTCGCCACCGTGGTGGCGCGCGGCCATCTCGACATCGAGGCGCGCGTGGTCAGCCCTTATGCGTCCGGCCTTGCCTGCCTCGTCGACGACGAGCGCGATCTGGGCGCGATCTGCATCGACATGGGCGGCGGCACGACCTCGATCGCGGTCTTCGTCGAGGGCCATCTCCTCCACACCGACGTCATTCCGGTCGGCGGCATGCACGTCACCAACGACATCGCCCGCGGCCTGTCGACGCCGCTGGCCCAGGCCGAGCGCATGAAGACCCTCTATGGCAGCGCCATGCCCTCGCCAACGGACGACCGCGAAATCTTGCGGGTGCCGGTGGTCGGCGAGGAGGACGACGAGGCCTCCAATCAGGTGCCACGCTCGATCCTGGTGCAGATCATCCGGCCACGCCTGGAGGAGACCTTCGAGCTGGTGCGCAGCAATCTCGAAGCCAGCGGCTTCGACAAGGTCGCCGGACGCCGCGTGGTGCTCACCGGCGGTGCCAGCCAGATGCAGGGAGTGCGCGAGCTGGCGGCCGCCATGCTGGACAAGCAGGTCCGCATGGGCCGCCCGATCGGACTGAGCGGCCTCGCCGAATCGGCCGCCGGCCCGGCCTTCGCCACCGGCGCCGGGCTGTTGCGCTATGCCGTCGTCAACACCGTGGAACCCGCGAGCAAAAGCGTGCGCGAAGAGGCCCCCGTCGGCCGCTTCGGCCGGCTCGGCGCCTGGTTCCGGCAGAATTTCTAGAAGGGCATTACCAGGGAGGAATGCCAAGGGTACCGCCGGCCGGGCCGGCGATTAGGGGCAAGCCAAAAAACCGAATTGAGCACGGAGGGTCATAATGAGCATCAATTTCCTGCCCCAGCAGGGGCCCGAGCTGAAGCCGCGCATCACCGTCATCGGCGTTGGCGGCGCCGGCGGCAACGCCGTCAACAACATGATCGCCTCGGAGCTGGCCGGCGTCGAGTTCCTGGTGGCCAACACCGACGCGCAATCCCTGGCCCTGTCGCGCACCGACCGCCGCATCCAGCTCGGCGGGACCACCACCCAGGGCCTGGGTGCCGGCTCGCGCCCCGATATCGGCCGCGCCGCCGCCGAGGAGAGCCTGGAAGAGATCATGGGCGAAATCGCCGGCGCCAACATGGTGTTCATCACCGCCGGCATGGGCGGCGGCACCGGCTCGGGGGCAGCGCCCGTCATCGCCCGGGCCGCACGCGAGCATGGCATTTTGACCGTCGGCGTGGTGACCAAACCGTTCCACTTCGAAGGCCGCCATCGCATGCGCACGGCGGAGGGTGCCATCGAAGAGCTGCAGCAGTATGTCGATACGCTGATCATCATCCCCAACCAGAACCTGTTCCGCGTCGCCAGCGAGCGCACCACCTTCGCCGATGCCTTCAAGATGGCCGACGATGTGCTGCATTCCGGCGTGCGCGGCGTCACCGACCTGATGATCATGCCCGGCCTGATCAACCTCGACTTCGCCGATATCCGCACTGTGATGAGCGAGATGGGCAAGGCGATGATGGGCACCGGCGAGGCCGAGGGCGACAAGCGGGCGCTGGACGCCGCCGAAGCCGCCATCTCCAACCCGCTGCTCGACGACACCTCGATGAAGGGCGCGCGCGGCGTGCTCATCAACATCACCGGTGGCTCGGACATGACCCTGTTCGAGGTCGACGAGGCGGCCAATCGCATCCGCGACGAAGTCGACCCCGAAGCCAACATCATCTTCGGCTCGACCTTCGACGAAAAGCTGGCCGGGCGGATGCGCGTCTCGGTCGTCGCCACCGGCATCGAAAGCGAGGCCGCGGCGCAGCCGAAGCCGACGCTGCTGTCGCTGGGCGAACAGCGCCGCCCCGCCGGCTTCGTCCCCAGCATCGCCTCCGAGCGGGCGACGCCGTCCATGGGGGCCCAGGCCGCGATGGCGGTCGAAACGGTACCGGAAGCGACAGCCGCGCTGATCGCGGGGGCCGAGCCCACTGCCGAGACCGTGGCCGACGCCAAGCCCGACGCGGCCGGGGTTACGGTGCGCGCGGCCGAGATCCAGCGCGTCGCCGCCCCGGTCATGCGACCCGTCGCGCCGAAGCCGATGGCGGCGTCGCCGCAGGCGATGCCGGCCGCCCCCGCTCCACAGTCGGAACGCCGCGCACCGACCCTGTTCGAGCGCGTGGTCGGCGCCCGCCGCAGCGTTGCCAAGCCGCAGGAGGAGCCGGTGGCGCCGGCGCGCCTGCCCGGCGTCGATCGCGCCGAACGGCCGGCGCCGACGGCGGCGCGCGAGGACGATCTCCTCGACATCCCGGCATTCCTGCGACGTCAGGCCAACTAATCTCCCGCCTTCCGCAGTCCTGCAAAGGGGCGGCCTAGACGATCGTCTAGGCCTCCCTTTGTTTAGGGGCTAGGCGTAGTAACATTCCGTAACAATCGTTGATTTGAAGCCTTGCGGCCTGGCTGATAGGTGTAGTGACCTCGAAGAGGTGCAGAGCCCAGGGGCTGATTGACGATGCTGCAAACCACCGATTACTTGCGCGCTGGCGACATGGGCTTCGTACGCAGCCGCGTTGCCGCCAAGCCGCAGCAGCGGACACTGAAAAGCAGCATCAGTTGCAAGGGCGTCGGGCTGCATTCCGGCAGTGTCGTCATCATGACCTTGCGGCCGGGCGCCCCCGATACCGGCATCATCTTCCGCCGCACCGACGTTTCCGGCGGCGGCGCACTGATCCCGGCGCATTGGTCGACGGTCAGCGACACCCGCATGAACACCTGCATCGCCAACGACAGCGGCGTCTCGGTGCGCACTATCGAGCACCTGATGGCGGCGCTGGCGGGGATGCAGATCGACAACGCGCTGATCGAGATCTCCGGCCCGGAAGTGCCGGTGATGGACGGCAGCGCCAGCCCCTTCCTGTTCCTGATCGAATGTGCCGGCGTCGTTGAACAACAGGCGGTGCGCCAAGCCATTCGCGTGCGCAAGCGCATCGTCGTACGCGACGGCGACGGCATGGCCGCGCTGCTGCCGTCGCAAAACGCCTTTTCCCTGCGTTTCGAGATCGACTTCGAAAGCACCGCCATCGGCCGTCAGGACTGGTTCGTCATGTTCAGTCCGCGCGTGTTCAAAAGCGCCATCAGCCGCGCCCGCACCTTCGGCTTCGAGCATGAGGTGACGGCGCTGCGTGCCGCCGGCCTCGCGCGTGGCGGTTCGCTCGACAACGCCGTGGTCATTGGCGCCGACCAGCGCGTCCTCAACGAAGACGGCCTGCGCTATGAAGACGAGTTCGTCCGGCACAAGGTGCTCGATGCGGTGGGCGATCTCTACCTCGCCGGGGGGCCGATCCTCGGTCACTTCCATGGCGCCCGTTCTGGCCACGCCTTGAACAACCAGTTGCTGCGCGCGCTGTTTGCCGATTCCTCCGCCTGGGATCTCGTGCCCGCCGTCACCGGCCATATCGACGAAACCGCCGGTGATACCTCGCCTCGCTTCGCCGTCGCCAGCTAAGCCTCTCCCGATTGTGGCATCAGGGCGCGGACGTGGTATATTCCGTCCGCCTACTCCCATATTGAGATCGTGATGCTGCCCTTTCGGATTCTTCGCCTGCCGCTTTTCTGCACCGCCCTGGCGCTGCTCGTCGCGGCCTGCTCCGACACCAACGAGGAGGTCTATGTCGAGCGCCCGGTCGAGGAATTGTACAACAAGGGTGTCGACGCGCTGGAAGGCGAACAGTGGAAGACGGCGGCCGCCGCCTTCGACGAGGTCGAGCGGCAGCATCCCTACTCGATGTGGGCGACCAAGGCGCAGTTGATGGGCGCCTATGCCCTTTACGAGTCCAACAAGTACGACGACGCCATCAACGCGCTCGATCGTTTCATCCAACTCCATCCGTCGAACCGGGATGCGCCTTACGCCTATTACCTGAAGGCGCTGAGCTATTACGAGCAGATCAGCGACGTGTCGCGCGATCAGGCCATGACCGAAAATGCGTTGAAGGGCCTGCAGGAGGTCGTGGCGCGCTTCCCCGACAGCGCCTATGCCCGCGACGCGCGCCTCAAGATCGACCTGACGCATGATCACCTCGCCGGCAAGGAAATGACCATCGGCCGCTGGTATCTGCGGCAAAAACAGTATCTGGCGGCAATCAACCGCTTCAAGAGCGTCGTCGACCATTATCAGACCACCACGCACGTCCCCGAGGCCCTGCACCGCATGGTCGAGGCCTACATGGCCCTGGGCCTGACGGGCGAGGCGGAGCGGACGGCGGCGGTCTTGGGGCACAACTTCCCCGGCAGCCAATGGTACATCGACAGCTACACCCTGGTCGGCGGCCCGGGAGCAGAGACGTTCAAGCCGGACCAGGAAGAGGAAAAGAGCGGCTGGCTGGACTGGTTCTGGTGACAACCGGATTGCCGGCATGCTGCTGACGCTGTCGATTCGCGACGTCGTCCTCATCGATCGGCTTGATCTCACCTGCGCGCCCGGCTTGGGCGTGCTGACCGGCGAAACCGGTGCCGGCAAGTCGATCCTGCTGGATTCCCTCGGGCTGGCGCTGGGCACCCGCGCCGAAAGCGGACTGGTCCGCGCCGGTGCCACGCAACTCGTCGTCACCGCCGAATTCGACGTTCCCCAGACCCACCCCATCCGCGTTCTACTGGCCGAAAGCGACATCGTGGTCGGCGACGAACCGCTGATGCTGCGGCGCATCGTCTCGGCCGACGGCCGCTCGCGCGCCGCGGTCAACGACCAGCCGGTCAGCATCGGCCTGCTGCGGCGCCTGGGCGCGCTGCTGGTTGAGGTCCATGGCCAGTTCGAGAGCCACGGGCTGCTTGATCCCGCCACCCATCGCGCCGTGCTCGACGCCTTCGCCGACCTGACGGCATCGGCCGAGGCGGTCGGTGCGCGCTGGCGCGATTGGCGCGCCGCCTCGGTGCGCCGAAGCGCGGCGGAAGCCGCACTGGCCAAGGCGCGCGAAGACGAGGATCTGTTGCGCCATGCCGTGGACGAACTGGCGGCGCTCCAGCCGCGGGTCGGCGAAGAGACCGAACTGGCCGAGCATCGCGCGATGATGCAGCACGGGGAAAAGCTGCTGGACGCGCTGAACGCCGCCCAGGCGGCGCTGGCCGCCGGGGGCGGCGTCGAGAAGGCGCTGCAGGGCGCCTTGCGCCAACTGCAGCGGGTCGCCGACAAGGCCGAAGGCCGTCTCGACGTGCTGATTGCCGCCCTCGATCGCGCCGCCGTCGAAACCGCCGAGGCGGTCGGCTTGCTGGAAAAGGCCAGCGGCGACATCGACCTCGACCCCCATCACCTGGAGAAGATCGAGGAACGCCTGTTTGCGCTTCGCGCGGCGGCGCGCAAACATGGCGTCACCGTGGACGAGCTCGAAGCGCTGCGCCGGCGTCTCGACGAGCAGCTGGCGGCGCTGGATTCGGGCAACGATGCCATTGCCGGCCTGGCCGCCGCCGAGCGCGGTGCCCGCGCCGCCTACATCGAGGCCGCACGCGCCCTGTCACAGGCACGGAGTGCCGCGGCGGCGCGCCTGGACAAGGCGGTGAGCACGGAACTGCCGCCGCTGAAGCTGGACAAGGCGCTGTTCCGCACCCGCGTCTCGCCGCTGGACGAGGCAGGATGGTCGGACAGCGGCGTCGACGACGTCGCCTTCGAGGTGGCGACCAATCCCGGCGTGCCGCCGGGGCCGCTGGGCAAGATCGCCTCGGGCGGCGAGCTGGCGCGCTTCATGCTGGCGCTGAAGGTGGTGCTGGCCAAGGTGAGCCCGGTGCCGACCATCGTCTTCGACGAGGTCGATTCCGGCATCGGCGGCGCCGTCGCCGCCGCCGTCGGCGAACGCCTGGCCAAGCTGGCGGGCAGTCTGCAGATCCTGGTCGTCACCCACTCACCCCAAGTCGCGGCCAAGGGCCACCATCATTGGCGAGTGTCGAAGATCGCGCAGGCGGACGGGATGGTCACCAGGGTCGAACCCTTGGCCGCCGAGGCGCGCCGCGAGGAAATCGCCCGCATGCTGGCCGGCGCCAAGGTCACCGACCAGGCCCGCGCCGCGGCGGAGAGCTTGATGGGCGCCTGAGGCGCGCGTATATTCCTAGTAGACACGGAGGATGGAGTGCGAACCCAGGTTGCCAAGTGGGGCAACAGCCTCGCCGTCCGACTGCCTCGAAACGTCTCCCAGGCGGCTGGGCTGGTGGAGGGCAGCGCCATCGAGATTGCCGTCGATGACGGGGTCGTCGTCATCCGTGCCGCACGGCCGAAATACACGCTGACGGATTTGATCAAAGGCATCACGCCGGAGAATCTTCACGAAGAAATCCTGGACGACGCTCCCAGGGGCGAAGAGCGTATCTGATGGGCGCGCCCAATCGTGGCGACCTGGTGTGGCTCGATTTCGATCCTCAGGCCGGCCGGGAGCAAGCTGGGCGCCGCCCGGCGCTCGTCCTGTCGCCGCGCCTTTATCATCAAAGCAGCAATCTCATTGTCGTCTGTCCGATCACGAGCCGGGCTCGAGGCTACAGTTTTGAGGTACCGCTACCCGAAGGGTTGCCGGTGGCTGGCGTTGTCTTGGCGGATCAACTTCGCTCGCTTGATCGTCACGTCCGGCGCATCGAGCCGATCGGCAAAGTGCCCAGGGAGGTCGTCGAAGACGTGCTCGCGAAAGTCGTCGTATTGCTGACACAGGATTCCTGAGCATCTCACCTGCCGCTGAGACGGTGGCAGCCCCCAACCTTACACATTCCCCAAGGACGATGCGGACGAACATCGACATCGACGACAGGCTCCTTTCCGCAGCCATGGCGGCGACCGGACTTACCACCAAGAAGGCAACCGTGGAGGAGGCCCTGCGGACGCTCGTGCGCATGAAGGAACGAGAGGCGATCCTGACGCTCGCAGGCAAGGTTTCCTGGCGTGGCGACCTGGGGGAAACTCGCAAGGGACGCGGCGCCGAATGATCGCGGTCGACAGCTCCGTCTGGATCGACCACCTCAACGACGTCACGACCGAACAGGTCCGCTCGCTCCGGCTGCTGGTCGGACGCGTGCCGATCCTCGTCGGCGACCTGGTGCTTTGTGAGTACTCCAGGGCCTGCGTGACGATGGCGAGGCGGGGCGGGAGAAGGCATTGCGCCGCTTTGAGGTTCGCAGCATGGTGACGCCGGATGTCGCGGCAAAGGCCGCAGCCAATTGCCGGCGGTTACGCGAAGCGGGCATATCGGTGAGGCGTACGATCGACTTGCTCATTGGAACCTTCTGCATCGAAAACGACCACGTCCTCCTGCATTCCGACCGCGACTTTGATCCCATGCACCAGCATCTTGGCCTGCGGGTCCTATGACATGAGCGCCACTACCATCCCCGTGGAAGCCCTATCCGAAGGGCAAGCCACCGCCGAGTTGGCGCGCCTGGCCGCCGAAATCGCGGACCACGACCGGCTCTATTACCAGCAGGACGCGCCGCGCATCTCGGATGCCGACTACGATGCGCTGCGCCAGCGCAACGCCGCCATCGAGGCGCGCTTTCCGGCGCTGATCCGCACCGACAGCCCAAGTTTCCGCGTGGGCGCGGCGCCGGCCGCCGCCTTCGCCAAGGTGCGCCACGTCAAGCCGATGCTGTCGCTGGAAAACGCCTTCGACGACGAGGATGTGCGCGCCTTCTTCGCCGGGGTGCGCAACTTCATCAAGGAGTTGAAGGACGATCCGACGCGCCCTATCGCCGTCGTCGCCGAGCCGAAGATCGACGGCCTGTCGATCAACCTGCGCTACGAGAACGGCGTGTTCGTCCAGGGTGCGACCCGTGGCGACGGCACCGTCGGCGAGGACGTCACCGCCAATCTGCGCACGCTCAACGACCTGCCGCGGCGCTTGAAGGGCGAGGCTCCGGCGCTGATCGAGGTGCGCGGCGAGGTCTACATGATCCGCGACGACTTCCTGCGCATGAACGAGCAGCGCGCCGCCGCCGGCGAGCAGACCTTCGCCAATCCGCGCAACGCTGCCGCCGGCTCGCTGCGGCAGCTGGACCCGCGCATCACCGCCGGCCGCCCCTTGCGCCTGTTCGCCTATGCGATGGGGGAATGCAGCGAAGCCGTCGCCGACAGCCACGGCACCTTTCTCGAGCGGCTGTCGGCCTGGGGCTTCCACGTCAATCCCAAGGCGCGGCGCTGCGCCAGCGTCGACGAGGCGCTGGCCTTCTATCACCAGATCGCCGCCGAGCGGGCGCAACTGCCCTATGACATCGACGGCGTCGTCTACAAGGTCGAGCGCTTCGACTGGCAGGAGCGCTTGGGCATGGTCAGCCGCGCCCCACGCTGGGCGGTGGCGCACAAATTCCCGGCCGAGCAGGCGTGCACGGTACTGAAGGACATCATCATCCAGGTCGGCCGCACCGGGGCGCTGACGCCGGTGGCGCTGCTGGAGCCGATCACCGTCGGCGGCGTCGTCGTCGGCCGCGCCACCCTGCACAACGAGGACGAGATCCAGCGCAAGGACGTGCGCATCGGCGACACCGTCATCGTCCAGCGCGCCGGCGACGTCATTCCGCAGATCGTCGGCGTGATGGCGGACAAGCGACCGGCCGCGGCGCAGCCCTTCGCCTTCCCCACCCTGTGCCCGCAATGCGGCAGCCACGCCGAGCGCCCGGAAGGCGAAGCGGTGCGTCGCTGCACCGGCGGCCTCACCTGCCCGGCCCAGGCCATCGAGCGCCTGCGCCACTTCGCCTCGCGCAACGCCTTCGACATCGAGGGCCTTGGCGAGAAGAACGTCGAATTCCTGTGGCGCGAGGGCTTCGTCCGCTCGCCGGCCGACATCTTCCGGCTGCGCGCCGAGAACGCCCGCCGCCTGCAGCGCCTGGAGAACTACGAGGGCTGGGGCGCGGTGTCGGTGCGCAAGTTGTTCGAGGCCATCGACCGGCGCCGCCGCATCGCGCTCGACCGCTTCATCTACGCCTTGGGCATCCGCCAGGTCGGCGAGGCCACGGCCAAGCTGCTGGCCCGCAATTACGGCAGCCTGTCCGCCTGGCGCACGGCGATGATGGAGGCCCAGGACCGCGATTCCGAGGCCTACCGTCACCTGGCGAGCATCGAGAGCATCGGCGCCAAGGTGGCCAAGGACATCCTGGATTTCTTCGCCGAGGGACACAACCGCCAGGCCCTCGACGACCTGGAACGGGAACTCGAGGCGATCGAGGCTTACGAGCGGCCGACAGGCGGAACCCAGTCGCCGGTGGCCGGCAAGACGGTGGTGTTCACCGGCAGCCTGGACACCTTGACGCGCTCGGAGGCCAAGGCGCGGGCCGAAGCCCTGGGCGCCAAGGTCGCAGGATCGGTGTCGCGCAAGACGGACTACGTGGTCATTGGCGCCGATGCCGGCTCGAAGGCCAAGGACGCCGAAAAGCTGGGCGTCGCAACGCTGACCGAGCAGGAATGGCTGGCGCTGATTTGCGGTTGAACAGCCTCGTTGCGCAGTCGCGGGCGTCCGAATAGGCTAGGCGTCACAATGACGGCCTCAACCAACCTGTTGGCGCGGATCGCGCGCCTGTTCATGCGCCGACGCCAGCCGGCGGTGGCCGTGGTCGAGCAGGAAATGGCCAGGCCCCTGATCGTCGTTGTCGCCGCCCTGGCCGGAGATGTCGAAGGGCAGGCCGCCGCCGCCCTGCGCCAGACGCTGGAGGGGCGTAAAGGCCTGGTGGTCAGGCAAAGCACGATCGGCATAGCCGTCGAGGGGCCACCCGGCCCCGGCACCCTCGGCCTCACCATGATCAAGGCGCGGCAAGTGCTGGCCGACGAGGCCGCCGATCTGGTGATCTGGGGAACTGCCGGAAAGGCGACGAACCTGCATCTGACGCCTCTCTCCGATGAGGATCAGCGCCCCAGCCTGCTGCAGATGGATCATCGCGTGGCGTTGAGCACGGCCTTCGACGGGCCGGCGGCCGACGTGCTGCATGCAGCGATCCTGGCCGCCGTTGCGGCGCATGGCGAACAGCGACGCCTGATCTCCGAGGAGTTGCCCCGCGCCGCCGCCGCATGCGAAGCCGTCACCAGGCGATTCCCCGTAGCGTTTTCACCGCGCGCGCAGATGACGGCCCTCGCCACCTTCGGCCATGCCGCCATGGCCATGGCCGGCATCGAACCGGAAGCCGACTGGCCAAGACGCGCCGAGGCGGCCTTCGCCACGGCGCTCAAGCGCCTGCCGGCGCGCGATCTCGACCCGGTCGAAGAGGCGGCACTGCTGCGCCAGCGCGCCAGCGCGTTGTCGATGATCGCCGAACGGACCGGTGCCGAGGCGGATCACGAAGCGGCGATCGCCGCCACGCGTGACGTCCTCGATGCGCTGCCCAAGGCGCTGTTCCCGGCCGAATGGGCGGCGGAGCAGAACCGGCTGGGCCTCGCCCTCTACCGCTTCGACCTGAAGACGGGGCGCACCGATCTGCTGAAGGAGGCCATCGGCTGCTTTCAGGCGGCGCTGCAAGAGGTGTCGCGCAGCGAGCAGCCGCGGCGTTGGGCCGACATCATGGAGACCCTGGCCCAGGCGCTGCAGGTGTATGGCGACGCCACACACAACGTCGAGATCCTCGACAAGGCGGTCGCCGCCTGCCGCGCCGTGCTCGAGGCACGCACCCGCGACGGCAATCCGCTGGCCTGGGCGGCGACCATGAACACCCTGGGCTCGGCGCTGTTTCTGCGCGACAAGCACGCCGACGAGAGCGACAGCCTGGACGAGGCGGCGGATTGCTTGCGTCAGGCGGCCGAGGTGTATCGCAACCTCGGCCTCGGCCGGCAATCCGGTCTTGCCGAAAAGAACATGAGCCACGTCGAGCGTCTGGCCAAAAGCCGCCGGGAGCGCAAGGCACGCTTCGACTGGAACGAGGAATAGCTACACCGCACGTGTCGCCTGCGCCAGCCAGGCCGCGGTCGCCGTATCGACCAGCGGGGTCAATTCCTGACGGACGCGTGCGTGATAAGCATTCAGCCAGGCCAACTCGTTTTCGTCGAGCAGCGACCGCTCGACCAGCGCCAGATCGAGCGGCGCCAGGGTCAGCGTCTCGAAACCCAGCATCGGCCGTTCGGCACCGGCGATGGCGACCTCGGTCACCGCCACCAGGTTCTCGATGCGGATGCCGTAGGCGCCGGGCTTGTAGTAGCCCGGCTCGTTCGACAGGATCATGCCGGGCTGCAATGCCACGGCATTGCCGGCCTTCGAGATGCGCTGCGGCCCCTCGTGCACCGACAGGTAGCTGCCGACGCCATGGCCGGTGCCGTGGTCGTAGTCCAGGCCCTCGGCCCATAGGGCGCGGCGGGCCAGCACGTCGAGTTGGCTGCCCGTGGTGCCGGCCGGAAAGCGGGCGGTGGCGAGGGCGATGTGGCCCTTGAGCACCAGCGTGAAGCGGCGCCGCTCTTCCGCACCGACGGTGCCGACGGCCACGGTGCGGGTGACGTCGGTGGTGCCGTCGAGGTACTGGGCGCCGGAATCGACGAGGTAGAGCTGGCCCGCCGCGATGCGCCGATCGCTGTCCGCGGTCGATCGGTAGTGGACGATGGCGCCATTGGGGCCGGCGGCGGAGATGGTGGGGAACGACAGGCCCTGGAAGCGCTCGTTGGCCGCCCGAAACTCCTCGAGCTTGGCGGCGGCGGCCATTTCGTGGAGCTCGCCCTTCGCCGCCGCCTCCGCGAACCACGCCAGGAAACGGCTGAGCGCCGCCCCGTCGCGCCGATGGGCGGCGCGCATGCCGTCAAGCTCCACTTCATTCTTGCAAGCCTTCGGCAGGGCACAAGGGTCGGCGCCACGATCGAGGACAGCCCCGGCAGCGTGCAGCCGGTCGGCGATCCATGCCGGCACCGTCGCCGCTTCGAAACGAACCCGATGGCCGCTCAGCGCATCCAGCGCCCGGCCAAGATCGCGGGGATCGTCGAAGGCAACCGCGTCGCCCAGTTGCCCGGTCACACCGGGCAGCAGCTTGCGCCGGTCGATGAACAGTTCGACCCGAGCATCCGCGTGAATGATAGCGAACGACAGGGGCAGCGGCGTGTATGGCACGTCGCTGCCGCGCAGGTTCAGCAGCCAGGCGATCGAATCGGGCGCGGTGAGCACGGCGGCGGCAACCTTGTCGGCCGTCAGCGCCGCGGCGACTTGCCCGCACTTGTCGGCGGCGGAGAGCCCGGCCACCGTCAGCGGATGCAGTGATACCGGCCCCAACGGCAGCGGGGGCTGACGGGTCCATACCGCATCGACGAGGTTACGTTCGCAGGCGACCAAGAAGCCGTCGGCCCGTTCGCAGGCGGCACGCAGGCGTTCGACGCCCTCCACGGCATGCAGCCAGGGATCGTAGCCCAGGCGCCCGGCGGGTGGCAGGTTCTCGGCGATCCAGCGTGTCGGCGGCTGCTCGACCAAGTGGCGGATCTCGAAACTGGCGGCGTCGACCTCGGCCGCCGCCTGCAACGTGTATCGCCCGTCGACGAAAATGGCCGCCTTATCGGCCAGAATCACCGCGACGCCGGCCGAGCCGGTGAAGCCGCTGATCCAGGCCAGCCGCTGCGCCCGCTTGGCGACGTACTCACCCTGATGCTCGTCGGCGCGCGGCACGATGAAGCCGGCCAGCCCCCGGCGCGCCATTTCGGCGCGTAAGGCGTGGAGGCGCGCTGGCAGCGGCTGGCTCGGCTCACCTTCGGCCAGGATCTCGTCGCGCAGGGCGACCAGCCGCCGACGCAAGGCCGGCGATGGGCTCGGCGCAATCAGCGGCAGCCAATGATCGTCGCTATGGGACGGAGGTGCCGCGGCGATACCGGCAACGATGTCGACCACCTCGGCCACCGACAGGCCCACCCCCTCGGCCCGCAGCAGCCGCTCGAGGCCCTCATCCCGTTCCTGCCCAGCGGAATCGCGCGGTGCTGTCATTGGCGCTCGCCTCCTGTCTGAGTTGAAGCTAAGGCAGGGCGAAGGGGCGGACAAGACGCCGCTATCCGGCACCTCGGCCGCGACCATGCGGGCGGCGTAATGCTGCATTGCAAAAACGTCGCTCCGCTTCGGCCGCCCCTTGCCATATATGGATAGTGTCGCGTCTGAGAAGACGTTGAAGTGATACCTAGAACTGGTGCAGTGCTATGAATACTGACGCTCTCAACGAGATACGCAACCCGGATCGGCTGCTGGCCGAGGCCCGCCAGATGCGTGCCGAGGTCGTGGCGGCTTTCATCAAGCGCGCCGCCGCCCGAATCGCCGCCGGACTGGAACCGGTGATGGCGCCGCTGCGCCAGTGGCGCCAGCGCGCCGCGCTGGACATGGAACTGCGCTCGCTGTCGGACCACGAACTCCACGACATCGGCCTGGTCCGCAGCGACATCGACCGGGTGGTCAGGGGCAGCTATCGTGACGACCGTCGCGCCAAGGCGGCTTCGCGGCCCATTCTGGTCCGCCTCGCCCCCGGCGTCCGCCGCATCCAGGCCGAGGTCATCAAGGCCGATCCGAAGAAGGCGGCCTGATCAGGCCGCCAGAACCAGCGTCGTCCACCCGTTGACGACGACGCGGGAAACCAGGCGCAGTCCCTGTAGGCGGTGGGCGTTCAGCACCTGCCGCTCCTGCCGGGTCAGCAACCCCGACAGCACGGCCATGCCGCCCGGCGCCAGATGGCGCTTGAGTTGCGGCGCCATGCGGCACAACGGCCGTGCCAGGATGTTGGCGACGATCAGGTCATAGGGCCGCCCCCGCGTCACCACCGGATTGCGATAGCCGTCGCTGACGACGGCGCCGATACGCCGGGCCAGACGATTACGCTCGGCGTTGAAGCGGCTGACCCGCACCGATTCCGGGTCGATGTCGGCGGCCCGCACCCGCACCGGCCACAGCCGCGCCATGCCCATCGCCAGAATGGCCGAGCCGCAGCCCAGGTCGAGCGGCCGGAACACCCGCCGGCACTTGGCTATGTGGGTCAAGGCGGTCAGGCAGCCGATGGTGGTCGGGTGCTCGCCCGAGCCGAAGGCGGTGCCGGCATCGACCAGCAGCGGCAGCGTAGCCTTGGGCGCCTGGCCCTCCCAATGCGAGCCGTGGACGAAGAAGCGGCCGACGCGAATGGGCGGAAACGACTGCAGATTTTCCGTCAGCCAGTCGACCTGGGGCAGGCGCGAATACTCGGCCGCCGGCGCCTCCATGCCCAGGGACGCCGCACACACCGCCAGGGCCACGTCGATGGCGGCGCGATCCGGCGGGGCGCGGAACACGCCTTCCAGCCGCCAATCCGCCCCCTCGCCCGGATCCTTGCCCTCGGGCAGCATCATCGACACCGCGTCGGCGTGCGCAGACAGTGCCGCCTCGAAGGCGTCCAGCGCATGCTCGGGAACGGTGAGGGCGGCGCGCCAAAGATCGGGATGCGGCTTGGCCATTGGCTTTCCTGTAACTGCTTTCGTCCGCGAAGGGGCCGTGTTTACGCCGCCGTCACGAAGCTGTCGATGACCTTCTTCATCCCGGCCTTGTCGAAGTCGATCTCCAGCTTGTTGCCGTCGGCGGCGGTAACCCGGCCATAGCCGAATTTCTGGTGAAACACGCGGTCGCCGGGGCGGTAGGCGGCGGAGGTCTGGCGCGCCTCGGCCTTCCACGACGTGGCCTCGACCACCGGCGCCCGCTGCCAGCGCCTCGCCGCCTGCTCGTTCCAGCCGCCCCACGGCTCGGCAACGTCGCCTGCCTGGGTGCCGCCGTAGAGCCCGGGATCGCTGATCCGCTCGACATGCTCGGCCGGCAGTTCGTCGATGAAACGCGACGGCAGGTTGGTCTGCCACTGATTGTAGACGCGGCGATTGGCGGCAAAGGAGATGTGGACCCGGTGACGGGCGCGGGTGATGCCGACATAGGCCAGCCGCCGCTCCTCCTCCAGACCCGACAAGCCCGATTCATCCAGGGCCCGCTGGTGCGGAAACACCCCCTCCTCCCAGCCGGGCAGGAAGACGCAGTCGAATTCCAGGCCCTTGGCGGCGTGCAGGGTCATCACCGTGACCCGCTCGCTGGTCGCCTTCTCGTCATTCTCCATGACCAGGCTGACGTGTTCGAGGAAGCCGGCGAGGCTGTCGAACTCGGTCAGGGTGCCGACCAGTTCCTTGAGGTTCTCCAGGCGGCCCTGCGCCTCGGGCGTCTTGTCGCGCTGCCACATCTCGGTGTAGCCGGACTCGTCGAGGATGGTCTGGGCCAGCTCCGCCGCCGACATGGCGTCGGCCAGCGAGCGCCAGCGGGCGAAGTCGAGCGCCAGCCCCTGGAGCGTGCCGCGCGCCTTCGGCTTGAGCTCGTCGGTCTCGCACAGCACGCGCGCCGCCTCCAGCAGTGGCACGCCCTCGGCCTGGCGCAGCCGGTGCATGGCCTGCACCGCGGCATCGCCCAGGCCGCGCTTGGGCACGTTGACGATGCGCTCGAAGGCGAGATCGTCGGCGGGCGACAGCACGACGCGGAAATAGGCGATGGCGTCGCGGATTTCGTGGCGCTCGTAGAAACGCGGGCCGCCGATGACGCGGTAGGGCACGCCGCAGGTGATCAGCCGCTCCTCGAACTCGCGGGTCTGGAAGCCGGCACGCACCAGGATGGCCATCTGGGACAGCCGCCGGCCGTTGCGCTGGAGCGTCTCGATGTCGTCGACGACGACGCGCGCCTCCTCCTGGCCGTCCCAGACGCCGCGCACGATCAGCTTGTCGCCATCGCCGCTCGCGCCGCCGGGGCGCAGGGTCTTGCCCAGGCGGCCCTCGTTGTGGGCGATCAGCCCCGAGGCGGCGGCCAGGATCTGCGGGGTCGAGCGGTAGTTGCTCTCCAGCCGGACGACGGTGGCACCGGGAAAGTCGCGCTCGAATTTGAGAATGTTGCCGACCTCGGCGCCGCGCCAGGAATAGATCGACTGGTCGTCGTCGCCGACGCAGCAGATGTTCTTGTGTTCGCGCGCCAGCAGGCGCAGCCACAGATACTGCGCCACATTGGTGTCCTGGTACTCGTCGACCAGGATGTAGCGGAAGCGCCGCTGATAATCGGCCAGCACGTCGGCATTGGCCGGGTCCTGGAAGATTGTCAGGCAGTGCAGCAGCAAATCGCCGAAATCGCAGCAGTTCAGCGCGCGCAGGCGTTGCTGATAAGCCTCGTAGAGCTGCCCGGCACGGCCGCCGGCGAAATCTCCGGCCTCGCCGCCGCCGACCTTGGCCGGGGTCAGCCCCTTGTCCTTCCAACGCTGAATAATGCCCAACAGCGCCTGCGCCGGCCATTTCTTGGCGTCGACGCCTTCGGCTTCCATGAGCTGCTTGAGCAGGCGGATCTGGTCGTCGGTGTCGAGGATGGTGAACTGGCTGGTCAGGCCCACCAGCTCGGCATGGCGGCGCAGCAGCCGCACCCCCAGCGAGTGGAAGGTGCCCAGCCACACGTTCTCGGCCACCGGCCCGATCAGCGCCGCCACCCGCTCGCGCATCTCACGCGCCGCCTTGTTGGTGAAGGTCACCGCCAGGCATTCCCACGGCCGCGCCCGGCCGCTGTGCAGGATGTGGGCAAGGCGCGTGGTCAGCACGCGGGTCTTGCCGGTGCCGGCGCCCGATAGCACCAGTACCGGCCCGTCGATGGTCTCCACCGCCTGCCGCTGCTCGGGGTTGAGGCCGTCCAGCCACGGTGCCGGGGCATGGGCGGCAGCGGCCGGCGCCGCGAAGGCCGGCTCGTCGTCGTCGAGGTCGAAGGGATCGGACATGGCGACAATATAGGCAGGGGGGGTGTATGGAGCACGCGATTTCAGCCTGTCGCTATGTCCTTCGCTTTCGTCGCTCCCGCGGAGGCGGGAGCCCATTTTCCAGAGGCGTCGGAACAGGCCGGTTCGGGATGGCTCTGGAAAATGGATTCCCGCCTCCGCGGGAATGACGGCTCAAAGAGGCCGAAGGGCAACAGACACGGCGTGACGGGCGCGCCGACGTGTGTGGCTCAAAATTCCCCTTCATAGCGACATAAAGATATGTTTATATCTTGCCGACTTAAGCGGAGGGCCCATGGACGAGGTGCTGGCAAGCTTGCGCGCGGCGGCGGAGCCGACACGGCTGCGGTTGCTGGCGCTGTGCGCCCAGGGCGACCTGACGGTGACCGAGCTGACCCAGATTCTCGGCCAGAGCCAGCCGCGCGTGTCGCGCCACCTCAAGCTCATGGTCGAGGCCGGGCTGCTGGAGCGTTTCCGCGAGGGCAGCTGGGCCTTCTATCGGCTGGCCCATGCCGGCCCCGGCGCCGAGCTGGCCCGGCGCATCCTGGGGCTGCTGCCCGGCGAAGACAACGTCCTGGCGCTCGATGCCGGCCGCCTCGACGGCATCAAGCGCGAGCGTGCCGCGGCCGCCGCCGCCTATTTCCGCCAGAATGCCGCCCAGTGGCACTCGATTCGCTCGCTGCACGTCGACGACGCCGAGGTCGAGGCGGCGCTGCTAGCCATCGCCCGCGCCCAGCCCATACAGGACCTGCTCGACGTCGGCACCGGCACCGGCCGGATCATGGAGGTGCTGGGGCCGCTGGTCGAGCGCGGCCTCGGCATCGATGAATCGCGCGAGATGCTGGCGGTGGCGCGGGCCAATCTCGAACGCGCCGGCTTGCGCCACTGCCACGTTCGCCACGCCGACATGTACCAGCTGCCATTGGCCAATGCCTCCTTCGACTTGGTCGCCATCCACCAGGTGCTGCATTTTGCCGAGCGGCCGGCGGCGGTGATCGAAGAGGCGGCGCGGGTGCTGCGCCCGGGCGGACGGCTGCTGGTGGTCGACTTCGCCCCGCACGAGCTGGAGTCGCTGCGCGACGCGCACAGCCATCGGCGCCTCGGCTTTACCGACGCCGAGATCACCGGCTGGCTGCGCGGCGCCGGGCTGATGCCTGAGCGGCCGTGGCACCTGCCGGGCGAGGCCTTGACCGTAACCATCTGGCAGGCCGCCCGCCCGGGAAGTGCCGCCGCCATCCCCGAGACGACAGGAGCGAGAGCGTGACCATGGAAATCCGTCCCTTCGGCGCGACGCTGCCGGTGACCGCCACGGCGCCGATCCAGGTTTCGTTCGAATTCTTCCCGCCCAAGACCGAGAAGATGCAGGAGACGCTGTGGGAAAGCGTCGAACGGCTGGCACCGTTGGCGCCGCGCTTCGTCTCGGTCACCTACGGCGCCGGCGGCTCGACGCGCGAACGCACGCATGACACGGTGGTGCGCATTCGCCGCGAGACCGGTCTGGCGCCCGCCGCGCACCTGACCTGCATCGGCCACAGCCAAGGCGAGATCGAGGACATCGCCCGCCGCTACTGGGACGAGGGCATCCGTCACATCGTCGCCCTGCGCGGCGACCCGCCGGACGGCAGCAGCTATGACCCGCACCCCCAGGGCTACGCCTTCGCCGCCGACCTGGTGGCGGGCCTGCAGTGCATCGCCGATTTCGAGATCAGCGTCGGCACCTATCCCGAGGGCCATCCCGACCGCCCCGGCCTCGATTTCGAACTCGACAACCTGAAGCGCAAGGTCGATGCCGGCGCCAGCCGCGCCATCACCCAGTATTTCTTCGACGTCGACCTCTATCGCCGCTTCCGCGACCGCGCGCGCGCCGCCGGCATCACCATCCCCATCGTCCCCGGCATCCTGCCGGTGACCAATTTCGCCCAGGTGGTGAAGTTCTCGGCCGCCTGCGGCGCCTCGGTGCCGGCGTGGATGGCCGAGTTGTTCGCCGGGCTCGACGGCGACCCCGACACCCGCCGCCTGGTCGCCGCCACCGTCGCCGCCGAGCAGTGCCGCGCCCTGGCCGCCGACGGCGTCAGCGATTTCCATTTCTACACGCTGAACCGCGCCGACCTCACCTACGCCATCTGCCACATCCTCGGCGTCCGGCCGAAGTAAACACACCCACCGCAGAGGCACAGAGACACAGAGAGGGCGCAGAGACCGTATTCCGTCATTCCCGCGAAAGCGGGAATCCATTTTCCAGAAGCCTGAGTTAATGGATGCCCGCTTCCGCGGGCATGACGATGGTGGTTCCATGTGCCCTCTTGATGTCTCTGTGCGGTGAACCGATCAGCACCAAACGAAAGAGTCACGAATGACCAACATCCTCGACCATCTCCACCAGCGCGTTCTCCTCTGCGACGGCGGCACCGGCAGCCTGGTGCAGGCGATGAATCTGTCGGCCGACAAGGATTTCGACGGCCACGAGAACTGCACCGAGGTGCTGGTGCGCACGCGCCCCGACGTCATCCGCGAGATCCATCGCCGCTACTTCGCCGCCGGCGCCGACATGGTCGAGGCCTGCACCTTCGGCGGCTCGCCGCTCACCCTGGGCGAGTTCGGGCTCGAGGCCGAGGCCTTCGACCTCAACAAGCGCGCCATCGAGCTGGCCCGCGAGACCGCCGAGGAGTTCCAGGGCGACGGCAGGACGCGCTTCGTCCTCGGCGCCATCGGCCCCGGCACCAAGCTGCCCAGCCTCGGCCATATCGGCTACGATGCGCTGGAAGCCGCGTATGTCGTCCAATGCGCCGGCCAGATCGCCGGCGGCCTCGACGCCTTCCTGATCGAGACGTGCCAGGACCCGCTGCAGATCAAGGCCGCCGTCAACGGCGCCAAGATCGCCGGCGCCCGCGCCGGCAAGGACATCCCCATCTTCGTGCAGGTGACGGTGGAGACCACCGGCACGCTGCTGGTCGGCGCCGACATCGCCGCCGCCTCGACCGTTGTGCATGCGCTGGGCGTGCAGCTGATGGGCCTCAACTGCGCCACCGGGCCGCAGGAGATGGGCGAGCACGTGCGCTGGCTGTCGGCCAACTGGCCGGGCCTGATCTCGGCCCAGCCCAATGCCGGCCTGCCCGAGTTAGTGGACGGCCAGACCCATTACCCGCTGAGCCCGCAGGAGCTGGCGGTGTGGCACGAGCGCTTCATCACGGAAGACGGCGTCAACCTGGTCGGCGGCTGCTGCGGCACCACGCCGGCGCATATCGCCGCCGTCAACGACATGCTGACGCGCAAGGGCGGCTACCGGCCGACGCCGGTGCAGCGCAAGAGCGTTTGGATGCCGTCGGTGGCGTCGCTGTACGGGCAGGTGCCGCTCAAGCAGGAAAACGCCTTCCTGTCCATCGGCGAGCGCTGCAACGCCAACGGCTCCAAGCAGTTCCGCCAGCACCAGGAGACGCAGAACTGGGACGGCATCGTCGCCATGGCGCGCGAGCAGGTCAAGGAAGGCAGCCACACCCTCGACGTCTGCACCGCCTTCGTCGGCCGCGACGAGATCGCCGACATGACCCAGGTGGTGAGCCGCCTGCGCGGCGCGGTCAACGCGCCGCTGGTCATCGATTCGACCGAGCTGCCGGTGATCGAGGCGGCGCTCAAGCTCTATGGCGGCAAGGCCATCATCAACTCGATCAATTTCGAGAACGGCGAGGAGCCGGCGGCGCAGCGGCTGGCGCTGGCCAAGAAGTTCGGCGCCGCGGTCATCGCGCTCACCATCGACGAAGAGGGCATGGCCAAGGGCGTCGATGAGAAAGTGGCGCTGGCGCGCCGCCTCTACGACTTCGCCGTCAACCATGGCCTGCCGGCCAGCGACCTGCTGTTCGACCCGCTGACCTTCACCGTGTGCACCGGCAACGACGACGACCGCCGACTGGCCCTCAACACCCTGGACGCCATCGAGATCATCGCCCGCGACATGCCCGAGGCCGGCATCATCCTCGGCGTGTCCAACGTCTCGTTCGGGCTGAAGCCGGCGGCGCGCCACGTGCTCAACAGCGTCTTCCTCGACCACTGCGTCCGCCGCGGCATGACCGGCGCCATCGTCCATGTCTCCAAGATCCTGCCGCTGCACACCATCCCCGAGACCGAGGTGAAGGTGGCCGAGGACCTGATCTTCGACCGCCGCGGTGACGGCTATGATCCGCTGCAGGCGTTCATCGCCTTGTTCGAGGAACGCAAGGCCGGCGAGGTCAAGAAGGCCCTGCCCGCCACCATCGAGGAGCGCCTCAAGCAGCGCATCGTCGACGGCGACCGCCAGGGCCTCGACGACGACCTGGCCGAGGCGCTGAAGACGTGGAAGCCGCTCGACATCATCAACCAGCTGCTGCTCGACGGCATGAAGGTGGTGGGCGAGCTGTTCGGCTCGGGCAAGATGCAGCTGCCCTTCGTGTTGCAGTCGGCCGAGACCATGAAG
This sequence comes from Rhodospirillaceae bacterium, assembly GCA_036675815.1. Classification (GTDB taxonomy): domain Bacteria; phylum Pseudomonadota; class Alphaproteobacteria; order Rhodospirillales; family Magnetospirillaceae; genus JAKFEE01. The sequence goes on from JAKFEE010000021.1 coordinate 265,494, forward strand.
GCGGCGGTGGCCTATCTCGAGCCGTTCATGGAGAAGGCCGCCGGCCAGTCCAAGGGCACGCTGGTGCTGGCCACCGTCAAGGGCGACGTCCACGACATCGGCAAGAACCTGGTCGACATCATCCTCACCAACAACGGCTATCGCGTCGTCAACCTCGGCATCAAGCAGCCGATCGGCGAGATCATCAAGGCCGCGCGCGAACACAAGGCCGACGCCATCGGCATGTCGGGCCTCTTGGTCAAGTCGACGGTGGTGATGCGCGAAAACCTCGAGGAGATGACCCGCGAAGGCCTGGAGCTGCCGGTGCTGCTGGGCGGCGCCGCCCTGACGCGCGCCTATGTCGAGGACGACTGCGTTGCCGCCTACGGCGCGGGCCGCGTCGCCTATTCCCGCGACGCCTTCGATGGCCTCGACCTGATGGCCAAGGTGGCCGAACGGCGCTTCGACGATCATGTCGCCGAGGCGCGGGCCAAGCGGCTGGTCAAGCCGGCGAATACCCGGCGCAAGCTGGGCCAGGCCGCCAATCCCGCCCGCCCGATCGACTGGGATGAGGTGCGCACCCGCCGCGAGGAACTGCACCGCGACGTGGCGGTGCCGACGCCGCCGTTCTGGGGGCCGCGCCTGATCGAGCACGTGCCGGTGAAGACGCTGGCCGGCTATCTCAACGAGACCATGCTCTACCAGTTCCACTGGGGCTATCGGAAGGCCGGGCGCCCGATCGACGAGTTCAAGGCGTGGGCGACCAAGGAGCTGCGGCCGCTGGCCCACGGCCTGCTCAAGCGCTGCGCCGACGAGGAGATCCTCAAAGCCCAGGCGGTGTACGGCTATTGGAAGGCGGCCAGCGACGGCGACGCCGTGGTCGTCTTCGCCGAGGACGGCGCCACCGAGGTCGCCCGCTTCGCCTTCCCGCGCCAGAGCCAGCCCGGCGGCCTGTCGATCGCCGACTTCTTCCGCCCGGTCTCGGACGGCCAGCGCGACGTCATCGGCCTGCAGGTGGTGACCATGGGCGGTCGCGCCACCGAGGTGGCGCAGGAGTGGTTCCACGCCAACAAGTACCAGGACTACCTGTACCTGCACGGCCTGTCGGTGGAGATGGCCGAGGCCATGGCCGAATACGTGCACAAGCGCATCCGCGCCGAACTTGGCTTCGCCGCCGAGGACGCCCGCGACGTCGAGGCCATGCTCAAGCAGGGCTATCGCGGCAGCCGCTACAGCTTCGGCTACCCCGCCTGCCCCAACCTCGCCGACCAACGGCAACTGCTGGCCCTGCTCGACGCCGAGCGCATCGGCGTGCGCCTGACCGAGGAATTCATGCTCGACCCCGAGCAGAGCACCTCGGCCATCGTCGTGGTGCACCCGCAGGCCAAGTATTTCAGCGTGTAGGGTTGTCCCTCTCCCGCCTGCGGGAGAGGGAAGGGCCCCGCGCAGCGGGTAGGGTGAGGGCTGCGCTCCGGCGTCCGAGCACCGCCCTCATCGCGCCGTCTCCCGTAAGCGGGAGAGGGGGCCCAATCTTGCCATGGAGCAAACCTCCGCCGCCGGCTGTACTTCCTTTGCGGTTACTCGCTGTCGGGTAGCAGCCCTCGTCCGCCAGTGCTCTCCGGAGGATGGCCAGCCCTCGACGCCGCCATCCGCGTCAGGAGATCGAATTTCGCTTCGACGGCAATGAGCCGCCTGTCCATATCCTCGACCTGAACGGCAAGCTTCTCCGTCTTTCCGGCGAGAGATTGCAGTCGTTCCTCGATAAGGATCACCTTTTTCAGGGCCTCGACGGCTTCCTTGATCATCGCGCCGCGGCCTTCCCCTCGAAATAGGCCAGCGCGTCGTCAAGAGCCTTCTCCGCCCGGTCGAGCGCATCGATGGTCTGTGGATGGGTGGCATCGAAAGCAGCCAGCAGCGCCTTCAATTCGATCTCATCGTCCCTGGATTCCGGATCGAATGCCTTGACCGCCTCGCGCACGATCTCGGCGGTGGAGACCTTGCGGCCCCATTGCCGGCTTGCCCGCTTCGCCTTGCGGTCAAGCTCGCTCTTCTCTTCGCGGCTCATCAGGGTCACCACTCTCTCAGCAGTGCCGGCCATTTGCGGACCTCGCGCACATGTGCATGATCATATGCATCATCGCACAGTCACACCGGTTTCAAACACGCCGAAAGGGGGAGATTGCGGAAACCTCAACGTTTCGCGCCTCGTTGGAATTGGCCTACATAACAGGAATTGCTATTTTGTGTCCGGGAGGCCGTCATGAATGTTTCTCTGACCCCGGAACTGGAACGCGAGATAGAACGGCGCGTGGCGAGCGGCAGGTATACGTCGGCGAGCGAGGTGATACGCGAGGCGCTGCGCCTGTTCCTCCGGTTCGAAGCTGCGCGGGCCGCGGAGATTGACGACGTGCATCAGCGCATCGCGGCCGGCATTGCCCAGCTGGACCGCGGCGAGGGCGTGCCGGCAGAGCAGGCCCGGGATGTTACGAACCGGCGCATCGCCGCTCGACGGGCTCGCGCCGCGCGGTGACCTATCCGTTTCGCCTCTGGCCCTCGACGATATCGATGACGCGCTGCGGCGCATCTTGACGAGCACGTACACACGGCGGCGGCGGATCGTCTCGTCGAGGAGCTGAGGCCGTAAGATTGATCAACAGCCGTTGGGCTTCCAAGTCCACCCGCCGCTCAGCGGGTCATAGCAGTACGGCGCCTGGAAGCGCTTTTGGCATCCGTTCTCAAAGGTTCGGATGCAATCTCCGTTATTGCAGCGGTCCGAATAGCGAAGCGTTTTTCCCGTGGACGGCTCACAGTTGGCTGCCGCACCACCCGGCGCCGGTTTGCGCTCGGAGGTGCCGGCAGGTTTCGGCTTCCATGTCTTCGAGGCTTCAGGAAATTTTGTCCCAGGCGTCCAAGTCGAAGAGATTTCCTGCCCTTCACGGACTTGCGCTGGTGTTAAATCTCGCAACACTTCGTCCCTGTTTTGCTGAGCCCTCTCGTCTCCCTGACTGGCAGCCAAATTGAAAAGGGCATAGGCGACAACGAGGTCCTTCTTGACTCCCCGGCCGTCCCAGTAGCTTACCCCAAGGTTGTTCTGGGCGACCGCCTTTCCTTGCTCCGCGGCCTTCCTGTACCATTGCGCCGCTTTGGCATGGTCCTGTGGAACGCCCCGGCCGTTGTCATACCTCAGGCCCAGGTTGAACTGGGCACTAGCGTGTCCCTGCTCCGCCGCCTTCCGGAACCAGGCAATGGCCTGAGCATAATGTTGAGGAACGCCTTTACCCTCATCATACATGAGTGCCAAGTTGTTCTGGGCGGTGGCAAGTCCCTGGTCTGCCGCTTTCCGATACCACGCTACCGCCTGGACGTAGTCCTGAGGAACGCCTTGGCCGTTGGCATAGATGAGGCCAAGGTTGTGTTGGGCGCCGGCAAGTCCCTGGTCTGCCGCTTTCCGATACCACGCTACCGCCTGGGCATAGTCCTGAGGAACAACTTGGCCGTCGGCATAGATGACGCCGAGGATGTTCTGGGCGACGGCATGTCCTTGTTCCGCGGCCCTTTGCCACCACTTGGCGGCGGCAACACGATCCTGCGGCACGCCGTTTCCCTTGAAATATACCAGGCCTAACTCGAACTGAGAGTGAGCATCGCCGTGCTCGGCCTTTTCCTGAAGTTGCCTGACAACGCCTGCGTCATCAGCATGGGCAGCAGCAGCAATGATAATGGAAAGCAGTACTGCAAAGATAACGCTTGCTCGGTTTCTCATTGATCCCCCATAGCCTACAGCCATCGCGCCAGCCGAGGCCGCTCCGACACGTCGCCACGTTCCCGGCCGCACCGCCCCCAACGCGGAGTTTAGCGGCCATAGGCCGTTCTGCAACTGCACTCAGCACCCAGCGACCACTGCGCATCCGCAGGCGGAGTATCTCGGGATAGGGTTGGGGTGAGGGCTGCCCGACTGTGACGCCAGAACTGGCCGACGGTGCGCATCCCTTCACCCTCCCAGCCTTCGGCCGGGCCCCTCCCTCTCCCGCAAGCGGGAGAGGGCAATGCGCCGGCTCCTTCCCCTTCCCCTTCCCCTTCCCCTTCCCCGCGCCGCCCCCTAAACTCCGGCGGTGATGACCGCCCCTGCCGCCGCCCGCATTGCCCTGCCCGACGCCCCTGCCGTGGCGGTGGGCATGCGCGGCGCCGTGGTGCTGTCGCCGGACGGCGAGATCGATGAGATCGACTTGCGCCAGGCGGCGCGGCGGGTGCGCGAGCGGCCGCCCATCGTCTGCCATCGCAACGCCGTGGCGGCGCGGCTGAAATGCGATCCCTTCCCCGCCTGCGACCTGCTCGAACTGTTCGCCTTCGTGCGGCCGGCGACCTTCTGCCTACCCACTATCCGCGGCGTCGCCGAGGCCCTGGAGCTGCCGCCGCCGGCATCGCTGGAGGACGAGGCGCAGGCGCTGGTGGATTGCGCTGTGCTGCTGCTGCGCGAACTGGCGCGGGCGCCGCAAACCGCGGCGCAGGCCAACGACGTGCGCGGCATTGCCGCAGCCATGGCGCAGGCCGGCTGGGGCTGGGGCGTCAGCGTGCTGGCGGCGCTGGGTGCCGCCGATCCTGGCCGCAACCGGGCGGCGTCGGCGCTACGCGTGTGGGAGCGGCTGTCGGAATGGTCGGAGCATGCGCCCGAGCCGCCGCCCGGCAACGTCGCGGTCGAGCCGGCCGAGGCCCGCGCCCGCCTGGCCCACATCCTCGGCGCCGACGCCGAGCAGCGGCCGCAGCAGGCCGACTATGCCTCGGCCGCCTGCCACGCCTTCGCCCCGCGCGACCATGTCGGCGAGCCCAACGTGGTGCTGGCCGAGGCCGGCACCGGCACCGGCAAGACCCTGGGCTACGTCGCTCCCGCCAGCCTGTGGGCGCAGAAGAACGGCGGCACGGTGTGGATCAGCACCTACACCCGTAACCTGCAGCGCCAGCTCGACGCCGAACTCGACCGCCTCTACCCCGATCCGGCCGAGAAGGCGCGCAAGGTGGTGGTGCGCAAGGGCCGCGAGAACTACCTGTGCCTGTTGAACTACGAGGAGGCGCTGCAGCGCGTAAGCGCCAATCCGCAGGACGCGGTGGCGCTGGGGCTGATGGCGCGCTGGGCGCTGGCGACACGCGACGGCGACATGGTCGGCGGCGATTTCCCCGGCTGGCTGCCCGACCTGTTGGGCCGCAACCGCACCCTGGGGCTGACCGACCGCCGCGGCGAATGCGTGTTCTCGGGCTGCGCCCATTACCGCAAATGCTTCATCGAGCGGGTGATCCGCCGGGCGCGGCGCGCCGAGATCGTCGTCGCCAACCACGCCCTGGTCATGGTGCAGGCGGCGCTGGGCGGGCTGGCCGACGCGGCGCCGCCGGCGCGCTACGTGTTCGATGAGGGCCACCACGTGTTCGAGGCCGCCGACGGCGCCTTCTCGGCCCATCTCACCGGCTTCGAGGCCGCCGACCTGCGCCGCTGGCTGCTGGGCAGCGAGGAAGGGCGCAGCCGGGCGCGGGGCCTCAAGCGCCGGGTCAAGGATCTGCTGGGCGACGACCAGCCGGCCACCGAAACGCTGGAGGCGGCCCTGCAGGCGGCGCGGGCCCTGCCCAGCCCCGGCTGGCACCAGCGCCTGGCCGGCGAGCAGCCGCACGGCGCCGCCGAACGCTTCCTCGCCCTGGCGCGGCGCCAGGTCTATGCCCGCACCGCCGGCGGCGACGGCTCGCCCTACAGCCTGGAGACCGAGACCAGCCCGCCGCTGCCCGGCCTGGCCGAGGCGGCGGCCGAGCTGTCGGCCGCCTTGGGCCAACTGGCGCAACCGCTGAAGGAGCTGTCGCGGTATCTGGCCGACATGCTCGACGACGAGGCGGCCGAGCTCGACAGCGCCACCCGCCAGCGCATCGAATCGGTGTGCCGCAGCATCCAGCGCCGCGCCCTGCTGCCGCTGGCGGCATGGATGGGCATGCTGGCCCATGCCGGCGAAGAGCCGCGGGCCGACTTCGTCGACTGGCTGGCGGTCGAGCGCATCGAGGGCCGCGACGTCGACGTTGGCCTGCATCGCCACTGGGCCGACCCCACCATCCCCTTCGCCAAGAGCGTTGCCGAGCCGGCGCACGGGCTGCTGGTCACCTCGGCCACCCTGCGCGACGGCTCGGGCGAGCCGGAGGCCGACTGGTATGCCGCCGAGCGCCGCACCGGCGCCGTCCACCTCGCCGCCGCCGCCGTGCGCGCCGCCGTCGCCTCGCCCTTCGACTATGCGGCGCAGACCCGGGTGCTGGTGGTGACCGACGTGCGCAAGGACGACCTCAATCAGGTCGCCGCCGCCTATCGCGAGCTGTTCCTGGCCGCCGGCGGCGGCGGCCTCGGCCTGTTCACCGCCATCAGCCGCCTCAGGGCGGTGCGCGAGCGCATCGCCGCGCCGCTGGAGGACGCCGGCCTTCCGCTGCTGGCCCAGCACGTCGACGGCCTCGACACCGCGACGCTGGTCGACATCTTCCGCGCCGAGGAGGATGCCTGCCTGCTCGGCACCGATGCGGTCAGGGACGGCGTCGACGTGCCCGGGCGCTCGCTGCGGCTGCTGGTGTTCGACCGCGTGCCGTGGCCGCGCCCCGACATCCTGCACAAGGCGCGCCGCCAGGTGTTCGGCAAGAAGGCCTATGACGACATGATCACGCGCCTGCGCCTCAAGCAGGCCTATGGCCGCCTGGTGCGCCGCGGCGGCGACCACGGCGTGTTCGTGCTGCTCGACCCGATGATGCCGTCGCGCCTGGGCGGCGCCTTCCCCGCCGGCGTGCCGATGCAAAGGGTCGGGCTGGCGGAAGCGGTGGAGACCACCGGCGCGTTCCTGGCGGCAGCGGCCCTCGACGGGTGACGCGGCGGCGCACCGTGGCGAAGCGCAGCTTTGGCCGCCACCCTGCATAAAGGCCGCTGTGCCCCTCCAAAAAGGCCAAGATTATCCCGCCTCGCTTGACGGCGGCGGCAGCGGGGATGAGACTCGACCCTCTCTAGGCTTTGCGGTGACGCGATGATTTCCCACCACGCCGCGTTGATCTACGGCATGACCCTGGTGGCGGCCGCCGATCGCGAGATGAGCGATGCCGAACTGCGGACCATGGGCGAAATCGTCCGCTTTCTCCCGGTGTTTCGCGACTTCGATGCCGAGCAGTTGCCGGCCACCGCGGCCGCCTGCGCCGAGTTGCTGAACGACGAGACCGGGCTGGAACGCGCCCTCGACCTGATCGCCGCCGCGCTTCCCGACAAGCTGCGCGAAACCGCCTACGCCCTGGCCTGCGAGGTCGCCGCCTCGAACGGTCACATGCCGCAGGAGGTGCTGCGCCTGATCGAGCTGTTGCGCAACACGCTCGACATCGATCCCCTGGCCGCCGCCGCCATCGAACGCGGCGTCCGCGCCCGCCACAGCACGGTTTGATGGGCCGGGCGGCCGCCCGAGGTCTACGGCTGAGACTGATCGGCGAAGGCCAGCAAGCGCTCTAGCCGCATGTCGCGAATGCCGAGTTCGCGCAAATGCAGCACCGTGTTGGCCAGATAGTCGCGGCAGGCGCCCGAGGCGCCATGCCCTTGCCGAATCAGCGCCACCGCCTCGGCCGGCAGCAAGCGGCCGGCGTACTGGGCATGGTCGGGACGCGACACGAACCCGTAGGCCAGCACCTTGCGCCCGTCATCGAGCGTCGCCCGCAGCATGCGCGGGTCATAGACGTTGGTCGGCATCTCGCGCTCGTGCAGCAGCGCCTTCACCTGCTCGACGGCATGGGTTTCGATGCGGAAGGCGCGGCCGACGCAGCTACCCCCGCGGTCGAGGCCCAGCACCAGCCCCGGACGCTCGGGCCGCCCGCGATAGATGGTCGACAGGATGCACATGGCGCGATGCCAGCCGCGCACCCGCGCCGTCTGCACCTCGGCAAACGTGAAATCAGGGCGCCACATCAGCGAGCCATAGGCAAACACCCAGAAATCCACACTCCCCTCCTGCCTGCGCCGCCGCTATAACATTGCCATGACACGACGCGCCAGTCTCACCGCCTTCGCCCTGCTTCTGCTGCTGATCGTCGCCGCCGGTGCCTACACCTGGTGGTGGTTCCGCCTGGCCGATGGCGTCCGCGACGGCATCGAGCGCTGGGCCGAAGACCACCGCGCCCAGGGTTGGCAGGTTTCCTTCGGCGATCTGGAAACCAGCGGCTTTCCCGGTCCGCTGCGCGTACGCGTCGAACGACCGCACCTTACCCGGCCCGATGGCCTGGATTGGCAGACCGCCCGGCTGCAAGCGAAAATCTCGCCCCTCGACCCCTTCCGGATCATCGTGGACGGCTCGGGGCGGCATGAGATCGCCTCGCCGGCCGTGGCGGTTCAGGTCCAGGCGCAACAGGCGTTGGCCGAGGTGATGCTCGACAATGACGGCCGTTTGGATCGACTGGACATCACCGGCACCGGCGTTACGGCCAACCAGGTCGCGGGGGACGGCATCGAGGCGGCGTCGGTGCGCCTGATGCTCGACCTGGTGCCCGAAGCCAACCGGACCGACGAATTGGCGACCAGCGTGGCAGTGGACGCGGTCGTCGAAGGGCTGGTGCTCCCCGCAAGCGCCAAGCCGGTGCTGGGGCCGCGGCTGACCGTCGCCCGCCTGACCGGCCGGATCCAGGGCAGCTTGCCAGCCAAACCGGCGGCCGAGGCGCTGACGCAGTGGCGGGAAAATGGGGGCACCGCCGAACTCGATCGCGTCACCGTCGAGTGGGGACCGCTGCAGTTGGCCGGCAAGGGCACTCTGGCGCTCGATCGCGAGTTGCAGCCGCTGCTGGCGCTGTCCACCTCGATCCGTGGCTTTGACGAAACCGTCGATCAACTGAAGGCTGGCGGCCTCATCCGGTCCAAGGACGCGCGAACCGCCAAGCTGGTGCTGGCGCTGATGGCCAAGCCCCAGCCCAACGGCGCCCCTCCGGCCATCGAGGTGCCGCTGACCATCCAGGATGGCGAGCTGTACTTGGGGCCCGTGCGCTTAGCCAAGGTCTCGCCGATTAGCTGGCCTACGCCTGATGGGCGTCGATGATGTCGCGGCGGATGGCGCGGGTGCGCGTGAACAGGTCCTGAAGCTTCTCGCCTTCCCCCCAGCGTATGGCCCGCTGCAAGGCGGTGAGGTCCTCGGTGAAGCGCTGCAGCATCTCCAGCACCGCCTCACGATTGTTGAGGAAGACGTCGCGCCACATCACCGGATCGGAGGCGGCGATGCGGGTGAAGTCGCGGAAGCCGCCGGCGGAGAACTTGATCACTTCCTGCTGCAGCGACGACTCCAGGTCGGTCGCCGTGCCGACGATGGTGTAGGCGATGAGGTGCGGCAGATGCGAGGTGATGGCCAGCACCTGATCGTGGTGATGCGGGTCCATGACCTCGATATTGCTGCCGACGCGGCGCCACAGCTCCGCCAGTTTCTGCACCGCGGCCTCATCGGTGCCGGGCGGCGGCGTCAGGATGCACCAGCGGCCTTCGAACAGCTCGGCAAAACCGGCAGCGGGGCCGGAATGCTCGGTGCCGGCAACCGGATGCCCGGGGACGAAATGCACGCCATCCGGCAGGTGCGGGCTGACATCGCGGATCACCGCCACCTTGACCGAGCCGACGTCGCTGACGATGGCACCGGTCGACAAATGCGGCGTCATCGCCGCGGCGAGATCGGCGCAGGCGCTGACCGGTACGCACAGCATGACCACATCGGCGCCGTGGACCGTCGTGCCGATATCCTCGGGCGCCGCATCGACGATGTTCAGCGCCAGCGCCGTGGCCCGGGCCTCGGCGCTGGCGTCGTAGGTCACCACCGTACCGGCAAGGCCGTGATGGCGGATGGCCCGGGCCAGCGACGAACCGATCAGGCCGATGCCGATGATGGCGACGCGGTTGAAGAAGACGGTGCTCAAACTTGCCCTCGTGAATGCGTACCGGGAAACCCACCACTTGCTTTGTCATACCCGCGAAAGCGGGCATCCATTCCTGAGGCGCAACGGAGAATAAGAACGCCGGTCCGAACGCCTCCGGAATGGACCCCCGCTTTCGCGCCCGTGAAGAAATGCCCCTGTCCGTCATTCCCCCGAAAGTGGGAATCCATTCCGCCGTCGGAAATGCCTAAGCGGGACGCACGCCCTCAGGAATGGACCCCCGCTTCCGCGGGGGTGACGACTAAGGGCAGATACCGCATTTCTTCACAAACTCTTTCGCGGGAGTGACGATCTGGATCACGCGGTCTGACCCTCGCCTCTTAGCCGACGAACTCCGTCAACGCCGCGACCACCGCCTGGTTCTCGTCGTCGCGGCCAATGGTGATACGCAACGCGTCGGGCAGGCCGTAGCCGCCCATGGCACGGACGATGATGCCCTTCGACCGCAGGAACTCGTCGGCCTGCCTGCCACGGTCCGGCGTGCCGAAGCGCACCAGCACGAAGTTGCACACGCTCGGCACCACCTCGAGGCCGAGGCCGGTGAGCTGATCGCTGAGCCACGGCAGCCAATGGTCATTGTGCGCCTTGCACAACTCGGTAAAGGCGGTGTCTTCGATGGCGGCGATGGCCGTGGCCTGCGCGGCGTTGGACACATTGAACGGGTTGCGCACGCGGTGCAGCACGTCGATGACGTTGGCCGGGCCATACGCCCAGCCGACGCGTAGGCCGCCCAACGCATGAATCTTCGAGAAGGTGCGGGTGACGATGGTATTGCTGCCGGCGTCGACCAGTTCGTCGCCGGTGGAATAGTCGTTGTGATCGACGAATTCGGCATAGGCGGCGTCAATGACCAGCAGCACGTTGTCGGGCAGGCCGGCGCGCAGCCGCTTCATCTCGTCGGCCGGGATGTAGGTGCCGGTCGGGTTGTTGGGATTGGCGATGAAGACGATCTTGGTGCGCGGGCTGACCTTGCCGAGCAGATTGTCGACATTGGCGGTAAGGTTGCTTTCCTCGGCCGTCACCGGCGTCGCCCCGGCGGTCTTGGCGGCGATCGGGTACATCAGGAAGCCGTGCCGCGAGTACAGCACCTCGTCGCCGGGGCCGGCATAGGCACGGCACAACAGGCCGAGCAACTCGTCGGAACCGGCGCCGCAGACCAGGCGGCCGGCGTCCAGGCCATAACGCGCCGCGATCGCCTCGCGCAGCTTGGTTGCGCCGCCGTCGGGGTAGCGGTGCAGCTCGCTGGCGACGCTGCGGTAGGCCTCCATCGCCCGCGGGCTGGCGCCGAGTGCGCCTTCGTTCGAGGCCAGCTTGATGACGCGGGAAACCCCGGGCAGGGCCGATTCGCCCCCGACATAGGGGTTGATGTCCATGATACCGGGGCGCGCGACGGGAGCATTCATTGCCGGGGTTTCCTGTAGTCAGTCGGACAATTCTTCGGGGCGCAGCGGAATGGCATATCCGCCGAGGGAGACGATGCGCCGCACCGGATCGGCTCCGGCCAATTCGGTGAAACGGCGGTCCTCGGCGTCGACGAAGCCGGCGACCTCGACCAGGTGCAGCCAAAAATCGTCGCCATAATGGGTGGCGGCCATCTGTGTCGCTTCGATGCCCACGCTTTCCAAGGTGCCGAGCAGCCGCGCCCGGCTGACATCGATCTGGGTTTCGATGGCGAGCCAGGTGCGGTCGAAGCCGGTGGCATCCTGGCGGACACGGGCGATGGCCAGGGCCTCGACGCCATCACCGCGGCCGATACCGGGCCCCAGGAACGGCAGCCGCGCGATGATGCGGGGGATGTCGGGGTTGTCGGGCATCAGCGTCACCCACCACGGCTCCATCTCGTCACCGTTCGGCGTCGGAATGATGCCGACGGTGGCCAAGCCATCGGTCACCGCGCGCACGACCTGGCCGACCGAGCGGTAGACGGTGGCCGGCGTATAGGCCCCGTACTGATCGCGGGCGAGTTCGAGATAGCCGGCCCCGCGGGCCGGCATGAACACGGCCAGCGAGAACGGCGCGAATTGGCCGACGGGCGCGCCCTGCAACTCGTTCCAGATGCGCACCAACGCGGTCTTGGGGAACGGGCCTCCATGCCGGGCAATCAGCCGCCGCAGAATACCGGCGTGCTGCGCCGGGCGCAGGAAGGCGGCGACGTCGCCCTGCTTGAGCTCGCCCAGGCTGGCGGTCAGCTCCGCACGCCGCATGATGAGATCGTGGAGCGCCTCGTCGAGGCCGTCGATCTCCGCCTGCAGCCCTTCCATTTCCTTCACTTGCGCCATTCCTAACCCCTGCTCAGGGAGGCATAGTAGTAGTGCGGGACTGCCGCGAAATCAAAGAAAACATTGACAGTGCCGGCGCCCGTCAATAGCTAGACAGCTCGGTTTTTCGCAGAGGCTTTCAGCCAACATGAGCGACGCCCAGAGCCCTTGCGCTTCTGAAGGCCAGACCCGGCTTGGCCATCGTCTGTCGTTGACTGGCGAGCGCCCCCTGCGTCTGGATTCCGCCGTCGAGCTCGACAATGTCACCGTCGCCTACCAGACTTACGGCACGCTCAACGCCGACCGCTCCAACGCCATTCTGATCTGCCACGCCCTCACCGGCGACCACTATGTGGCCGACCCCCACCCGATCACCGGCAAGCCCGGCTGGTGGCATGAGTTGGTGGGGCCCGGCCGGGTGCTGGATACCGACCGCTATTTCCTGATCTGCTCGAACGTCCTCGGCGGCTGCATGGGCACCACCGGGCCGAAGGAGATCAACCCGGCCACCGGCAAGCCGTGGGGCACGGAGTTTCCGGTCATCACCATCGGCGACATGGTCCAGGTCCAGGCCAGACTGCTCGATCATTTGGGCATCGACCAGCTCTTCTGCGTCATCGGCGGCTCGATGGGCGGCATGCAGGTGCTGGAGTGGGCCGCAAGCTATCCCGAGCGGGTGTTCGCGGCGGTGCCCATCGCCGGCGCCGCGCGGCACTCGGCCCAGAACATCGCCTTCCATGAGGTCGGGCGCCAGGCCATCATCGCCGACCCCGATTGGTGCAACGGCGAATACCTGCTCTGCGGCAAGCATCCGCATCGCGGCTTGGCGGTGGCGCGCATGGCCGCCCACATCACCTACCTGTCGGAATCGGCGCTGCACCGCAAGTTCGGGCGCAATCTCCAGGATCGTGAGGCCTTCGCCTACGGCTTCGACGCCGATTTCCAAGTCGAGAGCTATCTGCGCCACCAGGGCTCGACCTTCGTCGAGCGCTTCGACGCCAACTCCTATCTCTACATAACCCGCGCCATGGACTATTTCGACCTGGCGGCAGAGAACGGCGGCGTGCTGGCCAATGCCTTCCGTGGCACCAAGACCCGGTTCTGCGTGATCTCGTTCTCGAGCGATTGGCTGTTCCCCACCCCCGAGAGCCGCATGGTCGTGCATGCCCTGAACGCGGTCGCCGCCAATGTCAGCTTCGTCGAGGTGGTCTCGGACAAGGGGCACGATGCCTTCCTGTTGGACGAGCCGGAGTTTCACGCGACGCTGTCGGGCTTCCTCAACGGCGCCGCCGAACGCCGCGGATTGGCGCGCAAGGTGGGGGCATGAACCTGCGCGACCTCGACCGCTCGATGCGCATCGATCTGCAGTTGATCGCCGACATGGTCGAACCGTCGACGCGCGTGCTCGACGTCGGTTGCGGTGACGGCACCCTGCTCGCCCATCTCGACCGCTACAAGAACGTCGACGGGCGCGGCATCGAGCTGTCGATGGAGGGCGTGAGCGCCGCCGTCAGCCACGGGCTGTCGGTCATCCAGGGCGACGCCGACACCGACCTCAAGGACTATCCGTCGGGCGCGTTCGATTACGTGATCCTCAGCCAGACGCTGCAGGCGACCTACGACCCCAGGGGCGTCGTCGAGCACATGCTGCGCATCGGCCGCCACGCCATCGTCTCCTTCCCCAATTTCGGCCACTGGACCATCCGCTGGCAGCTGGCGGCGCTCGGCCGCATGCCGGTGACCGAGAACCTGTGGTCGCAGTGGTACGACACACCCAACATCCACCTGTGCACGATCAAGGATTTCGTGACGCTGTGCGGCAAGCTGGGCATCACCATCGAAAGGGGCGTCACCCTGAACGCCCGCGGCCGCGTCATGCCCTATGCCGCCCACGGCCTGCTCGCCAACCTGTTCGGCGAACAGGCGGTGTTCATGCTGAGCCGGTCGCAGGCCCCTTGACCCTGCGGACCGGAGCGCGGAGCTCCGATCACATCACCTGGACCTTAGTCGCCGGCTTGGTCGCGCCTGGCGGTCATCCCCCGCAGCCCTTGCGGCAGGGCGACATAGCCGCGGTTTTTCGCCGGTTTCAGGCGCATGGGCGTGCCGGCATAGATCTGCTTGGCGGCCTCGACGATCAGCACCCCGGCCAGTGGCGGAAACAGCCGCGCCCCCACCTGCTCCCAGGCCGGTGCCGACTTCAGCAGCACCCGCGAGCGCGCCGGCGGCACGTAGAGGGCCGCTTGGCTTTGCAACGGCGTGAACATGCAATCGCGCAGCAGCCGCGATAGCTGACTGGGCGCGTAGGGCCGGCCACAGCCGAACGGCGTGCGCTCGAGACGAGCCCAGATGCCGCGGCGATTGGGCACCACCACCACCAGACGGCCGCCGTCGGCGAGCACCCGCCACACCTCGCGCATCATCGGCCGCACCTGCTCGGCGGATTCGAGCGCGTGCACGATGAGCAGGCGGTCGATGGAGCGGTCGGGGAGCGGCAGTTCGACCTCGTCGGCCAGGGCCACGGCATTGGGCGCCTCGCGCGGCCAGGCGAGCACGCCCTGCGATGCCGGCATAACGGCGATCACCCGCTCGGCCTCCTCGACGAAGGGGCGCAGATAAGGGGTGGCGAAGCCCAGGCCAAGCACCCGCATGCCGCTGACGTCGGGCCAGATCACGCGCAGCCGGCGGCGGACGATGCGCTGGGCCACCTGCCCGAGGCTCGAGGCATAGAAGTCCCTGAGGTCGACAACGTCGGTCCAGTTGCCGGCCGTGCCGAGATCGGGGCCCTGCAGGAACAGCTCGCGCAACGCGCCGTCCTTCGAAGAAATTTCCGGTCAAGAATCAATGGGGCGGACGGCCGCCGGCCGCAAGGAAAACATCATGGCCTGCCCGCCGCATGGTGTTAGGCTGACGCCGACCAACGGAGGACAGGCATGTCGAAGCTCGTCGTCGAACAGATCCCGGTTCTGAACGACAACTACATCTATGTGCTGCATGAACCGAGCACCGGCTGCACCGCCGCCGTCGACCCGGCCGTGCCCGAGCCGGTATCGGCGCTGCTTGCCGCCAAGGGCTGGCGCCTGACGCATATCCTCAACACCCACCACCACGGCGATCACACCGGCGGGAACCTGACCCTCAAACGCGATACCGGCTGCACGATCGTCGGCGCGCGCGCCGACGCCGCCCGTATTCCCGGCATCGACGTCGAGGTCGGCGAAGGCGACGCCTTCATGCTGGGCGCTGCGGCGGCGGCGGTCATGGACGTGCCGGGCCACACCGCGGGCCACATCGCCTACTGGTTTCCAGACAGCCGTGCCCTGTTCTGCGGTGACACCCTTTTTGCCCTGGGCTGCGGGCGGTTGTTCGAGGGCAGCCCCGAGCAGATGTGGCGTTCGTTGGACAAGCTGCGCGGCCTGCCCGGCGAGACGCTGGTGTACTGCGCCCACGAATACACCCAGGCCAATGCCCGCTTCGCCCGCACCGTCGAGCGCGACAATCCGTTGCTGCTCGACCGCATACACCGGATCGACGCGCTGCGCGGCCGGGGCATGCCGACCGTGCCGAGCCGGCTGGACGAGGAAAAGGACACCAATCCGTTCCTGCGCGCCGACCTCGACAGCCTCCAGCGGGCGGTCGGCCTACCCGGGGCCGCGGCCGACCAGGTGTTTGCCGAGGTGCGCCGGCGCAAGGATGCCTTCTAAGGCGCAAACGCCCGAAGTCCCTTTGGCACGCCTGCGCAAGGTGACTAACCGCGTGCTGCAAAACCGTCCGCGTTAGCGCTGGGAATGCTCACGCTGTGACCCGGATTTATCTCCAGCTTCTCCATCTTCCCGTTCGGGCGTGTCGAAGCTGATCGCAACCGGATCGCTGGCAGGGAAGGTTTCCCTGAGCGCTTCGTCGAGAAGGGCGTTGACTTCGTCCATGTCGGCTGGGTCCATGTCGGCCGGCTGGCCACAAGAGGTCGCGTGGGGTTTCTTTCTCGTCGGCATACTCTACCTCCGTACGGCAAGTTCATTTACGTAGCACCGCGCCAAGTCACGATAGCCCAACGAGTTAATGCATATATCGCGGCAAATACGGCAAATGGGTAACTTAATATACTGCCAAGTAAAGATACTTATACTCAAAATGTCCAATAGCAGGAACTCTAGTGCGATCCTGCCTGTTGACTCGGCCATGCGCCATGTTCATAGGCTAATTTGGACGATGTAATGCCGAAAGCAAATTCTATAATCATCAAATCATCAGACGAGGTGCCCAGCGCTACGCTGTTGAAGCGCTTCCCCATACCCAAAAACTTCGGCGTCGCACCGGGGTCGCGTATCGAGCGTGGGCGAACATGGCCCGCGCCAGAAGGCGCAAGCCGGATCAAGACATTCGAAATTTACCGCTATGATCCGGACAGCGGTGACAATCCACGCCTCGACACGTTCACGGTCGATCTTGACGATTGCGGCCCGATGGTTCTGGACGCTCTGATCTGGATCAAGAACAACATCGATTCCACGCTGACCTTCCGCCGCTCCTGCCGGGAAGGCATTTGCGGCTCCTGCGCCATGAACATAGACGGCACCAATTGGCTGGCCTGCATAAGGTTCATCGAGGAGACGGATGCGCCCGCGAGGATCTACCCGTTGGCGAACATGGCGGTGATCAAGGATCTCGTTGCCGATCTCACTCATGCCTTTTCGCAATACGAAATGATCGAGCCTTGGCTCCAATCGAAGACGCCCGCGCCGGACCGGGAACGGCTACAGGCCCCGGAGGACCGCGATAAGCTCAACGGCTACTATGAATGCATCCTTTGTTTTTGCTGCACCTCGGGGTGCCCGAGCCACTGGTGGAACGGCGACCGGTTCCTCGGCCCCGCCGCCCTTCTGCAAGCCTGGCGCTGGCTGACGGACAGCCGCGACGAGGCGACGGGCGAGCGGCTCGACAAACTGGAAGACCCGTTCCGGCTTTACCGTTGCCATACCATCCTGAACTGCACACGCACCTGCCCCAAGGGCCTGAATCCCGGCAAGGCCATCGCCGAGATCAAGAAAATGATCATCGAGCGCCGAAGCTGAGCGGAGAAAGGAGCGGCAACCCACCATGGAACCTATTACGGGCAAGCACGCGCGACCGCTCTCGCCGAACATCCAGATATACAGGCCGCAGCTTACCTCAGTGCTCTCCATAGCCAATCGGCTCACCGGAGTCTTCCTCAGCATCTGCGCCATGGTTCTGGTCGCCTGGCTCGTAGCGGCAGCCGCCGGACCCGAGTCCTATTCCGCCTTCCAGGGCCTGACCGGATCGTGGGCCGGACAGATTTTGCTCCTGGGCGGCACCTTTGCCTTTTTCCTGCATCTTTGCGGCGGCATCCGGCATCTGCTCTGGGATACGGTTCATGGTTTCGAGTTGCGCCAGATATACACCTCCGGCTGGATCGTGGTCGCCGCAAGTGTGGTGCTCACCTTGGCGGCTTGGATCGCGGGCCTGACGATGGCGGGGCCGAGCTGATGGGTCGGTACCGTTTTCGTTCGCCGCTGGGCCGCGCCACCGGCCTCGGCACCGCCAAGGCCGGCGCCGGGCACTGGTGGGCAGAGCGCGTGACGGCGGTGGCGCTCGTACCTTTGACGATGTGGTTCGCCGCGTCGATCATCGCACATGGCGGCAGTGATCATATGACGTTCACGGGCTGGCTGGGCTCCCCCGTGCCGGCGGGCTTGATGATCCTACTGCTGATCGTGCTTTTCTGGCATACGGAGCTAGGGCTCCAGGTGGTGATCGAGGACTATGTCCACTCCGGAGCGAAGTTCCCTGCACTGATCGTGATGCGCTTTGTGTGTTTCGCTCTGGCGCTCGCTGGAATTCTGGCGACGCTGCGGATTGCCGTCGGCGGCTGGGCAGCCGCCCCAAGCCTTTCGATGGCCTCCTTGCTGATGCAGCCTTCTTCGATGGCTTAGTTGGGAAGCAGCGGCTTGCCCGCCCGCCGCTTGGCCTCGATCTCGGCGACGATCTGCCGCAGGGCGACGTAGCGCTCGGCGGTGCCGGGGTGGGTGTCGCTGCCGGCGATGATGTGCGGCTGCACCGCGCCCATCCGGCGCCACAGCGTCACCGCCCGCCGGACATCATAGCCGGCGCGCGCCACCAGATAGAGGCCGACGTAATCGGCATGCCGTTCGTCATCGCGCTCGATGCCGTCATGGAAGGCCGAATTGAGCCGTTCGAGAAGGTCACGCCGCGTATGGCCGAGGACGACGTGGGCCAGTTCGTGGCCCAGCACCAAGGCCAACTGGCTGTCGTCGACGGCGAGATCGATCATCGCGCGCGAAATGCGGATACGGCGCGAATCGGCATGGGCGTTGAGGCCCTGGCCGTCATCGAGCACGACGGGCAGCCGGCAATCGGCGGCGGGGCAAAACGGCACCGCCGCCTCGAACAGCCGGTAGACGACGGGTTTGACGCGGGCGCCGCGGTCGGCATCGGTGAGCACCTCGCCGTTCTGCATCTGCCGCAGACGCTCGGGCAAGCCGCCGTTGAATTGCGTCGCCAGGGCAGTCTGCGCCGCGGCCTCGCGCGCCGCACGGCCGGCATCGACCAGGGGCAAGAACCGGGACGGCTGCGCGCATGCCGAAAGGGCCAGCGCCACTCCCACCATCAGGATAATCATGCGAAGCTGCAACGGGACGACTCCTGCCTGAACAGGGCGGCTTGACGCCGCCTTCGCGGTATGTCTATGCCAACGGAATTAGATGCTTATCCCTAACAAAGTAAGAACAAAGAGTGAGACTCGACCAATTCGACTTTGACCTACCTCGAAATTGCATCGCGGAGCGCCCGGCGGTGCCGCGCGACGCCGCGCGCCTGCTGGTGCCGGGCGAGGCCGTGATGGACCTGGGCGTGCGCGACCTGCCCCATCTGCTGCGCGCGGGCGACGTGATGGTGTTCAACGACACCCGCGTGCTGCCGGCACGGCTGAAGGGGCACCGCGGCACGGCCGCCGTCGAGGTCACCTTGCACGAGCAATACGGCATCGACCGCTGGCGTGCCTTCGCCCGGCCGGCGAAGAAACTCAAGGCCGGCGACGTCATCGTCTTTGCCGACGACTTCTCGGCCGAGGTCGAGGGCAAGGGTGATGGTGGCGAGGTGGCGCTGCGCTTCTCGGCCGCCGGGCCGGACCTGGTGGCGGCGCTGGAGCGATACGGCTCGCTACCGCTGCCGCCCTATATTCGCCGTGCGCACGGGGCGGACGCGAGGGACCGAGAGGATTACCAGACGGTATTCGCCCGTCACGAGGGTGCCGTCGCCGCGCCGACGGCAGGCCTGCATTTCACGCCGGAGCTGCTGGCGGCCATCGACGCCCGCGGCGTGCGGCGCGTCCACGTCACCCTGCATGTCGGCGCCGGAACGTTCCTGCCGGTCAAGGTCGCCGACACCCGCGATCACAAGATGCATGCCGAGCACGGCGTCGTCAGCGCGGAGGCGGCTGCGGCCATCAATCAGGCCCGCGCCCGCGGCGGTCGCGTCGTCGCCGTCGGCACCACCAGCCTGCGCCTGCTGGAAAGCGCCGCCCGCGAGGACGGCACGGTACGGCCGTTCGCCGGCAGCACCGACATCTTCATTACCCCCGGCTATCGCTTTCGTGTGGTCGACCTCCTCATGACCAATTTCCACCTGCCGCGGTCGACGCTGTTCATGCTGGTGTGCGCCTTCGCCGGCCTCGAGCGCATGCACGCCGCCTATCGCCACGCCATCGCCAGCGGCTATCGCTTCTATTCCTACGGCGATGCCTGCCTGCTGCACCGGGAGTATGCGCCATGACCGCCTTTCGCTTCGAGATCCGCGGCCGCGACGGCGCCGCCCGTGTCGGCGAGGTGCACACGGCGCATGGCGTCGTGCGCACGCCGGCGTTCATGCCGGTGGGCACCGTGGCCACGGTCAAGGCCATGCATCCCGACGACGTCGCCGCCACCGGCGCCGACATCATCCTGGGCAACACCTATCACCTCATGCTGCGCCCCGGCGCCGAGCGCGTCGACCGGCTGGGCGGCCTGCACCGCTTCATGGGCTGGCCCGGCCCCATCCTCACCGATTCCGGCGGCTTCCAGGTCATGAGCCTGTCGAAGCTGCGCAAGATCGACGCCGATGGCGTCACCTTCCAGTCGCATCTCGATGGCAGTTCGCACCGGCTGACGCCCGAGCGCTCGATGGAGATCCAGCATCTGCTCGACGCCGACATCACCATGTGCTTCGACGAATGCACGCCCTTCCCGGCGGCGCCGGAGGTCGCGGCGGAGTCGATGCGCCTATCGATGCGCTGGGCCCAGCGCTCGAAGGACGCCTTCGTCGCACGCCCCGGCTATGGCCTGTTCGGCATCGTCCAGGGCGGCGTCTATCCCGAGCTGCGCCAGGAATCGGCCGAGGCGCTGCAGGCCGTCGGCTTCGACGGCTACGCCATCGGCGGCCTCGCCGTCGGCGAGGGCCAGGAGGCGATGTTCGCCACCCTCGACGCCACCACGCCGCTGCTGCCGGACGATCGACCGCGCTACCTGATGGGGGTCGGCACGCCCGACGACATCGTCGGCGCGGTCTTGCGCGGCGTCGACATGTTCGACTGTGTCATGCCGACGCGCTCGGGCCGCACGGCCAAGGCGTTCACCCGCCGCGGCTCGGTCAATGTGCGCAACGCCCGCCACATGGACGATCCGCGGCCGCTGGACGACGAATGCGCCTGCCCGGCTTGCAGCAAATACAGCCGCGCCTATCTACATCACCTCTTCCGCGCCGAGGAGATGCTGGGGCCGATGCTGCTGACCTGGCATAATCTGCAGTATTACCAGGATCTGATGCGCGGTCTGCGCCACGCCATCGCCGAAGGCCAACTGGCGGGCTTCGTTGCCGGTTTCATCGCCGATCAGGCCTTCGGCGACGTTTCGCCGCTTTAGGATCAGGACGTATGAGCGAATCGATCTATCACAGCCTCACCCAGCTCGGCGGCGCCGCCGACCTGCCCGACAGCCCCGACAAGGCGGTGCTGGAGGCGGTGGCCAACCCGCATCCGGGGACGCTTTACCTGGTGCGCTTCGCCGCGCCGGAGTTCACCTCGCTGTGCCCGATCACCGGCCAGCCAGACTTCGCCCATCTGGTGATCGACTATGTGCCCGACGGCCTGCTGGTCGAGAGCAAGTCGCTGAAGCTGTTCCTGGGCGCGTTCCGCAACCATGGCGGCTTCCATGAGGATTGCACCCTGGCCATCGCCAAGCGGCTGGTGGACGCCATCGAGCCGCGCTGGCTGCGCATCGGCGGCTATTGGTATCCGCGCGGCGGCATCCCCATCGACGTGTTCTGGCAGACTGGCACACCGCCAGAGGGGCTGTGGCTGCCCGAGCAAGGGGTCGCCCCCTATCGCGGGCGCGGCTGAGGATGCAGCCCGCGGCCATCAAGGAAGAACTGCGGAAACGCGCGGCACAACTGGGATTCGACGAGTTGCGTATCGCCCGGGCGGTCGCCGACCCCGCCGTCGGCGCGCGCTTGGCTTCCTACCTGGCCGACGGCCGCCACGGCGACATGGGGTGGATGGCCGAGACGGCGGAGCGGCGCGCGGCGCCGACCGCGCTGTGGCCGGAGGCGCGCTCGGTCATCGTGCTGGGCAGCAGCTACGCGCCCGCGGTCGACCCGCTGGCGCTCAAGGACCAGCGGGACCGCGGCGTCGTCAGCGTCTATGCCCGTAACAAGGACTATCACGACACCGTCAAGAAACGGCTGAAGCAATTGGCGCGGTGGCTGGCCGAAAGCCAAGGCTGCGACGTCAAGGTGTTCGTCGACACCGCGCCGGTCATGGAAAAGCCGCTGGCGCAGCGCGCCGGCCTAGGCTGGCAGGGCAAGCACACCAATGTGGTGTCGCGGCGCTTCGGCTCATGGCTGTTCCTGGCCGAGATCTTCACGACCCTGGATCTGCCGGCCGATGCACCGCACGGCGACCAATGCGGGTCGTGCCGCCGCTGCCTCGATGCATGCCCGACGCGCGCCTTCACCGGCGCCGGCCAGATCGACGCCCGGCGCTGCATCTCGTACTTGACCATCGAGCACAAGGGCCATATCGACGCCGAGCTGCGCCCCTTGATGGGCAACCGCATCTACGGGTGCGACGACTGCCTGGCGGCGTGCCCGTGGAACAAGTTCGCCGAGCCGCACCGCGAGCCCGACTACCTGCCTCGCGCCGAACTGCAGGCGCCGCGCCTGGGCGATCTCGTCGAGTTGGACGATACGAGTTTCCGCGAAATCTTTTCGGGATCGCCGCTGAAGCGCGTCGGCCGCGACCGCTTCGTCCGCAACGTGCTGATCGCCATCGGCAACAGCGGCCAGCCCGCACTCGCCGTCAAGGCCGAGCGGTTGCTGGACGACACCTCGCCACTGGTGCGGGCCATGGCCGTGTGGGCGATACGACGGCTGGCGCCCGGTCGCGTCACGGAATTACGGAACGAGCGGCGTCAGCACGAAACCGACGCCGCGGTCCTTGCGGAATGGGATTGAATCAGCCGCCATCGGCCAGGGCCCGCGCCAGTTGGCTCAGCGCCTCCTGGTGTTTTTCGTTCGAGATTGACGAGAAGTTGCGCGCCAGTTCCAGACACATGCGCTGACGCTGCGTCAGGTCGGTGCTGCGCTGATTGTCCAGGCCCTCGAAGAAGTAGCTCACCGGCACCCCCAGCACCTGGGCGATCTCGTACAGCCGGCCGGCCGAGATGCGGTTGATGCCGCGCTCGTACTTATGCGCCTGCTGATAGGTGACACCGATGAGGTCGGCCATCTGCTGCTGCGACAACCCCAGCATGATGCGCCGCTCACGAATGCGCGCACCGACATGGCGATCGGTGTCGTTGGCGCGGTTGAGCGGCTTCGCCGCCTTGCTTTCGCTTCTGTCGATCATGGGCTGGTCGCTGCTCGGACCTTCGAACGGTGTGTCGTCGGGTGGGTGCGTCATGGGAGCCTTTCCCGGTGTGAATATGCTGAATTCGAGGCTGAGGCAACTGAATTGACCGCCACCAATAATCCCCAACAAATGGTGCAAAGGCCTTGGCCTTTCTGCCTCTTTCGAAATCAAGCAGCACAGCCCGCCTTCGTTTTACGCTAGTCCGCCCCACTGTTTCCCAACCTATGGCAGCGACCTCTCCGCCGATTAGGCAAACACGATTCCCGATGTGTTAGACAACGGCGGTTGAAGGTCATATGGGAGCAGTGGCGCGAATTTGAAGTCGTAAAATCTATGCCGCGTGCATGCCCAAGATGGCCGCGCGGCATGACGGCTGCACGCCCGGCGGGGCGAACGACCCGGCGGGGCAAGTATGGGCTGGACCGGACTGTGGCGGTGAGGCCGGACGGGTGTGGCGATACGGCCTATTTTTCGGGTTTGCCCTTCCCGGACAGGGCGTCGAGTTGGTGCTGCATGGCGTTGAGGCGGGCCTGCAGGTCGTCCAGCGGCGAGCGCGGCTGGCCGGGCTCGCCCTCGCCATCCTTGTAGAACGGCGTGAACATCTTCATGGCGTTTTCAAAAAACGCCACGTTTTGCTTGCCCATCTCCTCGAAGGGGCTGAACGGAAACATTCCCTCCAAAGTGTTCTTCATGTAATCGCGCATCTGTTCCTGATTGCGCGCAAACGACTGCATCGAATATTCGAGATAGCGCGGCACCAAACCGCTCAGGGAGTCGCCGTAGAAGCTGATCAACTGCCGCAGGAAACTGATGGGCAGCAGGTTCTGCCCACCTTTTTGCTCTTCCTCGACGATGATCTGGGTCAGCACCGAACGCGTGATGTCCTCGCCGGATTTCGCGTCATAGACGACGAAATCGACACCGTCCTTCACCATTTGGCACAGGTGGTCGAGTGTCACGTAACTGCTGGTCGCGGTGTTGTACAGCCGCCGGTTGGCGTATTTCTTGATGGTGACCGGCGTCTGGCCGCTCTTGGTGGTCTCTGGCATCTTTCGCCGCCCCGTTTGGCTACACCTGCAAGATAGCAGAATTTTCCGGAAGTTACCGCTGCGCAACATGTTTTTTGCGGGGGCGAAACTCGTCCGCCACCCCTGGTCAAGCCGACCCTCTTCCCCTATAGTCGCGCCATGTCCGCAGCACCCGAAATCGCGGCGCTGGCGCGCCGCTATCTCGACCTTTGGCAGGATCACATGGCGGCGATGGCCGCCGATCCGGCGCTGGCAAACGCGCTCGCCAAGGCGGCAACCGCCTTCGCCAGCGAGTTGCATCGGGCGTTCCATGGAGAGGGATCTGCCTCGGATGCTGCAGCACGACCGGGTTCAGCCGCGCCGTCGCGGACCGCGGCCCCTGCCGCTTCATCTGCTGACGCAGGCGGCGATCCTGTCGAGTTGGCCCGTCGGCTTGAGCGCCTTGAGCTGCGGCTTGCCGCTCTGGAAGCCCAGTCTGGCGCCGCGGGCGGAAACTCTTCGCAACGAACTCGGCGCCGTCACCCCTGACCAGTTGAACGCCGCCGTGGATGCCGAGGCGCGGCGGCGGCTCTGCGCATTCCTCGATGGCATCGAAGCCTATCAGCGCCATCCCTACCGACGCGAATTGCCCGACGCTCCCGTCGTCTGGCGTGAGGGGGCGACCCGGCTCCTGGACTATGGGAGCGACCCTCTGGCACCGGCGGTGCTGGTGGTGCCGTCGCTGGTCAATCGCTATTACGTGCTGGATCTGAGGCCGCGCCGCAGCTTGGTGCGCTACCTGGCCGCACGCGGGTTGCGGCCGCTGGTGGTCGACTGGGGCATGCCGGGCGAGGCCGAGGCCGACTTCTCGCTCGACGACTACATCGCCAGCCGCCTCGAGGCGATGCTGGGCATCGCCAGCGGCGACGGCAAGGCCGCGGTGCTCGGCTACTGCATGGGCGGGCTGCTGGCGGTGGCGCTGGCGGCGCGATGCCCGCAACGCGTCAGCGGCCTCGCCTTGCTGGCGACGCCGTGGGACTTCCACTCCGGCAACGGCGCACCCGGCCACGCCCTGGCCACGCTGCGCCCCTGGCTCGACGCCGCGGCCACCGGCGGCCTGCCCGTGGACATCCTGCAGGCCATGTTCGCGGCGGTCGATCCGACGCATGTCACGCGCAAGTTCCAAGCCTTCGCCCAATTCCCGGCCAAGAGCGCCCGGGCGCGCGATTTTGTCGCCCTCGAGGACTGGCTGAACGATGGCGTGCCACTGGTGGGCAAGGTGGCCCAGCAATGCCTGCACGGCTGGTACGCCGACAACGAACCGGGGCGGGGCACCTGGCGGGTCGGCGGTGCCGCCGTCAGGCCGGAACGGATTGCCGTGCCGGCGCTGGTCTTGGTGCCCGGGCGCGACCGCCTCGTGCCTCCCCCGTCGGCCCTGGCCCTGGGGCGGACCTTGCCCGAAGCGCGGGTCCGTATCGTCGATGCCGGTCATATCGGTATGATCGCCGGCCGGGTGGCAACGACCAAAGTCTATGCCCCTCTCGCCAAGTGGCTGAGGCATGTTGCAGTGCAACCTTCCGCTTGCGCGCTAGCATCCCTTCCCGTAAAGACCAGAATAGCAAGGGCGGTTTAATTTTCGGCGCCCGATCCGCACCTAATACGTCAGGAGAGTTCCATGACCGATGTCGTCATTGCTGCCGCCACTCGCACGCCGATCGGCGCGTTCAATGGCAGCTTGAGCGGCTTTTCCGCCGCCGATCTTGGCCAGGTGGTGATCGCAGAACTTCTGCGCCGTGCCCGGGTGGAAGCCGCCGAAGTCAACGAGGTGGTGATGGGCCAGGTACTGACCGCCGGCACCGGCCAGAACCCGGCCCGCCAAGCGGCGATCGCCGCCGGACTGCCCCAGGAGACCACCGCCTACGTCATCAACCAGGTGTGCGGCTCGGGCCTGCGCACGGTGGCGCTGGGCTATCAGGCGATCAAGGCCGGTGATTCCGCCATCGTCGTCGCCGGTGGCCAGGAGAGCATGTCCAACGCGCCGCACTGCATGCATCTGCGCAACGGCGTCAAGATGGGCGACGCCCAGATGATCGACACCATGATCAAGGACGGCCTGTGGGATGCCTTCAACGGCTATCACATGGGCACCACCGCCGAGAACGTGGCACAGAAGTGGCAGATCACGCGTGAGCAGCAGGACGCGCTCGCCGCCGCCTCGCAGCAGAAGGCGGAAGCCGCGATCAAGGCCGGCAAGTTCAAGGACGAGATCGTGCCGGTGAAGGTTGTGGTGAAGAAGGAAGAGCGCGCCTTCGACACCGACGAGTATCCGCGCGCCGGCACCACGGCCGAGGCCCTGGCCAAGCTGCGCCCGGCCTTCGCCAAGGACGGCACCGTCACCGCCGGCAACGCCTCGGGCATCAACGACGGCGCTTCGGCGGTGCTGTTGATGAGCGCCACCGAGGCCCAGCGCCGCGGCCTGACGCCGCTGGCCCGCATCGCCGCGTGGGCGACGGCCGGCGTCGACCCGGCGGTGATGGGCACGGGGCCGATCCCGGCCAGCCGGCTGGCCCTGCAGAAGGCCGGCTGGAAGGCGGGCGACCTGGACCTGGTCGAGGCCAACGAGGCCTTCGCCGCCCAGGCCTGCGCCGTCAACAAGGAGATGGGTTGGGATCCGGCCAAGGTGAACGTCAACGGTGGCGCCATCGCGCTCGGCCATCCCATCGGCGCCTCGGGCAATCGCGTGCTGGTGACGCTGTTGCACGAAATGATCAAGCGCGACGCCAAGAAGGGCTTGGCGACACTGTGCATCGGCGGCGGCATGGGCATCGCGCTCTGCGTCGAGCGCTAAAGGCATGAGGGGCCGTGATCGTGCGGCCCCTCTCGGTTTCGAGGGGATCAAGGGGGACGGGGTGAGGGCAAGCCGTATCGGCAGATAACTCGAGGAGGAGCGACATGGGGCGCGTTGCACTGGTTACTGGAGGGACCCGCGGCATCGGCCGCGCCATATCCGTGGCGCTGAGCCAGGCCGGATATCGCGTCGCCGCCAACTACCACGGTAATGTCGAGGCCGCGCAGCGGTTCACCGAAGAAACCGGGATTCCCACGTTCCGCTGGGACGTTTCCAAATTCGACGAGTGTCGGTCGGCGATCGAAACCATCGCCAAGGAGATCGGCCCGATCGAGGTGTTGGTCAACAATGCCGGCATCACCCGCGATGCCACCCTCCACCGCATGAGCTACCAGCAGTGGGAGGACGTGATCCATACCAATCTCACCTCCTGCTTCAACACCTGCCGGCTGGTCATCGATTCCATGCGCGAACACGGCTTCGGCCGCATCGTCAACATCGGCTCGATCAACGGCCAGGCCGGGCAATACGGGCAAGCCAACTACGCCGCCGCCAAGTCGGGCATCCACGGCTTCACCAAGGCCCTGGCCCAGGAAGGCGCCGCCAAGGGCATCACCGTCAACGCCATCGCCCCGGGCTATGTCGACACCGACATGGTGCGCTCGGTACCGCAGGCGGTGCTGGAGAAGATCATCGCCAAGATCCCGGCCGGGCGTCTCGGCCGCGCCGAGGACATTGCGCGCGGCGTGCTGTTTCTGGTGGCCGATGATGCCGATTTCATCACCGGCTCGACCCTTTCGATCAACGGCGGCCAGCACATGTACTGAGGCGGGCGACGCCGGCTGGCGGGGAGCCGCGCATGGCGCCGCTTCCCGCCAATGATCGGCATGCCGCCCCCCCTCGGTCACGCGAATGCAGGGCACGGAACCGCTGGCGGAAAGCGCCCGTTGCCACCATATCCCCCGTCTGGCCCAACGGCGAGAGCATGCAACCATCATGGTCGATCGTGGCACCAAGCGGAAATGCCCGCATTGCGGCACCAGCTATTACGACCTGAACCGCCAGCCGATTACCTGTCCGAAATGCGCCGCCGCTTACGAGATGAGCATACCGGTGCGTCCGGCGCGTGGCCGCGCCGTGGTGCCGCCACCGCGCCCTCGCGACGAATTGGAACGTGAGGACGCGGCCGAGGATGAAGAGGTCGAGTCGGCGGAAAGCGAGTTCGAAGAGGCGGAAGACCTGCCGGCCGATGAAGAAACCTTCGTCTCGCCGGACGACGAGAACGAGGACCGCGACTAACGCAGCGCCCTTACTGCGGCAGAGGCCTCTGCGAGCCGTTCGCCGCCTCGAGGAATGCCACCAGATCGGCGATTTCCGCGTCCGAAAGGCCCAACGGCTCGAGTTCCGGCGAGGTGGCGTCGCCCGAGCCACCGCCGCGGTCGTAGAACTTCACCACGTCTTCCAGCGTCGCCAGGGCACCATTGTGCATGTAGGGCGGCGACTTGGCGACGTTGCGCAAGCCCATGGTGCGGAACTTGCCGAAATCTTCCGGTTTCTTGGTCACCAGGGCGCGACCGGGGTCGCGCGTCAGGGTGGCCCAGCCCTCGTAGTCCATTCGTTTGGCATCGAAGCGGAGCGCCGCAAGGACCTCGGGGGCCTGCAGGTTATCTTCCGGCACGCCGAGATCGTGGAAGGCATTGTCGGTCATCGCCGGGCCGCCGTGGCAGGTGATGCACCGGCCCTTGCCTATGAACACCGCCAAGCCCCGTTTTTCGAATTCGCTCAACGCCGACTCGTCGCCATCCATGTAGCGGTCCAGAGGGCTGTTTTCAAACACGAGCGTCCGCTCATGCGAGCCCAGGGCCTGGCCGATGCGCTCGCCGGTGATGCGCTCGTTGCCGAATGCCGCGGCGAACAGCCGCGGATACTCGGGATGGGTCTTCAACTGCTCGACCAGCAGGTCGAGATTGGTGTTGAGGTGCAGGATGTTCTCGATCGGCCCCAACGCCTGCTTGTCCAGCGCGCCGGCGCGGCCATCCCAGATCAGTGGTGCGGCGAAGGCGACGTTGACCAGCGTCGGCGAGTGGCGGCGCTCGGCCTTGCTGGGATAGGCCGGACCCAGTGCCTGCGGCACGGCGAAACCGTGATTGGGGAGATGGCAACTCTGGCAAGACAGGCTGCCATCGCCGGACAACAGCGGGTCTTCGAACAATTTCTTGCCCAGCGCCGCTTTGGCCGCGGTCAACGGATTCTCGGGCGGCACCGGTACCGGCCCGAGATGGCCGATGGCCGCCTTGACCTCGGCCGGCGTCGGCACCTCAGCCGCCGGGGCCGGCGCCGTCAGGGACAGTGTCAAGGCAAGCACGAGCACGCCGATGACCCGCATGGCGACCCTCCGATGCTGATCGAATGGCCGGCAGCCTAGCAACCGAACGGCGGCGCCGTCGCCGTTTCAGAGGGATGCGTTGGGGGCGAAGTTGGGCGACCAGCGGCGGCGCGGGCCCGAAGCTAAGGCTTGGCGCGACTAGTCCCGCTTGATCAGCGTACCGGCTCCGTGGGGGGTGAATATCTCCAGCAGCAGCGCGTGCGGCACGCGGCCGTCGAGGATCACCGCCGCCTCGACGCCCATGGCCACCGCCTCCAGGCAGGTCTCGACCTTGGGAATCATGCCGCCGCTGATGGTGCCGTCGGCGATCAGCTGCCGGGCCTGAGTGGCGGTCATTTCCTCGATGAGATTGCCTTGTTTGTCGAGCACGCCGACGACGTCGGTCAGCATGAACAGCCGCGCCGCGTTGACGGCACCGGCGATGGTGCCGGCGGCGGTATCGGCGTTGATGTTGTAGGTCTCGCCGTTGGCGCCGGCACCGACCGGCGCGATCACCGGGATGATGTCGGTCTCGCGGAAATAGTCGAGGATGTGCGGCGTGATCTCGCTAGGCTCGCCGACGAAGCCGAGATCGAGGATCTTCTCGATGTTGGAATCGGGGTCCTTCTTCGAGCGGCGCAGCTTGCGCGCCCGGATCAGGTGGCCGTCCTTGCCCGACAGCCCGACGGCGAAGCCGCCGGCCTCGTTGATGGCCGAGACGATCTGCTTGTTGATCAGCCCCGACAGCACCATTTCGACCACCTCGACGGTGGCGTGGTCGGTGACGCGCAGGCCGTCGATGAAGTCGCTCTTGATCTTCAGGCGATCGAGCATCTGGCCGATCTGCGGCCCGCCGCCGTGCACGACCACCGGATTGACGCCGACCTGGCGGATCAGCACGACGTCACGCGCGAACAGGTGCGCCAGGTCGGCATTCTCCATGGCGTGGCCGCCGTACTTGATGACGAAGGTCTCGCCGGCGTACTGGCGCATGTAGGGCAGCGCCTCCGACAGCGTCTTCGCCTTCTCCAGCCAGGCCTCGTGTTCCTCGTTCGACGTCGCGCTCATGGGGTCGGTTCCTCGGATGGGGCGAGCGCCAGCGCCGCCAGCGCGGCGCGCAGCTCGGCAATGCCTACGCCCTCGCGGGCGCTGGTGGCAAGGATTTCGGGATGGGCGGCGGGACGCTTGGCGATGGCGCCGGCCACCTCGGCGCGCACGCGGTCGAGCTCGGCCGCCGTGATCTTGTCGGCCTTGGTCAGCACCACCTGATAGACGACGGCGGCGCCGTCCAGCATGGCCATCACCTCGCGGTCGACGTCCTTGAGGCCGTGGCGGCTGTCGATGAGCACGCAGGCACGGCGCAGCACGGTGCGGCCGCGCAGGTAGTCGTTGACCAGCCGTGTCCAATTGGCCACCAGGTGTTTCGGCGCCTGGGCGTAGCCGTAGCCGGGCAGGTCGACCAGCATCAGGCGGCGGCCGAGATCGAAGAAGTTGAGCTGCTGGGTTCGCCCGGGCGTGACCGAGGTGCGCGCCAGGGTCGAGCGGCCGGTCAGGGCGTTGATCAGGCTGGACTTGCCGACGTTGGAGCGCCCGGCGAAGGCGATCTCGGGCAGAGCCGCCGGCGGCAGGATGTCGAGCGTGGCGGCGCCCATCACGAACTGGCACTGCTGGGCGAACAAGAGGCGCCCGGCTTCACGAAGCCGGGCCGCCTCCTCTTCGGGAGATGCGGGCGCGTCGGGCGTCAGGGTTTCACTCCCATCTGCCGCATGATCACCCACTGCTGGATGATCGACAGCGTGTTCGACCACGCCCAGTAAATGACCAATCCCGCCGGGAAGGTCGCCAGCATGAAGGTAAACACGATGGGCAGCAGCATGAACATCTTGGCCTGCACCGGGTCGGCCGGCTGCGGGTTCAGCTTCTGCTGCAGGAACATGGTGACGCCCATGATCAGCGGCCACACGCCGATGTGCAGGAGCTCCGGCGGCGTCCACGGGATCAGCCCGAACAGGTTGAAGATGGTCGTCGGATCGGGCGCCGACAGGTCCTGGATCCAGCCGTAGAAGGGAGCGTGGCGCATCTCGATGGTGACGAACAGCACCTTGTACAGCGCGAAGAACACCGGAATCTGGATGATGACCGGCAAGCAGCCCGAGACCGGGTTGGCCTTCTCGCGCTTATACAGCGCCATCAGCTCCTGGTTCATGCGCACGCGATCGTCGCTGAAGCGCTCCTGCAGCTGTTTGATCTCCGGCTGCAGCTTCTTCATCTTGCTCATCGCCTTGTACGACTTGTTCGCCAAGGGGAAGAGCGCCAGCTTGATGACGACGGTCAGCGCCAGGATGGCGAGGCCGAAATTGCCCAGCACGCCGTTGAAGAACTTCAGGATGTAGAAGAACGGCTTGGTCAGGAAATAGAACCAGCCGAAGTCGATGGCGAGATCGAAGCGCTCGATGCCGTACTTCTCTTCGTAGGCGTCGAGCAGAGTGAGCTCCTTGGCCCCGGCGAACAGCAGGCTGGTTTCCTCGGCACCGGAGCCGGGCGGCACGGTCACCACCGCCCCCAGGAAGTCGGTCTGATACTTGCGCACGCCGTCATCGGCGCGCTGGGTCATGCGCATCGCCACCGCCTCGCCGGCGCCGGGTGCCAGCGCCGCCAGCCAGTATTTGTCGGTGATGCCGATCCAGCCGCCGACGCTGTCCTGCTTGACGCTGCCGTCCTCGTCCAGGGTCGAATAGTCGACCTCGTGCAGCGTGCCGTCGAACACCCCCAGCGGCCCCTCGTGCAGGAGGTACATATCCTGGATTTCGGGCATGCCGGTGCGGCTGACCAGGGCGTACGGATGCAACTGGACCGCCTGCCCGGTGTTGTTCTCGACCCGCTGCTTCACCGAGAACATGTAGTTCTGATCGACGGTGATGGTGCGAACGAAGCGCAAGCCCTGGCCGTTGTCCCAACTCAGCACCAGCGGCGCCTCGGCGGTCAGTGCCTGGCCCTCGGCCTGCCACACGGTGTCGGGGCCGGGAACCGCCAGCGCCTGGCCGGCGCCCGGCACCCAGCCGAACTCGGCGTAATAGGGATGCGGAGCGCCTGCCGGCGAGAACAGCTCGATCTCCGGACTCTGCGGCTTCGGCTCGACGTGGTAGTCGACGAGCGTGAGGTCGTCGATGCGGCCGCCCTTGAGCGACACCGAGCCGTGCAGCCGGGGCGTGCGGATGGGCACGCGCGGCGCCGCCTGTAGTGCCTGCGGCCGCGTCTGCGCCACCGTTGCGGCGGTGCCGAGCGGCGCCTGCGCCGACTGCCCCGGGGCAGTCGGCAGCGGCTGCGCCTGCTCGGTGGTCTGCACCGGCGGTTGCGGTGATTCGAACAGGAACTGGAAGCCCAGCAGGATGGCGACCGACACGGCGATCGCGAGGATGAGGTTACGCTGTTCCGATTTGTCGTTCATATCCGGCTTGGCCTGTCAGTGATGGCGGCAGCCGCAGCCGGTTGGCTCCGGTCTTGGCACGGGGTCGTATCCCGATCCGCCCCAGGGATGGCAACGGCACAGCCGCCGCAGCGCGAGCCATCCGCCCTTGAGCGGCCCATGCAGGGCGATCGCTTCGCCGGCATAGCTCGAGCAGGTGGGCAAATAGCGGCAGTTGGCCGGCAGGATCGGCGAGACGAACAGCTGATAGACGCGGATCAAGCCCCGCATGCCCAGACTCAAGGGATTCATGTGCCTACACCCTTGGTTTCGCCGGCACCCTGGCCTTCACGCCAGCCGCCGACGCGCTTCAGTGCCGTTTCCAGGTCCTTGAGCAGCAGCGCGAACGGCCGTGAAAGGGTTTCCTGCCGCCCGATCAACACGTAGTCGATGCCGGCGGCGGCTCGCAGAGGCATGATCTGCTCGGCGGCGGCTCGCAGGCGGCGGCGAGCCCGGTTGCGTGCCACGGAGTTGCCAACCTTGCGGCTGACCGTGAAGCCGATGCGGACGATCGGCGCGGCTTCGTCGCCTTCGATCGGCGGCACGGCCCTGGCGGCCTGCAGCACCAGCCCGGGGGCGGCCCATTTACGCCGGGCAGCGGCGACGCGGAGGAACTCCGCACGCCGCTTCAGGCGCGTAACCGCCACGCGGGTCCTAGGCCGACAGCCGCTTGCGGCCCTTGGCGCGACGTTCGTTGATGACGCGGCGGCCGCCGACGGTGGCCATGCGCGCGC
Source organism: Rhodospirillaceae bacterium (assembly GCA_036675815.1). GTDB lineage: Bacteria > Pseudomonadota > Alphaproteobacteria > Rhodospirillales > Magnetospirillaceae > JAKFEE01. The sequence continues at coordinate 299,011 of JAKFEE010000021.1, forward strand.
GGAAGCCGTGGCGCCGGGCGCGGACGAGCTTGCTGGGCTGGTAAGTACGCTTCACGGTCTTCTACTCCGAATTCGGCTTTCTAAATAAGTCCCGCTGTATAAGGGCTGATGCGGGGGGAAGTCAATCGCAGGCATAAGGCCAAGGGGGGTGCTTGGCCGAAAAGCTCCATTGCCTTGGGCGGCAACGCCCTGCTACACCTCGGGTTGCCGCCCACAGCCGTCGGTCGACATGCTGCGCCGCCTTTACGATCAAATCATGCGCCTTGCCGCCCATCGCCATGCCGGGTGGTGGATGGCCCTCGTCTCCTTCATCGAAAGCTCGCTGTTCCCCATTCCGCCCGACGTCATGCTGGTGCCGATGGTGCTGGCCGACCGGCGCAAGGCGTGGATGTACGCCCTGATCTGCACCGTCGCCTCGGTGATCGGCGGGTTCCTGGGCTATGCCATCGGCTATTTCCTGTTCGAGAGCATCGGCGCCTGGGTGATCCAGCTCTACCACCTCGCCCAGGAATTCGAGACGTTCCAGCACACCTTCAACACCTACGGCGCCTGGATCGTGCTGATCAAGGGCATGACCCCCATTCCCTACAAGCTGATCACCATCACCGCCGGCGTCACCAAGCTCGACCTGCTGGTGTTCACCGTGGCCTCGGTCGGCTCGCGCGGAATGCGCTTCTTTCTGGTCGCATGGCTGCTGTGGCAGTTCGGCCCGCCCATTCGCGATTTCATCGAGCGACGCCTGACGTTGGTCACCACCGGGTTCGTCGTCGCCCTGGTCGGCGGCTTTTTTGCCATCAAGCTGATCTAGCCCCATAATAGAGCCATGTCGGCACGCATTCTCTATCCGATGGCGGTGGTGGCCCTGGCGGCGGCGGCCCTGGCCGCCGCCCTGATCGGCCAATATGTCTACGGGCTGCTGCCCTGCGTGCTGTGCCTGTATCAGCGGGTGCCGTTCTATCTGGCGATGGCGCTGGGCCTGGGTGCCCTGCTGCCGCCGGTGAGCGATCGCGGTCGCGTGCTGCTGCTGGCACTGGCCGGGCTGGCACTGGTGGCCAATGCCGGCATCGCCGCCTTCCATGTCGGCGTCGAGCAGCACTGGTGGGCCGGCACCTCGGCCTGCGGCGGCGGAAGCGTCGGTATCACGGCCATGTCGGTCGAGGAGCTGATACAGGCGATGAACCGCCCGCCCGAGGTGCGCTGCGATCAGCCGCCGTGGTCGTTCCACGGCATCACCATGGCGATGATGAACGTACCGTTCTCGCTGGCCTTCGGCTTGGCGACGCTGGCCGCGGCCCGGGCATTGGCGTGGGCGCGGCGGTGACGCGGCGCACCGGCGAGGGCGGCATGCCCACCGACCTCGGCCGCGACGCGCTGGTGGCGCGCATGCTGCGCGTCAACCACGCCGGCGAGTATGGCGCGGTGCGCATCTACGAGGGGCAGTTGGCCGTGTTGCGGCGCAGTGGCGCGGCGCGCAGCCTGCGGCACATGGCGGCACAGGAGCGCCGCCATCTCGAGGCCTTCGACAGATTGATCGGCGAGCGCCGCGTGCGGCCGACCCTGCTGTCGCCGCTGTGGCATGTCGCCGGCTTCGCCCTGGGCGCCGGCACCGCCCTGCTCGGCCCGGCGGCGGCCATGGCCTGCACGGTGGCCGTCGAGGAGGTCATCGACGAGCACTACGCCCGCCAGGCCGAACAGCTCGGCGACGACGAGGCGCCGCTGCGGGCGACCGTCGAGGAGTTCCGCGCCGACGAACTGGCCCATCGCGACGAGGCCCTGCGCCAAGGTGCCGAACAGGCGCCGGCCTATCCCCTGCTCACCGGGGCGGTCAAGGCCGGCTCACGCCTGGCGATCTGGCTGTCGGAACGGCTGTAAAAATAAGAAAGTTCAGCGCGAGTTACCGGGAGTTCCCGATGGAAACTGCCGTTACCGAACGGTAAATGGCCCACCGTCGAGTTTCGTCACTCCCGCGAAAGAGCGTATGAAGGAATCCCCTCTCCGTCACCCCCGCGGAAGCGGGGGTCTATTCCGTCTGCGCTTCGGCATCGAAATCGTGGCGAGATGCCGGCGAGAGCCCGCAGGTCGTGCAGCCGGCGGAATGGATTCCCGCTTTCGCGCGCTTTCGCGGGAATGACGGAACAATGGACCCCCGCTTCCGCGGGGGGTGACGGGAAAAGGGAATTCCTTCACGCGCTCCTTCGCGGCATGACGTTCTTTGAGGATGCTCCCCGGAGTTCCGCGATGAACCGCCCTAGAAATCGAGATCGGCGTAATGGGCCGGTGGCTTCAGGCCGGGCACCACGTCGGCGAGCAGCGGCCGGAAGCTGGGGCGCGACTTGATGCGGGCGTACCAATCCTTGACCACCGGGTGGTCTTCCCATGGCACGTCGCCGATGTAGTCGATACAGGAAATGTGGGCCGCCGCCGTGATGTCGGCCAGCGACAGGTAATCGCCGGCCAGCCAGCGGCGCCGCTCGATGAGCCAGGCGATGTATTCGAAATGCGGGTGGATGTTGGCGTAACCGGCGCGCACGAAGCGTGAGTCGGGGTAGCCCGCGCCCATGCATCGCTTCAGCGCCTTTTCCGCCACCAGGTTCTGGGTGACGTCGCGGTCAAACAACCGATCGAACCAGCCGACCAGCCGGCGCACCTCGGCGCGATCGACGGCGGAATGCCCCAGCAATGGCGGTTCGGCGTGCACCTCGTCGAGGTACTCGCAGATGGCGCCGGCATCGGCCAGCACCAGATCATCCTCCACCAGCACCGGCACCTCGCCGGCCGGGTTGAGCTGCAGGAACTCCTCGCGCCGCTCCCACGGCCGCTCCACCACCGGCTCGAACTCCAGCCGCTTCTCGCCGAGGACGAGTCGCACCTTTCGGGCAGCGGGGCTTAGCCAGAAGTGCAGGAGCGTGCGCATAACCCTATTTAGCGGAGGAGCTTGCTCAGCGGCAAGCCCCGCCGCGGGTGACAACGGCAATACATACGCACGCCCTACCCGCCCTCAGGCCGTGGCCTTTGCCACCTCGGCCGCCGACACGGGATGGGCGAGACGGGTCAGCATCTCCTTGGGCACGATCTGCCAGAACTTCGGCAACTCGCGCGACCAGTCGTTGAGGATGCCGTTGGCCCAACGCGAGTGCGTTTCCACCGCATGTTCGGCCACCAGCGCCTTCAGCACCATGGCCCAGTGCTCGGTCTCGACCCGCTGCCAGATCACCGCCTCGGGGTTGACACGGTGCTCGAAATCACCCTCGGCATCGTAGACGAAGCCCATGCCGCCGGTCATGCCGGCGGCAAAATTGGCGCCCACCTTGCCCAGGATCACGGCGGTGCCGCCGGTCATGTACTCGCAGCCGTTCGAGCCGCAGCCCTCGATCACGGCACTGGCGCCGGAGTTGCGCACGGCGAAGCGCTCGCCGGCCTGGCCGGCGGCGAACAGCTTGCCGCCGGTGGCGCCGTAGAGCACGGTGTTGCCGATGATGGTGTTGGCGTTGCTGGCCAGCGGAGAGCTGACCGGCGGCCGCACCACGATGGTGCCGCCCGACAGCCCCTTGCCGACATAGTCGTTGGCGTCGCCGAACACCTCGAGCTTGAGCCCCTGCACCGCCCAGGCGCCGAGCGATTGACCGGCGGTGCCGCGCAGCCGCACGGTGATGTGGCCGGGATTGAGGCCGGTCATGCCGTAGCGCCGCACGATCTTGTGGCTGAGCTTGGTGCCGATGGCACGGTGGGTGTTGCGCACGTTATAGGCGAGCTGCATCTTCTCGCCCTCCTCCAGCGCTGGTCGCGCATCCAGGATCATCTGGGCGTCCAGCGTCTCCGGCACCTCGTTGCGCTCCTTCTCGCCCATGGCGCAGTGGCGCGGGAACCCGCCGGAATCGGCCTGGGCGAGGATCGAGTTGAGGTCGAGGTCGTCGAGATGCGAACTGCCGCGGCTGACCTGATGCAACAGGTCGGAGCGGCCAATGATCTCGTTCAGCGACTTGGCGCCCAGCGACGCCAGGATCTCGCGCACATCCTCGGCGATGAAGCTGAACAGGTTGACCACCTTCTCGGGGCTGCCGGTGAAGCGGGCGCGCAATGCCGGATCCTGGGTAGTGACGCCGACCGGGCAGGTGTTGGAGTGGCACTGCCGCACCATGATGCAGCCCAGCGCGACCAGGCTGGTGGTGCCGATGCCGAACTCCTCGGCGCCGAGCATGGCGGCGATGACGATGTCGCGCCCGGTCTTGAGGCCGCCGTCGGTGCGCAGCTTGACGCGATGGCGCAGACGATTGAGCGTCAGCACCTGATGCACTTCCGACAGGCCCATCTCCCAGGGCAGGCCGGCATGCTTGATCGAGCTTTGCGGGCTGGCGCCGGTACCGCCGACATGGCCGGAAATGAGGATGATGTCGGCCTTGGCCTTGGCCACGCCGGCGGCAATGGTGCCGATGCCGGAGCGCGCCACCAGCTTGACCGTCACCTTGGCTTCGGGGTTGATCTGCTTGAGATCGTAGATGAGCTGGGCCAAGTCCTCGATCGAATAGATGTCGTGGTGCGGCGGCGGGCTGATCAGCATGACCCCCGGCGTCGCATGACGCAGGCGGGCGATCTCCACCGTCACCTTGAACCCGGGCAGTTGCCCGCCCTCGCCCGGCTTGGCACCCTGCGCCACCTTGATCTCGATCTCACGGCACATGTTCAGGTATTCGGCGGTGACGCCGAAGCGACCCGAGGCGATCTGCTTGACCGCCGAGTTGGCGTTGTCGCCGTTGGGGAACGGCTTGTAGCGGGCCGGGTCCTCGCCGCCCTCGCCCGACACCGATTTGGCGCCGATGCGGTTCATGGCGATGTTGAGAGTGCCGTGCGCCTCGGGGCTGAGCGCGCCCATCGACATGCCGGGGGTGAGGAAGCGCTTGCGGATCTCGGTGATCGACTCGACGTCGTCGATGGCAACCACACGTCCGGCCGCCTTGATCTCCAGCAGGTCGCGCAGATTGATCGGCGGCAGCTTGCGCACGCCCTCGGCATAGCGCTTGTAGGTCTGGTATGAATCGTTGTTCACCGCCTGCTGCAGCGTGTGGATCAGCGTGCCCTCGAAGCCGTGCACCTCGCCACTGCGGCGATAGCGATAGAAACCGCCCACCGGCAAGGTAACGACGCCCTCGGCGAAGGCCTTCTCGTACAACTCGCACACCCGGGTCTGGATGCCGTTGAGGCCGAGGCCCGAGATGCGGCTGGACATGCCGGGGAAGAACTCGGCGACCAGCGAACGCGACAGGCCGACGCTTTCCATGTTGTAGCCGCCGCGGTACGAGCTGATCACCGAGATGCCCATCTTGGACATGATCTTCAGCAGGCCCTGGCCGATGGCGTGGGTATAGCTGTCGACGCAGGATTCGAGCGTGCGCTCGCCGAACAGGCCGCGGCGGTGGCGATCGGCGATCGATTCCTGGGCCAGCCACGGATTGACCGTGGTGGCGCCGACGCCGATCAGCACGGCGAAATAATGAACGTCCAGGCACTCGCCCGAGCGCACGTTGAGCGAGGTGAAGGTGCGCAGCTGCTGGCGCACCAGATGCGTATGCACGCCGCCGGCGGCAAGAATCATCGGGATGGCGGCGCGATGGGCCGAAATGTTCTTGTCCGAGAGGACGAGATGCGTGCAGCCGCCGCGCACCGCGTCCTCGGCCTCATGGCGGACGCGATCGAGCGCATCGCGCAGGCCGTGCTCGGAGCTGGGGTCGAAGGTGCAGTCGATCTCGGCGGCGGTATCGCCCATGTAGTTGCGCATCGCCTCGAACTCGGCGTTCGACAGCACCGGCGATTCGAGCTGCAGCAGGTCACACTGCGTCTCGTCCTCGTCGAGGATGTTGCCGAGATTGCCGAGGCGGGTGCGCAGCGACATCACCCGCAATTCGCGAAGTGAGTCGATCGGCGGATTGGTGACCTGGCTGAAGCTCTGGCGGAAGAAATGGTGCAGGCCGCGATAGTTGTCGGACAACACCGCCAGCGGCGTGTCGTCGCCCATGCTGCCCACCGCCTCCTTGCCGTCCTCGACCATGGGATGGAGGATCAGCTCGAGGTCTTCCATGCTGAGGCCATAGGCCAGCTGTCGCCGGCGCAGATCCTCGACGGCAAGTTCGGCCGGCTCGCGCACGTCGGCGCGGATCAGGCTGTCGAGCTCGGTGATGCGCTTGACCCATTCGCCGTAGGGCTGCGCCGAGGCCAGCTTGTCCTTGATCTCGCGGTCGCGGAAGAACTGGCCGGATTTGAGGTCGACGGCAATCATCTGGCCGGGGCCCACACGGCCCTTCTCGACCACCACACTGTCGCTCACCTTGATCATGCCGGCCTCGGAACCGATGATCAGCAGGCCATTCGCGGTGACGGTGTAGCGCATCGGCCGCAGGCCGTTGCGGTCCATGCCGGCCACCACCCAGCGCCCGTCGGTGGCGCATAGGGCGGCCGGGCCGTCCCACGGCTCCATGACGCAGTTGGCGTAGGAGACGAACTCGCGGTGCGCCTTGGGCATGGTGACGTTCTGCGTCACCGATTCCGGCACCAGCATCGCCTTGACCATCGGCGCGATGCGCCCGGCCCGCACCAGCACCTCGAACACGTTGTCGAGCGCCGCCGAGTCCGAGCCGCTCGGCTGGATCACCGGCTTGACGTCCTCGACCCGTTCGCCGAAGACCTCATGCGCCATGCGCGTCTCGTGCGACTTCATCCAGTTGACGTTGCCGGGCAAGGTGTTGATCTCGCCGTTGTGGGCCAGCATGCGGAAGGGCTGCGCCAGTCGCCAGGTGGGGAAGGTGTTGGTGGAATAGCGCTGGTGGTAGATGGCGAAGGTCGAGACGAAGCGCTCGTCCTTGAGGTCCGGATAGAATGAATCGAGCTGCTCGGCCAGGAACATGCCCTTGTAGATGATCGAGCGGCAGGACAGCGAGCAGATGTAGAACTCGGTGATGTGCTCGCCCAAGACCCGCTTTTCGATGCGGCGGCGGATGACGTAGAGGTCGGTCTCGAACTGCGCCTCGGGGGTGCGCTTCGAGTTGGCGACCATGATCTGCTCGATCTCGGGCCGGGTGGCGTTGGCCTTCTCGCCGATCACCGTGACGTCGACCGGCACCTGGCGCCAGCCGTAGATCTGATAGCCGAAGGCCAGGATCTCGGTCTCGACGATCGAGCGGCAGCGCTCCTGGGCGCCGAGATCGGTCTTGGGCAGGAAGATCATGCCCACCGCCAGCCGCCCGGCCACCGGCTCGTGGCCGGTATGACGGATGTGTTCCTTGAAGAAGTCCTGGGGGATTTCGACGTGGATGCCGGCGCCGTCGCCGGTCTTGCCATCGGCATCGACGGCGCCGCGGTGGAACAGGACCTTGAGCGCATCGATGCCGGCGGCGACGACTTCGCGGCGCGGCTTGCCGTCGAGGGCGGCGATCAGGCCGACGCCGCAGGCGTCATGCTCGGTCAGATCGATGCCGGCCCGCTCGAGAATGGCGGCGTTCTTGCGATAGTCTTCGACGAAGTTGCTCATGGCGGACTTCCTGGATTGCGAACTACAGCAGCACAGAGGCTTCACAGAGAAGCATCCTCTTGCTCGTCACTCCCGCGACGCGGGAGTCCATTCCTGAGGCCTCCGGACTGGATGCCCGCTTTCGCGGGCATGACGCAAAACCTCTGGGTCTCTGTGCCTTTGTGTCTCTGTGGTCTGACTTGTCTCTTACTCGGCGGCCTGGCGCTGTTGGCCGGCTGCTTTCGCCTCGATCCAACGGTGGATCTGCGCCGCGGCATCGCGGCCGTCGCGGATCGCCCACACCACCAGCGAGGCGCCGCGCACGATGTCGCCGGCGGCAAAGACGCCGTCGATGCTGGTCATCTGCGTCTTGTAGTCGATCTGCAAGGTACCCCACCGGCTGAGCTGCAGCTCGGGGGCGCCGAAGGCCGTGGGCACGTCTTCGGGATCGAAGCCCAGGGCCTCGATCACCATGTCGGCAGGCAAGGTGAAGCCCGACCCCTCGATCGGCTTCGGCTGCTGACGGCCGCTGGCGTCGGCGCCGGCCAGGTGCATGCGCACCGCCCGCACGCCGGCGACCGTGCCGTCGCCGATCAGCGCCTCGGGGGCGGCCAGCCATTCGAAGGTCACCCCCTCCTCCTCGGCATGCGCTACTTCGCGCTGCGAGCCGGGCATGTTGGCGCGGTCGCGCCGATAGAGGCAGGTCACCGACGTCGCCCCCTGACGGATGGCGGTGCGCAGGCAGTCCATGGCTGTGTCGCCGCCGCCGATGACGACGACGTTCTTGCCGGCGGCATCGAGGGTGCCGTCGTCATAGGCGGGCACGGAGTCGCCCAGCCCCTTGCGGTTCGACGCGATCAGGTAATCCAGCGCCTCGTGCACGCCGCCCAGCCCCGCCCCCGGGCAGGCGAGCTGGCGTGCCTTGTAGACGCCGGTGGCGATCAGCAGCGCGTCGTGCTTGCGGCGCAGATCGCCCAGGCTGGCGTCGCGCCCCACCGCAAAGCCCGTGTGGAAGTGCACCCCACCCACGGCGAGAAGCTTGGTGCGGCGCTCCACCACCGCCTTGTCCAGCTTGAAATTGGGGATGCCATAGATCATCAGGCCGCCCATGCGATCGTGGCGATCGTAGACATGCACCTGATAGCCGGCTTGGCGCAGCTGATCGGCCGCCGCCAACCCGGCGGGGCCGCCGCCGATGATGCCCACGCTTTCGGCGCGCTCGCGCAGCGGCTTCGCCGGCTTGACCCAGCCGTTGGCCCAGGCGGTGTCGGTGATGTAGCGCTCGACCGCACCGATGGTGACGGTGCCATGGCGCGACTGCTCCAGCGTGCAGTTGCCTTCGCACAGCCGGTCCTGCGGACAGATGCGGCCGCAGATCTCCGGGAAATTATTGGTTGCCTGCGACACGGCATAGGCCTCGTCCAGGCGACCCTCGGCCGTCAGCATCAGCCAGTCGGGGATGTTGTTCTGCACCGGGCAATGGATCTGACAATAGGGAATGCCGCATTGCTCGCAGCGCGACGCCTGGTCGGCGGCGTTTTCCGGCACGAAGTCGCGGTAGATTTCGCCGAAATCGGCGCGACGGTCATCCGCCTTGCGCTTGTCGGGCATCTGCTGATCAAGCGTGATGAACTGCAGCATCTTGCGCGGCATCGGGCTCGCCTCCGGCCGTGATGGATCCTCTGCCCTGGCGGGCGGCCTCCTCTAAATACGACAGCGGAAGGCGCCGCGCGAGTGAAATTTTGTAGCTAGGTCAAGCAAACTTACCTTTTTTCAGCCTATCGCTGGGAGCAATCAATCCACCCAATCGGCGGCATCGCATTTTTCGATCACATTGTCCTGTTTTGGTACTGTTTACCGAGGGCAAATAAAAAGCGGCGTGGCGCCGCCGCCCTCCACTCCCGCTTACCTCAGGGCTGCGGCGGCGGCCGCGTCATCGTCGACTGGCTTTCGATCGGCCTGTGGCGCGACAGATAAGTCGGCACGATCACCTCGGCGGCGGTCGGCACGATGCCGAGCCGCTCCAGTCCCGGCAGGTTGCCGCTGACCACATTGTCGTGCCTCAGCAGCTTTACCTGGTCGGTGGTCAACATCGGATTGGGCAGCAGTTGCAGGACCATCGCCTCGACATGGGCCAGGGGCAGCGGCACCGGCACCAGCAGGCGGCGGCGCTCGGTGACGCGCAACACCAGCTCCATCACCTCCTTCATCGTATAGATGCGAGGGCCGCCAAGTTCGTAGGTATGGCCGGCGCGGGCGGGGCTGCGCAGGCACTCCATGATGGCGTCGGCAACGTCGCCGACATAGACCGGCTGGAAACGGGGGCCGCCGCTGCCGAACGGCTCGAACACATGGCGGCCGTCGACCTTGCGCAGCCGCAAGGCGTCGCCGCTGACCACGGGCAGGGCCGGCGACACCCGCGCCATCTTGGCAAAGCGATTGAAAAAGCTGTCTTCCGGGCCAAAGATGACGCTGGGGCGGAATATCGTCGCCGCGGTGAAGGCAGCGCCGACCGCTTGTTCGCCCTCGGCCTTGGTCCGGGCGTAGAGCGACGGCGAGGCCGGATCAGCGCCCAACGCCGAGATGTGCACCAGAGTGGTGACGCCGGCCTGCTGGGCGGCCGCCGCCACATTTCGGGCGCCATCGACGTGGACGCGGTGGAAGGCGCCGCGCCGCCGCTCGTAGAGGATGCCGACCAGATTGACCACCGCCTCGGCGTCGCGCACCGCCGCCCGCACCGTCTCGTCGCGGCCGATGTCGGCAAATACCGGGACGATCTGGCCCATATGGCCGAAGGTGGTCAGGAACTGGGCGCCTTCGGGGTCGCGCACCGCCACGCGCACCGTCCATCCCTCGGCCGCCAGCCGCCGGACCAGATGGCGACCGATGAACCCCGACCCACCGAAGACCGTGACCAGCCGACGTGCCATCGCAGCCCCCTGTCAGAGCGAGTTTCCGCCGCGCCCAAGCGTAGATTAGCGCCCGCCCCCCGGCAACGTGCAATCGCGGCGCCACCCCGAAGAAAACCTTTTGAAAAAAGCCGTTGACACCAAGGGGGCGCCAGAGTATCCCTCCCGACCTCGGCAGACGCCGAGCCGCGGGTGGTTCCCGCGCCCAGGTGGCGGAATTGGTAGACGCGCTAGATTCAGGTTCTAGTGGCCGCAAGGTCGTGGAAGTTCGAGTCTTCTCCTGGGCACCATCCTTTCCTGCTTGACCGGCCCACAGCCCAAACGGCGTGTGTGGCCGGTCAGCCGCGGCGCCACCGGCGGCGGCACCATCAGCAAGAGAAGAGCGGACATGACCACCACCGTCCACCGCGGCGACCTGCCGCCCGGCCTGTCCTTCGGACCCGTCGTTGCCATCGACACCGAAACCATGGGGCTGTCGCTGCAGCGCGACCGCCTTTGTGTGGTGCAGCTGTCGTCCGGCGACGGCACCGCCCATGTGGTGCATCTGCCCGATGGTCGCTATGACGCGCCCAATCTCAAGGCCCTCCTCGCCGATCCGACGGTAACCAAGCTGTTTCACTTCGCGCGGTTCGACTTGGCGATGATCCGCCGCCATCTCGGCGTGGTTTGCGCCCCGGTCTACTGCACAAAGATCGCCTCGCGTCTCACCCGCACCAACACCGACCGCCATGGCCTCAAGGACCTGTGCCGCGACCTGCTGGGTGTGGAACTGTCGAAACAGCAGCAAACCTCCGACTGGGGGACCGAACGGCTTTCGGCCGAACAGGTGGCATACGCCGCCTCCGACGTGCTGCACCTCCACGCACTCAAGGCGCGGCTCGACGCCCTTCTCGATCGCGAAGGCCGGCGCGACCTGGCCGAAGCCTGCTTCCGGTTCCTCCCCGATCGCGCCGCACTCGACCTTGCCGGGTGGGAACACGAAGACATCTTCACCCATTGATCACCGGCACAGTGGTTGCATCGGCAGGCGCCGACGGCGCATACTGCGGCGCAGCACCGGCCCCGGCATCGAGGACCATGTGAGCAAGCGGGAGATCATCACGTCGCATGAGGAGGCGGGCCTGGCATCCGGGCGGCGTGTCCTGCGCATCGAGGCCGAGGCGCTGGACACCCTGGCCCAGGCCCTCGACGGCTCGTTTACGTCCGCGCTCGATCTGCTGATCGCGGTCACGGGGCGGGTGGTGGTGACCGGCATCGGCAAGAGCGGTCACGTGGCGCGAAAGATCGCCGCCACCTTGGCCTCGACCGGCACCCCCGCCTTCTTTGTCCATCCGGCCGAAGCCAGCCACGGCGATCTTGGCATGGTGACCGAACAGGACGCCATCCTGGCGCTGTCGAATTCCGGCGAGACCGCCGAGCTGGGCGATGTCGTCGCCTATAGCCGGCGGTTCGGCATTCCGCTGGTGGCCATGACCAGCCGTGCCGACAGCTCCCTCGCCCAGACCGCCGACGTCGCTTTGGTGCTGCCGCCCGCCGCCGAAGCCTGCCCGATCGGCCTGGCGCCGACGACGTCGACGACCCTGATGCTGGCCCTCGGCGATGCCCTGGCCGTCGCATTGCTCGAGCGCCGCGGGTTCTCGGCGGCCGAGTTCCGCGTCTTCCATCCGGGGGGGCAACTGGGCCGGCGGTTGCTCAAGGTCGCCGACCTGATGCACGGCGGCGACGCCGTGCCCGTGGTGCCGGCGACGATGCCGATGGGGGAGGCTTTGCTCATCATCACCGCCAAGAGCTTCGGTTGCGTCGGAGTTGTCGATGCGGGCGGCAAGCTGGCCGGCGTCGTCACCGACGGCGATCTGCGGCGCCACCTCGCCCCGAGCCTGTTGCAGATGACCACCGGCGACGTGATGACGGCCCACCCGAAGACGGTGCCGCCGAATCTGTTGGCCGTCGAGGCCCTGGCGATGATGAATGCCTGCGCCATCACCAGCCTATTCGTCGTCGAGGATGAGGTCCCGGTGGGCATTCTCCATATTCATGACTGCCTACGTGCGAGGCTGATGTGAGCGGCAGTGCGGTGAGCGGAGAGGATTATCGGCCACAACGGCCCGGCGCTGGACGGCGTGCCGCGTCGGTGCACCACTACACCCGCTACGTCGCGATCATGCGGCGGCTGCTGCCGGCGGTCGCCGTCGTGCTGGTGGCCATCATCGTCAGTTGGCCGCAGCTTCTGCCCGACAACCGGGTCCAGGTGGGCTACAGCGACGAAGACTTGGCCGACATGGGTCGCCACAGCCTGTCGATGGTCAACCCGCGCTACTATGGCGTCGACGGCCAGATGCGCCCCTACAGCATCTTCGCCGAGGCGGCCAAGCAGTCGCCGGGCCAGATCATCAACCTCGATCAGCCGCGCGCCGACATGAAACTGAAGGACGGCGGTAACGTCCTCTTGGATGCGCGCCATGGCACCTATCAGCAGGAGGAGCAGCGGCTGCAGCTGCGCGGCGACGTCAATCTGTCCCAGGACTCCGGTTACGAGATCCATACCCAGTCGGCGACGATCGACCTTATGGCAGGTACGGCCGAGGGCCATGAGCCCGTCGATGGGCATGGCCCCTCCGTCCAGCTTGAGGGCGAGGGCTTTCGCCTGATAGAGCGAGGGCAGACCATTTTCCTGACCGGCAAGAGTCACGTCGTGCTCAATCCCACGCCTAAAGCGCCATGAGAACCTTCCGACGCGCCCTCGTGGTCGCCGCCGCCATCGTCTCGCTGGCGCTACCCGCCGAAGCCGGCTTCGATTTCGCCAGCCGCGAAGCGCAGGGCCCGGTCCAGGTGTCGGCCGACCAAGGCATCGAATGGAACCGGGGCAGCAAGGTGTTCATCGCGCGCGGCAATGCCGAGGCGACCCGCGGCAATGTCACCGTGACCGGCGACGAGCTGCACGCCTATTACCGCGAAAGCCAGGCCGGCGACACCGAGATCTATCGCGTCGAGGCCTATGGCGTGGTCACCATCGCCACCCCCACCGAGACCGCCACCGGCAATTTCGCTTCATACGATATCGACGGGGCCAAACTGACGCTCAAGGGTGCCCCGGCAAAGCTGGTCACCCCCACCGACACCGTCACCGCCACCGACAGCATCGAGTACAGCGAGCTGACGCGTCTGGCCGTGGCCCGTGGTGATGCTCTGGCCAGCCGCGCCGATCGGCGCGTACGCGCCGACATCCTGACCGCCCGCTTCGAAGAGGATGCCAATGGCCGGCTGGTTCTGCAGAAGGCCGATGCCGTCGGCCACGTCGTGTTGACCACCGCTACCGAAGTAATCACCGGCGACAAGGGCGACTATAATGCCAAGACGGGTGTCGCCACGGTCACCGGGGCGGTCAAGATCACCCGCGAGGATAATCAACTGAATGGCGGCTACGCGCACGTGAACCTCAACAGCGGCATCAGCAGACTCTTTGCCGCGGCACCCGGCGCGCGTGGCAATGGCAAGCGCGTGCAGGGGCTGTTCGTTCCCCAGGACGGGCAGCAACCGCCCGCCGAGGGCGAGGGCGCCGGCCCCGAGCGGAGGCGCTGACCATGACCGAGGCAATGCATCCGCGCGGCGAAGGGCCGCGGCTCGTAGCCGACAACACGGGGCTTAGGGTCAACAATCTCGGCAAGCGTTACAAGCGCCGGCCCGTGCTGCGTGACGTCAGCATGAGTGTGCAGCGCGGCGAGGCGGTTGGACTGCTCGGCCCCAACGGTGCCGGCAAGACGACGTGCTTCTATTGCATCACCGGCCTGATTGCCCCCGACACCGGCAGTATCGCCCTCGACGGCGAGGACATCACCGGCTTGCCCATGTACCGCCGCGCCCGCCTTGGCATCGGCTATCTGCCGCAGGAGGCTTCGATCTTCCGCGGCCTGTCGGTCGAAAACAATGTCCGGGCGGTGCTGGAGGTGGTGGAGCCGGTGCGCGACAAGCGCGAGGCCATGCTGGAAACGCTGTTGGCCGAATTCTCGATCACCCACTTGCGGCGGGCACCGGCACTGGCGCTGTCGGGCGGCGAGAGACGGCGCGTCGAGATTGCGCGGGCGCTGGCCTCGCAGCCGAATTTCATTCTCCTGGACGAGCCGCTGGCCGGCATCGACCCGATCGCCATCGGCGACATTCGCGACTTGGTGGCGCATCTGAAGGACCGCAATATCGGCGTCCTCATCACCGACCATAACGTACGCGAGACCCTGGAAATCGTGGACCGCGCCTACATCCTCCATGACGGTATGGTCCTGATGCAGGGGCCGCCGTCCGAGATCGTGGCACACGAGGGCGTGCGGCGCGTCTATCTCGGCGAGCGCTTCAGCCTCTGAGGGTCGGCCATGGCGCTCGCTCCACGGCTCGATCTTCGCCACACCCAGGCGTTGGTGATGACGCCGCAGCTCCAGCAGGCGATCAAGCTGCTGCAGCTATCCAATCTCGAGCTCAGCGAGTTCGTCGAGCAGGAGCTCGAGCGCAACCCGCTGCTCGAACGGGACGACGACCACGGGCCTGCCGACGAACCGCCGCAGCCGGACGTCAAGGCCGCCGCCGACGAGCCTATTCTGGAGATGGCGGCGCCGGGTCAGGCGGAAGCGCCGCTCGACATCGACTACGACAACACTTGGCAAGCCGACGCTGGGCTCGACGGCGGCGACTGGCGATCCCGGGGCGGCAGCGGAATCGACGATGGCGAAGACTATCTCGAACGGACGCTGAGCCGCGGCGTGACCTTGCGGGAACACCTGCTGGAACAGCTCAACATCGACATCGATGACGCGGCCGACCGGCTGATCGGCGTGCACCTCATCGAAATGCTGAACGAAGCCGGCTACCTGATGGGCGGCCTTGACGAAGCCGCCGCCATGCTCGGCTGCGAGGCAGCCCGGATCGAGGCGGTTCTGGCACGGCTGCAGGGCTTCGATCCTTGCGGCGTGTTCGCCCGCAGCCTGGCCGAATGCCTTGCCATCCAGCTGCGCGAGCGCAATCGCCTCGACCCGGCGATGCAGGCCCTGCTCGACCATCTCGATCTGCTCGCCAAGCGCGACCTGCCGGGCCTGATGCGGGCCTGCGGCGTCGATGCCGAGGATCTCGCCGACATGATCGGCGAGATCAAGGGGCTCAATCCCCGGCCGGCCGTCGCCTTCGATACCGAGATCGCCCAGCCGATCACCCCCGACGTGATCTTGCGCCGCGCCCCCGACGGCAGCTGGCTGGTCGAGCTACACAGCGACACGCTGCCGCGCGTCCTGGTCAACAGCCGCTATTATACGAAAGTGTCGGCGGCGGTGCGCAGCCGCGAAGACAAGGGATATCTGTCAGAGCAACTGCAATCGGCCAATTGGCTGGTAAAATCAATTCATCAGCGCGCGACCACCATCCTGAAGGTGGCGAGCGAGATCGTACGCCAGCAGGACGCGTTCTTTCGATTGGGCATCCAGCACCTGCGGCCGCTGGTGCTGCGGGACATCGCCCAGGCGATCGGGATGCATGAGAGCACGGTGAGCCGGGTGACCACCAATAAATACATGACGACGCCGCGCGGCATGTTCGAACTGAAGTATTTTTTCAGCCAGGCGATCGCCGCCGCTGCGGGGGGCGAGTCGCATTCGGCCGAGGCGGTGCGCCATCGCATCAAGGGCTTGATCGACAACGAGGAAGCCAGGAACGTGCTTTCGGACGATCGCATCGTCGACGTCCTCAAGGCGAATGGCGTCGACATCGCCCGGCGCACGGTGGCCAAATACCGCGAGGCGATGAACATCCCGTCGTCGGTGCAGCGTCGGCGCGAAAAGATGCTGGGTGTCTGACGACACGAGCCGCGCTCGCCTTGACAGCCGAGGCCCCCGGAACTATTGTCCGGCGCTTCGTTTGGATCGGCGGCCAGGCCCGCCCGGATGGCTGGGCGTCCGAGAGCGGCGGGCCGTTCAAAAGGTCCCAGGTGACCCTGGCCGCAACAGCGGCCCAGGCGATTGCCACTGAGGTTTCGCAATGGACATTGCTGATCTGATCACTCCCTCGAGCGTCATTCCCAACCTGCGCGCCACCAGCAAGAAGCAGGCGCTGCAGGAGTTGGCCAAGCGGGCGGCGGAGCTGACCGGCCTGCATGAGCGCGCCGTCTTCGACGTCCTGCTCGAGCGCGAGCGGCTGGGCACCACCGGTGTCGGCAATGGCATCGCCATCCCGCACGGCAAGCTGGCCAATCTCGATCGCCTGCACGGGCTGTTCGCCCGGCTCGAGCGCCCGATCGCCTTCGATTCGATCGACGAACAACCCGTCGATCTGATCTTTCTGCTGCTGGCGCCCGAATCGGCGGGGGCCGATCACTTGAAGGCGCTGGCGCGGGTTTCCCGCCTGTTGCGGGACAAGGGCATCTGCGAAAAGCTGCGCGGCACCGACAGCGCCGACGCGCTTTATGCGCTGCTGACCGAATCACCGGCGAGCCGCGCCGCCTGAGGCGGACGCAGTCCGGCGCGGATTCCATGAAATCCTTGAACATGGGGAAGTGTGCATGGCGAAAAAGCTGCTGATCCTGCCTGGCGACGGCATCGGCGTCGAAGTGATGGCGCAGGTCCGTCGCATCATCGACTGGATGGCGAAGCGCCGCGATGTGCAGTTCGAGGTGGGGGAAGGCTTGATCGGCGGCGCCGCCTATGACGCGTCCGGCACGCCGCTCGCCGACGAGACCCTGGCCGATGCCATGGCCGCCGACGCCGTGCTGCTGGGCGCGGTGGGCGGTCCCAAGTGGGACGACTTGCCCTTCGACAAGAAGCCCGAGCGTGGCCTGCTCAAGATCCGCAAGGAGATGGGCCTGTTCGCCAATCTACGCCCGGCCGTGGTGTTCGACGCCCTGGTCGACGCCTCGACCCTGAAGGCCGAGGTCGTGCAGGGCCTCGACGTCATGATCGTGCGCGAACTGACCGGCGGCCTGTATTTCGGCGAGCCGCGCGGCATCGAGACGCTGCCCGACGGCCAGCGCAAGGGCGCCAACACCCTCACCTACACCACCAGCGAGATCCAGCGCATCGGCCGCGTCGCCTTCGAACTGGCGCGCAAGCGCAACAAGAAGCTGTGCTCGGTCGACAAGGCCAATGTCCTGGAATGCACGGTGCTGTGGCGCGAGGAGATGATCAAGCTGCAGCAGACCGAGTATCCCGACGTCGAGCTGAGCCACATGTATGTCGACAACGCGGCGATGCAGCTGGTGCGCAACCCCAAGCAATTCGACGTGATGGTCACCGAAAACATGTTCGGCGACATCCTCTCGGACTGTGCCGCCATGCTCACGGGTTCGCTCGGCATGCTGCCCTCGGCCAGCCTCGGTGCCGCCGACGCAGCGGGCAAGCGCCGCGCCCTGTACGAACCGGTGCACGGCTCGGCCCCCGACATCGCCGGCAAGGACATGGCCAACCCGCTGGCCACCATCCTCAGCTTCGCCATGATGCTGCGCTATTCGTTCAACATGGACGCGGATGCCGGGCTCATCGAGCAGGCGGCGAAAAATGTCCTGAACGGTGGCCTGCGCACCGCCGACATCATGCAGCCGGGCAAGGCCCGCGTATCCACTACGGTCATGGGCGAGGCCCTGGTCCGCGAGTTGGACAAGCTGCACGGCTGAGGATCGGTCCTTAGCGAGATGCGGTCAGGTGGAACCAGCTTCTTTTCCGTCACCCCCGGGCTTGACCCGGGGGTCCATGGATTGCCGGGTCAAGCCCGGCAATGACGAATTAAGAGGGAGAGCACACCTGAATTCATCACACTCTCGAGCCCTTTACGAAACCCCGACCGCGAGGCCGGGGTTTTTTAGTCATTGCACGTGGTCGCGGGCGTCGGCGTGCCCGCCTTGCTTGGCGCAGTTGGCGCAGCAATACATTTCCGGCCCCGCTTCGATACCGTGGCCGATGATGCGCATCCCACAGTGCGCACAGGTGGGCGCCATCATGTGGATGGCGCATTCGAAGCTGTCGAAAGTGTGGCGTTCACCGCCCCGCATCACCTCGAACGCCTTGTCGTAGTCGTTGCCGCAGGTCTCGCAGCGGGCCATCGCCCCCTCCATGGTTGCCTGCCCGGTTCAACGCTGCCGCCGGCCATTTGTTCTGTGCGGGTTTCGGCGCGCGCCCAATGGGCGCGGCCGCTCGACCCACACCAATGGCCAGTATCTCGCACCGTGGCGATCGTATACGATTTCATCTGCATCGCATCCAGGGGCGGGATATTCCGGTGAGAAGTGCGGATCGGCTGAGGGAAGCGCTCGAGCGCGAGATCGTCACCGGTGAACTGCCGCCGGGCAGCCGCCTGGACGAGCCGATGCTGGTGCGCCGCTTCGGCGTCTCGCGGACGCCGGTACGCGAGGCCCTGAACCAGCTTTCCGCCATGGGTTTGGTGGAGATGCGCCCGGCCCGCAGCCCGATCGTCGCCAGCCTCACCGTCCAGGACCTCCTCGATGCCTTCGAGGTGATGACCGAACTGGAGGGGCTGTGTGGGCGGCTGGCGGCGCGACGCGCCACCGATGCCGACCGCGCGGCGCTGGTGCGGCTCCACGATTCGGCCGCCGGTGCCGCCGCCGCGAACGCCGCCGACTCTTACTACGAAGCCGATGCGGCCTTTCATGAGGCCCTGTACGGCGCCGCCCACAACCGGATACTGGAAAGCCAGCTGCGCACCCTGCGCCGGCGCTTCGGCCCCTATCGCCGCAAGCACTTCGGCTGGCGTGGGCGCATCGGCCAGTCGTACCAGGAACATGCCAACATCGTCGCCGCCATCCAGGCCGGCGATCCCGAGGCCGCCGAGGCGGTGGTGCGGGCCCATGTCACCATGAATGGCGACGTGTTGGCCGATTTCCTGCGCGGCCTCACCGAGGCCGTATGCGAGCCGGGCTAACCGGCCGAAGAAAGCACGGAGGATGACGTCATGCGTATCGCAGTGTTGGGGGGTGGTCACGGCTGTTATGCCGCCGCCGCCGATCTGGCGGAGAAGGGCCATGAGGTCCGGTTGTGGCGGCGGGACGCCGAGTCTTTTGCCGAGGTGCTGCGCACCCAGGCCATCATCCTGACCGATGTCGCCGGCACCCGCCGCGTTCGCCTGACGCGGGCCACCACCGACCTCGGCGCGGCCGTCGAGGGCGCCGAGCTGGTGCTGATCCCACTACCGGCCACCGCCCAGGACGGGCTGCTGCCTGCCGTCGCGCCGCTGTTGCGCGACGGCCAGGTCGTCTTCCTACCGCCCGGCACCTTCGGCGGCTACATCCTGGCGCAGGCGATGCGGGCGGCCGGCAACGACGCCCGGGTGGCGATGGCCGAGACCGGCACCCTGCCCTATCTCGCCCGTAAGCACGGCGAAGACCGGGTGACGGTCAGCGTGCGCGCCACCCGCCTGCCCACCGGCGTCTATCCCGCCGGCGAAACCGCACGGGCGGTCGCAGTGATCGGTCGGGCCTTTCCAGCCGTCGAGCAGCGCGCCGACCTGCTCGACGGCGCCCTGATGAATGCCGGCCCCGTCATCCACCCGCCGCTGATCCTGATGAATGCCGGCCCCCTCGAGCATTTCGACGCCTGGGACATTCACAACGAGGGCACCCAGCCATCGATCCGCCGGGTCACGGATGCTCTGGATGCCGAGCGCGTGCGCCTGCGCGAGGCGCTGGGCTACGGCGAGCCCCACTTTCCGCTGGCCGATCACTACGACGACCGTCGCGACGAATGGATGTACGGCAGTTCGTCGCACGAGAAGCTGACCGGCAGCGGCGATTGGCGCGAGAAAATCGACCTGCTGAGCCACCGCTACATGCGCGAGGACATCGCCAAGGGCCTTGTGTTCTACGTCTCGCTCGGCGACTGGGCGGGCGTGCCCATGCCGATCGCCTCGGGCCTGGTGGCCATCGCCTCGGCGGTCGTCGGCGAGGATCTGCGCCGCCGCGGCCGCTCGTGGGAGTCGCTCGGACTCGCCGGCCATGACCGCGACACGTTGCGCCACCTGTTGCGGACGGGGTTGGCGTGATGCGCAACATCGTCGCCCTCGGCGCCGGGCGGATGGGCCGCGGCATCGCCCAGGTGTTCGCCTATGCCGGCTATCCGGTGACGCTTCTCGATCTCAAGCCGCGCTCCGCTACGGCGCGCCAAGCGCTCTTCGACTCGGCCCTGGGCGAAATCGGCGCCAATCTGAATTTCCTTGCCGAGCTTGGCGTGTTCGATACCGCCGCCGTGGACGGCATCGTCGCCCGCATCACCCCGGCCGGAGCAGACGCCGCCGGCGCCGTCCTGGCCTCGGCCGATGTCGTGTTCGAGGGCGTTCCCGAGACCATGGAGGCCAAGCGCGAGGCGCTCGGCATCGTCAGCCGCCATATACCGGCGCAGGCGGTGATCGCCTCGACCACGTCGACGCTGTTGGTCGACACCCTGGCCGAGTTCGTCGAGGGCCCGCAGCGCTTCCTCAACGCCCATTGGCTCAATCCCGCCTATCTGATCCCGCTGGTCGAGGTCAGCCCCGGCGAGCGGACGGACGCGGCCATTACCGACGGCTTCTGCGCATTGCTGGAGAGCGTCGGCAAGGTGCCGGTGCGTTGCAAGGCGTCGCCGGGCTATATCGTGCCGCGCATTCAGGCCATCGCCATGAACGAGGCGGCACGCCTGGTCGAGGAAGGCGTGGCCACGGCGGAAGACGTCGATCGCGCCATCCGCGTCGGCTTCGGCATCCGTTTCGCCGCCATGGGCATGGTCGAGTTCATCGACTGGGGCGGCGGCGACATCCTCTATTACGCGGCCAATTACCTGAAGGGCGCCCTGAACGCCGAGCGCTACGCACCGCCCGACGTGGTGGTGCACAACATGGCCGAAGGCAGGACCGGCATGCACGCCGGCCAGGGGTTCTACGATTTTCGCGCGGTGGACGTCGAAGGCTACCGGCGGCAGAAACTGGGCGAGTTCGTCGACTTGATCCGCCACCTCAGGCTGCTGCCGCCGCCGATGGTGGAACGCCCCTGAGTTCGGGGCGAAACGCGGTCCGGCCTGCATGAGGCTCCCATAGAGGAGCCGGGCCGGAACGGGAACGACAACGACCGGGAGGAAACCATGTTCATGAAACTGACGCGTACCGTCGCGCTGGCCGGGTTGGCCGTGGCCGCGACGCTGTCCCTGAGTGCCGCCCACGCCGAGGAGGTGGTGCTGTCGGCGGTCAGCGGCTTCCCCAAGGGCGCCTCCGATTCGCTACGCTTCGAGGCTTGGGTCGAGGCGCTGAACGAGCGCGGCAAGGGTATCGTCCGCATCGACTACAAGGGCGGCGCCCCCGCCATCGGCAGCCCGTTCCAACTGGTCAGCCGGGTGGCCTCGGGCGTGTTCGACATGGTCAGCACCACCGGCGGCTACTACACCAACGTCCTGCCCGAGGCCGACGCTTTCAAGCTGGCCGAGCGCTCGGCCCAGGAACTGCGCCGGAACGGCGGCTATGACTACATCGCCAAGCTGCACGCCGAAAAAGGCCTGCACTATCTCGGCCGCCACACCGAGAACATGCCCTTCCACCTGTATCTGCGCGGCGGCCGCATGATCGACAAACCCGACCTGAGCGGCCTCAAGATCCGCGTCTCGCCGATCTATCGCAACTTCTTCGAGGCCATGGGCGCCGCCGGCCAGAACTCCAACGCCACCGAAATCTACACGCTGATGGAGCGCGGGGTGGTCGACGGCTTCGGCTGGCCCATCCAGGGCATCTTCGACTTCAGCTGGGAGAAGGTGGTGAAGTATCGGGTCGACCCCGGCTTCTATTCCGCCGACATCCACGTACTGCTCAACAAGGCGACGTGGGATGGACTGCCGCAGAACGTCCGCGACTTCCTCACCGCCGAGATGAACGCGCTGGAGAAGACGAACGCCGACATCCTCAAGAGAAACGAGGCCGAGAAGGCCAGGCAAGAGGCCGCCGGCATTGTCGCCATCCGCTTCACGCCCGAGCAGGAGAAGGCGTGGCTGGCGGCCTCCAGGGAGGCCGGCTGGGCCGGCGTCATCAAGGTCAGCCCCGAGCACGGCCCGAAGCTGAAAGCGCTTCTGGCGAAATGAGAAGCCGAGGGGCCGGCATCCGTCGCCGGCCCCTCGTCTCGTCTGCTCACGCGAGGAGACCATACGATGTCACCCTGGCGCATCCTGCTCGCCGTACATGAGCGGCTGATCACGATCCTCGGCAATCTCGTCGGCCTCATCATCGCCGCCGTCGCTATTCTGATCAGCCTCGAGGTGTTCATGCGCAACACCGGCCTGGGCGGCATCGACTGGCTCAACGAGGCCATCGAATACAGCTTCTACGTCGGCACCTTCGCCGCCGCCCCGTGGGCGCTCCATCAGGGCGCCCACGTGCGCGTCGACCTCGTCCTCAACCTGTTGCCGAAACGCGCCGCGGTGGCGGTGGAAAAGCTCGCCGACGCGGTGGGCGCGGGCATCTGCCTCGTCCTCGTCTACTACGGTATCCAGAGCGTCTTGCACGCCTACGTCAGCAACAGCATCCAGTACAAGACGCTGGCCGTTCCCGAATGGCCGCTGTTCGCGGTCGTGCCGATCTGCGCACTGCTGCTTGCCGTCGAGTTCGTGGCGCGGTTCGCGCGTGCCGCACAGGTCGACGACGGCACCGCCTCGCGCGCCGGGTGCTGACCATGGAATGGTATGCCGCCCTCATCCTCATGCTGGCGCTGGTCATCGGCGGCATGGCCATCGGCCTGCCGGTAGCCTTCGCCTTTTTCGCCGCCAATCTGGTCGGCGCCGTGATTTTCCTTGGCGGCAGCATCGGCCTGAGCAGCCTGGTGCCGGAGATCCTCGAAGCCACCGCCAATTTCACCTTCGTCCCCATCCCGCTGTTCCTGCTGATGGGTGAGATCCTGTTCCACACCGGCGTCGCCTTCCGCGCCATCGAGGCGGTCGACCGGCTGATCGCGCGGGTGCCGGGGCGGCTGTCGATCGTCGCCATCATCGGCGGCACGGTGTTCTCGGCGCTGTCCGGCTCGACCGTCGCCAACACGGCGATGCTGGGCAGCGTGTTGCTCCCCGACATGCTGAAACGCGGCTACAAGCCGGTGATCGCCATGGGGCCGATCATGGCGGTGGGCGGCATCGCCATGCTGATCCCGCCGTCGGCCCTGGCCGTGCTGCTCGGCAGCCTGGCCAACATCTCGGTGTCGCAGCTGCTGATCGCCGGCATCATTCCCGGCGTGCTGATGAGCGTGCTGTTCATCGGCTACGTGGTCGGCCGCTGCGCCCTCGACCCCGAGCTGGCACCCAGCGATGACATCGCCGCCCTGCCCTTGCGGGAACGCGTGATGCCGTTCCTGATCTACGTGGTGCCGCTGTCCGGCATCTTTGCCGTGGTCGTCGGCAGCATCTTCTCGGGCTGGGCGTCGCCGTCCGAGGCGGCGGCGCTGGGCTGCGTAGCGGCGGCGGTGGCCTCGGCCGCCTACCGTTCCTTGACCCTCGAAGCCTTGGTTAAATCCTTGCGCGAGACCAGCAAGGTGACGGCGATGATCCTGCTGATTATCGCCGGATCGCTCACCTTCTCGCAGATACTGGCGATTTCCGGCGCCACCGACGGGTTGCTGCGGGCGATGAACGCGCTCGACATGTCGACGCTGGGCGCCGTGCTGCTGATGCTGGGCGTGCTGCTGTTCCTCGGCGCCTTCATGGACCAGGTAAGCATGCTGCTGCTCACCCTGCCGTTCTTCCTGCCCCTGGCCGCATCATTCGGCATCGACATGCTGTGGCTGGGCGTGCTGTTCCTGATCGCCATGGAGATCAGCCTGCTGACGCCGCCGTTCGGCCTGTTGCTGTTCGTCATGCGCGGCGTCGCCCCCGGCCATATCGGCATGCGCGAGGTCTACGCCGCGGCGACGCCGTTCATTCTGCTGGAGATGCTGGTGCTGGCCATCCTGGTGGCCGTCCCCGCCCTCGGCACTTGGCTGCCGCGCCTGATCGACTGAAGGAGGACCGACGATGATCGCCGAAGTGGTGAGTTTTCAGCTTCCCCCCGCCATGAGCCGCGCCGAGGCGCTGGCCGCCGCCCGCGCCACCGTCGAGAAGTGGCAGGCCAACCCCGACCTGATCCGCAAGCATTACCTGCTGGAGGAGGGCAACCGCACCACCGGCTTCTACCTGTGGACCTCGCGCGAGGCCGCCGAACGCGCCCACGACGAGGCCTTCCGCCGGAACGTGCGCGAGCGCTTCGGCAGCGACCCCGTCATCCGCTATTTCGACGTGCTCTTGGTGCTCGACAACCGCACCGGCGAGGCGGTGGAGGAGTTGTGAGGCGGGGCGCGGAGCTCCAGCTCCGCAAGACGCGGGCGGAGCTGGAGCTCCGCGCTCCGGCCACAAAAAAGGCCCAGCCGTTACCGGACCGGGCCTTTTCGGGAACTTGGTGGAGCTGAGGGGAATCGAACCCCTGACCTCTGCAGTGCGATTGCAGCGCTCTCCCATCTGAGCTACAGCCCCGAAAGAGGGCGCGATATTGCGCGAGGCCCCTGCCCCTGTCAAGGGTCGCCAGCGTACGATTTTTGCACCGGCGACACATTTATATAGGCGCCACGACAGCTTGCGCCCAGGGCACCATACCGGTAGGTTACGCACAACCTCCGCGGACGCAACGAAGGCCTCGAGATGGACATAGTCCTGGTGCCGCTGCTGCAGATCATCTACTTCGCCATCGAGCTCTATATCTGGGTGCTCATCATCACGGCGATCCTGAGCTGGCTGGTCGCCTTCAACGTCGTCAACACGCGCAACCGCTTCGTCTACACGGTGATGGACATCGGCTACCGTGTCACCGAACCGGCGCTGCGGCCGATCCGCCGCTGGCTGCCGAATACGGGCGGCATGGATTTCTCGCCGCTGGTGCTGATTTTCGGTCTGTGGTTCGTCCAGCTTGTCATCCAACGCCTCATGTTCGCCATCTGACGGCGCCTCGCCGTTCACCGAGACCGCGGCCGGCCTCAAGCTGGCGGTGCGGCTGACGCCCAAGGCGGCGCGCGACCGCATCGACGGCGTCGCCGCCGAGGCCGACGGCGGCAGCGTGTTGAAGGTCGGCGTCACCGCCGTGCCCGAGGACGGCAAGGCCAATGCGGCGCTGATCAAGCTGCTGGCCAAACAGTGGAAGCTGCCGAAGATGGCCATCGCCATCACCGCCGGCGCCACCGACCGCCGCAAGACCCTCATCATCGCCGGCGACGCCGCCGAGTTGCGCCGGCGGCTCGAGCAGTGGATCAAGGAACACGCATGACCCAGGCCAAGATCATCGACGGCAACGCCTTCTCCGCCGCGTTGCGCGACAAGCTCACCGCCGCCGTGCGCGACGTGCAGGCAAAGCACGGCCTGGTGCCCGGTCTGGCGGTGGTGCTGGTGGGCAGCGATCCCGCTAGCCAGGTCTATGTGCGCAACAAGAACAAGCGCGCCGCCGAGACCGGTATGCGCTCGTTCGAGCACATGCTGCCCGAGACCACCAGCCAGGACGAACTGCTGGCCCTGGTCGACAGGCTCAATCGCGATCCCGAGGTGCACGGCATCCTGGTGCAGCTGCCGCTGCCCAAGCACATCGACGAACACCGCGTGATCGAGGCCATCGACCCGGCCAAGGACGTCGACGGCTTCCACCCGTGGAACGCCGGCATGCTGGCCACCGGCGGCGCCGGCATGGTGCCGTGCACGCCGCTCGGCTGCCTGATGCTGCTCAAGGATACGCTGGGTGACCTGTCGGGCAAGGAGGCGGTGGTGGTCGGCCGCTCCAACATCGTCGGCAAGCCGATGGCGCAACTGCTGCTGCGCGAGAGCTGCACGGTGACAGTCGCCCATTCGCGCACCCGCGACCTGCCCGGCGTGGTGCGCCGCGCCGACCTCGTCGTCGCCGCCGTCGGCAGGCCCGAGATGGTGCGCGGCGATTGGATCAAGCCCGGCGCCACCGTCATCGACGTCGGCATCAACCGCACCGCCGCCGCCGAACCAGGCAAGACCCGCCTGGTCGGCGACGTCGCCTTCGCCGAGGCCGCCCAAGTCGCCGGCGCCATCACCCCGGTGCCCGGCGGCGTCGGCCCGATGACCATCGCCGTGCTGCTGCGCAACACCCTGGTGGCGGCGTGCCGCCAGACCCGCGTGCCGGCGCCGCCGGTCGACGAGTGGGCCTAGGTCGCCGATGACGCTCAGCCTTGCCCACCTGACCGTCGCCATGCTGGCCTTCCTCGCCACGCATGCCATTCCGGCGCGCGCCGGGCTGCGCGACCGCGGCATCGCCCGCTTCGGCAACACCGGCTATCATTTGCTTTATTCGCTGCTGTCCATCGGCGTGGTGGTGTGGCTGGCCTACGCCTATTCCCGGGCCGATTTCGTGGCGGTGTGGGACCAGGAGCTGTGGATGCGCTGGGTGCCGCCGCTGGTCATGCTGCCGGTCTGCCTGCTGCTGGTGGCGGGGTTGAGCACGCCGAATCCGTTCTCGATCGGCATCGGCGGGCGCGGCTTCAATCCCAATCGGCCGGGCATCCTGCGCCTGACCCGCCATCCGCTGCTGTGGGCCATGATGCTGTGGGCCGGCGCGCACATCGTGCCCAACGGTGACGTCGCCTCGCTCATCCTGTTCGCGCCGCTGCTGCTGCTGGCAATGGTCGGCCCCTTCCTGATGGAGCGCAAGCGCCGGCGCACCTTCGGCGTCGATTTCGATGCACTGGCCCGCAACACCCGCCGCCCCAGCCG
Source organism: Rhodospirillaceae bacterium (assembly GCA_036675815.1). Classification (GTDB taxonomy): domain Bacteria; phylum Pseudomonadota; class Alphaproteobacteria; order Rhodospirillales; family Magnetospirillaceae; genus JAKFEE01. The sequence continues at coordinate 326,142 of JAKFEE010000021.1, forward strand.
GGCGCTGCTCGGCGAAATCGGTTGGTGGCGCGGCACCGGCGCGCTGGCGCTCTATGTCGTGTTAATCCTGTTGCACCCGTCGGTGATCGGCGTTTCCCCCTTGCCCCATTGACCATGCGCCACTACCCTGGCGCCAAAACGAACAAACAAAATAAAATTATGGGGAGAGAACGATGCTTCTGCGCATCGCCGTCGCCGCCGTCCTGGCGTCGCTGTTGCTGGCCTTTGGCATTCCGGCCCGTGCCCAGCCGCACACCGGACCCGTCGCGTCGCAGACGGAGGGGATTTGACCGGCGCCCGGCCAATGCTAGAGTTGGCCTATGAGCCGTCCCATCGATTCGGTTGCCCAGCCCGCCACCGGTGTCGCCGCCATCCGCACGCCGGCGCGCGACCAGCGCGCCTTGCTCGCCCATGGCGACCACGCAACCGGCGGGCCGGGCCTCAAACGTGAGCCGGGCTGGAAAGTGAATGTGGCCGGCCCCTTCGATCCGGCGGCCCCGCGCGGCACCTATCTCGACATCCTGGTCTAGGCAGACGACGGACTCGCTCGGCGAGCGCGGATTCGCTCACAGAACCGACTTCGGACATATCGCTTTTCGGTCACGCTTAGGTCGCAGCCCGTTGTCGCTCGGCAGCGCGCAAGAAGCTTGCCGTCAAATTCAGGAGGAACTCCGCGCTGACCTCCTGCCCAGAAAGCGGCAATTCCCGAAAGGTCTCTTTCCGAGATTTCTTTTGCCAGATGATCGACCACGATATCAAACCGCGAGTTTGCGCGAACAGATAACCCGCATCGACGAAGATGGCTGTCCGATCCATCGCTCCCCCTAGAAATAGTAAAGGGCCCCCGCAGGAGCCCTTCTTGTAGGCCGCCGCGACCTCAGTTCATTAGCGAGGTCCCAGCGGGATAGCACTGATATATCTGACCCCGAACATTCGTGCAAGTATCCATACGACGCACTCACGACGCGCTCGCTTTCACCTTGCACCCCATCCCCCGGCACGACACCATGTCGCGATGAGCCAATCCCAGACCACCTCTGGTCCGAGCATTCGCCAGATCCCCGCCGGGGACGATCGCCCTCGCCTGGTGTGTGGCGATTGCGGCTTCATCCTCTATGAGAACCCGAAGATCATCGTCGGCGCCGTGTGTACCTGGGAAGACCGCTACCTGCTGTGCAAGCGCGCCATCGAGCCGCGGCGCGGCTTCTGGACGATGCCTGCCGGCTACATGGAGCTCAACGAAACCAGCGAGGAAGGCGCCGCGCGCGAGGTGTGGGAGGAGGCGCGCGCCCGCGTGCAGATCGACGGCCTGATTGCCGTCTACAACATCCCCCGCATCAGCCAGGTCCACCTCATCTATCGCGGCCATATGCTGACGCCCGATTTCGACAAGGGGATCGAGAGCGAAGACGTGGCGCTGTTCCGCTGGGAAGAGATTCCGTGGGACGATTTGGCCTATCCCAACGTTGCCTGGTCGTTGCGCCACGAACGCGACCTCAAGGGCCAGCACGACTTCGCCCCGCGCGGCCTGCCCGCCGAGCATCACGGCGGGTAGCCGCTTTCGGCTCGCTCAGCCGCCGAAGCTCTGCACCAGGCTGCCGGCGACCAGGAACCAGCCGTCGACCAGCACGAAGAAGATCAGCTTGAACGGCATGGCAATCATGACCGGCGGCAGCATCATCATGCCCATCGACATCAGCACCGAGGCGACGACCATGTCGATGATGAGGAAGGGCAGGAAGATCAGGAAGCCGATCTCGAAGGCGCGGCGCAGTTCGCTGATCATGAACGCCGGGATGAGCACGCGGAACGGCATGTCCTCGGGTTTCGCCACCTCGGGCGTGCGGGCGATGTCCATGAACAGCCGCAGATCCTGATCGCGCACGTGCTGCATCATGAAACCATGCAGCGGCTGCGCCGCCAGCTCGAAGCCGGTGATCTCGTCGACCTTGCCCTCGATCATCGGCCGGATGCCGGCGTCGAACGACTGCTGGAAGGTGGGCGCCATGACGAAGCCGGTGAGGAACAGCGCCAGGCTGATGATCACAATGTTCGGCGGGCTGTTCATGGTGCCCAGGGCCTGGCGCAGGAACGACAGCACGACGACGATGCGGGTGAACGAGGTGACCATCACCAGGATCGATGGCGCCACGCTGAGCACCGTGAGCAGGGCCAGCATCTGCACGATGCGCGCGGTGGTCGAGCCGCCGCCGCCCTCGCCGAGATCGAGGGTCAGGCTCTGCGCCTCGGCCGGCAGGGCTAGGCCGGCCATCGCCGCCACGAGCAGCGCCGCCAGGATGGAAAAGCGTCGGGTCATTGCGGCACCTTGTCGGGCGGCTGCGGCAGGTCGCGGTCGAGGCAGAGATCGTTGGCGCCACCGATCAGCAAGAGATGTTCGCGCTCGTCGCGGCGCACCAACACCAGCCGGCGCTTGCCATCGAGGGCAATGGCCTCGACCACGGCGAGGCGGCGCTGCCGGCCCCGCGGCCCCGGCAAGGTCGACAGGCCGGCGCGGCGCGCCAGCCACGCCCCGCCGAAAATGAGGGCGATGACGCCGGCCAGGGCCAGGACGAATTTGAGATAACTGCCGTAGTCCATCAGCGCCGCCGCGATCGCTGATCATGGGCACAAACGTGCGCATGCTGGGCCTCGAGGTCGGCGTCGAGCCGATCGAGGCCGGCCATCAGCGCCTCGAGGCTGGGCAGCAGCACGCGCCCCTCGTCCGCCGCCAGCCGGTCGACGGCGGTGCATAGGCCGCGCACCATGCCCTCGAGGGCGGTCAGGTCGACCGTTCTTCCGGTGGTCAGCAGGCGTCGCGCCGTCGCGACCATCGATGACACCTGGGCGATTTCCATCTGGATTTCGTCCGCGCTCACCGGCTCTCATCCCCGGCGCCGGCGCAGCGATCGGACCGGTAGATGTACGACAGAATCTCGGCCACGGCGGCGAACGCTTCGACCGGGATGACGCTGTCGACGTCGACCGCCGCCAGGATCTCGGCCAGATCGGCATCCTCGCGTACCCTGACGCCGCTGGCGAACGCCAGTTGCAGGATCTGCTCGGCTTGTATCCCGCGCCCGCTGGCGACCACGCGCGGCGCGCCATCCTCGGCCGGGTCGTAGGCCAGCGCCACGGCAAGGGCGCGCCGCAGGGCGTCGCGCGCCGCCGGATATTCGGAGTGTCGACTCACGTTGAGGACATTCCCCCTTTGCGTTAGTGTCGCCCACTATTGCGAGCCGGGCTTTAAGGAATGCTTAAGTGCCGCAGGCGATGCTTAACCTTTCCTAAACGGCGCGGGGCGGATACTGACCCCGCCGGCGGAGCAGGATACGGACATGTTTGGCGATCTGCGTCTGTTTCAGATGGCGAGGAAGCAAATGGACTGGGCGGCGCGCCGCCAGGAAGTCCTGGCCGAGAACGTCGCCAACGCCGATACGCCGAAATACCAGCCGCATGACGTCGCCCCCGTCGAATTCCGCAAGCTGCTGGGTGCCGCACGGGTCAGCGTACAGCCCGTGGTGACCAACCCCATGCATGTGGCGCATGTGCCCCTGGCGCAGTCCATGGACGAACAGGTCGTCAAGACGCCTTACGAGACGTCGCCTGACGGCAACGCCGTCATCCTCGAAGAGCAAATGCGGAAAGTCGGCGAAACCCGTCATGCCTACGAGGTGGCGACCACGCTGTTCAGCAAGCACATGCGGCTTCTTCGCCTGTCGCTGGGCAAGGGCGGCCCCTGAACCGACGCGGAAAGGAGCGCGCCATGGACGACCTGAAGAATTCCTCTCGCATCGCCGTCTCGGGCATGAATGCGCAGGCCCGCCGCCTGCGGGTGATCTCGGAGAACATGGCCAACGCCGATTCGCTGCCGCAGACCCCCGGCGCCGAGCCCTACCGCCGCAAGGTGATCACCTTCAAGAACGAGCTGGACAAGGCGACCGACGCCCAACTGGTCAAGGTCGCCCGCGTCACCGAGGATCGCTCACAGCTGCAGCGCAAGTACTCCCCCGGCCACCCCGGCGCCGATAGCGAGGGCTATGTTCTGATGCCCAACGTCAACCCGCTGATCGAGTTGATGGACATGCGCGAGGCACAGCGCAGCTACGACGCGAACGTCAACGTCGTCACCACGTCCAAGGCCATGCTGGCCCGCACCCTGGAGATGCTGCGCTGAAGCGGCGCGCTAGAGAGGCCCCATGACCCGGATCGCAGACGCCATCGCCGCCTACAGCGCCGCCGCCAAGGCGCCGGCCGCCAAGGCTGCCGAAACCGAGACCCCGGCCGTCGGCAACGCGTTCGCCGACATGCTGAAAACGACGGTCGAGCAGGCCATCGCCGACAACAAACAGGCGGAAGAGCTGAGCAAGTCGGCGATCACCGGCCAGGCCAACCTGCGCGAGGTCGTGCTGGCGGTGAACAATGCCGAGCTGACACTGGAGACGGTGGTGGCGGTGCGCGACAAGGTCATCAATGCCTATAACGACATCCTGCGCATGCCGATCTGAGCGCAGGCCATGACCGAGGCCGAACTGCTGGACGTGGCGCGAAGCGCCATGCTGACGATGCTCGAACTGAGCGCGCCCCCGCTTCTGATCGGCCTCGCCGTCGGTGTCGTCATCGCCCTGTTCCAGGCGCTGACACAGATCCAGGAAATGACATTGACCTTCGTCCCGAAGATCCTCGCCACCTTCGTGACGCTGCTGCTGCTGCTGCCGTTCATGCTCCGCACCCTGATCGAATTCACCCGCTCGATGCTGGACCGCGCCGCCCACGGCGGATAGGCCCATGCTCGCGGACCTGCTGTCGCTCGACGTCTACAAGTTTCTGCTGGTCTTCGCCCGCCTGGGCGCGATGATCATGTTCCTTCCCGGATTCGCCGGGGCCATCCTGTCGGCCCGCATCCGCCTGATCCTGGCGTTGGCGTTTAGCCTACTGGTCGCCCCGGTGGTCGCCCCCACCCTGCCTGGCATTCCGGAGAACCCGGCCGATCTGGTGGTGCTGCTGGTCGGCGAGGTGACCATTGGCATCTTCCTCGGCATGATCACGCAGTTCCTGCTCGTCGCCCTCAACCTGGCCGGCACCTTCATGGCCTTTCAGGCCGGCATGACCAACGCCTTCATCCAGGATCCGGTGACCGAGCAGCAAGGCTCGCTGCTGCCCAGTTTCTTGATGAACGTGGCGCTGGTGCTGATCTTCGCCACCGATCTGCACCACCTGATGCTGCGCGCTGCCGCGGGCAGCTATTCGTTGTTCATCCCGGGCCAGCCGCTGCCGATGGGCGATTTCGCCGACAGCCTGACGCACACGCTGGGGCGTGCTTTCCTGCTGGGAATGCAACTGGCGGGGCCGCTGGTGGTATTTGCCCTCGTGTTCAATACGGGCCTCGGCCTGATGTCGCGCTTGATGCCGCAGATGCAGGTCTACTTCGTCGCCATTCCCATCCAGGTGATGGCGGGGATCGGGCTGCTCGCCCTGACCCTGCCGCCGCTGATGGCGTGGTTCCTGCGTTTCCTCGAAGACGGGCTGCTGCCCTTTGCCGGAGGCCGCTAGATGGCCGAAGACGAGGATTCGAAAACCGAGCAACCAACCGAGAAGCGCCTGGCCGACGCTCGACGGAAGGGCGATGTCCCGCAATCCCAGGAACTCAAGACCTGGGCCATGCTCGCGGCTTCGACAGTGATCGTCGTGATGATGGCGCCGTCGATGTCGAGCGACCTCATGGCCCTGCTGCGGGTATTCCTCGAGACCCCCCATACCATCGCAGCCGATTCGGAGGCCCTGCGCCAGATCCTGGCCAAGATCGGCCTCGAGGTGGGCCTGCTGCTGGCCATACCCTTCGCCCTGCTCATCGTCACCGCCATCGGCACGGCACTGGCCCAACACGGCTTCATCATCAGCGCCGAGAAGATCAAGCCGAACCTCAACAAGCTGAACCCGCTGAAATCCCTGCAGCGCTATCTGTCGCTGCAGCCATGGCTGGAACTGGTCAAGGGCATCGCCAAGATCGTCCTGGTGGCCGTGGTCATCGGCGTCATCGTCTGGCCGCGGCGCAGCGAGTTCGAACTGCTGATCAGCATGGAGGTCCCGGCCCAGCTCCTCTATCTCGAAGAGCTGATCGCCGTCGTGCTGTACGCCGTTGTCAGCGTGGTGGGGGTACTGGCCATTGCCGATTTCGCCTATCAGCGCTACAGCCATATCAAGCGCCTGCGCATGACCCGCCAGGAAGTGCAGGACGAGTACAAGCAGCAGGAGGGCGACCCGCACGTCAAGTCGCGCATCCGCCGGCTGCGGGCCGAACGCGCGCGCCAACGCATGATGCAGGCCGTCCCCGGCGCCGATGTCGTCGTCACCAACCCGACCCACTACGCTGTGGCGCTGAAATACGATATGGAAAGGATGAACGCCCCGACGGTGGTGGCCAAGGGCGTCGAGTTGGTGGCGAAACGCATTCGCGAGCTTGCCGCCGAGCACAAGGTCGAGATCGTCGAGAATCCGCCGCTGGCACGGGCGCTGTACGCCGCGGTGGAAGTGGACCAGGAGATTCCGCCTGAGCACTACAAGGCAGTCGCCGAAATCATTGGCTACGTCATGCGACTCAAGGGCAAGCTCCAGCGCTGAGGCGCGCGTCACCCTGATCGGCCTGGCGCTGGCGGTGATCCTGATGGCGGTGACCGCCATGTTCGTCACCCAGCCGGTGCGTATGGCCACGGTGGCGATCGCCGCCGCCATTGCCGGCGCCTTCCTCGCCATCCTGGCGCGACGCCTCGCCGCCCTCGCCGGCAGCGCCGCCAGGGCGGAGGGGCTGGCCGCCATCCTCGACGCCGAGCGCGGTGCGCGTTTGGTGGTGACCGCCGACGGCCGCGAAATCCACTGCAACCCAAACGCGCACAAAACGCTCGGGCCTGCCGCCGACCCACTGGCGCCCTTCGCCGCGCATGCCGAGGAACGCACGCGCGAAGCGCTGACACGGCTGCGCGATGCCGCCGCCCACGGCATTGCGCAATTCGCCGAGATCAGCTTCATCACGGCGGACGGCGGGCGCGAGTGGTGGCAGCTGTCGGTACAGCCGCTCACCAGCCCCCGCGGGGCGATGGTCTGGGCGGCCGAGGATGCCACCGGGCGCCGTGCCATCGAGGAGACGCTGCGTCGCGAGCACGAAAGCCTGTCGGACTTCCTCGATTTCCTGCCCGTCGGCTGCTATTCGGCCGATCCCGACGGGCGCTTTCGTTACGTCAATCTGCGGCTGGCGGAGTGGGTGGGGCGCACGCCGGAAGCGTTGATCGGCGAGGATATCCGCGAGGTCTTCGGCGTGGTGCCGAATCCCGAAGAGGACCGCGCCGAAATGCGCCTGCGCGGCAAAGGCGGCGAGGTCTTCCAGGCCCTGGTCACCCACACCGTCTACGACGATGCCGGCGAGACGCTGACGCGCTCGGTGGTGGTGCGCGACCCGGTGCCGGAACTCCTGCTGGAGCATGAGTTGAAAGCCGCCGAGCGCCGCCTGCACTGGCTGTTCGACATCGCGCCGGTGGCCATCGCCCTGACCGACCCCGACGGCTCGATCCACGTGTCGAACCGTGCCTTTCAGGAGATGTTGGGGCTCGACGGCGATGCCGGCGGCCAGTTGCTGCTCGGCTTCGTCGCCGAAGTCGATCGCGAGCGGGCCAATGATCAGTTGTCGCGCGTGCTGATGGGCAGCAGCCCGGGGGCGCGCCTGGATTTGCACCTCCGCGGCCGTCATGAGCTGGTCGCCTCGACCTGGGTCAGCCCCACCGCCGAGGATGGCGCCGTCACCGGGCTGATGCTGCACTTCATCGACACCACCGATCAGAAGAACCTCGAGATCCAGTTGGCCCAGTCGCAGAAGATGCAGGCCATGGGCCAGCTGGCGGGCGGCATCGCCCATGATTTCAACAACCTGCTGACGGCGATGATCGGTTTCTGCGACCTGGTGCTGCTGCGCCATGGCCCCGGCGATGCCTCCTTCGCCGACATCATGCAGATCAAGCAGAACGCCAACCGGGCCGCCAGCCTGGTGCGCCAGCTATTGGCCTTCTCGCGCCGCCAGGCCATGCTGCCGCAGCCGCTGTCGGTCACCGACGCTCTGGCCGACCTGTCGACGCTGCTGCGCCGCCTGCTGGGCGAGCGCATCGAACTGGAGATCGTGCATGGCCGCGACGTCGGCATGGTGCGCGTCGATCCCGGCCAATTCGATCAGGTGGTGATCAATCTTGCCGTCAACGCCCGCGACGCCATGCCGGGCGGCGGCACCCTCGCCATCCGCACCGACAGCCGCACGATCGCCAACCCGATGCACCGGGGGGCCGAAACGGTGCCGGCCGGCCGCTACACGGCGATCGAGATCAGCGACACCGGCATCGGCATCGCGCCGGAAGACCGCTCGCGCATCTTCGAGCCGTTCTTCTCGACCAAGGCGGTCGGCGCCGGCACCGGCCTCGGGCTGTCGACGGTCTACGGCATCATCCGCCAGAACGAAGGCTTCATTTTCGTCGACTCCGCCCTCGGCCAGGGCACCACCTTCACCATCTATCTGCCGCATTTCGAGCCGGTGACGCCCGTCGTCGCCGAACCCGGCCCGCCCACCCCGGCCGCCCACGAACTCATCGGCGCCGGCGCCATCCTGCTGGTCGAGGACGAAGATGCCGTGCGGCTGTTCGCCGCGCGCGCCCTGCGCAACAAGGGCTATACGGTGCTCGAGGCCACCAACGGCGAGGGTGCCCTCGACGTCTTGAAGACCGACGAGCATTTCGACCTGTTGATCACCGACGTGGTGATGCCCGGCATGGACGGCGCCACCCTCGCCCGCCTCGTCCGCATGGAGCGGCCGGGGACGCGGATCATCCTCATCTCCGGTTACTCCGAAGACGTCGCCTTCGACGGCCTGTCGGACCAGCCCGACGTGCACTTCCTGCCCAAGCCGTTCAGCCTCAAGCAGCTGGCCCTGGTGGTGAAGAAGGTCTTGGCTGGCGGCGGGTGAAACGGCCGTTCCTCGCGCCGCAGATGGAACATATGAAGAACGCCCGGCTTGCGTCACAGAACAAATCATGTACTGTTCTGTGATTGCAACGGTTCTCCATCCTGTGGAATAAGAAGGACGGCCACAATGCAAACGGCCCTGCGACTGGTGGACAAGGACACGATGGACAAGCAGAAAGCGCTGGACGCGGCGGTGAGCCAGATCGAGCGGGCCTTCGGCAAGGGCTCGATCATGCGGCTCGGCCAGAGGGATTCCGCCGTGGAGACCGAGGTTATCTCCACCGGCTCGCTCGGCCTCGACATCGGCTTAGGCATCGGCGGCGTGCCGCGCGGCCGCATCGTCGAGATTTATGGCCCGGAAAGTTCGGGCAAGACGACACTGGCGCTGCACATCATCGCCGAGGCGCAGAAGAAGGGCGGCACCTGTGCCTTCGTCGATGCCGAACATGCCCTCGACCCTACCTATGCGCGCAAACTGGGCGTCAATCTCGACGACCTGCTGATTTCGCAGCCCGACGCCGGCGAGCAGGCGTTGGAGATCGCCGACACCCTGGTGCGCTCCGGAGCGGTCGACGTCCTCGTCGTCGACTCGGTGGCGGCGCTGGTGCCGCGGGCCGAGTTGGAGGGCGAGATGGGCGATTCCCATGTCGGCCTGCAGGCGCGGCTGATGAGCCAGGCGCTGCGCAAGCTCACCGGCTCGGTGTCGCGCTCGCACTGCCTGGTCATCTTCATCAACCAGATCCGCATGAAGATCGGCGTCATGTTCGGCAGCCCCGAGACCACCACCGGCGGCAATGCCCTGAAGTTCTACGCCTCGGTGCGCCTTGACATCCGCCGTATCGGCTCGATCAAGGACCGTGACGAGGTCGTTGGCAACCAGACCCGGGTCAAGGTGGTCAAGAACAAGTTGGCGCCGCCGTTCAAGCAGGTCGAGTTCGACATCATGTACGGCGAGGGCATCTCCAAGACCGGCGAACTGATCGACCTCGGCGTCAAGGCCGGCGTCGTCGAGAAGTCGGGCTCGTGGTTCTCCTACAACAGCCAGCGCATCGGCCAGGGTCGCGAGAACGCCAAGCAGTTCCTCAAGGACAATCCGGCCATGGCCGCCGAAATCGAGGCGGCGGTGCGCCAGAGCGCCGGCATCCTCTCCGACGCCCTCGCCGGCGGCCCCGGCGACCTCGACGGCAACCCGGTGGAATAAGGGCGGAGCCGGAGCTCCGCGCTCCCACGGATATGGCTTTATGGAGCGCGGAGCTCCAGCTCCGCAATTCGGGGAGCAGGCCATGCACCGCGGCTGGCACCACCGAGGCTATCTGCCGCATCTCGACGCGCCGGATGTCGTGCAGGCGGTGACGTTCCGCCTCGCCGACGGCCTACCGACTGAGGTCGTACTGCGGTTGAAGGCGCAGTGGCGGGACGATGCCGCTGTCCTGCGCCGCCTCGTTGCCCATCAGCTCGATGCCGGTCACGGCCGCTGCGTCCTCGCCAACCTAGAGGCCATGCGTATCGTGCGCGCTGCACTCCTGCATGGCCATCAGCGCGACTACCGCCTCCTCACCTGGGTGGTCATACCCAACCACGTCCATGTCGTCGTCGCACTCCGCGATCACAGCCTCGTCCGCATCGTCCAGAGCTGGAAGAGCTACACGGCCGGCCGCATCAACAGCCGCTTCGACACCTCTGGACGCCTGTGGCAGCCTGACTATTACGACCGCCGGATCCGCGACGACGCGCATCTCGCCGCCGTCGACGCCTATGTCCATGGCAACCCGGTGAAGGCGGGCCTCGTCGCCCGCGCCGAGGATTGGCCGTTCTCGAGCGCGAGAAATGCGGAGCTGGAGCTCCGCGCTCCAGGAAGTCCTCAACGGAGCGCGGAGCTCCAGCTCCGCAATCCAGCGCCCTCCCTGGACACCATTGGCCGCGCGCGCTAAATAATCCCCCTTGCTCGAGAACCGGCCCGCCGGGGCTTGGGCGTCATCGCCGGGATGCCCAGGTTATCGCCATGCAAACTGCCAACCAGATCCGCGCCACCTTCCTCGACTTCTTCGCCAGGAACGGCCACGCCGTCGTCGAGTCGAGCCCGCTGGTGCCGCGCAACGATCCGACGTTGATGTTCACCAACGCCGGCATGGTGCAGTTCAAGAACGTCTTCACCGGCGCCGAGAAACGCGACTACGTGCGCGCCGCCTCGTCGCAGAAATGCGTACGCGCCGGCGGCAAGCACAATGACCTCGACAATGTCGGCTATACCGCGCGCCATCACACCTTCTTCGAGATGCTGGGCAATTTCTCGTTCGGCGACTACTTCAAGGAAGGCGCCATCGAGCTGGCCTGGAACCTGATCACCAAGGAATACGGCCTGGCCAAAGACCGGCTGCTGGTCACGGTCTATTCCGAGGACGACGAAGCCCACGCCCTGTGGAAGAAGATCGCCGGCCTCGGCGACGACCGCATCATCCGCATCGCCACCTCCGACAATTTCTGGGCGATGGGCGACACCGGCCCGTGCGGCCCCTGTTCCGAGATCTTCTACGACCACGGCGAGCATATTGCCGGCGGCCCGCCCGGCTCGCCCGACCAGGATGGCGACCGTTTCATCGAGATCTGGAATCTCGTGTTCATGCAGTACGAGCAGGTGGACAAGGACAACCGCCTCGATCTGCCGCGCCCGTCGATCGACACCGGCATGGGCCTCGAACGCCTTGCCGCCGTGCTGCAGGGCAAGCACGACAACTACGACGTCGACATGCTGCGCGCCCTGATCACGGCCTCGGCCGAGGCCTCCAAGCAGGAGGCCGATGGCGCCCATCGCGTCTCGCACCGCGTCATCGCCGACCATCTGCGCTCGAGCTCGTTTCTCATCGCCGACGGCGTGCTGCCGTCGAACGAGGGCCGCGGCTACGTCCTGCGCCGCATCATGCGCCGCGCCATGCGCCACGCCCAGTTGATGGGCTGCCAGGAGCCGCTGATGTGGAAGCTGGTGCCGGCGCTGGTCAAGCAGATGGGCGAGGCCTATCCCGAGCTGGTGCGCGCCCAGCCGCTGATCGCCGAGACGCTGAAGCTCGAGGAAACCCGCTTCAAGCAGACGCTCGACCGCGGCCTCAAGTTGCTCGACGAGGAGACCGCCACCCTGCCGGCTGGCGGCACGCTGTCGGGCGAGGTCGCCTTCCGCCTTTACGACACTTTCGGCTTCCCGCTCGATCTCACCCAGGACGCGCTGCGCGGCAAGGGCCTCTCCGTCGACGTCGCCGGGTTCAACACCGCCATGGAGCGCCAGCGCGCCGAGGCGCGCAAGGCCTGGGCCGGCTCGGGCGAGGCCGCCACCGAGGCGCTGTGGTTCGACCTGCGCGATCGCCTCGGCGCCACCGAGTTCCTCGGCTATGACGCCGACGCGGCGGAGGCCAAGGTCCTCGCCATCATCGCCGGCGGCAAGGAAGTGGCCGAGGCCAAGGATGGCGCGGAGGTGGCGATCATCACCAACCAGACGCCGTTCTACGGCGAGTCCGGCGGCCAGATGGGCGACAGCGGTATCATCGCGGTCGCCGGCAAGGGTCGTGTGGCGGTGAGCGACACCCAGCGCAAGCTGGGCGCCCTGTTCGTCCACTACGGCAAGGTCGAAGGCACCATCGCGGTGGGCGACGACGCCCATCTGGCGGTCGATGTCGCACAACGCGACGCCACCCGCGGCCACCATTCGGCCACGCACCTGCTGCACGCCGCCCTGCGCAAGTTCCTCGGCCCGCATGTGACGCAGAAAGGCTCGCTGGTGTCGCACGAGCGCCTGCGCTTCGACTTCAGCCATCCCAAGGGGCTGACGCCCGAGGACCTGCGCCAGGTCGAGGACGAGGTCAACCGGCAGGTCCGCCGCAACCGCAGCGTCGGCACCAAGCTGATGACGCCCGAGGCGGCGATCGAGGCCGGAGCCATGGCGCTGTTCGGCGAGAAATACGGCGAGGAGGTGCGCGTCGTCTCCATGGGCGGCGACGACGCCGGCCAGCACTTCTCGGTCGAGCTGTGCGGCGGCACTCATGTGCGGCGCACCGGCGACATCGGCCTGTTCAAGATCGTCGGCGAAAGCGCCGTCGCCGCCGGCGTCCGCCGCATCGAGGCCCTGACCGGCGCCGCCGCGGAGGCTTGGGTGCGCGCCCAGGAGGAAACCCTGGCGCGGGTGGCCGAGACGCTGAAGGCCAGCCCGGCCGAGGTCGCCGGGCGCATCGTCAACCTGCTCGACGAGCGCAAGCGGCTGGAGCGCGAATTGGCGGACGTGCGCCGCCAAATGGCCACCGGCGGCGGCGCCGCCACCGCCAACAAGACCGTCGCCGGCGTCACCTTCGCCGGGCGCCTGTTGGAGAATGTCCCGGCCAAGGACCTCAAGGGCATGGCCGACGACATCAAGAAACAGATCGGCTCGGGCGTGGTCGCCCTGGTGTCGACCGAGGGCGGCAAGGCGTCGCTGGTCGTCGCCGTGACCGAGGACGTCAGCGGCCGCGTCAACGCCGTCGACCTGGTGCGCGCCGGCTCCGAGGCGGTGGGTGGCAAGGGCGGCGGCGGACGCCCCGACATGGCCCAGGCCGGCGGCCCCGACGCCGAGCGCGCCCCCGAGGCCCTGGCCGCCATCGAGGCCGCCATCGCCAAGCTGGCCGCGGCGGCCGAGTAGTTGTGCGGAGCTGGAGCTCCGCATTATCTCCTAGAGCGGTTCCGGGATAGGATGAGTCGAAAGCGGGCCGAAAGCTGATTCAAGCTGAGTGCTGGGATCAGGAGGCCAGCACTGGCGCGGCCGTATTCAGAGAACTTTCGGGAACGGATTGTTTGGGCGGTGGGATCGGGCAAGTCCCGCAATGCCGTCCTGCTGTGTATCAGCGGGCCTGCACCGGGGTATATTTCTCGCCCTTCTCCTGGCAATGGGCTCGGACACGAGCCAGCCAGGAATTATGCCATACCCACGTGCCCTGGTAATCGCCGGGGCGTCCAAAGCCTGCCGCGGGCCCCTTTGCCTTCAGGGCTTTCCACAGCTTGGTATGATGGTGCTGGTTAAAGCGGGGGAAGCCTTCCGCTCTCATCATATCGACAATCTGCCCCGAGGTGTACCGGGGCTTGTCCACCTCTTTGAGCAGCACCCTGTTGATTTCTACCGCCTCCTTGGAGCCCGGCCGGACGAACTCGATGGCGAGGTCGGCGGCAGAGGCGCGCCCAGCCATCTTCGGGACGAAGGCGACTCGGTATGCGAAACAGGGATCAGCAATCTGCTTGGGCGTCAGGCCGTGGTGCAGGGCCTCCATCATTGTCTCGATGTGTGGAGGCAGGGCAGATGCCTTCTTGAGTGCCGCTCGCTGGTCGGAGCTGAAGGTGACGAACTGAAGCGCTATCGGGAGCCGCCGTTCGAGACCGTATGGTGAACCGAAAAGCTGCTTGATGGCGTCGTTGAAGTTAATGCAGCACGCCTGGAGCTTTGCGCTCACCGCATCGTCTATTCGGCTGGTGGAGCGGTGTTCTATCTCGTGACGAAGCTCCAGGAGAAAATCGAGATTCGTGACTGCTCCGGCCGGAAGCGGGCAGCGAGCGTGACGAAGGCACTTCCCCAGTTCCCAGTACATGTCCTGGCCGTGCTTAGTCTGCTTCACGGTTCCGTCCGGGTTCGTGTACCTGTAGTCGATACGCTCGCGGCGGAACCATGCATGCAGGAGGTAAGTCCAGGCGATGATGCTGGTGACGATGAACAACTCGGCGCGGAAGGTCAGGCCTGCGCCATTGAAGATGTGGACCGCAGCAATCATCGCCTCCCGCGCTTTGATGAGCAATTCGTCGCCGCGAAGGCTGAGGCCGGTCTGCGGGTCCACGTCAGGCCAATTTGCGAGGAAATCCTCCAGCTGCTCTTGTGTGGCGGGCTTTACCGCGGCGTGCTTCTTGCCGGTCCGAATCTCCGCAATCACTCTGTGGTTCACGGACCTTGTGGGGCGGGTGAAATACGCAAGGATGTTTTGGTCATTGCCGCCTTGCGCCAGCATCGCTTTGACCAAAGCTATTTCCCATCTCTGAAGAGGCGTGCCGAGCCGAGCCATGGCCGTGTCCGCGCAAGTTGCTAGTCTGTTGTACTGCAACCTTGCAAAGGTGCCGAGTACGTAATTAACTTGCAGAGCGTGCGGTTCTTCCCCGGCAAGTCAGTCGGCGGGCGCCTCGGCCATCGACCTGCTCCCCTTCTTTCTGCCGGTCAGAAGTGGAGCCTCATCATTGCCATCGGCGTCGCCCTGGATGACTTCTCTGAGCTCGAATGCGCCAACCACTTCAGAAATGCAGGCTATTCCCCCTAATCCGAAACCGCTCTAGCGGGGCAGCTCGCTGCTGCCCATCAGGAATTCGTCGACGGCGCGGGCGCACTGGCGGCCTTCGCGGATCGCCCACACCACCAGCGACTGGCCACGGCGCATGTCGCCGCAGGCGAAGACCTTGTCGCGGCTGCTGCGATAGTCGTCGGTGTCGGCCCTGACGTTGCCGCGCACGTCGCGCGCGACGTCCAGGGCGTCGATCATGCCCTCGTGCACGGGATGCACGAAGCCCATGGCCAGCAGCACCAGATCGGCCTTCAGTTCGAAATCGGTGCCGGGAACCGGCTGGAAGCGACCGTCGACCTTCACGCAATCCAGCGCCGCGACACGGCCGCCCTCGCCCTTGAAGGCCCGCGTGGTCACGCTCCACCTACGCTCGCAACCCTCGTCGTGCGAGGTCGAGGTGCGCAGCTTGTGCGGCCACAGCGGCCAGGTCGTGCCCTTGTCCTCGCGCACCGGCGGTTTCGGCATGATCTCGATCTGCGTCACCGACGCCGCCCCCTGGCGGATCGAGGTGCCGACGCAGTCGGCGCCGGTGTCGCCGCCGCCGATGACGACGACGTGCTTGCCGGTGGCGAGGATGTCGTCGCCCGCGATCGCCTCGCCGGCGCGGCGGCGATTCTGCTGGGTCAGGAAATCCATGGCGAAGTGCACGCCGGCCAACTCGCGGCCCGGCACCGGCAGGTCGCGCGGCTTCTCCGACCCGCCCGACAGGACCACGGCGTCATGTTCGGCCATCAGACGCTCGACCGGAAGATCGGCACCGACGGCGCAATTGGTGCGCAGCTCGACGCCCTCCGCCACCATCTGGGCGACGCGGCGGTCGATGTAGCTCTTCTCCAGCTTGAAATCGGGGATGCCGTAGCGCAGAAGGCCACCGATGCGGGCGTTCTTCTCGAACAGGGTGACATGATGGCCGGCGCGCGCCAGTTGCTGCGCGCAGGCCATGCCGGCGGGGCCGGCGCCGACCACCGCCACCGTCTTGCCGGTGCGAACCTTGGGCAGGTCCGGCTGGATCCAGCCTTCCTGCCAGCCGCGTTCGACCAGGGCCAGCTCGATGTTCTTGATGGTCACCGGCTGGTCGTCGATGTTCAGGGTGCACGCCGCCTCGCACGGCGCGGGGCAGATGCGGCCGGTGAACTCGGGGAAGTTGTTGGTCGAGTGCAGGACCGCCAGCGCCTCGCGCCAGCGATCGCGATAGGTCAGGTCGTTCCAGTCCGGGATGTTGTTGTTGACCGGACAGCCCTGATGGCAGAAGGGCACGCCGCAATCCATGCAGCGCGCCGCCTGTCGCTGCAAAGTCGCCTGATCGGGCAGCTTGGTGAACTCGCCATAGTGGCGCGCGCGCTCGGCCGGGGCCTCGTAGCTGCCGAGCTGGCGCGGGTATTCGAGGAATCCGGTGGGCTTGCCCATGTCTATTCCCCCGCGCCCACGGCCGCGCGGACCAGATCCCGGGCCTTCTGCACCTCGATCAGGGCACGGCGGTAATCGACCGGCATGACCTTGACGAACTTCCTCATGAAATATTCCCAATTGAGCAGGATGTCGTGCGCCCGCTTGGACCCGGTGTGGCGATAGTGACTCTCGATCAGCATGCGCAGGCGGCGGGCATCATGCCGGGTCATGTCGCGCATGACGTCGACCAAGCCATGGCCTTCGAGATCGCCGCCCTGATGGTCGTGGGCCTCCAGCGCCAGACCCTCGTCGGCCACCGGCTCCAGCTCGACCATGGCCAGGTTGCAGCGCTGCTCGAAGTCGCCGGCCTCGTCGAGGACATAGGCGACGCCGCCCGACATGCCGGCGGCGAAGTTGCGGCCGGTGTGGCCGATGACGACGACGCAGCCGCCGGTCATGTACTCGCAACCGTGATCGCCGACGCCCTCGACCACCGCGGTAGCCCCCGAGTTGCGCACGGCGAAGCGCTCGCCGGCGACGCCACGGAAATAGCATTCGCCGTCGATGGCGCCGTACAGCACGGTGTTGCCGACGATAATGTTGTCCTCGGCCACCAGCCGTGACGGCGCCGGCGGGCGGATGACGATGCGGCCGCCCGACAGGCCCTTGCCGACGTAGTCGTTGGCCTCGCCCGACAGCTCCAGGACCACGCCGCGGGCAAGGAAGGCACCGAAGCTCTGGCCGGCGGTGCCGGTCAGTCTGACGCGGATGGTGTCTTCCGCCAGCCCGGCATGGCCGTGGCGCTTGGCCACCTCGCCCGACAGCATGGCGCCGACCGTGCGGTTGAGATTTCGCACCGTCGCCGCGATCTCCACCGGCTTCTTGTGCTCCAGCGCCGGCGCCGCCTGACGGATCAGCTCGCGGTCGAGGGCGGTGTCGAGGCCGTGCTCCTGGTGCTCGGTGTTGCGCGTCGCCACCTCGGGCGAAACCTGCGGCTTGTGGAACAGGCGCGAGAAGTCGAGGCCCTTGGCCTTCCAGTGCGCGACGGCCTTGCGCGCGTCCAGCAGCTCGCTGCGGCCGACCAGTTCGTCCAGCCGGCGCACGCCGAGGCCGGCCATGAGCTCGCGCACTTCCTCGGCGACGAAGAAGAAGTAGTTGATGACGTGCTCGGGCTGGCCGGTGAAGCGCTTGCGCAGCTCAGGGTCCTGGGTGGCGACACCGACCGGGCAGGTATTGAGATGGCACTTGCGCATCATCACGCAGCCGATGGCGATCAGCGGCGCGGTGGCGAAGCCGAACTCGTCGGCGCCCAGCAGGGCGGCGATCACGACGTCGCGGCCGGTGCGGATGCCGCCGTCGGCCTGCACGGCGATGCGGCCGCGCAGTCGGTTGAGCACCAGGGTCTGGTGGGTCTCGGCCAGGCCGATCTCCCAGGGGCTGCCGGCGTGCTTGATCGAGGTCAGCGGCGACGCACCGGTGCCGCCGTCATAGCCCGAGATGGTGACGTGATCTGCCTTGGCCTTGGACACGCCCGCCGCGACCGTGCCGACGCCGACCTCGGAGACCAGCTTGACCGAGATGCGCGCCGCGGGATTGACGTTCTTCAAGTCGAAGATCAACTGCGCCAGATCCTCGATCGAATAGATGTCGTGGTGCGGCGGCGGGCTGATCAGGCCGACGCCCGGCGTCGAATGGCGCACGCGGGCGATGACCGCATCGACCTTGTGACCCGGCAACTGACCGCCCTCGCCCGGCTTGGCGCCCTGGGCCATCTTGATCTGGATGTCGTCGGCGTTGACCAGGTATTCGGCGGTGACGCCGAAGCGCCCCGAGGCCACCTGCTTGATGGCCGAGCGCATGGAATCGCCGTTGGCCAGCGGCAGGAAGCGTTCCGCCTCTTCGCCACCCTCGCCGGTGTTGGACTTGCCGCCGATGCGGTTCATGGCGA
The DNA here is from genome assembly GCA_036675815.1 of Rhodospirillaceae bacterium. GTDB lineage: Bacteria > Pseudomonadota > Alphaproteobacteria > Rhodospirillales > Magnetospirillaceae > JAKFEE01. The sequence goes on from JAKFEE010000021.1 coordinate 344,802, forward strand.
TGGCCAGGGTGGTATGGGCCTCGCGGCTGATCGAGCCGAACGACATGGCGCCGGTGGCGAAGCGCTTGACGATGTCCGCCGCCGGCTCGACTTCGTCGAGCGGCACCGGGGCGCCGGCCGGCATGAGCTCGAACAGGCCACGCAGGGTGCGCAGCTTCTCGTTCTGCTCGTTGACCAGGCGCGAGAAGTCGCGGAACCGCTCGCGGCTGTTGCCGCGCACCGCATGCTGGATGGCGGCGATGGTGTCGGTGTTCCACATGTGGTCTTCGCCGCGCAGGCGCAGCGCGTATTCGCCGCCGACGTCCAGCATGTCGCGGTACAGCGGCGAGTCGCCGAAGGCCTGGCGATGGCGGCGCACCGATTCCTCGGCGATTTCCACCGCGCCAACACCCTCCACCGTCGTCGCGGTGCCGGCGAAGTACTTGCTGACGAAGGCCGAGGACAGGCCGATGGCGTCGAAGATCTGCGCCCCGCAGTAGGACTGATAGGTCGAGATGCCCATCTTGGCCATCACCTTGAGGATGGCCTTGTCCAGCGCCTTGATGTAGCGCTTCTGCACCTCGTAGGCCGACAGGGCCTCGGGCAGCGTCGGGCGGATCGTCTCGAGAGTGTCGAACGCCAGATAGGGATTGATCGCCTCGGCGCCGTAGCCGGCCAGCAGGCAGAAGTGATGAACTTCGCGCGCCTCGCCGGTCTCCACCACCAGGCCGACCTCGGTGCGCAAGCCGGTCTCGACCAGGTGATGGTGAACGGCGGAGATGGTCAGCAGCGCCGGCACCGGCACGCGCTCGGCCGAAACCGCGCGGTCCGACAGGATCAGGATGTTGTCGCCGTCACGCACGGCCTGCTCGGCCTCGCGGCACAGCGCCGCGATGCGCGGCTCCATGCCCGCGGCGCCGTCGGCCGCCGCCCAGGTGCAGTCGATGGTCAGCGAGCGGAAGGGGTTGTCCTTCATGTCGCCGATGGCGCGGATCTTCTCCAGGGCCTCGTTGGTCAGGATCGGCTGGCGCACCTCGAGCCGCATGCGGCTGCCGCCCTCATCGAGGCCGAGCAGGTTGGGCCGCGGGCCGATCAGCGACACCAGGCTCATCACCAGCTCCTCGCGGATCGAATCGATCGGCGGGTTGGTGACCTGGGCGAAGCACTGCTTGAAATAGGTGTAGAGCAGCTTGGGCTGCGACGACAGCACCGACAGCGGCGTGTCGGTGCCCATCGAGCCCACTGCCTCCTGGCCGGCCAATGCCATGGGGGTCAGCAGGAACTTGACGTCTTCCTGGGTATAGCCGAAGGCCTGCTGGGCATGGAGCAGCGCCCCGGCGGCGATTGCCTGGGGCTCGCCCGCCGCCGGCAGGTCATCGAGCACCAGTTGCGTCTTTTCCAGCCACGCGCCATAGGGCTTGGCCGCCGCCAGCCGGCTCTTGATCTCGGCGTCGTCGATGATGCGGCCCTGTTCGAGGTCGATCAGCAGCATCTTGCCCGGCTGCAGGCGCCACTTCTTGACGATGCGCCTTTCGTCGACCGGCAGCACGCCCATTTCGGACGCCATTACCACCCGGTCGTCGTCGGTGATGTAGTAGCGCGCCGGGCGCAGCCCGTTGCGGTCGAGGGTGGCGCCGATCTGGCGGCCATCGGTGAAGCACACCGCGGCGGGGCCGTCCCACGGCTCCATCAGCGCCGCGTGATACTCGTAGAAGGCGCGCCGCCGCTCGTCCATCAGCGGATTGCCGGCCCAGGCTTCCGGCACCAGCATCATCATCGCCTGCGCCAGCGAATAGCCGCCCTGCACCAGCAGTTCCAGGGCGTTGTCGAAGCAGGCGGAGTCGGACTGCCCCTCGGCGATCATCGGCCACAGCTTGGCCAAGTCCTCGCCCAGCACCTCGGAGCGCATCGAGTAGCGGCGCGCCGCCATCCAGTTCAGGTTGCCGCGCAGGGTGTTGATCTCGCCGTTGTGGCAGATCATGCGGAACGGATGCGCCAGGCTCCACTTGGGGAAGGTGTTGGTGGAGAAACGCTGGTGAACCAGGGCCAGGGCCGAGACCAGACGCGGGTCGTCGAGGTCGCGGTAATAGGCGCCCACCTGCCCGGCCAGCAGCATGCCCTTGTAAACGATGGTGCGGCTGGAGAAGGACGGGATGTAGAAGTCTTCCGTCTCGCCACCCAGCGCCTGGATGGCCAGTTCGGCGCGCTTGCGGATGACGAACAGCTTGCGCTCGAAGGCATCGCCGACGCAGCCGGCGCCACGCGCCACAAAGAGCTGGCGCACGACCGGCTCGGCCGCCTTGACACCCTCGCCGAGCCCGGAATTGTTCACCGGCACGTCACGCCAGCCGAGCACGGCCTGGCCCTCTTCGGCCACCAGTTGCTCGAGAATGGCGATGCAGCGGGCGCGCAGCGCCTCGGGCCGCGGCAGGAACACCATGGCCACGCCATAATCGCCCGCGGCCGGCAGAGGCTTCGCGGTGAATTCGGCACCCAGAAACGCGTCGGGCAATTGCAGCAGGATGCCCGCACCGTCGCCGGCCAGCGGATCGGCCCCCACAGCCCCGCGATGATCCAGGTTTTCCAGGATCATCAGGCCGTTACGGACGATGTCGTGCGATTTTCGGTTCCTGATGTCGACGACAAAACCGACGCCGCAACCGTCATGTTCGTTGCGCGGATCGTAAAGCCCCTGACGCTCAGGAAAACCGGATCTGTTCATTGTTCGTACCGCACCGCCTTGCTCCTCGGGAGACCCCCTCCCGCAAAAGGGAGTCTTGGATAACAAGGATGTGCGGCGGTTGCCAAACAATTTCCGTAGGAATACGGACGCGCCCTACCCGCTCGCCGGATTGGCCGGCCTAGAGACTGGGCCGGCTATTCCCAGTGCTGGCGCCGGCGCTCTTGTTTCAGCGGCACCTCGGGAAAGCGGCTGCGATAGGCCCGCCGGGCCGGCTCGACGGTGAAGGGCCGGGAATGCGCCGCCCCGAACAGCGGCACGCCGCTCTCCTTGAAGAAGGGGATAAGCACGCAGCCGGCGACGAAGCCACCGACGTGGGCCCAGAAGGCGACGCCACCCTGGGCCGCCGCGGTCATCCACCCGCTGAACAACTGGGTGACGAACCACAGGCCGAGCACGATGACCGCCGGCACGTTGAGCAACCGTACATAGAGCAGGATGACGACCAGCACCCGCACGTTGGCCTTGGGATGCAGCAGAAGATAGGCACCGAGGACGCCGGCGATGGCGCCCGAGGCGCCGACCATGGGAATGGTCGACATCGGGGCCACCAGGGACTGCGCCAGCGCCGCCGCCGTGCCGCACAGCAGGTAGAAGACGATGAAGCGGCCGTGCCCCATCGAGTCCTCGACGTTGTTGCCGAAGATCCACAGGAAGAGCATGTTGCCGGCCAGGTGCATCCAGCCGCCATGCAGGAACATTGAGGTGAAGATGCTGGCCCAGCCGGGAACGAGGGCGATCTCGGCCGGCACCTCGGCATAGCCGAACAACACTGCGGGGATGACACCCAGCGCCAGCGCCGCCGCCTGTCCGGCGAGCGGAGCCAACGACGCCTGCCACAGGAACACCAGCACGCAGGCGACGATGACGGCCCAGGTGATGAAGGAGGCGCGGCGCGTCGGATTGTCATCGAAAAGCGGCAGCGTGAACATCCAGCGAACCTAGGGTCGCACCCGCGCCGGTGCAAGCATTCAGCCGGTGGAGCGGACGCTCGTGAGGCGGATCACCGTGGCCCCAAGCGGGCTATCCACTTCCAACCGCACAGGAAGCGGCAGATCCAGGGTCTCTGGCCGCGGCGGCGCGAACCACACGTAGCCATAGTCGCTGGTTTTCGGGGCGGAGAAGAACCCGCCCTCGGCAAAGCCGGCGAGGCGCCGGCGCCGGATGTCCATTCGCACTGCGGCCCCTTGGTAAACCGGCTCGTTCACCTGGGCCGGCGCCACCGACGCCACAGCCAGATCATAGCGCCGCCGCCCGTCGAAGACGGCGACCGTCCCCTTCGGCTGCGTCTCCTTCGCCGCGAGGGTCAACGCCAACCCCGCGGTCAACGGGTCCACCGTGCCGACGGTTTGAGCGGACGCCACGGATTCCCGTCCGTCCTCGATCGCCGTCGGCATGACCTCGACCATCGGCGCTGCGCCGATGTGATAGCTGGCACGCACCCATCGTTTGTTGCCCCGCCACAGGTTGTCGGCGCGATGGCTTTCCGGAACAAGATTGGTTCCATTGATGCTGCCCACCGTTTCGCTTTCCGAGACGAATCCGGTGAAAAAGCCGATGACCCCACGTGTCTGCAGACTGTTGCGGATGCGATAGCGGTTGCCGTCGAGGGAAATGGCCACCTCATTGGTGCCGAGGGAGAACCCGCCGCTGTGGATCTCGTAGAGCAGCACCATGCCGGCCGCCGCGGCCGGCCAGGCTTGTGCCACCGCGAGCGTGAGGACTGTAACGAACGGTAGCGTTCGCTGTAAGAGGACGGCAAATTCGCGCATGCGATGCCGATGATGACCCGTGGGCGCCGCCACCGCAAGTTCGCACCGGAGAGGACCGAATGCCGCCGAAGAAGAACCCCTTGAAACTTAATCCCCTGCAACTGAAGACCCTGACCTTGTTCCAGGAGTTGGCGCGCCATCCCGAAAGCTCGACCCGGATGGACTCGGGCGAGGTGGTCATCACCCAGTTGCCGCACCCCCACGGCAACCATTTTCACGTCGGCAGCCGGGTGGCGATGACCAGCGACGCCACCGGCCTGCAGAATCCCGCCGTGTGGGCGGTGCTGGAACGCAAGGGGCTGATCCGCGGCGCCTTTCCGGCGGCCGTCACCCTGACGGCGGAGGGCGCCGGCTACGACACCGGGCTGCGCGACGCCATCCTGCACGGCTCGGATCACTGAGGGGGAGCGCGGAGCTCCAGCTCCGCATCCGTGTGCGGACCTGGAGCTCCGCGCTCCCGTACTAGTGCCGCTGCGGCGCCGGGCCGGCGATGGTCGGCAGGGCGCCCTGGTCGATGATCGGCGTGTGGGGATGGATCTCGCGTTCGGCGAGGACCTTCAACGCATGGCGGTCCGCCCCCGATGGCAAGGGGCCTCGGGGATCGGCGATCCAGGCGGCGATGTCGGCGAGGACGACCTTTGCCTGCAGATCGCGCATCAGCATGTGATAGCCCTCGGGATAGATGGCGACCCGCTGGCCGTCGCCCAGCCGCTCCAGCTTGGCGATCATGCGATAGGTGGGCTCGGGCGGCACGATCTCGTCCTTCTCGCCGTAGAGCACCAACGTCGGCGCCTTGATGCGCGGGGCGGCCAGCTGCGCGGCGTCCATCAGATCGACGAGGCCGTGCACGGCATCGACGCGCGTCTCCTTGATCACCAGCGGGTCTTTCGACAACGCGCGCAGCATTTCCTTGTTGTCGGAGGGCTTGATGCCCAGCCCGCCGCCCGAGACGCGGAACCAGGGCATGACGTGCGAGAAGAACCACAGGCCGGTGCGCTCGAACACGTTCATCGTCGCCCGCCCCCAGACGGCCGGCGCCGACAGGACGATGCCGTCGACCTCCGGCGCGTCCGCCTCGGCCATGGCGATCATGGCGACCGCCCCGCCCATGCTTTCGCCGACGATGTACACCGGCGTCCCCGGATGGCGGGACTTCACCAGGCGCACGACATTGCCGGCGTCGCGCGCCAGGGTGAGGCCGCCATGCCACAGGCCGCGATTGTCGCCGCGGCCGAAGCCGCGCTGGTCGTAGGCGTAGGTGGCAATGCCCTGACTGGCCCAGTACTCGCCTGCCTCCTCGAATGACTTGCTGTAATCGTTGAAGCCATGCAGGGCCACGATCACGGCACCCGGCGCACCCGGCGGCGTCCACGTCCGCACCGGCAGCGGCACACGGTCGCCGGTCATGATGACATTGTTCTCGGCGAAGGCGGGATCGCCGACCCGCGGCCCCGCCAACTGCACGTAGGGGGCACAGGCGCCAGCCAGCAGCACGGTGAACAGGGACAAACCGGACAGCAGATGCCTCACGCCGGCACCCCCGGCGCCGATGCCCGCGTCAGTTGCAGGAAAATGTCCTCCAAGTCGGTCTCCTCGGTGGTCAAATCGACGACGAGCAGACCGGCATCCTGCACGGCAGCAAGAATTTGGCCGACGGGCACCTGGCTGGGCTTGTAGTGGAAGACCAGCCGACGCTCCTCGGCCCGCAGTTCCGGATGGAACGGCGCCAGTGCCGGCGGGACGGCGGCGAGATCGCGGTCGAGCGTCACCAACAAAGCCTTGCTGTCGAGCCGGCGCAACAGCGCACGCGTGGTATCGCAGGCCACCACACGGCCATGGTTGATGATGGCGATGCGGTCGCAGAGTTCCTCGGCCTCCTCGAGATAGTGCGTCGTCAGCACCACCGTGGTGCCGGCGGCGTTGAGCTGGCGCACGTAGGCCCACAACTGCTGGCGCAACTCGATGTCGACGCCGGCGGTCGGCTCGTCCAGCACCAGGACCGGCGGCGCGTGGACCAAGGCCTTGGCCACCAGCAGGCGCCGGCGCATGCCGCCCGACAGGGTACGGGCATAGGCATTCGCCTTGTCGGCCAGGCCCAGCGCCGCCAGGATCTCGCGGGTTCGCCGCTCGTGCCGGGGGACGCCGTACATCCCCGCCTGCACCTCGAGCAGCTCGAGCGGCGTGAAGAACGGGTCGAAGTTCAACTCTTGGGGCACCACGCCGATGGCCGAGCGGGCGGCGCGCATCTCATGCTCGGTGTCGTGGCCCCAGATGCGGGCGCGGCCGGCGGTCTTGTTGACCAGCCCGGCCAGGATGTTGATCAGGGTCGACTTGCCGGCGCCGTTGGGGCCAAGCAGGCCAAAGAACGAACCGCGGGGGATGGCGAGGCTGACGCCATCGAGCGCCACCTTGGGCGGCCGCCCTCCCTCACCCTTGTAGACCTTGCGCAGGGCCTCGGTTTCGACGGCGTTGTGCGGAGCCGGAGTGTCCATTCTGCCTCGCGGCCCTGATCATCAGGGCAATTAAATCGGCGAGATGCCATCGCTATCATCCAGCCGAGCCTAGGGTCAACCGCATTACCGGACAATGAATCGCATCCAACAGCCAACGGCCGAACCGGCGACACCACCGGGGGGGGATCGCACCGAGCCCTTCGACGTGTCCACCGTCACCACGCCACGCGTCGCCTGCGCCGGCGATGATCCGCCGGGCGATCATCCGCTGATCTACATGACCTTTGCGGCCGAACGGGAAATCATGTGCCCCTATTGCTCGCGGCGCTTCCGCCTGGAAGAGGGCACCCCGCCCGGGCCGATCGAGCACTGAGGGCTCTGTACCATCCTACGGAGCGCGGAACTCCAGGAGGCCCGAGAACCTCGGTCATAGCCGACACCGGAATCCCGTTGAACCGTGGCCGCCAGCCGCTATGATCCGCGCGGTAATCGGTTCAGCAGAGGGTTGCTTGCGATGTCGCACGTCTCGCCCGTCCGGGTCAGCGAAACCATCACCATCACCACCGCCTCGGTCGGCTGCGACGGCGGCGGCGGCCGCTTCGGCCACCCCAAGGTCTATCTGAACGTCGCCGCCAAGGGTACGGCGCACTGCCCCTACTGCAGCCGCACCTACGTCCTCGACAAGAACGCCCCGCACGACCACGGCCATTGAACACTCCCAGACACGTCTTCCTGGTCGACGGCTCGGGCTTCATCTTCCGCGCCTTCCACGCGCTGCCGCCGATGACGCGCGGCGACGGCACGCCGATCAATGCCGTCTACGGTTTCACCAACATGCTGAACAAGCTGTTGAGCGAAACCGACGCCGATCACATCGCCGTCGTCTTCGACGCCGCGCGCAAGAGCTTCCGCACCGAGATCTATCCCGAATACAAGGCGCACCGCCCCGAAGCGCCCGAGGAGCTGGTGCCGCAGTTCCCGCTGATCCGCGAGGCCACCCGCGCCTTCTGCGTCGCCTGCGTCGAACAGAACGGCTTTGAGGCCGACGACCTGATCGCCACCTATGCCCGCCAGGCCGCCGCCCAGGGGGCGCGGGTGACCATCGTATCGTCCGACAAGGACCTGATGCAGTTGATCGGCGACGGCATCGACATGCTGGACCCGATCAAGAACAAGACCATCGGCGCCGACGAGGTGCGCGAGAAGTTCGGCGTCGGCCCCGACAAGGTCATCGACGTCCAGGCCTTGTGCGGCGATGCCGTCGACAACGTGCCCGGCGTGCCCGGCATCGGCATCAAGACTGCGGCGCAACTGATCAACGACTTTGGCGATCTCGATACCCTGCTGGCGCGGGCGGGCGAGATCAGGCAGCCCAAGCGCCGCGAGACGCTGCTGACCAATGCCGAGGCGGCACGGCTGTCGAAGCGACTGGTAACCCTGCACGACCACGTCGCCGTCGAGACACCGCTGGAATCGTTCAAGGTAAAGGCCCCCGACCGGCAGTTGCTCGTCGACTTCCTGCAGCGCAACGGCCTCAAGACCATCCTGGCGCGCCTGCAGAAGACGCTGGGCCTGCCCGCAGCCGAAAAGGCCGAAGCGCCGCCGCCGCCGGTGCCGCAGACCACCGCCTACGAGCTGGTCCTTGGCCTCGACGCCCTGGATCGCTGGATCGCCGCCGCGCACAAGGCCGGCATGGTCGCCGTGGGCACCGAGACCACCCGTTTGGATCCCCTGCGCTGCCGGATCGTCGGCATGTCGCTGTCGGTGGAGCCGGGCAAGGCCTGCTACGTGCCCCTGCTGCACACGCCGCCCGAGGCGCAGGGGTCGCTGGCGCTCGGCGACTCTGGCGCCGCGGCCGAGGCCCCGGCCCTGATCCCGCGCGAGGTCGCCCTGGCCCGGCTGAAGCCGCTGCTGGAAGAGCCGGGCGTGCTCAAGGTCGGCCATGACATCAAATACGACCTGCAGGTGCTGAAGGCCTGCGGCATCGCCATGGCGCCGATCGACGACATCATGCTGCTGTCCTATGTGCTGGACGGAGCCAGCCACGGCCATGGCATGGACGAGCTGTGCAGCCTGCATCTCAACCACAAGACCCTCACCTATGCCGAGGTGTGCGGCACCGGCAAGGCGCAGGTGACCCTCGACCGGTTGCCGCTCGATCGTGCCCTCGATTACGCCGCCGAGGACGCCGACGTCACCGGCCGCCTGTGGCGGCTGTTCCGCCCGCGGCTGCTGGCCGAGCACATGGTGACGGTGTACGAGACCCTGGAACGGCCGCTGGTGCCGGTGCTGGCCGAGATGGAGCGTCACGGCATCAAGGTCGACGCCGCCAAGCTGTTCGCGCTGTCCGAGGACTTCGGCCGGCGCATGGCCGAGCTCGAAGGCACGATTCATGCCCTGGCCGGCGAGACGTTCAACGTCGGATCGCCGAAGCAGCTCGGCGAGATCCTGTTCGAGCGCATGAGCCTGGCCGGCGGCAAGAAATCGGCCAAGACCGGCGCCTGGCAGACCGGCGCCGACGTCTTGGAAGCACTGGCGGCGCAAGGCCACGATCTGCCGGCGCGCGTGCTGGAATGGCGCCAGATCCAGAAGCTGAAAGGCACCTATGCCGACGCACTGGTGGCGCAGATTCATCCCGAGACCAAGCGCGTCCACACCAGCTACGCGATGGCGGCGACCACCACCGGGCGGCTGTCGTCGTCGGACCCCAACCTGCAGAACATCCCGATCCGCACCGAGGAAGGCCGCAAAATCCGCCGGGCCTTCGTCGCCGAGCCAGGCAACAAGCTGTTGTCGGCCGACTATTCGCAGATCGAGTTGCGCCTGGTCGCCCACGTCGCCGAGGTGCGCGGCCTGTTGGAGGCGTTCCGCTCGGGGCTCGACATCCACGCCGCCACCGCATCCCAAGTGTTCGGCGCGCCGGTGGAGGGCATGGACCCGATGGTGCGCCGCTCGGCCAAGGCGATCAATTTCGGCATCATCTACGGCATGAGCCCGTTCGGGCTGGCGCAACAGCTGGGCATCTCCCAGGGCGAGGCGAAGAAGTACATCGACGCCTATTTCGAGCGCTATCCCGAGATCCGCACCTATATGGAGCGCACCCGCGAACAGGCGCGCCGCCACGGCTACGTCACCACGGCGTGGGGGCGCAAGGTGTTCGTGCCCGGCATCCTCGACAAGAACCCGTCGCTGCGCAATTTCGCCGAGCGCGCCGCCATCAACGCCCCCATCCAGGGCGGCGCCGCCGACATCATCAAGCGCGCCATGGTGCGGCTGCCGGCGGCCCTGGCGGCGGAAGGGCTGGCGGCGCGGATGCTGCTCCAGGTGCACGACGAACTGGTGTTCGAGATGCCTGCCGCCGAGGCCGAGGCCACCCGCGCCGTGGTCAAGCGGGTGATGGAGAGCGCCGCCAGCCTGGCGGTGCCGCTGGTCGTCGACACCGGCATCGGCGACGACTGGGACGCGGCGCATTAGCCCAGGAGCGCGGAGCTGGAGCTCCGCGCTCCATTTCTACTTTGTCCGCGCACCGCGCTGGCCTTGGCGGGCCGGGCGCTTGCCCTGCGGGCGCGGCCCCTGCGGCCGCGGGCCGTTGGCGCTGGCGTGGCGGCCGGCGATGTCGGCGGCGTGGAAGGCATGGCCGTCGTCGATGTCGACGCTGCGGCGGATGGTCTTCTCGATCGCCTTCAGGTACGGCAGTTCCTCGGCATCGCACAAGCTGAGCGCCACGCCCTCGGACCCGGCGCGGGCGGTGCGGCCGATGCGGTGGACGTAGCTCTCCGGCTCGTTGGGCAGCTCGAAATTGACGACATGGGTGACGCCGTCGACGTCGATGCCGCGCGCGGCGATGTCGGTGGCGACCAGGGCGCGCAGCCGGCCGGTGCGGAACTCGTCCAGCGCCCGTTGCCGTGCCCCCTGCGACTTGTTGCCATGGATGGCGTCGGCGCCAAAGCCGGCCTTCTGCAACTGCTCGGCCAGGCGGTTGGCGCCGTGCTTGGTGCGGGTGAAGACGATGGCGCGGCCCACTGCCTTGTCGGCCAACAGCGATTCGAGCAGCCGGCGCTTGTCGGCGCGGTCGACGAACAGCACGCGCTGGGCGATGCGATCCACCGTCGTCGCCGGCGGCGTCACCTCGACGCGCTCGTACTCGGCCAGCAGGTCCTCCGCCAGCGAGGTCACCGCCGCCGGCATGGTCGCCGAGAACAGCAAGGTCTGCCGCTGCTTGGGCAGTTGGGCGACGATCTTCCGCACGTCGCGGACGAAGCCCATGTCGAGCATGCGGTCGGCCTCGTCGAGGACGAGGATCTCGACCGCGTCGAGGCGCACGTGGCGCTGCGCCATCAGGTCGAGCAGGCGCCCGGGGGTGGCGACCAGGGCATCGACGCCGCCGGCCAGGGCGGCGATCTGCGGATTGATGCCGACGCCACCGAAGATGGCCAGGCTCTTCAGCCGCACATGCTTGCCGTAGGCGGCGAAGCTGTCGCGCACCTGCACGGCCAGCTCGCGCGTCGGCACCAGCACCAGCGCACGCACGCTGCGGGCCTGGCGCCGGATCTCGTTCTGCGCCAGGTGCTGCAGGATCGGCAGGGTGAAGGCGGCGGTCTTGCCGGTGCCGGTCTGGGCGATGCCCAGCAGGTCACGGCCCTTGACCAGATGGGGAATGGCCGCGGCTTGCACCGGGGTCGGCGTGGTGTAGCCTTCGTCGGCAACGGCACGGCACAGGGGATCGATGAGCCCGAGGCTCGCAAAATCGGTCATAAATGGAACATCCTTCATGGCTCCGCCACCCGCATCGGGCGGGGGCAGGCGGGTTTTTGGCAACCCGCGGAGCACGCAATCGGCGGGGAGAAGAAATGGGAGGGAGCACGTCGCGAAGGGGCTGCCGGAAGTCGGCAGCCGCGCGCCATGGCGAGCGCTCGTTGAGCGCTCTAGATACCCCTCGGCCGCGGCCAAGTCAATCCTCAGCCGCCGAGGGCATCGAGCTGTTGCTGCAGCCCCTGGCGTGCGGGCGACCCCTCGGGGAGTTGGCCGAGCAGCCGGCTCCACAGGGTCTTGGCCTCGGCCTTGCGGCCCGCCTGGGCCTCGGACAGGCCAAGGAAATACAGGGCATCGGGGTTGTCGGCGTCGAGGTCGAGGACCTCGCGCAGCACGCCGACAGCCTCGGCGGGAACGGGCGCATCCTCGGGCACGCTGTTCAGCAACAGGTCGGCATAGGCCAGCTTGAGGTCGGCATCCTGCGGCCGCAGGGTGATGGCCTTGCCATAGGCCTGCTTCGCCTCATCCGTCCGCCCCTGCACTTGATACGCCCGTCCCAGGCGCCGCCAGCCATCGGCGTCATCGGGGTTGGCCGCGAGCTTGCCCTCCAGCCGCTCGACCATCGCCTGGATCATGGCCTGCCGATCCGCGGCCGACGGCGGTACGGCCGCGGCGGATACGTCGGGCGCCTTCGGCGGGATGGTGGCCGGGTCGACGCCCGCGCCGGCGGCGGCGGCCTTGATCTGGTCGCGCAAGCCGGGCAGCCACGCCGCATCGGCCGGCGCGCCCTGTTCGAGATCGCGCCAGATGGCCAGGCCGCCGGTCAGGTCGCCCTGCTGGATACGGGCCACGCCCAAAAAGAAGCGGGCACGCGGATTGGACGCATCGACCGCCAGAGCCTGACCGAACGCCTGCGCCGCCTCCGGCACCACCGCCCCGCCATTGGCCTGCATCAACGCCTCGCCAAAGCCGGAATACACCTCGGCATTTTGGGGGCCGAGGGCGATGGCGCGGCGATAGGCGTCGGTGGCATCCGCATGGCGCTCCATCATCTGGTAGGATCGCGCCAGCATGATCCAGCCTTGCGGGTTGTTCGGATCCTGCTCGAGCCGCTGCGCCAACTTGCCGACCATTTCGGCGATTTCCGGCGGCACGCTCGCCGTGGGCGCCGCCCGTTCGGCGAAGGGTTGGTCGGGCTGACCCGGCTGGCCGAGCAGCATGTACAGGGCCAGCGCACCCGCCGGGACGGCGATCCCGACCATGGCGACCAGCACCTTGTGCCCACCGCGGTCGGCGGATTGCTCGCCGGCGTCGGCGGCGGCCAGCATGCGGCGCTTGATCTCGGTACGCGCGCTGTCGGCCTGGGCGGCCGTCAGCAGGCCGCGTTCCATGTCGGCATCGACTTCCTTGAGCTGGTCGCGATAGACGGCGAGGTCGTACCCTGCCCGCGCGGCGGCCTCGGCCTTGCCGCGCAGCATCGGAACCAGCATGAGGGCGAGCGCGCCCAGCGTCAGCAGGGCAAAGACGAGCCAAATCATGGTCTAGGGATTGTCTCCCAGCAGCTTCTTGAGCCGGCGTTCCTCTTCGGGCGTCAGCCCACGCCGGGCCTCGACCGCCTCGGGGCGGCGCCGGCGGAAAAAGGCGATCAGGGCGGCAATGGCGATGAGCGCCAGCACCGGCGGCCCGAACCACAGCACGTAGGTGCTGGACTTGAACGGCGGCTTCAACAGCACATAGTCGCCATAGCGGGCGACGACGAACTGCACCACCTGCTCGTCGCTGTCGCCGGCCTTGAGCCGCTGGCGGACGAGCACGCGCAGGTCGCGGGCGAGATCGGCGTCGGAATCGTCGATGGACTGGTTCTGGCAGACGACGCAGCGCAGGCCCTTGCTGATCTCGCGGGCGCGCTCTTCCAGCACCGGATCCTTCAGCATCTCGTCGGGATTGACGGCGTGGGCCGGCCCGGCGAGGAGGAAGGCCGCCAGGGCGGCGACGAAAGCCTTGGGCAGCCTCATGGCTTCTGCAACTCCTTGATCATCGGTGCCAAAGTGTCCGTCCACACCTCGGGGGTGATCGGGCCGGTGTGCTTGTAGCGGATGTTGCCGCTGGCATCGACGACGAAGGTTTCGGGGGCGCCGGTTACGCCGAAGTCGATGGCGGCATTGGTCTTGGGCGGACCGAGATCGAGACCGACACGGTCATAGGGATCGCCGTTCCGCTTGAGCCAGCGACTGCCATCCTCCGGATTCTTCTCGTTCCAGTCGATGCCATGGACCGGCACCAGGCCGGTCTTGCGGATCTGCAGCAGCATCGGATGCTCGGCGACGCAGGCGACGCACCACGAGCCGAAGATGTTGATCAAGGACACCTGTCCGGTGATGTGCTCGCTCTTCAGGCCGATATCGTCGCGCCCCGGCACGCCCGGCAGGTCGAGCGGCGGCAGCGGCCGGTTGATGAGCACCGAGGGGATGTCGCGGGGATCGCGGCCAAAGCTCAACTGGTAGAGGAACACCGCGGCCAGGCCGAGGAACAGCACCACGGGCAGAAGATAAAGCGCACGCCTCATGCTGTGATCACTCCGCCGGCTGCATGGCACGCGCCGCGGCCGGCTTGCGCGCCGGCGCACCGACGCGGTGGCGACGATCGCTGAGCGAGACCAGCCCGCCCAGCACCATGGTCAGCGCGCCGATCCACAGCCACGGGATCAGCGGGTTATGATACAGGCGCGTGACGTAGCCGCCCTTGCCGTCGGCCTCGCCGATCACCGCATAGAGGTCGGCCAGCCAGGTGGTGTGGATGGCAGCCTCGGTGGTCGGCCGCGGCGGCTGGCTGTACTGACGCTTCTCGGCGTCGTCGAGGACGGCGACCTGCCGGCCGTCCTTGCTGACGACGAAAATGGCGCCCTCGCCCGTGTAGTTCGGCCCCGTGATCGGGTGCACCGACTGCAGCTGGAAGTCGTAGCCGTCGACGCGGGCGACGTCGCCGGGGCGCATCACCTGCACGCTTTCGACCTTCCACGCCGACGAGCCGGTGATTCCGGCGATGACGATGGCCAAACCGACGTGGGCGAGGGTCATGCCGTACGCGGCGCGCGGCAGCCTGAAGGCCCGCCGCATGCTGTCCCCCAGCGGCGCCCGGAACAGACGGATGCGATCGGCCCATTCGCTCAGCGTGCCGAAGAACAGCCACGCGGCCAGGGCCATGCCCGCCGCCGCCCACAACGGCCGATCGTCACCGCCCATGATCAGCCATGATGCGGCCGCCGCGGCCACGGTGGCGGCGAGGGCCAGCTTCAGCCGGCCGAGAGCCGCCATCAGGTCGCCCCGCTTCCACGACAGCAGCGGCGCCACCGCCATGGCCATCACCATGGGCACCATCAGCGGCACGAACACCGAATTGAAGAAGGGCGCCCCGACCGAGATCTTGCCCAGTTCCAGGGCATCGGCGAACAGCGGGAACAACGTCCCCAACAGCACGGTGCCCGTGGCGGTGCTCATCAATACGTTGTTGAGCAGCAGCGCCCCCTCGCGCGAGATCGGCGCGAACAGGCCGCCGGCCTTCAGTTCGGGGGCACGCATCGCGAACAAAGTCAGCGAGCCGCCGGCGCACAAGACCAGCAGCCCCAGGACGAACATGCCGCGCGCCGGATCGGCGGCGAAGGAGTGCACCGAAGTCAGCACGCCCGAGCGCACCAGGAATGTGCCGAGCAGGCTGAACGAGAAGGTGATGATGGCGAGTAGAATGGTCCAGCTCTTGAGCGCATCGCGCTTCTCGACGACCACAGCCGAGTGCAGCAATGCCGTGCCCAGCAGCCATGGCATGAATGAGGCGTTCTCGACCGGGTCCCAGTACCACCAGCCGCCCCAGCCCAGTTCGTAATACGCCCACCACGAGCCGAGCGCGATGCCGCAGGTGAGGAATACCCAGGCCGCCAGCGTCCACGGCCGCACCCATCGCGCCCAGGCGGCGTCGACGCGGCCTTCGATCAGCGCGGCGATGGCGAAGGAGAAGGCCATCGAGAAGCCGACATAGCCGAGATACAGGAACGGCGGGTGGAAGGCGAGGCCCGGGTCCTGCAGCAGCGGATTGAGGCCGTTGCCGTTCATCGGCGCCGGGTCGAGGCGCGCGAACGGATTGGAGGTCAACAGGATGAACAGCAGGAAACCGACGGCGATCATCGCCTGCACCGCCAGCACTCGGGCCTTCAACGACGGCGGCAGATTGCGCCCAAAGGCCGAAACCGCCATGCCGAACCCCGCCAGGATGGTGATCCACAGCAGGAGCGACCCTTCGTGATTGCCCCACACGCCGGTGATCTTGTAGAGCAGCGGCTTGTCGGTGTGTGAATTGGCGGCGACGTTCACCACCGAGAAGTCGCTGACGACATAGGCATAGGTCAGCGCGCCGAAGGCCATGGCGATCAGGGCGAACTGCGCCAGGGCGGCCGGAGCGGCGACCGCCATCAGCGGCGCGCTGCGCCGTTGCGCGCCGTAGAGCGGTACGCTCGCCTGCGCCACGGCGACCACCAGCGCCAGGATAAGGGCGAAATGGCCGGTCTCGACGATCATGGCGTCCCCGTCTTTCCGCTCTGCTCGCCCCAGTGCCCCTGCGCCTTCAGCGCGTCGACCACTTCCTTGGGCATGTAGTTCTCGTCGTGCTTGGCCAGCACTTCCGAGGCGTGGAAGGTGCCGTCCTTCGTCAGCCGCCCTTCCGCCACCACACCTTGCCCTTCGCGGAACAGGTCGGGCAGGATGCCGTTGTAGGTGACGGGAACGGCATTGGCGGTATCGGTGACGCGGAAGCTGACGATCTCGCCCTGCTGATTGACACTGCCCTCTTCGACGAGGCCGCCGATGCGCAGGCGGCGCTCGGGGGTGATGTCCTTGTGGGCCATCAACTCGGTCGGGCTGTAGAAATAGACCAGGGTGTCGTTGAAGGCGGTCAGCACCAGCGCGGTGGCGCTGCCCAGGGCCAGCATGCCGAGCAGCACGAAATACAGCCGTCTCTTCTTACGCGTCAGCACCCGTCGCCTCCTCCGGCCTTGTCCGCTTGCCCGCCGTGCGCCTGCGATGCGGCCGGCTTTCCTGAAGCAGCCTGAGCTGGGCCTCCAGAAGGCGGGCGCCGCGCAAGGACAGGAGCCACAGCCCCACCATCACGACGGCAGCCGCCGCATAAGCGGGCCAGACATAGCCCGCGTAGCCGCCCATCTCGAAAAATCCCGTCATCTATTCGCCTTCGCCTCGGTCAGCCCTGGCCGTGCACCTGCATCAGCCGGATCGCCCGGATCTTCGCGCCTGCAATCTCGGCCCTGACCCTAAGGATGAGAACCGAAACGAAATAGGTGGTGAATCCCAAGGCCATCAGCAACAGCGGCAGCATCATTGACGCATCGATGGCGGGGCCGCCCATCTTCACCACGCTGGCCGGCTGGTGCAGCGTCTTCCACCAGTCGACCGAGAACTTGATGACCGGAACGTTGACGAAGCCGGCCAGGGCGAGAATGGCGGCGGCCTTGGCGCCGCGGGTCGGGTCGTCGAAGGCGTTGACCAGCGCCATGTGGCCGAAATACAGGAACAGCAGGATGAGCATGCTGGTCAGCCGCGCGTCCCACGCCCACCAGGTGCCCCACATCGGCTTGCCCCACAGCGCGCCGGTCAGTAGGCACAGGAAGGTGAAACCGGCGCCGACGGGGGCACTGGCCTTGGCGATGACGTCGGCCAGCGGATGCTTCCAGATCAGCGCCGTGGCGCTGGCCACGGCCATGGTGGTGTAGCAGAACAGCCCCATCCACGCCGCCGGGACATGGATGTACATGATGCGCACGGTATCGCCCTGCTGATAATCGGGGGGCGAGGCCACCAGCGCGAAATACAGCCCGGCCCCCAACAGCACCACCGTCAGCCCGCCCGACCAGGGCAGCACGAGCGCCGCCAGTCTGAGGAAGCGGGCGGGATTGGCGAATCTATGCATGGCTCGTTTCTACAGTGCCTAACAATCGTTTAAAAGACTAACCGGATCGGGCTATCCCAATTGGTCATTCGATAGCCTGCCGGATCGCAGCCGAGGTAGCCCAGGGGGCGAGAGGCAGCGCCGCCAGCAGAATCGCCGCCAGCACCAGCAGTTGCGCATTGGGGCTGAAACCGTGAATCGCCGCGTCCACCGCACCGACGCCGAAAATGAGCACCGGGATGTACAAAGGCAAGATGAGCAGCGACAGCAACACGCCGCCGCGGCGCGCCCCCAGCACCAGGCCGGCGCCGACGGCGCCGATCAGGCTGAGCGAGGGCGTACCCAGCAGCATGGCGCCGATCAGCGTCACGAAGCCCGAGCTGTTCATGTTGAGCAGGACGGCGAGCAGCGGCGCCGCGGCGATCAGCGGCAGCCCGGTCGTCAGCCAGTGGGCGGTGGCCTTGGCCATCACGATGATGGGCAACGGCGTCGGGCTGAGGGTCAGCAACTCCAGCGCGCCGTCCTCGTAGTCGGTCTGGAACAGGCGATCCAGCGACAGCATCGACGCCAGCAGCGCCGTCACCCACAGCACGCCGGGCGAGACGCGCTGCAGGATGTTCAGTTCGGGGCCGATGCCGAAGGGAAACAACACCACCGTCAGCACGAAGAACGTCACCACCATGACGCTATCGGTGCCCTGGCGCAGGGCCAGACGCAGGTCGCGACGGACGATCTCGACGAAGGACTTCACACCCACAGCCCTTCCGCCCAACTCGCCGGCGCGCCGAATTCATCGAGATGGAGTTCATGGGCGCCGGGCAGGTCGATGTCGAGGTGGGTCGAGACCACCACCATGCCGCCGGCGGCGCGGTGCTCGGCGATGGTCTCCTCCAGCACCCTGACCGATGCCTTGTCGAGCGCCACCGTCGGCTCGTCGAGCAGCCACAGCGGCGCCGGCGCCGCCAACAGGCGCGCCAGGTTGAGCCGCCGCTTCTGCCCGGCCGACAGCAATTGTCCCGGCATGCCGGCGAGATGGTCGAGGCCGAAGCGCTCCAGCGCCGCCTCGGCCTTGGCGCTACCGGTCGACGGGTCGTGCAGGCGCGCCCAGAACAGCACGTTCTCGATCACCGACAGCACCGGCTTCACCGCGTCATGGTGGCCGACGTAATGCAGGCGGCCGGCATGCGCCTCGCGATCGGCCAGCGGTTCGCCCTGCCAGCGCATCTGGCCCGCCGCCGGCTTCAACAGCCCCGCCATCAGGCGCAGCAGGCTGGACTTGCCCGAGCCGTTCGGCCCCAACAGCACCAAGGCCTGTTGGGCATGGAGGTCGAAGCCGAGTCCGGAAAAGACGACGCGCTCGCCGCGAATGCAGATCAGGTCACTGCCGGAAAACAGCGGAAACGAGCCGGTGTCGGTCATGGCCGGCACCATAGCAAATTTGTGCGAATGGGCCAGATGCAATGGTGTCGCAGCATAGAATGACGGCCGGCAGTGCCGGCCGTCTGGTGCCCTGGGCCTGCCCGGAGACCCGGGGGTCCACGCCGGAGAATCGGGGCCTGCCGCAAGGGGGGTCTTGCGGCAAGCTAAAGGCGCAATTGTGGCAAAATTGTGAGTGTCACGGCACGGTGCGGCGGTCGTCGATGACCTTGCCGTCATTCGGCAAGATTCCGGCCGCCGCGAACGCCACGCGGCCCTTCAGCTTCAGCACCGCCTGCACCGTCTCGACCAGACTCGATTGCAGGGCCTCGCCCGCGCCCTCGGCCTCGCAATGCAGCGTCATGACGTCGGCCTCGCCGTCGCGCTCGACCACCAGCCGCGCCCGCCGAATCTCGGGATGGCGGCGGATCAGCTCGGCCACCTGCTGCGGATGCACGAACATGCCCTTGACCTTGGTGGCCTGGTCGGCGCGGCCCATCCAGCCCTTGATGCGGGCGTTGGTGCGCCCGCAGGGGCTGCGGCCGGGCAGGATCGCCGAGAGATCGCCGGTGGCGAAGCGGATCAACGGGTATTCCGGGGTCAGCGTCGTCACCACCAGCTCGCCGACCTCGCCTTCCGGCACCGGATCGCCGGTGCCGGGGCGGACGATCTCGACGATGACGTGCTCGTCGATGATCATGCCGTCGAGGGCGGGCGATTCATAGGCGATCAGGCCGAGATCGGCGGTGCCGTAGCATTGCCGGACGGCGACGCCGAGATCGTTCAAGGCGGCACGCAGCGAGGGCGGCAAGGCTTCGCCGCTGACGCAGGCCTTGGTCAGCCTGCGGCAATCCAAGCCCATCTCATGCGCCTTCTCCAGCATCGTCTTGAGAAACGACGGCGTGCCGGTATAGCCGTCGGCGGCGAGATCGGCGGCGGCGCGCGCCTGCAACTCGGTGTTGCCGACGCCGGCCGGAATCACCGCGCAACCGAGAGCATGCGCGGCGCTTTCCAGCATCGCCCCCGCCGGGGTCAGGTGATACGAAAAGCTGTTGTGAACGATGTCGCCTCGGCGAAAGCCGGCGGCGAACAGGGCGCGGGCGAACCGCCACCAGTCGGGGCGCTTGCCCTCGGGATCGTAGATCGGCCCCGGCGACTGGAAGATGCGGGCGAGCTCGCCGGTCGGCACCGCCACCATGCCGGCAAACGGCAGCGCGGCGGGCTGCAGCGTGATCAGCTCGGACTTGCGGGTGATCGGCAACCGCGCCAGCGCCGTGCGATCCCGAACATCGGCGGGAGCGACGTCGTGCAGGTGCTCGCCGAAATATGCCGTCCGCGCCTTGGCGTGCACGATCTGCCCGGCCAGCGCCCGAAACAGCCGCTCCTCGCGCTGCTGCGCATCCTGGTTTTCCAGCGCGTCGTAGTATTGCTCCATCACAGCCACCGCTTGCGCCGTTTGTAGGATTTCAGGTTCTTGAACGATTTGCGCTCTTCGCCGCCGCCGCCGAGATAGAATTCCTTGACGTCTTCGTTGTTGACCAACTCCGCCTGCGCGCCGTCGAGGACGATCTTTCCCGATTCCATGATGTAGCCATAGTTGGCGGCTTTCAGCGCCATGCGGGCGTTCTGCTCGACCAGCAGGATGGTGATGCCCAGTTCGTGGTTGAGCTGGCGGATGATGCCGAACACCTCCTTGACCAGTAGCGGCGACAGGCCCATCGACGGCTCGTCGAGTAGGATCATTTTGGGCTTCGCCATCAGGGCGCGGCCTATGGCCAGCATCTGTTGCTCGCCGCCGGAGAGATAGCCGGCCAGCCCGGTGCGCTCGCGCAGGCGCGGGAAGAAGTCGAAGACCATGTCGATGTCGGCCTTGACCCCGGCGTCGCGCCGCGTGTAGGCGCCCAGGCGCAGATTTTCGGTAACCGTCATGTCCTCGATGATGCGCCGGCCCTCCATGACCTGGAAGATGCCGCGGCGTACGATTTGCTCGGGCGCCATGTTGGCGATGTTCTCGCCCATGAAGGTCACGTTGCCGCGCGTCACCTCGCCGTCCTCGGTGCGCAGCAGCCCCGAGATGGCCTTCAGCGTCGTCGACTTGCCGGCGCCGTTGGGACCCAGCAGGGTGACGATCTCGCCCTCCGGCACCGACAGGCTGACGCCGCGCAGCACCAGGATCACCTCGTCGTAGACCACCTCGATGTTGTTGACGACCAGCAGCGGCTCCTTGGTGGCGGCTTGCGGTCGTGGTGACTTCACTACGGCTTCGGCCATGAAACGCTCCCTACAACGCGCTTGCCCACGCCTTTCTTCGTCACTCCCGCGAAAGCGGGAGTCCATTCCTGAGGCTGCTTCGCATGGCACGCTCGGCCGCTCCGCCCAGTGGGCTCAAGGGCCGCCGGAATGGATTCCCGCTTTCGCGGGAACGACGAGAAAGGAATGTCAGTCCTTACCTACCAGCCGAGCCACTCCGGCTTGCGCGGGATGTCGGCCTCGCCGATCTTCTTGATCTCCTGCGCATCGGCTTGCACCGATGCCTGATAGATGAAGACCTTGGTGGTGCCGCGGTGATCTTCGGGCGTCCAGGTCGAGGGGATGCACACCCCGTCGAGGCCGGCCGGCACGTGCTCCCGCATTGCCTCCATCGCACTCTTGATGTTGGGGCCGGTGACGCCGCCGGCCTTGGCCGCCGCTTCCATGGCGTCCTTCATGTAATAGACCGAACAGATGCCGCGCATGTAATGCACCGGCCGGTAGGCCGAGCCGCTGGCATCGGAGACCTTCGAGATGTCGCGCACCAGCTTCATGCCGGGCGCGTCGGACTTCCAGTCGGCGGCGCCGACGACGAAGACCATGCCATCGGCCGCCGCCCCGGCCGCCTTCATGGCGTTCTCGTCCATGCCCCACACATTGCCCATGAACTGGGTGTCGACGCCCACCGTCTCGCAGGATTTCAGCAGCGAGATGGTCGAGCCGCCGGTGTTGGCGAGGAAGGCGTAGTTGGCGCCCGATTCCTTGAGGCTCAGGCATTGCGCCTTGAAGTCGCCCGGCTTGAGCGAATACTGGATCGGCTCGAGCACCTGGAAGCCCTGTTCCTTGGCGTATTCGGCGCAGGCCGCCTTGGGTGCGTTCGGATAGGGATGGTTGTCGCCCATGTGGACGAACTTCGGTTGGGCGATGTTCTTGGCCTTGGCGTCGGCCGCCGCCCACTGCACCAGGGCGCGGCAGGCGTCGGAGTAGGACGGCCCATAGAAGAAGTTGTAGGGCGCCGGCTTCGAGCCATGGGTCCCCTTGCCCGCCGGATCGGTCAGATGCCCGGAATAGGAGGCCGAGAAGTAGGGGATCTGGTCCTTGCTCACCATCGGCACCAGCGCCTCGGTGTCGGCCGTGCCCCAGCCCTGGATCGCCACCACGCCGGCGTCGACCCATTTCTTGTAGGTGGCGATGGCGTCGGGCGCCTTGTACGAATAATCGATGGTCTCGAATTCGACCGGGCCGCCGGCGATGCCGCCCTGGGCGTTGAGATAGGCCAGGGCATCGGCGACGCCCTGACCATAGGGCTTGCCGACGTCCGAAGTGGCGCCGGTGTAGTCGGCAAGGTGGCCGATCTTGATCTTGTCGGCGGCGGACGCCGCTCCGGCGGCAAGCACGGCGACGGCTGCAGCGGTGGCGAACAGAACGCTCCTCATCCTGGTACCTCCTCGTTTTATCGTTGATGGTCTTGGACGCTAACGACGCTCAGTAGGAGAAGGGGTACAGCTTCCAGTAGGCCTTGATCATCTTCCAGCGGTGGGCCAGGCCGTCCGGCTCGAAGATCAGGAACAGCACGATGGCGAGGCCGATGGCGGCCTGCTTGATGAAGGCCAGGCTTTCGTCGGCACCGGGCACGAAATCGCGGGCCGTCGACACCAGCGCCTGCGTCACCTCCGGCAGCAGCACCATGAAGGCGGTGCCCAGCAGCGTGCCCATGACGCTGCCCATGCCGCCGATGATGATCATGCCGAGGAACTGGATCGACAGCAGGATGGTGAAGGCCTCGGACGAGACATAGCCGAGGTAATGCCCGAATAGGGCGCCGCCAATGCCGGCGTAGAAGGCCGAGACGCCGAACGACAGCACGCGATACTTGGTGAGGTTGATGCCCATCACCTCGGCCGAGAGGTAATGGTCGCGCACCGCGATGAAGGCGCGGCCGTCGCGGCTGCGCAGCAGATTTGTGCCCAGCAGGAACATGACCACGACATAGGCGAGCACCACGTAGAAATAGCCGCGATCGCCATCGACATCGTAGCCGAACAGCGAGAAGCCCCCGGCCAGCGAGCCCGCCGAGCCGCCGGTGAACCAGTCGGCGCGGGCGAAGAAGTCCTCGAGGATGAATTGGGCGGCAAAGGTGGCGATGGCCAGATAGAGGCCCTTGATGCGCGCCGCCGGGATGCCGAACAACAGCCCGACCAGCGTCGTCAGGAGCCCCGCCAGCGGGATCGCCCAAAACACCGGCACGCCCCAGCTGTTGTTGAGCCAGGCCGAGGCGAAGGCACCGAAACCGAAGAAGGCGGCATGGCCGAGCGAGATCTGGCCGGTGAAACCGACCAGGATGTTGAGCCCCAACGCGGCGATGCCGTAGTAGCCGATCTGGATCAGCAGGTTGAGCTCATAACGGCCGAGCAGCTCAAACTCGCCGAACCGCAGCGGCAGCAGGCACAGCAACAGCACGGCGGCGATGGCGAAATTGCGCGCCACCGGCGTCGGGAAGATGGTCGTGTCCTTGCGGTAGCTGGTCTTGAACTGGCCGCAGGGGACGAGGGCCGAAGCGTTGATGGCCATCCCTCACACCCTCTCGATCTGCTTGGTGCCGAACAGGCCGTAGGGCCTGATCATCAGGATGATGATCAGGGCGTAGAAAGGCGCGACGGTGTAGAGATTGCCCCAGTTCAGGTATTGGCCGTCGACGAATTCGGCCAGGTTTTCCAGCACGCCGATGATCAGGCCGCCGAGGATGGCGCCGACGATCGAGTCGAGGCCGCCGAGAATCACCACCGGAAACACCTTGATGCCGAAGAACGACAACGCCGACGACACACCGTTGACCATGCCGACCACCACGCCGGCCAGGGCGGAGACCATGGCCGAGATCGCCCAGGCCATGGCGAACACCATCTTGACCGAGATGCCCAGGCTTTGTGCCACCTGCTGATTAAAGGCGGTGGCGCGCATGGCGAGGCCGAGGCGGGAGAATTTGAAGAACCAGGCGAAGCCGGCCATGATGATCAGCGAGATCACCATCGACATGATGTAGGGCGTTTGCACGTTGAGGCCGAAGATGTTGACGCTTTGCGCCGCGAACACCCGCGGATAGGGCTTGGCCCACACGCCGAAGATCCACTTCATCATCGCCTGGAAGAAGATCGACAGGCCGATGGTGACCATGATCACCGAGATGATCGGCTCGCCGATCATCGGCCGCAGCACGACGATCTGCAGCAGCACGCCGAAGGCCAGCATGAACAGCAGGGTGATGGGGAATCCCAGCCAGAACGGCAGCTGGAAGTCGGTGAGCAGCCACCAGCACACCCAGGCGCCGATCAGCAGGAATTCGCCCTGGGCGAAATTGACGATCTGCGTCGACTTGTAGATCAGCACGAAGCACATGGCGACGACGCCATAGAGCGTGCCGATGATGAGGCCGTTGATCACGAGCTGGACGAGGAGGGTAGTGTTCATCAGCCGTGGCCTCGATGCCCCTCGCCCGCTTGCAGGAGAGGGAGGGGCCCGCCGCAAGGCGGGGGGGTGAGGGTTGCGCCTGGGCGGCGAGGGCACGGCGCGACCCTCACCCCGGCCCTCTCCCGCAAGCGGGAGAGGGAGAAACCGGCCTCGGTCGAAAACCTGCTCATCCTCGGTCTCCCCTACTCCGCCGCTTCCCGGGGGCGCGGCTTGGCCGGCCGGGGCGGCTCCAGCGTCGCCAGCACCAGATCGGTCTGGATGCGGGCGGTGGTGCCGTCCTGGAAGGCGATCACCGTGTCGACATGCACCGACGGCTGATCGCCGTAGATGGCGTCGATGATATCGGCATACTTCTCGTTGATGACGCCGCGGCGCACCTTGCGGGTGCGGGTGAGCTCGCCGTCGTCGGCATCCAACTCCTTGTAGAGCAGGACGAATTTGCGGATGCGCTGCGCCTCCGGCAGGGTGGCGTTGACCTTCGCCACCTCTTCGCGCAAGAGCTGATAGACCTCGGGCCGCGCCGACAGGTTGGTGTAGTTGGTGAAGGCGATGCCGCGCTGCTCGGCCCATTTGGCGACGATCGAATAGCGGATGCAGATGATCGTCGTCAGGTACGGCTTGTCGTGGCCGAGGATCACCGCCTCGGCGATGAACGGCGAGAACTTCAGCTTGTTTTCGATGAACTGCGGCGAGAAGCGGGTGCCGGTGGCGGTGACCGCCAGATCCCGGATGCGGTCGATGACCACCAGATGGCCGTTTTCCTGCTTGATGTAGCCGGCATCGCCGGTGTGCAACCAGCCGTCGTGCAGGTCCTTCCGCGTCTCCTGCTCGTTCTTGTAGAAACCAAGGAAGGTGCCGGCGGTGCGGGCGACGATCTCGCCGACGCCGTTCGGGTCGGGATGGTCGATGCGGATTTCCGACGTGTCGAACGGCACGCCCACCGTGTCGAAATCGACGTCGTCGGCGCGGTGGATGGTATAGGCGCCGGCCAGTTCGGTTTGGCCGTAGATCTGGCGCAGCGGCACGCCCATCGCCTGGAAGAAGCGGAAGGTCTCGGGCCCCAGGGCGGCGCCGCCGGTGGCCGCCGACTTGAGGTAGGTGAAGCCGAGGCGGTCACGCAGCGCATTGAACAGGATGAAATCGGCAAGCTTCGAGCGGCGGCCCTTGTCGAGCGCCGCGAGGCCGAGCTTCATGCCCAATTCGAACATCTTCTGCTTGATCGGCGTGGCATCCATCATGCGGGCGCGCACGTCGGCGGCGATCGCCTCCCACACGCGCGGCGCCAGCAGCACGAAGGTCGGGCCGATCTCGCGCAGGTCGGCCATCATCGTCTCGGGTTCCTCGACGAAGTTGACGGTGATGCGCGAAATCAGGGCCTGCGCCACCGCATAGACCTGCTCCATGATCCAGGGCAGCGGCAGCACCGAGACATAATTGTCGCTCGGCAGCTTGGGGTCGGCGCGCAGGTAGGAGAGGCAATGGGCGAGGAACGGCCCCGCCTGCAGCATGGCCATCTTCGGATTCGAGGTGGTGCCCGAGGTCGTGCACAGCACGGCGACGTCGCTGCCACGGCCGGCCGCCACCTCGGCCAGGAAGCGCCCGGGGTCCTCGGCCTGGATGCGGGCGGCGACCGCCTTCAGCTCGTCCCAGCCGAGCAGCCGCGGGTCCTTGTATTTGCGCATGCCGCGCGGGTCGAAATAGATGATCCGCTCGATGCAGGGGGCGGTATCGGCGACTTCCAGCAGCTTATCGACCTGTTCCTCGTCCTCGGCGAGGACGATGCGCACCTGGGCATAGTCGATCAGGTACGTCACTTCTTGGTTCATGGCGTCGTGATAGATGCTGAGCGACATGCAGCCGACGGCATGCGCGGCGACCTCGCTCCACACCATCTCGGGGCGGTTCTTGCCGATGATGCCGACCACCTCGCCGCGATGGATACCGAGCCCGCAGAGGCCGAGGGCGATCTCGGCGACCCGATCACGGTAGTCGGCCCAGGTGAATTCGTTCCAGATGCCGAATTCCTTCTCGCGCATGGCCACCTCGGCGGGCCACTGCGCGGCGTTGTGGACGAGCAGCTTGGGAAAGGTGTCGTGCCGGGCGACGTCGCCGTATTGCGGCTGCATCAGGCCACCTCGTCCTCTTCCTCGTCCTCGACGCCCAGATAGGCGCGCTTGACGTGCTCGTCGCTCATGATCGCGCCGGGCAGGCCATCGGCGATCTTGCGGCCGAAATCGAGCACCATCACCCGGTGCGAGATATCCATGACCACGCCCATGTCGTGCTCGATCATGATCACCGTCATGCCCCATTCCTCGTTGAGGTCGACGATGTAGCGGGCCATGTCCTCCTTCTCTTCCAGGTTCATGCCGGCCATGGGCTCGTCGAGGAGGATGAGGTCCGGCCTGACGGCGACGGCGCGCGCCAGCTCGACGCGCTTGCGCAGGCCGTAGGACAGGGTGCCGGCCACCGCCTTGCGGATGTGGCTGATCTCGAGGAAATCGATGATGTCCTCGACATGACGCCGGTGCGCCAGCTCTTCCCGCTGCGCCCCGCCCAGCCAATACAGCGGGCCGGTGAGGAAGTTGTTCTTCAGCAGGTGGTGGCGCCCGACCATGATGTTGTCGAGCACGGTCATGTGGCTGAACAAGGCGAGGTTCTGGAAGGTGCGCCCAAGGCCCAGGGTGGCGCGCTGGTTGGGGGTCAGGCGGGTGATGTCGCGGCCCTTGAACAGAACCTGGCCCTTGGTCGGCGTGTAGCGCCCCGAGATGCAGTTGAGCATCGAGGTCTTGCCGGCGCCGTTGGGGCCGATGATCGAGAACAGCTCGCCTGCCCGCACATGGAAACCCACCTCGGACAGCGCCTTGACGCCGCCGAATTGCAGCGAAACGTCGCGCGCCTCGAGAATGGGCGTGGATCTGTCCAAGCGCGTCCTCCCCTGGCCGTCGCGGAGGTCTGCGCCCCCTTTGCTCGCATTGCCACGGCTGCCACGCCAGTCAACCTCAAATCCCGGCGGCAATCAAGAATGTAACCTTAGTAATACATAATTATGGCAATGACATACCAAATAGCGCCAGGTGCTTTTTCTGCGTAATTTCTGTCGAAGGCTCAGTTTACCACTTCACGCCGGGCATGCGCCCGCAGGTACCGGCAGAAACCTCAGGCGTAGACGGCGCTGACCAGCACGGCGACGCCGAACAACAGCAGGGCGAGGCCCGAGCCGCGGTTGAGGCGCCGCAGCCACAGCGGCGTGAGACTGGTGCGAACGGCGCCGGCCGCCGTCGCCAGCAGCAGCCACCACGCCGCCGAGCCGGCGAACACGCCGAGCACCACCCAACCGCCGCCACCGCCGAGACCCATGGTGCCCATCGCCGCGAAGACGCCCATGAATGCCAGGATGGTGCCGGGGTTGGTGATGGTGATGGCGAGACTGGACAGGAAATCGCGCACCAGTCCGGGGCCACGCTGCGAGGCCGGCACCGCCGTCGCGTCGGCGGCCATACAGCGCCCGCCCATGAACAGCAGGAAAACCCCGCCGATCAGGCGCAGGGCGGTGGCCTGGTCGACCAGAAAGCCCGAGATATAGGTCAGGCCGAAGCCGGCGACGGCGCCGTAGAAGGTGTCGGCGACGGCGGCGCCCAGGCCGGCGACGAAGGCGGCCCGGCGGCCATCGGCCAAGGCGCGGCGGATGCACAGCAGGCCGACCGGCCCGACCGGAGCGGCGATGGCGAAGCCGATCGCCATGCCTCGCAGCAGTGCAACCGCCTCGTTCATGCCGGCCGGTGGGGCAATCCACGCTGCAGCGCAAGGATCGGAATGCGGCGGGCCGCAGCCGCAAATGCTCCAAACAGTTGCTGCGCAACAGGATTCACGATTGGCTGCCGCTTACTGCCCCGTTACTGCGGCGCACCTTGCCACGGCGCCCGCTCCGTTGCTAGTGTGCCGACCCTTATGACTTTCATTTGTTTCGAAGGAGATCGACCATGGCGACAGCCGCGCGTCCGCGCCGCAGCGTCCTCTATATGCCGGGCTCCAACGCCCGTGCCCTGGAAAAGGCCCGGACCCTCGCTGCCGATGGGCTGATCTTCGATCTCGAGGACGCCGTCGCCCCCGACGCCAAGGAAGCGGCCCGCCACAACGTCGTCGAGGCGCTGACGGCCGGCGGCTACGGCAAGCGTGAGATCCTGGTGCGCGTCAACGGCCTCGGCACCCCGTGGGGCCATGCCGACATCGCCGCCGCCGCTGGCTCGGGCGCCCACGCCATCCTGGTGCCGAAGGTGGAAAGCGCCGAGACGGTGCGTCTGGTCGAGCAGATCATGGAGGCCAACGGCGCCCCAGCCGACATGGCGATCTGGTGCATGATGGAGACGCCGCGCGGTATTCTGAAGGCCGAGGAGATCGCGCTGGCCAGCCCCCGCGTCGGCGGCTTCGTCATGGGCACCTCGGATCTGACCAAGGACATGCACGCCCTGCACACCCGCGAGCGCCTGCCGATGATCACCTCGCTGGGCCTGTGCCTGCTGGCGGCCCGCGCCTACGGCCTCGCCATCGTCGACGGCGTCTATCTCGACCTCAACGACGACGAAGGCTTCGAGTATTCGTGCCGGCAGGGCCTGGAGCTCGGCTTCGACGGCAAGACGCTGATCCACCCCAAGACCATCGACGCCGCCAATCGCGTGTTCGCGCCGTCCGCGCAGGAAGTGGCGTGGTCGCGCAAAATCATCGCCGCCCACGCCGAGGCGGCGGCCGAAGGCAAGGGCGTCGTCGTCGTCGACGGCAAGCTGATCGAGAACCTGCACGTCGAGAACGCCAGGCGTGTCGTCGCCATGGCCGACCAGATCGCCGCGATGGCGTAGCGAAGAGGTTAACCACAGAGGCATGGAGACACCGAGAGGGCACAGAGACTACTTCGTCATGCCCGCGAACGCGGGCATCCATTCCGGATGCCTCTTCGCCTGAGGAATGGATTCCCGCTTTCGCGGGAATGACGCCCTTTTTTCGGTGTCGTCCCTTTGTCTCTGTGTCTCTGTGGTTAGACAAACAGACACAAGGGCACAAGGGCACAGCGACCACTTCGTCATGCCCGCGAACGCCGCATCCATTCCGGATGCCCCTTCGCCTGAGGAATGGATTCCCGCTTTCGCGGGAATGACGGCCTGCTCGGCGCCTCTGTGTGTCTGTGGTTAGACAGAACGGGAACCGAAAACGATGACCAAGACCAATCCCGGCAATTTCTTCGAGGACTTCCGCCTCGACCAGGAAATCCGCCACGCCACGCCGCGCACACTGACCAGCGGCGACGTCGCCCTGTATACCGCGCTCTACGGCAACCGCTTCGCGCTGGCTTCCTCGGACGAGTTCGCGCGCTCGCTCGGCCTGTCGCAGGCGCCGATCGATGACTTCCTCGCCTTCCACATCGTCTTCGGCAAGACGGTCCCCGACGTGTCGCTGAACGCCGTCGCCAATCTCGGCTATGCCGACTGCCGCTTCGGCGTGCCGCTGGCTCCCGGCGACACGGTGCGCACCGTGTCCAAGGTCATCGGCCTCAAGGAAAACTCGAACCGCCAGACCGGCGTCGTCTATGTGCGCTCGACCGGCACCAACCAGCGCGGCGAGATGGTGCTCGATTACGTGCGCTGGGTGATGGTGCGCAAGCGCGACGTCGACGCGCCGGCGCCGGGCGAGCTGGTGCCAGAGCTGCCGAAGGCGGTCGCGCCCGAGAACCTGATCCTGCCGACCGGGTTGACCTTCGCCGGCTTCGATGCCGAGCTGGCCGGCTCGCCGCATTACTGGGACGACTACGCGGTGGGCGAGAAGATCGATCACGTCGACGGCATGACCATCGAGGAGGCCGAGCACATGCTGGCCACCCGCCTGTACCAGAACACCGCCAAGGTGCATTTCAACCAGCACACCGAGGGCCAGGGCCGCTTCGGCCGGCGCCTGATCTACGGCGGCCACATCATCAGCCTGGCGCGCGCCCTGTCGTTCAACGGCCTGGCCAACGCGGTGAAGGTCCTGGCCGTCAACGCCGGCCGCCACGTCGCCCCCACCTTTGGCGGAAACACCATCTATGCGTGGTCGGAGGTGCTGGACAAGTTCGAGCTGCCCGGCCGCAAGGACTGCGGCGCGCTGCGCCTGCGCCTGGTGGCGCTGAAGGACAAGCCCGGCGCCGGCTTCCCGTTCAAGGACGGCGAGGACAAGTTCGATCCGGCGGTGGTGCTGGACTTCGACCTGACGGTGGCGCTGCCGCGGACCTGATGGTGTGGCGCTGCCGCGGACCTGATGGTGTGGCGCTGCCGCGGACCTGATGGTGTGGCGCTGCCGCGCCGGGCCTAATCGGCCTGCAGGCAGCGCCGGACCGTATCCAGGAGCTCTCTGGTCGAGAATGGCTTACTGAGGATCGCATCGGCGCCGACATGCGATGCGATCTTCAGGAAGTCCATGTTCTTGGTGCGCCCGCCGCCGGAAATGGCGATGATCTTCAACTGCGGGTGCTGGCGCCGTAACTGAACGATGGTTTCGATGCCCTCCTGTTCGGGCATGATGATGTCGGTGACGACGAGATCGGCCGGATCGCTGGCAAACAGCGCAAGGCCATCACGGCCGTTGGCCGCCTCCAGGACCTCATGGCCGTCGGCTTCCAGCATCCGGCGCAGGGTCATGCGCACCAAGGCTTCGTCATCCACGACCAGGATGCGCGCCATCCCCCCTCCTACCGTACCGCCATTGACCAAGCCCGATGCTAACGCGCTGGCCGGCGCGTGGAAAGCGACACTTTGGCGCATCGAGCCAAGCAAAACGGCGGCCCCTCACCCGCGAGGGACCGCCGCCCGTGGCGCTTCAGCGGATGATGAAGTGCTGGTCCTCGCGCGAAAAATTGACCACGGCCAGGCCCAGCGGCTCGACGTCGAGCTTATACTCGTCGACATAGTCGAACCCTTCCGTCCGGGCGCTCTCGCGCATGCGCAGCGTCAAGGTGTGAGCGCCGGCGGGGATGCGGAAGTAGTGGTAGAAGGTCGACGCTCCGTCCTTCGACAGGCCTGAAGGCTGGCGCAGCCGGCTCAACAGCGGTTTGCCGTCGAAATCGGCCTCGAGCAGCACCGGCACGCGCTCGCGCGAGCACTGCTGGGCGGCGCGCATGTTCGGCGGCAGTTTGGCAAGCTCCTCGGCGCTGCGCTTGTGGCAGGGATCCTTGCGCTGGCTGGCGTGGGTCACCGAGATCTTGAGCATGGCTTCGTCAGGCCCGAAATATCGGTAGGCCGGGGCGTTGCTGCTGCCGAACGTACCGATGAACGCCATGACCAGGCCGGCAACCAGCACTTGGCCGGCAAGCTTGAGGGGATTGACGCTCATTCCGCAACTCCCGTCGCCAGTTCCGTCGTCTGTTGCGCCGCCGCCTCTTCGGCTTTCAGGCGCGCGAGATCGTCACGGAATTCCTTGATCTCCTGATTGAGCCGGGCGAGGTCGACCATGGCCGCCCACGAGATCAGGATGCGATCGCGCGGCACGCGTTCACGCAGGGCCGGGTCGCGCACGCCGGCGAGGCGCTGCTCCGTCCAGTGCACGCCCAGGCGATGGAAGCATTCGCCGTCCGGGCAGCCGGTCATCACTACGCCGTCGACGCCGCAGCGGCTGAAGGCATAGTCGAGGAAGCTGGGCGACAGATGGCTGGCGCAGCGCAACTCGACCACCGCGACCTCGTCGGTCCGGATCTTGTCGACGGCGGCACCCCATTCGCAGCCGAACATCAGGATCTTCACCGGACCCTTGAGCGCGGCAACCGCCTGATCGACCTTGTCGCGCATCATCATCAGGTTGTAGTCGGGCAGCATGATGCCGGCGCTGACATTGCCCTTGGTGCGGAACGGCGACGTGGTCGGGCAAGCCCCCATGCAGGTGCCGCAGCGCGTGCAGATCGATGGATTGACCACCGGCTCTTTTTCGAACGGCTGTCCGTCGGTGCGCGGCTGCATGATGATGGCGCCGAACGGGCAATCGTTGAAGCAGCGCTCGCAGCCGTTGCAGTTGTCGAGGTCGACCTGGGCCTGGGGGCGCACCTTGTGGCGATGCACGAACGGCAGGCTGGCGACCACGGCGCTGCCGCCGACGACCACCGCCCACAGCACGCCGGCGCCCATGCGGTCGTAGATGGGGAACAGGCCGAGATAGAACCAGTCGAGAGTAAGCTCGACGCCGGCGACCTTGGACAGATCGGCGATGGGATGGCTGACGGCGGGCACGATCACCGACAGCACCACCAGGGCCAGGACGACACCGATCGCCAGGTTGCGCGGCGGATTGGTTTCGGCCCGCGACATGCGCAACAGATGGATCCACATCATGAACAGCATGATGATGGGCACGAAGATGTGGATGTAGACCAGCAGCGAGAAGAAGCGGTCGGACAGGGACTCGGGCGTGAGGAAGTTGTTGGCGATCGGCTCGGAGAAGATGCCCAGCCAATCCAGCCATTCCGTCGCCGAGATGGCCAGGTACTGCGCCAGGGTGTCCCACACCAGCCAATAGCCGGAGACGCCGCTGAAGAACAGGAACCAGATCAGCGGGATGCCGGTGAACCAGGCGAACCAGCGCACGCCGTGATAGCGGTCCATGGCGAATTCACGCAGCAGATGGACCAGGGCCAGGACGACGAACAGGTCCGAGCCGTAACGGTGCAGGCTGCGCATGACGCCGGCCGCGTACCATTGGTCGTGGGTGATGTATTCCACCGACGTCCAGGCGTGCTGCACGCTGGTGTCGAAAAAGATGTACAGGTAGATGCCGGAGGCCGCCACCAGCCAGTACATCAGCCAACCCAGAGCACCCAAGTGGTACATGGGGTTATAGCGGGTTCCGAATATCGCGTCGCCCCACCTCTCGATATGGAGCAGGCCGATTCGCAGCGGATATTGCACAAGTTTCAGCACGTCCCGAATCCCCGACTGTTGTGCGCGGGAACTCTAGCCCGCGCCAGCGCTCCCAGCCTTGATGATCGTCAACCACGAATAGAACGCCCCGCAGCTTGGGGGCTCAGGTATTCCGGCGCTGCCGGCGGATATTGCGAAACAGGAACCAGGCCACCGGCAGCAGAACCGTCGCTCCCGCAAACAGCTCGATGTAAAAGGAATAATCCGTCGTGTATTTGCCCGTGCGAGGGTCATAGACGGTGCAGAACAGTCTCACCCGATCGCTCCACGAGACATCGCTGTCGATGGGGGCGCGTATCAGCATCGATCGGATGGGATCGGCGAACTTCTGCAAGGCGAAGTCCTCGCCGTAGATTTGTGCGCGCACCACGCCATCGCCGTCGATCAGGGTGATCTGGGCGGTGTGATCGAAGCCCTTGGCCGATTCGAAGAACACGAAGCCGGTGTCGCGGGCCAGAGCGGCGATGTCCGGCAAGCTGCCCGACAGCCACAGCCATTGCCGGTACTTGCCGGCACGGCGGCCGGCGAACAGGCGCATGGCGGTCGGCGTATCGGCGGCGGCATCGAAGCCGATGGTCACCACCGTGAAGGCGTCGTCACCAAGCGCATCCCAGGTGGACTCGGCCGCCTCGGCCAAGGTGTCGGTGATGGTCGGGCAGGTATCGGCGCAACTGGTGTAGATGAACGACAGTGCGACCGGTCGCCCGCGCAGATCGGCCAGCCGGATCTTGCGGCCGTCGTTGGCGGTGAAGGTGTAATCGCCAATATTCTGGCCGATGGCCGCCTGACTGATGTCCAGGGCTGCGCTGGCGTCGCGCACCGTTTCCTGGGCCCCGAGGCCGGCCGGCAGAAGGGCGAGAACGACGGCGGCGATGGCGAGGAGCCTGCCGATGCATCGGCTCAGCCCAAACAAAACTTTTTGCGTCGACATGTCGGAGCGGAACCACTTGTTAGGCGCTCACCGGCGACGAGCGCTGACCTTGCCGCTCTCCCGAGGCGCGTTTGGCCGCCCGGTACCACCACGCAACCCCACGAAGTAGAAAAGGAGGCGATGCGTCGCCGCATCGCCTCCGGTAACGGCGGACCCTAACGCAGGATCCACGTTTCTGCCAGGTACTTCCAGTTGACGTAGTAGTACAGGGCAAAGCAGGTGAAGAAGATCATCACCAGCACGAAGCTGCCGGGAACCTCGCCCAGGCCGCCGGAGCTGCCGGTATGGGCAATGGCGCCGGCGCCGCTCGGGGCGGCGGCGGGCTTGGCCGCAACGGCGGGCTTCGGCTTGCTCACCAGCACGGTGCCGACCATATTGAGGACCCAGATACCGGCACCGGTGGCGGCGAGAAGCGCGCTCAGGCCGTTCAGGCTCATCATCATGTGGGCAGCGCCCTGGAACTGGTAGCTGATGCCCAGGTTGCTGGCGGCGTCGGCGAAGGTGATGTCCCAGTGACGGCGCGGAACGCCCAAGGTGCCGGCGCCCATCTGGAACAGCGACACGCCGGCCATGCCGAAGCCGAACAGATAGGGCTGCAGCTTGGCGAGGCCGGGGGCGAAGATCTCCTTGCGCCACAGAGTGGGCACCAGCCAGTACGACAGGGCCATGAAGGCCAGGGTCGTGCCGACCGCCACCGTGCCGTGGAAGTGACCGGGGACATAGATGGTGTTGTGGATGATCAGGTTGATCTGCTCCACACCCATGGTGACACCGGTGATGCCGCCGAGGAAGCCGAAGCCGACCAGCGACAGGAACATGCCGGCGAACACCGGATTGCCCCACGGCGCCTTACGCAGCCACTCGAACAGGCCCTTGTTGAAGCCCTTCTTGCGCTGCGCCGCCTCGATGGCGCCCGGCACCGTCAGGCCGTGGATCATCGAGCCCAGCACCGCCAGGTACATGGCGTACGAGGTGTTCCAGATCTTGAATTCCGACGAGACGCCGGGGTCGACCAGCAGGTGGTGGGCCGAGGCGATCTGCAGGAAGAAGATGTAGAGCAGGAAGGCGGTGCGGCTGACCTTCTCGGACAGCGGCTTGGCCCCGAACACGATCGCGGCGATGGCGTACCAGGCCGTGATGTGGGCGGCGACGTTGATCTGCTGCGACGAGTGGCCGAGGCCCCACCAGATGGTCTTGTACATCAGCGGGTCGATGTAGCTGATGTAGCCCAGCGACCACAGGAAGGTCGGGACCAGGATGATGGCGCCCGAGGCGATGGTGTACACGGCGATGATGGCGGCGACGGTGGCACCGAACACCACCAGCGGCACCGAACCCTCGTAGGTCTTCTCGGCCTTGGCGACGATCAGGGTGGCGAAGTGCACGCCGCAGCCCAGCAGGGCGCCGACCGCGAACAGGATCAGGCCGAGATAGAACAGCGGATGCGCCGGCATCGGCACGTACGAGGTGAACATCACGCTCGCCTCGCCGATCACCACCACGTAGTTGGTCATGATGGTGCCGATGACCATCAGCCAGTACCCGGCCCAGCCCACCTTGACGCCGACCATTCGGGCGTTCAGCAGGATTGGGGCGAAGTAGAGGATCGCAACCTCGAAGAAGATGAGGAATACGACCAGGACGTCCGTACCGTGGGCGGTGAGGGCCAGGTAGAACAGATCGGGGCTGAGCAGGTGAACGCTGGGCCAGCGGGTGAGCGCGACCAGCAGGCCGAAGATGCCGCCGACGAAAAACACCAAAAGGCCGGTGACGACATTCCACTTGATCAGCTTTTCGGCATTCAAGTCGATCTTGAAGCCGGTGTCCGGGCAGACCCGGTAGTTATGGGTGGCCATCTCTCCCCCTTACTTCGCCGGAACCACGAAGATCTTGCCCAGCATCGTGTGATGGCCGATGCCGCAATACTCGTTGCAGACGATCGCATGCTCGCCAGTCGAGGTGGGCGTCAGCGTCACGACCATGTCGTAACCGGGCTGGACCTGGATGTTGAGGTTGGTCGGCTGCAAAGAGAAGCCGTGCGACCAGTCCATCGAGGACAGGTGCAGGCGATATTCCTTGCCCTCCTCGAGTTCGAGCATCGGCCACCATTCCCACAGGCGCCCGACCAGGTAGACGTCGCTGCCCGCCGGCGGATGCACGACCGGGATCTCGGCGGTGCCTTCCGTGCGAACCGTGTACTGCGCCACCATGGCCTCGGCCTTGGCTGCGTATTTTTCGGGATTGATGCGATAGGCTTCGTTACTCAGATTCTGCTGCCCAGTCATGTGCCAGAACGGCATCATGATGAACATGATCAAACACCAGATAAAGGCGATAGCAACCCAGAGGATTTCGGCCCTCTCGACGGGTTCCTTCCACCAGATCCGCTGTTCCGGCGGAAAAATAGCCATGTGTCCCCTCCCCTAGAACAGGACGTCAGTCAGCGATGGGGATGGAGACGACCTCCATGATTCCCCAGATCGTATACGACACCGTGGGCACCACGACGCCGATGAACAACAACAGCATCGGGTTGTCCAAAAATCTTTGCATGAACGGGATGTCGGAATCCTCGTCGCGCGGTCGCGTGCCCTCCGGGCCGGCACTGGTTGCCATAGTGTTCTCCCAAAACTTACGGCAATTGATGAAGAAGTGGCAGGCGGGGTCCCCCAAGAAAAAGCCACTTCTTGCTGTTTTAGGACAACATCAAGGCCCTGCGCCGGCATTGACTTTGGTCAAGCCCGAACGGCCGATCGTGCCTCATGAATAGTACTTTTGGAGTATGGAGAACAGGCCAATGGACAGGGAGGCCAGTACGGCAAAGAAGATCAGCGAACGGTGGGGGTGACGGCGCCCCAGCCACCGCTCGAAGCGATCGAGAAGCCAGTCGGACACCATGTAGAGGGCGATGGCGGCCAGGGTAAAGTAAACGACTTCCATTATGGTTCCATCCTTGTCACTGCTCGCATATTTGCGCGGAGTCCGCACCGCGTCCGGTCGTGAACCAGTCCAGGCATTACCACGGGACAAGTATAGCCGCATCATTTCGCCCGTGCGCCATCGCCTTTAACGCGCCGCCACCGGGAGCCATGCCGCGCTGGCGGGCCAGACTTGATATCGGTCAAGGTTGTGATCGCGCCGCCGCGGCGATACTCTGGCCACGATCGAGGTCCCAATGGCGGGACGGCCCTTCGGGGAGGCGGCTGTGGCTGGACGTGTTTATCTTGTTGGGGCGGGGCCCGGCGACCCCGAGCTGTTGACGGTCAAGGCCCTGCGCCTGCTGAGCCAAGCCGAAGTCATCGTCTATGACCGGCTGGTCTCGGCGGAGGTCCTGGACCTGGCGCCGCGCGGCGCGGCGCGGCTGTTCGTCGGCAAAGCCACCGGCTGCCATACCCTGCCTCAGGCCGAAATCAATCGCCTGCTCGTCGACATCGCCCGCTCGGGCAAACGCGTGGTGCGGTTGAAGGGCGGTGATCCCTTCGTCTTCGGGCGCGGCAGCGAAGAGGCGCAGTATCTTGCCGCGCACGGCATTCCGTTCGAGGTGGTGCCGGGCATCACCGCCGCCGCGGGCTGCAGCGCCTCGGCCAAGATTCCCCTGACCCATCGCGGCTTGGCCACGGGTGTGCGCTTCATTACCGGCCACGGTCGTGACGACTGCGAGCTCGACCTGGACTGGCGCGGCCTGGCCGACCCCGACACCACCCTGGTCATTTACATGGGCCTGGGCCGGATGGCGCAAATC
Organism: Rhodospirillaceae bacterium; assembly: GCA_036675815.1. Classification (GTDB taxonomy): domain Bacteria; phylum Pseudomonadota; class Alphaproteobacteria; order Rhodospirillales; family Magnetospirillaceae; genus JAKFEE01. The sequence goes on from JAKFEE010000021.1 coordinate 383,184, forward strand.
TGCGCCAAGCTGATGGAGGCCGGCCTCGCCCCGACGACGCCCGCCGCCGCCATTTCCGAGGGCACCACGCCGCGCCAGCGCATCGTCTTGTCGACGATCGCCGATCTGTGCCGACAGGTCGAGGCGGCGGCGCTGGCCGCGCCGGTGCTGTTCGTCATCGGCCGGGTGGTCGACGTGGCATCGGCGCTGGCGCCGGCGGCCGGTTTCGCCGAAGGCGAGCCGTTGGCCCTAGGCGAGTGTGTGGCCGGTGGTTGAACGCTGGTTGGTCGCCATGGCCTGCGGCCTGTCGGTGGCTTTCGGCGCGACCGCAGGTGTGGCCGCGCCGGCACCCGCGCGTCAGGATCAGCTTCTCCAGCTTCTCCAGCAGGATTGCGGTTCCTGTCACGGGTTGACCATGAAGGGCGGCCTCGGCCCGGCGCTGCTGCCGGAAAGCCTGGCCGGAACGCCCGATGACGCTCTGGTCGCGACCATCCTGCATGGCCGCCCCGGCACGCCGATGCCGCCGTGGGGCTTCGAAATATCAGCGGACGAGGCGCAGTGGCTGGTGAGCCGCCTACGCGCGGGGGATCTAGATGAGTAGACTGATTTCGCTTACCGCATTGGCCGTGGCCCTCGGCTTGTCCGCGCCTGCCCAGGCCGCCTGTGACGGCCTGCGCGGCACCGGCGATCTCGGCATCGTCATCGAGCGCGCCGACGGCGCCGTCCAGGTGGTCGATACCACCGGCCGCACCAGCCTGTGCCGCGTCGAGGGCTTGGGCGATCTTTCCCACGCCTCGGCCGTCTATTCGCGCGACGGCCGCTTCGCCTATGTGTTCGGCCGCGACGGCGGGTTGTCGAAGATCGACCTGCTGACCGGCAACGTGGCCAAGCGCGTCATTCAAGCCGGCAACGCCATCGGCGGCGCCATCTCGCAGGACGGCCGCTTGGTCGCCGTGTCCAATTACCAGCCCGGCGGCGTGCGCATCTTCGATGCCGAGACGCTGGAGATGCTTGCCGACATCCCGGCCATCGGGGCGGACGGCAAACGAGGCAAGGTGGTTGGCCTGGTCGACGCCCCCGGCCTCGGCTTTGTCTTCTCGCTGTACGATGCCGGCGAGATCTGGGCGGTGGACACCGCCGACCTGAAAAGCCCCAAGATCGCCAAGTTCACCGGCATCGGCCGCCTGCCCTACGATGGCATGATCACCCCCGATGGCCGCTTCTATGCCGCCGGCCTGTTCGGCGAGGACGGGGTCGCCCTGGTCGACCTGTGGAATCTGCAGGCCGGGGCGCGACGGATCCTCGACGGCTACGGCAAGGGCGAACAGCCGCTGCCGGTCTACAAGATGCCGCATCTGGAAGGCTGGGCCAGCATGGGTGACTTCGCCTATGTTCCGGCCGTCGGCCGCCATGAGGTGCTGGTCGTCGACCAGAAGACCTGGCAGGAAGTCGGCCGCGTCCCCGTCCACGGCCAGCCGGTGTTCGTCATCGCCCGCCCCGATGGCCGCCAGGTGTGGGTGAACTTTGCCCACCCCGCCAACGACACCGTGCAGGTGATCGACGTTCCGACGCGCCAGGTCGTGCACAGCTTCAAGCCGGGGCCGGCGGTGTTGCACATCGAGTTCACGCCGCGCGGCGAGCATGCCTGGATCTCGGTGCGCGACACCGACAAGGTCGAAATCTACGACACCCGCAGCTTCGCCAAAGTGGGGGAACTGCCGGCCCGCAAGCCGTCGGGGATATTCTTCACCGCGCGCGCCAATCGTGTCGGCTACTGACGTGTCGGGCGCGGCGCTACAGGGACGGAGCCTCGTGCCCGGCAGCCTCGAACGGCGGCTGATCGATGCCTACCAGGACGGCGTGCCCTTGGATCCGCGCCCCTATGCGGTGATGGCCGAGAGGTTGGGCGAAACCGAGGAGGCGGTGATCGCCGCCCTCGACCGGCTCGCCACCTTGGGCGTCCTCAGCCGCATCGGCCCGGTGCTCGCTCCCAACCGCGTCGGGGTCAGCACCCTGGCCGCCATGGCCGTGCCGCCGGCCCGCCTGAGCGAAGTCGCCGCCCTGGTCAGCGGTTATGACGAAGTGAACCACAACTACGAGCGCGAGCATGCCTACAGCCTGTGGTTCGTCGCCACGGCGCCCGACCGCCGCCGCCTCGACGCCGTCCTCGGCGACATTGCCGAGCGCAGCGGCATCGCCGTGGTCGACCTGCCGCTCGAGGCCGAATATCACATCGATCTGGGATTCCCGGTGGAATGGAACTGAGCGATCTCGACCGCCGCCTGATCCTCGCGGTGCAGGATGGCCTGCCCCTGGTGCCCCGACCGTTTGCCGTGGTGGCGGCGGCGGCGCAATGCGCGGAGAACGATGCCATCGCCCGGCTGTCGCAACTGGCGGAAGCCGGCGTCATCAAACGATTCGGGCTGGTCGTGCGTCACCACGAACTGGGCTATGACGCCAACGCCATGACCGTCTGGGACATTCCCGACGATCGCGTCGACGCGGTCGGCGCGCGCATGGCCGAGTTCCCGCACGTCACCCTGTGCTATCGGCGGCCGCGGCGACCGCCGCAGTGGCGCTACAACCTGTTCGCCATGGTCCACGGCCGCGATCGCGCGGTAGTCGAGCGGCAGGTGGCCGAGATGGCGGCGTCGCTGGGGCTGACCGAGATGCCGCGCGAGGTCTTGTTCAGCCGCCGCCGCTTCAAGCAGCGCGGGGCCCGCTACGGATCGGTCGCGCATGCCTGAGCTCGACGACCTCGACCGGCGCATCGTCAACGCCCTGCAAGGCGGCTTCCCCATCACCGAGCGGCCCTACGCCGAGGCCGCCACCGCCTTGGGCATCGGCGAAGACGACCTGATCGTCCGGCTGACCCGTCTGCGCCGCGGCAATGTGCTGACGCGCTTTGGCCCCATGTATCAGGTCGAACGCATGGGCGGGGCCTTTTGCCTGGCGGCGCTGGCGGTGCCGGCCGAGCGCTTCGACGACGTCGCCGCCATCGTCAACGGCTTCCCCGAGGTCGCCCACAACTACGCGCGCGAGCATGCCTACAACATGTGGTTCGTCATCGCCACCGAGCAGCCTGAGCGCGTGCAGGAGGTGGTGGCCGAGATCGGACAGGCCACCGGGCTGCCGGTGCTTGCCGTGCCCAAAGTCGAGGAGTTCCGCGTCGATCTGAGGTTCGAGGCATGATCGACGACGCCGACCGCCGCATCATCCTGGCGACCCAGGCCGGCCTGCCGCTGGTGCCGCGCCCCTATGCAGCCGTCGCCGAGCAGGCCGATCTGCCCGAGGCCGAGGTGATGACTCGCCTGCGACGTCTGCTCGCCGCCGGCGTCATTCGCCGCATCGGTGCCGTGCCCAATCATTATGCGCTGGGCTACCGCGCCAATGGCATGACCGTCTGGGATGTTGCCGACGAGCAAATCGGCGAGGTCGGCCGCATGCTGGCCGAACTGGACTATGTCAGCCACTGCTACCATCGGCCGCGCCATCTGCCGCACTGGCCGTACAACCTGTTCGCCATGGTCCACGCCAAGACGCGCGAAGAGGTCGAGGCCAAGCGGCGGCAGATGATCGACCTGATCGGCGACGCTTGCCGCGCCTGTGACGTACTGTACTCCACCCGCATCCTCAAGAAGACCGGCATGCGTCTGGGCGAGTGACGCGGGCGCCGCCGGCGCAAAACCGCGATCCCGAATCGGCGGGCCAGGTTTTCACCCCCATTCGTGCCAGCGAAATGGCACGCTCATGACACAGCGACGGCCGGCCGGAACCGGACCAGCCGCCCCGCGGCGAGTCTGAACGCAGAATCGTGAACCGGGGGCTTGCGTGGCCCATGCGTCCGCTGCATTGTGTGCCGCGTTTCGCACCTGCGAAACAGTAAGGCAGAGCCCATGCGCATCGGTGTACCCAAGGAAATCAAGACACACGAGTATCGGGTTGGCATGACGCCGGCGAGCGTGCGCGAGTTGGTGCACCGTGGCCATGAGGTGCTGGTGGAGGCGGGCGTCGGTGCCGGCATCGGCTGCAGTGATGACGCCTACCGCGCCGCAGGGGCCGCCGTCGCCGCCGGCGCTGCCGAGGTATTCGCCGCCGCCGAGCTGATCGTGAAGGTCAAGGAGCCGCAGCCGCCGGAATTCGGGCTGCTGCGCGAGGGCCAGGTGCTGTTCACCTATCTCCATCTCGCCCCCGATCCGGTGCAGGCGAGGGCGCTCATTCAGTCGCGCTGCATCGCCATCGCCTACGAGACGGTGACCGACCGGCACGGCGGGTTGCCGCTGCTGGCGCCGATGAGCGAGGTGGCCGGGCGCATGAGCATCCAGGTCGGCGCCCACTGCCTGGAAAAGGAACAGGGCGGCGGCGGCATCTTGTTGGCCGGCGTGCCGGGAGTGCCGCCGGGCAACGTGGTCGTGCTGGGCGGTGGCGTCGCCGGCACCAATGCGGCGCGAATGGCGATCGGGCTCGGCGCCCGCGTCACGGTGATCGACAAATCCCTGGCGCGATTGACCGAACTCGATCAGATGTTCGGCCCGCGGCTGCGGACCGTCTTCGCCACCATGCAGGCGATCGAGGAGAACGTGATCGAGGCCGACCTGGTCATCGGCGCGGTGCTGATCCCAGGCGCGGCGGCACCCAAGCTGGTGACGCGCGACATGGTGCGACGGATGCGGCGCGGTGCGGTGATGGTCGACATCTCGATCGACCAGGGCGGCTGCTTCGAGACCAGCCGTCCCACCAGCCACGCCCAGCCCACTTATGTCGAGGAAGGGATCGTCCACTACTGCGTGACCAACATGCCGGGCGCCGTGGCGCGGACCTCGGCCCATGCGCTGAACAACGCCACCCTTCCCTTCGTCCAGCAACTGGCCGACAAAGGCTGGCGCCGCGCCCTTGCCGAAAACCCGCACCTGCGCGCCGGTCTCAACATTCACACCGGCCGCGTCACGCATGCGGCAGTGGCCCAGGAACTGGGCTACACCCTCGTCCCCTCCGAGGACGTTCTTTAGCAAAGGAAAGAGCACCCCAATGGATCTCAAGCAGATTCCGACCGGCGAGAAGCCACCGTACGATTTCAACACGATCGTCGAGATCCCGCTCAACGGCGACCCGGTGAAGTACGAGGTGTGCAAGAAGTCGGGCGCGATGTACGTCGACCGCCTCCTGCACACGGCGATGTTCTACCCGGGCAACTACGGCTTCATCCCGCACACTCTGGCCGACGATGGCGATCCGATGGACGTGCTGGTGGTCGGGCGCACGCCGATCGCCGTGGGCGCGGTCCTGCGCTGCCGGCCGATCGGGGTCATGTACATGGAAGACGAAGCCGGCATGGACGAGAAGATCCTGGCGGTGCCGCATCCGAAGCTGCATCCGTTCTACGACGACGTAGTGAGCTACAAGGATCTGCCCGAGGCGCTGATCAGCCAGATCTCGCACTTCTTCGAGCACTACAAGGACCTCGAAGCCGGCAAGTGGGTCAAGGTCAAGGGCTGGGGCGGCACCGACGAAGCGGCGAAGGTGATCGAAGAATCGATAGCCCGCGCCGCCAAGGCCTGATATCGAAAGCGAGGCCCCAGCGGGCCTCGTTTCATATTGCAGGGGATGGTTGGAGCATGCAGGGGATCGGGCTCTATCTGGCCTATATGGGCGTTGCCGCGGGACTCTGGGCCGCGGGGTACCTGATCTACATCGGGCTGACGCCGCACAAGGAGATTCAGCTCATTCGCAAAGGCAATGCCGCCGCCGCCTGGAGCCTTGGCGGCACGCTGGTCGGGCTGGCGCTGCCGCTGGCGAGCGCCTTGGCCTACAGCGCCAGCCTGCTCGACATGGCGCTGTGGGGCGCGGTGGCGGTGGCGATACAGTTGCTCGCCTTCCTGCTGGTCAGCCTGGTCATGCGCGACCTTCGTGCCGGCATCGAGGCCGACCGCACCGGCTACGGCATCCTGCTCGGCGCCGTCTCCATCGCCTTCGGGCTACTCAATGCCGGGGCCTTGACCTATTGACTTTGCCGCTATCTGCCCCATTGACCACCCTATTTGCCATGAGGAGGCATCGGATGCGGCGCTCGAATCGCATCGCCACCCTGACCCTGGGCAGCGCCTGCCTGCTGGTGCTGGCATCGTGCAGCGAAAACGAGCCGGGGGTCTTTCAGTCGGTCGACGACTGCCTGCTCCAGACCGGCGATCGCGGCGCCTGCGAGCAGGACCAGCAGGCCGCGCTGAAAATGCACGAGGAAACGGCGCCCAAATATGAGCAGCAGGCCTCGTGCGAGGAGGTCTATGGCGAGGGCAAGTGCGTGCCGGCGCAGTCGGCGGGTGGCGGCAGCTGGTTCATGCCGGCGATGATGGGGTTCATGATGGGGCGGATGATGGGCGGCGGCAGCGCCATGCCGGTCTATCATGATCGTCGTGGTTACGCCTATGCCGGCGGCAAGCCGTGGCAGGGGTACGGCACCGCCGCCTCGTCCTCTCGCAGCGGCAGCACCGTCAGCCGCGGCGGCTTTGGCTCGACCGGCCGCTCGTTCTCGATCTCGTCCTGACATGCAGCGGCTGCGACTCCAGCCCCGCCCCGACTGGGTAGCGCAGGTCGAGGCCCTGGGCTTCGACTTCCACACCATCGACGGCGCACCTTATTGGGACGAGAGTGCCTGTTGGGAGTTCTCGGCCGCCGAGATCGACACCATCGAGGATGCCGCCGACGAGTTGCATCGCATGTGCCTCGACGCCGTCGACTGGGTGGTGACCAATCGCAAATACCAGCCGTTCGGACTGGCCGACGATGCCGTGCGGCTGGTCGAAGAGAGCTGGCGACGGCGCGAGCCGGCGCTGTACGGCCGCTTCGACTTCGCCTGGGACGGCACCGGCGCCCCCAAGCTGCTGGAATACAACGCCGACACCCCGACGGCACTGTTCGAGGCGGCGGTGGTGCAATGGCAGTGGCTGGAGACCTGTTTCCCCGACGCCGACCAGTTCAACTCGATCCACGAGGGTTTGGTCGAGCGCTGGGCCGAGCTGGCGGCCGGCCTACCCGCCGGCGCCGCCGTGCATCTCGCCGGCGTCGTCCCCCATGCCGAGGACCAGGGCACGCTACGCTACTTGCAGGCCACCGCGATGGAAGCGGGACTGCCGACCAAGCTGCTCGGCATGGCCGACATCGGCTGGGACGGCCGGCGCTTCCTCGATCTCGACGGCGAGCCCATAAGCACCCTGTTCAAGCTCTATCCCTGGGAATGGCTGGTTCGTGAGCAGTTCGGCAGCCACGTCGGCCCGTCGGGCGCGCGCATGGTCGAGCCGGCGTGGAAAATGCTGCTGTCGAACAAGGCCATCCTGTCGCTGCTGTGGCACCTCTACCCCGAGCATCCCAACCTGCTGCCGGCGGCATTCGAGCCCGCCGAGTTATCGGGTCGGTTGGTGCGCAAGCCGCGCCTTGGCCGCGAGGGGGCCAACGTCGCCATCCTCGAGGGCGACGAGATGCTGGCCGAGGCGGACGGCCCCTATGCCGGCACCGGCTGGATATACCAGCAATGGACGCCACTGGCGGTGGCCGATGGCCGCCATGCGGTGCTGGGCGCCTGGATGATCGGCGACAAGTGCCGCGGCATGGGCATCCGCGAGGACGCCGACGCCATCACCCGCGACACCAGCCGCATGGTGCCGCACCTGTTCCGTTGACCGTCACTTGCGCGGCACGATGCTGATCTGGCCGCCGCGCTCAAGATAGGCGCTCTTGACCTGATCCAGACGATCCAGGCCCTTTTCGCGGATCGCCTCGTTCAGCTCATGCTCGGTGATGGCCGCTCGCCGCAATTCGTCGACCTTGATGCGGCCGTCCTCCACCAGACAGGTTTCCGAGCCCTTGGTGATTCGCCCGAACAGGTGCCAATGCCATGAGATCTTGGAAACCGCCCAGTGCAGCAGCACCAGCAGCGCCGTGGCGGCCATGGCCGGCAGCAGCCTAGCATTGCCGGTAAGGGCGCGGCTGAGGACGGAACCAAGGATGACGGTGACGACGATGTCGAAGGCGGCAAACTTGCCGAACAGCCTTTGTCCGGCCACGCGCACCAGCAATAGGCCCCAGGCGAAGACGATCGCCGCCCGGACGCACATCTGCCACCAGGTAATGTCGCCGCTGTCTTGCCCTATCAGCCTGTAGAGGACGTCCATCACCACGCCCGCCTGCGAACGTCAACGCCGGTGTGGCACCAGGGTTCCGAGGCGTGTCGGTAAAGGCCATTGCCGCTTGCACCACCAGTGTCGGGTTTGGCCCCGATCAGCCGTGGATCGAATGACACCGGGATAACATTCTGTCCACCCCACGATGTCCTCGCCTTATCGGCGCCGTAGGTCTCTCGGCGGCAACGGAGCCCCTGCCGGGCGGTTACGGCCATAGTTCAAGGATAACTTACCAGTCGAGGCAGTGGGGGAGCCTGTGAGGCCGCCGGTACCGAGCTGCAGTTTTCACGGAGCCTCGATGTCAGTGGGAGCGAGTAGCCCTTTTAGAAACTCAGGGGACCAATGATGAGTTCTCTAACAGCGGGTGATACAGTCAGACATAGCCACAGTCATGCCGCTTCACCCGAGTCACCTAAATTCCAGCCGAATTGCTGATATGCCTGGAGCGCAAGCAAGTTACGTTCATCGCTTTTTGGCCCAAACCAGACCGTTGGCGCTACGCACCAAAAATGTGTCTCGTCGCCTGACGAGCTGATGCTCTACAAATGGGATAATTAATCCGCGAGACACCCTTGTCTTTGCCGATTATAGTGGCGCATTTATAATTAGCCTAATCTCTTGCTCTTCCTCAAATGCAGGATTTTTGAGCCTAAGTAACTGTGTATATATGGATTCTAGTGGCTCTTGACTTGTATCAATATTTTGCCAGAATGAGTTCGTGGCGGGTTCTTTCTCGCACATCATCACCAGCGCTTCGATATCGCTCTCGTGGTCACGATCTTCTACTAATTTCAGCGCAATAATGAATTGCACCATGCCCTATAAGCCGTGACTATGTTTCGGTAAATATCCGTGTCGCCTAGTACGCAGAAAAAGGATTGACCTGCTGCTTCGTCAAGCGACGGGGCAGCAGGTCTTCCGCATCGGTCAGCGGATGGCGTCGTGGCAGGCCAGGACCGCGGCGTTGACGATGTCGGACACCGCGGAGTCCATCGGCGTGATCTGCACCGGCTTCGACAGCCCCATCAGCAACGGCCCGACCACCGCACCGCCCCCCAGCTTCTGCAGCAGGTTCGAGGCGATGCTGGCCGAGTTCAGCCCCGGCATGACCAGCACGTTGGCCGGCCCCGACAGGCGGCAGAACGGATAGAGCGCCAGCAACTCCGGGTCGAGGGCGACATCGGCGGCCAGTTCGCCTTCGTATTCGAAATCGACGGCGCGGCCGTCGAGCAGGCGCACCGCCTCGCGCACGCGCTCGGACTGGGTGGCCATGGGATTGCCGAAAGTCGAGTAGCTGAGCAACGCCACCCGCGGCTCCTGCCCCATCTGCCTGGCCTTGGCCGCCGCCTGGGTGGCGATGTCGGCCAATTGTTGCGCCGTCGGCGCCTCATGCACCGTGGTGTCGGCGATGAACACCGTGCGCCCGCGGGTGACGACGATGCTGAGGCCCATCACCAACTCGCCGGGCATGGGGTCGACGACCCGCATGATCTCGTCGAAGGTCTGATAGTAATGCCGGGTGAGACCGGTGACCATGGCGTCGGCGTCGCCCGACTGCACCATCAGCGCACCGAAGATGTTGCGATCCTGGTTGACCATGCGCTGCACATCCCGGTACAGGGCGCCCTTGCGCTGCAGCCGTCGATAGAGGAGCTCGGTGTAACGCTGGTTGTGGTGCGACAGCTTGGCGTTGTGGATCTCGAGGTCCTCGGCGACCAAGCCGATGCCCTGCATGGTGCGAACGATGCGATCCTCGCGTCCGATCAGGATCGGCGTGCCGAACCCGGCATTGCGGAAGGCAATGGCGGCGCGGATGGTCTTTTCCTCCTCGCCCTCGGCGAAGACGACGCGCTGCGGATTGCTGCGCACCTTCTCGAAGATCGCCTGCAGGCTGGCGGCGGTCGGATCGAGACGCGCCGACAGCGCCCGGCAATAGGCGCCCATGTCGACGATCGGCTTGCGCGCCACGCCGGTGTCCATCGCGGCTTGGGCGACCGCGGTCGGGATGGCGGCAATCAGCCGCGGATCGAACGGCACCGGGATGATGTATTCGGGGCCGTAGCGCAGCCGCCGCCCCGAATAGGCGGCATCGACCTCGTCGGGCACGTCCTCGCGGGCCAGGGCGGCGATGGCCTCGGCCGCGGCGATCTTCATGGCCTCGTTGATGGTCGAGGCCCGCACGTCCAAGGCGCCGCGGAAGATGTAGGGGAAGCCGAGGACGTTGTTGATCTGGTTGGGGTAGTCGGAGCGGCCGGTGGCGACGATGGCATCCTGGCGGACGCCACGCACCTCTTCCGGGGTGATCTCGGGGTCGGGATTGGCCATGGCGAAGATGATCGGCTTCGCCGCCATCGCCTCGACCATTTCCGGCGTCACCGCGCCCTTGGCCGACAGGCCGAAGAAGACGTCGGCGCCGCGCATCGCCTGCTCCAGGGTGCGGGCATCGGTCACCGCCGCATGCGCCGACTTCCACTGGTTCATGCCCTCGATGCGGCCCTGGTAGACCACACCCTTGGTGTCGCACATGATGACGTTGTCATGCGGCACGCCCATGGCCTTGATCAGCTCGATGCAGGCGATGGCGGCGGCGCCGGCGCCGTTGACCACCACCTTGGCCGAGCGGATGTCGCGCCCGGTAAGGTCGAGGGCGTTGATCAGGCCGGCGGCGGCGATGATCGCGGTGCCGTGCTGGTCGTCATGGAACACCGGGATGTCCATGAGTTCGCGCAGGCGCTGCTCGATGATGAAGCACTCCGGCGCCTTGATGTCCTCCAGGTTGATGCCGCCGAAGCTCGGCCCCAGATAACGCACGCTGTTGATGAACTCGTCGACGTCGCGGGTGTCGACTTCCAGGTCCATCGCATCGACGTCGGCGAAGCGCTTGAACAGCACCGCCTTGCCTTCCATGACCGGCTTGCCCGCCAGCGCTCCCAGGTCGCCGAGGCCCAGCACCGCGGTGCCGTTGGAGATGACCGCCACCAGATTGCCCTTGGCGGTGTAGTCGTAGGCCAGCGACGGATCGCGGTGGATCTCGAGGCAGGGGGCGGCCACACCGGGGCTGTAGGCCAGCGACAGGTCGCGCTGCGTCGTCAGCGGCTTGGTCGGAATGATTTCGATCTTGCCGGGGCGGCCGGCCGCGTGCATCAGGAGCGATTCGCGCTCCAGGGTTTCACGCTTGGTGTGGGGATCCATGGAGGTATCTTTCTTCTATCAGGCCGGGGCGGCCTGGCGCTCGTGAACGTGGACGTTGCTGGCCCCTATGCCGGCGAGGATGTCCTTGGCCTTCTGCTCCTGCGCCTCGGTGCTGGCGCATACCCAAAGAATGATGCTGCCGGCGGCAAGGGCGCGGGCGAAATCCTCGGTATCGGGTGCCGACGTCACCTCGTCCAGCAGTTCCTTGACCGCGACGCCACCGACACCTGCCGCAACCGCGGCGGCGATCACCGCGCCGACCGGTCCCGCCGCCAACGCGATCAGCCCGGCGGCAACCAGCGGCCCCTCGTAGCGCAGTTCTCCCACCAGCGCCACCGCCGCATCGCGCCAGGATTTGCCTTCGCGGCCGGCGGCGTCGATCGACTCGTGCGAGGACAGCAACGACAGGTCGGCGCGGGTGAAACCCGCCGCCAGCAGGTCCGTCACCGCCTGCTCGAATTGCGCGCGGTCGGCAAGGATGCCGACGACCTCGCGAATGGTATGGGAGTGGTTGTGGTTGGCCACGGGCGGGCGGTCCTCGAACGGAATTTGGGGACGCGCATTGTGCCGCAGAGCGACAGCGAATCCTAGCCCCCAGGCTCGTTGACCGATAGAGCGTGATTCCATTATATGTAAATTACAGAGGTTTCCCCATGAAGAGATTCAGCTCCTTCGACCTCCAGCGGAATGTAGCCCGTGTCCAGGAGGCCGCGCTACGTGAGCCGGTGGCGGTCAGCTATCATGGGCGCGACCGATTGGTGATCATGACCGTCGACGAATTCGAGCGGCTCAAGCGGCGCGACAAGATGGTCATGGCCATCGAGGAAATGCCCGAGGAATTCATCCGCGCGCTGCACGAGCCGTATTTCAGCGCCGAACAGGCCGCCCTCGACCGCCTCTTGGACGAATAGGCCATGCCGTTGCCGGAGGCCCGTCCAGGACTGGTCTTCCGCTATGAATACGTCTGGAAGCGCCAGGCGCTGGCTGGCCGGAGCGTCGGTGAGAAGGAACGTCCGGCATGCGTGGCGCTCGCCGTGGCTGGTAACGCCGGCAGTCAGCGGGTGCTGATCGTTCCGACCACCACGCGGCCGCCGCTGGCGCATGTGCCGGCCTTGGAAATCCCGCCTGCGGTCCGGCGCCATCTCGGCCTGGAGCATCCCTCATGGATAATCCTCAGCGAAGCCAATGTTGACGCCTGGCCATCACCCGACATGCGGCCTGTTCCCGGCAAGCCGGGCACCTTCGCGTATGGAATGCTGCCGCTGAAGATGGTCAACGACATCCGCGCAATCATTCTCACGGCCCTCGCCGCCAGGCGCCTCGACTTGGTCAGCCGCGACGAAGACGCTCCGAGCAATTGACGGCACCTTCCGAGCCGGCCGGCGAAGGTGGTATGGTGCGGCGCCCATGACCGAAAGCGACACCAAGCCCGCCGCCATCACCGCACCCGTTCAGGCAACGCCGTCGATGGCGCAGTACCTGGCGATCAAGCGCGACCATCCAGACGCCCTGCTGTTCTACCGCATGGGTGACTTCTACGAGCTGTTCTTCGACGATGCCGTGACCGCCGCCGGCGCCCTCGACATCGCCCTGACCAAGCGCGGCAAGCATGGCGGTGACGACATCCCCATGTGCGGCGCGCCGGCGCATTCGCACGAAGCTTATCTGGCGCGCCTGATCCGCCAGGGCCACAAGGTGGCTGTCTGCGAACAGCTGGAAGACCCCGAGGAGGCGCGCAAGAGACGCGGGGCCAAGGCCGTGGTCGAGCGTGGCGTCGTGCGCATCATCACGCCGGGCACCATCACCGAGGACAACCTGCTCGACGCACGCAGCCACAACTACCTGGTGGCCCTGGCCGAGGCGCAAGGTGCCCTGGGGCTGGCGTGGGTCGACGTCTCCACCGGCGATTTCCTCACCCAGGCGGCAAAGCCGAAGGCGTTGGCGGCGATCCTGGCGCGGCTGGCGCCGCGCGAATTGCTGGTGCCGGACCGGCTGCTGCTGCAGCCCGAACTCCATGATGCCTTCGGCGAGTGGAAGCAGGCGCTGACCCCCCTGCCCTCGGCCCGCTTCGACTCGGAGAACGGCCGCAAACGACTGGAGACGTTGTTCGGCGTCGGCGCCCTCGACGGCTTCGGTGCCTTCGGGCGCGGCGAACTGGCTGCCGGTGGCGCGCTGGTCGACTACATCGAGCTGACGCAGAAGGGCAAGCTGCCGCGCCTGACCACACCACGGCGCCTGCGCGACGGCGCCGTCATGGAAATCGACGCGGCGACCCGGCGCAACCTCGAATTGATGGAGACCCTGACCGGCGAGCGCCGCGGCAGCCTGCTCTGGGTCATGGATCGCACCGTCACCGGTGCCGGCGCACGGCTGCTCGCCCAGCATCTGGCCGCGCCGCTGACCAATCCCGCCGACATCGACCGCCGCCTCGACATGGTCGAATACCTGGTGGGGCGGCACGGGCTGCGCAGCGAACTGCGCGAGCGGCTGAAGCGCTGCCCCGACATCGAGCGGGCTCTGTCGCGCCTCAGCCTCGGCCGCGGCGGTCCGCGCGACATGGCGGCGATCCGCGATGCCCTGGCCGAGGTGCCGCATCTGCGGCGCGCCCTCACCGACGGCGGCCTGACGGCACCACCCGAAGGCATCCAGCAGTCGGCCAAGGACCTGGGGCATCACGACCCCCTGGTCGATCGCCTCACCCGCGCGCTCGGCCCAGATTTACCGTTGCTGGCCCGCGACGGCGGCTTCATCGCCCCCGGCTATGACCCCGGCCTGGACGAGTTGCGCGGCCTGCGCGACGAAAGCGCCCGCCTGATCCTTGCCCTGCAGGAGCGCTATGCCGCCGAGACCGGCATCGGCGCGCTGAAGATCAAGGAGAACAACGTCCTCGGCTGGTTCGTCGAGGTGCCGCCGAAACAGGCCGACAAGGTGGGGCCGCAGTTCATCCATCGCCAGACCATCGCCAGTTCGGTGCGCTACACCACGGTGGAATTGACCGAGCTGGAGCGCAAGGTGCGCCAGGCCGGGCAGAAGACCCTGGCGCTCGAGCTCGAGCTTTACGGCGAGTTGCAGGTCACGGTGACCGGCCGTGCCGAGGAGATCGGCGCCGCCGCCCGCGCCATCGCCGCCATCGACGTCGCCGCCGGCTTGGCGGACCTGGCCGTCGACAAGAACCACGTCCGTCCTCAGGTCGACGAGGGTAGCGCCTTCGCCATCGCCGGCGGCCGCCATCCCGTGGTCGAGGCCATGCTGCCGCCTGGCCAGGCCTTCGTCGCCAACGACTGCGACCTCAGCCTCGATCGGCGCCTGTGGCTGATCACCGGCCCCAACATGGCCGGCAAGTCGACCTTCCTGCGCCAGAACGCGCTGATCGCCGTGATGGCGCAGATGGGCGCCTTCGTCCCGGCCAGGAGCGCGCGCATCGGCATCGTCGACCGGCTGTTCAGCCGCGTCGGCGCCGCCGACGACCTGGCGCGCGGGCGCTCGACCTTCATGGTCGAGATGGTCGAGACCGCGGCCATCCTCAATCAGTCGGGGCCGCGCGCCCTGGTCATCCTCGACGAGATCGGCCGCGGCACCGCCACCTTCGACGGCCTGTCCATCGCCTGGGCGGTGGTCGAGCACCTGCATGAGGTCAACCGCTGCCGCGCCCTGTTCGCCACGCACTACCACGAGCTGACGCACCTGGCCTCGAAGCTGCCGGCGCTGGCCTGCCACTGCATGCGGGTCAAGGAATGGCAGGGCGAGGTGGTGTTCCTGCATGAGGTGGGCGCCGGTGCCGCCGACCGCTCCTACGGCATCCACGTGGCCAAGCTGGCCGGGTTGCCGGCGGCGGTGGTGGCGCGCTCGGAACAGGTGCTGGAGACGCTGGAAAAGGGCGATCAGTCGTCGGCGGTCGCCCGGCTTGCCGACGACTTGCCGCTGTTCGCCACCGCCCTGGCGCGTTCCGGCGCCAAGGAAGCGGCCGCCGCCCCGTCGCCCGTGGAATCGAGACTGGCCACGGTCAATCCCGACGAACTGACTCCGCGGCAAGCACTCGACGCGCTTTACGAGCTGCGGAGCCTCTTGCCGCCCGGCTAGATCCACACCACTGATTGGTATGGCCGCTCCTCCGGCAGCTTCCTATAATGCGCGCACGCACCGGGGAGCGCCTATGGCCAGCAACATCCGCAAGCAGCGCGACATCGTCGATCGCAAGGCGCTGATCGCCCGGCTGAAGGCTGTGGTGGCCACGGACCTGCCGAAGCACAAGGTGCGCCGCGAGGTCCTCGAGGTCTTCAAGCAGACGCTGGCCGACGGGCGGGCCGCGATCCGTCGCCGGTTCGAGGAAAACAACGCCGGCAGGGAGACCGTCGCCGAGAGCTGTTTCCTGATCGATCAACTGGTGCGGACGATACACGACTTTGCCGTCGAGTACGTGTTCCGCCAAGGCGTGCGCACCACCGGCGAAACGCTGTCGGTGGTCGCCGTCGGCGGCTATGGGCGAGGCGAGCTCAGCCCGCATTCCGACATCGATCTGCTGTTCCTGCTGCCCTACAAGAAGACGCCCTATGCCGAGCAGGTCGTCGAATACATTCTGTACATGCTGTGGGATCTGGGGCTGAAGGTGGGCCAGTCCACGCGCTCGGTGGACGAGTGCGTCCGCCTGGCGCGCAGCGACATGACCATTCGCACCGCGCTGCTCGAAGCGCGCTGGCTGTGGGGCGATTCCCAATTGTTCCAGCAGTTGCGCCAGCGCTATCGCGCCGAGGTGGTCGCCGGCACCGGCGAGGAATTCGTCGAGGCCAAGCTGGCCGAGCGCGACCAGCGCCACGAGAAGATGGGCGATTCCCGTTACGTCCTCGAGCCCAACATCAAGGAGGGCAAGGGCGGGCTGCGCGACCTGCACACGTTGTACTGGATCGCCAAGTACCTCTACCAGATCAGCGACATCGCCCAGTTGGCGGAGTTGGGCATCATCACCCGCGACGCCGCCGCCAAGTTCGCCAAGGCGCAGACCTTCCTGTGGACGGTTCGCTGCCACCTGCACTACATCACCGGCCGCCTCGAAGACCGCCTGACCTTCGACGTCCAGCAAGAGAT
Source organism: Rhodospirillaceae bacterium (assembly GCA_036675815.1). Taxonomy (GTDB): domain Bacteria; phylum Pseudomonadota; class Alphaproteobacteria; order Rhodospirillales; family Magnetospirillaceae; genus JAKFEE01. The sequence goes on from JAKFEE010000021.1 coordinate 399,611, forward strand.
CGGCCGGCGCATGGGCTATACCGACCATGCCGGCACGCGCGGCGTCGAACGCTTCATGAAGCACTACTTTCTGATCGCCAAGGACGTCGGCGATCTCACCCGCATCTTCTGCGCCGTGCTGGAAGCGCAGCACAAGCGCAAGCCGCGGCTGCGGCTCACCGCGCTGTTCCGCCGCACCAATCTCGACGGCTTCCGTTTTGACGGCAATCGGCTGACCGTGGCGGATGACGAAGCCTTCCGCAAGGATCCGGTCAAGATCATCCGTCTGTTCCACACCGCCCTGCATCACGACCTCGACATCCATCCGCGCGCACTGTCGTTGGTCACCCAGAACCTGCGACTGGTCTCCGGCCTGCGTCACAACCCGCTGGCCAATCGCCTGTTCGTCGAGATGCTGACCTCGCGCAAGGACCCCGAAGTGGCGCTGCGCCACATGAACGAGGCCGGCGTGCTCGGCCGCTTCATCCCTGACTTCGGCCGGGTCGTGGCCCAGATGCAGTACGACATGTACCACGTGTTCACCGTCGACGAGCACACGCTGCAGGCCATCGGCATCCTGCACCGCATCGAGGCCGGTGCCTTCGCCGACGAATTGCCGCTGATTGCCGGCATCGTGCGCAAAGTGCTGTCGCGCCGCGCCCTCTACCTCGCCACCTTCCTGCACGACATCGCCAAGGGCCGTGGTGGCGATCACTCGGTGCTCGGCGCCGAAATCGCCCAGAAGCTGGGGCCGCGCCTGGGCCTGAGCGAGGAAGAGACGGAAACGGCAAGCTGGCTGGTGCTGAACCACCTGCTGATGAGCCGAATCGCGTTCAAGCGTGACATCGACGATCCCAAGACGATCCAGGATTTCGTCGCCGCCGTGCAGTCGCCGGAGCGGCTGCGCCTGCTGTCGGCCCTCACCTGCGCCGACATTCGCGCCGTCGGGCCGTCGGTGTGGAACAATTGGAAGGGCGGCCTGCTGCGCGAGCTCTACAATCGCGCCCATGACGTGATGACCGGCGGCATGTCGGCAGACCGGCGCGAGGCGCGGGTCGAGACGGCACAGGCGGCGCTGCGGCACGCGCTGACCGCGCTCGGCTGGGCGGCCGCGGAAATCGAGGCGCATATCGGCCGCGGCTACCCGTCCTATTGGGTGCTGTTCGACACGGCCAGTCACCTGCGCCACGCCTGCATGATCCGCGAGGCCGAACTGAACAATGCGCCCCTCACCGTCGACAGCCGCGTCGATGCCGCGCGCGGCGTCACCGAGATCACCGTCTACACCGGTGACCACCCCGGGTTATTCTCGCAGATCGCCGGGGCGATGGCCGTCTCCGGTGCCTCGATCGTCGACGCGAAGATCCTCACCCTGGCCAATGGCATGGCGCTCGATACCTTCTGGATCCAGCGCTCGGATGGGGCTCCGTTCGCCAGTTCCAGCAGCCTGGCCAAGCTGGCGGCGGCCATCGAGCGGGCGCTGACCGGGCGCATGCGGACGGCGCGCGAACTGGCCGGCCGCCGCTCGGCCCTGCCCAGCCGCACCCGGGTGTTCAAGGTGCCGCCGCGCGTGCTCATCGACAACAAGGCCTCGTCGACCCACACGCTGATCGAGGTGAACGGCCGCGATCGCCCCGGCCTGCTGCACGACGTCACCGCGGCCATGACCAGCCTCGGCCTGCAGATATCCTCGGCCCACATCTCGACCTACGGCGAGCGCGTGGTTGACGTGTTCTACGTCAAGGACATCTTCGGCCTGAAGGTCGAGCACGACAACAAGCTGAAGCTGGTGCGCGATCGCCTGACGACGGCGCTGGCCGCCGACGAGGCCCATCAGGCCGGCGAGGAGGCGGCGGCCGAATGACGATGTCATAGCCGGAGCATTGACCTCCAGGCCCCCTCGCATGTTGCGGACCCGGAGGTCCGCGCTTCTCTAATCGGGCCTTTGTTGTCAATGGGGCTTCTCCTGCGGTTGGTGGCGAGGCCGGCGCGGAGCTCCGCCATCAAGCGGAGCGATGGCCTCGCCCGGCATGGCGGCGC